>CAWBSJ010000028.1:0-72337 GCA_963791405.1 uncultured Solirubrobacteraceae bacterium | reverse complement strand
GCCATCGCCGTGCGCGTCTCGACGGTGGCGGAGCCGAGGTGCGGGATCAGCACGACGTTGTCGAGCCCGAGGAGGCCGGGATGGACCTCCGGCTCGTGCTCGAAGACGTCGAGCCCCGCGCCGGCGATCACGCCGTCGCGCAGCGCGGCGGCCAGCGCCGCCTCGTCGACGACCGGCCCGCGCGCGGTGTTGATCAGGTAGGCGTCGTCGCGCATCCGCGGCGAGCGCGTCCGCGTCGATCAGATGCCGCGTCTCCGGCGTGAGCGGGCAGTGCAGCGAGACGACGTGGGAGCGCTCGAGCAGCTCGCCCGAGCTCGACCTGGCCGGGCTCGTCGCCGCGGCGAGCGCTGCGTGTAGATCGACCTCGAGCCCGAACGCGCCGCGCCCGCGCGGCGACCGCCCGCCCGATCTCGCCGTAGCCGACGATCCCGAGCGTCTTGCCGCGCAGCCCGCGGCCGAGCATGAAGTCGATCGACCACGCCCACGGCTCGCCGCGAGCGGATCAGCCGCTCGCCCTCCCCCACGCCGCCGCGTGATCGCGAGCAGCAGCGCGATCGCGAGGTCGGCGGTCGCGTCGGTCAGCACGCCCGGCGTGTTCGTGACCGATCACGCCGCGCGCGCGCGCGGCGTCCACGTCGACGTTGTCGTAGCCGACCGCGACGTTGGCGACGACCTTGCAGCCCGTCGCCGGCGGCGTCGAGGAACGCGGCGTCGACGCGGTCGTGCAGCATCGTCACGACCGCGTCGGCGCCGCGGACCGCGGCGTGCAGCTCGCCCGGCGTCGAGCGCGCGGTCCTCGGCGGAGACCCAGACGTCCGCGCCGCTCGTCGCGCAGCGCGGCGAGCGCCGGCTCCGGGAGGGCGCGGGTGACGACGACGCGGGGCACGCGCGCGGGACTATGCCAGCTGCCCGCGCTAGACGAGCGCCGGCTCGCGCGAGCACCGCGTCGAGCGCGCCGAGCACGCGGTCGGCGGTCGGCGCCGTCGCGTTCCGGCCCCATCAGGCCGATCCGCCACATCGGCGGCGCGTCCGGGCCCGAGCCCGCCGCCGACCTCGATCCCGTGGCCGGCCAGCAGCCGCGCCTGGACGGCCTTGCCGTCGACCCCGTCGGGCACCCGGACCGCGGTGAGCGGCGCCATCTGGCGCTCCGGGTCGGCGACGAGCTCGAGCCCGCGCGCGCGGAGCGCGTCCTGCAGGCGCGCGCCGGCGGCCGCGTGCCGCGCCCAGCGCGCCTCGAGCCCCTCCTCGAGCACCAGCCGCAGCGCCTCGTGCAGCGCGTAGACGCCGAGGATCGGCGCCGTGTGGTGGTAGACGGCCGGCCGCTCGACCCAGTAGCGCCGCAGCAGCTCGAGGTCGAGGCGAACGGCACCGGCGCGCGGCGCTCGCGGATCCGCCGCCAGGCGTGCGGCGAGATCGCGACCGGCGCCATGCCGGGCGGCGCCGCCAGGCACTTCTGCGTGCAGCTGTAGGCGTAGTCGACGCCCCACGCGCCGACGTCGAGCGGGATCCCGCCGAGCGACGTCACGCAGTCGGCCAGCAGCAGCGCGTCGGTGCCGAGCATCGCCGACCCGAGCTCCCGCAGCGGGTGCAGCGCGCCCGTCGACGTCTCGGCGTGCACGACCGCGACGAGCCGCGCGCCGGGATGCCGGTCGAGCGCGTCGAGCAGCGCCTCGTTCGGCACGGTCTCCCCCCACGGCGCGGTCACGCGCACCACGCGCGCGCCGTGGCGCTCGGCGATGTCGCCCATCCGGCGGCCGAAGTAGCCGGCCTCGGCGACGATCACCGTCTCGCCCGGCTCGAGCAGGTTCGCGAGCCCCGCGTCCATCGCGGTCGTGCCGGTCGACGGGAACGCGAGCACGTCGCCGTCCGGCATCCGCCAGACGGCGCGCAGCAGCTCGACGACCTCGTCGAGGACGGCGTGGAACGCGGGGTCGAGGTGCCCGAGCATCGAGCGCCGCATCGCGGCGAGCACGGCGGGCTCGACGTCGGACGGGCCGGGCCCGCAGAGCAGGCGCGGCGGTGGGTCGAGCGTCTCGGTCAGCAGCATGACGGAGCAGCGTCCCCGCCCCGGCTTCGAACGCAAGCGAAGAATTCCGCGTCGACCCATCGACTCGTGTCTATGGATCGACTGCGCGCGCGGGCACCTGCGAATTCCTCTATCCCGGCTTGCGCCGCGGCCGCCGGCGCCCCACACTGCGCCGCCCATGCCATCGCCCCGCCTCCACCGCTCCGAGCTCGCCGTGCCCGGCAGCAACGTGCGCATGCTCGAGAAGGCGCCGTCGCTCGGCGCCGACGTCGTGATGCTCGACCTCGAGGACGCCGTCGCGCCCGACGACAAGGAGCGCGCCCGCGGGCACGTGATCGACGCGCTGCGCGAGCTCGACTGGTCGCGCACCTCGGTCTCGCTCCGCATCAACGGGCTCGACACCCACTGGTGCTACCGCGACGTCGTCGAGGTCGCCGAGCAGGCCGGCGCGCGGCTCGACACGATCCTGATCCCGAAGGTCGCGTGCGCCGGCGACGTCCACCTCGTCGCCACGCTGCTCGAGCAGATCGAGGCGGCCCACGGGCTGCCGCACCCGATCGGGATCAGCGTGCTGATCGAGACGGCCGCCGGCATGCACCGGGTCGACGAGATCGCCGCCGCCTGCCCCGAGCGGATGGAGGCGATGGTGTTCGGCGTCGCCGACTACGCCGCCTCGCTCCAGAGCCACACCACCTCGATCGGCGGGTCGACCGACGCCTACGCGGTCCGGACCGACGCCGGCGCGCTGCACTGGGGCGACCAGTGGCACTACCCGCTCGCCCGCATCGCGGTCGCCTGCCGCGCGCACGGGCTGCGGCCGATCGACGGCCCGTACGGCGACTTCGGCGACCCGGAGGGCTACCGCGTCGCCGCGCGCCGCGCCGCCGTGCTCGGCTACGAGGGCAAGTGGGCGATCCACCCGTCCCAGATCGCGCTCGCCAACGCCGTCTTCACGCCCGACGCCGCCGCGGCGGAGAAGACCCGCCGGATCGTCGCGGCGATGGCCGACGCCGCGCGCGAGGGCCGCGGCGCCGTGTCGCTCGACGGCCGCCTGATCGACGCCGCCTCGCTGCGGATGGCCGAGACGCTGCTGCACAAGCTCGAGCAGATCGAGGCGCGCGACCAGGCCGCGATCGCGGCCTGATCAGCGCAGCTCGAGCACCCGCCGGAGCACCTGGCGCGCCGCGCCCGGAGCCGAGGAAGGCGACGAACGCCGCCGCCGCCGGGCTGGCCGGGCCGACCGTCGGGCGGACCACGAACCAGTTGCGCTGCGGGAGCCCGCCGCGCGGGCGGATCGTGCCGAGCAGGCCCATCTTCAGCTCCAGCGCCGCGGACGTGCGCGAGACGAACCCGACCCCGAGCCCGGCGCGCGCGGCCTCGCGCAGCGCGGTGTTGGACCCGAGCGTGAGCAGCGACGGCGCGAGCCCGTGCCGGCGCAGCCACTCCTCCGCCATCGCGCGCGAGCCCGAGCCGTCCTCGCGCACCAGCCACGGCCGCCCGGCCAGCTCCTCGACCGCGACCCAGCGGCGCGTCGCCAGCGGGTCGTCCGGCGCGGTCACGAGCACGATCTCGTTGACGCCGAACGCCTCGCCCGCGAGCCGCTCGTCGTCGGGCACGCGGCCGGTGATCGCGACGTCCGCGCGGTGCTCGAGCAGCCCGGCGAAGACCTCGCGCCGGTTGCCGATGTGGAGGTCGATGTCGAGCTCCGGGTGCGCGTCGCGGAACGCGCGGATGAGCGGCGGGACCACGTGGTCGCCGGCGCTCGTCACCGCGCTGATCCGCAGCGTCGCCCGGCCGCCCTCCGCGGCCTCGCGCGCCGCCCGGCCGCCCGCCTCCAGCAGCCCGAGCACGTGCGTGGCGTAGGGCGCGAACGCGGCGCCGGCCGCGGTCGGGCGCAGCCCGCGCCCGTCGCGCTCGAGCAGCTTCGCGCCGACCTCGCGCTCGAGCGCGGCGATCGCCGCCGACACCGACGGCTGCGTGACGACGAGCTCCTCTGCCGCAGCCGTCACCGACCCGCGCCGCACCACGGTCGTGAACGCCGCGAGCTGGGTGAGGGTGACGGCCACGGCGGCCGCGCCGGGCGTCAGTGCAGCGGCGGCTCCCAGCCCTCGAGCACGGGCGCCTTCCAGTCGGTGCCGACGGACGCGGACCCCTCGACCCACGAGCCCAGCTCGGGCTGCGGGAACTTCGCGTGCTGGTGCTTGAGCCCGATCCCGTAGCTGTTGCCCGACTGCAGGTGGCAGATCAGCACCTTGCGCGCGAGCTCGTCCTCGCGGCCCGCCGGGATGTCGAAGTAGATCTTGATGAACGCGTTCGAGTAGCGGTCGAACACCGCGGGCTGGCCGTCCTCCTGCAGCAGCGCGATGTCCTCGAGCCAGTTGATGTCCTCGCCCGGGGTCGCCGCGAGCAGGTCGATGTCCTCGACCAGCGCGATGTCCTCCTGGTAGGGGAACCGGCGCCCGGAGAGGAACTCCGCGTCGATCGACGACGCCGTCTCCGGGTGGTCGGGCCGCGCCGCGGCCTCGCCGGCGCGATCCTCCGCGGCGACCTGGTCGCGGACCTCGGCGCGTGCCGCCGGAGAGCTCGGTGCCCTGCTCGCTTGTGCCCGCCGACGAAGTCGGTTGGGTGCTCATGCCGGCGCCTCCCCGCCCCCGTTGTGGCCGACGTGCGCCGTGTCCGACACGAACGAGTCGATCGGGTTCTCCAGGTGCCGCTCGAGCAGCCGCTCGATCCGGGCCAGCGACCGCTCCTCGGTCACGCCGGGGATGTAGTCGGTGCCGGTCAGCGGCACCTTCGCCATCGCGGCCGCCTCGACGGTCAGCGCGGCGAGGTCCTCGGGCTCGAGCGAGTGGATGTTCGTCTTCCCGCACGCGCGGGCGATGAGCTGGACCTCCATCGTCAGCGTGTGGAGGAAGTTGAACACCCGCTGGGCCGCGTCGTCGACGTTGAGGCGCTTGCGCAGCTCGACGTCCTGGGTGGCGATGCCGACCGGGCAGCGGCCCGTGTGGCAGTGGTAGCACTCGCCGGCGGGCACGCCCATCGAGCCCATGTAGTCCGTGACGCCGGGGATCTCCTTGTTGCAGTTCAGCGCCATCAGGGAGGAGTGCCCGATCGCGACGGCCTTGGCGCCGAGCGCGATGCACTTGGCGATGTCGCCGCCGTTGCGGATGCCGCCGGCGACGACGAGGTCGATCTCGTCGGCGAGCCCGACGTCCTCGAGCGCGCGCCGCGCCTCGGGGATCGCGGCCATCAGCGGGATGCCGGTCTCCTCGGTGGCGAGGTGCGGGCCGGCGCCCGTGCCGCCCTCGGCGCCGTCGAGGTAGATGATGTCCGGCCCGCACTTGGCCGCCATGCGCACGTCGTCGTACACGCGCGAGGCGCCCAGCTTGAGCTGGATCGGGATCTGGTAGTCGGTCGCCTCGCGGATCTCCTGGATCTTCAGCGAGAGGTCGTCCGGCCCCAGCCAGTCCGGGTGGCGCGCGGGCGAGCGCTGGTCGATCCCGGCCGGGAGCGAGCGCATCTCCGCCACCTGCTCGGTGACCTTCTGGCCCATGAGGTGGCCGCCGAGGCCGACCTTGCAGCCCTGGCCGATGAAGAACTCCGCGGCGTCCGCGAGCATCAGGTGGTGCGGGTTGAACCCGTACCGGCTCTGGATCACCTGGTAGTACCACTTCGTCGACAGGTCGCGCTCGGGCGGGATCATCCCGCCCTCGCCGGAGCAGGTCGCCGTGCCGGCCATCGACGCGCCCTTGGCGAGCGCCATCTTGGCCTCGATCGACAGCGCGCCGAAGCTCATGCCGGTGATGTAGACCGGGATGTCGAGCTCGATCGGCTTCTGCGCGAAGCGGCCGCCGAGGATCGTCTTGGTCTCGCACTTCTCCCGGTAGCCCTCGATCACGAAGCGGGTGAGCGTGCCGGGCAGGAAGATCAGCTCGTCCCAGTGCGGGATCTTCTTGAACATCGAGAAGCCGCGCATCCGGTAGCGGCCGAGCTCGGCCTTCATGTGGATGTCGTTGATGACCTCGGGCGTGAAGATCTTCGACTTCCCGAGGATCGTGCGCTGCGAGGGCGCCGTCTCGTCTGCCATCACAGCACCAGCTTTCGCTCGGAGGGCTCGAGGTTGTCGTAGTTGTAGAGCTGCTTGCCGCAGACGAACTTCTGCAGCTGCGGCGCGGCGCCGAGCCCGTAGATCGAGAACTTGCGCTCGATGAACTCGGTGTCCGCGTCGGTCCACTCGCCCGGGACGCAGTCGACGCCGAGCGACTTGACCTTGCCGCCGACGTAGAACTGCGCCGTCGTACATCGAGTCGCCCAGGCCGGGGCCGACGTCGCCGAGGATGATCTGGCGGCCGCGCTGCATCATGAAGCCCGTGTTCGACCCGGCGTCGCCGAGGATGATCACGGTGCCGCCCTTCTGGTCGATGCCCGTGCGCGCGCCCACGCGCCCGCGCACGAGCACGTCGCCGCCGCGGATCGCGGCCGCGGTGAGCGAGCCGGCGTTCCCGTCGACGATCACGACGCCGCTCATCATGTTCTCGCACGACGACCAGCCGACCCGGCCCTTCACGTGCACCTCGGGCCCGTCGATCAGGCCGAGCCCGAAGTAGCCGAGCGAGCCGTCGAAGGTGATCTTGCAGCGCTGCAGGATCCCGACGCCGAGCGAGTGCAGCGCGCCCGGGTTGAGGACCGTGACGTCGCGGATCCCCTCCTGGTAGATCAGCCGCCGCAGCTCGGCGTTGATCTTGCGCGTGGTCAGGCCGCGCGCGTCGAACGTCGCGCGCCCGCCGTCGATCTCGGCGACGCCCGGCGCCGTGCCGTCGACCTCGACGAGGCCGCGCGCGTCGTAGGTCAGCGCGTCCACACCATCACCTCCCCCTCGAAGGGGTCGTACGTGTCGATCTCGCGGTCGACGACCGCGCGGATCGCGATCTCCTCGGACGCGAGCGCGACGAGGTCGTCGGCCTCGTAGAGCACGAGCGGCTTGGCGGCCAGCTCGTCCTTGGCCATCCCGAGCGCGTCCTCGGTCACGCAGATGTACGTGAAGACGCCGTCGAGCTCCTCGAGGCTCTGGCGCATCGCGCCCTCGAGGTCGGCGCCCTCGGCCATCTTCTCCGCCAGGTAGACGGCGATGATCTCGGAGTCGCACTCGGACTGGAAGCGGTGGCCCGAGCGCTCCAGGCGCCGCTTCCACTGGTGGTAGTTCGTGAGCTGCCCGTTGTGGACGACCGCGATGTCGGAGAACGGATACGCCCAGTACGGATGCGCGCCGCTGATGTCGACGTCGGACTCCGTGGCCATCCGGACGTGGCCGATGGCGTGCGAGCCGCCGAGCCGGCCGAGCTTGTAGCGGTCCGACACCGACTCGGCGTCGCCGAGGTCCTTGATGATCTGCAGCGAGTGGCCGAGCGAGAGCACCTCGGCGCCGCGGACGTCCTCGACCCGGTCGGCCAGCGCCTTCAGGTCGCCGTCGTACGAGAAGTGCGCCTCGAACGCGTACTCCGTCGCGTCGTCGATCGAGTGCACGGTCGCGCCGAGGTGGGCGAGCCGGCGCTCGATCTCCGCCTTGTTGCGCAGCAGCCGGTCGCCGAACTCGTAGTCGCGCACCGTGTTCGCGTCGGCGAGCTTCACGCGCATGACCCAGTCCTCGGACGGCGGGCCGTAGAGCGCGTAGCCGGTCGAGTCCGGCCCGCGATGCTTCATCGACTGCAGCATCGCGGTCATCTCCGACCCGATCTGGCGCTCGCCGTTGCGGCTGATGATCCCGGCGATGCCGCACATCTACGGCAGCACCTCCAGGTACTCGTCGCGCTCCCAGTCGGTCACGGCGGCGAGGTAGCGCTCCCACTCGTCGCGCTTGTAGTGGTCGAACACCTTGTAGAGGCGGCCCGGCATCGCGCTCTGGACGAGCTCGTCGGCGCGCAGCGCCTCGAGCGCGGCGCCGAGCGAGTCCGGCACCTTCTCGATCTCGGCGCCGGCCTGGAGCAGGTCGTAGGTGTTGCCCTGCTGCGGCTCGCCCGGGTCGATCTTGTTGCGGATCCCGTCGAGGCCGGCGACCAGCAGCGCGGCGGTCGTCAGGTACGGGTTGCTCGACGAGTCGACGCCGCGGTACTCGAACCGGCCGCCGGAGGCCACGCGCACGGTCGTGGTGCGGTTCTGCCAGCCCCAGTTCTTGTAGATCGGGGCCCAGAAGCCGGTGTCCCACATGCGGCAGTAGGAGTTGACCGTCGGGTTGCCGACGCACATCAGCGCGTGGAAGTGCTCGAGCAGGCCGCCGAGGAAGAAGCGGGCGGTCTCGGACAGCTGCGCGGGCCCGTCGACGTCGTGGAAGACGTTCGTGCCGTTCTCGTCGCAGAGCGTGAAGTGGTGGTGGTGCCCGTTCGCGCTCACGCCCGTGAACGGCTTCGGCATGAAGGTCGGCAGCAGGTCGTGCTTGCGGCCGACCGCGGCGCAGACCTGGCGGTAGGTCGTGATGTTGTCCGCCGTCCGCACCGGGCGGTCGAAGCGGAAGTTGAGCTCGAGCTGGCCGGGGGCGTCCTCGTGGTCGCCGTAGCTCATGTCGAGGCCCAGCGCCTGGCCGTACTCGACCACGTCCATGAGCACCGGACGGAGCTCCTCGAACTGGTGGATGTGGTAGCAGTACGGCTGGGTGACGCCCTGGAGCGGCTGCCCCTCCTCCGGCTTCTTGAGCCACATCATCTCGGGCTCGATGCCGATCAGGAACTGGAGGCCGAGCTCCTCCTCGAAGTCGTGCGCGATCTGCTTGAGGTTCTGGCGCGGATCGGCGTCCAGGAGGTCGCCCGTCTCGGTGTCGTAGCAGTCGCAGTACACGCGCGCGACGCGCGGGTCCCAGGGCAGGACGGCGAACGTGTCGAGGTCCGCGATCGCGGCCAGCTCGGACTCCTCGGGGCCGAATCCGATGTACTCGCCGTAGCGATCGGTGAAGAGGTTCGCCGTCGCGCCGTAGACGAGCTGATACCCCTTGGCGGCGACCTGCGGGAAATACGACGAGACGACGCCCTTGCCCAGGACACGACCCGTGACCGAGACCTGCTGGAAGAAGACGTACTTGATGCCCTCGCGCTCGATCCGCGCGGTGATCGCCTCGATCTTCTCCTTGCGCCCGGGCGCGTTGCGCGCCGCCTCGAGCGTGGCGGCGGGTGGCGCGATCCGCGCGGACTTCAGCACGTCCTCGACGGTGCCTCCGAACGTCTGTCCCACTGCCGGGTCGCCGCTGCCCTCCACGGGGTTCATCTCCTCTGATCGCTCCTTCTGCGGGAAATCCGGCGGCGAGCCTAGCCGGTGTGGACCAATTTGTATAGAGTTCGATCTCGGCAACGGTATTGCGTGAAAGGCAACACATGACGACGCTTCCCTCGTCGGTCCCCGTGCTGGTCGTCGGCGCCGGCGTGCACGGTCTCTCGACCGCCTGGCACCTCGCCAAGAAGGGCGAGCAGGTGCTGGTCGTGGACAAGTCCGGCGTGGCCGCCGGCGCGTCCGGGATCGCCTGCGGCGTGGTCCGCAACAACTACTTCCAGCCGGCGATGTCGGAGCTGATGGCGGCGTGCGTCGACATCTGGGAGAGCGACCCCGAGGCGCTGCACTACCACGGCTCGGGCTACATCGCGCTCGGCCCGCACTCGCAGGAGCCCGACCTCGTCGAGGTCCACGAGCGCCACCGCCGGATCGGCTACGACTCCGAGCTGATCACCGGCGAGGCCGACGTCACCGCGCACATGCGCGCGCTCTACCCCGACTGGCGCGCCGAGGGCCTGACCGTCTGCCTGCACGAGCACCGCGGCGGCTTCGCGTTCAACAAGGAGTCGATGCTGGGCCTGGCCGACAAGGCGCGCGCCGCGGGGCGCAGATCGCCGAGGGGGTCGAGGTCGTCGGCTTCGAGCGCGACGGCTCCGGCGCCGTCACCGTGGTCAAGACGAGCGCGGGCGACGTCGCCGTCGAGCAGGTCGTGATCGCCGTCGGGCCGTGGATCCCGCTGCTCTGGAACCTGCTCGAGCTGCCCGACCGGCTCGACGTCCACCAGCCCGACGGCGCGGTCGCGGAGGACCAGCCGATGTGGACGTACTGGTACCTGCAGGAGGGCGAGACCCAGTTCGACCCGGCGATCTTCACGACCGCCGACGGCTCGCCCTCGCCGGTCCTCCACGTCGACTCGGAGGCGCCGCTCAAGGCCGACGACGGGACGCTGATCACCGACGAGCAGTGGGGCGTCTACTTCAAGCCCGACCGCGACACGATCCAGGGCGGCGCCTCGCCGCTGACCGTCGGGCCGGAGTTCACCGTCGACCCGTACCCGAGCGGCTCGGCCGAGGACGACTTCCCCGACCTCTGGTGCGCGGCGCTGTCGCACTGCCTGCAGCGGTTCGAGGGCGCGCGCGGGCGCTACCGCCAGGTGCGCTCCGGCGGCGCGGGCGCGTTCACGGCGGACAACTTCCCCGTCTTCGACTACATGGCGCCGAACGTCTACGTGGCCGCCGACTCCAACCACGGCTACAAGATGATCGCCGTCGGGCGGGAGATCGCGGAGGTGCTCCGCGGCGGGCACTCGTCGCTGCTGTACCCGTTCCGCTACGAGCGCTTCGCGACCGGCGACCTGCACCCGGTCTCGCACTCGCCGTACCCCTGGAGCTGATGGGCCGCCCGCCCGTCGTCGCCGTCTCGGCCGGCTTCCCGGTCTACGGGGACTACATGGGGCTGGCCTACGGGCAGCCGCTCGAGGCGGCGGGCGCGCTGCCGGTCCAGCTGCCGTACCTGGACGACGCGGCGCCGCGTGCTCGAGCTGGCGGACGGGATCGTCATGGGCTTCGGCTCCGACATCGACCCCGCGCGCTACGGCGGCGCGCCGCACCCGAAGATGACGCCGCACTCGGCGCGCCGCGACGCGTTCGAGCTGGAGCTCGCGGCCGCCGCCCTCGACGCCGGCGTGCCGGTGCTCGGGATCTGCCGCGGGATGCAGGTGCTCAACGTCGTGCGCGGCGGGACGCTCGTCGGCGACGCGGCGCCGCACCCGGGCGGCGACTGGGACCGCTGGGCGCTGGTCCGCGAGGCGGTGCTGGCGGGGACCGAGATCCCGGCGCACCCCGGGCACGACCTCGACGTCGTCCCCGGCTCGCGGCTCGCCGCCGCGCTGGGGACGGAGTCGCACTGGGTCAACTCGTGGCACCACCAGGCGATCGACGCGCTCGGCGACGGCGTGGCCGCGACCGCGCGGGCGCCGGACGGCGTGATCGAGGCGATCGAGCTCGCGGGCGACGCCTGGGTGCTCGGCGTCCAGTGGGAGCTGCAGGAGAGCTGGAAGGACGACCCGCGCTGCTTCGCGGTGTTCGAGGCGTTCGTCAGCGCGACAGCGCGTCGAGCAGCCCGGCCAGCAGCCGCATGAAGCGCGCCGCCGAGGGGATGTTCAGCCGCTCCCCCGGCGCGTGCGGCCCCTCGATCAGCGGCCCGAACGAGATCGCGTCCATGCCGGGCCGCTTGGCCGCGATCAGCGACGCCTCCAGGCCGCCGTGGGTGACCGTCACGTGCGGCCGCGCGCCGAACAGCTCGGCGTGGACCGCGCTCGCGGTGGCGAGCAGCGCCGAGTCCGGGTCGGGTCGCCAGCCCGGGTAGTGGTTGCCGGTCTCGAGCGCGGCGCCCGCGAGCCGCGCGACGGCGGCGATCGCGTTCGTGACCGCGGGCAGCGCGGCGTCGTTCGCGCTGCGCGACAGCGAGTGCAGCGCGAGCGTGCGTCCCGTCCGTCCGGGCGAGGCCCAGCGACGAGCTCGTCTCGACGACGCCCGGGAACGCCGCGCTCATGCCGAGCGGGCCGACGGGGATCGCCGCGATCAGGTCGAGGATGCGCGCGCTGTCGGCCGCCGACCAGGCGTCGCCGCCCTCGCCGCCGTCCGGCGCGACCGCGATCCGGAGCCCGGGGTCGGTGTCGCGGAAGGCGTCGGCGATCACCGCGGCCTCGGCGGCGATCGCCGCCCGGGCGCGCTCGCCCGCGACCACGACGGCGCGTCGCGTCGCGCGGGATCGCGTTGCGGCTCGCCCCGCCGTCGAGCGAGACGATCCGCAGCTCGGGCGCCGCGCGGAGCGCGCGGGCCAGCGCGGCGATCGCGTTGGCGCGGCCGAGCGCGATGTCGCCGCCCGAGTGGCCGCCGCGGGCGCCGCTCGCCACCACCCGCAGGCGCCGCCCGTCCGCCGGCGTGCGCGGCGCGTCGAGCCGCACGACGGTGTCGACGCCGCCCGCGCAGCCCACGGTCAGCGTCGCGTCCTCCTCGCTGTCGAGGTTGAGCAGCAGGTCGCCGCCGAGCAGCGCGGCGTCGAGCGCGGCGGCGCCGGCGAGCCCGCGCTCCTCGTCGACGGTCATCAGCAGGTCGAGCGGGCCGTGCGCGGCGCGCCCGTCCTCCGCGACCGCCAGCATCGCGGCGATCGCGACGCCGTTGTCGGCGCCGAGCGTCGTCCCCTCCGCGTGGATCCAGTCACCCTCGCGGACGACGTGGATCCGCCCGTGGGCCGGGTCGTACGGGCTGTCCGGCTCGCGCTCGCAGACCATGTCGAGGTGCCCCTGGAGGACGACGACGGGCGCGTCGCCGCGGCCGTCCGTCGCCGGCACGCGGATCACGAGGTTGCCCGCGGCGTCGTGCCGCGTCGCGAGATCGCGGCGCCGCGCCCAGCCCTGGATGTGCGCGATGACCTGCGCCTCCTCGCCCGAGGCGCGCGGCAGTCGCGTCAGGGCCGCGAAGTGACGCCAGAAGGCCTCCGGCTCGAGCCGTGCGAACGAGTCCACGGCGGGGCATGATGGCGCGTCAGCCGCCGAGCGCGCGCGAGACCGCCGCCGCGGCGCCGAGCAGCGCGGGCAGCACGGCGCGCCGCCGCTCGGCCGTGAACCGCGCCGGGCCCTGCAGCGCGAGGATCGCGACGAGCGCGCCGTCGCGGCCCGTGACCGGCGCGGCGAGCGCGCTGAGGTCCGGCTCGCGCTCCCCCTCGGACTCCGCCCAGCCCTGCTCGCGCACGATCGCGACCTCGGCCGCGAGCCGCCCGGGATCGGTGATCGTCCGCTCCGTGAACGCCTCGAGCGACGGCGGCGCCTCGCCCGTGTAGGCGAGCAGCACCTTGCCGGTGGCGGTGGCGTGGGCGACGCTCGGCCGCCCGAGCCGGGCCATGCTCACGACGCTGCCCGCGCCGGGGATGAAGTCGACGGTGACCGCCCGGCCGCCCTCGGGCACCGACAGCGTCGCGGTCTCGCCGGTCTCCTCCGCGAGCGCGCGCAGCTGGGCGCGCGCGGGATCGCGGACGTCGAGCCGCGCGAGGACGCCGTCGGCGAGCGCCACCAGGTGCAGCCCGAGCCGGTACGGGCCGCCCGGGTCGCGCTCGACCAGCCCGCCGGACTCGAGCGTCGCGAGCAGCCGCGACGCGGTCGACGGGTTGACGCCGATCCGCCGCGCCAGGGCGTTGACGCCCGCCGGCCCCTCGGCCAGCGCGTCGAGCAGCGCCATGGCGCGGGCCACGGAGCCGACCGCGCGTCCCTCCATGGTCAGGAGACGAGCTCGAGCACCGGGCGGTGCGCGGCGTGGCCCTCGCCGGCCTCGCGCAGGACCTCGATCATCGCCGCCGTCGCGGGCGAGCGGTAGCCCTTGAGCGTGGTGGCGAAGACCTGGCGGACCGGGGTGTCGCGCCCGAGCGGGCGGACGACGATGTCGTCGCGCACGGTCCGCAGCCCGAGCTCGGCGATCAGCGAGACGCCGACGCCGGCCGCCACGAAGCCCTGCACCGTGTGGTAGTCGTCGGTCTCGAAGGCGATCCGCGGCTGGAAGCCGAAGCGCAGGCAGGCGCCGTTGATCAGCCGGGTGCACTCGCAGTCCGGCTCGCCGCCGATCCACGGCTCGTCGGCCAGGTCGGCGAGGCGGACGCCGCGCTTGTGCGCGAGCGGGTGGGCCTGCGGCAGCACGAGGTAGAGCGGGTCCTCGAGCACGTGGTGGTGGATCACGCCGTCGCCGTCGCGATCGCCCGGTTCGCCCGTGCCCATCGTGACCGCGAGGTCGAGCTCGCCGGCGCGCAGCGCGACGAGCGAGTCCTCGGGCTCCATCAGCGACATCGAGAGCTCGATGCCCGGGTGCCGCCCCGCGAACTCGGCGATCGCGATCGGCATGATCGTCCCGGCGGCCGACTCGAACGCCGCCGTCCGCAGGCGCCCGCCGCGCACGCCGGCGATCGCCTCCAGCTCGGCCTCGGCCTCCGACAGCCGGGCCAGGATCACGTCGGCGTGGCGCACCACGGCCTCGCCGGCGTCGGTCAGGCGGACGCCGCGCGCGCTGCGCTCGACGAGCACGGCGCCGGCCTCGCGCTCGAGCGCGGCGATCTGCTGCGAGATCGCGGACTGCGTGAAGGAGAGCGAGTCGGCCGCGGCCGAGAACGAGCCGCGCAGGGCGACCTCCCGGAGGACTCGCATTCGGCGGACGTCGAGCATCAGAACGACTTATACCAGACCCGGTGAACGTTCATTTGTGCTGATGGCCCGCGTATCGCAGACTCCTTTCAGGCCCTTCCCCCTCCGTCCCCAGGAGCCCTCCATGCCCAAGCACCCCAGCCTCGATCCAACCGTCCTCATCCGGGCCGCGCGCGGCTCCGACGGCGGCGCGCTCGAGGCGCTCGCACGCGTCGACTCGCAGCGCCCGCTCGCCGGCGCGGTGCTGCTGGCCGAGCAGGACGGCGTCGTCGTGGCCGCCCTCGCGGGCGAGCGCGTGATCGCCGACCCCTTCCGCCCCACCGCCGACGTCGTCGCGCTCCTGCGCCTGCACGCCGGCCGGTCCCGCCAGACTCACACCCACCCACCCACCCGCCCGCGCATCCGGGTCCCCCACCTGCGCGCCGCGTAACGCGGCGACCGCAGCGCCGTCCCGCACTCCTCACGCCGCGCGAGCGGCGCGCGGGCGGCCACCGTCCGGCACACGGCGCTCCGCCCGGGCATCCCCCGGCCCGGGCGGCGCCGCGGACGCCGCGCAGGCGCCCGCGAACGCGGGTAGGGTCGCTCGCATGACCGTGGCCGAGCGTCATCACGTCGCCGAGTCCGGGGTCGCCGGCGCCCGCCCGATGCTCTTCGCGCACGGGTTCGGCTGCGACCAGCGGATGTGGCGGCTCGTCGCACCGGCCTTCGAGGCGGACCACCGCGTGATCCTGTTCGACCACGTCGGCGCCGGCCGCTCGGACCTGTCGGCCTACGACCCGCAGCGCTACCGCTCGCTCGACGCCTACGCCGACGACGTGCTCGAGCTGTGCCGCGCGCTCGAGGTGTCCGACGCCGTCTTCGTCGGACACTCGGTCAGCGCGATGATCGGCGTCCTGGCCGCGATCCGCGAGCCCGGGCGGATCGGCGCCCTGGTCCTCGTCGGGCCGTCGCCGCGCTACATCGACGACGACGCCTACAGCGGCGGCTTCACCCGCGCCGACATCGAGGAGCTGCTCGAGTCGATGGAGAGCAACTTCCTCGGCTGGTCGGGCGCGATGGCGCCGGTGATCATGGGCAACCCGGAGCGGCCGGAGCTGGGCGACGAGCTCACCAACAGCTTCTGCCGCACCGACCCGGACATCGCGGCGCAGTTCGCGCGCGTGACGTTCCTGTCGGACAACCGCGCCGACCTCGCCGCCGTCGCGGTGCCGACGCTCGTGCTCCAGTGCAGCAACGACGCGATCGCGCCGCAGGCCGTCGGCGAGTACGTCCACCGGGCGATCGACGGCTCCGAGTACGTGCTGCTCGACGCGACCGGGCACTGCCCGAACCTCAGCGCGCCGGAGGCGACCACCGCCGCCATCCGCGCCTTCCTCTGACGTGCCCGGCCCGCCGGACGAGAGCGCCGAGGACCTCTACGAGAACGCGCCCTGCGGCTACCTGTCGACGGACCCCGACGGGCTGATCGTGCGGGTCAACGCGACGTTCCTGCGCTGGACGGGCCACCGGCGCGAGGAGCTCGTGGGCCGCCGGCGCTTCGCCGAGCTGCTGACGGGCGGCGGGCGGATCTACCACGAGACGCACTACGCGCCGCTGCTGCGGCTGCAGGGCAGCGTGCGCGAGATCGCGCTCGACATCGTCCGCGCCGACGGCACCCGCCTGCCCGTGCTCGTCAACTCCGAGCTGCGCGGCGAGACCGTCCGCACGACGGTGTTCGACGCGACCGACCGCAAGCGCTACGAGCAGGAGCTGCTCGCCGCGCGGAATCGCGAGCGCGAGGCGCGCGAGCGCGTGGAGCGGCTGCAGCGGATCACGGCGGCGCTGGCCGTCGCGCCGACGGCCGGGGCGGTCGCCGCCGCGGTCGCGGGCGAGCTGACCGAGCACCTCGGCGCGAGCGGGGCCGGCGTCGCCCGGCGCGAGGGCGGCGAGCTGCGGGTGCTCGCGGTCGCCGGCGAGCTCCCGCCGGACGCGTTCGCCGGCCCCGCCGGGTTCGACGCGGGCGCGGAGGGCGGGCGCGGCGCACGCGCGCGACTCGGGCCGGACGGCGGCGGGCGGCTCGCCGTGGCCTTCGCGGGCCCGCACGCGTTCACGCCGGACGAGCGCGCGTTCCTGCGCGCGTGCGCCGAGCAGACCGTGCTCGCGCTCGAGCGCGTGCGGCTCGACGAGCTCCAGCGCAGCGTCGCCCACACGCTGCAGCGGAGCCTGCTGGCGGGTGCGCTGCCGGCCGACCCGCGCTACGAGGTCGCGACGGCGTACCGCCCCGCGATGGCGGATCTCGAGGTCGGCGGCGACTGGTACGACGCGTTCCTCGCTGCCCGACGGGCGCGTGGCGATCAGCGTCGGCGACGTCGTCGGGCGCGGCATCGCGGCCGCGAGCACGATGGGGCAGCTGCGGAGCGCCGTGCGCGCGCTCGCCGGCGCCGGCATGTCGCCGGCGGCGCTGCTCGCGCACCTCGACACGTTCGTCGAGCAGGTCGAGCCCGCGCGCTTCGCGACGCTCGTCTACGCGGACGTCGAGCCCGCGACGGGCCGCGTCCGCTGCGCGGCGGCCGGGCACCCGCCCCCGCTGCTGCTCGCGCCGGGCCGGCCGCCCGCGTTCTTCGAGGGCGGGCGCTCGACGCCGCTCGGCGTCACGGTGCCCGGTGAGCCGCGCGGCGAGGCGGCGTTCGACCTCGCGCGCGGCGGCGGCTTCCTGCTCTACACCGACGGGCTGGTCGAGCGCCGGCGCGAGTCGATCGACGTCGGGCCTCGCGCGGCTCGTCGACGCGGTCGCGGCGCACGCGGGCGCTCCGGCGCGGGCGCTCGTCGACGCGGTGCCGGACGCGGTCGCCGAGCCGGAGACCGCGCACGACGACATCTGCCTGCTCTGCTTCCGGCTCACGGGATGAGCGCGAGCACGCGCGCGGGCGTGCCCGACGCGCCGGGCAGCCGGAGCGCGCCGGCGACCAGCGTCGCGCCGGTCGGCGGCACCTCCGCGAGCCCGATCAGGCCCTCGAGGTGCCAGAGCCCGGCGGGCAGGGTGATGTTGTGGACCGGGTACGCGGTCGCCGAACCCGGGTCGACGCCCAGCGTGTCGATCCCGATCCCCGCCACGCCGCGCTCGACGAGCAGCCGCGCCGCGGACGGCCCGTAGCCGGGGAACGCGAGCGGATCGCCGCCGTAGCGCGCGGGATCGGCGCGGTGGAAGGCGTCCCAGCCCGTGCAGAGCAGCACCGCGGAATCCGCCGGGACGCGGCCGTGCTCGGCCTCCCAGGCCACGACGTGCTCGGCCTCCAGCGTCCACTCCGGGTCGCCGTCGCACAGCGCCCGCGCGTCGATCCGCACCGCGGGGCGCACGAGCCGGTCGGCGGGGATGTCGCCCACCGTCGCGCCGCCCGGCACGTAGTGGACGGGCGCGTCGAGGTGCGTGCCCGCGTGCTCGGGCGTGCGCAGGTCGCGCCACCACGACCCGTCCGCGTCGAAGCCCTCCGGCCCCGGAGCGGAGAACGGCGTCGAGTCGGGCCACAGGACCGTCCGCTCGTCGAGCGGCTGGGAGAGGTCGAGGACCTTCATGCGCGCTCGTCGAACGGCCGCTCGAACAGCGTCGAGAGGACGATCTGGGTCTGCGTCCGGGTCACGCCCGCGTGCGCGCGGATGCGCTCCAGCGCCTGCTCGAGGTGCTTGGTGTCGCGCGCCCGCACCTGGACGATCGCGCTGGCCTCGCCGGCGGTCGTGTACGCGGCCTCGACCTCGGCGTGACCTTCGAGTGCGGTGCGCACCTCCGAGGCGGGCATGCGGCCCTCGCAGAACAGCGCCACGAACGCGTGCAGGTCCCACCCGAACCGGCCCGGATCGACCAGCGCGGTGTAGCCCCGCAGCACCCCGTCGGCCTCGAGCCGGTCCACCCGCCGCTTGACCGCAGGGGCGCTCAGGCCGACCCGCTGGCCGATGCTCTGGAACGACCGCCGCGCGTCCTGCCGGAGCAGCGCAACGATCTGCTGGTCGATCTCGTCCATGGGGAGCGAGGAAGGCTACCCGCGCAACGCATCGACGCCCAACCACGCCCCGACGGCGGGTTTCGTGCAACGGGTAGGCTCCGCGCCGCCATGGCGCCGACGCTGCAGGACCTCTCCGCGCTCGCCCGGAGCGCCGTCGCCCGGCTCGACGGCGACGGCCAGGCGACCGTCTGGTGGGAGCGGCGGCTCGCGGTCGGCGAGCACGGCGTCTCGGACCTCGTGCAGGCGACCGCCGAGCTCGTGGTGCTGGTCGACGGTCGCGTCGGCGCCGCCTCGACGACCGACCTGAGCGACGCGGGGCTCGACCGTGCGGCGGCCGCCGCGGCCGCGCACGCGCAGCTCGACCGCGAGCCGGACGACGCCCGCGCCCTGCCGCAGCCCGCCGCCGGCACCGCGCACGCGGGCTGGGACGGCAGCGTGCTCGAGCTCGACCCGGCCGCGCTCGCCGACGAGCTCGAGGACGCCGCCGGGATCGGGCTCGCGGTCGAGCTGCGCGCGGGCGCCGCGCGCGTGGCGATCGCCTCCACGCACGGCGTCGACGCCGCGGAGCAGCGCTCGTTCGCCGCCGCCGAGGTCAGCGCCCCCGGGCGCCCGCAGGCCGTCGCGCCCGGCCCGGCCGGGCTCGACCTCGCGGCGCTCGTCGCGGCGGCCGAGCACGGCTTCCACGAGGGCGCGCCGCAGCCCGCCGCGGCCGGCGAGCCGACGGTCGTCCTCGGGCCGGTCGCCGTCGCCCAGCTGCTCGAGGAGCTCAAGCCCGAGCTCGCGGGCGGCGAGTCGCTGCTCGCCGCGCGCCGCGGCGACCGGATCGCGGCGGCCGTGATCGACCTCGCCGACGCGTCCGCGGAGACGCTCCCGCGCGGCTTCGACGCGGAGGGCGTCCCGCGCGCGCGGGTCGAGCTGATCGCCGGCGGCGTCGCGCGCGGGCACGTCGCGGACACCGCGAGCGGCGGCTCGACCGGCCACGCGACCCGCCCCGGACACGCCGAGCCGTGGCCCGACCACCTCGTCCTCGCGGGCCGGCGACGCGGCGGACGTCGCGGCGCTCGCCGCGCCGGTCGCGCTCGGCCTCCTGATCCCCGCCTTCCTGCCCGGCGAGCACGGCGGCTGGCTGCTCGACGGCGGGCGGCTGATCGAGGACGGCGAGCCGACCTGGCCGGTCAACGGCATCGCCGAGGTCGACCCGGTCGCGGTGCTGGCGGCGACCGAGGCGCTCTCCGCCGAGCGGCAGCTGGTCGCGACCGAGGACGACTCGGCGCTGACGATCGGCGCGACGCTCGCGCCCGCCCTGCGGGCACGCGCGGGCGTGACGATCGTCGGTTAGCGCCGGTCTTCGCGCCGTCCGTGCGGAACCGTGCGGACGCGCGAAGGCCGGCGTCAGACCTTCAGCAGCGCGATCGTGTTCAGCACGAACAGGACGGCGAAGGCCACCGTCCAGCGATCCAGGTTGCGCTCCATGAGCGAGCCGCCGGTCGTGCCGCCGGCGACGCCGACGCCGAAGGCGCCCGACATCCCCGCGTCCTTGCCCGAGTGCAGCAGCACCAGGAAGATCAGGACGACGGCGATGAAGACCTGGACCACCGAGAGGATCGTGAACATCGACGGCCCAGGGTACTACGCGTCGAGCGCGTCGAGCCGGTGCAGGAGCTCGACCGCCTCGCGCCGCAGCTGACGGTCGAGCGAGCGCCAGTCGGCCTCGGAGAGCTTGCCGGTCCGGAAGTCCAGCTCGGCGTCGCGGATCTCCTCGTACTTGGCGTCGCGCGCCGCCTCGAGGTCCGCGCGCTCGGCCTGGTCGGCGGCCTCGCAGCTCGGCGCGGCGGCGCAGCGGCGCGCTGATCGCCAGCACGGCGACCCCGACCAGGATGAGCACGAGCACGATCTCCACTACGCGCGTTCGAGCTCGCGCGCCACGCGGGCGAGGCCGGCGGCGGTCGCCGGGCGGCGGGCGCGCGCGCCGGCGGGCCAGAGCGCGATCAGCGCGCCGCCGAGGACGATCAGCCCGCCGAGCCAGATCCACGTCACCATCGGCGAGGCGATGAAGCGGAACGTCGCCGGCGGCGGGTCGTCCGTGTAGGAGCGGGTGAGGCCGGAGAGCGCCTGGGCGAGGAACTGCTCGCGCTCGTCCGCGGACAGGCTCTCGGCGTCGGCGAAGACCTTGTCGCCCTCGTCGATCCGCGGCCGCAGGCGCCCGATGTCGGGCGCGACCGCGGTCCACAGGTCGCGCCGGATCCCGGCCTGCAGCCCGACCTCGCTCGTCGCCTCGCCCTCGAAGAAGCGCGAGATCGGGCCGAGGTCCGGCGCCGTGCTCGGGAAGTAGGACTTGTACGTCTGGACGGTCCGCGGCGCGCCCCCGCCGCGCTGGACGCGCGAGCTCGGCGCCGAGGTCGATCCGCTCGAGCCGGCCGTTGCTCGCCGCGACGAGCTTCGAGGTCGGCTTCACGTAGGTGATCGTCGCGTCCCCGACGCGGTCGCTCTGCCCCGGCCGCAGCTCGACGAGGTGCTGGGCCTGGAACGCGGACGACGCCGCGACGCCGACGAACAGCACCGCGATCCCGACGTGGACGATGTAGCCGCCGTAGCGCCCGCGGTTGCGGCGCACGAGCGAGACCAGGGCGGCCGGCGGCGAGTCGTCCGACATCGCGCGCCGCGCGCCGACGCCGCGCCACAGCTCCTGCCCGACCGCCGCCGACGACGAACGCCGCGAAGCTGAACATCAGCAGCGCCGGGATCGACCCGGTCACGCCGAGCGCGATCAGCAGCACCGCCGTCCCGGCCCCCACGCCGACCGGCAGCGCGAAGTTGCGCTTGAGGTTCGCGGCGGTCGCGCGCCGCCACGCGATCAGCGGCCCGATCCCCGACAGCAGGACGAGGATGAGCGCGAGCGGCGTGATGTAGCGGTCGAACCACGGCGGGCCGACCGACGCCTCCTCGCCCGTGACCGCCTCGGAGATGAGCGGGAAGAACGTGCCCCAGAAGACGACGAAGCAGAGCGCGACGAGCACGAGGTTGTTGAGCAGGAACGCGGCCTCGCGCGACAGCAGCGAGTCGAGCCGGTGGTCGGAGCGCAGCGACTCCGCCCGGCTGACGACGAGCGCGATCGAGCCGGCGATCATCACGCCGATCAGCGCGAGGAACGGGACGCCGAGCGTCGAGGCGCCGAACGCGTGGATCGACTCGAGGATCCCCGAGCGGACGAGGAACGTGCCGAGGATCGCGAGCACGCCGGTGGCGAGCACGAGCGAGACGTTCCAGACCTTCAGCATCCCGCGCTTCTCCTGGATCATCACCGAGTGCAGGAACGCGGTGCCGGTCAGCCACGGCATCAGCGACGCGTTCTCGACCGGGTCCCAGGCCCAGTAGCCGCCCCAGCCGAGCTCCATGTAGGACCAGCGGGCGCCGAGCAGGATCCCGAAGCCGAGGAACATCCAGGCCGCGAGCGTGAACGGGCGCGTGCTGCGGATCCACTCCGAGCCGAGCCGCCGCGTGATCAGCGCGCCGATCGCGAACGCGAACGGGATCGCGAACAGCGTGTAGCCCGAGTAGAGCATCGGCGGGTGGATCATCATGCTCGGGTGCCGCAGCAGCGGGTTGAGCCCGGTGCCCTCGGCCGGCGGCGCGGCGAGCAGGGTGAACGGCGACTCGAGGAAGACGAGCAGCCCGGTGAAGAAGACGCCGAAGCCGAGCAGGACGGCGGTCGCGTAGGGCGCGACCTCGCGCAGGCTGCGGCGCGTCGCGAACAGGATCGCGCTGCTCCACAGCGAGAGCAGGAGCACCCACAGCAGCAGCGATCCCTCCTGCGAGGACCAGACCGCGGTGAGGCGGTAGAACAGCGGCGTCGTGGTCGACGAGTGGGTGGCCACGAGCTCGAACGAGAAGTCCGAGCGGACGAACGCGAGCTGCAGGATCAGCATCGCGACGACGAGCAGCCCCGCCATCGCGTAGACGGCGCGGCGGCCGGAGTCGACGTACTCGCGCCGGCCGGCGCGGGCGCCGTACAGCGAGGCACCGATCCCGTAGAGGCTGATCGCCAGCGCGGCGGCCAGGCAGAGGAAGCCGGCGGACGCCATCGGCTAGGTCAGGTGTTCGGCTCGGCCGTGAACTTCGAGGGGCACTTCGTCACGAGCGAGTCGGGCTGGCCCTCGAAGACGCCGCCCTGCTTGCGGACGTCGATCACGATCTCGCGGCCCTCGCGGAACGGGTCGGGGACCTGGCCGACGTAGCGGACGCTCACGGTCGGCCCGCCGCCGTTGCGGTCCTCGACGCGGAACGTGTGGACGGTCCCCTTGTGCTCCCAGCTGTCCTTCGCGACGCGGCCGGTGAGCTGGTAGGTCTTGCCCGCCTCGGCGCCGGCGAGCTGGCTCGGCTGGCGCGCGTCGCTCGCGGCGGAGAAGCTCGTGTAGACGAGCGCGCCCGCGAGCACGACCGCGCACGTGAGCGCGACGATCAGCCGCGTCTTGCGCTTCCGGGACGGATCCATCGCTCCCCAGTATGGCGACTGCGGCCGCGAATCGGCGGCGCTCGATCCGTCCGGGCGGGAAGGCAGTCTTAACAATCCCTAAAGGTATTTGTCCGGCGGATGCCGAAACCTATTGGTACAAGCGGCGTTGTTGTCCCTGTAGACCTGATGCACCTCACGACCCATCTCCCGAAGAAGCGCCGGTCGGCACGGCCGGCCAAGCGCACCACCATCGCGGTCCGCGAGTCCGCTCCCCCGCACGCGCGACGCGCGCAGGGGGTCCGGCCCGGAGGACAACGCGCTCTACTCCTGCATGTGCGGCTACGCCTTCACGGCGGCCGTGTCGACCACGGTCGACTGCCCGCACTGCGGGACCGAGCAGGCCTGGTAGCCGCCGCGGCCGCGGACTACGCTCGGTCGCGGATGGCCGAGCAGCTCCCGATCGCACGCGGCCCGCGCCCGTGGCGCGACCCGCGCTCGCGCGACGACTGGATCGCCCTGCTCGCCTGGGCGCAGCTCGGCGCCGTGCTCGCCTTCGCCGCGCTGGTCGGGCTCCTGGCGTGGACGTTCGCGGACTTCGACTCGATCGCGTGCTTCGACGCGGACGATCCCGGCTGCCCGCGGCGCGGTCGACCAGGCGTCCTGGTTCGGCGCGCCGGAGGCGATCGCGTCGGTGGTCGTCGTCGCGGCCGCGGTACTCGCCGTGCTCGTGGCGTGGCGGCTCCGCCGCGGCGCGGCGTCGCGCCCGGCGGCGCTGATCGCGCTCGCGGCCCCGCTGCCGCTCGCGCTCGCCGCCGGGGCGCTGACCGGCATCCCGTTCTAGCGGCGCGCGGAGGGAGAGCGGGCGAGGGGAATCGAACCCCCATTTTTGGCTTGGGAAGCCAACGTCTTAGCCATTGGACAACGCCCGCGAAGGGTGCAGAGCATACCGGGGGCGCGAAGTACCCTTTGACGTGATGCGCGCCCGCGTCTACTGGCCCGTCACCATCGCCGCGGCGCTGCTCGTCGGCCTCCTCGCCTACGGGTTGACCACCACCGGGACCGACACCACGCTCGACGACGCGATGGCCCGCGGGGAGCGCGTCGCGCCCCCGCAGGAGTCGGCGCTGCCGCTCCTCGGCGGCGACGGGACCGGCTCGCTCGCCGACTTCAAGGGCAAGGTCGTGCTGGTCAACGTCTGGGCCTCGTGGTGCGAGCCGTGCCGCGACGAGCTGCCGCTGATCGAGAAGGCGCACAAGATGCTCTCGGCCAAGGGCGGGACGGTGCTCGGGATCGACGTCAAGGAGAACACCGACGCGGCGATGAAGGCGGTCGGCGAGTTCGGCCTCACGTTCCCGAACCTGCGCGACCGCGACGGCAGCTTCGTCCGCGAGTGGGGCCAGACCGGCTACCCGGAGAACTACGTGATCGACCGCGACGGGCGCGTCGCCGCCGTGCGCCGCTTCCCGGTCACGCAGAAGTGGCTCGACAAGACGCTGCCGCCCCTGCTGGACGAGAAGGACTGATGGCCCGGGCGCTGCTCGCCGCCCTGCTCGGCCTCGCGCTGCTCGCCGCGCCGGCCGCGCGCGGCGACCCCGCGCGCCTCGCTGCCCGACATCGAGGACGAGGTGATGTGCCTCGAATGCGGGACGGCGCTCAACGTCTCCAACTCCGACGTGGCGAACCAGGAGCGCGACTTCATCGCCGGGCTGGTCGCCCAGGGGATGACGAAGCAGCAGATCAAGGACCGGCTCGTCGAGGAGTACGGGCCGCGGGTGCTCGCCGAGCCGGACGACGGCGGGTTCCAGCTGACCGCCTGGCTCGTGCCGATCCTGGCCGCGCTCGCCGCCGTCGCGCTCGTCGTCCTGGTCGCGCGGCGCTGGCGCCGCCGCGGCCGCGGCGGCCCGCCGGACGCGGCGCCCGGCGGCCCCGGGCTGGATCCCGACGACGCGCGGCGGCTCGACGCCGAGCTCGCCGCCTTCGACCGGTGAGCGGGGCGTCGACACGACGGTCATCGCCGCGTTCGCGGTCGGGTTCGTGTCGTTCATCTCCCCCTGCGTGCTGCCGCTCGTCCCCGGCTACCTCTCCGCGGTGTCGGGCGTGAGCGTCGTGGAGCTCCAGCGCGGCGAGCGCTCGCTGCTCAAGGTGCTGCTGCCGGCGATCGTCTTCTGCCTCTCGTTCACCGCGGTGTTCGTCGCGCTCGGGATGACCGCCACCGGGCTCGGCTCGACGCTGCAGGACTCGCGCGGGACGCTCGACAAGATCGCGGGGATCGTGATCATCGCGCTCGGGGTCCTGTTCCTGCTCACGCCGTTCGTGCCCAAGCTCAACCGCGAGTGGCGGCCCGACGCGCTGATCAGCCGGGCCGGGTCGGGCGGCCCGCTGATCGCGGGCGCCGCGTTCGCGTTCGCGTGGACGCCGTGCATCGGCCCGACGCTCGGCGCGATCCTCACCGCGGCCTCGACCCAGGACAACGTCGGCGACGGCGCGGTGCTGCTGCTGTTCTACTCGCTCGGGCTGAGCGTCCCGTTCCTGCTCACGGCGCTCGCCTTCACGCGCGCGTGGACCGCGTTCCGCTGGCTGCGCGACCGCTACATCCTCATCACCGCGATCTCGGGCGTGATCCTGATCGCGATGGGCGTGCTGCTCTTGACCGGGGAGCTGACGCGCCTGAACAACGAGGCCCAGCAGGCGCTGGACTCCCTCGGCCTGAACCTGTTCGGCGACCTCTAGCGATGAGTTCCGGGCGTCCGCCCGGTCCAACCGCCATGATCGCTCGCACCTGGCGCGGCACCGTCCGCACCGCCGACGCCGACCACTACGCCGGCTACATCCGCGACACGGGCTTCGCCGAGTACGGCCGCACGCCCGGCAACCGCGGCGCCTGGCTCCTGCGCCGCGACGGCGACGGCACAACCGAGTTCGTCACGCTCTCGCTGTGGCAGAGCCTGGACGCGGTCCGCGCGTTCGCAGGCGACGACATCGAGGCCGCCGTGCTCTACCCGGAGGACGAGCGCTACCTGATCGACGGCGGCGCCGACATCCGCCACTTCGAGGTCGTCGAGCAGATCGCCGACCCGGCCGGCTAGGCCCGGCTCACATCGTGTCGGGCGCGGACACGCCCAGCATGTCGAGCGACCGCGCGATGACGCGCTGCGCCGCCACCGACAGCGCGATCCGGAACGACTCGAGGCCCTCGGGCTCCGCGCCGACGACGCGGCAGTCGCGGTAGAACGCGGTGAACGCCTGCGCGGTCTCGAGCGCGTAGGTGGCGATCCGGTGCGGCGCGTGCCGCTCCGCCGCCTCGGCGACCTCGGCCGGGAACGCGAGCAGCTTCTTGACCAGCTCGCGCTCCGCGGGCTCGAGCGCCAGCCCCTCGCGCGGCGCGGCCAGCGCGGCGGCCACCCGCTCCTCCCCCGCCTTGCGCAGCACGGAGGCGATCCGGGCGTGGGCGTACTGGATGTAGTAGACGGGGTTCTCGGCCGACTGCTCGGTCGCGAGCCGCAGGTCGAGGTCGACGGTCGAGTCGGCCGAGCGCGAGAGCATGAAGTAGCGCGTCGCGTCGACGCCGATCTCGTCGAGCAGCTCCTCGAGCGTGACGAAGTCGCCGCGCCGCTTGGACATCGACGCGCGCTCGCCGGCCTCGACGACGTGGACGAACTGCAGCAGCGGCGACGACGAGCCGGTCGGGATCGGCGCCGGCGGCGGCGAGGATCGCCCGCAGCCGCACCACGTAGCTGTGGTGGTCGGCGCCGAGCACGTTGACGAGCGTGTCGAAGCCGCGGTCGAGCTTGTCCCAGTGGTAGGCGACGTCGGCCGCGAGGTAGGTCGGCTCGCCGGTCGAGCGCACGAGCGCGCGGTCCTTCTCGTCGCCCGCGAGCTGGGTCGTGCGCAGCCACAGCGCCCCCTCGCTCTCGTAGGCGAGCCCGTCGGCGAGCGAGCTTCTCCCGCGCGCGCTCCCACATGCTCGGCGACGCCCTCGTAGACCGTGCGCTCGAGGTACCAGCGGTCGAAGCGCACGCGGTAGCGCTCGAGCGTCGCGCGGATCCCCGCCATCAGGATCTCGACGCCCGCCGTCGCCAGCTCGTCGACGCTCTTGGACGCCGCGTCCGGGATCTGCGCCGCGACGTCGGCGACGTAGGAGCCCTGGTAGCCGTCCTCGGGCGGCTCCTCGCCGCGCGCGCGGGCCTGGATCGACGCGCCGAGCCGCTGGATCTGGCCGCCGCCGTCGTTGAAGTAGTACTCGCGCTGGACCTCGTTGCCCGCGAGCTCGAGGACCCGCGCCAGGGCGTCGCCGAACGCGGCGTGGCGGCCCGACGCGGCCGTGAGCGGGCCGGTCGGGTTCGCGGAGACGAACTCGACCTGGACCTTCCGCCCGCCGTCGCCGCGGCCGTAGCCGTCGCCCGCGGCGAGCAGCCCGTCGACCGCGCCCGTGTACCAGCCGTCGGCCAGGAACAGGTTGAGGAACCCCGGGCCGGCGACCTCGACGCGCTCGACGCCGGCGACGCGCGCCTGCAGCGCCGCCCCGAGCTTCTCCGCGACCGCGCGCGGCGGCTCGCCGAGCACGGGCGCGAGCAGCATCGCCGCGTTCGTCGAGTAGTCGCCGAAGCCGGCCTTCTTGGGCCGCTCCAGGCTCAGCCGGTCGCTCGCGGCGCCGCCGTTGCGCAGCTCGCCGGCGGCGGCCTGGACGGCGGTCTTGAGGTCGTCGAGCGGTGTCGTCATGTCGGGTCAGTGATGGTAGGGCTCGCCCGCGAGGATCTTGTGCGCGCGGAAGAGCTGCTCGACCAGCATGACGCGCGCGAGCTGATGCGGGAACGTCATCGGCCCGAACGAGAGCCGCTCGTCGACGGGTTCGAGTTCGATCCCCTCCGCCCCGCCGATCACGAAGCAGACGTCGCGGCCCGCCATCCGGCGCTCCTCCAGCCAGCGCGAGAGGGCGACGGAGTCGAGCGTCCGGCCGCCGACGTCGAGCAGCACGCGGTACGCGCGCTCGGGGATCCGGCGCTCGACCGCCGCGGCGTCCTTGACCTCGACGAGGTCGACCTGCGCCTGCCCGCGCAGCAGCTTCGCGTAGTGGGCGAGGTCGTCGGCGAACGGCGGCCGGATCCGCCCGACCGCCAGCACCGTGTACCTCACCGCTCGAACGCCTTCGCCATCCCGATCCGCTCGAGCGTGCTCGGGTGCGTCCCCAGGAGATACCGCGCGACGGCCGGGCGGCTGGGGGTCGGAGACGTTCTTGACCGCGATCCGGCGCTGGAAGTCGATCAGCGTCTGCGGGTCGTCGGTGAGCTGGAGCGAGAACGCGTCGGCGCGCGCCTCGACCGGCCGCGAGAGCTGGTTCGAGACCATCGTCAGGACCGGCACGACGATCGCGATCGCCAGCGCGGCGGCGGGCACCGCGCGCGGGCCGAGCCCGCCGTCGCGCGGCGCGAGCCGCTCGACCAGCGCCGCGACCGCCCACATCCCGAACGGCGCCACGATCGCGAGCCAGATCAGCCCGTTGCGCGTGTCGTGGTGGTGGACGTGGCCGAGCTCGTGCGCGACGACCATCCGCGTCTCGGCCGGCGTGAAGTCGTCGACGAGGTTGTCGTAGAGCACGACCCGCTTCGTGTGCCCGAGCCCGGTCACGTAGGCGTTCGCGGCGGTCGTGCGGCGCGAGGCGTCCATCTCGTAGACCTGGCCGACGTCCACGCCCGCCTCGCGCGCCAGCTCCAGGACGTCGCTGCGCAGCTTCCCCTGCGGCACGGGGGTGAACTTGTTGAAGACCGGATCGAGCAGCACCGGGCCGGCGTAGGTCGTGATCGCGCCGAAGGCGACCACCACGACCGCGCCGGGGATCCACCAGCGGCGGCCGAAGCGGCGCATCGCGAACACGAGCACCGCGCCGCCGATCGCGGCGAACACGGCGCCGATGCCCGCCGCCTTGGCCTGGTCGGCGAGCCAGTCCGGCCACGCCTGGGTCACGAGCCCGACGTCCTTCGCGCGGTCGCGCGCGAGCGCGGCCAGCGGGAGCGCGACGACCGCGGTGGTCACGGAGATCGCCGCGGCGACCGCCGCGCCGGCGAGGTTCGCGGCGCCGGAGGTCCTCCAGCCGCCGCGGCGGCCGGCGCACGATCAGCGCGAGCACCGCGAGCCCCAGCGCGGTCTGGGCGACGTAGATCCACAGCTGGCCCTCGCGGAAGCTCTCCGCCTTCTCGATCTGCGCCGCGCTGAAGTAGTCTCGCGCCTGCACCGGGACCGGATCGGGAAGCCCACGCGGCCGCATCACCACCACGGCGGCCTCGGCCACGACCACCGCGGTGACGAGCGCGACCGGCAGGCGCCATGACCTCAGCACCGAACAGACTCTAGGCATGCGCGTCGCCGTCGCGTCGGACATCCATGGAAACCGCCATGCCTTCGAGGCGGTGATCGAGGCCGCGAAGGAGGCGCACGTCGAGGAGCTCTGGTGCCTCGGCGACCTCGTCGGTTACGGCGCGGAGCCCGACGCCTGCGTCGCGCTGGCCGAGGCGGAGTGCGCGATCATCCTCGCCGGCAACCACGACCTCGCCGTCGTGGACGTGCTCTCGCTCGAGGACTTCTCGCGCGGCGCGGCGCTCGCCGCGCAGTGGACGAAGGACACGATCCGGCCCGAGACGCGGGAGTTCCTGCTGTCGCTCTCGCCGACCGGCGAGGCCGAGGGCGTCGGCCTCTACCACGCCTCGCCGCGCGACCCGATCTGGGAGTACGTCCTCTCGGGGCTGACCGCCGAGCTGTGCCTCGACGCCGCGCCCCAGCGCGTCTCGCTGATCGGCCACTCGCACGTCGCGCTCTCGTTCCACCGGCTGGAGGGCGAGCCCGCGACCGGCTCGACGCGCCGCGACGGCGACCTGCTCGACCTCGGCGCCGGCGAGTGGCTGCTCAACCCCGGGCTCGGCCGGCCAGCCGCGCGACGGCGACCCGCGCGCCGCGTGGATGATCCTCGACACGACCGCCTGGACGGCGGAGTACCGCCGCACCGACTACGACCTCGCCGGCGCCCAGGCCGCGATCCGCGCCGCCCGGCTGCCCGACTCGCTCGCCGAGCGGCTGCAGTACGGGCAGTGACCGGCGGAGCTTCTAGCCTGCTTCGGGCATGCGCCACCGCTGGCTCCTCCTCGCGGTCCTGCTCAGTGCGCTCCTCGCCGGCTGCGGGGCGCAGAACGACGCGCTGATCCCCCAGGACGACGCCGACCGGCTCTCCGGCCTGGTCGCGGACGCCGGCTCCGCGTCCGGCTCCGGCGACTGCGACGCCGCGCGGCGGCAGGTCGGCGAGGCCGAGCAGCAGCTCTCCGCGCTCCCGCGCAAGACCGATCCGGAGCTCAAGCAGAACCTGCGCGACTGGCTGACCTACCTCGACGGCCAGATCGACGACCAGTGCGAGGCGGAGCCCGACCCGTCGCCGACGCCGTCGCCGACCGAGACCCCGACCGAGACGCCGACGCCGACCGAGACGCCCACGCCGACCCCGACCCCGACCGCGACGCCCACCCCGACGCCGACGCCGACGCCCGCCCCGACCGAGCCCGGCTCGGGCGGCGAGCCGGCGCCCGAGGAACCAAGCGGCGGCGGCGGTGTCTCTCCCGGGTAGACCGATGGCCTCCGACACCCTCTTCGCCGACCGCTACCGGCTCGAGCAGCGCCTCGGGGTCGGCGGCATGGCCACGGTCCAGCTCGCCATGGACACGCGGCTGGAGCGCCACGTCGCGGTCAAGCTGCTGGCCGAGCACCTGGCCGAGGACCAGAACTTCGTCTCGCGCTTCAAGCGCGAGGCGCTCGCCGCCGCGCGGCTGGTCCACCCCAACATCGTCCAGGTCTTCGACTTCGGCGCCGACGCGGCCAGCGGGCGCCAGTTCATCGTCATGGAGTGGGTCGACGGGCCGAGCTGCGCGGAGATCCTGCGCGAGCTGGGGCGGCTGGAGCCGGCGGACGCCGTCTCGATCCTCACGCAGTCCTGCCGCGGGCTCGACTACGCGCACCGCAAGGGCGTCGTCCACCGCGACGTGAAGCCGGGCAACCTGCTGCGCGGGAGCGACGGCGGCCAGGTCAAGCTCGCCGACTTCGGGATCGCCAAGGCCGCCGAGCAGTCCGACATCACCAAGGTCGGCTCGGTGCTGGGCACCGCCGCCTACCTGTCGCCCGAGCAGGCGCGCGGCGAGAACGCCGGGCCGGCGTCCGACCTCTACGCGCTCGGCGTCGTCGCCTACCAGCTGCTCGGCGGGCGGCTGCCGTTCGAGGCCGCGTCGCTGACCGACCTCGCGCGCCAGCAGGACGCCGGCGCGCCGCCGATGCTCGACGAGCTCGACCCCGCGATCCCGCACGCGCTCGCGCGGGTGGTGGCGCGCAGCCTCGAGCGCGCGCCCGAGGACCGCTTCGCCGACGCCGCCGCGCTCGAGCAGGCGTTCAGCGCGTCGATGCGCGGCGTCGCCCCGCCGGAGCCGACGGGCGCCACGCGCGTGCTCGACGACACCGAGGCGACGCGGATGCTCGACCGCACCGAGGTGACCACGCCGCTCGCGCGCACGGAGGCGGCGCCGCCGCGCCGCCGGCTCGAGCCGATCGCCGAGCCGCCGCGGCGCCAGACCGCGCGCGCCGCCGCCGCGGCCGACGCGAGCCGCCGCAAGGGACCCTCGTCCGGCGCGCGGGCCCTGCGCGCGCTGGCCGTGCTCGTCCTGCTCGCGGCGGTGGCCGTCGGCGCGTACCTGATCGTGGACTCGTCCTCCGGCGGCGGCGGCCAGGTCCAGCTGAACGAGCGGATCCAGGGCGACGTGGACCAGGCCGTCCAGTCGATCCAGGACCTGATCTCGGACAACACGCGCTAGGCGCGCGCCCGCGCGGCCTGCCTGTTAGGCTGCCCTAAGAGATGGATCGGGTGCCGAACGACGAACGCGCGGAGTTCCCCCAGGTGGGCTCGCGCGCCCGCTGCCTGGCCCGCTTCGAGCGCGATCTCGAGCGCTGGCTGGCCACGCCCGAGGGCCGCTTCGCGCAGTACACCGCGCAGGCCGCCGTCGCGGCCCGCCCGGTCCCGCAGCCCGGCGCCTAGGCCGCGGCCGCGCAGTCCGCGCAGAGCCCGCGGATCACCACGTCGGTGTGGTCGGGCACGAAGCCCGCCGCGCGCGCGGCGGACATGAGCTCGGGCACGACCACGGGCGCCTCGACGTCGACCATCGCGCCGCAGCGGCGGCACGCGAGGTGGTGGTGGTCGTCCGTGCGCGGGTCGTAGACGACCGCGCCGCGCTCGGTGGCGACGCGCCGGACCATGCCGAGCGACTCGAGCAGCTCGAGCGTCGCGTAGACGGTCGGGAGCGAGACGCCGGGCATCCGCCGCTCGACGTCGCGGAAGACCGCCTCGGCGGTCGCGTGCCCCTGCTGGTCGGCGAGCACGCCGGCGACCATCAGCCGCTGCGGCGTGACCCGCTGGCCGCGGGCGCGCAGGGCCTCGGCGAGGGCCGTCTCCATCCGCTGCTCCATGCACCAGAGGGTAGCGCAACGCTTTGGCTCCCCTAAGTCAGTTCTTATCTTGAATCATTTGCTATGGTCGCCGCATGCCGAGAACAGAGACCCATGTCACCGCCGGGATCCTCTCCCCGGCCCACGCCGAGAAGCGCGCCGAGATCCTCGCCCTGCTCGAGCGGGCGTACTGGATGGAGATGGAGACCGTCATGTCCTACGTCGCCAACGCGGCGGCGCTCGACGGGATCCGCGCCGAGGAGGTCGCCGAGTCGCTGAGCGCGGACGTCGACGAGGAGCTGGGCCACGCGCGCAAGTTCGCGGGCCGGATCAAGGAGCTGTACGGCACCCCGCCCGGCTCGCGCGGCTTCAGCGCCGAGCAGGACTCGCTCCAGCCGCCCGAGGACGCGACCGACGTCGTGACCGTCATCCGCGGCGTGATCGAGGCCGAGGCCGGCGCGATCGAGCACTACAACCGCGTCATCGAGGCCTGCGACGGCGTCGACTGGGCCACGCAGGACATGGTCATCGACATCCTGCGCGACGAGGAGGGCCACCTCCGCCAGTTCGAGCGCTACCTGCGCGAGTTCGAGTAGCGACCACTACACGGTGTCGTCGTGAACAGGCGGTGAAGGCGCCCCGCCGGCGGGCGCCGCGCGCGCCTAGCGTGCGCGGCTCCATGGATGCCGCGGACATCATCATCGCGCTCGTCGTCGTCACGGCGCTCGGGTTCGACTTCACCAACGGGTTCCACGACACGGCGAACGCGATGGCGACCACGATCGCGACCGGCGCGCTCAAGCCGCGCGTCGCGGTCACGATCGCGGCGATCCTGAACTTCATCGGCGCGTTCATCTCGCTCAAGGTGGCCGCCACGGTCGCGGAGGGGATCGTCAGCGCCGACGCGATCACGCCGACCGTCGTCTTCGGCGGCTTGGTCGGGGCGATCGTCTGGAACCTCGGGACGTGGTGGTTCGGGCTGCCGTCGTCGTCCTCGCACGCCCTGATCGGCGGGATGGTCGGCGCCACGCTCGTCGCCGCCGGGAGCGGCGCGGTCGAGGTCGACGGGATCATCTCCAAGGTGATCGTCCCGGCGCTCATCTCGCCGATCCTCGCCGGCGCGATCGCCGCGCTCGGCGTCTTCGCCATCTACCTCTTCATCCGCAGCTTCAAGGCGGACCGCGCCGAGCGCGAGTTCCGCTGGGCGCAGGTCGGGTCGTCCTCGATGGTCGCGCTCGCGCACGGGACGAACGACGCGCAGAAGACGATGGGCGTGATCTCGCTCGCGCTGATCGCCAACGGCAACATCTCCGGCGGCGCCGACTTCGCCGTGCCGACCTGGGTCGTCGTCTCCTGCGCGCTGGCGATCGCGCTCGGCACCTACACCGGCGGCTGGCGGATCATCAAGACGCTCGGCACGAAGGTCGTCGAGGTCCGGCCGCCGCAGGGCTTCGGCTCCGAGGCGGTCGCCGCCACGGTGATCCTCGCCTCCTCGCACGTCGGCTTCCCGCTCTCGACCACGCAGGTCGTGTCCGGCGCGGTCACCGGCTCCGGCGTCGGGCGGCCGGGCGCCGCGGTCAACTGGGCCGTCGCCGGCCGGATCGTCATCGGCTGGGTGCTCACGCTCCCGGCGGCGGCGGCGACCGCCGCGCTGGCGTTCGCGATCATCGACCTGTTCCCGGAGGGCGCGGTCGGTCCGATCGTCGTCGGGATCGTGCTCGCGATCGGCTGCACGCTGCTCTTCTTCGCCAACCGCCGGTCGAACGTGCACCCGGACGACACGGTGTCCGAGAACCCGGCGTTCGGTCCGGCGCCGACCCGTGAGCCGGTGGCGGTATGACCGGCCGTCGCGGAGATCGAGTGGAACCTGCTCGCCGAGGCGGCCTACATCTCGGTCGGCGTCGGGCTCGGCGTGCTGCTCGTCGCGGCGGTCGCGGTCGTGTCGTCGCTGCGCAGCCAGGACGCGCGCGCGGCGGGCCACGGCGGCGCGGCGCGTCGCGCTGAACGCGGTGACCGTCGCCTGCGTCGTGGCGCTCGTGGCTGCGATCGTGATCGGCATCTACTTCATGACCGACAAGTGACCGCCGACGCCTCCCCCTCCGGCCGCCCGATCCGGACCGTGCTCGACACGCTGCGCGCGCGGATCGACCTCGACCGCTTCGACGCCGCCGTGTTCGAGCTCGCGACCGTGGCCGCCGACCTCGGCTACGGCGACATCCGCGCGCTCAGCGGCAGCGTGCAGTGGATCGAGCACCTGCGCGACGAGGGCAAGCGGATCGCGCTCGTCGACGGCGGCGCCCGCGGCGAGGCCGCGCTGGCGCTGGCCGGGCTCGACGAGCACTTCGAGCTGAGCGCGGCGACGCTCGACGCGGAGATCGACGGCCTCGGCCTGCCGCCCGAGCGGATCGTCGTCGTCGCGGCCTCCGCCGAGGGCGTGGCGGCCGGCCGGAACGCCGGCGCCTACCTCGTGATCGCGGTCGCGCGCGGGCTCGCCACGCCCGAGCAGCTGCGCCGCGCCGGCGCGGACGCCGTCGTGGCCGAGCTGCACGAGCTGCTCTAGCCGGCCGGCTCGGCCGCGCGGGCGGCGGCGGTCAGGCCGTCGAGCCCGCGCCGCAGCTGGTCGTCGTCGGGCCAGCCGAAGCCGAGCCGGAAGCAGCGCCGGTCCTGCTCGAACCAGTGGCCCGGGCCGACGTAGGTCCCGTGGCGGTGCAGGAGCGCGTCGTAGAAGACGTCGGGGTCGGCGCCGCGCTCCGGGCGCAGGCGCGGGAAGCAGACGACGCCCGCCTCGGGCGGATGCCACTCGAAGTGCTCCTGGGCGGCGAACCAGTCCGCGACGATCGCCCGGCGGCGGCGGACGGCGTCGAGGATCCCGGGCAGGACCGCGTCGCGGCGCGCCAGCACGCGCGCGGCCATCGTCTCGTCGAGCAGCGAGCCGGCGATCAGGATCTGCTCGCGCGCGGCGAGGAACCGCTCGGCGAGCGCCCGGTCGCGGCAGGCGATCCAGCCGATCCGCAGCCCGGGCAGCCCGTACGCCTTCGACAGCGAGGCGACGGCGATCACGCGCTCCGACCAGGTCGCGGCCTGCGGCGCGGGCGCGTCGTAGGCGAGCTCGCGGTAGGTCTCGTCGACGAGCAGCCGCGCCGTCGGATGGCGCTCGACGAGCGCGACGAGGTCGCCGAGATCCATCGTCCGGCCGGTCGGGTTGTGCGGGACGCAGACGCTCACGAGCTGCGTGTCGTCGCGCAGCGCGGCCGCGACGCGGTCGACGTCGAGCCGCCAGCCGTCCTCGAAGCGGAGGTCGAGGAACTCCGCGTCGGCGCCGATCGCGCGCGGCGTCTCGACGTTGGTCGCGTAGTTCGGCCGCACGATCAGCGCGTGGTCGCCGGGCTGCAGGAGCGACGTGGCGACGATGAACAGCGCGGCGGCGGCGCCGGCGGTGACGAGCAGGTCGGCGGGGTCGAGCTCGGTCCCGGCGATCAGCTCGCGCAGCTCGGGCAGGCCGCGGTGGTCGCCGTACTGGAGCAGCAGGTCGCCGACGTCCGCGTCGACGCCGAGGTCGGCGAGCCGCTGATCGGCGAACGAGCTCTCGGCGAGGTTGTTGGCGATCGTCCCGTAGCCGAGCTCCTCGGGCGACTCGACCTCGATCGGCATCCGGCGGTAGCGCACGGCGGCAGGCTACTGTCCGGCGCATGCTGAAGGACGCCGCCGTCGCCACCCGCCTCCCCGCCCAGGACCTCGAGCGCGCACGCGCCTGGTACGCCGAGAAGCTCGGGCTCGAACCGAGCGACGAGCGCGAGGGCGGCCTGCTCTACCGCATGGGCAGCGGCGAGTTCGCGCTCTTCGCGTCGAGCGGCGAGGCGTCGGGCACGCACTCCCAGATGGCGTTCGAGGTCGACGACATCGAGGCCGTGGTGGCCGAGCTGCGGCGCCGCGGCGTCGTCTTCGAGGACGTGCGGATGCCGGGCATGCCGGTCACGGACGGGATCGCCGAGGTGCCGGGCAACTACCCGAGCAAGCAGAGCACGGGCGAGCGCGCGGTCTGGTTCCGCGACTGCGAGGGGAACCTGCTCGGCATGGGCGAGCCGATCCGCTAGCGCGCCACGCACAGCAGATGCGGGCTGAGGCCGATGACCTCGTCGGCGGCCTCGACGCGCCGCGCGGCCTCGAGCACCGCCGCCCGCCCCGCCGGGTCGGCCCAGCGCTCGTCGAGGTCGGCGAACGCCCACGCCAAGCCCTCCAGCCCCACCGTCTCGAGCACGTCGAAGCCGGCCGCGCACACCTCCGCGCGGAGACCGGCCGCCGTGTGCATGTACGCGCGGGTGAAACCCGAGCCGGGCGGCGGGTCGCAGGACGCGGCCGCGCCTCGGCGAGCGCCGCCATCCGGTCGGGCGCGTCCTGCAGGTGGTACAGCGGCCCGAGCAGCAGCACGACGTCGACCGACGCGCCGGCCAGGTCCAGCGCCCGCGCGTCGGCGACCCCGGCCGACGCGAGCCGGACGCCCGCCGCCGCCGCGTCCTCCTCCGCCTGCGCCACGTGCGACCCCGGCGAGGTCGCGCAGGTGGACGGCGTAGCCGCGGCCGGCGAGCCAGATCGCGTGGACGCCCGCGCCGCCGCCGATGTCCGCGACGGCCGCGGGCGCGGCCGGCAGGTGGCGCAGCAGGACCTCCTGGGTGCGGACGCGCTCGAGCATCCCGTAGCCCTCGAAGAGCCGCGGCCGCTCGCTCGACGGCCTCGTAGTACGCGCGGACGTCGTTCCTCAGCGGTTCATCGGGCGGCACGTCCCCGATGGTGCCAGCCGCGCGACCGCGGTACGACACAGGCGGCCTCGGCCCGTGCGACGTTGCCGGCGACGTCCGACGCCTTCGCGCGGATCTCGTAGACACGGGCGCGACCGCGGCGGCGCTTCTCCGCGCGCAGGTAGACCGCACCGCCGGCGATCACGACGTCGCCCTCGTCGCTCCGCGCGTTGCTCGCTCGCCGAGACGGAGAGGTCCGCGAGGCCCGACAGCGCGTCGCTCGCCGAGACGTCGGCGACACGGACGAGGCGGCCGTTCGGCGGCCAGAGACGGCAGCGCACCGGGAGCCCGCGGATGACCGGGGCCGACTTGTCGAGCTTGATCTCGACCGACGTGCGCGTTCGTCCTGCCTGCCGAAGACGTCCTGCGCCTGGTGCGTGACCGTCGTGATCCCCTCGGCCGTGACCTCGACGCGCTGCTCGCTGAAGCCGTCGTGCTCGCCGGTCACCTCGAAGCTGCCGGTCTGCGCGCCGCGTCAGCTGCACCCGCAGCCAGGCGAGGCCGCCCGCGGTCTGCAGATGACCGTCGCTCGCCACGACGTGGACCCCGACGTCGGTCCGGTGCCAGCCGCCGGCCCCGGCGGCCGGTGCCACGGCGTGCCCCGACACGGGCGCGACCGCGTCCGTCCCCGGTCGCGGCAGGTCCGAGGCGGCCCGGCTGCGGATCTTCTCCCAGTACGCCAGGTAGTCCGCGTAGACGCCGTCGTCGGCGATCCGCAGCAGCAGATCGTCGCTGCGCTGCTGGTCGCCGCGCCAGTTGCTGCTGCCGGCGTAGGTGAGCCTGAGCCGCCCGCCGGTCACGGCGCTGCGCGCATCCACCAGCCAGAACTTGTCGTGCACGATGACCTGCGGCCGCGGCGCGACCGCCCGCAGGTAGAACGGATGCACCGGGATGCCGGCGAGCAGCAGCCCGGTCATGATGTCGCCGTCGGCGCTGCTCAGCACGACCTCGACGTCGCAGCCCGCGCGCTGCAGCTCGATCAGCTTGTGCAGGATCACGATCCGCTCCGAGCGGAACGCCATGTTCGCGGCGCGGATCGTGCCGCCGTGCGAGCAGTCGATCTCGTCCATCCGGTCGACGATCGTGTCGTCCGTGAACCGGTCGGGCTGGCGCCGCGGCGAGGGGAAGATCGCGTTGCGCCCGTCGTCCCCCCACCGGATCTCGTACCGGTCGTCGGTCCGCACCTGCGCCTTCATGTCCAGCAGGAACTCGACGTAGGCGTCGTAGAGCGCATGGTCGCCGGCGATCTCGACCATGTCGTTGTAGTAGCTCAGCTGGCTCGGCTCGAGGAAGTTCATCGAGGTCTGCAGCACGACGTCCTCGCGCCCGTCGCCGAGCCGCGAGAAGGTGAGGAACTTGTTGTGCTGCAGGCTCGGCGGGTCGACGTTCGTGATGCACGAGTTGAACCCGCTGACGACGCTTCCGCACAGCACGACGCGATCCGCCCCGACGGCGGCCTGCAGCTCCCGGACGACGGGCTGCGTGCGCTCGCCGCCGTCGATCACGCCGTCGATGAGCACGCCGCGCCGATGCGCCGCGATCAGCGCGTCGGCGACCGGCCGGCGGTTGAAGTCGCGGAACGCGAAGCCGACGTGCTCGCCCGCCGGCGTCGCGTCGATGAGCGCGATCGCGTGCTGCTCCAGGGCGAGGTCGGTGCCCGGGACCTCGCCCGGGTCCTGGAACAGCGTGCGGTACCGGATCTCGTCGCCGGCCGCCGCGCCGGCGCCGTCCGGGGCGAGCGTGAGCATCACGGCCAGCGCGCCGCAAGCGGCGATCCGCGCGACCGTCGTCCGCGCGATCATGGCAGCCCTCCGGGGGTAGGGACCGAGCTCCGACCCTACGCTCAAGGACTCTGAGCAGTCAAGCGCGAGCGGCGCCGCGCCGGTCCGTGATTGCGGTGACACGAGGCGGGAAAACCGCTCGGGATGCGCGCGCTCTTCCTCAACGCCACCCTGAAGCCGTCCCCCGAGCCGTCCAGGACGCGCTGCTCTCCGAGACGACCGACGACGGGACGCCCGTCGCCTTCAACAAGGTCGCCGGGTTCGTCGTCGTCGGCAACGAGGAGTACCTGTCGACCGACGACCGCGAGTGGACCCACAGCACCGGCGACGCGATGGCCCACGTGCTCGTCCACGCCGCCCGCGCGCTCGCGGCGGCGCCGATCCCGAAGCCGCCGAACGCCTAGCCGGGCTCGCGGTCGCGGCCCTCGAGCCGCTCGAGCCGCGCGGACATCTCGCGCACGTGCTTGAGCAGCTCGTCCTCGCGCTGCTGCTCGGGCGAGGCGGCGAGGAACTGCTGGGCGATCGAGCCGGTGAGCAGCGCGACGAAGCCGATCCCGCTCAGCATCACGACCATCGCGATCACGCGGCCGGCGTCGGTGACCGGGTAGATGTCGCCGTAGCCGACGGTGGTCACGGTCTCCACGGCCCACCAGAGCCCGTCCCAGAGCGAGACCGGCTCGGGATGGTGGCCGTTCTCGACGGCCTGGAACGCGATCGCCGCGCCGAGGATCAGCAGGACCGTGAACAGCGCGGCGCGGCGGAGCCCCTCCGGCGAGACGAGCCGGTGCAGGATCGCGCCGGCGAAGACGAGCCGCAGCAGCCGCAGCGCGCGCGCCGACTGCAGCCACGGCGGGCCGAACGGCGGCGTCAGGATCACGAGCGCGACCTGGAGCGGGTGCGACTTGATCCAGCCGATCCGGTTCGGCGAGACGGCGATCATCACGAGCGCCTCGACCGCGAACGCGACCCAGATCACCCAGTTGAGCACCGTGGCGACCGCCGCCGCGTCCGCGTCGTGGCTCGCGTACTGGATCACGACCGCCGGCAGCGTGAGCAGCGCGGCGACGAGCATCGGCGCCTCGAAGCGATGCTCGATCCGAGCGGCCCGTTCCGCCGTGCGCTCCGCCATGCGCCAGGACGCTAACGGCCGCTCCGGCGGGCTACGATCGGCCGCGTGACGGACGCGGCCCCGATCGACGCGGACCTCGTCCGGCGGCTCGTCGCCGGCCAGTTCCCGGAGTGGGCCGGCCTGCCCGTCACGCCGGTGGCGAAGGCCGGCTGGGACAACGACACCTACCGGCTCGGCGACGCGATGTCGGTGCGCCTGCCGCGCTACGAGCGCTGGGTCGGGCAGGTCGAGCGCGAGCAGACGTGGCTCCCGCGGCTCGCGCCGCAGCTGCCGCTGCCGGTCCCGGAGCCGCTCGCGCAGGGCGAGCCCGCCGAGGGCTACCCGTATCCGTGGTCGGTCCTGCGCTGGCTCGACGGCGAGCCCGCGACGACGGCGGCGGTCGCCGACCCGCGCCAGGGCGCGCTCGACCTCGCCGCGTTCCTCGCCGCCCTGCAGCGGATCGACGCCGGCGGCGGCCCGCCGCCGCAGTGGAGCAACGGCTTCCGCGGCTGCGCGCTCGACGACCCGCGCGACTCGCCGGTCGTCGCGTCACGCGTGGAGGCGAAGATCGCGGCGCTCGACGGGCTGCTCGACACCGCGCCGATCGTCGCGGCGTGGGAGGCCGCGCTGGCCGCGCCGCCGTGGGAGGGCCGCCGGTCTGGGTCCACGGCGACCCCGCGCCGGGCAACCTGCTCGTGCGGGACGGCCGCCTCGCGGCGGTGATCGACTTCGGCACGCTCGCCGTCGGCGACCCGGCGGTCGACCTGATCGCCGCGTGGCAGTGGGTCGAGCCCGCGGCGCGGCCGGCCTTCCGCGCCGCGCTGGGCGTCGACGACGCGACCTGGGCGCGCGGGCGCGGCTGGGGGCTCGCCGCCGTGCTCCCGGCCCCGGAGGACGTCGCGCGCTCGCGCGACGCGACCCGCCGGCTCGACGCGCTGCTCGCCGACGCCTGACCCGCCGCCGGCATCATGTCGCCATGCCGAACGCTCCGATGACGGCGCTCGACCCGCTCGTCGGCGACTGGACGATCGAGGCGCAGGGCCCGGCGCTCGGGGACGCGACCGTGACGGCGCGGGTCAGCTTCGCCTACGCGCTCGGCGGCACCGCGCTGCTCCAGCGCGGCGAGGTGGACCACCCGCAGGCGCCGGCGACCCTCTCGGTCATCACGCCCCAGGGCGACGCCTACCTCCAGCACTACTTCGACGACCGCGGCGTCGTCCGGCTCTACCGGATGACGTTCGACGGCACGCTCTGGACGCTCCAGCGCGACGAGCCCGACTTCTCCGAGCTGCCCTTCCACCAGCGCTTCCTCGCCACGGTCGGCGACGACCGGATCGACGCGCGCTGGGAGGCGTCGCCGGACGGCGAGGCGTGGGAGCTCGACTTCACGATGCTCCACCGCCGGGCCTGACGGCGGCGAGCGCCGCGTACCCGCCCGCGTGGAACTGCACGAGGTCGAAGCCGTTCCCGAACGGGTCGGCGAGGTTCGCGTGCCGCCAGAGCCCCGGGTGGTCGACCTGGCCCTCGAGCGTCGCCCCGGCCGCCACCGCCCGCTCGATCCCGGCGTCGAGGTCGGCGACGACGAAGTCGAGGTGCACGGGCGTCCGGTGGCGGGCGAAGTCGCCTTCGGGGCGGGCGAGCAGGTGGATCGGGACCTGCGCGCCGCCGAGCTCGACCCAGTGCGGCATCAGCCGGCGGGCGACGTGCAGGTCGAGCCCGGTCGTGTAGAACGCCGACGCCGCGCGCGATCTCGTCGACCTCGACGTACGCGTGGACCTCGGGCACCGCACGATCCTACGCGTAGCCTTGGTCGATGCCCTCCCTGTTCGAGCACGCCGGCGGCGAGGCGGCGCTCCACCGCCTCGAGGACATCTTCTACGCGAGCGTGCTGCGCGATCCGCTGCTGCAGCCGCTGTTCGGCGCCGGGCGGCCCGAGCACGTCGACCACCTGACCGCGTTCACCGCCGAGTCGTTCGGCGGACCCGACCGGTTCACGCGCGAGCTCGGGTTCGCGCACCTGATCGCCGTCCACCGCGGGCTGCGGATCAGCGAGGAGCAGCGGGCGCGGTTCGTCGAGCTCTACATGGCCGCGCTCGACGCGGCCGGGATGCCCGACTGATCCGGCGTTCCGCGACGCGGTCCGCGAGCACGTCGAGTTCGGCTCGCGCGTCGCGCTGCAGAACTCGCACGCGGAGACCGACGCCGAGCTGCACCCGCTGCGCGAGGTCCCGCGCTGGACGTGGTCCGGCGACGACGACGCCTGAGCGCCGGTCAGCCGCGCTGCAGGGTGGCGATCGCGTCCCGCAGCAGCCGCGACACGTGCATCTGCGAGTAGCCGATCCGCTCGCCGATCTCGCGCTGCGTGAGATCCTCGACGAAGCGGAGCCGGAGCACCTGGCGCTGCGCCCGCGGCAGCGCCCGCCACGAGACGGCGAGCGTCGTGCGCTCCTCGACGAGCGCGAACTGCTCGTCGTCGGCGCCGATCAGGTCGACCAGCGGCGCGCCGTCCTCGTCGCCGGGCGCGTCGAGCGAGTCGGTCCGGTACGCGCTCGACGCGGCCTCCGCCTCGATCACCTCCTCGGCGGTCAGGCCGAGTGCCTCGCCGAGCTCCGCGGCGGTCGGCGCGCGCCCGAGCGTCGCGCCCAGCCGCTCGGTCGTCCGCGTGATCCGGAGCGTCCGGTCCTGGATCGTGCGCGGGACGTGGAGCGCCCAGCCGCGGTCGCGGAAGTGGCGCTTGAGCTCGCCGAGGATCGTCGGGACCGCGAAGCTCGAGAAGCGGAGGCCCCGCGCCGGGTCGAACCGGTCGATCGCCTTGATCAGGCCGATCGAGGCGACCTGCACGAGGTCGTCGTACGGCTCGTCCGAGTAGCCGTAGCGCCCCGCGAGCCGGCGCGCCAGCGGGAGGAACCGCTCGACGAGCTCGCCGCGGACGTCGGCGGAGCGCGTGCGCGCGTACTCCTCGAACAGCGCGCGCTCGTGCGCCGCCGCCGGATGCGCGCTGACCAACATCAGAACCGACTTCCCGAAGGCATCAGTTCCTAGTCCGGACGAGGTCCTGAAAAAGATCATTGACTGCCGGAACGCGCGGGTAGGCTCAGGCCATGCCTCCCGATCCCGCCGAGGCGCTCCGCGCCCGCGGGCTCCGGGTCACGCCGCAGCGCCGCGCGATCCTCGGCGCGTTCACGCGACCGTCCCGAGGAGCACCTGTCCGCGGACGAGGTCCATGCCCGCGCGGCGGCCGTCGTGCCGGAGATCGGCCGCGGCACCGTCTACGCGACGCTCGCCGAGCTCACCGAGCTGGGCCTGCTGGCCGCGTTCGGCGCCGCCGAGCCGGTCCGCTACGAGACGAACACGGCCGACCACGCCCACTTCCGCTGCCGGCTCTGCCTGCGGCTGTTCGACGTCGACCTCGCCCCGCCGCCCGCGGCGTCGCTCGAGCGCCAGGGCTACACCGTCGAGCGCGTCACGATCGTCGCCGAGGGGATCTGCCGCGCGTGCCGCGACTACGACGCGCGGCCTCGAGGACGGCGTGGCGGCGCTCGAGGCCGAGCGCCAGGTCGGCGACGCGGCGCTCGGCGCGGTCGCCTGCGCCGGGCCACGACGACGCCGCTCGGCGACGTCATGCTCGCCGCGTCGGCGGAGGGCATGGTCCGGGTCGCCTTCCCCGAGCACGCCGACTTCGACGTCTTCGCCGCGCGGGCGCGCGCGCGCCGCGGCCCGCGTGCCGCCCGTCGCGCACCTCGAGCGGACGATCGCCGCGATCGACGCCTACTTCGGCGGCGACCGGGAGCAGGTCGACGAGGCCGTCGACTGGGCGATCGCTCCCGTCGCCGGCGCCGAGCCGCTCGCCACGACCCGCCGCGTCCCCTACGCCGCCACGCGCTCGTACGATCGGCTCGGATCGGCGGCCGAGCCCTACGACCTCGGCTTTGCGCTCGGGACCAACCCGATGCCGTTCCTGTTCCCGTGCCATCGCGTCACCCGCGGCCAGGAGCTCCCGCGCACGTACGTCGGCGGGCTGGAGCGGCGCGCCGCGCTGATCGCGCTCGAGTCGTCGTAAGGCGCGCGCAAGCCGCGTTGCAGCGCCGGATCCGCCGGTTGAGCGGAGCTACGGTGACCGTTCGCCCCGCCTCCGCTGGACAGTCCCGCCCGCCGTCGTCCTCGGCCTGCTCGGCCTCTGGGCGCTGCTTCCCCTGCCCGCGCGCTCGCAGGACGAGTCGACGCTGCGCAACCGCATCAGCGAGGCCGGCGGCCGCGAGCAGTCGCTCGCCGGCGCCGTCGCCGGGCTCGACCGGATCCTCGCCAAGCTCGGCCGCGAGGTCGCGATCGTCCAGGGCCGCCTGAGCGAGGTCCAGCAGGAGCTCACGAGCGCCGAGTCGAAGCTCGCCGCCACGCGCGACGCGCTCGTGCGCGAGCGGGTGCGGCTGTTGGCGCTGCAGCGCCGGCTCGCGAACGGCCGCGCGCTGCTCGCCGACCAGCTCGTGCTGGGCTACAAGGCGGACCGGCCCGACGTCGTCTCGGTCGTGCTGGGCTCGACGAGCTTCGCCGACCTGCTCGACCGGTTCGAGTTCCTCAAGCGGGTGCAGAACAGCAACGCGCGGGTGATCGACGACGTGCGCGACGCGCGCGACGAGACCCACGACCAGACCGTCCGGCTCGCGAAGCTCGAGACCCAGCGCCAGGACCGGACGGAGGCCGTCCGCCGCCGCCACGCGGCGATCGCCGCGATCGAGGCCGGCCTGGCCCAGCGCCAGGGCGCGCTGCAGAAGGCGCGCGCGGCGCGCGCCGCCGCGCTCCAGGGCGCGCGCGCCGACCGCATCGCCGCCCAGAACACGCTCGACAAGCTGATCGCCGAGCGCGAGCGCGCCGCCGTCTCGATGGTCGGCCCGGGCGGGCCGTGGGCGATCCCGTGGGCGATCGTCCAGTGCGAGTCGGGCGGCCAGAACCTGCCGCCGAACTGGGCCGGCGCGTCCGGCTACTACCAGTTCATGCCCGCCACCTGGCGCGGGCTCGGCGGCTCGACGCCGCACGCCTACCAGGCGTCGAAGGCGGAGCAGGACCGGCTCGCCGCGCGGCTCTGGAACGGCGGCCGCGGCGCGGGCAACTGGGTCTGCGCCGGGCTCGTCTGACTCACATCGCCCACGGCGGCGCGCCGGCGCGCGCCGCGGCGATCGCGTCCGGGAGCCGGCCCGCGTCGATCGCGGCGCGCATGGCCGCCATCAGCTGCTGCAGGTAGGCGAGGTTGTGCAGCGTGACGATCCGCGCGCCGGTCGTCTCGCGCAGCCGGAACAGGTAGTGCAGGTAGGCGCGCGAGTAGCCGGCCGCGCACGCGCCGCACGGGCAGCCCTCGCACAGCGGCTCGTCCGCCTCGCGGTAGCGGCCCTTGGCGAGGTCGACGCGCCAGCGGCGCTCCGGGTCGGGGACGATCGCCATCCCGTGGCGGCCGATCCGCGTCGGCATCGCGCAGTCGAACGTGTCGATCCCCAGCTCGACGCCGCGCAGCAGGTCGTCGACGTCGCCGATCCCGAGCAGGTGGCGCGGGCGCTCCTCCGGCAGCTCCTCGGTCGTCCAGCCGACGACCTCGTACATCTGCGCCTTGTCCTGGCCGAGCGTCCCGCCGATCGCGAGCCCGAACGTGTCGCGCGCGGCGACCTCCTGGGCGCTCCAGCGCCGCAGGTCCTCCTCCACCCCGCCCTGGACGATCCCGTAGACGCCCTGCCAGTCGGGCGCGTGCTCGGCGTGCCAGGCGAGGCAGCGGTCGAGCCAGCGGTGGGTGCGCTCGGTCGAGCGGGCGGTGTAGTCGCGGGTGACGTGGAACGGGAGGCACTCGTCGAACACGAGCGCGATGTCCGAGCCGAGCGCGGCCTGCACGCCCATCGAGGTCTCCGGGCCCATGAACTTCTCCGCCCCGTCGACGTACGAGCGGAAGCGGACGCCCTCCTCGTCGATGCCGAGGATCGCGCCCGAGCGATCGGCGGTGTTCGCGTTGCGGCCCTTGATCTCGTCGGCGACCGTGCCGTGGCCCATGCTGAAGACCTGGAACCCGCCGGAGTCGGTGATCACCGGCTTGTCCCAGCGCATGAACTCGTGGACGCCGCCGAAGCGCTCGATCAGCTCCGGGCCGGGGGCGAGGAACAGGTGGAACGTGTTCGAGAGCACCATGTCGTAGCCGAGGTCCGCCGCCTCGGAGACCTCGAGCGTCTTGACCACCGCCTTCGTCGCGAGCGGGACGAAGGCGGGCGTGCGGACCTCCCCGTGGTGGAGCCGGAGGACGCCGGTGCGGGCGCGCGAGGCGGGGTCGCGCGTGCCGATCGCGAAGCTGGGCGCCACTCAGTCGCCGGGGGCGGCGGCGCCCGGCCGGACGCGCTCCCAGAACCCGGCCATCTGCTCGAGCTCGTCGTCCGAGAAGTGGCGCAGGAAGCGCTCGCGGACGCCGTCGAGGTGCGTCGGCCGGGCGCGCGCGAGCAGCGCCTCGCCGGCGTCGGTCAGCACCGCGAAGCAGCCGCGGCCGTCGGACACGCAGGTGTCGCGGACGATCAGGCCCTCGCGCTCGAGCCGGTCGACCAGGCGCGTGACGCCCGAGCGGCTCAGCAGCACGCTGTCGGCCAGCTCCGCCATCCGGAGCCGCTTGCCCGGCGCGGACTGGAGGTAGATCAGGACGTCGTACGACGACAGCGGGAGGTCGTGCGCCGCCAGCAGCTCGGTGTCGAGCTCGCGGACCAGGGCGGTGTGCACGCGGAGGAAGCCACGCCATGCGCCGAGCTCGACCGGGGTCAGCTCACCGGCGGCGGACCGGTTCCCGCCGGTGCGGTCCGCGACGTCGGAGGTCAGGGTCATTCCGGAGAGGATAGCCGGAGAGTAGTTGATCTTGCAACCGCTTCCGGGCACGAAAACCCACTTGCCGGTGTGGCGTCCCGGAGGTGCCGCCACTACCCTGGACCAAGGTCCAGCCCCCCGGTCCGTGAGAGAGCCCACATCGTGACGTCGTCCTTCGCATCGCCACGTGCCCTTGTGCGCGCGCTGGTCGCTGCCCTGGCGCTCATGGCGGGCGGCGCCGCGACGGCGCGCGCGGCGGACCCGGTCGACGCGACGATCGACCTCACCGCTCCCGCCCCCGAGGTCTCGCCGCAGGTCGAGCAGGCCCAGGCGGAGCTGCGCGACTCGCTCGGCGCGCGCGGCACTGGTCGAGCCCGACCCGGACACGGGCTCGCCGCGCATCGTCGCGCGCCTCAGCGGGTTCCTCACGGGCGCGAGCACGCGCGACGCCGCCGACGTCGCACTCGACTACGTCGCGCAGCACCGGGAGGCGTTCGGGCTGCAGGCCGCGGACGTCGCCGGCTTCCGCGAGACGTCGCGCACGACCGGGGACGACGGGACCACCTACCTGAGCTGGGAGCAGCAGACCGGCGGGATCCCGAACGTCGACGGCGGCCTGAAGGCCGCGGTCAGCGACGACGGGCGGCTCATCAACGTGACCGGCGCCCCGCTCGGCGCGCCGGGCGGCGGGAGCTCCACGCCGGCGATCGGGGCGCGGCGCGCGTTCGAGGCCGCGACGCCCGGCGGCGCGCCCGCGCCGCCCGCGACCGCGGGCAGCGGCGCCGACCAGCGGACCGCGCTTCCTGGACAGCGGCGAGGCGTCGCTCGTCCGGTTCCGCGACGGCGACGAGGACCGGCTCGGCTGGCGCGTGCTCGCGCCCGAGGGGTCGCAGGCGTTCTACGACGCGATCGTCGACGCGCGCACCGGCGCGCTGGTCCGGCGCGTGAACCGCGTCCGGTCCGCCGCGAAGATCCGGCACTTCGACGTCAACCCGCGCGCGGAGGCCGGGACCAGCGTCCTGTCCGACGTGCCGGCGAGCTGGCTCGGCGCGACGGCGACGTCGCTCAACGGGCCGTACGTCCACGCGGTCTCCGACCTCACGGACCACATCAAGGCCGAGAAGACCGGATCGACCTACACGATCCACGGGCCGGTGGCGGCGGACGAGGTCGCGCCCAGCGGCCAGGACGGCACCGACTCCGTCTGGGACACGATGCCGCAGCTCGACGTTCTGCGGTGGCGCCCGCTGCTCGTGGTCGACCCGGCTCCGTCACCGTCAATCGCGCGTTCTCCACCGCGCAGCTCTTCTGGTACGCGAACACGTTCCGCGACCATCTCGCCGCCGCGCCGATCGGGTTCAGCGGGCCTGAGGCGTTCGCCGGCGACGACCCGGTGCATCGCCCAGGCGCTCGACGGCGCCTCGACCGGCCCGCGACGCCGACGCACACGTCGAACGCCAACATGCTCGTGCTCGCCGGACGAGACCCCGGCGCTGATGCAGATGTACCTCTTCGACGGCGCGCCCTACGGCCGCTACGACGGCGCCATGGACGCGTCGATGGTCTACCACGAGTACGCCCACGGGCTCAGCGAGCGGCTCGTGACCGACGCACAGGGCTGGGGCGCGCTGATCGGCGCGCAGCCGGGCGCGATCGCCGAGGGCACCAGCGACTTCTACGCGATGGACTACCTGACCGAGGCGGAGCCCGGCCTCGTGCCGGACACCGCCGCGCAGGGCGAGGTGCGCGTCGGCGAGTGGCTGATGGGGAGCACCGGGACGACCGGGCTGAGCGCGATCCGCACCGAGGGCATGGACTGCGACGTGCAGCCACAGGACGACGCGGCGGCCTGCCCGGGCATCGCCGGGCGGACGACGCCGGGCGGGTACCGCTACGGCGACTTCGGCAGGATCCAGAACGGCCCCGAGCCGCACGCCGACGGTGAGATCTGGGGGCAGACGCTGTGGTCGCTCCGGTCGGCGCTCGTGGCCGCGCACGCCCGCCGACGGCCTCGACCGGGCGCGCGCATACGTCACCGGCGGGCTCCGCCTCGCCCCGGAGAACCCGACGTTCCTCGACATGCGCAACGCGATCGTCCAGGCCGCGTGGACCCAGCACGGCAGCGACGACTGGGAGACGCTCTGGAACGTGTTCGCGACGCGCGGCATGGGCTGGTGGGCCTCGACGGAGGGCCCGGACGACACGACGCCGGAGCCGAACTTCGACCCGACGGAGGACACGCCGGGCAGCCCCGCGAGCCGCGGCACCGTGACGGGCCGCGTGCTCGACGACGGCGGCGCGCCGGTCGCGGGCGCCACGGTCGCGGTCGCCGGGCACGACAGCGGCATCCCGGGCGTGACGCAGCTCTCGGCGCCCACCGACGCGAACGGGCGCTACACGCTCACCAGCGTCCCCTCCGGGCAGTATCCCGACCTCTACGCGGCGAAGGCGGGGTACGTGCAGCCGACGACGGCGCTGAACGTCGCCGGCGGCGCGACGCACCACGAAGGACTTCAACCCGTTCCGGCGCGACTGGGCGTCGCTGAGCTCGGGCGGCTCCGCGACCACGGACGGGCCGGACTACGCCAGCCAGGGCTGCGGCCCGGCGCAGGCGGTCGACGACGACAAGGGCACGGTCTGGAGCACGAAGCGCGAACGACGGGCCGCACAACCTCGATCATCGACCTCGGCCGTGCCGTCGACGTCACCTCGATCCGGATCGACCCGCGCGCCGGCTGCGGCGACGACGCGAGCGCGGCGCTCAAGAGCTACACGCTCGCCGCGAGCGACGGCGCCGGCCAGCCGTACGAGCAGATCAGCTCGGGCACGGTCGGGACCCCGGACGCGCGCGGCTACGTGACGCTCCCGCTCAGCGGCGACCGCGCCGGCCGCCGGCTGATCCGCCTCACCGCCGTCGCGCCGGTCTCGCTCGCCCAGGACGAGGGGCCGTTCGTGGACGTCTCGGAGGTCGAGGTCAGCGGCACGCCGGTCGCCGTCGCGCCCCCGCCGCCGCCGACCCCCACGCCGACCCCGACGCCGACGGTCCAGCCGCCACCGCCGCCACCGCCGCCGCCGCCGCCGCCCACGCGCCACGACGCTGCTCGACACGAAGCTCAAGGCCGACCGCAAGGGCATGGTCAGGGTCAGCGTCAAGTTCGGCACCGGCAGGTTCGCGCCCGCCGGCGACGCGCGGCTGCGGATCCTCGGCCGCAAGCGCAAGCCGATCGCCGAGGGCCTCCTGAACGTCCGCGCGGGCCGCACCGCGATCGAAGACGATCCGCCTGACCAAGCGCGGCCGCAAGCAGATCCGCCGCGGCAAGACCAAGTCGATCACGCTCGAGCTCCGCCTGCCCGGCGGGCAGAAGGTCACGAAGCCGCTGAAGCTGCAGCGCGCGCGGCGCTAGCCGAGCAGCGAGCGCCCGGTCATCTGCTCCGGCTGCTCGATCCCGAGCAGCGCGAGCGCGGTCGGGGCGACGTCGGCGAGGATCCCCTCGCCGTCGAGCGACTCCGCCCCGGCGGTGACGATGAACGGCACCGGGTTGAGCGAGTGGGCGGTGTCGGGCGACCCGTCCTCCTCGAGCATCTCGTCGGCGTTGCCGTGGTCGGCCGTGACGAGGCACGCGCCGCCCTTGCCGTGCACCGCCTCGACGACCCGGCCCAGGCACTCGTCGACGGTCTCGACCGCCTTCACCGCGGCCTCGATCACCCCGGTGTGCCCGACCATGTCGGCGTTCGCGAAGTTGATGATCGCGAAGGCGAAGTCCTGCTCCTCCCAGTGCCGGAGGAAGGCCTCGGTCGCCTCGCGCGCGCTCATCTCGGGCTTGAAGTCGTACGTCGGGACGTCGCGCGGCGACGGCGCCAGCTCGCGCACCTCGCCCTCGTACGGCTCCTCCTCGCCCCCGTTGAAGAAGTACGTCACGTGCGGGTACTTCTCCGTCTCGGCGACGTGGAGCTGCGCACGACCCTCGCGCGCGATCACCGCGGCGATCGTGATCTCCGGCCGCTTCGGCGGGAAGGCGACCGGGAACGTCCAGTCCTCGTCGTACTGGGTCAGCGTCGTGTAGCGATCGACGACCTCGCTGAGCTTCGTCGAGATCTGGCGCATGCGGTCGGGCCGGAAGTTGAACGCGAGGACGGAGTCGCCGGGCCGGATCCGCGCCTCCTCCCCCACGGTCGTCGCGGTGATGAACTCGTCGGTCTCGTCGCGCTCGTAGGCGTCCTTCACGGCCTGCTCGCCGGTGTCGGCGTGGTGCGGCGCGGTCCCCTCGCAGAGCAGGTCGACGGCCTGCTCGGTCCGGTCCCAGCGCTGATCGCGGTCCATCGCGAAGTAGCGGCCGATCACCGACCCGACCCGGCCGGTGCCCTGCTCGCGGCAGGTCTCCTCGATCGCCGCGACCGACGCGGCGCCCGAGGTCGGCGACGTGTCGCGGCCGTCGGTGAACGCGTGGATCACGAGGTCGGGGACGTTGAGCTCGGCGGCGAGGCCGATCAGCGCCTTCAGATGCTCCTCGGACGAGTGCACCCCGCCGCCGGACACGAGCCCGATCAGGTGGACGCGCTCGGCGGCGCCGAGCGCGTCGCGCAGCGCCTCGTTCTTCGCCAGCGTCCCGTCCTCGACCGCGGCGTCGATCCGCGCGAGGTCCTGCGGCACGATCGAGCCGGCCCCGAGGTTGAGGTGGCCGACCTCGGAGTTGCCCATCTGCCCGGCCGGCAGCCCGACCGACTCGCCCTTCGCGGTCAGCGTGGTGTGCGGATGCTGCGCCCAGAGCTCGTCGAACACCGGCGTGTCGGCCAGCGCGACCGCGTTGCCGGGGCCGTCGGGCGCGAGCCCCCAGCCGTCGAGCACGACGAGGCAGACCGCCGGGACCGTCACGCCGCGGCGGCCTCGACGATCGCCGTGAAGTCGCCGGGATCGAGGCTGGCGCCGCCGACGAGCGCGCCGTCGACGTCCTCCAGCGCGAGCAGCTCGGCCGCGTTGTCGGGCTTGCACGAGCCGCCGTAGACGACGCGGACCTGCTCCGCGGCGGCCTTGTCGCGGTTGGCGACCAGCGCGCGGATGAACGAGCAGGCCTCCTGCGCCTGGTCGGGCGTCGCGGTCTTGCCGGTCCCGATCGCCCAGATCGGCTCGTAGGCGATCGACGACCTCGGGCAGGCGCTCGGCCGAGACCTTCTCGAGCCCCTCCTGGACCTGGTTGCGCAGCCGCCGCTCGGTCTCGCCGCGCTCGCGCTCGTCCTCGCTCTCGCCGACGCAGAGGATCGGCGTCAGGCCGCTCTCGAGCGCCTTCGGGACCTTGAGCTGGAGCGCCCGGTCGGTCTCGTTGAAGTACTGCCGCCGCTCGGAGTGCCCGAGCACGACGCCGGCGACGTCGAGCTCGCTCAGCATCGCGGCGGACACCTCGCCGGTGTACGCGCCGGAGTCGGCCTCGTGCATGGTCTGCGCGTAGATCCCGACCTGCGACCCGCGGGCGGAGTCGACGAGCGCGCCGAGCGCGAGGAACGGCGGGCAGACGACGATCTCGACGCCGTCGACCGCCGCGACCTGCGGCAGCAGCGCCTGGATGTAGCGCTCGGCCTCGGCGACGGTCTTGTTCATCTTCCAGTTGCCGGCGATGAAGGGCGTGCGGGTCATGAGAGGGCCTCCACGCCCGGGAGGGTCTTGCCCTCGATGAGCTCGAGCGACGCGCCGCCGCCCGTGGACAGGTGCGTGACCCGGTCGGCGAGCCCGAACTCGGCCATCGCGGCCGCGGAGTCGCCGCCGCCGACGACGGTGACCGCGTCGGCCTCCGCCATCGCCTCGGCCACGACGCGCGTGCCGGCGGCGAACGGCTCGAGCTCGAACGCGCCCATCGGGCCGTTCCAGAACACGGTCCCGGCGTCGCGGATGACCTCGGCGTAGCCGCGCGCGGTGCGCGCCCCGACGTCGAGGCCCATCCAGCCCTCCGGCACGTCGACGCCGTCGAGCTCGCGCACCTCGGTGTCGGCGGAGAACGCGCGGCCGGCGACGAGGTCGTCCGGCAGCCGCAGCTTCTCGCCGCCGGCGGCGAGCAGCTTGCGCGCGGGCTCCAGCCCCTCCTCCTCGCACAGCGAGTCGCCGACGTCGTGGCCCTGGGCCTTGAAGAACGGGAAGCACATCGCGCCGCCGACGAGGATCCGGTCCGCGCGCGACAGGAACGCGTCGAGCACCCCGATCTTGTCGGTCACCTTCGCGCCGCCGACGACCGCGACGAGCGGCCGCTCCGGATCCTCGAGGATCCCGGTGAGCGTCGCCACCTCGGCCTCCAGCAGCCGCCCGGCGGCGCTCGGCAGCAGGTGCGCGACCGCCTCGGTCGAGGCGTGCGCGCGGTGCGCGGCGCCGAACGCGTCGTTGACGTAGACGTCGGCCAGCGCCGCGTAGCGCGCCGCCAGCTCCGGGTCGTTGTCCGTCTCGCCCGGCTCGTAGCGGACGTTCTCCAGCATCACGATCTCGCCGTCCGGCACGTCGTCGAGCGACTCGGCGAGGACGACGTCCGCCCCGAGCAGCTCGCTCAGCCGCTCGGCGGTCGGCCGCAGCGAGAACTCCGGCTCGCGGTCCTTCGGGCGGCCGAGGTGCGCGGCGAGCAGCAGCCGCGCCCCGCGCTCCCGCAGCTCGCGCAGCGTCGGCAGCGCCGCCCGGATCCGCGCGTCGTCCGTGATCTCCCCGTCCTCGAGCGGGACGTTGAAGTCGACCCGGACGAGGACCCGCTTCCCCTCGACGTCCAGCGCGTCAAGCGTGCGCACGCACCAGCACCTTCTGGGCCAGCTCGACGCAGCGGTTCGAGTAGCCCCACTCGTTGTCGTACCAGGTGACGACCTTGACGAAGGTCCCGTCGAGCACCGACGTGAGATCGGCGTCGAAGATCGAGGAGAACGGGTTCTTGACGATGTCCGACGAGACGATCGGGTCGTCGTTGTAGGCGAGGATGCCCTCGAACCCGCCCGTGTCGGCCTTGCCGCGCACGAGCGTCCTTGATCTCGTCGACGCTCGTCTCGCGCGACGCCTCGAAGGTCAGGTCGACGACCGAGCCGGTCGGGACGGGCGCGCGGATGGCGAAGCCGTTCAGCTTGCCGTTGAGCTCGGGGATGACGAGGCCGATCGCCTTCGCCGCGCCGGTCGAGGCCGGGACGAGGTTGATCGCCGCGGCGCGGGCGCGCCGGAGGTCCTTGTGCGGCGCGTCCTGCAGCCGCTGGTCCGCCGTGTAGGCGTGGATCGTCGTCATCAGGCCGCGCGTGATCCCGATCTCGTCGTGCAGGACCTTCGCGAGCGGCGCGAGGCAGTTCGTCGTGCAGGACGCGTTCGAGATGACGTCGTGCGCCTCGGGGTCGTAGGCGTCGTCGAAGTTGACGCCGAGCACGACGGTCGCGTCCGGCTCGGTCGCCGGCGCGGAGATGATGACCTTCTTGGCGCCGCCCTCCAGATGCTTGGCGGCGTCCGCGCGCTTGGTGAACAGGCCGGTCGACTCGATCACCACGTCGACGCCGAGGTCGCCCCACGGCAGCGCGGCCGGGTCGCGCTCGGCGAGCGCCTTGACCTCCTTGCCGTCGATCACGAGCGCGTCGTCGCCGACCTCGACCGTGCCCGCGAACGGGCCGTAGACCGAGTCGTACTTGAGCAGGTGGGCGAGGGTCTCGTTGTCCGTGATGTCGTTGACGGCGACGATCTCGACGTCCGCGCCGGACTCGTGCGCGGCGCGGAAGACGTTGCGGCCGATGCGGCCGAAGCCGTTGATCCCGACGCGTACTGGCATTGCTGGGGAACCTTTCCTTGGACGGGCCGGACAGGCTACTCAAGCCCGCACGGCGGCGCGGTCCACGTCGCGGTGCTGGACCTCGACGAAGAAGCGCCCGTCGCCGCGGAAGTGCGCGGCGAGGTCCTCCGCGATGACGACGGAGCGGTGGCGGCCGCCGGTGCAGCCGATCGCCACCACGAGGTGCGCCTTGCCCTCCGCGACGTACTGCGGGAGCAGGTACTCGAGCAGCGGGAGCACGCGGTCGTAGAACTCCTTCAGCCGCCCGTCGCGCCCCACGTAGTCGACGACCCGGCGGTCGAACCCGGTCAGCGGGCGCAGCTCGGGCTCCCAGTGCGGGTTCGGCAGGAAGCGGACGTCGAACACGAGGTCGGCGTCGCGCGCCGGCCCGTGCTTGTGCCCGAACGAGGCGAAGCTGACCGCGAGCTTGCCCGGCTCGCCGGGCGGGAGCAGCTCGGAGGCGACCTTGCGCCGCATCGCGCCGGCGCTCAGCCCGGTCGTGTCGATGACGATGTCGGCGCGCTCGCGGATCGGCGCCAGCAGGACCTGCTCGCGGTGGATGCCGTCCGCGACGTTGCCGTTGCGCGCCTGCGGATGGCGGCGGCGGGTCTCCTTGTAGCGCGTCAGCAGCGTGTCCTCGTCGGCCTCGAGGAAGACCACGCGCGTGTACAGGCGCTCGGGGTCGAGGTCGTCGAGCACGGCGACGATCTCCTCGAACAGGTCGCCGGCGCGCGGGTCGGAGACGACGCAGGCGCGCTCGACCTTCGAGCCGTCGTGGAGGAACAGCTGCGCCAGCGAGCGGATCATCCCGGCCGGCAGGTTGTCGACGCAGAAGTAGCCGGCGTCGTCGAACACGTTCATCGCGCTCGACTTCCCGGCCCCCGAGAAGCCGGAGAGCACCACGAGGTCGCGCAGGCGGCCCATGTCAGCGCCCCGTCCGGTTGAGGTGGTGGTAGAGGTCGCGGCCGACCTTGGCGGGCACGCCCGGCACCGCCTCCAGTTGCTCGCGCGTGGCGCCCAGCATCGCCTCCGGCGAGCCGAAATGGCGCAGCAGCGCGCGCTTGCGGGTGGGTCCGATGCCCGGCAGCTCGTCCATGATCGACTCCGTCATCGCCTTGTCGCGGCGGATCCTGTGGTGGGTGATGGCGAAGCGGTGCGCCTCGTCGCGGACGCGCTGCAGCAGCTGCAGCTCCGGCGTGTCGTGGGCCAGGCGCAGCGGCTCGCGCACGCCCGGGAGGAAGACCTCCTCGATCCGCTTGGCCAGCGAGACGACGACGACGCCGCGGTCGCGGAAGCCCTGGATCGCCTCGACGCCGGCCGACAGCTGCCCCGGGCCGCCGTCGATCACCACGAGGTTGGGCAGCGTCGCGAACGAGGCGTCGCGATCGGAGTCGTAGGGCGACTTCCCGCTCTGGCCCTCCCACTGCGCGTAGCGACGCGACATCACCTCCGCCATCGAAGCGAAGTCGTCGTTGCGATCGTGGGAACGGATGGTGAAGCGTCGGTAATCGGCCTTCTTCGGCGCGCCGCCCTCGAACACGACCATCGAGGCGACCGTGTGGGTGCCGCCGACGTGGCTGATGTCGAAGCACTCGATCCGCACGGGCAGCGCGTCCAGCCCCAGCGCGGCCTGGAGCCCGCTCAGCGACTCGACGCGCTGCTGGCGCCGCCGCTCCGCCTTGAGCTTCTCCTGGTCGAGCGCGAGCCGCGCGTTGCGCTCGGCCAGCTCGAGCATCCGCAGCTTCCCCCCGCGCTCGGCCGCGCGCATCTCGACCGCCCCGCCGCGGCGCTCCCCGAGCATGTCCGCGAGCACGTCGAGCTCGGAGCCCTCGGCGAGCTCCTGCTGGACGACGATCAGCGACGGGATCGCGAGCGCGCTCGTGTAGTACTGGAGCAGGAACTCCTCGGCGACGATCGCCGGCGGCTGCTCGCCCTGGTTGTCGAGGTAGAACGACTGGCGATCCGACAGCACGCCGTCGCGGACCTGGAACACCTGGGCGTTGGCCTCCTGGCCATCGACGGCGACCGCCACGGCGTCGAACGTACCGGAGCCGTCGGAGGCCACGCGCTGGCGCTCCAGCAGCGCGCGCACCGCCTGCAGCCGGTTGCGCTCCAGCGCGGCCTGCTCGTAGTCCTGCTCGCCGGCGGCGAAGTGCATCCGCCGCTCGAGGTCGCGCTCGATCTGGCGGAAGCGCCCGCTGAGGAACGCGATCACCCCGTCGATCCCGGCGCGGTACTCCTCCTCGCTCACGTAGCCGACGCAGGGCGCCCCGCAGCGCTTGATGTAGAAGTCGAGGCACGGCGAGCCGCTGCGCCGCCCCGGCTCCGCGCCCTCGCAGGAGCGGAAGAGGAAGATCTTGCCGAGCAGGTCGAGCGTCCCGCGGACCCGCTTGGCCGACGAGTACGGCCCGAAGTAGACGCGCTCGCGCCGGTGGCGCTCGCGGGTGAAGTAGACGCGCGGGAACGGCTCGTCGAGGCTGATCGCGATGTACGGGTACGACTTGTCGTCGCGCAGCCGGATGTTGAACCGCGGGCGGTACTGCTTGATGAAGTTCTGCTCGGTGAGCAGCGCCTCCGCCTCGGTGGTGACGACGAGCGACTCGATGTGGTCGATCAGGCTCGCGAGCTGGCTCCGCGAGCTGAAGTGCGAGGCCACCCGCTTGCGGATCGACTTCGCCTTCCCCACGTAGATCACGCGCCCGCGGGCATCGCGGAACAGGTACACGCCGGGTTCGTCCGGGAGCGCCTTGCGCTGCTCGGCGAGCCTGTCTGCGCGGGGAGTCTCGACCGCCACCTGGTTTCAGCTTAGGACCATGCTGGGCGGATTTTCCCACGCGGTTCCGCAACCCTGGCGGCTACGGTTGGTTGCGATGACCATGCACAAGAGACTCCTCCCCCTGGCGGCGCTCCTCGCGATGGGCGCCTCGCTCGCCGTGGCGGCGGGCCCCGCCCAGGCCAACTTCAAGGTCGGCATGGCCGACCAGTTCGGGTCGATGTACGACAACCCGCTGTTCCAGGCCCTGAAGGTCAAGCGCGTGCGTTATCTCGTGCCGTGGGACTGGTACAAGCACAAGGGCCAGAACGCCGAGGTCGTGGGCTACATGGCGCGTGCGCAGGTCGCCAAGGCCGATGTCCTGGTGCACTTCACGGCCCGCCGCGGTTGCTACAACAACGGCCGCTACTCGAAGCGCAAGGTCTGCCGCGCGCCGAGCGTGAAGACCTTCACGAAGTCGTTCAAGCGCTTCAAGAAGGCGTACCCGTGGGTGAAGACGTACGGCGCCTGGAACGAGGCCAACCACCCGTCCCAGCCGACGGTCCGCAACCCGAAGCTGGCGGCCAAGTACTTCCTCGCGCTGCGCAAGAACTGCGGCGGCTGCACGATCGTCGCGCTCGACGTGCTCGACACGAAGAACATGCAGTCCTACGTGGCGAAGTTCCGCAAGAACGCGAAGAACAAGGCGCGGATCTACGGCCTGCACAACTACGGCGACGTCAACCGCCACCGCTCGACCGGCACGAAGCAGCTGCTGGCCGTCGCGCCCGGCGAGGTCTGGCTGACCGAGACCGGCGGGATCCTGAAGTTCGGCTCGCAGTACCCGCGCTCGCAGTCGCGCCAGGCGAAGGCGACGAAGTACATGTTCCAGCTCGCCGACAAGTACGACAAGCGCCGCAGCGGCCTCCGCGGCCGGATCACGCGGCTCTACAACTACCAGTGGACCGGCGCCCCGAAGTCGGCCCGCTTCGACGCCGGCCTCGTCAACGTGGACGGGACCGCGCGCAAGGCCTACAGCGTCTTCAAGCGCCAGGCCAAGAAGCACAGCCGCTAGGAGCCTCATCGGTGCCGGCCGCGACCTGCGCGGCCGGCACCGTCGCCCTGGGTGGACGCGGCGGAATAGGGGACGCGTGGCGCGCCGTCTGGCGTGAGACCAGGGATAACCCCGATGCGCGCCACGGCGGCGGCGGGGACGATCCCGGTTCCGATCCCCTCCCCACCGCAACCGGAGCCCCTCCCCAGATGCGAACCCAACGCTGGACCCTCGCCGTGGTCTGCGCGGCCACGGCGATGCTCATGCTCGACATCGCCGTCGTCAACACGGCGCTCTCGAGCATCTCCGCCGACCTCCACACCGGCCTCTCCGGCCTGCAGTGGGTCGTCGACGCGTACACCCTCGCGCTCGCCTCCGTCGTCCTGACGGCCGGCTCGCTCGCCGACCGGCTCGGCCGCCGCAGGCTGTTCACGATCGGCCTGTCGATCTTCACGCTCGCCTCGCTCGGTTGTGCGGTGGCGCAGGACATCACCTTCCTCAACGGCATGCGCGCGGTGCAGGGCGTCGGCGCGGCGATCATGTTCGCCGTCTCGCTGGCGCTGCTGGCGAACGCGTACCCCGACGTCCGCGCCCGCGCCGGCGCGCTCGCCGCCTACGGCGCGACGATCGGCGCCGCGTTCGCCGTCGGGCCGCTCGTCGGCGGCGCGCTGACCTCCGGGCTCGACTGGCGCTGGATCTTCCTCGTCAACCTCCCGATCGGGATCGCCTGCATCGCCGTCACCCGCGCCTACGTCGCCGAGTCGCGCGACCCCGCCGCGCGCGGCATCGACTGGCCGGGCCAGATCACGCTGACCGGCGGCCTGTTCCTGCTCGTCCTGGCGCTCCTGCGCGGGCACGAGGACGGGTTCGGCAGCGCGCTCATCCTGGCCGAGCTGGGCGGCGCGGCCGCGCTGATCGCCGCGTTCGTGGCGATCGAGGCCCGCGTCGCGGAGCCGATGCTCCCGCTGCGGTACTTCCGCGACCGCTCGTTCACCGGCGCGCAGATCGCCGCCTTCGCCATCTCGGCGTCGTTCTTCGCGGTCTTCCTCTACACGACGCTCTACCTGCAGCAGATCCTCGGGCTGTCGGCGATCGAGGCCGGCCTCTGCTACCTGCCGGGCACGATCACGATGCTGTTCGTCAGCGCCGGGACGAGCTCGCTGGGCGGCCGGGTCTCCGCCCGCGTGATGGTGGCCGGCGGGCTCGCGCTCGTCGCCGCCGGCATGGTCCTGCTCACGCTCGCGGGCGTCGACTCGTCGTGGACGATCATCCTGCCCGGCGCGATGGTCGCGCTGATCGGCACCGGGTTCTTCAACCCGGCGCTGACCGCGGTCGCGCTCGGCACGGTGCCGCCCGAGCAGAGCGGCGTCGCCGCGGGCGTGAACGACACGTTCCGCCAGGCGGGGATCGCCGTCGGCGTCGCGGCGCTCGGCGCGCTCGTGCCGGCGGAGGCCGCGTTCGGCGGGTCGCCGCAGGCGTACGTCGACGGCCTGCACGACGCGCTGCTCGCCGGCGCGGCCCTGGCCGCGATCGGCGCGATCGCCGCGTGGTTCCTGATCTCGCCGCGGTTCGGCGCGGCGCCCGCCGCCCCGGACGAGGCGGTCGCGGACGACGAGCGCGTCCTCGTCGCCGCCTGACACCCGCTTCGCCGGCCGCCGCCTCCCCGGGCGGCGGCCGGTGAGGACCGACGGCGCCGCGCTCGCCGTCGCGCGGCTAGGCTCGGCGCGTGCCGAGCATCACCCGGGCCTCCCTGCGCCGCGACAGCGCCGTCGCGCAGCGCGCGACGAACCTCGAGCTCTTCTACGACCTCGTCTTCGTCTTCGCGATCACGCAGGTCTCGCACCTCCTGCTCAGCACCTGACGTGGGAGGGCGCCGGCCAGTCGGCGCTCGTCCTGCTCGTCGTCTGGTGGTCGTGGAACTACACGACCTGGGCGACGAACGAGCTCGACCCGGACGCCACCGTCGTCCGCCTGCTGCTGATCGCGCTGATGCTCGCGAGCCTGCTGATGGCGATCGCGATCCCGGAGGCGTTCGGCGAGCGGGGGCTGCTGTTCGCGGTCGCCTACGTGGCGATCCAGGTCGGGCGGCACGCGTTCCTGACCTTCGCCGCGGCCGCGCGCGGGACGCTCGAGCGGAGCGCGCGCCGAGCAGCATCCTGATCTGGTTCCTCGCCGCGGGCGCGTTCTGGATCGCGGGCGGCGTCGCCGAGGGCTCGCGCGCGGACGGTGCTCTGGCTGCTCGCCCTCGCGATCGACTACGCCGGGCCGCTCGTGACCTACCGCGTGCCGGGGCGGCCGCGGCTCGCGCCCGAGGCCTGGGAGATCGGGACCGAGCACTTCTCCGAGCGCTTCCAGCTCTTCATCATCATCGCCCTCGGCGAGACGATCGTGATCACCGGCGCGACGACGTCCGAGCTCGAGCTCACGACGCGCGACGGTCGCCGCGTTCGCGGTCGCCTTCCTCACCACCGCGGCGCTCTGGTGGCTCTACTTCAACCTCGTCGCGGCGATGTCCGAGCGGCGGCTCGCGCAGGCGGAGGCGCGGATCCTGCTCGCCCGCGACGCCTACACGTACCTCCACGTCGTGCTCGTCGCGGGGATCCTGCTCAACGCCGTCGGCGACGAGCTGGTGATCGCGCACCCGACGGAGGAGCTCGCCGGCGCGGAGCTGGCCGCGACGGTCGGCGGGCCGGCGCTCTACCTGGTCGCGCACGTGCTCCTGCGGCTGCGGATGTCGGGCACGCTCGCGACGCGCCGGCTGCTCGGCGCCGCCGCGTGCGTCGTCGTCGGCCTGATCGGGACGGCGGTCTCCGCGCTCGTCGTCGCGGCGCTCCTGCTCGCGGTGCTCGTCGGGGTGATCGTGGGCGACCAGCTCGCGGGCGTCCACCGCCGGCAGCGCGGCGAGCCGTCGCCGCTCGAGCGGATCGGGACCGTCGTCCTAGGTCCAGGGGTCCGGGTGGCGCTCGCTGTCCGGACCGTCCGGCTTGCGGCCGCCGATGCAGATCACGTCCATCCCGTCCGGGCCGGCCTCGAACGAGCGGATCGACGGCCGGGGCCACGCGCAGCACGTCCCAGGCCCCGAACTCGATGATCTCGTCGTCGAGCTTGGCCCGGCCGGAGCCCGCGACGACGACGTAGACCTCTTCCTGCTCGCGGTGGCGGTGACCCCACGGCATCCGGGCGCCGGGCTCGTAGGTGAAGCGGCTGACGCCGATCTCGGGCGACTCGAGCGCGTCGCGCGCGAACCGCCACTGCATCGGCACCTCCGGCGGGCTCACGTCGCGCAGCGTCGTCGAAATTCGTCCTCGTCCAGTCGGGCATGGCTCAGCTGCCGGTGCGCTCCCGGTGCTTGCACCCCGGCCAGCAGCACGGCCGGCGCTGGCCCTCCTCGAGCTCCTCCTGGGTCCGGCGGATCCGCCGCTCTCGCGTCGTCTCCTGCTTGGCGTCCTCGACCCAGCAGATGAACTCGTTGCGGGCCAGCGGCGTGATGTCCTTCCAGGCATCGAGCGCCGTGGCGTTGGCGATCAGCGCCTCGCGCAGGTCCGCGGGCAGCTTGTGCACCACCCCGCCGGGGACTCGCTGGCTGCTCATCCGGTCATTGTGAACGACGAGAGGGTGTGTCTCAGCCGGGGAAGTAGCGACCGGCGTCGAGGTCCGCGAGGAGCGTGGGACCGGTCGGGTCCCAGCCCAGCAGCGCGCGGGTCTGCTCGCTGCTCGCCTGGATGTCCATGCCGATGAACGTGCTCAGCCAGCCGAAGTGCGCCGCGGCGTCGTCGGGCGCGACCGAGGTGACCGGGAGGTCGAGGCCGCGGCCGATCGCCTCGGCGATCTCGCGCTGCGGCACGCCCTGCTCCGCCGCGGCGTGCAGCACGGACCCGGCCGGCGCGTGCTCCAGGGCCAGCCGGAAGAGGCGCGCGGCGTCGGAGCGGTGGACGGCGGTCCAGTGGGTGGCGCCGTCGCCGATGTACGCCGCGACGCCGTGTTCGCGCGCGGCGCCGACGATGAAGGTCATGAAGCCGTTGTCGCCCTCGCCGTGCGTCGTCGGGGCCAGGCGCACGCTGACGGAGCGCACGCCGGAGCCGGCGAGGGCCAGGACGGCCTGCTCGGAGCGCGCGCGGTCGGTGCCGCCGGTCGCCTCGTCGTCCTCGGTCGCGACGGCGCCGGGCTTGACGCCGGCCAGCCCCGAGGCGATGACGAGCGGGCGGTCCGAGCCCTCCAGGGCCGCGCCGAGCGCGGCGATCGCCGCGCGGTCGGCCGCGGTGGCGGCGGGAAAGTCGCCCGCGAACGCCTGCTCGTGCTTGAACGCGAGGTGGATGACGCCGTCGGACGCCGCGGCGGCGTCGCGCAGGACGTCGAGGTCGTCGAGGGAGCCGCGGACGACCCCCGCGCCGGCCGCGCTCAGCGCGTCCGCGGAGGCGTCGGAGCGGGCGAGCCCGACGACCGCGTGGCCCGCGCCGAGGAGCTCGGGAACCAGGGCGGAGCCGATCCAGCCGCTGGCCCCGGTGACGAATACGCGCATGGAACGCTCCTGTCGTGACGTGATGACACTTGGTGACATCGAGCGTAGCACTGGCGCGACACTTGGTGTCATCGTAGGCTGCGTGCCATGACCCGGTGGGAGCCCGACGCCCGCGGACGGCTCGAGCGCGCCGCGCTCGAGCTCTTCGCCGAGCGCGGGTACGACGGGACCACGGTCGCGGACATCGCCGAGCGCGCCGGGGTGACCAAGCGGACGTTCTTCCGCCACTTCGCCGACAAGCGCGAGGCGCTGTTCGGGGGAGCGAGGCGTTCCAGGCGCTGTTCCTCGACGGCCTCCGCGCCGCGCCGCCCTCGGCGAGCCCGATGGCGGCGATCGCCGCCAGCTTCGAGCCCGTCGCCGCCTTCTTCGTGGACCGCCGCGACCACGCCGCGCGCCGTCACGCGGTCGTCAACGCCAGCCCGGAGCTGCGCGAGCGCGACCTGGTCAAGCTCGCGTCCGTCTCGACGGCGCTCGCCGCGGGGCTGCGCGAGCGCGGGATGGCCGAGCCCGAGGCGTCCGTGACCGCGGAGACCGCCATCGGGATCTTCCGCTCCGCGTTCGACCGCTGGATCGCCGAGGGCGAGGAGCGCGAGCTCGGCGCGCTGCTGGACGAGTCGCTCGAAACGCTGCGCGCCGTCACCGCCCAGGGCTGACGCCGCGCGACCACGCCGTCGGCCGCGGGGACGAGCCGGCGGCGTGGCCTTCCGTCGCCGCTGCCGACCGGATCAGCGCCGCATGGTCGGGCCGGCGTCGCGACCCATCGGCCGCCACCCTCGTTCAGGGCGCTTGTGCTCCAAGCGGCGCCGCTCGTCCAGCGCGCGCGTCTGGGCGCGCTCCGGCTGATAGGCGGGCCGCGCCGCGCCGGGTCCGGACACCCGGCTGCGCGCAGCGCGCAACGTCTCTGAGACGGAAGCCATCGGCTCTCCTCTGGTAGTCCCGCCGGACCATCGACGCTACCTACGAGAAATCGTCGTGGCAAGCACCAAACGCCGGATCGCTCAGCGGTGCTCATCATTCGTTGGCCGACTCCGCGCTGGCGCGGCGGCCGCCGTCGCCGGGTCGAGCCGCGACTACCGCACGAGGCGCACGTCGAGCCCGGCCGCCGCACCGCTCGTCACCCCCTCCCCCGCCCCGTTCATCAGCCCGAGGATCCGCGCGACGTAGCCGCGCGTCTCCGGGAAAGGCCGGGACGCAGCCGCACCCCGACACGGGCGCCGGCCCCGCGTTGTACGCGGCGTGGCCGCGGCGTCTCCCGGTCGAACCGATGAGCCCAATCGCGGCCCCGAACACGCGGGCAAGCCCCCGGGCGAAGACGCGGGATAGCCGCACTACACAGGCACCAGACAACGCATAAGGTCCCATCTCAGATACCCCCCCGGGTATTCCACTGAAAGAGAAAGGACCGTCATGCTCACCAAGACCCCTACCGCCACCTTCATCCGCCACTACATCGAGATGGTCGTCGTGATGTTCGCCGGCATGATCGTGCTCGGCCTCCCCGGCGAAGCCGCGCTGAAGGCCCTCGGCAGCGGCACCGTCTGAGCTTCGCGACGACGCTCCGGCCGTTGTCTTCCTCGGCATGGCCGCGACGATGACCATCCCGATGGTCGCGTGGATGCGCTACCGCGGGCACCGCTGGCAGCCCACGCTCGAGATGGCCGCCTCGATGATCATCCCGACGCTTGCCGCCATCGCCCTGCTTGCCGCCGGTGTCCTCAGCTTCGGCGCCCTGATGGGCCTCGAGCACGTCGCGATGCTGCTCGGCATGCTCGTCGCCATGCTGCTCCGCCTCGACGAGTACACCAGCCACGCCCACCACACACGGGCGGCGATCGCCGCCTAGCTCGCACCGGACAAGGGCCGGACCGGAGCCCCGCCTTGCGGCGGGGCTCCTCGCGTCTCCCGGAGCTACGCGGCCGTGCGGACGGCGACGGCTCGGAGCTCCGCGTCGAGGCGCGCGCGATCTCCGAGGCGATGTACTGCGCGTCGTCCTTGACCCAGCCCAGCAGTGCCGAGCCGCGCGTGTGCTGCCAGGGCAGCCCGAGGAAGTACAGGCCGGGCACGGCGGTCACGCCGCGGCGGTGCTCGACGCGCCCGTCGTCGTCGAAGACGGGCGCTGCACGAAGGAGTGGTCGAGCGCGGAAACCGGTGGCCCAGATCACCGCGCTGACGGCGAGCTGCGCTGCCGTCGGCGAACCGGACCTCGCGTCCGGAGCGCCGGTCGACCGCGCGCGCAGGCGGATGCCCTGCTTGCGGCGCGCGCGCGCGGGCTGGAGCCGATCAGCGTCTCGCGGTCCTTGAGCCGCTGCGCCAGCCGCGAGTCGACGGTCTTGCCCATCAGCCCCGGTCGCTTCGAGGTAGCGGAACAGGTCGCGGCCGAGGATGCGCTGCGGCAGCGGCGCCTGGCGCGCGCCGACGGCGAGGTGCACCTCGTGCGACGCGGACGAGCTCCTCGGCGATCTGGTAGCCGGTGTTGCCGCCCCCACGACCAGCACCGGCCCGTCGGGAACGTCGCGCCGGCCGGCGGTAGTCGGCGCTGTGCAGCTGGACGACCTCCGGCGTCGAGGCCGCTCGGCGATCGGCGGGACGCGCGGCATCTGGAACGGCCCGGTGGCGACCACCACCTGCTCGGCGGCGTAGCGCGCGGTCGCGCAGCTCGACCACGAAGCCGCCGCTCGCCGCGCGCGCACCGCCAGCGACCTCGCTGTCGAACTCCACGGGCAGCTCGAAGTGCTCGCGCGTAGCCCGTGAGGTAGTCGACGACCTCGTCGCGGCCGGGTAGCCGTCGGGGTCGCCGGGGAACGCGCAGGCCGGGCAGGCTGTCGTAGCGCACGGGCGTGAACAGCCTCAGCGAGTCCCACCGCTTGCGCCAGGCGGCGGCGGGCTCGTCGGCGGCCTCGAGGATGGTGAAGCGGCGGCCCTGCTCGGGCCAGGAAGTAGCCGAGCGGCCAGCCCGGCCTGGCCGCCGCCGATCACGACGACCTCGTAGCGCTCACCGTCGGTGGTCACGACGGCGCTCATGCCGGTCACGTCGAAGCTGAACATCATGCCGCTCTCGTGGTGCTCGGCGATGTGGCAGTGCGCCATCCAGCGGCCGGGGTTGGTCACGTCGAGCAGGATGTCGACCGTCTCGCCGGTGCGCACGAGCACGGTGTCCTTCCACACCAGGTTCGGCTCGACGACGCCGTCGCGGGCGAGGACGAGGAAGCGCCCGGCGCCGTGGATGTGGAACGGGTGGTGCATCGGGTGGTCGGAGTCCATCTCGTTGACCAGCCGGATCTTCACCCGGTCGCCGACGCGGAACTGCCAGTGCGATGTCGTGGTTCTCGGCGTCGGTCGAGCGGTCGACGAGCTTCCAGCGCATGTTCGCCGGCGTCGTGAGCTTGTTGACCTCGACCATGTCGTCCTCCCACTCGATGCCGTCCGTGGCGCGTGGTCGTGGCCGTGGCCGTGCTCGTCGTGCCCGTGCTCGTCGTGCGTGCGCCGTCGCCGGCTTGCACCAGTCGCGCGGGCAGCGAGCTTCATGCCGCACTGCGGGCAGTGGTCCGGCTCTCGCTGATCACCTCCGGGTGCATCGGGCACATGTAGCCGTCGGTGCGGCCTGGCGATGAGCTTCATGCCGCACTCGGGCAGCGGCCCGGCTCCTCGCTGATCGACCTCGGGATGCATCGGGCAGGCGTAGGCAGCGGCGCCGCCGCGTCGGGCTCGCCCATGTCCATCTCGGCGACGAACGCCAGCGTCTTGTCCGGCTCGGCGCGCGAGCAGCGGCGTCGAGCCGCTCGCGCTCGGCGGCGAGCTCGGGTCGCGTGCGCAGCGTCTCGAACGCCTCGGCCAGCGACGGCGTCGGCCGGCTCGTCGCTCGACCGCGATCGCGGCGAGCCGGTAGGTCCGGTCCGGGCGTGCGGTGCTCGAGCGTCAGCTCGCCGGGCTGCTCGAAGCAGCACGTCGACGACGACGCGCTCCGACGGCGCGAGCATGACCTCCTCGACGAACTCCTCGCGCTCGACAGCGGCCGCTGTCGCCGCCGACGAGCTTCATCCGCGCGCCGGGCAGCGCGACCTTGAACACGCGCGTGTTGGCGGTGTTGGTCAGGTACAGGCGCACGACCTCGCCCGCGCTGCGCGCGTCGAGCGCGAGCTCGGGCTCGCCGGCGACGAGCAGCACGTTGCCGAAGCGGCCCATCGCCGCGTAGGTCGGTCTCCGAGCGGCTGAAGGGCGCGATCTGGCCGTCCTCGATGAGCACGTCGTCGAGCGTGAGCGCGATCTCGCGGTTCGACGGGCGGCCAGTAGTCCGGGTCGGCGGGCACGACGATGACGTTGCCGTAGAGGCCCATCTCCTGGCCGTAGTCCTCGCGGATGTGCGGGTGGTACCAGTAGACGCCGGGGTCCGGGAACGCGACGCGTGCACGTGTAGCGCCCGCCGATCGGGATCGGCGCCTGCGTCTCGTGCGTGCCGTCGTAGCGGTTGTCCAGCCGCAGCCCGTGCCAGTGCACCGTCGCCTCGAGGTCGCCCTCGTTGACGACGTCGACGTCGATCTCCGAGCCCTGCGCGACCCGCAGCGTCGGGCCGGGGATCGACCCGTTGTAGGCCAGCATCCGCACGTCCGCGTCGCCGATGCGCTTGGCGACCGGCGCGATGCGCAGCTCGAACGCCCCGCCCGGCGCGCACGTCGACGATCTCGGTCGGGCGGCTCTCGGGCAGCCCGGTCGCGTCTTGGGAGAAGTGGTCTGTTGCGCTCATGCGACCTCAGTTCTCGAGGGTGAAGCGGGGCGGCCGTCAGGCCGCGCCCGGACCCGCCGATCCTAGTTCGCTCGTTCCCAGAGCTGCAACCCCCGGTAGCGCAAATATGACGCCACTTCGCGTGCCTCTGTAGCGTCCCTCCCTAGGTCTGAACTCCCAATAACGCTACTGTGGGTAGCGGAAACTGCCGTGCGCGCGGAGCCATCACCCGAGCAGGAGACCGGACGGCGCCGGGCGGCGCGGTCGCGGTCGCCCACCGTCGCCGGGAATCGACCGGCGGATCCTGGACGCCGCCCTGGAGCTGCTGGCCTCGGGCGGCTACGCGGGCTTCCGTCTCGACGAGCTGGCGAAGCGCGCGGGCGTCGCCAAGACCACGATCCTCAGGCGCTGGCCGTCCAAAGCCGCCGTCGCGGCCGCCGCCGTCGAGCAACTCGCCCTCCAGACCATCGACGTCCCCGCATCCGGCACCCTGCGCGGCGACCTTCACGCGCTGCTCACGAGCGCGGTCGCCGTCTTCACCAACGGCCACGGCGCCTTCGTGCCGCGGCTGATCCGCGAGTCCGGTCACCACCCCGAGATCGCCGACCTGCTGCAGACCGTCATCCACACCCGGCGGCTCGCCTACCGGCGTGCCCTCAACCGCGCGATCGCGCGCCACGAGCTCGACCCCGGCATCGACCAGGAGATCATCATCGACATCCTCGTCGGCCCGATGTGGACCCGGCTCCTGATCACACGCGAGCCCATCACCAAGCCCTTCGTCGACGACATCGTCGATGCCGTCATCCGCGCGTTCCCGCCACCGTCCGGCCCCGCGCCCGCGTGACGCCGCCGACCGCTCCGCCGAACCCGAGCCATCGGAACGGGACGCCGCCGATCGAGCCCGTCCCTCCTCCGCGTCGAACCGTGCGGCGATCGGCTGGGGCATCGTCGTCGGCATCATCCAGGCCGCCACGCCGCTCGTCTTCTGGTGGCTCGACGGCTCGACGGTCTACGCGCTCGGCCTGGCGGTCATCGCGGCGATCTACGTCGGGTTCGCGGTGTCCGACGGACGCGTGAGGATCATCGCTGTCGAGAGCGGCGTGGCCTTCGCCTTCGTTCTCGTCGGCGCCGCCGCGGTCACCGGCACGCCCTGGCTGCTGGTCGCCGGCTTCGTCGGCCACGGCCTGAAGGACCTCTGGCAGCACCGCACCCATTTCGTGGCCAACACGCGCTGGTGGCCGCCCTTCTGCATGGCCGTCGACTTGGTCGTCGCCGCCGTCATCGTCGTCGAGATCGCGGCCGGCTTGCATTTCCGGTAGACGCTGCGCAGCGCGGCGCTCGCCCGCTCAGGTCTCTGACTGCCCCGGTCCCGGGGGCCGGAACATGCCCGGCAGCATCCGCCGCCAGTGTGTACGGGTGATCTCGAGTGTGGCGGGCCAGAACCCGGGCGCGGAACCGCCTGCCAGAGCTCCTGCTTGAGCCAGGACCGAGGAATACCGAACCGCCTGAGCTCGGGATACACCTCCACCAGATCGGAGCGGCGGACGAGCTCGACCTCCGTGGCCATCCACCACCGCGTCGTGAAGGCGTGATGCTGCTCACAGGCGTCCAGGCACACCCGCAACCGATCGTCCGGCCAACCGAACGGCTCGAGCGTTCGACGCGCGTAGCGCGCAGAATCCTTGATGTACACGTCGCCCGTGCTGGCCGCGCCGTATAGACCGGAATCGTGAAGGAACGAAGCGCAGAGCAGCAGCTCACGGTCATACCGGATGCGGCGCATGTCGGCGATGCGCTCCGCGATCAGGTACTGGCGCATCGTGTGGCGCTCCATGTCGCCGTCCGTCTCGCCCGTGGCAGCCCGTAACGCCCCGAGCGCCGCAGCCTCGGCTTCCGTGGCGATCAACTCCTCCGCGTGGCGCCGGATCGTGCCGCGAATGTCTCGCCACGCGAGAGGCCTCGCCGAGCTCGCGCTGGTCGCCGGTGCTCGTCACCCGAACGGCGCCATCCGGATGCTCAGGTCCGTGACGGCGAAGCGGTGCAGATACCACGCCCGGCCGCGAGGGACCTGCTTGGCCTCCGCGCGCCACACCGCGGCGAACTCGCGCTTGAAGCCCAGCCGCGGGAACTGCTCGACCACGCGCCTGCGGACCGCGTCGGGGATCTCGCTGCTGCGCGAGCCGAAGACGTCGACCGCCGCGCCGGCGGACATGAGAAAGGCCTCGGGGCCTGACTCGAGGCCGACCCCGGGGGTGTGATGCATGGCGATGGCGTTGGTCACCACCTCCCGGCTGTCGGCGGGCACTCCGTGGCGGTCGGCGAACTCGCGGACCACCGCCGCGCTGCGCACGGTGAAGTCGACGTGCGGGACGGGGCTCGGAAGCCCGGTGTCGTGGAACATCGCGGCGAGGTAGAGCAACTCACGGTCAAACGAGATCCCACGTCGTGCGGCGATGGCGGCTGCCCAGGCGTAAGCGCGATGGGAGTGGTTGCGCAGCACCGGTGTGAGGAGATCCTCGGCGGCCTCCTGCGCGTCTCGGGCCAGCGACGAGTCCGGGGGCGCAAGGCGCGCCGGTTCGATGGAGGCGCGGCGTCCCGAATGCACGCGCAAGGCCATCGCCAACAGGCCGGCCAGGATGCCGAGCTCCTCGCGCAGCAGCGGCCGGGCCAGCGTCACGCACTCGCGGGCGGTGAGCACGCCGCCGGTGCGCTCGGTCCATCCGATTGACCCGAGCGGGTCGCCGGAGCCTGCGCGGCCGCCGCGATCGGCGGTGGTGGACGTGGACATCGACCGATCCTAAGCGCCGGCAGGCCCGGCGGGCACGGAATTCACGTCGGCAGTTCAGGGAGGCTGCCCGGTGATGCGGCGAGCCGCTTACGTCCGAAGGACCGACTCGACTACAGCAATGTCGAGCAGAACTCGCTTCAACAGCGATCCTGTCGGCGTTGTCATTAGGTCGTCAGGGCGCGAGCCAAGACGAAGGTCAGGGTGTGAGGACGACCTTGCCCGTCACGCGTCCGGCGGCGAGCGCTCGGATCGCGTCGGGGACGTCGCGGAGTCCGATGGTGGATGAGATCACGGGCGCGACCTTGCCGGTCTCGAGCAGCCCTCGCAAGAAATCGAGGTCGTCGGAGTTCTCGTCGGCGATGAACCATGGCGTGCCGAGGCGCTGCTTGACGAAGGGCGACATCGCCATGGCGCGGACTTGACGGCCGAGCCCGCCGGTCCAGCGGTCGCCGTCCTCGCCGCCGACGAAGACCAACGTGCCGTCGCGGGTGATGGCGCGCCGGAGCTGCCTCAGGGGGCGGTTGCCGCCGATGTCGAGCACGAGGTCATGACGGCGGCCGTCGTCAGTGATCTCCGCGCGCGTGTAGTCGATGACGCGCTCGGCGCCGAGCGAGCGCACGAGCTCCACCTTGCTCGTGCTGCAGACGCCGGTCACCCGCGCACCGAACGTTCTCGCGATCTGCACCGCGAACGTCCCGACGCCGCCGAGGCGCCGATGATGAGAACGCTCTGGCCTTCCTTCACGCGCCCGCAGTCGCGCAGCGCCTGCAACGCCGTCTGACCCGACACGGGAACGGCGGCGGCCTGCTCGAAGGTGAGGTTCTCGGGCATGCGCGCCAGACGGTCAGCGCGCGCGACGGCGTATTCGGCGAAGGCTGCAGCCCGCGAGGCCGGACCGCAGGTCCCGTACACCGCGTCGCCCGGTGAAAGCCCCGTGACGCCGCCGCCGACCTGCTCGACCACCCCCGCCACGTCGGAGCCGAGTCCCGGGTTCTTCGGCCTCCGGACGCCGAAGCCGGCGAGCCGCATCACGTAGGGCATCCCGGCCATGACGTGCCAGGCCCCGCGGTCCAGGCCGGCGGCGCGGACACGCAGGAGCACCTCGCCGTCGCCGGGCCGCGGGACCTCCACATCGCTGAGCCCGAGCACCTCAGCCGAGCCATAGCGCTCACGCACGATCGCCTTCATGCTGCGACCGTACAGATGTAGCCGAGCCTGCCCATCATCCAAAAGGCAACACTTGCCGCGCCCGCGGGCTTCGCGCCGCGATCCGGCCGTCAACGTGCTGTGAACCCGCAAGACGCGTTCGCCGCGCTCGATCAGAAACCGCTCCAACGAGCTCGAGACGTGCCGGCAATCCTCGATCGCCCACACGCATTCCTCGCCCAAACCGCGCGCCCACGTGAGCAAACCGGCGGCGACTCTGGCGCCCGACGGAACCGTGTGCTCACCGAGCAACTCGCCCGACGTCGCTGACCCCCCCCGCGGCAATCGTGTGCGAGCGCTTGTGGGTGTCCACACCGAGCACGATCATGGCCTTCGTCCACCTCCACTCGAACCGGGTTGGACAGCCCGGCGGACACGGCTTGCTCGGGGCGATGCCACGCTCCTATCAAGTCACGCCGGAACATCCCCGACCGGCGACGAGCGACACAGCGAAAGGCAGACAGACCCACCCGGCCGACAGCCTGAAAGAGAGTCAGCTCGCCGCCGGTGACGGCGCCTTCACCGTCCGTCGGACATCACCGACCCTACGAATCGAACCGCAAGCGTGAAAGCGACAGCGACGCGCCGGTCGGGGTTGCGGCACTATCGGACCAGTCGTACGGCGAGGCCTGCGGAGGAGCCACTGGTCAGCTCCCCGGCCCCGTTCA
>CAWBSJ010000027.1:0-296736 GCA_963791405.1 uncultured Solirubrobacteraceae bacterium | reverse complement strand
CCGGACCCGGCGGAGACCCCCGCCTCGTAGCCCTGCGGGGCGCTCTATGGTGCGCCCACCGTGGATCTCTCGCTGTTCTTCGCCGGCACCGCCGGCTCGGTCCCCTCGGCGCGCCGCGGCCTGCCCGCGCTGCTGCTGCGCGCCGGCGGCGACCGGCTGCTGTTCGACTGCGGCGAGGGGACCCAGCAGCAGCTGCTGCGCTCGGTCGGGCTGCCGGAGCTCGACGCGGTCTTCCTCAGCCACTTCCACCTCGACCACTGGCTCGGGCTGATCGGGATGATCAAGACGTTCGATCTGCGCGCGCGCGAGAAGCCGCTGACGCTCTACGGCCCGCGCGGCCTCGAGGCGCTGATCGGCGGGCTGAAGCCGCTGCTCGGCCGCACGGCCTATCCGCTGCGGATCACCGAGCTCGAGCCGCACGAGGAGGTCGGCTTCGACGGCTACCACGTGGCGGCGTTCCCGGTCGAGCACCGCGCGCACGCGTTCGGGTACGCGTTCGCGGAGGACGACCGGCCGGGCCGCTTCGACGCCGCCGCCGCGCGCGCGCTCGGCGTGGCCGAGGGCCCCGACTTCGGCCGCCTGCAGCGCGGCGAGACCGTCGGCGGCGTGCGGCCCGAGCAGGTCGTCGGGCCGACGCGGCCCGGCCGCCGGATCGTGATCAGCGGCGACACGCGCCCGTGCCAGACGACCGAGGTCTACGCCCACGAGGCCGAGCTGCTGGTCCACGAGGCGACGTTCCTCGAGGACGAGCGCGAGCGGGCGCGCGCGACCGGCCACTCGACCGCGGCCGAGGCGGCCGAGCTGGCCCGCGACGCCGGCGTCAAGCTGCTCGCGCTCACGCATCTCTCCACGCGCTACTTCCCGCGCGAGGTGCGCGACGAGGCGCGCGCGATCTTCCCCGCCACCGTCGTCCCGCGCGACTACGACGCGATCGACGTCCCGTTCCCCGAGCGCGGCGCGCCCGCGCTGGTCAAGGCGGAGCGCGAGGCGCAGTCAGCCGGCGCCGTCGAGCGCCTCTAGCCGGGCGCTCACGTCGGCGCTGACCGGCGTCGGGATGCCGTGCCGCGCGCCCAGCCGGGCGACGACGCCGTTGCGCGCGTCCCACTCGAGCCGCCGGCCGGCGAGCCGGTCGAACAGCATCGACGTGCCCAGGTCGGGCGGCATCGCGGCGACCTGGGCCATGATCTCGTCCGCGTCCGCCGGGCCGAGCGCGGCGCCCTCGGCGCGGCCCACGGCGACGCACTCGTCGGCGAGCGCACGCGCCAGCGCGAGCTGGTCCGGGTCGCGGAAGACCTCCGCGCGCCGGCCGGTGAGGACCATCACCGCCGCCACCGCGTTGAGGCAGAGCTTGCGCCACGACTCCGTGAGGAAGTCCGGCGCGAGATCGACCTGCGCGTCGAGGAGCGCGGCGAGCCGCGCGCCGGCCGGCTCGTCCGGGACGGTGATCCGGGCCGGCCCGCGCTGGCGGACGAGCGCGGGGGAGACCGCCTCGGACGGGCACCAGACGATCGCCGGCAGGACGTGCGCGGGCCCGGCGAACGGCTCGGTCAGCGCGCGGTGCTCGACGCCGTTCTGCAGCACCGCGACGACGGTGCCGGGGCCGCAGAGCGCGCGGAGCCAGTCCGCGGCGCCGGCGGTCTGGTGCGTCTTGACCGCGAGCAGGACCCAGTCGGCGGGCGCGCCGCGCGCGGGGTCGGCGCGGATCGGCCCGGCGAGCGCCTGGCGCGTCGCCGTCGGGCAGCTCGACGTCCGGCGCGGGGCCGGCCCGCCGGCCGCACAGCGCGACGCGCGTGCCCGGCGCGCTCGGCCGCGGCGGCGAAGGTGGCGCCGACGGCGCCCGGGCCGATGACGGCGAGGTCCGGCACGCGGCGGAGTATCGCGGTTGACAACCGTGACGCATTGTTGAACAATCCAACACGTGGCTCGCGTGCTCGTCCTCCTCAGCGCCGTCCTCTTCGGCACGACGGGCACGGCCCAGGCGCTCGGCCCCGACGCCGCTCCCGTCACCGTCGGCGCCGCGCGCATCGCGATCGGCGGCGTGCTCCTCCTGCTCGTCGCCCGCGCCGTCCCCGCCGCGGCCGCCCCCTGGCCGCGGCGGGAGCTGGCGCTGCTCGCCGGCGCGGTCGCCGTCTACCAGCTCGCGTTCTTCGCCGCCGTCGACCGCACCGGGGTGGCCGTCGGGACGGTCGTCGCGCTCGGCTCGGCCCCCGCGATCGCCGGCCTCGCCGGGCGGCTGATCGACGGCGACCCGCTGACGCGCCGCTGGGCCGCCGCGACCGCGCTGGCGTGCGCCGGCGTCCTGCTGCTCGTGCTCGGCGGCGGCAGCGCCTCCGCCGACCCGCTCGGGATCATCCTCGCCGTGGTCTCCGGCTCCGGGTACGCGACCTACACGATCCTGGCCAAGCGGATGCTGCGCCGCGGCCATGCGCCCGAGCGCGTCATGGCGGCGGCGTTCTCGCTCGGCGCCGTCCTGCTCCTGCCCGTGCTCGTGCTCGGCGACACGGCGTGGATCGCGACGCCGGACGGGCTGGCGATGGCGCTCTTCCTGGGCGCGGTCCCGACCGCGCTCGCCTACGTGCTGTTCGCGCGCGGCCTCCGCGAGCTCACGCCCGGCGAGACGGCGACGCTCACGCTCGCCGAGCCGCTGACCGCGACCGGCCTCGGCGTGCTCGCGCTCGGCGAGCGCCCCGGCGCGGTCGCCGCGTTCGGCGCCGCGCTCGTCCTCGCCGGCCTGCTCGCGCTCGCGCTGCCCGCCCGGCGCCCCGCCCCGCGACTGGCCACGGCATGAGCGCGCGGCTCGAGCTCGCGCGCGTCTCGACCGTCGACGCGCTCGCCGCCGCGCTGCGGACGCGGATCCTCGACGGCGAGCTGGAGGCCGGCGAGCGGCTCCGCGAGGTCGAGCTCGCCGAGGCCTACGGCGTCGCCCGCCACTCGCTCCGCGCCGCGCTGCGCGAGCTGGCCGGCGAGGGGCTGATCACGATCGAGCCGAACCGCGGCGCGCGCGTCACGCAGCTCGCGCCGGCGGACATCGCCGCGCTGTTCGAGCTGCGCGTCGCGCTCGAGCTGGAGGCCGCGCGGCTGGCGCTGGAGCGCAACGGCGGGCGGCTCCCGAAGCCGGTCCACGACGCGGTCCGGCTGATGGCCGCGGTCTGCGCGCAGCCCGACCCGCCCTGGAGCGCGGTGGTCGAGGCGCACGACCGCGTCCACGGCGCGATCGTCGCCGCCGCCCGCTCCCCGCGGATCGAGCGCGCCTACGCGGCGCTCGCGGGGGAGATGCGGCTGTTCGTGCTCCAGCTCAAGCCCGCGTGGTCGCTCGACCGCATGGCCGCGCACCACGAGCGGCTGCTCGCCGAGCTCGAGGCACAGGGCCCGGAGCCGCTGCGCGCGCACCTCGCCGAGGGGCTGGCGACCGTGACGGGCTGAGCGTCGGCCCGCGCTGCTAGGTTCCAGCGCGTCCCTTTAACCCGGCCCGAGAGGCCAGGAAGGAACCGATGACGAACCCCAAGGTCGTCCTCGACGAGGACGACATCAGGCGCACGCTCGTGCGGATCGCGCACGAGATCGTCGAGAAGAACCCCGACGCCCAGGTCGCCCTGGTCGGCATCCACCGCCGCGGGGCGCATCTCGCCCGCCGCCTGCACCGGCTCGTCTCCGACCTGCTCGAGACCGAGCTGCCCGCCGGCGAGATCGACATCGCGTTCTACCGCGACGACATCGGCACCCGCGAGGCGCCCGAGGTCCGGTCGAGCCACCTGCCGTTCCGGCTCGAGGACCACACGGTCGTGCTCGTCGACGACGTGCTCTTCACCGGCCGCACGGTCCGCGCCGCGATCGACGCGCTGTTCGACTACGGCCGCCCGGCGCGCGTCCAGCTCGCCGTGCTGGCCGACCGCGGCCACCGCGAGCTGCCGATCCGCCCCGACTACGTCGGCAAGAACCTCCCGACCCACCGCTCCGAGCGCGTGAACGTGCACGTCGCCGAGCTGGACGGGACCGACGAGGTCACCATCACGAGCCGCCAGGAGGCGCACGCATGAGGCACCTGCTGTCGATCGAGGACCTCGACCGCGCCGGGATCGAGCGCATCCTCGACCGCGCCAAGTCGTTCACCGAGGTCTCCGAGCGCGAGATCAAGAAGGTCCCGGCGCTGCGCGGCCGGCGCGTGCTCAACCTCTTCTACGAGGCCTCGACCCGCACGCGGTCGAGCTTCGAGCTGGCGGCGAAGACGCTGTCGGCCGAGGTGATCAACTTCGTCTCGAGCGGATCGAGCGTCGAGAAGGGCGAGTCGCTCAAGGACACGGTCCAGACGCTCAGCGCCTACCGGCCCGACCTGATCGTCGTCCGCACGCCGCACGTCGGCGCGGCCGAGCTGGTCGCCCGCTGGAGCCCGGCGGCGGTCGTCAACGCCGGCGACGGCAAGCACGAGCACCCGACGCAGGCGCTGCTCGACGTCTACACGCTGCGCGAGCGGCTCGGCGCGCTCGACGGCGCTGAAGATCTGGATCGTCGGCGACGTCCTGCACAGCCGCGTCGCGCGGTCCGACATCCTCGCGTTCACCAAGCTCGGCGCCGAGGTCACCGTGTGCGGCCCGCCGACGCTGATCCCGCGCGGGGTGGAGGCGCTCGGCTGCGACGTCCGCTACACGCTCGACGGCCTGGGCGAGGCCGACGTGGTCTACGCCCTGCGGATGCAGAAGGAGCGGATGACCGAGTCGTTCGTCCCGAGCCTGCGCGAGTACGCCGCCCGCTACCAGATCGACGGCCGCCGGCTCGGCGCGCGCCAGGTCCTCATGCACCCCGGCCCGGTCAACCGCGGCGTCGAGCTCGCCGCCGAGGTGATCGACTCGCCGCAGGCGGTGATCGGCCAGCAGGTCGCGGCCGGCGTCGTCGTGCGGATGGCGGTCCTCTACGAGCTGCTCGCCGGGCGCACCGCGCCCGACCGCGAGCTGGTGACGGCATGAACGCCGCGCGCCCCGGCGCGCCGCGGCCCGGCCGAGCCGCTCGTCCACCGCGCCGAGCCGCCGTCGGACCTGCTGGTCCGCGGCGCCCACGTGCTCGACCCGCGCGAGGGGATCGACGCCGCGCCACGACGTGCTCGTCCGCGACGGCGTGATCGCCGAGCTCGCGCCGCCCGGCAGCCTCGACGTCCCCGAGGGCGGCGAGCTGCTCGAGGGCGAGGGCCGGCACCTGTTCCCGGGCTTCGTCGATCCGCACGTCCACCTGCGCGTCCCCGGCCAGGAGCACAAGGAGGACCTCGACTCGGGCACCCGCGCGGCCGCGGCCGGCGGGTTCGTCGCGGTGGTGGCGATGCCGAACACCGACCCGGTCGTCGACGACGCCACCGTGCTGCGCTCGCTGCGCGAGGCGGCGCGGCGCGAGGCGCGGATCCCGGTCGGCTTCCTCGCCTCGATCACCCGCCGCCTGGCGGGCGACGCGCTGACCGAGATGGCCGAGCTGAGCGACGTCGGCGCGCTCGGCTTCACGGACGACGGCAAGCCGGTCCACCGCGCCGCGATCCTGCGCAAGGCGCTCCAGTACCAGCGGCTGTGCGGCGGCGTGCTCGCGCTGCACGAGGAGGACCCGAGCCTCTCCGGCGCGGGCGTGATGCACGAGGGCGAGATCTCGGCGCGGCTCGGGCTCGCCGGCATCCCGTCGATCTCGGAGTCGACGATGATCGCCCGCGACGCCGCGATCGCCGGCTACGAGGACGGCCGGATCCACATCCAGCACCTGTCCGCGCGCGAGTCGGTCGAGGCGATCGCCGAGGCGAAGGCGCGCGGCGTGCGGATCAGCGCCGAGGCGTCCCCGCACCACCTGACGCTCACCGACGCGGCGGTGCTGGAGCGGCTCGACACGCGCATGAAGATGAACCCGCCGCTGCGCACCGAGTCCGACCGCCAGGCGCTGATCGACGGCCTCCGGGACGGGACGATCGACTGCATCGCCACCGACCACGCGCCGCACGCGCGCGAGGAGAAGGAGGTCCCGTTCGAGGAGGCCCCGATGGGCACGACCGGGCTCGAGACGTCGTTCGCGGCGGTCTTCACCGAGCTGGTCCTGCCGGGCGTCCTCCCGCTCGCGCTCGTCGTCGACAAGCTGAGCGCCGGCGCGGCGCTGATGGGCCTGCCGGCGCCGCGGATCGCGGTCGGCGCCCCGGCCGACGCCTGCCTGATCGACCTCGGGGCGAGCTGGCAGGTCGGCGAGTCCGGCTACGAGTCGCGCGCCGAGAACTGCTGCTTCGCGGGCCGGACGCTGCGCGGCCGCGTGCTCGCGACGGTCGCCGCGGGCGGCGTGGTCTACCGGGAGCGGGCGTTCGCCCTGACCGCCGCATGAGCGCCTACGTCCTGCTCGAGGACGGCACCCGGTTCGACGGCGAGGCCTGCGGCGCGCCCGGCCACGCCGTCGGCGAGGTCGTGTTCACCACCGGCATGTCGGGCTATCAGGAGTGCATGAGCGACCCGTCGTTCCACGCGCAGCTGATCACCTTCACCGCGCCGATGGTCGGCAACTACGGGGTCAGCGCGGAGGCGATGGAGTCCGACCGCGTCCACGCCCGCGCGGCGATCATGCGCGAGGCGGTCGACGCCACCGGCGCCCCCGGCGCCGAGTCCGGCTGGCTCGACTGGCTGGCCGCCGAGGGCGTGCCGGGGATCACCGGCCTGGACACGCGGTCGCTCGTCCGCCACATCCGCGACGCGGGGGCGATGCTCGGCGGCCTGTTCCCCGGCGACACGACCGAGGACGAGGCCCGCTCGCTGATCGCGGCCGAGCCGCCGATGACCGGCCGCGACCTGGCCCGCGAGGTCACGACGCGCGAGCCGCGGGTGATCGCCGGCGACGGCTCCGGCCCGCGGATCGTCGCGCTGGACACCGGCATCAAGACGTCGATCATCCGCAACTTCACCCAGCGCGGGGCGACGCTCGAGCTGCTGCCGTGCGACACGCCCGCCGCCGAGGTCTTCGCGCGCGACGCCGACGGCATCTTCCTCGTCCCCGGCCCCGGCGACCCCGCGACGCTCGGGTACCTCGTCGCGACGGTGCGCGAGGCGATCGGGCGGATGCCCGTGTTCGGGATCTGCCTCGGCCACCAGATCCTCTCCCAGGCGGTCGGGCTGGAGACGTTCAAGCTGCCGTTCGGCCACCGCGGCGGCAACCACCCGGTCAAGGACCTGCGCACCGGCCGGATCGCGATCACCGCGCAGAACCACGGCTTCGCGGTCCGCGGCGAGCCGGGCCAGCGGCTGCAGACCGACTTCGGCGAGGCGGAGCTGACGCACGTGAACCTCTACGACGGGACGATCGAGGGGATCCGGCTGCTCGACGTCCCGGCCGGCTGCGTCCAGTACCACCCGGAGGCCGGGCCGGGCCCGCACGACTCCGTGGGCCTGTTCGACGAGTTCATCGGGGAGATCGCGCGTGCCGCGTAGGGACGACCTCAGCAAGATCCTCGTCCTCGGCTCGGGCCCGATCGTGATCGGGCAGGCGGCCGAGTTCGACTACTCGGGCGCCCAGGCCTGCAAGGTGCTGCTGGAGGAGGGCTACGAGGTCGTCCTCGTCAACTCGAACCCGGCGACGATCATGACCGACCCGGAGTTCGCGACCGCGACCTACGTCGAGCCGCTCCTGCCCGAGGTCGTCGCGCAGGTGATCGAGCGCGAGCGCCCCGACGCGCTCCTGCCCACGCTCGGCGGCCAGACCGCGCTGAACCTGGCCAAGGCGCTGTACGAGGACGGGACGCTGGCGCGCTTCGACGTCGAGCTGATCGGCGCGAACTACGACGCGATCAACCGCGCCGAGGACCGCGAGCTGTTCGACGCGACGATGCAGGCCGCCGGCCTGCGCACCGCGCGCAACACGATCGCCACGAGCCTCGACCAGGCGCGCGTCGCGCTGGACGCGTTCGGGCTCCCGCTGATCATCCGGCCGGCGTTCACGCTCGGCGGCCGCGGCGGCGGGATCGCGCGCGACGAGGCGGAGTTCGCGCAGATCGTCGCCCAGGGCCTGAGCGCGTCGCCGATCGGCCAGGTGCTGATCGACGAGTCCGTGCTCGGCTGGGGCGAGTTCGAGCTCGAGGTCATGCGCGACGGCGCGGACAACGTCGTGATCGTCTGCTCGATCGAGAACGTCGACCCGATGGGCGTCCACACCGGCGACAGCGTCACCGTCGCGCCGCAGATGTCGCTGACCGACCGCCAGTACCAGATGCTGCGCGACCAGGCGATCGCGGTGATCCGCGCGGTCGGGGTGGAGACGGGCGGCTCGAACGTCCAGTTCGCCGTCAACCCGGCGACCGACGAGATCGTCGTGATCGAGATGAACCCGCGCGTGTCGCGCTCGTCCGCGCTCGCGTCGAAGGCGACCGGCTTCCCGATCGCGAAGATCGCCGCCCGGCTCGCCGTCGGCTACACGCTCGACGAGATCCCGAACGACATCACGCGCCGCACGCCGGCCTCGTTCGAGCCGACGATCGACTACGTCGTCGTCAAGTGGCCGCGGTTCGCGTTCGAGAAGTTCCCCGGCGTCGACGCCCGGCTCTCGACCCACATGAAGTCCGTCGGCGAGGCGATGGCGATCGGGCGCACGTTCAAGCAGGCGTTCGCGAAGGCGATGCGCTCGCGCGAGCTCGACCAGCCGCCGACCTGTCCGGCGACCTGCTCGCCCGGCTGGAGACGCCCGGCGCCGACCGCTACGACGTGCTGCTGGAGGCGTTCCGCCAGGGCGCGACCGAGGCCGAGGTGCACGCGCGCACCTCGATCGACCCGTGGTACCTGCGCGAGCTGCGCGGGCTGGCGCTGCGCCCCGAGCTCGACGGCGTGCGGACCTACCGCGCCGTCGACACGTGCGCGGCCGAGTTCGCCGCCGAGACGCCGTACTTCTACTCGGCGCTGGAGCGGCCGCCGGTCGTCCACGAGGTGCCGCGCGGCGACCGGGCGAGCGTGATGATCCTCGGCTCGGGCCCGAACCGGATCGGCCAGGGGATCGAGTTCGACTACTGCTGCGTCCACGCCGCCATGACCGTCCGCGAGTCCGGCCGCGACGCGGTGATGGTCAACTGCAACCCGGAGACGGTCTCGACCGACTACGACACCTCCGACCGGCTGTACTTCGAGCCGCTGACGCTCGACGACGTGCTCGGGATCGTCGAGGTCGAGCAGCCGGAGGGCGTGATCGTCCAGTTCGGCGGCCAGACGCCGCTCAAGCTGGCCGCGGGCCTGGAGGCGGCCGGCGTGCCGCTGCTCGGCACCTCGCCGGAGGCGATCGACCTCGCCGAGGACCGCGGGCGCTTCGGCGCGCTGCTGGAGCGGCTCGGGCTCAAGGCGCCGCCGTACGCGACCGCGCGCGGGCCCGAGGCGGCGCTCGCCGCGGCGCCGCGGGTCGGCTTCCCGCTGCTCGTCCGGCCGAGCTACGTGCTCGGCGGGCGGGCGATGGAGCTCGTCTACGACTGCGACGCAGCTCGCGGACTACCTGCGCCGGACCGGCGCGACGGACGCGAGCGAGATCTTCCTCGACCGCTTCCTGGAGAACGCGATCGAGGTCGACGTCGACGCGATCTGCGACGGCGAGGACGTGTGGATCGGCGGCGTGATGCAGCACGTCGAGGAGGCCGGGATCCACTCCGGCGACTCCGCCTGCGTGCTCCCGCCGCACTCGCTCGGCACCGAGATGCTGCGCGAGATCGGCGAGGCGACGCGCGCGCTGGCGCTCGAGCTCGGGGTGGTCGGGCTGATGAACGTGCAGTACGGGGTGCTCGGCGACGGGCTCTACGTGATCGAGGCCAACCCGCGCGCGTCGCGGACCGTGCCGTTCGTGTCCAAGGCGACGGGCCAGCCGCTCGCGAAGATCGCCTGCCGCGTGATGCTCGGCGAGCGGCTCGCCGACATGGACCTGCCGTCCGAGCCGGAGGGCGACCACGTCTCGGTCAAGGAGGCGGTCCTGCCGTTCGACCGCTTCGCGGGCGCCGACGCGCTGCTCGGGCCCGAGATGCGCTCGACCGGCGAGGTGATGGGCGTCGCGCCGGACTTCCCGACGGCGTTCGCCAAGGCGCAGGCCGCGGCCGGCGCGCGGCTGCCCGCGGCCGGCACGGTGTTCCTGACCGTCACGGACTCCGACAAGGCGGCGGTCGGCGCGATCGCCGCCCAGCTGCACGACCTCGGCTTCGTGATCGCCGCGACGCGCGGGACCGCCGGCACGATCGCGCGCATGGGCATCCCGGTCGAGACGCTGAACAAGCTGGGGGAGGGCTCGCCGCACGTCGTCGACAAGATCGAGGGCGGCGACGTGGTGCTGGTCATCAACACCCCGACCGGCACCGCGGCGCGCGCGGACGGCTACGAGATCCGCCGCGCCGCGATCGCCCGCGGCATCCCCTGCATCACGACGATGTCGGGCGGGATGGCGGCCGCGCGCGCGATCGCCGCCGCGCGCCAGGGCTCGCCGACGGTGGTCTCGCTCCAGGAGATCCACCGGGCCAACGCGGCGGGCGCCGGGGTCGCGCCGTGAGCCTGGCGCCGTTCGGCCGCCGCCGGCTGCGCGTCACCGGCCGCCGCGCGGTCGGCGCCTACGACGTGCTCTCGGTCGCCGACCCGGACGGGCCGGCGCCCGACCCCGGGCAGTTCGCGATGCTCGCGGCCGCCGACGGCTGGGGCGGGCTCGAGGACGAGCGCCCGTTCCTGCCGCGCGCGTTCTCGGTCGCACGGCGCCACCCCGGCGGGACGCTCGACTTCGTGCTCGAGGACGTCGGGCCGGGGACGGAGCGGCTGTGCGCGCTGGCGCCCGGCGAGGACGTCTGGCTGGTCGGGCCGCTGGGCCGCGGGTTCGCGCCGCCGCGCGGCGGCCGCCGGCCGGTGCTGGTCGGCGGCGGGGTGGGGATCGCGCCGCTGATGATCTGGAGCGACGCGCTCGGCGGGGCGACCACGCTGCTGGGCTTCCGCGACGCCGCCCACGCCGAGGGCGCCGCGCTGCTGCCGGGGGCGCGCGTGGCGACCGACGACGGCTCGGTCGGCCATCACGGGCTGGTGACCGAGCTGCTCGCGACGGAGATCGGTGTCGCCCTTCGGTCCTCGCAAGCTCGGACCTCCGGGCGACGTCACGCGGAGGTCTACGCGTGCGGCCCGCCGCCGATGCTCGAGGCCGTCCGGGCGCTGTGCGCCGAGCACGACGTCCCCGCCCAGCTCGCGCTCGAGTCCGGGATGGCGTGCGGCTTCGGCGCCTGCTTCGGCTGCGTCGTGCCGACGCGCGACGGCTACGTCCGGCTCTGCGTCGACGGGCCGGTGCTCGATGCGAGCGCGCTCGAGCGCGTCGATCACCCCGGCGCCGAGGCGCACGCGTGATCAGCTTCTGCGGGATCGAGCTGGCGCACCCGATCGTCAACGCCTCGGGGACGTTCGACGCGATCGCCGCGCGGCGCGCCTTCGGCGACGCCGTGCTCGAGGACTTCCCGTTCGCCGCCTTCGTCTCCAAGACGGTCACGCTCGCACCGCGCGAGGGCAATCCGCCGCCGCGGCTGTGGGAGCTCGGCGCGGGGATGATCAACTCGATCGGGCTGCCGAACAAGGGCCTCGCGGGCTACCTCGAGCACGACCTCCCGGAGCTCGCCGCGCTCCCGGTCCCGCTGATCGTCAACGTCATGGGCTCCTCGGCCGCGGACGTCGCGACGCTCGTCGAGGCGTTCGGCGCCCGCGACGAGGTCGCCGCGCTCGAGCTCAACGTCTCCTGCCCGAACGTCAGGACCGGGCTGCTGCTGGGCGCGGACCCCGCCGAGACGGCGGCGCTGCTCGACGCGGTCCGGCCGCACACCGCCAAGCCGATCGTGGTCAAGCTGACGCCCGAACTGCACGTCGCCGGCGGACGTCGCGGCGGCCGCCGAGGCGCACGGCGCCGACGCCGTGTCGTTGATCAACACGCTGCGCGGCATGGCGATGCACCCGGGACGGCCCGGCGAGCCGTGGCTCGGGGGCGGCACCGGCGGCGTCTCCGGCCCCGCGGTCCGGGCGGTCGCGCTCGCGCAGGTGCGCGAGGTCCGTGCCCGCGTCCGGATCCCGGTCGTGGGGATGGGAGGCGTCCAGAGCGGCCGCCACGCACGCGATCTGCTGGATGCCGGCGCAGACCTGGTCGCCGTCGGTACGGAAACGTTCCGTGACCCGCGTGCGGGCGCCAGGATCGCGGCCGAGCTGCAAGAGATCGACGGAAAGAGCGGGATGATCGCCGGCGCGCATGTGGCGCGACGCCCCGCGCGTGCGCACGCGCGGCTGAAAAACCCCTGCAAAGCGCGCCGTTACCGTCAAGTGCCCTGAACGGCCGTGCACCTCAACTTGAGGTCGAGCCGAATTCAGGCGATTGCGCTTGCCGACCCGCGTGCGAGATGTAGACTCGCCGCCCATGCCACCCGCGACAAAGACGCCCCCGAAGCCCGCCGTGGCAGCTCCCGAACGATCGCTGACCCAGCGGATGGAGGCGTTGCATCGCGCCAACGAGATCCGGACCCGCAGGGCCCAGCTGAAGCGCGATCTGAAGGCGGCCCGGGTCTCGATCCACGACCTGCTGCTCGAGCCCCCCGAGTACGTCGAGACCGCGAAGGTCTTCGACATGCTGCTGGCGGTCCCGAAGTACGGCCGCGTGAAGGTCAACAAGGTGCTCGTGCAGTGCCGCATCTCCCCGAGCAAGACGATCGGCGGGCTGTCGCAGCGGCAGCGCACCGAGCTCGTCAGCATGCTGCGCCGCTAGCCTCCGCGGCTTGGCCAAGGTCTTCGTCATCACCGGCCCCTCCGGGGTCGGGAAGGGCACGCTGATCCGGACGCTGCTCCAGCGCGTCCCGGAGCTCGAGCTGTCGGTGTCCGCCACCACGCGGCGCCCGCGGCCGGGGGAGACCGAGGGCGTCGCCTACCACTTCCTGTCGGAGGACGAGTTCGAGCGGCGCGTGCGTGCGGGCGACTTCGTCGAGCACGCGCGCTACTCCGGCCGCCGCTACGGCACGCTGCGCTCGGAGCTGGACGCGCGGATCGCGGGGGGCCGCCCGATGGTGCTGGAGATCGAGCTCCAGGGCGCGCGCCAGATCCGCGGGGCGATGCCCGAGGCGGTCCAGATCTTCATCGCGCCGCCGAGCGAGGAGGCGCTCCGCACGCGGCTCGTCGGGCGCGGCACGGACGACCCCGAGCAGATCGCCGCGCGGCTGGCCACGGCCCACGACGAGCTCGAGGCGCGCGGCGAGTTCGCGCACGTCGTGGTCAACGACCGGCTCGACGACGCGTCCGACGCGCTCGAGACCTGCGTCCGCGAGCACCTCGCCCGGCCGTGCCCGAAGGTGGGCTGACCGCCGACCACGGGTCGGACCTCTCGCCGGCGGACGAGGCGCTGCTGCGCGGGCCGCCGCCCGCCCTGGCGATCGCCTGGTGCGAGCGGGCCGCGGGCGCGCGCGTGATCGCGGTCGAGCCGTTCCGCGGCGGGACGTCGTCCGCGGTCCACGCCGTGACGCTCGCCGGTGGGCGCGAGCTGGTCCTGCGCCGCTTCGTGCGCGCGGACTGGCTGGCCGAGGAGCCGGACGCGCCCGCCCGCGAGATCGCCGCGCTCGCGATCGCGGAGCGCTGCGCGGTGCCGACGCCGCGGCTCGTGGCGGCCGACCCGGCGGGCGCCGAGGCCGGCGACCCGGCCGTGCTGACGACGCGGCTCCCGGGCGCGGTGGTCGTGGCGCCCGCCGGCGGTCGAGCCGTTCCTCGAGGGCCTCGCGGCGCTGCTGCCCGCGATCCACGCCACGCCGGCCGCGCCCGGCGACCTGCCCGCCTACGCGCCGTACGCGCTGGAGGCCGGCGAGCCGCCGCCGGGGGCGCGCGATCGCGGCGTCTGGAACGCGGCCTTCGCGCTGTTCGCGGCCGCGCCGCCCGCCGCGCCCGCGGTGTTCCTCCATCGCGACTTCCATCCCGGCAACGTCCTCTGGACGGACGGCGCCGTGACCGGGCTCGTCGACTGGGCGAGCGCGGCGATCGGACCCGCGGCCGCCGACGCGGGCCACTGCCGCTGGAACCTCGCGCGGACGCTCGGGCAGGACGCCGCGGACCGCTTCCTCGCGTTGACCGGCCTCGCCTACCACCCGTACTGGGACGTCGTGGCGGCGCTCGGCGGCTACGACGCCGAGGAGCTCGCGGCCAAGCCGCCGGCCGAGGAGGCGTTCCTCGCCGCCGCGGTGCGGCGGCTGTGACCGGGTATCCCCGGCAGTCCCCCGCCGCGGACGCTACCCTCTATCTCCCGCCATTCCGCCCGGAACGAAGGAACCTGCCTTGATCTCACCCCGTGTCGATCGCCTGCTGGAGAACGTCGACTCGCCGTACGCGAGCGTCGTCGTGGCCGCCAAGCGCGCCCGCCAGATCAACTCCTACTACCACAACCTCGGCGAGGGCACGTTCGAGGAGTTCCCGCCGCCGATGATCGACACCGGGTCGAAGAACTACCTCACGATCGCCCTCGAAGAGGTCGCGGGCGGGAAGATCAAGTACCGCTACCGCGGCTGAGCCGCCGACCAGCGCCATGGCGCGCCTTCTCCTGGGTGTCACCGGTGGGATCGCGGCCTACAAGGCGCTCGAGCTGACGCGGCTCGCGACGAAGGCCGGCCACGCCGTGCGCGTGGTGCAGACCGAGGCGTCGACGCGGTTCGTCGGCAGCGCCTCGTTCGCGGGCATCACCGGCGCGCCGGTCCTGATCACCGAGTGGGAGCCGGACCCGCTGCGCGGCGCCTTCCCCGGCGACCCGGCGCCCGAGCACGCCCCGCTCAGCCACCTCCAGCTCGCCGAGACCGCCGACGTGCTCGTGATCGCGCCCGCGTCCGCGAACACGATCGCCAAGCTCGCGGCCGGCGCCGCCGACAACCTCCTCACCGCGATCGCGCTGGCGTTCCGCGGCCCGCTGCTCGTCGCGCCCGCGATGAACCACGCGATGTACGAGCACCCCGCCACGCGGGCCAACCTCGCGGTGCTGCGCGAGCGCGGCGCGACCGTGCTCGACCCCGGCACCGGCGCGCTCGGCTCGCCGGGGGAGTGGGGGATCGGCCGGCTGCCCGAGCCGCCCGCCCTGCTGGCGGCGATCGAGGCCGCGCTGGCCCCGCCGCCGCGCGACCTCGACGGGCTGCGCGTCCTCGTCACCGCGGGCGGGACCCGCGAGCCGATCGACGCCGTCCGCTTCATCGGCAACCGCTCGTCGGGCCGGATGGGCTTCGCGCTCGCCGCGGAGGCCGCCCGGCGCGGCGCCGCCGTCACCGTCGTGGCCGCCAACGTGGGCGCTCGAGCGCGACCCGGCGGTCCGCTACGTCGACGTCGCGACCGCCGCCGAGCTCGCCGCGGCCTGCTCCGCCGAGTTCGAACGCGCCGACGTGCTCCTGATGGCCGCCGCCGTCGCCGACTACCGGCCCGCCGCCGCGCACGCCGGCAAGATCAAGAAGACCGAGGCCGGCGCCGAGCTGGCGCTCGCGCTCGAGCGCACCGAGGACGTGCTCGCCGGCCTCGCCGGCCGCCGCCGCGACGGCCAGGTGATCGTCGGCTTCGCCGCCGAGGCGGGCGAGGGCGCCGTCGGCTACGGGCGCGACAAGCTCGCGCGCAAGCAGCTCGACGCGGTCGTCGTCAACGACATCGCGGTCGCCGGGATCGGCTTCGACGCCGGCGACAACGAGGTCACGATCGTCACCAGCGATACGGAACGCCATGTTCCGCGTACCACGAAGGCGGAGGTCGCCGTCGGCGATCCTCGACACCGTCTTGAGCCTGCGTTCATCCACCACCCTGAAAGTCTGACTGAGCCTATGGAGCCGACTGAGCCCCTGCCCGAGTCCGTCGACCAGGCGGAGGTCGACGCCACGGTCGGCTTCGCGCGGCGGATCGAGGACAACATCCGCCGCGCCGTGAAGGTCAAGGACGACGTGCTGCGCCACGTCGTCGTCACGCTCCTCGCCGAGGGCCACATCCTCGTCGAGGACTATCCGGGCGTCGGCAAGACCGCGCTCGCGCGCGCGCTCTCGCGCACGCTCGACTGCCAGTTCGCGCGCGTCCAGTGCACGGCGGACCTGCTGCCGGCCGACATCGTCGGCGCGAACGTCTTCAACCAGCGCGAGACGCGCTTCGAGTTCCGGCCGGGGCCGATCTTCGCCAACGTCGTGCTCGTCGACGAGATCAACCGCGCGTCGCCGAAGACGCAGTCGGGCCTGCTCGAGTGCATGCAGGAGCGCCACGTCACCGTCGACGTGCACTCGCACGAGCTCGCGACGCCGTTCATGGTCTTCGCGACCCAGAACCCGGTCGAGTACGAGGGCACCTACCCGCTGCCCGAGGCCCAGGTCGACCGCTTCATGGTCCGGCTCTCGCTCGGCTACCCGAGCCCGGAGGACGAGGCCGGCATGCTCGCCGGCCACGAGGGCGGCGACCGCGTGCTCGAGCTCGAGCCGGTCGTCGACCGCGCGGAGGTGCTGGCGGCCCAGAACGCGGCGACCCGGGTGCACGCCTCGCGCGCGCTGCGCGACTACATCGTCGCCCTGCTCCGCCACACCCGCGACGACAACCGCGTCGAGCTCGGCGCCTCGCCGCGCGCCGGCCTGATGCTGCTGCGCGCCGCCAAGGCCCACGCGCTCGTCAACGGGCGCGACCACGCGCTGCCCGACGACGTGCAGACGCTCGCGCCCGTCGTCCTCTCGCACCGGATCATGCTGGTGCCCGAGGCGGCCGGCGTGGCGCGCGAGCAGATCGTCGCGGACGCCGTGGCCGGGACCCCGGCGCTCTAGGATCGGGACATGCGCTCGGCCATCGGCTGCGCGGCGCTCGGGCTCCTGCTGCTGGTCGTGGCGGGCACGTTCGACGCGGAGCCGCTGTACGTCACCGGCGCCGCGCTGATCCTGCTCGGCGCCGGCGCGGGCGGCTGGATCGCGCTCGGCGCCTGGGGCGCCACCGTCACCCGGACGGTCGGCGGCCGCAGCGTCGCCGAGGAGGAGCCGCTGAGCGTGGTCGTCGAGGCGACGCGCGGCCGGCTGCCGCTGCCGCCCGGCTGGATCGACGAGGCGCTGCTGCCCGAGCCGGTCCGCATCACCGCCGGCCGCTCTCGCGCGCGCGTACGCGCGGAAGTGACGTTCGGCCGCCGCGGCCGGCGCGTGCTGGCGCCGCCCGCGCTCGTCCTGCGCGACCCGTTCGGGCTCGCCCAGCGCGTGCTCACCGGCGACCACGACGACGAGGTGCTCGTGCTGCCGCGGATCAGCACGGGTGCGCGCGACGGCGAGCGGGGGCGAGGGCGTCAGCGCCCACGCCCGCGCGGCGCTGATCGCCGCCGCCGAGACCGAGATCGACGGCCTGCGCGAGCACCGCGAGGGCTCGCCCGCCTCGCGGATCCACTGGCCGACCGTCGCGCGCGGCGCGGGCATGATGGAGCGCAAGCTGATCTCCGAGGCCGACTCGCGCCCGCTCGTCGTGCTCGACCCGCGCGCGCCCGCGTCGCGCGACGCGCTCGACGCCGCCGTCCGCGCCGCGGCCTCGCTGACCGTCCACTTCGCGCGCCGCTCCGGCTGCGGGCTCGTGCTGCCCGGCGACCGCCGGGCGGTCACGATCGACCCCGACCTGCTCGCCTGGCCGCAGGCGCACGTCCGGCTCGCCCTGATCGAGGACGTCGCCGGCCCGGCGCTGTCGGCGGCGCAGAACCGCCGCGGCCTCGTCGTCTACGTCGCCGCGCGCGTGATCGACCGCCCGCCGCGCGGGCTCGGGCGCACGCCGGGCGGCTGCCTGCTCGTCGTCCCGGGCGGGATCGCCGGCCGCAACCCGGTGCTCGAGGTCGCCGGCTGCCAGGGCTTCGTCGCCGGGCGCACCGGGAGCGGCGCCGTCATGGCGGCCGTCGGGGGCGCGGCCTGAGCACGCTCGCGGCCCGCCCGCCGGTCCCCGCGCTGCGCACCGCCGCCGCGGGCGGCCCCGCGCTGCCGCTCGGCCGGGTCCGCGGGCTCTTCCTCTGCATCCTCGCGCTGTTCGCGGGGCTGCAGTGGATGGACCTGATCGAGCCCGCCGCCTGGTGGCGGGCGTGGGAGGCGGTCGGGATCGTCGTGCTGCTCGTCCCGGCGCTGCTGCTCGCGGCGCGCCTGCCCGGCTGGTGGAGCCAGGTCGCCGCGGCCGCCGTGGCGCTGGTCGCCGTCGGCGCCGCGCTGCTCGCCGGCGGGCTGGGCGACGAGTACCTGCGGCCCGACCGCTGGGGCGACCTGATGGCCGGCGCGGGGCGCGGGATCGACGCGCTGCCCGGCGTGCGCGTCCCGTACCGCGGGCTCGACGAGTGGACGCGCGCGGTGATCGGGATGGGCGGGACGCTGCTGATCGTCGTCGCAGGGCTGCTCGCCTTCTGGCCCCGCCGCAACGGTCGCACCGGCTTCCCGCCGCTCGCGCTGCTGCTGCTGCTCACGCTCTACGTCGTCCCGGCGGTCGTGCTCGACTTCGAGGCCGAGTTCATCCGCGGCGCGCTGCTCGCGCTGCTCATGATCGCCTTCCTGCGCGCCGAGCGGCTCGGCGTCAACGACGCGCCCGCCGCCGGCGTCGCCGTCGCCGTGGCCGCGATCGCGGCGCTCGCCATCGCCCCGGCGATCGACGGCCGCCAGCCGTGGTGGGACTACGAGCAATGGGCGCTCGACACCGCGGGCGACCGCGCGGTCGCCTTCTCCTGGAACCACGACTACAGCCCGCTGAACTGGCCGCGCGACGGCCGCGAGCTGCTGCGGGTCAAGGCGTCGATCCCGGCGTACTGGAAGGCCGCGGACCTCGACGTGTTCGACGGGCTCACCTGGCGCCAGGACCCGCGCCAGCGCAGCGAGGACCCGAGCAACCAGCTCCCGGACGACATCGCGAACCAGCAGCGCTGGTCGCAGCAGATCGAGGTCACGCTGCGCAACATCCGGACCGACACGTTCGTCACCGCCGGGATCGCGACCGCGGTGACGGGCGAGGGCGGGTACCCGATCGGCGGCGGCATCTACAACGCGACGACGCGGCTCGGGCGCGGCGACGCCTACTCGGCCGACGTCTACACGCCGCGGCCGGACGAGCGCCAGCTGCGCGACGCCGGCACCTCCTACGAGGACTGGCTGCGCGGCTACCTGTCGCTCTTCGTCGCCGCGCGCCCGGGGGTCGACCCGCAGGTCGACCTGCAGCTCGACCGCGTCGACTTCCCCGCCTGGGGCGGCGCCGAGAAGCCGATCATCGAGCAGTTCGGCGCCGAGCCCGAGAAGGCGGGGCCGCTGCTGCGCCAGAGCGAGCTCGCGCGCGCGTGGAGGCTGTCGCGCGCGCTCAAGGCGGAGGCCGAGACGCCGTACGCGTACGTCGCGGCGGTCGAGCGCTACCTCGACTCCGGCTTCTCCTACTCCGAGCGCCCGCCGCCGGAGTCCGGGACGCTCGACGGCTTCCTCTTCGACTCCAAGATCGGCTTCTGCCAGCAGTTCTCCGGCGCCGAGGCGCTGCTGCTGCGGATGGGCGGCATCCCCGCGCGCGTCGCCACCGGGTTCACCACCGGCGCGTTCGACGAGAAGGAGAAGGAGTACGTCGTCCGCGACCTCGACGCGCACTCCTGGGTCGAGGCCTGGTTCCCGGGCATCGGCTGGGTCACGCGCGACCCCACGCCCGCCGCGGCGCCCGCGCGCGCGCAGCCGGGCGACAACCGCAGCGAGCTGCCGAACGCCGGCAACCAGACGGCGCCGGACCTCGGCGGCGAGCGCCTCGGCGACCTCGAGAGCAACCGCGCGCTCGCGCCGGACGAGGGCACCAGCACGCGGACCTGGATCCTGTTCGGGATCGCCGCGACGCTGATCATGGCCGTCGCCGTGCTGCTGCAGCGGCGCCACGACCGGCGCCGCCCGCCGCCGGCCGAGCGCCCGCTCGCCGACTTCGAGCGCGCGCTGCAGCGCGCCCGGGTCGAGGGCACGGACGGGGTCACGCTGACCGGCCTCGAGCAGCGCTTCCGCGGCTGGCCGGGCGCGGTCGGGTACGTCCGCGCGCTGCGCGACGCGCGCTACTCCGGCCACGCCGCCGCAGCCGACCGCGGAGCAGCGCCGCGGGCTGCGCTCGGCGCTGGCGCGCGAGGCCGGGCTCTGGCGCTCGTGGTGGGCCGTGCCGCCGAAGCGTGGCTGAGCCGCCCGCGGTGCAGTACGCTGCGACGACGATGACCGGCACGCACCACACCTCGCCGATCATCGTCATTGCCACCTAGGGCCTGGGCACGCACGCGCGCCGCAGGCCCACGACGGTCCCTCCCGGACCGTGGGTGGCGCGACGCGACCTCGGGCGGCGGGACCAGAAGGAGTCCCGTCATGACCCGCCACTTCTCGCTCCTGGTCGACGACCGGCCGGAGACCCTGCTGCGCGTGACCGGGCTGTGCCTGCGCCGGCGCGCGGACGTCGTCGCGCTGCGCTACGGCCGCTCCCGCCACGCCGGCTGGGCGCGCCTGGACCTCGAGCTGACCGTCGACGAGCGCCACGGCCGCGGCCTGGCCGAGCGGCTCGCAGGCGCTCGTCGAGGTCCGCGACGTCGCCGAGCTGCGGGAGGCCGAGGCCGCCTGACCGCGCGCCTACAATCGGATCACATGGAGGACGTGTACGACCTGTTCCGCCGCGGCACGGATCTGCTCGAGTCGGGGGACTTCGCGCAGGCCGCCGTCCCGCTCTCCAAGGCCGCGCGGCTGGAGCCCGGCAAGGCCTCGATCCGCGAGGCGCTCGGCCGGGCCTACTTCCGCTCGCACCGGTTCGAGGAGGCGGCCACCGAGTTCGCCGCCTGCGTCGAGATCGCACCGACCAGCGACTACGCGCTGTTCTGCCTCGGGCGCGCGCTGATGGAGCTCGGCCGGCCGGCCGACGCGCGGCGTCCGCTGGCGCTCGCCGCGACCCTCCGCCCGGACCGCCGCGACTACCGGATCTACCGCGACCGGGCCCGTGACGCGGCCGCGTGAATGACTTCCCACCCGCCCCGAACCGGTGCTATAACAGTCGAACAGCTTTCGCGACCCCCGGTGGGGCCGTGGTTTTTTGAAAGCGGGCGCTCGCCCGCTTTTTTGTTGGGAGAACAGACGAAGATGCGTGGAATCCAAGCGGAGATCGAGAGCCGGCTTTCGGAGTCGGCGCCAGAGGTTGAGGTGCTGCTCGCGGAGGTCGCGGGCGGCAAGGTCGTGCGCCTCTTCATCGACCATCCGGACGGCGTCACGCTGGCCCTCTGCGAGCAGGTGACCGCCCTGCTGCCCGAGGTGCGCGAGCGCTACGGGCTCGAGGTCTCGTCGCCGGGGCCCGAGCGGCCGCTCTCCAAGCCCGACCACTTCCGCCGCTTCGTCGGCCGGCGCGCGCGGGTCCGCACCCGCGGCCGCCACGACGGGCACCACAGCTTCACCGGCGAGTTGCTCGACGCCGGCGACGACGCGGTCACCGTCGCCGCCGACACCGGCGTGGTGTCGATCGCCTACGCCGACATCCACCGATCGAACCTCGTGGGGGACTGAGCGATGTCACAAGAGATCGTCGAGGCCGTCCGCGCCCTCGCCCGGGAGAAGGGCATCTCCGAGGAGAAGCTCATCACCGCCCTCGAGGACGCGCTGCTCTCGGCCTACAAGAAGCAGCCCGGCGCCGTGCGCTACGCGCGCGTGCACCTCGACCCCGACCTCGGCGAGTACCGCGTCGAGGAGCTCATCCTGCCCGAGGACCTCGAGGACCAGCTCCTCGACGAGGCGGAGGAGCAGGCGACCGGCGAGCTCGAGCGGCGCGTCGACCCGGAGACGGGCGAGGTCATCATCCCCGAGGCGCCCGAGATCTCGCAGGAGCGCCTGGCCGAGTTCGAGGACCAGATCGAGAAGCGCGACGTCACGCCGGACGACTTCGGCCGGATCGCCGCGCAGACCGCCAAGCAGGTCATCCTGCAGCGGATCCGCGAGGCGGAGCGCGACATGATGTTCGAGGAGTACCAGGACCGCGTCGGCGAGCTGATCACCGGCATCGTCCAGCAGTCGGACTCCCGCTACACGCTCGTGCAGCTGCGCGAGCGCGTGGAGGCGCTGCTGCCGAAGTCCGAGCAGGTCGACGGCGAGCGCTACGACCACTCGCAGCGCGTCAAGGCGGTCATCAAGGAGGTCTCCTCCTCGACCCGCGGGCCGAGCATCATCGTCAGCCGCCGCGACCCGGAGCTGATCAAGAAGCTGTTCGAGCTCGAGGTGCCCGAGATCGCCGACGGCCTGGTGGAGATCACCAACGTCGCGCGCGAGCCCGGCTACCGGTCGAAGATCGCGGTCGTCTCGCACGCCGACGGCGTCGATCCGGTCGGCGCCTGCGTCGGCCCGCGCGGTTCGCGCGTCCGCATGGTCGTGTCCGAGCTGCGCGGCGAGAAGATCGACATCATCCCCTACAACGACGAGCCCGCCCGGTTCGTCGCGAAGGCGCTGAGCCCCGCGCGCGTGCGCGAGGTGCTCGTCGACGACGAGAACCGCCAGGCCACGGTCATCGTGCCGGACGACCAGCTCTCGCTGGCGATCGGCCGCGAGGGCCAGAACGCGCGGCTCGCCGCGCGCCTCACGGGGTGGCGCGTCGACATCCGCTCCGAGACCGAGTTCGCGAAGGAGGAGCAGGACTCCGGCTACGAGGAGGAGGAGGTCGGCGGCCGCTGCGCCGCGATCCTCGCCAACGGCCGGCGCTGCCCGAACGCGTCCCTGCCCGGCTCGCGCTACTGCGGCCTCGACGCCCACCAGGCGCTCGCGGGCAAGGACACCGACGTCGTCGGCTCGGCATAACCCGGACCTGCGCGGGGTGCGGGGCGCGCGCGCCCCGCACCGAGCTGCGCCGCTTCGCTAACGTAGACGGCGTACTCGTGCCCGACACCCTGACCAGGCTCCCCGGTCGCGGCGCCTGGCTGCACGAGGCACAGGACTGCTGGGAGCGTGCCGTCGCCCGCCGCGGGTTCCAGCGGGCCCTCAAGGGCCCAGTGTCCATCCCTCAGGAGACCCTAGACTTCATTCACACATGGCCAAGAAGCGCGTCCACGAGCTAGCGAAGCAATACAACATGCCCACCGCCGAGGTGATGAAGCGGCTGAATGCCGCCGGCATCGCCGTGAAGGCGACGGCATCCGCCGTGGACGAGGTCGCAGCCGACGCCGCGCTCACGGGCAAGAAGCAGCCGCAGAACGCGAACGGCAAGGGCCCCAAGCCCGCCCCGGCGCGGACGCAGCTGCGCCAGCCGGGCGACCTCGGCATCCGCGACCTCGGCGCGCGTCCCCCCGAGGGGATGGCGCCGAAGGCGAAGGCGAAGCCGGACGGCGACAAGCCCGCCGGCGGCGACAAGGGCGCCCCGCGCCGGCCCACGCGCTCCTCGCTCCAGGGCGAGCGCGCCCCCGGCTCGGCCGGCGGCGTGCGGCGCGTGGTCATCGACTCGCAGGCGGCCCGCCGCAGCGGCGGCCCCGGCGGTCCCGGCGGCCCGGGCGGTCCCGGCGGCGGCCCGCAGCGCAGGCCCCCGCGGCGCGGCGGCCGGCGCCGGCGCGGCACCTACACCGAGCCGGTGCCGCAGGACGTCAGCGTCCTGCAGGCCGACATCATCAAGGTCAACTCCGGCTCGACGGTCAAGGACGTCGCGGAGTACCTCGGCGTCCCGATGCCCGACGTGATCAAGAAGCTGATGGGGCTCGGCGAGATGGCGACGCTCACGCAGACGCTGTCCGACGACGCCGTCCAGGTGCTCGCCGACGAGTTCGACAAGAAGATCGAGATCGTCAGCGCGGCCGACGAGGACGAGGCCGAGCCCGAGTTCGACGACGACGCCGAGGACCTCGAGCCGCGCCCGCCCGTGGTCACGATCATGGGCCACGTCGACCACGGCAAGACGTCGCTGCTCGACGCGATCCGCGAGACCGAGGTGGCGGCCGGCGAGGCCGGCGGCATCACCCAGCACATCGGCGCCTACCAGGTCCACGCGGGCGACAAGCTGATCACCTTCCTCGACACGCCGGGCCACGAGGCGTTCACCGCCATGCGCGCCCGCGGCGCCCAGGTGACCGACATCGCGGTCATCGTGGTGGCCGCCGACGACGGCGTGAAGCCGCAGACCCGCGAGGCGGTCGACCACGCGAAGGCGGCCGAGGTGCCGATCATCGTCGCGGTCAACAAGATCGACAAGGAGGGCGCGCAGCCCGACCGCGTCCGCACCGAGATGACCCAGCTCGGGCTCCAGCCCGAGGAGTGGGGCGGCGACACGATGTTCGTCGACGTCTCCGCGAAGGCGCACACGAACCTCGACGACCTGCTCGAGGGGATCCTGCTGGTGGCCGAGGTCGAGGAGCTCAAGGCGAACCCGGAGGCCGAGGCCTCGGGCGTCGTCATCGAGTCCAAGCTCGACCCGGGCCGCGGCGCGGTCGTCACCGTGCTCGTCAACCGCGGCACGATGAAGGTCGGCGACGCGCTGGTCGCCGGCGCCCACTGGGGCCGCGTCCGCGCGCTGCACGACTACAAGGGCAAGAAGGTCAAGGAGGCGACGCCGTCCGAGCCGGTCGAGGTGCTCGGCTTCGACAGCGTCCCCGAGGCGGGCGAGTACGTGCGCGTGGTCGAGAACGACCGCCGCGCCCGGCAGCTCGCCGGTGAGCGCGGGTTCCGGCTCAAGAGCGAGGCGCAGGCGCGCCGCTCGCAGCGCACCCGGTCGCTCGCGACGATCTTCGAGGACGCGCGCGGCGGCGTGCTCCAGGACCTCAACCTCGTGCTCAAGGCGGACGTGTCCGGCTCGCTCGAGGCGTTCGAGGACGAGATCGCCCGGCTGCCGCAGTCCGAGGTCCAGGTCCAGGTCGTGCTCTCCGGCGTCGGCGGCATCACCGAGTCCGACATCATGCTCGCGGCCGCGTCCGACGCGATCGTGCTCGGCTTCAACGTCCGCCCGGTCGGCGAGGCCCGGCAGGCCGCGGAGCGCGAGGGCGTCGAGATCCGCAGCTACTCGGTGATCTACCGCGCGATCGACGAGCTCCGCGACGCCATGCAGGGCATGCTCGCGCCCGAGGAGGTCGAGGAGTCGGTCGGCACCGTCGAGGTGCGGGCGATCTTCCGCGCCTCGCGCGTCGGCACGATCGCCGGCTGCTACGTCACCGACGGCAAGGTCACGCGCGGCGCGAAGTGCCGCCTCGTGCGCGACGGCACGATCGTCTACGACGGCACCGTCGACTCGCTCCGGCGCGTCCAGGAGGACGTCCGCGAGGTGGCGGCGGGGTTCGAGTGCGGCATCGTGCTCAAGAACTACGCCGACGTGAAGGAAGGCGACGTGATCGAGGTCTACGACACGAAGCAGGTCGAGCGCACGCTCACCTAGCGTCGCCGAAGGCGGCCGCGAGGAACGAGCGTGCCGCCTGGCAGGCGAAGCCGTGTCTTCCTATTCGTCGTCCTCCAGGTTCATCTCCACTTCCCCGAGAGCGGTTCGTTGAAGGCCAAGCGCGCAGAGCTCAACCGCGTCAAGGCGCACCTGCGCCAGCGCCTCGGCGCCTCCGTGGCCGAGGTCGAGCACCAGGACACCTGGCAGCGCTCGACGCTCGCCGTCGCCCTCGCGGGCGGCTCGCCGGGACGCTGCGAGGAGGCCGCCGACGCGGTCGTGCGGGCCCTCGACGCGCGCTTCCCGCAGGGGGTCCGCTACGAGCGTCGCCTTGCCTCGTGGGGCGACCTGGAAGCGCTAGGGTGACCGGCGATCGCATGCGCCGGGTGGACGAGGCTGTCCGCGAGGTCCTGTCCGACGCCATCACCCTCAAGCTCAAGGATCCGCGCGTCGGATTCGTCACCGTGACCGCCGTCGAGACCGCACCCGACCTCCGCCGTGCCCGCGTGTTCGTGAGTGTCCTCGGCGACGACGGGGTACGGCGCCGGTCCATGGACGGCCTCCAGTCCGCGCACGGCGTGCTCCAGCGCGCCGTCGCGCGCGAGCTCCGGCTCAAGCACACCCCGACGCTCGAGTTCCTCTACGACGACACCTCCGACCGCGGCATGCGGATCTCCGAGCTGATCGATCGCGAGGCGGACGCGTGACCACGCGCAACGGGGTCACGACGTCGCGCGAGCTCGTGCTCGAGGCGCTGCGCGAGGGCGAGCGCTTCCTGCTCACCACCCACGAGCACCCCGACGGCGACGCGCTCGGCTCGCTCGCGGCGATGCAGGGCGTCATGTGCGCGCTCGGCAAGGACGCGTTCTCGTTCCTGTCGGCGGACGAGTTCCCGCTGCCCTACGAGTACCGGTTCCTCGAGCTGCCGCAGCTCGTGACCAGCGTGCCCGACGACGTCGGCGAGCGCACCGTGGTGTTCCTCGACTGCGGCAACATCGACCGCAACCCGGCGGGCGCGCTCAAGCTCGGCGGGCGGATCATCAACATCGACCACCACCACGACAACACGCGCTTCGGGACCGTCGACCACGTCGTCCCCGAGGCGTCGTGCACGGCCGAGGTGATCTGGGACCTGATGCGCGGGCTCGGCGTGCCGCTGACCCAGCCGATCGCCGAGGCGCTCTACGTCGGCCTGGTCACCGACACCGGCCGCTTCATGTACGAGAACACCGGCCCGCAGGCGCACGAGATGGCCGCCGACCTGATCGCCGCCGGCGTCGACGTGCACGAGATCTACCGGCGCCTGTACGAGGGCGTCCCGCAGGGCAAGCTCGAGCTGCTCGCGCGCGGGCTGAGCGCCGTCGAGCGCTTCGACGGCGGGCTGCTGACGCTGTCCCAGCTCACGCGCGAGGACTACGCCGTCACCGGCGCGGACGAGAGCTACTCCGAGGGCGTCGTCGACCACCTCCGCGCGCTCGAGGGGACGGCGATGGCCGGCCTCGTGCGCGAGCTGCTGTCCGACACCGCGTCGAGCCGCCGCAAGGTGTCGCTGCGGTCGACGGACGACCGCGTCGACGTCTCGGCGATCGCCAGGGCGCTCGGCGGCGGCGGCCATCGCCGCGCGGCCGGCTTCTCGACCGACCTCGAGTTCGGCGAGCTCGTGTCGTTCCTGCGCGCCCGGCTCGCCGAGCAGCTCTGAGCATGAGCGACGGCGTCCTGCTGGCCGACAAGCCGGCGGGGATGAGCTCGCACGACGTCGTCGCGGCGGAGCGCCGTGCGCGCCCGCGCGGGACCAAGGTCGGCCACGCGGGCACGCTCGACCCGTTCGCGACCGGGCTGCTGCTGATCCTCGTCGGGCGCGCGACCCGCGCGCAGCGCTGGCTGATGGCGCTCCCGAAGCGCTACGAGACGGTCGCCCGGCTGGGCTGGACCTCGACCACCGGCGACCCCGAGGGCGAGCTGGCGCCGGGGCGGATGCCGGACGAGCCGCTGCAGCTGCCGACGGGCCGGATCCGCCAGCGGCCGCCCGCCTACTCCGCGGTCCGCGTCGGCGGGCGCCGGGCGTACGCGCTGGCGCGGGCGGGGGAGGCCGTCGAGATCCCGGAGCGCGAGGTCGAGGTGCACCGGTTCGAGCAGCGCTGGCGCGACGGCGACCGCGCCGCGTTCGAGATCGAATGCGGCTCGGGGACCTACGTCCGCTCGCTGATCGCCGACCTCGGCGACGCCTACTGCCTCGAGCTGCGGCGCACGCGGATCGGGTCGTTCGACGTCGCCGACGCCGGGCGCTTCGTGCCGCTCGACGAGGCGCTGGGCTTCCTGCCCGCCGTCGAGCTGGCCGGCGACGCGGCGCGGCGGGCGGGGCACGGGGTGGCGGTCGAGGGCCGCGCGGACGGCACCGCCCGGCTCGTCGACGAGGACGGGCTGATCGCGCTCGCCGAGCCGCGCGCGGACGGCACGCTCAAGCCCGTCGTAGGCTTCCGCGGCTGATGGACGTCACCTGGCTCCCCGACGCCGAGCCCCGCCCGCGCCACGTGGCGGTCGGCGAGTTCGACGGCGTGCACCTCGGCCACCGCGAGGTCATGCGCGGCGCCGACACCGTGCTGACCTTCGAGCCGCACCCGCGCACGGTCGTCGCGCCGGACAAGGCGCCGAAGCTGATCACGCCGCTCGAGACCAAGGCCGACCTGGTCGCCGGGCTCGGCGTGCGCGAGCTCGTCGTGATCCCGTTCGACGGCGTGTTCTCGCAGCAGTCGCCGCAGGGGTTCATCGACGACGTGCTGATCGGCGCGCTCGACGCGCAGGTGGTCAGCGTGGGGGAGAACTTCCGCTTCGGCCACCGCGCCAAGGGCGACGTCGCGCTGCTGCGCGCGCAGGACGCGTTCGAGACGCGCGTCGTCGAGCTCGTCGAGGTCGACGGCGAGGTGATCTCCTCGAGCCACATCCGCGGGCTGCTCGAGGCCGGCGAGGTCGCGCGCGCCGCCGCCTGCCTCGGCATGCCGTTCCAGCTGCGCGGCACGGTCGAGCACGGCGACAAGCGCGGGCGGACGCTCGGCTTCCCGACCGCCAACCTGATCCCCGACCCGGCGCTCGTCTGCCCCGCGCACGGGGTCTACGCCTGCCGCGCCGCGGTCGAGCTCGGCGGCGAGTGGCAGTGGTGGCCGGCGGCGACCAACGTCGGCGTGCGGCCGACGTTCGTGACCGGCCGCGGGCTGCTCGTCGAGCCCTACCTGATCGGCTTCTCCGGCGACCTCTACGGCCGCGAGCTGCGGCTCGCGTTCCTCGAGCGGCTGCGCGGCGAGCTGGCCTTCGACTCGGTCGGCGCGCTGGTCGAGCAGATGGAGCGCGACGTCGACGAGACCCGCCGGATCGCCGCCTGACGCGGCGTTGCAGGCTGCTACCCTGACGCGTCGCACATGACGCTGACCGCTGAGGACAAAGCCGAGATCACGGCCAAGTTCGGCAAGGACGAGCGCGACACCGGGGCCACCGAGGTCCAGATCGCGCTGCTGACCCGCCGTATCAACCACTTGACCGAGCACCTGCGCGAGCATTCGCACGACCACCACTCGCGCCGTGGGCTCCTGATGCTCGTCGGCCGCCGCCGCCGCTTCCTGAACTACCTCCAGAAGAAGGACCTGGAGGGGTACCGCTCGCTCATCCGCGAGCTCGGCCTGCGCCGGTAGCCCGGTGCCGGTCATCGAGGCGGGCCGGCCGGCGCCCGACTTCGCGCTGGCCACCGCCGCGGGCGAGCCGTTCACCCGTGAGCAGCTCGAGGGGCGGACGACGATCCTCGTCTTCTACCCGTTCGCGTTCTCGCCGGTCTGCACCGACCAGCTCGCGATCTACAACGAGGTGCTCGAGGACTTCGGCGAGCGCGGCGCGACGCTCTACGGCGTGTCCTGCGACGCGACCTACTCCCAGCAGGCGTTCAAGCAGCAGCTCGGCATCGCGATCGAGCAGCTCTCGGACTTCGAGCCGAAGGGCGCGACCTGCCGCGCGTTCGGCGTCCTGCACCCGGGCGGCTTCCCGCAGCGCGCGCTCGTCCTGACCGATGCCGGACGCCGTCGTGCGCTGGAGCTACGAGGCGGAGTCGCCGGGCGACCTGCCCGGCGCCAACCTGCTCTTCGACGCCCTCGACGGCCTCGGGCGCTGAAGCCGCCAGCGGCGGCCGCCCATCCGCACGTCGCCCTCGCTGCGGAGCGCCTCGACCGCGCGCTCGGCGAGCCCGCGCGCAGCGGGCACGGGCGTGAAGCGCAGCCGCTCGCCCGCGGTGCTGCTCGAGCGCGGCGAGCTGCCCGAGCAGGCGCTCGGCCGCCTCGGCGTCCGCGGGTCCGGCCTGCTCGGCGACGTAGGCGCGCAGCGCCTCGACCTCGCCGGCCGTGACCTCGTAGCTGGTCCGTGCCCCCTGCACGATCGTGGTCGGGGTACCACGGGCCCGCGCGTCGGCAAACCTGCCCGCTACGCTCGGCCGCATGGGCGACCTGTCCTCCGCGCCCGTCCCGCCCGCCGGCCCGGACGACCACGTCCGCGGGCCCGAGGGCGCGCCCGTGCTGATCGTCTACGGCGACTACGAGTGCCCGTTCTGCGCGGCGCTGGAGCCCGTCCTGGCGAGCGCGCCGGTGCGGGTCGCCTTCCGCCACTTCCCCGTCAAGACGTCGCATCCGCGCGCGTTCGCCGCCGCCTGCGCGGCGGAGGCGGCGGCGCTCCAGGACGCGTTCTGGCCGATGCACGACGCGCTGTTCGCCGACCAGGGACGGCTGGAGGACCCGCACCTGTGGGCGCGCGCGACGCGGCTGGGGCTCGACGTCGCGCGGTTCGACGCCGACCGCCGCTCGGACGCGGTCGCGCGCGCGCGTCCGCGACCAGTTCCGCAGCGGGGTGCGCGCGGGCGTGCCCACGACGCCGACCCTGTTCTGGGAGGGCGAGCGCCACGCCGGGCGCCCGGGTCCCGAGCTGCTCGCGCGGCTCGCGAACCGCGCCGCGTGAGCGCGCGTATACCCGCGCAGTGCCGCCGACACCACCGAGACCGGTCGCCGCCGACGCCGCGCTCGTCGACCGCCTCGCGACCGACGAGACCGGCGAGGCGATGCGCGAGTTCTACCGCCTCTACGGCGGCGAGCTGTTCGGCTTCGCGCTCAACGCGCTCGGCGACCGCGGCGCCGCCGAGGAGATCGTCCAGGAGGTGTTCCTGCGCGCCTGGCGCCACGCCGGCCGCTACGACCCGCAGAAGGCGGCGGTCCGGACCTGGCTGTTCCAGATCACGCGCCACGCGATCATCGACGCGCGCCGGCGCGCCTCCGTCCGTCCCGGCGCTCCCGCGCCACGAGCCCGAGACCGACACCGCCGGCGGCCCGACGCTCGAGCAGTCGATGCTCGGCTGGCAGGTCGCCGCGGCGCTCGAGCGGCTCACGCCCGAGCACCGGCAGATGATCCGGATGGCGCAGTTCCGCGGATTGTCGATGCGTGAGATCGCCGAGCACACCGGGCTGCCGGTCGGGACCGTGAAGAGCCGGACCTGGTACGCGCTGCGCTCGCTGCGCCTGGTGCTCGAGGAGATGGGGGTGGTGCCGGGATGAGCTGCGACGAGGCCCGCAAGGCGCTCGGCGGCTACGTGCTGGGCGCGCTCGAGCCCGAGGAGCGCGCGGCGGTCGAGGCGCACCTCGCCGGCTGCCCGGAGTGCGCCGCCGAGCACGCACGGCTCGCCGGGATGCCCGAGATCCTCCGCCACGCCGACGGGCTGGTGATCCCACCCGCGCCGCCCGCCGTCGAGGAGCGGCTGCTCGACCGGATCGCGCGCGAGCGCGGCCGCCACCGGCGGCGGCGCCGCCCCGCGCTGCTGCGGCTCCCGCGCGGGCGCGCGCTCGCCGTGGCCTGCGCGATCGCCGGTCTGCTCGTCGGCGCCGGCGCGACCGCGCTCGCCCTCGGCACCGGCGACGGCGGCGAGGCGGCCGAGACCGCGCAGTACGACCTGCGGCTCACCGGCGACACCGGCGCCTCGGCGCGCGCGGAGCTCTCGCCCGAGCGCGGCGGCACCGAGGTCCACCTCTGGGTCAAGGGGCTCGAGCCCGGCTCGGAGTCGGTCTACGAGGTGCGCTGCGAGCGCGGGGGCTGGAGCGCCAGCGCCGGGACGTTCCGCGCCGACGCCCGCGGCCGCGCGTACGTGGTGCTCACGACCGCGGCGCGCGTCGGCGAGTACGAGCGGATCCGCGTCGTGCGCCACGAGGGCCCCGACCGCGTGTCGCCGATCATGAGCGCGGAGATCCAGTGACCGGGCGTGGAATGCGCGGCGGCCCGCGACCGTCGGAAGGAGTGGCCATGAACCCAGGAGGAACCATGCGAGCCATGCTCATCGCCCTGATCGTGGGCGCCGCGGTGATCGCCGGATGCGGCGGCGGCGACGACGAGGAGTCCGCGGCCACGCCGGCCGCGACGGAGGCGCCGGCCGCGACGGAGGCGCCGGCGGACGACGGCGGCGCGGGCGCCGGCAGCGCGACGCTCAAGTTCTCCGCGCCCGCCGACGGCTCGCTGAAGTTCGACCAGGCGGACGCGACGGCCAAGGCCGGGAAGGTCACCGTCGACTTCGCGAACCCGTCGAGCACGCCGCACGCGGTCGAGATCGAGGGCAACGGCGTCGAGGAGGAGACCGAGACGGTGACCAGCGGCGACGCGCCGCCGATCACGGTCGACCTGAAGCCCGGCACGTACGAGTTCTACTGCCCGGTGCCCGGCCACCGCGAGGCCGGCATGAAGGGCACGCTCACCGTGCAGTGATCCGCCGCGCCACCTCGTCGTGGCGGAAGGCGAAGATCGCCGCGAGGTCGCGCCGCACCAGCAGGGCGTGCGCGACCTCGCCGAGCGGCCAGTACGGCAGCGCGTAGCGGACGGTGTCGCGCATCAGCGTCCCGCCCGTCGCCGTCGGGCGCGAACTCGTGCGTGTGATGCCAGAGCGCGTACGGCCCGGCGAGCTGGGCGTCGACGAAGCGCTCGCCCGGCACCCACTCCTCGATCCGGGTCAGCCACGACAGCGGCAGCCCGTGCAGCGCCAACCGGTACTCGATCAGCGCGCCCGGCCGCATCTCGATCGGCTCCGGCGTGAGCACGCGGAAGCCGAGCCAGGGCGGCGTGATCGCCTCCAGGTTGCGCGCGTCGGCGAAGAACGGGAAGACCTCGTCCGGCGTCCCCGGGAGCCGCTGCTCGCGGCGCAGCACGTGGTAGCGCAGCACCTCCTGGCTACGGCGCCGGCGCGGCCGCGGTTCACCGCCGGCGTCAGCCGACGGTGACGTGCGCGACGCGCGCGGCCGACGCGTTGCCCGCGAGATCGCGCGCGCGCAGCTCGATCCGGTAGCGCCCGGCGCGCAGGCCGCGGAGCGTGACGGACGCGCGGCCGGCGGCGGCGACGTGCTTCGTGCGCACCCGCTTGCCGGCGCGGTCGAGCCGCACGGTGACCGCGGAGCGCTCCGAGACGCGGAACCGCAGCGTCACCCGCCGGCCCGACCGGTCCAGCGCGACCCTGCGCAGCGCGGGCCGGGTCGTGTCGAGCCCGCCGGTCTCGAGCGCCGCCGGCGCGACGCGTGCCGTCGTTCGGGAACGGCTGCTCGCTCAGCGGCGGCGGGGGCGGGGGCGGGGGGTCGCCGACGATGATCCTGCCGGTCATGGAGGTCCCGTGGAGCTGGCAGACGTAGCGTGTAGATGCCGGGCGTCGTGAACGTGCGGTCCGCCGGCGGTCCGTTCGGGGCGATCAGCGGCACGTTGAGGTCCCAGTTCGGGCTCGTGGCGATCGAGGTTGTGCGGCAGCGTCGTGCCCGCGAAGCTCCAGGTCACCTTGTCGCCGGGCTGGACGGCCAGGTCCGCCGGCGCCCAGAGCGGGCTGGCGGAGTCGGTCTCGTCGGCCGTGACCGTGTGGTCGGCGGCGTAGCCCGGGGCGGCGGCGGCGAGGGCGGCGACGGCACCCAGGACGAGCGGGAGGCGGCGGTTCACCGGATCACCTCCAGCTGCAGCATCATCGCCTTGTCGCCGTGCTCCAGGTTGTGGCAGTGGAACACGTAGCGGCCCGTGTAGGGCACGAACCACGGCTGCACGGAGACGGTCTCGCCCGGCGCGACGCCGACGGTGTCCTTCCAGCCGCGCTCGTGCGGCGGCACGACCCCGGTGCTGCGCTCGACGATCCGGAACAGCATCCCGTGCAGGTGCATCGGGTGGCTGCGGTTGGACGGGTTGTGCCACTGCCACAGCTCCGAGGTCCCGAGCCGCGGGCGGACGTCGACCCGGAGCGGGTCGAAGCCGCGCGACGCCATCTGCCACTGCACGCCGGCCGTGCTCGTCGACAGGCTGAGCGACCAGCGCCGGCTCGCGTTCGGCTTCGGCAGCGGCTCGAGCGTGCGCATCCGGCCGCCCGGGATCCGCGCCTCCTCGGCGCCGCCGCCGCGCTCGACGTCGAAGCGCATGACCGCGCGCGTCGACGGCTGCTCCGCGCCCGCGTTCGGAGAGCACGATCTCCGAGCCGGGCCTGAAGGCGCGGAAGTCGATGATCAGGTCGACGCGCTCGGCCGGATGGAGGACGACGCTCGAGCGGCGCAGCGCGCGCGTCGAGCAGCCCGCCGTCGCTGCCCACCTGCACCATCGGCCGGCCGCGGCCGAGCCGCAGGTCGTAGATCCGCGAGTTGGACGCGTTGACGAAGCGGAACCGGTAGAGCCGCCGCTGGACGCGCATCCGCGGGGCGACCGCGCCGTTGACGAGGATCGTGTCGCCGAGGAACCCGACGTCCACGTTCTCGGTGTAGCGCAGCGACCCGTCGCGGTTGAAGGCGTGGTCCGCGAGCACGATCGGCACGTCGTGCTCCCCGCGCGGGAGGTCGAGCCGCGCGTCGCGGTCGTCCTCGAGCACGTAGGTGCCGACGAGCCCGTAGTAGAGCGTCCGCGCGGTGCGGCCGTGGGCGTGGTCGTGGTACCAGAGCGGCGCGCCGTCCTGCTCGTTCGGATAGGCGTAGTCGAACGTGCCGCCGGGCGCGATCACGTCCATCGGATGGCCGTCGCTCTTCGCCGGCACGTAGCCGCCGTGGAGGTGGATGTTGCTGTCGAACGTGAGCCCGTTGCGCGCCCGCACGATCGCCGCCCGGCCCTTGCGGGCGCGGATCGTCGGGCCGGGGTAGATCCCGTCGTAGCCGTAGATCGGCGTCTGCATGCCGGGCAGGATCTCGGCGAGGCCCTCGCGGATGTCGAGGTCGAAGACGTGGACGCCGTTCTCGATCGCGACCGGCGCGGCCTCGGGCATGATCGGCAGGTCGCGCTGGAACGGCGCGAAGACCGACTGGGCGAGCGCGCGCCGCCCGGCGGAGGTCTGCAGCTTCCTGCCGCCGATCGTGCCCGGGCCCCCGAGGGTGCACACGAGCGCGACGGCGCCGAAGCTGTTGCGCATGAAGTCGCGCCGCGACCACGCGTCGGCGGGCGGGCGGAACGGGTTCGGCGGCGCGCTCATCCGCGCGCCTTCCCGACCCGGAGGCGGGCGCGCTCGGTCGCGACGTTGCCGCCGCTGTCGCGCGCCCGCGAGCTCGACGACGTAGCGGCCGCGCTTCAGCCGGCCGCCCCGCACGGCGAGCGCGCGCCGCCCGGCGCGCACCTGCAGGCGGGCGGTGCGGACGACCTTGCCCGACTTGCGCCGCTCGACGCGCACGGTGACCGTCGCGGTCTCCGACAGCGTGAAGGCGACGCGCACGCCGCGCCGGTTCGGGTCGAGGCCGACGCGCGAGATCGCGGGCGCGATGCCGTCGCGCGCGGCGGAGCCGGGCGGCGGCGTCGTGGTGCCGGGCGTCGGACGGCGTCGGGGTCGCGGCGGGCGGCGGCGTCGTCGGGGGCGGCGTGGTCGTCGGCGCCGGGGTCGGGGTGCCGCCCGGCGGCGTCGGGGTGGGGGTGACCGGCGCGCCGGTCACCGTCACGGTGCCGGTCATCTCGCGTGGGTGGACGATGCAGTGGTACGTGTAGGTCCCGGGCTGCGTGAACGTGTAGTCCGCGGCTGCCGGTGTTCGACGATCGGCGTCACGAACGTCGTCCCAGGCGGGGTCGGCCGGCACGTCGTTCGCGTCTGAGCGTTGTGCGGCAGCTCGCCGTCGAAGGTCCAGGTGACGGTCTCGCCGGTGCTGACCGCTGACCGCCGGCGGCATGAACGCCGTCGAGGTGTCCGTGGCGATCGTCGGCGTCCGCCGCCTGCTGCGCGGCGCCCGGCCACGCCCGCGCCGCCGACCACGCCGCCGACGATCACGCCCCCCGCCGCGACGCGGAGCGCCCGCCACGTGATCCGCTGCCTCGATCGAGCCGCCATCCAACCCCTCCCGCAAGTCGTCTCCCGCTTTCGCTCGCTCAAATGCAGAACTACCCCGGAGCCCGGCGAAAGTAGCCGGAGCCTAAACCGCGCGCCGCCGTTGTCAACCGGGAATCTGCCGATCGCTTTTGTCGTTGCGTATGCAAAAGCCGTTGACAATCCGGGCAGATGACCGCTAGCTTCCGCGTCGCCGTGTGGGAAGCGGCGCGGGAGAACCGGGAGGCGAGGGAGACGTGATGAGGGCGTTGGGGTGGGGCGGGACGCAGCAGCGGGTCGCATCGGCGGCCGCGGCACTGGCGTGCGCGGCTGCTCGGATGGATCGCCGCGCCGGCGCAGGCCCAGGCGCCCAGCCTGTTCACCACGGTCGGAATCACGACCGAGCAGACCCGTGCGAACGGCGGGATCCGCGGCGGCTGGACGCTGCCGGCCGAGGAGATGCCCGCGTCGCGCACCGTCGCCGTGCCCGAGGACGACACGGCGGACGACGTCCCGCTGCGGATGCCCGACACGACCGGCAACCAGCCCAACTTCGCCGCCTTCCAGGGCCAGCTGCTCACGCTGCGCGACGAGGACCGCGGCAACTACACGCGGATCCACTTCTTCGGCACGACCGCCGACGGCTCGGGCGGCGGCGACTTCGTGCTGACCTACGCCGACGGATCGACCCAGACCGTCGCCGTGACGTTCCCGGACTGGTGCCAGGACGGCCACCGCGCGATCGGCCCGCTGAGCAAGCGCTGGACGCCCACCGGGCAGGACGGCGCGCCGTGCTCGATCTTCCACGTGCCGGCGGAGATCGACGAGGCCAAGGAGCTCGTGTCGGTCCAGCTGCCGCCGAGCACCGTGGGCGGCCCGCCCGAGGTCGCCTACCTGATGGCCCTGACGCTCGAGCGGGCGAGCGGCGACTCGCTGTTCAGGATGCCGGACCTCTCGGGTCGCGAGCCCTGCGCCGCCGAGACCGTGCCGCCGGTGACCACGCACGCCTTCGACCCGGCCGCGCCGAACGGCAACGGCGGCTGGTACGCGGGCGCCGTCGGGATCTCGCTGGCCGCGACCGACGAGGCGGGCGGATCCGGCGTCGAGCAGGTGCTCTACCGGGTCGACGGCGGCCCCGTCCGGCCGTACTCGGGCGAGATCGACTTCGCCGACGACGGCGCGCACACGCTCGAGTACCGCGCGATCGACTGCGCGGGCAACGCCGAGGCGTTCAAGTCGGTCGACTTCAAGGTCGACGCGCACGCGCCGTCCACCGACGCGCGCCTCAGCCCGGAGACCGCGTTCGGGCCGGACGGCTGGTACGACGGCGCGGTCGCCGTCGCGCTCACGGCGCGCGACGGCCAGGGCTCGGGCGCCGCCGGGAGCCAGTACCGGCTCGACGGCGGGAGCTGGACCGCCTACACGGGCGCGATCGTCGTCGGCCAGGCCGGCTCGCACGTCGTCGGGTTCCGCTCCACCGACGTGGCCGGGAACGTCGAGACCGAGCGCAGCCTCCCGATCCGGATCGACGCCACGCCGCCGCGTGACCACGGCGCTGATCAACGGCGCGGCGCCGAAGCCCGCCTACCTCGGCGCCGCGCGGGTCGCGCTCGTGCGCAGCGACGGCGACGGCTCCGGCGCCGTCGGCTCGGAGTTCCGCCTCGACGGCGGGGCGTGGACGCCGTACGCCGGCGCGTTCGACGTGCGCGGACTCGGCGCGCACCGCGTCGACTACCGCTCGCGCGACGTCGTGGGCAACACGGAGCTGTACCGCACGCTCAGGTTCAGCTTGACCGCGGCGACGGCGTCGAGCGACGCGCCGGCGCCGTTCGCCTCGCTCGCCCCGCCGGCGCGCAAGGCCACGACGCTGGGCGCGTTCCGGCGCGGCAAGCTGGTCGTGCGGATCAGCTGCCAGGGCGTCGATCGCGGCACGCTGGCGCTGCGGGTCGACCGCGCGACGGCGCGCCGGCTCGACCTCGGGAGCCGCGTGCTCGCCGAGCGGGCGGTGCGCTGCGGCGACGAGGGGCGCGCGTCGGTGCGGCTGCGGCCGGGCAAGGCGGTGCGCCGGGCGCTCGCCCGCTCGCGCCGGGGCGTCGACGCGCGGCTGACGCTGCGCTTCGGCAAGGCGACGGATCAGACCTCGATCTTCCTGCGGCGTGGCTGACGCGGCGATGCACGCAGGCAACGACATTCGTGAGACAGGGGAACCGGTGATGCTCGGAGGAGGCAGCGGGATGCGGGACGCGGCTGGGACGGGGAAGGCTTCGCTGCGCGCGCTGCTCGCCTGCGGGGCGATCGTGCTCGGGCTCATGCTGTGCGCGGCGGCGCCGGCCCAGGCGCAGGAGCCGCAGGGCAAGCTGCTGATCTTCGCGGGCGAGGTCGCCGATCCGACCACCGAGCCCGGGATCGCCGCCGTCACGGAGCTCGCGGAGGCGCGCGACCTCAGCGTCGAGGTGCTCGACGCGCCCGCCGACATCACCGGCGACAAGCTCGCCGAGGCGAGCACGCTCGTCTTCCTCAACGCGGCCGGCGACCTGCTCGAGCTCGAGCAGGAGTCCGCGGTCGAGTCGTTCATCGCCGACGGCGGCGGCTTCCTCGGCATCGGCAGCACCGCGCAGTCCGAGCCCGACACCACGTTCTTCGACGGCCTGATCGGCGCGCGGCCGTCGCCGGACAGCTCGACCGACGAGACCGAGCAGACCGTCGTCTACGGCGACCAGGTGCACCCGGCCACCCGCGACATCGACCTGCTGCAGCAGAACCGCACCGACGCCTGGTACGAGTGGGCCGAGCGCCCGACGGGCAAGGTCCACACGCTCGCCCGCTACCACGCGGTCGACGCGCCGGCCGGCGACGGCACCGACGTCGGCGGCACCGACCAGCCGATCTCGTGGTGCCGCGACTTCGGCGGCGGCCGCTCCTTCTACACCGGCATGGGCCGCACCGCGGGCGTCGTTCGGCGAGACCGCGTTCCGCGCCCACCTGAGCGGCGCGATCGCCTGGACGGCCGGCCTGCTGCGCGGCAACTGCAAGGCCACGATCGACAGCTCCTACGAGGGCAAGAAGATCGTGGCGGCCGGCGCGGAGAGCACCGGGCTCGCCACGAGCGGCGAGTCGCACGGCCTGACGGTCGCGCCGAACGGCTGGGTCCTCTACATCGGGCGCGGCGACTGCCGCACCGACGCGGAGCGCGGCGCGCTCCTCGGCGGCGCGCCGTTCGGTCGCATCTTCGACCACGCGAACCCCGACGTCGGCATCGGGTGCGGCAGCGTGCACGTGTACGACCCCGCGGCGAGCAACGGCACGCCCAACAGCGGCATCACCCGCGCGGGCACGCTCGCGGTCTACGGCGACGGCGGCCAGGGCGGAGAGCGGACCGACCAGGGCGACCACAAGATGGAGTACGGCCTGCTCGGCGTCACGACCGCGCCGGACTTCCTCGAGACGGGGCACATCTACCTGCAGTACTTCCCGTCCTTCGACCCCGAGAGCACGCCGCCCGGCCTGCCGCTCGAGCGCCGCGTGTCGAAGATGTCGCAGCCGCGCATCTCGCGCTTCACGATGGACCTCGACACGAAGCAGATCGACCTCGACTCCGAGGTCGTCGTGTTCCAGTACGACGCCCAGATCTACAGCTGCTGCCACGTCGGCGGCGGGATGGGCTTCGACTCGGCCGGCAACCTCTACTTCACCACCGGCGACACCAACTCGTCGCAGGGCTCCGACGGCTACTCGGGCAACAACCCGGCCGCGAAGTGCCCGACCGGCCCGGACGACCAGCCGTCGTCCGCGCACTGCGGCAGCGCGCACTACTCCTACCAGGACGCGCGCCGGACCGCCGGCAACACGAACGACTACAACGGGAAGATGCTGCGGATCACGCCCCGGGACCTGCCCGAGGGCTCGGACGCGGCACCCGGGGTCGGGAGCACGTACGACGTGCCGGGCGCCGACGCGCCGAACGGCCCCAACCTGTTCGACGGCAGCGAGGGCAACGCCAGGCCCGAGATCTACGCGATGGGGCTCCGCAACCCCTCGCGCCTCTCGATCGACCCCGAGACCGACGTGCCCTATGCCGCGTGGGTCGGCCCGGACGCCGGTGAGCCGGACGCGGACCAGGGGCCGTCCACCTACGAGAACGCGGCGCAGATCTCGCACGCGGGCAACTACGGCTGGCCCTACTGCATGGGCGACGGGCAGGCCTACCGCGACCGGATCGGCAGCGCCACGGCGCCGGACGATCCCGACGCGACGACCCTGCGCGGCGACAACCCGCCGGGGTACGTCCCCGGCGGCCCCGGCGGGAACACGCCCGGCTTCTACGACTGCGACAACCTGCGCAACGACTCGCCCAACAACACCGGCCTGGTCGAGTTCCCGCACGAGACGGGCACCGGCATGGACGCGGGCACGCAGCGCCACACCAACCTGTGGTGGAGCCGCGGCAACCCGGACGGCCACGACGGCTGCCCCGAGTTCCCGCGCGAGGGCGCCGCGACGAACGCGCCGAACTACGGCGCGACGCCGACCGAGCTGTGCCCGTACGTCATCAACGAGGGCCTGACCGTGATGAACGGCCCGGTCTACCGCTACGACGAGACGGCCACGGACAACGCGCGCCGCTGGCCCGAGTACTGGGACGGCCGCTGGTTCGTGCACAACAGCGGCGGCCCGAGCGTCAAGCACGCCCTGCTGCTGGATCCGGACACCGACCAGGACGGCGGCCGGCCGATCTACGCCGACAGCCTGCGCGGGGCGCTCGACTGGGACGCCGCGTACATGGACTCGAAGTTCGGGCCGGACGGCGCGCTCTACGTCCAGGTCTACGACGGGTTCTTCCGCGCCGGGCCGAACGCCGGGATCTGGCGCTTCGACTACGTCGGCGGGCCCGCGACCCCCGGCAGCGCGCCGCGCGCGTTCCCGATCGGGGACTTCGAGGTGGCCTTCGAGAAGGGCGCCTCGGGCGGCGTGTCCTACGCGTGGACCTTCGACGACGGCGCGACCTCGTCCGAGCCGGACCCGACGCACCGGTTCGCGACGGCGGGCTCGCACACCGCCGAGCTGACCGTCACCTACGCCGACGGCAGCACGGACACCGCCAGCGTCAGGTTCGACGTCATCGCCGAGCCCGACGACACGGCGCCGGTGACGACCGCGACGACCACGCCGGCCGACCCGAACGGGACCAAGCCGGTCACCGTCACGCTGAGCGCGACGGACGCCGGCACCGGCGTCGCGCGCACCGAGTACCGCATCAACGGCGGCGCGTGGCAGGAGTACAGCGCGCCGTTCAAGCGCTCCGAGCCGGGCGAGTACCGGATCGAGTACCGGTCGGTCGACCGGGCCAGCAACACGGAGACCGCGAAGCAGCTCACGTTCACCATCTCGGTGATCCAGAACTGCACGCCGGACCTCAACGACGAGTTCGACGGCACCGCGCTCAGCGACGACTGGGACGTCCTGAACCCCGACCCGGAGGCGCTCGCGGTCGCCGACGGCCAGCTCGCGCTGGACATCCGCGCGGGCGACCTGTTCGGGGACCAGGCGACGGCGAAGAACGTGCTCCTCAAGGACGCGCCGGACGGTCCGTGGGTGGTCACGACCCGGCTCGACGTGCGCGGCCTCGAACCAGGAGGGCCAGCAGGCGGGCCTCGTGCTCTGGAGCGACGACGACCCGAACACGTTCGCCAAGATCGTCTTCATCAACAAGGGCGCCGACGGCCGCCGCTTCGAGTACGTGGCGACGCGCGACGACGAGGCCGACATCCAGGCGGGCCCGACGCTCGCCGGCACCCCGCGCGAGGTCTACCTCCGCGTGCGGGCCGACGGCGGCGGGCGCTACATCCCGGAGTACTCGCTCGACGGCGAGGAGTGGGAGCTCATCTCCCAGCCGATCGAGGACCTCGGCGCGCCGGACGACCTGCGCTTCGGCCTCAAGCAGTCCGCGGGCGCGGACGCCGACACGGCGGCGCGGTTCCTGTACTTCCGCGTCGACTGCTCGGACCGCATCGCGCCCACCTCGGCGGCGTCGGTCAGCCCCGGCGCGCCCGACGGCGAGCACGGCTGGTACAAGACCCCGCCGACGATCACCCTCACGGGTGACGACGGCCCGGGCGCGGTCGCCAAGCTCGAGTACGCGATCGACGGCGGGCGCGCGGCAGACCTACGCCGGGCCGTTCACGATCAGCGCGCCCGGTGAGCACGAGGTGCGAGTACTTCGCGACCGACAACGCCGCGGAGCCGAACGTCGAGGCGCCGAACACGCTCGGCGTCCGCGTCGACGCGGCGGCGCCGAAGACGGTCGCCGGCCTGGACCGGTCCGCGGGCCAGGACGGCCCGGTGCGGGTGACGCTCGACCCGCAGGACGGCGCGGCCGGCTCCGGCGCGGTGCTCACGCAGTACCGCGTGGACGGCGGGCCGTGGCAGACGTACTCCGCCGCGGCGGAGGAGCAGCTGTTCGACGGCAGCCCGGGCTCGCTGAGCGCATGGGCGCAGGCCGGCGCCGGCCGCTTCGAGCTGCTCGACGACGGCTCCGGCGGGATCGGGCCGGTCGGCGGGCTCGGGATGCTCTGGTACCCGGCCAAGGCGTTCGGCGACTTCAAGCTGAAGTTCCAGTTCCGCGAGGGCCGGACGGACGGCGGCAGCTCCAACGGCGGCGCGTTCGTGCGCTTCCCGGATCCGCGCGTGCCGGTCGACCAGCGCCCGGACGCCTGCGCGAAGACCGGCTCCGCGGCCACCGACCCGGCGTGGGTGGCGATCTACTGCGGCCACGAGATCCAGATCTACGACGGCACGGACGGCGAGCCGCAGAAGACGGGTTCGATCTACAACTTCGACCCGAACGAGATCGGGGACATCGGGGAGCCGCGCGAGGGCTGGAACGACTACGCGATCCAGGTCGTCGGCCAGACCTACACCATCTCGCGCAACGGCGAGGTGATCAAGGAGTACGAGAACACGCCCGGACAAGACGTCGTCGCGCGCGGGCGACCCGCCGACGAGCCAGCGGCAGTTCGCCTCGGGCTACGTCGGCCTGCAGAACCACGGCGGGCCCGACCTGATGCAGTACCGCGACGTCCGGGTCGAGGACCTCTCGGCCGACGCGCCCGCCCGCAACCCGACCGGCGCGTTCACGCGTGTCCGGGCTCGGCCCGCACTCGGTCGAGGTCCGCTCGGTCGATGCGGCGGGGAACATCGAGGCCAAGCAGGTGGTCGACTTCGAGATCGGCGCCGCGGCGCCGGGCGGCGTCGGGCGAGACCGTCCCGCCGGCCACCGACGACACGCCGGCGACGTTCCGGCTCCGCGGTCTGCCGCGCCGGATCAGCGCGAAGCGCCTGGCGAAGCGCGGGCTGTCCGTGCCGATCCGCTGCACGGGCGCGATGAGCGGCGCGGCGACGCTGCGCGTCTCGAAGGCGACGGCGCGCAGGCTGGGGCTCCGCTCGCGCAAGCTCGCGGAGCGCGACGTGCGCTGCTACGGCGAGCACACCGCCACCGTGCGGCTCAAGCCGGGCAAGGCGGCGCTGCGCAAGCTCCGCAAGGGCGCGGCGGGCGACAAGCGCGTGCAGCTCAACGGTCACGGTCGAGATGGAGGACCTCGGGAAGCCGGCGCAGACGGCGAACGCGACGGTCACGCTGCGCTGACGCGGCGTGCGGGGCCGGCGGAGCGCGTCCGCCGGCCCCGCACCGCCGCGTGTGCTTGGCTTGCGCCATGGCACGCCGAACCCCACTCGCCGGCAAGGTCGTCCTCGTCACCGGCGCCGCGCGCGGCATCGGCGCGCAGACCGCGCGCGTCGCCGCGGCCCGCGGCGCCCGCCTCGCGCTCGCGGGCCTCGAGCCCGAGCGGCTCGAGGCGCTCGCCGCCGAGCTCGGGCCCGGGCACGCGTGGTTCGCGTGCGACGTCACCGACCAGGCCTCGGTCCAGGCGGCCGTCGACGGCACCGTCGAGCGGCTGGGCGGGATCGACGTGGTCCTCGCGAACGCCGGCATCGGGGCGAACGGCACCGTCGCGATCGCGCCGGTCGACGTCCTGCTCCGCGTGCTCGACGTCAACCTGGCCGGCGTCGTCCGCACCGTCTCCGCGGCCCTGCCGCACGTCACCGCCCGCCGCGGCTACGTGATGATCACCGCCTCGGCGGCGGCCTACGGCGCGTTCCCGGGCATGACGACGTACTGCGCGTCGAAGGCCGGCGTCGAGCACTTCGCCAACGCGCTGCGGCTCGAGGTCGCCCACAAGGGCGTCGCGGTCGGGACGATCCACCCGGCCTGGATCGACACCGACCTCGTCCGCGACCAGCAGTCCGCGTCGGCGCTGTTCGACGAGGCGATCGACCGGCTGCCCGGGCCTGCGGGGGCGCGCGTCTCGCTGGAGGCGTGCGCCGAGGCGGTCGCCGACGGCATGGAGCGGCGGCGCCGCAAGGTGCACGTCCCGCGCGGCGTGGCGGCGATGGGCGTGCTCAAGCCGCTGCTGCACGCCGCCGCGGTCGACTGGGTGGTCCGGCGCCAGGCGCGGACGATGGTCCCGCGGCTCGAGGCCGAGACGCTCGCGCGCGGCACCTGGTTCGGCGCCACGAGCATGGGGATGGGGGAGCGGGACTAGAGCGGCTCGATGCCCGACGCGGCGCAGCCCTCGCGCAGCGCGTCGAGCCCGAACGCCGCGAGCGGCCCGGCGGCGCCGCGCACCGCGATCCCGCCGTCGGCGGCGCGGCGCGCCGACCAGGCGAGGAAGCGGGCGGTGAAGTCGTAGGCGTCGGCGCCGCCGACCGCGATCTCCGCGAGCAGCTCGCCGTCCGCGTCGTACGCGGCGCCGGCGACGTGGCTGTGCGTGCCCGGGGTCGTCCCCGGCTCCGGGCCGGGGCCGCCCATCGCGCCGAGCTTGTCGCCGGCGCGCTCGAGCAGCCCGCGGACGCCGGGGATCCGGGTCAGCACGGCGCCGGCCGCCGACGACGCCTGGGTCGCGCGCGAGGCCGGCCCGAACCAGCCGAGGTAGACGTTGACCTCGCGCAGCCGCGCGATACGCGGCCGGGAGCCCGAAGTGCTCCGCGCCGCCGACCGAGATCGCCGGGCGGTCCTTGCCGCGGACCGCGAACGAGCGGACCCGCTCGGCGGAGCGGACGGTGACGATCCGCCCGCCGCGGAAGGCGAAGGCGGGATCGAGCGCGACGCCGGCCAGCGAGGCCCTGGTGCCGCGGCTCAGCGACGCGGCGCCGCCGCCGAGCGCGTAGTAGCCGACGTCGACCCGGACCGCCGCGTCGCCGGCCGCCTCGAGCGCGAGCGCGCCCGCGAGCGCGCCCGGCACGAAGTCGTAGCCGAGGGCGGGGAGCAGCGCCGCACCGGCGCGCCGCGCGGGCCCGTCGTGGACGTCGAACACGCGCCGGATGAACGCCGGCTCGCCGGTCGAGTCGACGTAGGTCGCCGCCGGCGGCGATCGCCGCCGCCACCGCCGGCTCGCCCCAGCGCTTGAACGGCCCGACCGTGCTGAGCAGCACGTCCCCGGGCTCGAGCAGCTCGGCGACGCTCTTCGGGCGGTCGACGTCGGCGACCCGGTGCTCGAGCCCGCCGAGCCGCTCGGCCAGCTCCGCGAGCCGCAGCTCGGAGCGCCCGGCCAGCAGCGGCCGCGCGCCCTGGGCGACGAGCTGCTCGGCCGTGAGCCGCCCGGTGTAGCCGGTGGCCCCGAAGACGACGATCCGCGCGGGCATGGGCCGGACCCTACCCCGCTATCCTGAAGGCGCTCACTACCGAAGCGATTCAGAGTGAAAGATGGGCCCGCCTCAGACCGAGCGGCGGGCCGAGAAAGGAATACATGGCAGAAGTGCACGAGGTCTCCGTCACCATCGGTGGCGCCGAGATCACGTTCGAGACGGGCCGCCTGGCCAAGCAGGCCTCCGGTGCCGTCCTCGTCGCCTCCGGCGACACCCGCGTCCTGGGGACCGCAACCGCGGGCAACCTGCGCGACATCGATTTCATGCCGCTCACGGTGGACATCGAGGAGCGGATGTACGCGGCCGGGAAGATCCCCGGCTCGTTCTTCAAGCGCGAGGGCCGCGCCGGCGAGAAGGCGACGCTGATCGCCCGCATGATCGACCGCCCGCTGCGCCCGCTGTTCCCCAAGGGCTGGCGCTACGAGACGCAGCTCGTCTCGATCCCGCTCTCGATCGACCATGAGCACCCGTACGACATCCTCGCCATGAACGGCGCGTCGGCGGCCCTCATGATCTCGAACATCCCGTTCCCGACCCCGGTCGGCGCCGTCCGCATCGGCAAGGTCGAGGGCAACTTCGTCGTCAACCCGACGGAGGAGCAGCAGCTCACCGCCGACCTCGACCTCGTGGTCGCCGGCACCGACGAGGCCGTCCTGATGGTCGAGGCGGGCGCCAACGAGATCACCGAGACCGAGATGCTCGACGCGCTCGACATCGCGCACGGCGAGATCAAGAAGCTCTGCGCCGCGCAGCTCGAGCTCGCGTCGAAGGTCTCGAAGGAGAAGCTCCAGATCACCGCCCCGGCGGTCGACGAGAGCCTCCTCGCCCAGATCCGCGAGTCGCACGGCGCGGCCGTCGACGAGGCGACCAGCATCCAGGACAAGCTCGCGCGCCAGGACGCCACGAAGGCCGTCGAGGAGCAGGTGCTCACGCAGTACTCGGGCGACCCGGCCTCCGAGACCTACGCCGAGTACCGCGGCAAGGCGCAGATGGCGTTCGACAAGCTCGAGAAGGACACGATCCGCCAGCGGATCGCCGTCCACAAGAAGCGCCCGGACGGTCGCTCGGAGAAGGAGATCCGGGAGATCACGATCGAGGCCGGCCTGCTGCCGCGCACGCACGGCTCCGCGCTGTTCACGCGCGGCCAGACGCAGGCGCTGTCCGTCGTCGCGCTCGGCACCACGCGCGAGGAGATGCGCCTGGACAACCTCGGGCTCGAGACGTCCAAGCGCTACTTCCACCACTACAACTTCCCGCCGTTCTCGGTGGGCGAGGCCGGCTTCATGCGCGGCCCGAAGCGCCGCGACATCGGCCACGGGGCGCTCGCCGAGCGCGCGCTGGTCCCGATGATCCCGGGCCAGGACGAGTTCCCGTACACGATCCGGGTCGTCTCCGACATCCTCGAGTCCAACGGCTCGTCGTCGATGGCCTCGGTCTGCGGCTCCTCGCTCTCGCTGATGGACGCGGGCGTGCCGCTCAAGTCGCCGGTCGCCGGCGTCGCGATGGGCCTCATCAAGGAGGGCGACGACTACACCGTCCTCACCGACATCGCCGGCGTCGAGGATCACCTCGGCGACATGGACTTCAAGGTCGCCGGCACGGAGAACGGGATCACCGCGCTCCAGATGGACATCAAGATCACCGGCGTCACCTTCGACATCCTGCGCGACGCGCTCGCCCAGGCGAAGGAGGGCCGGACGTTCATCCTCGGCAAGATGCACGAGGTCATCTCGACGCCGCGGACCGAGCTCTCCGAGTACGCCCCGCGCATCTCGCTCGATCAGCATCGACCCCGACAAGATCGGCCTGCTGATCGGCAAGGGCGGCGAGACGATCCGCGGCCTGTCCGAGGAGTTCGAGGCCCAGATCGACGTCGAGGACGACGGCACCGTCCGCGTCTACGCGCAGACCGGCGCACAGGGCGACGCCCTGGTCGACCGGATCCGCTCGATGACCAAGGAGGTCGCGGTCGGCGACGAGTTCCCCACCGCCAAGGTCGTCAAGACGACGACGTTCGGCGCGTTCGTGGAGCTCGCCAAGGGCACCGACGGCCTGCTGCACATCTCGAACGTCTCGCCCGGCCAGCGGGTCGCGACGGTCGAGGAGGTCCTCAACAAGGGCGACGAGATCGCCGTCCGCGTCGTCGAGGTCGACAAGGAGCGCGGCCGCATCGGCCTGCGCCTCGCCGTCGACCCGGAGATCGCCGGCAAGTCGGTCGAGGAGCTCGCGACCGTCGGCGGCGGCGGCGGTGGCGGCGGCGGCGACCGCGGCCCGCGCCGCGACGGCCGCGGCCCGCGCCGCGAGGGCCGCGAGGGCGGCGGCGGACGCGACCGGGACCGGCGCCCGCGCGGCGACCGCGACCCCGAGCGCGGGTAAGCACGCTGCCCGAGCACCGGCTCACGAAGCTCGACTCGGGGCTGCGGGTCGTCACGGAGGCCATGCCCTCCGTGCGATCCGCGGCCCTCGGGTTCTTCGTGGGCGCCGGCTCGCGTGGCGAGCGCACCGAGGAGGCGGGGCTCTCCCACTTCCTCGAGCACATGCTGTTCCGCGGCACGGAGCGCTATGCGTCCGCGGAGATCGACCAGCTCTTCGACGGGATGGGCGCCGAGCTCAACGCCGGCACCGACAAGGAGGGCACCACGGTCTACGCGCGGATGCTCGACCAGCATCTCCCGCGCGCCTTCGACGTGATCGCCGACATGGTCTGGCGCCCCGCGTTCAATGACGTCGACCCCGAGCGCGAGGTCGTGCTCGAGGAGATCGCGATGTACGAGGACGACCCGCAGGACACGGTCTTCGACGTGCTCGGCGACGCGGTCTTCGGCGACCATCCGCTCGGCCGCCCGATCATCGGCCGCGCGCCGGTGATCCGCGACACGCCGGTCGCCGACATCGCCGCCTTCCACGCGCGCCGCTACGTGCCGTCCTCGGTCGTCATCGCGGCGGCCGGCTCGGTCGACCACGACGTGGTCGTGGAGCTGGCGGAGCGGACGCTGGCCGGCCTGCGCGCCGGCGAGCAGGCCCCGGTGCCCGATGCGGCGCCGGCGCGCCCGCCCGCCCGCGTGCGCTTCCAGGCCAAGGAGACCGAGCAGGTCCACGTCTGCCTCGGCGCCACCGGCCTGCCGCGCCACGACGACCGCCGCCACGCGCTGCGCGTCCTCGACGCGATCTTCGGCGGGCTGAGCTCGTCGCGGCTGTTCCAGAGCGTGCGCGAGGAGCGCGGCCTGGCCTACGCCGTCTACTCGTTCTCGGGCCAGTTCACGGACTCGGGGCAGATCGGCCTCTACGTCGGGACGCGGCCGGACAAGGTGGGGGAGGCGATGGACGTCGTCCGCGCCGAGCTCGACCGGATGCGCGAGCAGCCGGCGACCGAGGAGGAGCTCTCCCGCGCCCGCGAGAACGTGAAGGCGCGCGTCGTGCTGGCGCTCGAGTCGTCCGCGGCCCGGATGAACCGGCTCGGCGGCGCGACGCTGTACGACCTGCCGCTGCTCGACACGGACGCCGTGATGGCCAAGATCGATGCGGTGACGCTCGACGACCTGCGCGGGCTCGTCGACGAGCTGTGGGCGCCGGAGCGCCTCTCCGCCGCCGGCATCGGGCCGTCGCGGGAGGCCTTCACCGAGGCCGTGGCGCCGGTGTGCCCGGCCGCCGAGCCCGTCGCGGCATGAGCATCCGCGTCGCCGTCGCCGGCGCCGCCGGGCGGATGGGGGAGGCGGTCTGCGCGGCCGTCGGCGACGCCGCCGACCTCGAGCTGGCGGGCCGCGCGGACCCGGCGCTCGACACGCCGCTGGAGGCCGTGCTGGACGGCTGCGACGTCGTCGTGGACTTCACCCGGCCCGACACCGCGCTCGACAACGCGCGGACCGCGCTGGCGGCCGGCCGCCACGTCGTCGTCGGGACGACGGGCTTCGACCTCGATGCGCTGCGCGCCGCGGCCGAGGCGTCGCCGGCGAACGCGTTCGTGGCGCCCAACTTCGCGATCGGCGCCGTGCTGCTGATGCGCTTCGCCGCCGAGGCGTCGCGCCACATGCAGCGCGCCGAGATCATCGAGTACCACCACCCGGCCAAGCTCGACGCGCCGTCCGGGACGGCGAGGCGGACCGCCGACCTGATGGAGGGCGACGTGCCGATCCACTCGGTCCGCCTGCCCGGGCTCGTCGCCGACCAGGACGTGATCCTCGGCGACGTCGCCCAGACGCTCACCCTGCGCCACGTCACGACCGACCGGACGAGCTTCATGCCCGGCGTGCTGCTCGCCGTGCGCAACGTGGCCGGGCTGCCCGACCGGCTCACCGTGGGGCTCGAGCGGCTGCTCTGGCCCGCCGGGTAGGCTCGCCGGTGCTCGTCGCGGTGACCGACCACGCGGCCGAGCGCTACCGCCAGCGCGTGCGCGGGACGCTCGACGCGCGCGCCGAGATCGATCACGCGCGTCTCCGCGCGTGGGCGGCCGGAACGTCTCGCGCGAGCCCCCGCCCGGCGCGGCGGCCCAGCGCGGATCGGTGTACGTGCGCGACGGCGACGTGGTGTTCGTCTGCCTGGAGGACCGGCCGCGCGGCGAGCTGATCGTGGTGACGTTGTGGGAGGAGGGGGAGACCCCCGCGGTCCCGCGCCGCTTCACCGAGGCGCTCAAGCGGGATGATGAACGGCATGGACGGCGCGTTCGCGGTGGCCGGCGCCCGCGAGGCCCGCGAGGGCGCGTGGGGCGCCTGCGCGAGCTCAAGCGGCGCTTCGACCCCGACGGCCGCCTGCGGCCGCTCGGCTGAGCGTGGTTGACTACGGCGCATGGGATTCATGGACAAGGCCAAGAAGATGGCCGAGCAGGCGCAGGCGAAGCTCGAGGAGGCCCAGCAGCAGTTCAACGAGGGCCAGTCAGCAGGCCGCGCCGCCGTCCGGGCCCGCCCAGGAGTACGACCAGCACGGCCGGCCCGTCCCGGCGCCGGATCCCGGCGGGCCGCACGGCGATCCGCTCGCGGCGAGCATGGCGCCGCCGCCCGCCGAGGCGGCGCCGTGCCCGAGCAGGCGGCGCCGCCGGCGCCCGGCGTCCCGGACGTCGGGTCCGGCGTCGAGCCCGCCGAGGCGCCCGCGGGCGCCGCGCCCCCGCCGCCGGCGCCCGGCGTCCCGCCGGTCGAGGGCCCCGGGGCCGAGGATCCCAACCACCCGAGCTACACGCCGCCGCCGCTGACGAGCGGCGATCCGCTGGCGGGCTGACGCCCGGCCCGCGTGGCACACTGTCGGCCATGCGCCCGTACGAAGGACTGCTCACGGCCATGGTCACGCCGTTCCAGCCGGACGGCCGCGTCAACGACGACGCGTCCGTGGCGATGGCGAAGCACCTGCTCGCGCACGGGTCCCACGGCCTGGTCGTCGCCGGCACCACCGGCGAGGCCGCGACGCTGACCGACGACGAGCAGGCCCGCCTCGTCGAGCTGATCGCGCGCGAGGCCGGGGGGGAGGGCACGATCGTCGGCGGGCGCCGGGTCGAACGACACGCGCCACGCGGTCGAGCTGACCGAGCGCGTGATCGCCGCCGGCGCCGACGCCGTCCTGTCGGTCACGCCGTACTACAACAAGCCCAACCGGCGCGGGATCCTGGCGCACTTCACCGAGGTCGCCCGCGCGGCGGGCGGGACGCCGGTGATCGTCTACAACATCCCCGGCCGCACCGCGGTCAACATGGGGCCCGACCTGCTCGCCGAGCTCGCCCAGATCGACGGGATCGTCGCCGTCAAGCAGGCCAACACGGCCGAGCAGCAGCCGATCGACGGCATGGTCGTCCTGTCCGGCAACGACGACGCGTACCTCGCCAACCTCGAGATGGGCGGCGGCGGCTGCATCGCGGTCGCCTCGCACATCGTCGGGCCGGAGATGCGGCGGATGTGGGACGAGCCCGACCGCGCGCGCGGAGATCGACGCCTCGCTGCGCGACGTCTACGCGACGCTGTTCATGACCGCCAGCCCGACCCCGGTCAAGGCGGCGCTGAACCTGCTCGGCCACGAGGCGGGCACGCTGCGCCTCCCGATGGTCGAGGCGGACGAGTCGGAGCTGTCGGAGATCCGGGCCATGCTCGAGCGCCACGGGCTGCTCGCGACCGCCACGCACGCGTGAGCGGAACCCTGCGCGTCCTCCCGCTCGGAGGCGTCGGCGAGATCGGCAAGAACATGACCGTCGTCGAGTACGACGGCCGGATCGTCGTCGTCGACACGGGGCTGCGGTTCCCGACCGCCGAGCAGATGGGGATCGACCTCGTGCTGCCCGACTTCACCTACCTGCGCGAGCGGGTGGACGACATCGAGGCGATCGTGATCACCCACGGCCACGAGGATCACCTCGGCGCGCTGCCGTGGCTGCTGCGCGAGCTCGGCGAGGAGAGCATCCCGGTCACCTACAGCGGCCAGCTGACGATCGCGATGGCGCGCTCCAAGCTCGACGAGCACAAGCTGCGCAAGGCGCGGCTGGACGTGCTCCCGACCGGCGACGTCGCGCAGGCGGGCCCGTTCGGGATCGAGCTGATCCACCTCACGCACTCGATCCCCGACGCGTGCGGCGTGGCGCTGACCACCGAGCTGGGCACGATCCTGTTCACCGGCGACTACAAGTTCGACCAGACGCCGGTCGGCGGGGCGCCGGCCGACATGTCGCGGCTCGCCGAGCTCGGGCGCGAGGGCCTGCTGCTGCTCGCCGGCGACTCGACCAACGCCGACCGGCCGGGGATGTCGGCCAGCGAGTCGATCGTGGGGCCGAACCTCGAGCGGGTGTTCCACCACTGCAAGGGCCGGATCATCGTCACCTGCTTCGCGTCGAACATCCACCGCGTCCAGCAGGTGGTCGACGCCGCGGCCCAGCTCGACCGCAAGGTCGCGCTCATCGGCCGCTCGATGCGCAAGAACGTCAACATCGGCCGCTCGCTGGGGCACATCAACCTGCCGGAGGGGATGCTGATCCCGCTCCGCGAGGTCGAGCAGTTCCCGCCCGAGCGCGTGGTGATCATCTCGACCGGCTCCCAGGGCGAGCCGCTCTCGGCGCTGCGGCGGATGGCCTACCGCGACCATCCGCAGGTCGAGCTCAAGTCGGGCGACACGGTGGTCTTCTCGGCCACGCCGATCCCCGGCAACGAGCGCGCGGTCAACGACACGATCGACCGCCTCTACCACGTGGGCGCCGAGGTCGTGACGACCCGTGACGCGCCGATCCACGCGTCGGGGCACGGCTCCGCAGGAGGAGCTCAAGCTGATGCTCAACCTCACGCATCCGCGCTACGTGATGCCGGTCCACGGCGACTTCCGCCGCCAGCAGCTCCACGGCTCCCTGGCGGAGGCGGTCGGGGTGCCGAGGGAGAACGTCTTCATCGCCGAGAACGGCCAGCCGGTCGAGTTCGACGAGCGCGGCGCGCGCTTCGGCGAGCGCGTGCAGAGCGGGATGATCTTCGTCGACGGCGTCGACATCGGCGACGTCACCGACGTCGCCCTGCGCGACCGCCGGATGCTCTCGGCCGACGGCATCTTCATCGTCGTGGCCACGATCAGCGAGGCCGACGGCAGCTCGGTCGTGCCGCCGGAGGTGCTCGCGCGCGGCGTCCCGTTCCTCGAGGGCAACAGCGAGTTCGTCGACGAGCTGCGCGAGGCGGTCGAGGACTCGCTCGACCGCGCCGCCGAGCAGCGCGTGAGCGAGGTGCGCCAGATCGAGACGATGCTCCACGACGACCTGGCCGGCTTCATCTACGACCGGCTGCGCCGCCGCCCGATGGTGCTGCCGGTCGTCGTCGAGGTCTGACGCTCAGTCGGTGAACGGCAGGGCGTCGCCGACGCCCGTGACCTCGAACACGCGCTGCACGTCGCGCGGCGCGGGCGTGATCGAGAGCTCGACGCCGCGCCGGTCGGCCTCGCGAGGCCAGCCGCAGCAGCACGCCGATCCCGGTCGAGTCGATGAACCGCAGGTTGGAGAGGTCGACCTCCAGCGCGTCGACGCCCGGCTCCTCGAGCGCGCGCTCGAGCGCCGGCTCGACCGTGAAGGTCGCGGCCATGTCGAAGTCGCCCGCCAGCTCGGCGCGCGCGACGTCGCCCTCGACGGACACCTGGATCGGATCGGCCACCTGATCATCCTGCCCGCCCGGCCGGACGGGCACGCGTCGCGTCAGGTGGTCGACGTCCGCCGGGTGTCCTCCCAGCCGGGCGGGACCCGCGGCGTGTCCGGCACGAGCCGGAAGATCCCCGCGAGCACGACCAGCAGGACGACGCCGACGCCGGACACCGCGAACGCCGTCGGCGGCGAGGTCACGGCGGTGATCACGCCGCCGATCAGGAAGCCGACACCGGTGGCGGCCGAGACGATCGACTCCAGCAGGCCCGTGATCCGCGCCTGGAGGTCGCCGGGCGTCGACTCCTGCAGCGCCGTCATCACCGACACCCACTGCACGCCGTTGCCGAGGCCGCCGAGGATCGAGAACGCGCAGGCGACCCACAGCTCGCGCGCGACGGCCATGCCGAGATAGGCGCAGCCGATGGCGAGGGTGGACAAGAGTATGAGCGCGCTGGCGGGCCGGCGCCGGACCCCCAGGAAGACCACGCTCCCGAGCACGATCCCGGCGCCCCAGGCCGAGAGCATGACCCCGTAGCCGAGGTCGTCGGTGTGCAGCGTCTCGGACGCGTAGACGATCTCGATCGGCACGATCAGCGTGAAGAAGACGATCGCGAGCCCCTCGCCGCCGATCAGGAGCCGCGCGACGCGGTTCGTGCGCGCGTACCGCAGCCCGCTGCGCAGGCGGGCCAGGAACGGCTCCGGCTCGCCGTCGGCGCGCGGCAGGTGCCGGCAGGTGGCGAGCACGACCGCGACGACGGCGAACGAGCCGGCGTCGACGAGCAGCGCGGCCTCGACGCCGAACAGGTTCACGAGCAGGCCGCCGAGCGCGGCGCCGCCGACGCTCGAGGCGGCGAAGCCGACGTTGAGCAGCCCGTTTCCCTCCCTGAGCAGGCCCTTCGGGTGCAGCACCGCGTTCGTCGCCCCGCGCGAGAGCCCGCGCGCGGTGAGCATCAGCACGCCGTCGACGAGCGCGAGGGCGAGCACGAGCGGCAGCGAGAACGAGCCCGCCAGCAGCGCCAGGAGGCAGAACACGACCGCCTCGATGAGGTAGATCGCGGGCAGGACGCGGCGCAGCGACTGCTGGTCCGTGCGGGCGGTCAGGAACGGCGCCAGGAAGGCCGGGAGGAACTGCGCGGCGATGAACAGCGCGGTCGTCGCGAGGGGATCCCTCGTCTCGCCGTAGACCAGCAGCGCGAGCGCGACGAGGCCGACGGCGTCGCCGATCGAGTTCGTCGTGTAGGAGAACAGCAGCCGCCCGAACGCGGGGACGCGCAGCGGGGCGAGGTTGGCGCGCACGGCCCGGCAGGGTAGCGGCTGCGCGCCCGCGCGAGGGCGCCGCTGGACGCACATTTTCCGGAGCGCTAAGGGTCCCGCGGGTAGCTGCCGATTACGTGCGAGGTGAAGCGCACGGAACGCGCACTCGTGGCTGGGCAGCTCGCCCTGACCGTCGGCTCCGCCGCTGCGGCGGCGGCGCTGTCGTCGCGCGAGGACTGGGAGCCGATCACGCTCTTCCTGCTCCTGCTCGGCCTCTCGGTCGTCAGCGAGCTGTTCCGGCTGGAGACCGCCAACCTCCACATCTCGGCCACGTTCCTCTCGGTCGTGCTGGCGATGACGCTGCTCGGCCCGACGCCGGCCGCCGTGCTCGGCGTCACGACCTACCTCGTCAACGCGCTCAAGGTCCGCGCCTCGTGGCGGGCGACGCTCGCCAACGTCTCGACCTTCGCGTTCTTCCCGCTGGTCGGCGGCCTGCTGTTCGAGGCGCTGGGCGGCCGGGCGCTCGAGGACGACCTCGCGGCGTTCATCCTCGCCGTGCTCGTCGTCTTCCTGTCGATGAACGTCCTCAACTTCCTGCTGATCGCGATCGACATCGCGGTCGTCGACGGGCAGGCGGTGCGGCGCAGCTTCCAGGAGATCTACTTCCCGCTCGCGCCCGGTCGAGGTGGCGGTCGGCCTGCTCACCGCCGGCGTCGCCGTCGCGTTCCAGGGCGGGGACCTCGCCGTGGTCGGCCTGCTGGCGGTCGTCGGGCTGATCTTCCAGTACCTGCTCCGCACCTCGCTCAACTCCCAGGACCGCAAGGAGAAGCTCGAGCGCCGCACGCGCGAGCTCGCCTCGCTCCAGGTCGGGCTGCTCAGCACGGTCCTGCAGACGCTCTCGCTGCGCGACAAGATGACCGCGCGCCACTCGGCGGCGGTCGCGCGCTACTCGCGCGAGATCGCCCGCTCGATGGGCCTCGACGACCACGACCAGGACATCGTCCACACGGCCGCGCTGCTGCACGACATCGGCAAGTTCATCTTCCCCGACTCGATCCTGCTCGCCGACTCGAAGCTGACCGAGGAGGAGTACGAGCTCGTCAAGCGCCACCCCGAGCAGGGCGCCCGCCTCGTCGCGCAGATCGAGGGCTACGGGCCCGGTCGCCGAGATCGTCCTCGCCCACCACGAGCGGATCGACGGCAAGGGCTACCCGAACGGGCTCGTCGGCCCGCAGATCCCGATCGCCGCGAAGATCATCTCGGTCGCCGACACCTACGACGTGATGACCTCGCGCGACAGCTACCGCACGCCGGTCTCCTCGCGCGAGGCGATCGACGAGCTGCGGCGGGTCTCGGGCGCGCAGCTCGACGGCGCGGTGGTGGAGACGTTCATCGGCCTGCTCGAGGAGCGGACGATCACGTTCCGCCACGCCGACGACGCCGACTTCGAGAAGGAGCTCAACCTCGAGGCGCGGGTGCGGCTGCACGCCGCGCCGCGGGCGATCGCGGCGTAGACGACTGTTCGATCCAGATCGGCGCCGCGCCGGCCGATACCTGGTCCAGAACGACGACGAGCGCCTGGTCGGCGCTCGTGTCGAAAAGTCTTGGGTGCTGCTGCTGCGACTAGCGGCTGAAGCCCATGTCCCCACGCCCCTTTTCTCCTCGCCGACGGTGCTGCAACACCGCGGAGAGGTATCTCGTTCTGGTCTACGGGCAGGGAAGGTACGGGGGAATGCGGCGTTTGTCCATGTCGGACATCCGTCCAGGTGGGTGGACGGGTCCCTCAAGGGGGTCCGGCCACCTGCCGATGAGGCGGCCTCACGTGCCCCAGGAGCTGGTCGGCGCCGGGCTCGCCTCGACTGGCCGGGAACCGCACCACGAAGCGCGCCCCGCGGCCGTCGAGCGGGTCCTCGAGCGAGACCGAGCCCGCGTGCGACGCCGCCACGGCGCGGACGATCGCGAGGCCCAGGCCGCTCGAGCCGCTGCGGTCGCCGGCGCCGCGGAAGAAGCGCTCGAACACCTTGTCGTGCAGCTCGGGCGGGATCCCCGGCCCGTCGTCCTCGACCGACAGGACGACCTCGCCGTCGATCCGCTCCACCGTCGCCTCGACCGCCGTGCCCGGGTCGGTGTGCCGCAGCGCGTTCTCGAGCAGGTTGAGCGTGAGCCGGTGGAGCTCGTCGCGGGCGCCCTCCAGCTCGGCGCCGGGGACGGTCGAGACGCTGATCTGGTGGTCGCCGGCCACCGGCTCCAGCTCGCCCGCGGCCTCGGCGACGACCTCGGACAGGTCGACGCGCGCGTGCGGCGCGGCGCGGCCGGCGTCGGCGCGCGCGAGCAGCAGCAGGTCGGCGACGAGCCGGCGCATCCGCCGCGAGGAGCGCAGCGCGGACGCGGCCGCCTCGCGCGGCTCGCCCTCGAGCTCCATCTCGAGCAGCTCGAGGTTCGCCAGCACCGAGGTCAGCGGGGTCCGCAGCTCGTGCGACGCGTCGGCGACGAACTGGCGCTGGCGCGCGAGCGTCGCCTCCGTCTCGCCGCGCGCCTCGTTCAGCGCGCTCGAGCATGCTCTCGAGCGTCAGCGCGAGCTCGGAGACCTCGTCGTTGGACTCGGGGTGCGGGATCGTCAGCGACGGGTCGCGCGTGCGGGCGATCGCGCGCGCGGCGTCGGTGAGCCGCGTGACCGGCGCCATCGCGCGGGTCGCGGTGGCCAGGCCGGCGAGCAGCGCCAGCGCGGCGCCGCCGATCACGCCGAGCCCGAGGAAGACGCGGACGCGGTTCGCCGTCGCCTGCACGTCGGAGAGCCGGCGCGCGTACTGGACGTAGAAGGTCCCGAAGTTCGTGAGGATCGGCCGCGACTCGATCCGGAAGCCGTCGAAGTCCTGGCTGAGCGCGCGCGGGGGGACGAGGTACGGCGCGTTGTTCGTGGTGGCGATCGGGTTCCCGTCGTTCGTCACGACCCGGATCACCGCGTTCTGGCTCGCCGCGTAGTCGTCGAGGTCCGGGCTGTCCTTGCTCAGCTTGATGCCCTGGATCTGGCCGTTGTCGTCGACCACGAGGTCGGGCCGCACGGACTTGCGCAGGTCGTCCGCCGCGGCGGCGATCTCGCGGTCGAAGTCCGACTGGATGCTGCGCGTGGTGAGGACGCCGACGATCGCCGCGAACCCGAGCAGGATCACCAGCGTCAGGAGGGCAGAGCCGCCGGCGAGCCGCCAGCGGATCGGCAGCCGCCTATACGCGGAGGACGTAGCCCGCGCCGCGGACCGTATGTAGGAGCCTGGGCTCGCCACCGGCTTCCAGCTTGCGCCGCAGATTGGAGACGAACACCTCGATGGTGTTCGTGATCGAGAACGGATCGTAGCCCCAGACCTCGTCGAGCAGCTTCTGCCGCGAGATGACCAGGCGCTCGTTGCGCATCAGGTACTCGAGCAGCTCGAACTCGCGCTGCGTGAGCTCGATCTCGCGCTCGGCCGCGGAAGACCTCGTGGGTGTCGGGGTTGAGGGTGAGGTCGCCGACCCGCAGCGGGGCCATCCCGCGCGGCGGCCGCCGCCGCAGCAGCGCGCGCATCCGCGCCAGCAGCTCCTGCCGCTCGAACGGCTTGACGAGGTAGTCGTCGGCGCCGACGTCCAGCCCGGCGACGCGCGAGTCCAGCGCGTCGCGCGCGGTCAGCATGAGGATCGGCGTGTCGTCCTCGTCGGTGCGCAGCTGGCGGGCGACGTCGAGGCCGTCCATCCGCGGCAGGCCGAGGTCGAGCACGATCAGGTCGGGGAGGAAGGCGTGGACCTCGTCCAGCGCCTGGATCCCGTCGCCGGCGAGCTTCACCTCGTAGCCCTCCAGGCGCAGCGCGCGCTGGAGCACCTGGGCGATCTCCTGGTCGTCCTCGACGACGAGCACGCGGATGGGTCGGTCGGAGGCCTCCACGCCTGCGGAGCATACGCGGACCGCCTTATGCGCGGATAACCGGGGAGGAGCGCGCGGGCGCGCGTCGAACCCGCTAGCCACGCATGCCCGCCGCCCGCCGCAAGCCGCGCGCTCGCCGCTCCGCGCCGCCTTCGGCGTGGCGCGTGCGCCTGCCCGCGCTCGAACAGCGCCACTGGGACCTGATCGGGCTGGGCCTGGTGGCGATCGGCATCTTCCTGGTCTTCCTCGTCTACCTCGGCTGGGACGGCGGCCAGGCGGGCTCGGGGCTCGTCGACGGCCTGGCCAAGCTCGTGGGCGAGCTGCACTACCTCGTGCCGGTCGCGCTGCTCGCCGCCGGCGCGCTCGTGTTCATGCGCGACGCGCTGCCCGCCGTGCGGCCGTTCCGCGCCGCGGCGCTCTGCCTGGGCGCCGCGGGCTGCCTGGCGCTCGCCGCCGGCACGCTCGGCCTCGGCGCCGGCGGGGACCGCGTGGAGGACAACGGCGGCTACGTCGGCGCAGGGCCTCTACGACGCCGCGTCGGCGCTGGTCGGCGACGTCGGCTCCCACATCATCGCGGTCTTCCTCTTCGTCGCCGGGATGCTGCTGCTCACGGGCGCGAGCGTGGCGTCGCGTGCTGCGCGCCACGGGCGACTCGGTCACCGCGGGCGGCCGCGCGATCCGCGAGACCGCCGAGCCCGTGCGGACCGCCGTCCAGCGCCGCCGCACGCCGCGCGAGGAGCTCGACGAGCTGGAGGCCGCCGAGCCGCCGACCGTCACCCGCACGCACCTGGAGCAGGACTTCTGGAGCGGGCCCGAGCGCTTCCCCGACCTCTACGACGGCGAGCCGGCGCCCGACCCGGTCACCGACGAGCTCGAGGTGGTCGAGCCCGAGCCCGAGCCGGAGCCCGAGCCCGCTCGAGCCCGAGGAGCCGCGGCTCGCGGAGGACCCGGAGACCGACGAGCCGGGCGTCGTCCGCGGCGGCACCGAGGTCGATCCGGCGGATCTCACGCCGCAGGGCCGCCTGCGCCGCTCGGTCACCGACGCGCCCGACTTCGTCTGGCGCGTCCCGGATCCCGGGTTCCTGACCCGCAGCGGCGCGGAGGCGTCCAAGCCCGACACGGCCGGCCAGGAGAAGGTCGCCGCCCAGCTCGTCGAGGCGCTCGGCCACTTCGGCGTCGAGGCGCGCGTGATCGGCATGGTCGCCGGCCCGCACATCACCCGCTACGAGCTGCGCCTGGCGCCCGGCATCAAGGTCGGCAAGGTCGCCCAGCTCAAGGACGACCTCGCCTACGCGCTGGCCGCCTCCGACATCCGCATCCTCGCCCCGATCCCCGGCAAGCAGGCGGTCGGCGTCGAGGTCCCGAACGCGCGCCGCCGGATCGTCCACCTGGGCGACGTCATGCAGCCGCCGCCCGAGGGCTGGTCGCCGCTCACCGTCTGGCTCGGCAAGGACGTCGCCGGCCGCGCGATCGGCGCCGACCTCGCCAAGATGCCGCACCTGCTGGTGGCGGGCACGACGGGCGCGGGCAAGTCGGGCGCCGTGAACGCGATGCTCGCCAGCATCCTGCTCCGCGCCACGCCGCACGAGGTCCGGCTCGTGCTGGTCGACCCCAAGCAGGTCGAGCTCAACCACTACGACTCGATCCCGCACCTGCTGACGCCCGTGATCACGTCGCCCAAGCAGGCGGCGATCGCGCTGCAGAACCTCGTGCGCGAGATGGAGCAGCGCTACAGCTACATGGCGCTCGCCCGGACCCGCAGCCTGATCGAGATGAACAAGGTGCGCGAGCGCCGCGGCGAGCAGGCGCTGCCCTACATCCTCTGCGTGATCGACGAGCTCGCCGACCTGATGATGGTCGCGCCGGCCGACGTCGAGGACTCGATCATCCGGCTCGCGCAGAAGGCGCGCGCGGTCGGCATCCACCTCGTGCTGGCGACCCAGAGCCCGCGCGTCGACGTGATCACCGGCATGATCAAGGCGAACGTGCCGAGCCGGATCGCCTTCGCCGTCTCCTCGCAGACGGACTCGCGCGTGATCCTCGACCAGAACGGCGCCGAGACGCTGCTGGGCCAGGGCGACATGCTGTTCGCGCCGGTCGGGTCCTCGCGGCTGCAGCGGATCCAGGGCGCCTACGTCGACGAGGCGCAGATCGAGCGGCTGACCGAGCAGTGGCGCAAGCAGGGCGAGCCCGAGTTCCGCGAGGAGCTGCTCGAGGAGGCCGAGGAGGAGGTCGCCGAGAGCGGCCCCGACGACGGCTTCGATCCCGACGAGGATCCGCTGCTCACCGACGCGATCCGGCTCGTGGCCGAGATGCAGACCGCGTCGACCTCCATGCTCCAGCGCCGGCTGCGGCTCGGCTACACGCGCGCCGGACGACTCATCGACATGCTCGAGCGGCGCGGCGTGATCTCGGGCTACGAGGGCTCCAAGCCGCGCCAGGTCCTGATCTCCGAGGCGGACGTCCCGCGCGTGCTCGCGGCGCTCGAGGACCGTGGCGGCGGCGTCCCGGTCCCGGACGACGACGGGGACGGTGACGTAGCCTAGGCCGTCGCATGCCGGAGATCGGTGACCAGCTGCGCGAGACGCGCATGCGCAACCGGATCGACATCACCGAGGTCGAAGCGGCGACGAAGATCCGGGCCAAGTACCTGCGCGCGCTCGAGAACGAGGAGTGGGACCTGCTGCCCGGTCCCACGTTCGTCAAGACCTTCCTGCGCACGTACGCGGACTACCTCGGCCTCGACGCGCGCAACCTCGTCGAGGAGTACCGGTCGCGCTACGAGCGCTCCTCCGGGCCCGAGCTGACGCCGTTCGGGAGGCAGCCGCGGCAGCCGCCGCGGTCGGGCCTCGCGCCCGTTCGCCCTCACGCCGTGGCTGCTGATCGGGCTCGGCCTGGTCCTGCTCGTCGGCGCGTTCTTCGTGATCGGCATCCTCGGCGGCGACGACGATCCCGCCGACGAGACCTCCGCCACGCCGACGCCGGCGGCGACCCCCGCGCCCGGCGGCGACGGGCAGAAGAAGCAGAAGGAGAAGGACAAGCAGAAGCAGGAGCAGGCCGCCCCGAAGGTCGTCCGCCTGCAGATCCAGCCGATCGGGCCGGTGAGCGTGTGCGTCGAGGACGCGTCGGGCGACCCGGTCGTCGACAACGTGACGCTCGAGGCCAACCAGGACACCGAGACGTTCCGCTCCAAGCGCTTCACGATGTCGTTCGGGACCGGCGACGCGGTGATGCGCGTCGACGGGAAGGCCTACCAGGTGTCCGACGACGCGCCCGTCGGCTACTCCGTGAAGGCGGGCGGCAAGCCGCGCCGGGTGTCGGAGCGCCCGACCTGCGGATGAGCGTCCGCGCGGGCATCGTCGTCACCGGCACGGAGGTCCTGTCGGCGATCATCCCCGACCGCAACGGCCCGTGGCTGTCGGAGCGGCTGCGCGAGCACGGCGTCGAGCTGGCGCACATCGTCGTCGTCGCCGACCGCCCGGACGACGTCCGCGCCGCGCTCGAGTTCCTCGCCGGCGAGGGCGTCGACCTGATCCTCACCACCGGCGGGCTCGGGCCGACGGCGGACGACCTCACCGCGGAGGTGGTGGGCGCCTTCGCGGGCCTGGAGATGGTGCTCGACGAGGCGCTCGAGGAGCGGATCCTCGCGATCCTGCGGCGCAACCGCGCCCGCTGGCGCTCCTACAGCGAGGAGGCGATGCGGGCCGGCAACCGCAAGCAGGCGGTGATCCCGCGCGGCGCGACGATCCTCGAGCCGGTCGGGACCGCGCCCGGGCTCGTCGTCGCGGGGGAGGGCCGGCCGCTCGTCGTCGTGCTGCCCGGGCCGCCCGGCGAGCTGCGGCCGATGTGGGCCACGGCGCGCTCGACGCCGCCGCTGCGCGCGCTGCTCGCCCGCGCGGGCACGCTCGAGTCGCGGATGCTGCGCCTGTACGGCGTGCCGGAGGCGGAGATCGCGCAGTCGCTGCTCGCGATCGAGGCGGACGGGCGTGGCCGCTCGACCGGCTGGAGATCACGACCTGCCTGCGCCGCGGCGAGATCGAGATCGCCACCGTGTTCGACCCCGCCGCCGAGCCCGACTACGACGCGTTCGTCGCCGGGATCCGCGCGCGCCATGCCGACACGCTGTTCTCCGAGGACGGGGCGACGATCGACGCGATCGTCGCCGGGCTGCTGACCGGGCGCACGATCGCGGTCGCCGAGTCGTGCACGGGCGGGCTGATGGCCGGCCGCCTGACCGACCGCGCGGGGTCGAGCGCCTACGTCCTCGGCGGCGTGGTCGCGTACTCGAACGCGGCGAAGGTCGCCTTCGCGGACGTGCCGGCGGCGCTGATCGAGCGGCACGGCGCGGTGTCGCCGGAGGTCGCGGCCGCGCTCGCCGACGGCGCCGCCGAGCGGTTCGGGGCCGCGGTCGGCGTCGGCATCACCGGCGTCGCGGGACCCGACGGCGGGACGCCGGAGAAGCCGGTCGGGATGGTCTGCCTCAGCGTCGCGCAGGCGGGCGGCGGGCGGCTCGACCGCACCGTGCAGCTGCCCGGGCGACCGCGCGATGGTGCGCGAGCGCACGACGACCGTCGTGATGCACCTGCTGCGCCGCCTGCTGGCGTGACGCTGCGGCTGTTCGTCGCGCTCGGCCTGCCCGCTGCCGGCGGTCGACGGCGCTCACCCGCTTCCGCGACGCGGCCGCCGACCCGGACGTCTGGCGCCCGCTGGCGCCGGAGACGTTCCACGTCACGCTCGCGTTCCTCGGCGCGCGGCCCGCCGCCGAGCCGGCCGCGCAGGCGCTCGCCGAGCTCGGCGCGGTCGGCGCCGCCGCCCTCGCGCTGGGCGACGCGCTCCTGCTCCCGCCGCGGCGCGGCCGGGTGCTGACCGTGGCCGTCGCCGACCCCACGGGCGCGCTCGCCGCGCTCCAGGACCGGGTCGCGGGCGCGCTGGCGGCCGCGGGCGAGTTCGAGCCGGAGGCGCGGCCGTTCCGCCCGCACGTCACCGTCGCGCGGCTGCGGCGTGGCGCGCGTGCCGCCGCGCGCGGTGGCCGCGGCGCCCGAGCCGGTCGCCTTCGCCGGCGGCCCGGTCGTGCTGTACCGCTCGCACCCCGGGCCGGCGGCGCGCGCTACGAGTACTGCGCGCGCTCGCCTCCACTACAGTCGCTCGCCCATGACGGTGGCCCGGGCGACGATGGCGGCGGTGCTCCTCGCGCTGCTGGCCGCGGCCCCGGCCGAGGCGCAGCTGCGCTGGCACGGCTGCCCCGAGGCGAGCGGCGTGCGCTGCGCGCGGCTCCAGGTCCCGCTCGACCGCGCGGGCGCGGTGCCGGGGAAGGTCCCGCTGCGGGTCGCGCGGGTGAACCTCGGCAGCGGCAGGCGCGGGACGATGATGTACCTGTCGGGCGGCCCCGGCGGCGCGGGCGTGCTGGAGATGGTCGACGTGCTGCTGACCGTCCCGCGGCTGATCCGCGACTTCGACGTGCTCGGCTTCGACCAGCGCGGGACCGGGCGCAGCGGGCTGCTCCGCTGCCGTGCGCTCGAGCGCGACGCGCGGCTGCGCTCGACGAGCGCGGGGGAGGCGTGCGCGCGCACGCTCGGCCCGCGGCGCTCCTTCTACACGACGCCCGACAGCGTCGAGGACATGGAGGCGATCCGGAGGGCGGCCGGCGTGGAGAAGCTGACGCTGTTCGGGATCTCCTACGGCACCGAGCTCGCGCTGGCCTACGCGCGGGCGCACCCGGACCGCGTCGAGCGGCTGATCCTCGACTCGACCGTCGACCCCGACGACGCGGACGCGTTCGGGCTCGCCGGGTTCCGCGCGATGACGCCGACGCTGCGCGCGCTCTGCCCGGACGCCTGCGCCGGCCTGACGCCCGACCCGGCCGCGGACCTGGCCGCGCTCGTCGCCCGGCTGCGCCGGGCTCCGCTGCGCGGCACGTGGTACACGGCGCGCGGGGAGCGCCGGCGCGGGACCGTCACCCCGATCGCGCTCGCCGACCTGATGTACGACGCGGACTACAACCCCGCGCTCCGCGCCGCGCTCCCGGTGGCCGTCCGCGCCGCGCTCGACCACGACGACGCGGCGCTGCTGCTGCGGCTCCTGCGCGTCTCGGACTCCTACGCGCTGCGCTCGCCGCCGCGCGAGTTCTCGGCGGCGCGCTACGCGACCGTCTGCGAGGACACCCCGCTGCCGTGGCCGCGCGGGACGCCGCTCGACCAGCGCCTCGCGGTCGCCCGCGCGCAGGCGCTCGCGCTGCCGCCGGAGGCGTTCCGCCCGTTCGACGCGCGAGGTCGCGTACGCCGACGAGATCGACCTCTGCCTGCGCTGGCCGGATCGCCGCGCCCGCCCGCGCCGGCCGGCGGCGCCTACCCGGCCGTGCCCACGCTGGTGCTCCAGGGCGAGGAGGACCTGCGCACGCCGCCCGAGACCTCCGCGCGGGTCGCGGGGCAGATCCCGGGCGCGCAGCGGGTCACCGTGCCGGGGGCCGGCCACGCGATCGTCGGCGGCGATCCTCAGCGGCTGCGGCGTGCGCCAGCTGCTGCGCTTCGTGGCGGGCCGGCCGGTCCGCGCGCGCTGCCCGCGGGTGCCGACCGGCGTGCCCGCCACCGCCGTGCCGCCGTCCGCCTTCGCGCAGCTGGCGCCCGCGCGCCGCACCGGCCGGACGATCGCCGCGATCGACGCGACGCTCGACTTCCTCGACCTGGCGGGCTCGCCCGGCGTTCGACTCGGCGCGGCGCGGCGGCGGGCTCCGCGGCGGGCGCTACCGGCTCGGATCCGACCCGCGGCTGGAGGGCGTGGTCGTCGTCCCCGGCGTGCGCGTCGGCGGGCGCGGCCTGCCGGACGGCGGGCTGCGGCTGCGGGTCGGCGGCGCGCGGGCCGCGCACGGGCGCGTGACCGTGAGCCGGCGCGGCGTGCTGCGCGGCCGGCTCGGCGGGCGGCGCGTCCGCGCACGGCTGGGCAACCGGCCGCCGTCGGGGCGCCGGGCGGCGATCGCCCGCACCACCGGCGGTCAGCCCGCCGGCGCGCCCCTGGTGAGGACGAACGCGCCGCGCAGCGCGTCGACCCCGGCCGGGCCGAGGCCGAGCCCGGCCGCGAAGTAGGCCTCGATCGTCCGGTGGCGGCGCTGCAGCTCGTCGAGCGCCGCCTCCAGGTACTCGCGCCGGGCGAACGGCGACGGGACGGCGAGGAAGTCGGCCATGACGTCGCGCCTCGGCGACCCCGAGCAGCAGGAGCAGCGCCGCGGCCGACCAGCCCGTCCGGTCCGCGCCCGTCGTGCAGTGCACGAGCGCGGGTCGATGGGCGCGCTGCGCGAGCTCGTGGAACAGCCGCTTGTAGCGCGTCGAGCGCACTCGGGAGCGCGACGAGCTGCCGGTGGGCGTGCGCGACCGTCGCCCGCGGCGCGGCGGGATCGCAGAGCGTGCGCGCGAGCCCGCTCGCGTCGCGGAGGACGTCGAGCGCGACGCAGGTCGCGCCGCGCGGCACGTGGCCGGGCCGCTCCGGCCCGCTCGTCCGCGGTCCGGAGGTCGTACGCGGTGCGGATCCCGAGCCGCGCGAGCTCGGCGGCGTCCGGTCCGGCCAGCCCGGACACCGCCGCCCGCGCGATAGAGCGCTCCCGCACGGACGCGCCCGGCCGGTACCCGCCGGCCGCCGACGTCGCGGAGGTCGGGCAGGCCCTCGATCGCGATGCAGCCGCGCCGGCATGCACCGATCGTGGCGCGGCGGCGCTCACCGACGATCATCCGGTCCGGGTGAAGCGCGACGCACCCGGCAGCGGTAGCGTCGCGCCTGACAGCGTGCACGAACGGAGGCAGCGAATGGCAGCGAACGAAGAGGAGCTCGGCCCGATCGACATCGTCGTCATCGGCTATCCGGCGGACGCCCCGCTGACGGGCGAGGCGGCGCCGTACCTGCTCGACCTCGTCGACCAGGGGATCATCCGCGTCCTCGACGTGCTGTTCGTCATGGAGGGGGAGGACGGCACGTTCTCCGGCTTCGAGGCGACCGATCTCAGCCCCGAGAGCCTCGGCGACTTCCACGTCTTCGCCGGCGCCTCGAGCGGGATGCTCGGCGCGGACGACGTCGATGCCGTCGCGGGGACGATCGAGCCCGGGCTCCGCGGCGCTCGTGATCATGTACGAGAACCGCTGGGCGGCGCCGTTCGCGGCCGCCGTGCGGCGCAACGGCGGCTTCCTGATCGACAACCAGCGGATCCCGCACGAGGACGTGCTCGCCGCCCTCGACGCGGCCGAAGCGAACTAGGAACGGAGAGGACACAGATGCCATTGCTCCGCGGGGTGGCCCGCACCGCCGTCATCGCAGGGACGGCGACCACCGTCTCGAACCGCGTCAGCCGCCGCCAGGCGAACAAGTGGGCGCAGCAGGACGCCCAGCAGGCGCCGCAGCAGCAGTAGGCGCCGCCGCCCGAGCCGCGCGCCCGCGCCGGCCGCCCCGACCGAGAGCCGCATCGACAAGCTCACGCAGCTCGCCGCGCTCAAGGAGCAGGGCGTGCTGACCGACGCGGAGTTCGCGGCCGAGAAGGCGCGCATCCTCCAGAGCTGAGCCCGGCCGGGCGCGGGCCCCGCCCGCGCCCGCTTTGCGCCGCCGGTCCGCGGTGTCATAGTGGTGGCGCGCCGGCCTCCGCCGGCGCACCACCGGACCGGGCCGCACCGGCTGCGCGGCGTGCACGACCGCAGTGCCGACCGGCATCGAGGGACACCCAGCGAGTCTGACCCCGCGGCGCGCGAGCGCCGGGGTCGTCGTCGCCATCGCCGCGCTCGGCGCGGTGCTCGCGGCGGGCGCGGTGCGTCGATCGCGCTGCGCGGGGACATGCCCGACCGCGGCTGGCTCGCGCTCCGCAACGGGCTCGCCGTCGCCCTGCCGATCGCCGTCGGCCTCTACGCGTGGCGCGAGGCGACGCACGCGCGGTTCGGGCGGCTGCTCGTCCTCAGCGGATTCCTGTGGGCGGTCGTCGCGCTCGCGGCGTCGACCGAGCCGCTGCCGTACAGCATCGGGCGCGTCGCGGGCTGGATCTCCGAGGTGGCGATCATCTACCTCCTGCTGACGTTCCCGTCCGGGCGGCTCCCGGGCCGCGCCGACCGGGCGCTCGTGCTGGCGGGGGCGCTGCTGATCGGGCTGCTCTACGTGCCGACGGCGCTGCTCGTCGACCAGTTCCCGTCGCCGTCGACCTGGGTGACGTGCACCGCCGACTGCCCCGCGAACGCCCTCAGCCTCGTCGGCGCGACGCCCGCATGGGTGAGCGACGGGGTGATCCCGGTGCGCGAGGTGCTCTCGATCGTGCTCCCGCTCCTGGTCCTCTGGCGGCTCGCGTACCGGCTGTGGCACGGGACGCCCCTGATGCGGCGCGCGCTCGCGCCGGTCCTCGTGGTGGCGATGCTGCGGATGCTCACGCTCGCCGCCGTCGATCGCCGCGCGCCGCGCCGGCGTCGACGACGACGCGCTGGCGTGGCTGACCGGCGCGCTGTCGCTGACGCTTCCGCTGGTCTCGCTCGGGTTCCTCGCCGGCCTCCTGGCCTGGCGGCTCTACACGGCGGACGCGCTGCTGGTCCTCGCGCACCGGCTGCGCGTCGCGCCCGACCACGACGCCCGTCACGCGGCGATGGCGCAGGCGATCAAGGACCCGTCGCTCGACCTCGCCTACGCCCGTCCGCGCGGTCGCGGCTGGGTCACCGACGCGCGGCTGGCCGGTCGCGCTGCCCGGGCCCGGACTCCGATCGCTCCGTCACGTTCATCGCCGACGACCACGGCCCGGTCGCGGCGCTGATCCACGACGCGACGCTGCGCGAGCAGCGGGCGTTCATCGAGGCCGTCGGCGCCTACGCGCTCGTCTGGGACGAGAACGAGCGGCTCGCGGAGCGGGTCGACAGCTCGCGCGGCGAGCTGCGGGCGTCGCGCGCACGGATCCTCGCGGCGGCCGACGACGAGCGCCGGCGGATCGAGCGCGACCTGCACGACGGCGGCCAGCAGCGGCTGGTCGCCCTGCGGATCCGGCTCCAGCTCGCCGAGGACATGATGGCCCGCAGCCCCGCCGGCGCCCGCGAGCTGCTGCAGCGCCTGGCCCAGGACGTCGACGGCGTGCTCGAGGAGCTGCGGTCGCTCGCCGCCGGGGTCTTCCCGGCGACGCTCGCCGCGCACGGGCTGCCCGACGCGGTGCGTGCCGCGGCGCTGCAGTCGCCGGTCCCGGTGACCGTCGTGATCAAGGGCGCGGCGCGCTACCCGGAGGACGTCGAGACCGCGGCGTACTTCTGCGTGCTGGAGGCGCTCCAGAACGTGGCCAAGCACGCGCCGGGCGCGACGGCCGCGCAGGTGCTGCTCGAGCTCGAGGACGATCTCGTGTTCGAGGTCCGCGACGACGGGCCCGGCTTCGACATGAAGGAGAGCTCCAGCCGCGGCGCTGCTGAACATGCGCGACCGCGTCTCGGCGCTCGGCGGCGGGCTTGAGATCGCGTCAGTCCCGGGCTTCGGCACCCGGATCCGCGGGCGCCTGCCCGCCGGCGTACGTGCGCCACAGCCGCCGCAGGGTGGCGCGGCCGAGCTCCTGCTTGCGGATGAGCACCGCCGCGCCTGAGGTCTCCACCGCGCGGCTCAGCGCCGGCTCGAGCGTCCATCGTGACGAGCACGACCACGACGTCGGGGTGCCGGTCCGCGATCCGCCGCGCGGTCTCGAACCCGTCCATGCCCGGCATGTGGACGTCGAGCAGCACGAGCGCCGGGATCGAGCCGCTCGACCTCGGCCACCGCCGCCGCGCCCGAGTCGGCCGCGCCGACCCAGCGGAACCCGGGCGTCGCCGCGACGACCTCGCGCGCGACGTCGAGGAAGATCGGCTGGTCGTCGACCCCGAGCACCGCGACCTCGTCCGCTGCGGCCGCGCCCATCCGCGCGTCTATCCGGCGGGCGCCGGTGCGACGGCGCCCGGCATCGGGTCGGCGGGCTCCGGCTCGCCCCGCAGATCGCCGGCGATCCGGTTGACCGCCGACGTCATCGGCGCGGCGAGGATGAGCCCCGCGCCGCCGAACAGCGCGCCGCCGGCGATCGTGACCACGAGCACCGCGAGCGGGTGGATGCCCAGCGCGGCGCCGTAGGCGATCGGCTGGACGAGCTGCTGCAGGACCCCGTTCGCGAGCAGCTGGATCACGATCATCCCCACCGCCGCCTCCTCGCCCGCCCCGCCGAGGGCGAGCAGCACGGCGAAGGCGCCGGCCGTCCACGCGCCGAGGTACGGGATGTAGGCGCCGACGAACGTGACGACCGCGATCGTGCCCGCCAGCGGGATGCCGAGCAGCAGCGCGCCGCCGCCGACGACCACCGCGTTGAACAGCGGCCACGATCGTCACGCCGAAGAAGTAGCCGCGCAGCGACTGCAGGACGCGGCCGATCGACCGTGTGCGCGACGTCCGCGGGCACGCCGAGATGGCGCTCGCCCCAGGCCCGGATCGTCGGGCCGTCCTTGAGCAGGAAGACCAGGCTGAGCACGGTCAGCGCGAGGAAGAAGGCGAGCGAGGAGAGCTTCTCCACGCCGACCGTCACCCCGTGCAGCAGCGCCTGCCCGGCCGAGCTCGTCGCGCTGTGCGCGTCGGACGTCGCGGAGCTCGCGCTCTGCTGGTCGACGCCCAGGTCCTTCAGCCAGCCCTGGACCGTCGATCTCGGCGGAGGAGACGTGCTTGCTGATGCTGGCGGACTCGCTCGTGATGCCGCCGACGATCACGATGACGACGACCACGCCGATCGCGATCAGCCCGACCAGCAGCAGGATCGCGCCGAGCGCGCGCGGGACCCCGTGGCCGCCGGAGCCAGCCCACCACCGGCGACGCGACCGCGGCGATCACGCCGGCCGTGATCAGCGGCATGACGATCGTCTGCGTCAGCGCGAGCAGCCAGACGGCGCCGACGAGCAGCAGCGTGACGCCGACGAGCAGCCACGACGTGAAGCCGAGGTCGCGGAGCCAGCGCGGCGCCGCGCGGACCATCTGGCGCGACGCGCTGAGCTCGCCGTCGTGCGTCGGGTGTTGCGTGCTCTCCGCCATCTCAGGGTCCGGTCACTCTCACCGCGCCGCCGCGGATCGTCGTCATCCCCTTCGGATGAACCGCGTCAGTAGCCGACGCCCGGTCTTCGCGCGCTTGCGGTCGAGCGGGTGCAGCCCGCCCTTGCGGTCGAGCGTCTGGCACGCCGAGGTGATGTCGTCGGCGAGCTTCCCCACGAGCGTGTTGCCCGAGCGTGAGCTTGACCAGCGCGCGCATGATCGTCTCGTCCTGCGCGTTCGGCGGCAGCGTGTACGCGGGCACCATCCAGCCGCGCTCGGCGGCGAGCTGCGAGGCGACGTCGAACTCGTCGTAGTCGCGCTCGCCGGTGAGCTTGAACGCGACCAGCGGCAGCTGCTCCTGGCCGTCGCCGATGAGCTCGAAGTAGCCGTCGCCGGCGATCCGCTCCGCGAGCGTCCTCGCGTTCGCCTGCATCGTCTCCATCACGTAGCGGTAGCCCTCGTGGCCGAGGCGCACGAACTGGTAGTACTGGGCCAGCACCATCGCCGAGCCGGTCGAGAAGTTCAGCGTGAACGTCGCGTCGGTCTTGCCGAGGTAGTTCTCGGTGAAGACGAGGTCGTCCGGGCAGGTCCGAGCGCTCGCGGAAGATCAGCCAGCCGATGCCCGGGAACACGAGCCCGAACTTGTGGCCGGAGACGTTGATCGAGCGGACCTGCTCGAGCCGGAAGTCCCACTTCGGAGTCCGGGTACAGGAACGGCCAGACGAAGCCGCCGCTCGCCCCGTCGACGTGCATCGGGACGTCGAGGCCGCGCTCCGACTTGATCCGCACGAGCAGGTCGTTGATCCCGGTGACGTCGTCGGCGTGGCCGGTGAACGTCGTGCCGACGACGGCCGCGACGCCGATCGTGTGCTCGTCGACGTGCGGCTCGACGTCGTCGGGCCCGATCACGTACTTGCCGTCCTGCAGCGGGATGATCCGCGGCTCGACGTCGAAGTAGCGGCAGAACTTCTCCCACACGACGTGCACGTCGCCGCCGAAGACCAGGTTCGGCTTGTCGGTCGGCTTGCCCTCGGCCTCGCGCCGCTTGCGCCACTGCCACTTCAGGGCCAGCGCGCCGAGCATGATCGCCTCGGACGAGCCCTGCGTGCGGGCGCCGGTCGTCTCGCCGGGCGCGTGGAACAGGTCCGCGAGCATCCGGATGCAGCGCTGCTCGATCTCCGCCGTCTGCGGATACTCGGCGTGGTCGATGAAGTTCCGGTGCAGGTTCGCGGCGATGATCTGGCGCGCCTCGGGCTCCATCCAGGTGGTCACGAAGGTGGCCAGGTTGCGCATCGGGAGGCCGTCGAGCGCGAGCTCCTCGCCGATCATGCGCATCGCGTCGACGGAGCGCATGCCGTGCTGCGGGAGCGCGTCGTCCGGCGCCGGCTCGCGCAGGAAGCGGTTGCCGTACTGCTCGCCGAGCTGGTCGAGCTCGGCGGCCAGGCGGGCCTGGTGGGCGTCGTGCAGGGTCATGGACGGACCTCCTCGGGACGGGCAGGGTCGGATCGGGGCCAGAGCAGGATCGCCCCGGCGAAGAAGCACGCGGCGCCGAGCCCGGTGCCCCAGTTGGCGGCGGCGAGGTCGAGGATCGACCCGCTCGCCGGCACGATGTAGGAGGCGATCGCGGAGACCATGAACAGCACGCAGCCGAGCAGGTTGATCGCCGCCATCCGCCACTCGCGGTCGTGGCCGCGCCCGCGCACGACGGCGTAGGCGAGCAGGCCGGAGACGAGGAAGCAGACGGAGCCGACGAGGTCGGGCGTCCACACGAGCCGGTCCTCCTGGGTGCTGTCCAGGCCGGCCTGCATGGCGTCGTAGGTGTCGACGTTGAAGAGCAGCGTCCCCGCGAACTGGATCGCCGCGCTCCACCACGAGGCGTCCGCGCCCCAGCGCACGCCGCGGCGCAGCGTCGCCTGGCGCAGCTCGAGGCCGGCCGCGAACGTGAAGAAGAGCGAGCCGACGAAGAAGATCACGGCGTCGGCGCCGACCCCGACGAGCTGGACGACGCCGGGGAACGGGCCGATGAAGAAGCAGGCCGAGCCGACGGCGAAGCCCGCCGCGATCGGACGGTCCCAGCCGGCGAGGGCGGCAGGTCCCGAGGCGCGCAGCAGGGCGTGGCCGATCACCGTCGCGACCGTAGGCGCACGGCGCCCGGCCGCGCATCCCCCGGAACGGGTGATCAGGCCGCGCGCGCGGCGCCGCGGGCGGGCGACGCGCGCGACCTCGGCGTCGGTGTCGGTCACGACCGTGTGCGCGAGGAAGTCCTGCAGGCCGCGGCGCTTGGCGTCGAACAGGACCGGCATGAAGCCCGCGCAGAGCGGGATCGCCGCGAGCACCAGGCCCGACGAGCCGCACGAGCGACCGGCGCAGGCCCGGGATCCGGCCGGACGCCGGCGTCGTGGACCCGGAAGCGCATGACGTGCGCGCCCGGCGTCTGCCCGGTCGTGCTCCAGAACGAGACGAAGTACGCGCCCCACCAGATCAGGTAGACGACGCCGGAGATCGCCGCGACGACGCTTCTCGGTGTCGCCTGCCCGACGGGCAGGACCGAGAGGCACAGCGCGATCGACGACGCCGACGACGCCGCGACCAGGTTGATCAGCGCGGCGTCGATCGCGAGCGCGATCGCCCGCGTCACGAGCCCGGTGTAGCGGGGCGGCGCGACGGGCGGGGCGACGTGCACGGCGTCAGGCAGGGGAGGCGCCACCGGGGACGTCGGGGCCGGGTTCGGCGCGCCGGCCGAAGGCCTTGCGCGCCGCGCGCGCGAGCCGGTCGTCGATCCGGCGCGTGCGCGTCCGGACCTCGCCCGCCATCTCGTCGGCGAAGCTCATGCTCTGGTGGGCGATCGCGTCGCTCACCGCCGGGCTCTGGGCGATCTCGTCGACCATCTCCCACAGCTCCTCGCTCGCCAGCAGCCGGGCCATGCCGGTGTCGAGCAGCCGGCTGTCGAGCACGCGCCCGACCATCCGCTCCATGCCCGGGCTGTCGGCCACGACGCCGACCAGCACCTCGGCCCGCTCGCTGTCGAGCGTCCTGACGATCAGCCGCTCGACGCCCGGGTCCTCGAGCGCGCGCGTCGACCACCGTCTCGAGCTCGGGGCCGGACAGCAGGCGGCCGACCGACCGCTCGACCACGCCCTCGGCCACGAGGCCCTCGGCGACGCGCTGCGGGACGCCCGCGCGCACGATCTCGGTCGACAGCCGCTCGAGCACGGCGTCGCGGATCAGCGCCGCGGCGATCGCGTCGACCAGCGGGCCCTGCATCAGGCCGCTGACCGCGCGCTCGATCAGCGGGCTGCGGACGATCCGGTCCACGGCGCCGGCCGTCAGCGACGAGCGCGAGGACGGCGTCGAGCGCGCCGAGCGCGAGCTCCTCGCCCGTCGCCCGGACCCGCCGCTCGGCCGCGCGGGCGGGCCGCAGGGCCTCGCGGACGACCACGCCCGCCGCGTGTGCGGCCTCGTCGGTCAGTCCCATGACGCCACTTCTACCGCATGGGGGAGCCGGCCGCGAGCGGCGGGCGGCGACTGCCGTCGCGGCGTTTGCGACGATGCGCGCATGGACGAGCCGGGACCGCGTTGACGACCGAGCCGGAACGACCGCTGCGGATCGTCGTCGCCGACGACTCGTACCTCGTCCGCGAGGCGCTGACGCACCTGCTCGGGGACACGCCGGAGCTCGAGCTCGTCGCGACCTGCGAGGACGGCGACGCGCTGCTCGCGGCGGTCGACACCGAGCTCCCGGACGCGGTCCTCACCGACATCCGGATGCCGCCGTCGCGCGAGGACGAGGGGATCGCGATCGCGAACCGGCTGCGCGAGACCCACCCGTCGATCGGCGTCGTCGTGGTCAGCCAGTACGCGACGCCGCAGTACGCGCTCGCGCTGCTCGAGCACGGGTCCGACGGCCGCGCGTACCTGCTCAAGGAGCGGCTCTCGGACCGCGCCCAGCTCATCGCCGCGCTGCGGGCGGTGGCGGACGGCGGGTCGGTGGTCGACTCGAAGGTGGTCGACGCGCTGATCGCGGCGCGGCATGCGCGCGTCGTCCTCGCCGCTCGGCGAGCTGACCCCGCGCGAGCTCGAGATCCTCTCGGAGATCGCGCAGGGCAAGACGAACCAGGCGATCGCCGAGCAGCTGTTCCTGACCAAGCGCGCGGTCGAGAAGCACATCAACGCGATCTTCCTCAAGCTCGGGCTGACGAGCGCGGAGGACTTCAGCCGGCGCGTGAAGGCGGCGCTCATCTACCTCGCCCACCAGGGCGACGGGCGCGGCCGGGCTGAGCGCCATGCGGCGACGCTACGCCCCGGCCTGAGCGGCGCCATCACCCCGATCGCATGAACGGCGTGGGTGCCAGCCGCCCTCGGATCGGGTGGCGCACGCCCTTGCCCGGGTGTCCCCGCGCGCGAGAGGGTGGTCACTCGACATGACCGACACCTCGCTCATCGACGTCGCGACGCCGGCCGACCCGTGGGCCGGGCGGCCCTCGCTCGCGCTCGGCGTGGTCCCGCGGCCGCGGCTCGCGGCCGCGCTCGCCGCCACCGGCCCCGGCTGCGTCGCGGTGCTCTCCGCGCCCGCCGGCTACGGCAAGACCACGGTGCTGTGCCAGTGGGAGGCCGCCGACCCGCGGCCGTTCGCGTGGCTCGGCCTCGACGCCCGCGACGGCGACGACCCGGGCCGGCTCGACCGACCGGCTGACCGCGTTGCTGCCGCGGGCTGCCGGAGGACGAGCCGTTCGTGCTCGTGCTCGACGACGCCCACGCGCTCGGCACCACGCCCGCGCGGCTCGCGCTGCGGCGGGTGGTCGCCGAGCTGCCCGCCTGCGCCGTGGTCGCGATCGCGACGCGCGGCGAGTCCCCGCTCCCGCTGGCGCGGCTGCGCGCCCAGCAGCGGCTGGTCGAGCTCGGGGCCGGCCGGCTCGCGATGACCCGCGAGGAGACGGCCGGCGTGCTCGGCCTCGGCGAGCGCCGCTTCGCGGCCGAGGAGCTCGACGCGCTCGTGCACCTGACCGAGGGCTGGCCGGCGGGGCTCTCGCTCGCGCTGCTCGCGCTGGCCGACGGCCGTGCGCCGGACCAGCTGAGCGCCCTCGACCCGTACTTCGCCGACTATCTCGACGACGAGATCCTGAGCGCGCTGACGCCGGCCGAGCGCGTCTTCCTGCGCCGGTCGTCGGTGCTGGAGACGCTGTCGGGCCCCGTGTGCGACGCCGTGCTGGAGCGGACCGGCTCCGCCGCGGTGCTCGCGCGCCTCGCGCGGGCGAACGTGCTGCTCGTGCCGCTCGACCGCCGCGGCGAGCGCTATCGCCTGCACCCGCTGCTCGCCGGCACGCTCGCCGCCGAGCTCGCGCGGGTCGAGCCCGGGCGCGCGGACGGCCTCCACCGCCGGGCCTCGGACTGGTGCCGGCGCGCGGAGGACGTCGACGGCGCCGTCCGCCACGCCCTCGCGGCGCACGACGTCCGCCGGGCCGGGGGCCTGATCTGGGCGAGCGCGGCGAGCGCGGTCGCCCACGGCGACGCCGCCGCGGTCGAGCGGCGGCTCGAGCAGTTCAGCGAGCGCCGGATCGCCACGCACGCCGGAGCTCGCGCTCGCCGCGGCGACCGCGCAGCTGGCCGCCGGGCGCGGGGATCTCGTCTCGCACTGGGCCTCCGCCGCGGCGGTCGCCGCGCCCGCCGACGCGCTCGCCCGCGGTGTTCGGCTGCCTGGCCGCCCTGGCCGCGGCGCTCGGCCACGACGGCCTCGCGCGCGTGATCGAGGACGCGGCGCGCGGCGGCGGCGCAGCTCCCCGGCGACGACGTGTCGGTCGCGCTCTGCCAGTTCGTCGCCGGCGCGGCGCACCACCTCCTCGGCGACCGCGACGCGGCGACCGCCGCGCTGACCGCCGGGGCCCGGCGCGCCGCGGTCGCGGCGCCGGCGCTGCACGCGCTCTGCCTCGCGCAGCTCGGCGTGCTCGCCGTCGAGCGCGAGGACCGCGCCGAGGCGAGCGAGCTCGTCACCCGTGCGCGCGCGCAGATCGACCGCCACCACCTGGAGGACGCGCCCGCGTCCGCGCTCGTGTTCGCCGCCGCGGCGGTGGTGCGCGCCCAGGACGGCCGCGGCGAGGAGGCGCGCGCCGACCTCGCCGCCGCCACGCGGCTGCAGGCGCGGCTCGTCGACTTCGCGCCCTGGTACGACGCCGAGCTGCGGATCCTCTGCGCGTGGGCGTCGTGGCGCCTGTGCGACGTGCCGGACGCGCTCGCGCGCCTGCTCGACGCCGACCGCTTCGCGCGCCGGGTCCCGGAGGCGGGCGTGCTCGCCGACTGGCAGGAGCGGGCGCGCGCGCAGCTCGCCGGCGCGACCGCGGACGCGGCGGCGCCGCCCGCGTCGCTGACGGCCGCCGAGCTGCGGATCCTCCGCTACCTGCCGACCCACCTCTCGTTCCGCGAGATCGCGGAGCGGACCTTCGTCTCGGCGAACACCGTCAAGACGCAGGCCAACGCGGTCTACCGCAAGCTCGACGTGTCGTCGCGCTCGGAGGCCGTGACCTGCGCGCGGTCGCTCGGGGTGCTCGACCCGACCTGACCCTCGAGCTCGGCCCGCCAGCCCGCCAGCACGCCGTGGACGGCGGCGGCGCCGAGGATCGGCTCGTCGGGCAGCGCGAGCCGCGGCGGCGCCAGGATGAACGGCCGCGTCTGCGGGCCGCCCAGGCCGCCGTGGAAGGAGATCAGCTCCTCGAACGCGCAGCCCTCGTCGAGCGACGGGTCGTAGAACGAGCCGACCATGATGTCGGCGACGTGGGCGAAGCCGTCGGTGCGCGCGAGGTGGCGCGCGGCGGTGGGGGAGAACGGGGCCAGCGGATCCTCGCCCTCGACCTCGCCGGTGGCGAGGCTGCGCGTGCCGGCCGGGCCGAGCACCAGCGCGCCGCGCTCGGCCGAGCGCACCAGCAGCCAGCCGACGTGCGGATGCGAGCGCAGCGCGTCGAGCAGCTTCGGGTGGCGCTCCTCGATCTCCTCGAGCGTCATCCGGTGCGGGCGCTCCATCAGGTAGACGAGCCCGAGGTTGCCCGAGCCGAGCACGACGACCGGGCGTGCGCCGACCTGGCTCTTGGAGGGCTTCGCGCCGCGGCCGGTCGCCTCGCCGACCGCCTGGCCGACGCGCGAGCTCTGCTCGTCCCCGTCGGCGATCGACGCGACGGTGCCGTCGGTCAGCGACCGCTCGACCAGCTCGTCGAGCCCGTAGCCGTGGCGCTGCTTGAAGGTCGCGCCCTGCGTCTGCCCGTGATCGGAGAGCACGACGATCTCGTACGGGCGCGCCGCGTACGGCCGCGCGCGGGCGATCCGGCCGAACTGCTGGTCGAGCTTGCGCAGCGCCTCCATCGTGTCGGCGCGCTCGAGGCCGGAGTGGTGCGCGACCTCGTCGTAGCTCGAGAACGTCGCGTAGACCGCGGGGCGGCCGCGCATCATGTCGGTCAGCACGCCGAACACGATCAGGTCGCGCACGACGACGCAGAGCGCGGCGCGCATCAGCGGGTAGATGCCGCCGCGGTGCCCGCGCGGGCGGATGTCGCGGCGCGCCGCGCGGGTGCTCGCGCTGAGCTCCAGCACGATCTCCCACACGAACAGCACGAGCGAGCGCGTCACGTTGAAGCCGTTGGCGAGGAAGGCGCGGTAGCCGGGGTTCGCGCGCTTCTCGGCGTCCATCCGGCTGACGGTCAGGATCGTCTCGCCGGCCTCGCCGGAGAGCAGGTTGCCGCGGCTGGCGCCGCCGTCGCGCAGCAGCCCGATCCCGGTCGCGCGGCGCTGCTCGATCTCGGCGCAGTCGGCGGGGGAGGAGCAGGTCATGATCCGCCCCGACTCCTTCTCGACCCAGCGGAACGCGGGGATGTCCTCGTTCGAGCCGAGCAGGATGCCGGCCTGGCTCGCGCCCGTCTGCGACGACAGGTCCGTCTCCCACTCCGCGAGCCGGTAGCCGTCCTCGGCGATCCAGCGCGCCATGTTCGGGGCGCTGCCGTCGCGCATCGCGTCGCGCAGCACCGGCAGGGCGAGGCCGTCGATCTCGAGGTAGACGATCCCGGGGACGTCGGTCGGGGTGGCGCCGCGCCGCGCGATCCGGCGCGTCACGCGGATCGAGTACTCGTCGTCGTCGTTCGTCCCGAGGATGATGTCGAGCACCATCGTCACGGCGGCGATCAGGATCGCGGCCAGCAGCGCGTCGCCCCACGAGTCGACGCGGATGTCGTCCGGCAGCAGCTCGTGCGCGAGCATCAGCGCGGCGGCGTTCGCCGCGAGGACGAGCAGGAAGCCGGTCGCCAGCATGTACGGCAGCCGCAGGGCGGCGAGGATCGGCGGCAGCACCGCGTTGATCACCGCGATCACCGCGGCGCCGAGGAAGGCGGCGCCGGTGCTGTCCAGCCCGAAGCCGGGGAGGATCGCCGCGGTCACCCAGACCGCGGCGGCGGCGACGATCCAGCCGAGGATCAGGCGGACCGGGCGGAAGCGCGGCTTCGCGGGCTGCCAGGGTTCCATGACGCGCAACGCTAGGCGCACGGCGCGGCGCGCGCATCACTCTGTTCGGGGGATGCGCCCGCGCGCGCGGGGTCCTACGGTCGCGTGGTGCCCTCCGCCACGCCGCGCGCGCTCGCCTCCCGGGTCGAGGACGCCCGGCGCCGGCTCGACGCGACGTTCGCCGGCCGCTACGCGAACGAGCTGGTCGAGCTGCGGGTGATCGACCGCTCGCTCGCGGTCGCGTCGAAGCTCTTCATCGCGGTGCTCCCGATCAGCATCCTCTCGACGGCGGTGGTCTCGGGCAGCTCGTTCGGCGACGAGCTCGTCCGGCGGTTCGGGCTGACCGGCTCGGGCGCCGACGCCGCGCGGCTGCTGTTCGCGGCGCCGACGCAGGTCGAGGCGAGCATCGGGCTGCTCGGCTTCGTGATCCTCTGCTCGTCCGTGCTCAGCTTCTCGCGCGCGCTGGAGCGCGTGTACCTCGACTGCTGGCGGCTGCCGCCGCTCGCGTCGGGGATGGGGCGGCGGCTGCTCTGGCTCGCCGGCTTCGTGGTCGTGATCACGGCGCTCGCGCAGGCCCGCTCGAGCTGGGTCGACCCGGACACCCCGGTCGTCCAGTGGATCCTCGGGATGGTGGGCGCCGGGCTGTTCTTCCTCTGGACCCCGTACCTGCTGCTCGGCCGCCGGATCGGCGTGCGGCGGCTCGTCCCGACGGCGGTGCTGACGGGCGCCGGGACGCTCGCGCTCGGCATCGGCTCGACGATCACGATGCCGGCGTACATCTCGCACGACACGGAGCGCTACGGGCTCGTCGGCTTCACGTTCGCGGTCGTGTCGTGGCTGTTCGCCGCGTCGCTGGTGATCGTCGGGACGGCGGCGCTCGGCGCGATGCTGGACCGGCGCGCGCGGGGGGCGGAGGACGTCCCGCCGCCGCCGGACGACGTCGACTGATTCATCCGATCGTGGTGATGCGGCCGCCGCGCGGGCGCGGGAGCCTGCGCTGCATGAGCCACGTGTCGTCGGATCCCGATCCGACCGAGTTCCGCTACACCGGCCGCAGCCGGCGCGAGGGCGCGGTCTGGGTGCTGTTCGTGTCCGTGCTGTTCCTGTTCTCCTCGGTCCTGACCGGCGCGTGGGGGATCGCGTCGCTGCTGCACGCGTCGTGGCTGGAGTCCGGCGACCTCCCGGGCGGCAGCGCGACGGCGTGGGGGATCGTGCTGCTCTGCGTCGCGACGATCGAGGGCCTGTGCGGGATCCTGATCCTCTTCAGCCGCCGGATCGGCTTCGTGACCGCGATCGCGATCGCGGCGCTCGGGATCCTCGGCCACATCGCCGTGTTCAGCGCCTACCCGATCTGGTCGATCGCGGGGATCGCGGCGTACCTGCTGATCATCGGGATCCTGCTCGCGAACTGGCCGCGGCACTAGCCGCGGCGCGGCCCCGCGGTCGACTGGCCGCGGCAATACCGCGGCCGGCCCCGCGGTCAGCGGCCGCGGCACTGACCGCGGCGCAGCCCCGCGTCAGCAGGCCTGCTCGCGGTAGCGCTCGATCTTGAACTCGATCGCGTCGAGGTTCGCGCGCATGACCTCGAGCTGCTCGAGCACCGCGGCGCGGTGCGCCTCGAGCAGGGCCAGCCGCTCGTCCTCGTTGCCGTCGCCGGCGCGCACGAGCTCGGCGTACTCGCGGATCCGCCGGATCGGCATCCCGGTCGCGCGCAGCCGCGTGAGCAGCGTCACCCAGCGGATCTCGTCCTCGCCGTAGCGGCGATGGCTCGAGGACGGGGCGCGCTCCACCGGGTCCAGCATGAGGCCGGCGCGCTCGTAGTAGCGCAGCGTGTGGACGCTCAAGCCGGTCGCGTGCGCAGCGTCGGAGATGCTCAGAGCGTCGGCGGTGACCATGGTCCGATCGTAGAACCTCGAGCGCGCTCGAGGTCAAGCGCCTCCACAGAGTCGGCACGACTCCGCGCGTCCCTCGTCACGACCGCGTGTTGTCCCGTCACGCGATCGCCCGCAAGCTGGCTCCTGTTCCGTCCGATCCCCGCCCCATCATCCCCGGACCGACTTCGAGAAGCTGCCAGAGGGAGCATTGCCCACATGAGCCACGACCAGGGCACCAAGGCCCGTGACACCGCCCTGCAGGGGGCACTCACGCAGATCGAGCGCCAGTTCGGCAAGGGCACGGTCATGCGCATGGGCGACGAGGGCGCCCAGGTCCGCGTGGAGGCGATCCCCACCGGCGCGATCTCGCTCGATCTCGCGCTCGGGATCGGCGGCATGCCGCGCGGGCGGATCGTCGAGGTCTTCGGCCCGGAGTCCTCGGGCAAGACGACGCTCGTCTACCACGTGATCGCCGAGGCGCAGAAGCTCGGCGGCGTGTGCGCGTTCATCGACGCGGAGCACGCGATGGATCCCCTGTACGCCCAGAACCTGGGCGTGAACATCGACGAGCTGCTCGTCTCGCAGCCCGACTACGGCGAGCAGGGCCTCGAGATCGCCGACATGCTCGTCCGCTCCGGCGCGGTCGACGTGGTGGCGATCGACTCGGTCGCCGCGCTCACGCCGCGGGCCGAGCTCGAGGGGCAGATGGGCGACCAGACCGTCGGCGTCCAGGCGCGGATGATGAGCCAGGCGATGCGCAAGCTCGCCGGCAACCTGAACCGGACGCAGACGCTCTGCCTGTTCGTCAACCAGATCCGCGAGAAGGTCGGCGTGATGTTCGGGTCGCCGGAGACGCAGCCGGGCGGCCGGGCGCTGAAGTTCTACTCGTCGCAGCGGCTCGACATCCGCCGGATCGAGACGCTGAAGGACGGCACCGAGGCGGTCGGCAACCGCGTCCGCGTCAAGGTCGTCAAGAACAAGGTCGCCGCGCCGTTCCGCCAGGCGGAGTTCGACATCGAGTTCGGCAAGGGCATCTCGAGCTCGGGCTGCATCCTCGACCTGGCGATCGAGCACAACGTGGTCGCCAAGTCGGGCTCGTTCTTCTCCTACGGCGACGAGCGGCTCGGCCAGGGCCGCAACAACGCCAAGGCCTACCTCGACGAGCACGTCGAGGTCGCGAAGGAGATCGAGGCCAAGATCTACGCGGCGCTCGGCATCGGCCAGGACCTGGTCACGCCGATCGACCGCGACGAGGGCGCCGTCGAGGCCGCCGCGGCCGTCGAGGCGGCCGAGACCGCCGCGGCTGCGGTCGCATGAGCCACGCGTCGCAGCCGGCCGCGGCCGCGCCCGCCGGACCGTCACCGGAGCCGGGCGCGGCGCAGCCCGTGGCGCCGTCCGTCACCGGACCCTCGCCGCAGCCGGGCGCGGTCGTGCCGGCGCCGCGGTCCGGCCGCCGCTGGTAGCCGTGGCGCGCGTCCCGGCCGCCGAGCGCCATCGCGGCGACGAGCCCGCGGGCGAGCGCGGCGATCCGGCGCAGCGGCTCGAGCGCGCGCGGGCGCTCGCCTGGCGCGCGCTGAACCGGCGCGAGCGGACCGAGCTCGAGCTGCGCGGGATCCTCGCCGAGAAGCGGGTCGCGCCCGAGGAGGCGCAGGTCGTCGTCGGGGAGCTGCTCGAGGGCGGGTTCATCGACGACGCGGCGTTCGCCCACCGGTTCGCCGACGACCGCCGCCGGCTCGACGCGTGGGGCGCGGAGCGCATCGCCCGCCGCCTGCGCGAGCTCGGCGTCGCCCCGGACCTGGTGGCGTCCGCGGTCGGCGAGCAGGACCGCGAGGACGAGCTCGAGGCGGCGATCGCGCTGCTCCGCCGCCGCGTGCCCGCCGTGCCGGCCACGCCGCGCGAGCGCGACCGCGCGCTCGGGCATGCTCGTCCGCAAGGGCTACGGCCTCGAGCTCGCCTACGACGCGCTGCGCCGCTACGCGGGCGTCGACGAGCCGCTCGACTGACCGCCGGCGGCGGCGCGCCGGAGCGTCCGCGGCCGCGCGTTGCGGCAATTGACGCACCGAAGCGCCCGTGTCATTGCGCCCGACGCCCCGTGGTACTACGATCCGGCCAGCGACAGACCGGCCCCTCCGGGCCCTTTGAAACTCCAGCAAACAAGCCATTTTCAGCGACAACCAGCAGCCTCAGCCGTGACGGCGATCCCAACCACGACCCCCGGGTGTCAACGCCCGGTCAGACGCACCCCAAGCACGTAGCCGCCCTCTGATGCGGCGGCGCGCGAGCGTCGCCTTCATGCTGGACCTGACGCGCCGTACCCCGGGCACGGTCCGGCCTGCCGCTCACGAAACCGAGATAGACGAGGGCGGGCGCCGGGAAGCACATCCTCCCGGGCCGTCGGGGAGAAGACGTCATGGAGATCCTGATTGGCGCGATCGTGCTGGCCGTGGGCCTGGTGGCCGCGGCTGCGCTGCTGACGCGCCGCGCGCCGGGCTTCGCCGCGGGCGCCGTGGCCGCACCGCCGGCCGCGCGCGTCAAGCGCGAGGCCGCCGCCGCGCCGGTCACCGCCACGACCGACGTCGCCAAGAGCGCCGAGCGGGGGGCGGACCTGCTCCGCCTGGAGGAGCGCGTCCGCGCACGCGAGGAGGCGGTCGAGAGCCGGCTGTCGCAGCTCGGCGACCGCGAGCGCCTCCTGGCGGAGAAGACGGCCGCGCTCGAGGACGCGCGCGAGCAGCAGATCCTGGCGCTCGAGCGCGTCGCGGGCATGTCGGCCCCCCAGGCCCGCCAGCAGCTGCTCAAGGAGCTCGAGGACCAGACCCGCCACGACCGGGCGAAGGTCGTCCGCGCCGTCGAGGAGGAGACGAAGCGCGAGGCGGACCGGCGCGTCCGCAACATCCTCTCCGTCGTCATGCAGCGGCTCGCCGCCGGCCACGCGGCGGAGACGACCGTCAGCGTCGTCCAGCTCTCCGCCGACGACATGAAGGGCCGCATCATCGGCCGCGAGGGCCGCAACATCCGCGCCCTCGAGCACCTCACCGGGGTCGACTTCATCATCGACGACACCCCGAACGCGGTGATCCTCTCCGGCTTCGACGGCGTCCGCCGCGAGATCGCGCGGATGACGCTCGAGAAGCTCCTCCAGGACGGCCGCATCCATCCGGCGCGGATCGAGGAGACCTACTACCAGGCCAAGTCCGAGCTCGAGGCGCACATCGCCGAGTGCGGCGAGCAGGCCGGCTTCGACGCCAAGGTCCAGGCGCTCGACCCGGAGCTGACCGCGGTCCTCGGCCGGCTCAAGTACCGCACCTCCTACGGCCAGAACGTCCTCGCGCACTCGGTCGAGTGCGCCCACCTGGCGGCGATGATGGCCCACGAGCTGGGCGCCTCGCCCAAGACCGCCCGGCGCGCCGCGCTCCTGCACGACATCGGGAAGGCCGTCTCGCACGAGGTCGAGGGGCCGCACGCGCTGGTCGGCGGCGAGCTCGCCCGCCGCCACGGCGAGTCCGAGGCCGTCGCCCACGCGATGGAGGCCCACCACAACGAGGTCGAGCCCCAGACCGTCGAGGCGGTCATCGTCCAGGCGGCCGACGCGCTGTCCGGCGCCCGCCCGGGCGCCCGCGGCGAGTCGCTCGAGCAGTACGTCAAGCGGCTGCGCGACCTCGAGCACATCGCGACGCGTCACGACGGCGTCGACAAGGTCTACGCGATGCAGGCCGGGCGCGAGATCCGGGTCATCGTCCAGCCGACCGCGCTCGACGACGACGGCGCGGTCCTGCTGTCGCACGAGATCGCCCGCGAGATCGAGCAGGAGCTCGAGTACCCCGGCCAGATCAAGGTGACCGTGATCCGCGAGTCGCGCGCGACGGACTACGCGCGCTGACCCGCGGCTAGGCTCATCGGACCGTGAAGTCGTTCCACGTCACCACCTTCGGGTGCCAGATGAACGAGCACGACTCCGAGCGGATGAAGGGCATGCTCGAGTCGCTCGGCTATCGCGAGGTGCCCGAGCGCGCCGACGCCGACCTGATCCTGTTCAACACGTGCTCGATCCGCGAGAAGGCCGACGACCGCTTCGTCGCCCACCTGCACGAGGCGAAGGTGCTCAAGCGGCGCGATCCCGGCCGCGTGATCGGCGTCGGCGGGTGCTGGGCGCAGTCGGTCAAGGAGCAGGTGTTCCGCCAGTTCCCGTTCGTCGACGTGGCGTTCGGCCCCGGGCAGGTCCACAAGCTGGCCGAGTTCCTGACCTCGGACTCGCTCACCGCCCAGGGCTACTTCGAGTTCGAGGGCTTCACCGGCCACCTGCCGCCGAAGCGGGCGCGCGAGGTCCAGGCCTGGATGCAGATCTCCGTCGGCTGCAACTGCAACTGCTCGTACTGCATCGTCCCCTCGACGCGCGGGCGCGAGGTCTCGCGCCCGCTCGCCGAGCTCGTCGGCGAGGGCCGCCGGCTCGCGGCCGACGGCGTCACCGAGCTCACGCTCCTGGGCCAGAACGTCAACGCCTACGGCCGCGACCTGCGCCCGGAGCGCGCGACGTTCGCGCAGCTGCTGGGGGAGCTCGACGCGATCGACGGCGTGCGCCGGATCCGCTACACGAGCCCGCACCCGAAGGACATGCGCGAGGACGTCATCCGCGCCCACGCCGAGCTGCCCGCCGTCTGCGAGCACATCCACCTGCCGCTCCAGGCCGGCGCGTCGCGGATCCTCAAGGCGATGCGCCGCACCTACACCCGCGAGCGCTACCTCGACCGCGTCGCGCTGATCCGCGAGCACGTGCCCGACGTCGCGCTGACGACCGACATCATCGTCGGCTTCCCGGGGGAGACCGAGGCCGACTTCGCCGAGACGCTCGCCGTCGCGGAGGAGGTCGGCTACGACGGGGCCTTCACGTTCATCTTCTCCCCGCGCCGCGGGACCGAGGCGGCCGGGCTCGACGACCCCGTCCCGCACGAGGAGAAGGTCGAGCGGATGCAGCGGCTCGTGGAGGTCGTGCAGCGCCGCGCGCGCGAGCGCGCCCAGCGCTTCGTCGGCCGCTCGCTCGAGGTGCTCGTGGAGGGCACGTCGCGCACCGATCCGAGCCGGCTCCGCGGCCGGACGCGCCACAACAAGGTGGTCAACTTCGCCGGTCTGGCCCAGCCCGGCGAGTACGTCGACGTCGAGATCGCGGAGGCGACGAGCCAGACGCTGCTCGGCGAGCAGGTCAGCCTGCTCGTCCCGAGCCCCTGACCGCCCCGTCCACCCGGTATGCGAACATACGTTCGTGCGCTGGGATGGACAGACCGTCACCGCCGACGAGCAGGGCCGGATCCCCGGCCTGGCCGACACCGCGGTCGTGCGCCGGTTCGACGCGCCGGAGGCGCTCGACACCCGCTTCCACGAGATCCGCAGCAAGACCGCGCTCAACCGCGTGCCGCCGGTCCTCGCACGTGCCGTTCGAGTGGACGGTCAACCCGTATCGGGGCTGTAGCCATGCTTGTGTTTATTGCTTCGCGCGGCCGACGCACGAGTACCTCGACTTCGACGCGGGGCGCGACTTCGAGAAGGAGATCATCGTCAAGGTCAACGTGCCCGAGGTGCTGCGCAGGGAGCTCGCGCGGCCGTCGTGGTCCGGCGCGCACGTCGCGATGGGCACGAACACCGACCCGTACCAGTGGGTCGAGGGCCGCTACAAGCTCATGCGCGGGATCTGGGCGGCGCTGCGCGACGCCGCGAACCCGTGCTCGGTCCTGACGAAGTCGCCGCTGATCCTGCGCGACCTCGACCTGCTCAAGGAGATCGCCGAGCGCACGGAGGTCACCGCGTGCCTGTCGGTGCCGACGCTCGACGAGGGTCCCTGGCGCGCGAGCGAGCCGCACACGCCGCACCCGCGCGCGCGGCTCGAGGCGGTCGCGAAGCTCAACGCGGCCGGCATCCCGACCGGCGTGCTGATCGCGCCGCTGCTGCCGGGGATCAACGACGCGCCCGAGCAGGTGGAGCGGATCATCGCGCTCGCGACCGAGGCGGGCGCGACGTCGATCGGCGGCCAGACGCTGTTCCTCCACGGCGCGGTGCGCGAGATCTACTTCGACTGGCTCCGCTCCTACCGGCCGGATCTCGTGCCGCGCTACGAGCAGCTCTACGCGCGCCACGGCCGGCTGCCGCAGCGCGAGCGCCGGGCGATCGAGCGCGCGGCGGGGCTGCGGATGGTGCACCGGCCGGGGCGGAGCCGGCCCGCGCCGCACCGCGGATCGGCCGCGGCCGGGCAGCGGACGCGCGCGGCGCCGCCCGCGCCGGCGAAGGAGGTGCGCCAGGAGTCGCTGTTCTGAGCGCTAGCCTCGCCGCGCATGGCCGACGATCCGTTCGTGCCCGCCGGCTTCGAGCCGCCGCTTGAGCTCGTGACCCCGCGGTTCCGGCTCGTCCCGCTGGGCGAGGAGCACAACGTCTCCGACCACGCCGCGTGGACGTCGAGCATCGGGCACATCGCCGCGACGCCCGGGTTCGCGGGCCACGACTGGCCGCCGGAGGGCGGCATGTCGCTCGAGCGCAACCGCGAGGACCTCGCCGGCCACGCGCGCGACTTCGCCGACCGCACCGGCTTCACCTACACCGTCCTCGCGCCCGCGGCGGACGAGGTCATCGGCTGCGTCTACATCTACCCGCTGCGCGGCGGCGACCACGAGGGGGAGCAGGGCAGCGCGGCGCGGGTCCGCTCGTGGGTGCGCGCCGACGTCGCCGAGCTCGACGCCGAGCTCGCCGAGCGCGGTGGCGCCGCTGGCTCGCCGAGCGCTGGCCGTTCACGCGCGTCGAGTACGCGGCGCGCTGACCGGAGGCCGCGCGGCGGCTGACGCGGCGCGCTGACCGGCGGCGCCCGACGGCGCGACCGTGGGCGGGCGCGCCGTGGCGAGCGGTCGACGCCGTCGCGAGCGCGCGTCAGAGCGCGCCGAGCACGGCCTCGCCGACGACCGCGACGGCCGCCGCGAGCACCAGCGCCAGCGTGACCGCGACGCTCACCGCGCCGAGCACGGCGACCCGCGCCGCGCGGCGGCCGCGATGCGTCAGCGACACCGGCATGCGCCGCTCGATCGCGAACTGCGACGCCGCGCCCGCGAGCCCGCGGCCGTAGCGCAGCTGCTCGGCCGCGCCGACCCGGTCGCGCCAGCGCGCGGCCATCGCCCGCGCCTCGCGCCGGCGCATGACCGCCCAGCGCGGGAGCCGGCGGAGCCGGCCCTCCCAGTACGCGAGCAGCTCGCGCGCCTCGGCGAGCTCGTCGGCGCCGCCGTGCGGCGTGCGCAGGCCGGCCGCCAGCTCGGTCATCCCGCCGACCGCGGCGCTCGACCACGCCGCCCCACGACCACGATCCGGCGGAGCTGCGCGAGGTCCGGGAGGCGGCGGCCATCGAGCTCAGGATACCGGGGCCGCGGCGGTCAGAAGTTGCCGTCCCCGCCGCCGCCCGGGATCGCCTGCGCCGTGTACCAGTCGTCCGGCAGCGCATCGCGCACGTGGCCGGGCAGCGGCACGTCGGGCTCCGGCGCGATCACCGTGACGGGCATCCCGAGGTGCTCGAGCCGATGCCGCAGGTCGTGGTGGACGAAGCGCGACAGGTGCGCCTCCGGGATCGAGAGGATGATCTCGTCGCACTGGCCGGCGTCGACCGCCTCGTGCACCGTCGCGAGCGCGTCCGAGCCGCACTCGACGTGCGCGACCGGCTCGCCCGCGGCGCGCCCGAGCAGCTGCAGCGCGGCGTCGGACGTCCAGTCGTCGGCCCCCGCGTGGCCGTGCTCCGGCGGGATGAGGAGCGTGAAGCTCGCGCCGTCGCGGGCCCGGCGCCCGACCTCGTCGAGCAGCTGCGGCGTCGACGCGGTGCGGTTCGCGACGACCAGGATGCCTGTGGGGGACATACGGATCCCTCCGTCAGTTGGTGAACTCGTCGAGCCGCTCGGCGAGGATGATCCGCGCCGCCGCCTCGATCAGGGCCAGATGGGAGAACGCCTGCGGGAAGTTACCGAGATGGCGGCCCGTGTCGGCGTCGAACTCCTCGGCGTAGAGGCCCAGCGGGGAAGCCTGGCGCAGCAGCCGCTCCATCAGGTCGCGTGCGCGCTGGCGCTCGCCGATGACCGCGAGCGCGGACACGAGCCAGAACGAGCAGATCAGGAACGTGCCCTCCTTGCCCGAGAGGCCGTCGTCGGTCTCGCCGGTCTTGTAGCGCAGGACGAACCCGTGCTCGGTGAGCTCCTCCTCGATCGCCAGCACGCTCGCCCGCATCCGCGGGTCGTCGCCGGGGAGGAACCCGAAGATCGCCGCGAGCAGCGTCGAGGCGTCGAGCGCGTCCGTGTCGTAGTGCTGGCGCAGCACCCCGCGCGCGTCGACGCCGTGCTCGAGGATGTCGGCCTTGATCTCCTCGGCGGTCGCCGCCCACTCCTTGCGGCGCGCGTCGTCGCCGCGGAGCTCCGCGAGCTTCGCGGCCCGGTCGAGCGCGACCCAGCACATCAACTTGGAGGAGACGTAGTGCTGCGGCTCGCCGCGCGCCTCCCAGATCCCCTGGTCGGGCTCGCGCCAGACCGCGATCGCGCCCGCCGCCTGCGCCTGGACGATCGGCCACAGCCGCCGCGGCAGCCGGTCGCTGCGCCGCGAGTGGAGCAGGATCGAGTCCAGCGCCGCGCCGTAGACGTCGTTCTGGCGCTGGTCGAACGCGCCGTTGCCGACCCGCACCGGCCGCGCGCCCGCGTAGCCGGAGAGCTCGTCGACCGTCGACTCGGTCAGGTCGCGCCGCCCGTCGATCCCGTACATGATCTGCAGCGACCCGTCGGCGTCCGGCTCGAGGTCGCAGATGAACTGCATGAACTCGTCGGCCTCCCAGTCCAGGTTGAGCCAGTGCAGCGCCTGGAGCGTGAAGGTCGCGTCGCGGATCCACGTGTAGCGGTAGTCCCAGTTGCGCTCGCCGCCCGGCGTCTCCGGCAGCGAGGTGGTGAGCGCCGCGACCGTGGCGCCCGTCGGCATGTAGGTCAGGCCCTTGATCGCGAGCGCGGAGCGCTGGATCGGCTCGCGCCAGCGGTGGTCCGGGATCCGCGCGCGGCTGACCCATGAGCGCCAGAACCGCGTCGTCAGGTCGAGCCGCTCGGTCGCCTCGTCGACGTCGGCGGGCGAGGCGAGCCCCTCCGCCCACGAGAGCGTGCAGAACGCGCGCTCGCCCCGCTCGAGCCGGCGGCGGGCGCGCACGCGGTCGCCCTCGATGCCGAGCAGCAGGTCGGTGGTGAGCCGCACCGTCACGCCGGCGCCGGTCGCGTCCGCGGCGTGGCGGTCGTCGCCGGCCATGCTCCAGTCGGCGGGGACGCGTCCGTAGTCGAACACCGGCTCGCAGACGAGGTCCACGTCGACGGTGCCCTCGATGCACTCGACGGTGCGGACGAGCAGGTGGTCCGCGTCGTCGTCGAACGGCGGCCGCGTGTGCGGCGTGATGGTGTCCTCCGTCCGCCGCGGCCCGAGCGTGAGCGCGTCGCGCACGACCATCCAGCCGCCCGGGACCTGCCAGGTGGTGACCAGCACGTTGGTCCCGGACTCGTACCGGCGCGACGCCGGCGCGTAGGCGTCGAACGGGCCGAAGCGGAAGTAGCCGGCCTGCCGGTCGAGGATCGTGCCGAAGATGCTCGGCGAGTCGAAGCGCGGGACGCACAGCCAGCCGAGCCCGCCGTCCGGCGCGACGAGCGCGCCGGTGTGGCAGTTCGAGAGGAAGGCGAACTCCGCGATCGCGGGGAACGGCGACGGGGCGGCTGCGCTCTGGGGCTGATCGCCCGCTTCCACTGCGGAGGTCATGCGCGGACCGTACACCCGCGCGTGAACGCGAGATTCATCCACTTCAGGTGATGACCGCGGCCGGGCGCGGCCGGAGCATGGGCCCATGACGATCACCGCGAACTCACCGACCGGCGCCGGCGCCTCCACCTCGCGGGTGGCGGACGTCCTCGTCGTCTTCGGCATCACGGGCGACCTGGCCAAGGTGATGACGCTGCGGTCGCTCTACCGGCTCGAGGCGCGCGGGCTGCTCACCTGCCCGATCGTCGGCGTCGCGGTCGACGACTGGACGGCGGACGACCTGCGCGAGCGGGCGCGCGAGGCGATCGTCGACGGCGGCGAGTCGCTCGACCCGGAGGTCTTCGACCGCTTCGCGGCGCGCCTGTCGTACATGGCGGGCGACTTCGGCGACCCGGACACGTTCACGCGGCTCGCCGGCGTGCTCGACGGGGCGAAGAGCCCGGTCTTCTACCTCGAGATCCCGCCGTTCCTGTTCGGCACGGTCGTCGCCGGCCTGGCCGGCGCGGGCCTGACCGAGGGCGCTCGCGTCGTCGTCGAGAAGCCGTTCGGCCACGACCTCGAGTCCGCCCGCGCGCTCGCCGACGAGCTGCACCAGCACCTCGACGAGCGCCAGCTGTACCGGATCGACCACTTCCTCGGGAAGATGGGCCTCAACGAGATCCTCTACCTGCGCTTCGCGAACGCGATGCTCGAGCCGGTCTGGCACCGCAACTCGGTCGAGAGCGTGCAGATCACGATGGCCGAGGACTTCGGCGTCGAGGACCGCGGGCACTTCTACGACCCGGTGGGCGCGCTGCGCGACGTGGTCGTCAACCACCTGATGCAGGTGGTCGCCGCGGCGGCGATGGAGCCGCCGGCGGCGCGCGATCCGGACACGCTGAAGAACGCGCTGTTCGCCGCCTTCCACGCGATGCCGCCCGCCGACCCGGCGCACTACGTCCGCGGCCAGTACGACGGCTACCGCGACATCGACGGCGTCGCGGCCGGCTCGACCACCGAGACGTACGCGGCGCTGCGGCTCGAGATCGACAACTGGCGCTGGTCCGGGGTCCCGTTCTTCATCCGCACCGGCAAGTGCCTACCGGTGACGCAGACCGAGCTGCGGCTGGTGTTCCGCCGGCCGCCGCGGCTCGGCTTCGGCACGCCGCGCTCGCGCCGGCCGCAGCCGGACGAGCTCGTGATCCGGCTCGACCCGACGACCGGCGTGCGGATGCAGCTCGAGGCGCAGCGCGGGGAGGACGTCGTCCCGGAGCAGATCAACCTCGACATGGAGTTCAGCGATCAGGGCGGGGAGGGACCGGCGCCCTACGAGGTGCTGCTGCTCGCCGCCATGCGCGGGGACAGCACCCGCTTCAAGCGCCAGGACTCGGTCGAGGAGGCGTGGCGGGTGATGGGCCCGCTCGTGGCCGCGCCGCCGCCGGTCCATCCCTACGCCAAGGGCTCGTGGGGGCCGGCCGAGGCCGACCAACTGCTCGCGGGCCACGGCAACTGGCGCTCGCCGTGGGTGGGACGATGAGCCACTTCGACGTCATCGTGATCGGCAGCGGCGCCGGCGGCGGGACGCTGGCGCGCCACCTCGCCCCGTCCGGCAAGCGGATCCTGCTGCTCGAGCGGGGCGGCTGGCTCCCCCGGGAGCCGGCGAACTGGGCGGCGCACGACGTCTTCGTCGAGAACCGCTACGTCTCGCCCGACACCTGGTACGACGAGCACGACAACGCCGTTCCAGCCGCAGGTCCACTACTACGTCGGCGGTGCGACGAAGCTCTACGGCGCCGCGCTGTACCGGCTGCGCGAGGAGGACTTCGGCGAGCTGGCCCACCACGACGGGATCTCGCCGGCCTGGCCGATCGCCTACGACGAGCTCGAGCCGTACTACACGCTCGCCGAGCAGCGCTACGAGGTCCACGGCGCGCGCGGGGAGGACCCGACCGAGCCGCCCGCGTCGGCGCCGTACCCGTTCCCGGCGGTCAGCCACGAGCCGCGGATCCAGCAGCTCGCCGACGACCTCGCGGCCGCGGGGCTGCAGCCGTTCCACGCCCCCTGCGGCGTCCGCCTGCTCGAGGCGGACCCGCCCGACAGCCACTGCGTGCGCTGCGCGACGTGCGACGGCTTCCCGTGCCTCGTCCACGCGAAGTCCGACGCCGAGGTGCTCGGCGTGCGGCCCGCGCTCGCGCACGCCAACGTGACGCTGCTCACCGACGCCGAGGCCGTCCGGCTGGAGACGAACGCGGGCGGGACGTCAGCGTCACCGGCGTGGTCGTCGACCACGCGGGGAGAGCGCGAGACCCACAGCGCCGATCTCGTCGTCGTCTCCTGCGGCGCGGCGAACAGCGCCCGGCTGCTGCTCGCGTCCGCGTCGCGAGGCCCACCCGGACGGGCTCGCCAACGGCTCCGGCCAGGTCGGGCGCAACTACATGTTCCACAACAGCCAGGCGGTGCTCGCGCTGTCGAAGGAGCCGAACCCGACGGTCTTCCAGAAGACGCTCGGGCTCAACGACTTCTACCTCGGGTCGCCCGACACCGACTACCCGCTGGGCAACATCCAGATGGTCGGGAAGTCCTCGGCGCAGATGTACCGCGGCGAGAAGCCGCTGCAGACGAAGCTCGCGCCGGAGCGCACGCTCGAGGAGGTCGCCCGCCACGCCGTCGACTTCTGGCTCTCGACCGAGGACCTGCCGCGGGCCGAGAACCGCGTCACGCTGCGCCCGGACGGCTCGGTCGGCCTGAGCTACACGCCGAGCAACGACGTGCCCGCCAAGCGCCTGCTGCACGAGCTCAAGTCGCTCCTCGGCCGGCTCGGGATGCACAACGACCACCTGCTCCCGCGCCACGCCTACCTCAAGAACGAGATCCCGGTCGCGGGCTGCGCGCACCAGGCCGGGACCTGCCGCTTCGGCACCGACCCGGCGGAGTCCGTGCTCGACACGGACTGCCGCGCGCACGAGGTCGACAACCTCTACGTCGTCGACACGAGCTGCTTCCCGAGCATCGGGGCGGTGAACCCCGCGCTCACCGCGATGGCCAACGCCCTCCGCGTCGGCGACCACCTGCTCGACCGCATGGGCGTCGCGCACGCGGCTCCGGAGGCCGAGCATGTCGCCTGACCCCTTGCACGTCGTGGTGGTCGGCGGCGGGCTTCGCCGGCGTCGGCTGCGTCAAGCGGCTGGCGCGCGAGGACGGCGTCCGCGTGACGCTCGTCGACCGCCACAACTACCACCAGTTCCAGCCGCTGCTCTACCAGGTGGCGACGTCGCAGCTGGCCTCGGTCGACATCGCGTTCTCGCTGCGCAAGCTGTTCCGCGACGACGCGGGCGTCGAGGTCAAGCTCGGCGAGGTGACCGCCGTCGACCCGGCGACCCACAGCGTCGAGCTGGCGGGCGGCGAGCGGTTCGCCGGCGACGCGCTCGTGCTGGCGGTCGGGTCGCAGCCGAACTTCTTCCACACGCCCGGCGCCGAGGAGCACGCGTTCCCGCTCTACGCGCTCGACGACGCCACGCGCCTGCGCTCGCGCGTCCTCGAGGTGTTCGAGGCCGCGGACCGCGACCCGTCGCTGGTCGGCCAGGGCGCGCTGAACTTCGTCGTCGTCGGCGGCGGCCCGACGGGCGTCGAGCTGGCCGGCGCGCTCGCCGACCTGATCGCCGAGACGATGACGGTCGAGTACCACGACCTCGCGGTCAGCGCGGCGCAGATCCATCTCGTCGACCACGGCCACGCGCTGCTGGGGGGGTTCTCGGACAGCGCGCACGACTACGCCGCCAAGGTGCTCGGGCGCAAGGGGGTCCGGCTGCACATGGGCGTCGCCGTGACCGAGATCGGGCCCGGCCACGCCACGCTGGGCGACGGCACGGTGCTCCCGACCCGCTGCGTCGTCTGGGGCGGCGGGCTGAAGGCGGCGCCGGTGGCGGCGGCGGCCGGGCTGCCGCAGGGCCGCGGCGGCCGCCTCGACGTCCGGCCCGACCTGTCCGTGGCCGGGTTCCCCGGCGTCTACGTCGCCGGCGACGTGGCGAACATCCCCACGCCCGACGGCGCACGTGCAGCCGCAGCTCGGCTCGGTCGCGCTGCAGAGCGGGAGCTGGGCGGCGCAGAACGTCCTCGCGGACGCGGCGGGCGAGCCCGCGACCGCCTTCCACTACCACGACAAGGGGATCATGGCGATGATCGGGCGCGGCGCGGCGATCGCCGAGGTCGGCCCCCATCGCCACGAGCTGCACGGTGCGATCGCCTTCTCCGCGTGGCTCGGGGTCCACGCGACGCTGATGACCGGCGTGCGCAACCGCGTCGACGCGTTCATCGCGTGGGGCTGGGACTACTTCACGAAGTCCAGGGGGCCGCAGGTGCTCGACCGCGCCGAGGACGTGCGGATCGACTGGGGGGAGGACACCGTCCCGGAGACCGAGCCCGCCGGGACGCCGTGACGCCGTGACGCTGCTCGCGGTCACCGACGTCGACCTCGCGCGGCTGCAGTTCGGGATGACGTCGATCTACCACTTCCTCTTCGTCCCGCTGACGCTCGGGCTGGCGCCGCTGATCGCGGTGATGCAGACGTGCTGGCACCGGACCGGCGACGAGGCGTGGCTGCGGCTGACCCGCTTCTTCGGGACGCTGCTGCTGATCAACTTCGCGATCGGCGTCGCCACCGGCCTGGTGCAGGAGTTCCAGTTCGGGATGAACTGGTCCGTCTACTCGGAGTTCGTCGGCGGCGTCTTCGGCGCGCCGCTGGCGATCGAGGGGCTGGCCGCGTTCGCGCTCGAGGCGACGTTCCTCGGGCTCTGGGTGTTCGGCTGGGACCGCCTCTCGCCGCGCGTCCACCTCGCGACGATCTGGCTCGTCGCGCTCGGGACCTGGCTCTCGGCGTACTTCATCCTCGTCGCCAACTCGTGGATGCAGCGCCCCGTCGGCTCGACGGTGACCGGCGGCGAGGCGACGCTGACCGACGTCTGGGCGCTGATCACGAACCGCTTCGCGCTCTACGCGTTCACGCACACGATGCTCGTCGCGCTCACGACGGGCTCGCTGGTCGTGCTGGGGATCGCGTGCTGGCACCTCGCGCGCGGGCGCAACGTGGCGCTGTTCCGGCGCGCGGCGGCGCTCGCGCTGATCGTGGCGGTGCCCGTGACGGCCCTGAACCTCGTGGTGGGCAGCCGCTTCGGCCTGGCCACGACCGACTACCAGCCGATGAAGATCGCGGCCGCCGAGGCGCTCTGGAACACCGAGCAGCCGGCGGGCTTCTCGCTCTTCCAGATCGGCGGGTTCTCGCAGAGCGACCAGGATCCGAGCTTCGTGATCCAGGTCCCGCGGCTCCTGTCGGTCCTGGCCACCGGCACGCTGGACGGCAAGGTCGACGGGATGAACCAGGTCCAGGCGCAGTACGAGCAGCAGTACGGCGCCGGGAACTACATCCCGCCGGTCGAGGCGGCGTACTGGGGGATGCGCGTCATGGCCTACGTGGGGACGCTGATGTTCCTCGTCGCGGCGGTCGGCGCCTGGCTCTACCGGAAGCGGCGACTGGAGTCCGCGCGCTGGTACACCCGCAGCGCGACGGTCGCGATCGCGTTCCCGTTCGTCGCCGCCACCGCCGGCTGGATCCTGACCGAGATGGGCCGCCAGCCGTGGATCGTCCAGGGGCTGCTCCGGACCTCGGACGCGCACTCGCCGAGCGTCAGCGCGGCGACGATCGCGACGAGCATCGGCGTGTTCGCGCTGCTCTACGCGGTGCTCGGCGTCGCCGACGTCGTCCTGATGCGGCGCTACGCGCGCGTCGACCCGCCCGACGCCGCACCCCCGCCCGAGGCGCAGGCACCCGCGCTGGCGGTCTGAGATGACACTCGAGATCCTCTGGTTCTGCGTGATCGGGGTCCTCTGGGGCGGCTACTTCGCGCTCGAGGGGTTCGACTTCGGCGTCGGGATGCTGCTGCCGTTCCTGGCGCGCGACGAGCGCGACCGGCGCGGGATGCTGGCGACGATCGGCCCGCACTGGGACGGCAACGAGGTCTGGCTCGTGATCGCCGCCGGCGCGACGTTCGCCGCCTTCCCGGCGTGGTACGCGACGATGTTCTCCGGCTTCTACCTCGTGCTCGTGCTGATCCTGGTGCTGCTGATCGTGCGCGTGCTGTCGTTCGAGTGGCGCGAGCGCGCGGACGACCGGCGCTGGCTCGGCGGCTGGCGCTGGGCGAACACGATCGCGAGCTTCGGGGCGCCGTTCCTGTGGGGGGTGGCGCTCGCCAACCTGCTCCACGGCATCCCGCTCGACGGCGACGGCCACTTCAGCGGGACCGTGCTGGACCTCTTCAACGGCTACACGGTCGCGGCGGGCGTCGCCGTGACGCTGCTGTTCGCGCTGCACGGCGCGGCGTTCCTGGGGCTGCGGACGGAGGGCGCGGTGCGCGAGCGGTCACGCGCGGCGGCGCGCCGCCTGGCGGCGCCGGCCGCGCTGATCGTCGCCGCGTTCCTCGCCTGGACCGTCCAGGTGGCCGTCGACCGCAACGACCGCGAGCTCGCGCCGGTGCTGATCCCGGCCCTGATCGGCGCGGCGGCGCTCGCGCTCGCGCTCGTCGCCGCGCTGCGCGGCCGCAGCGGCTGGGCGTTCAGCGCGTCGACACTGGCCGCGCTCGCGCTCGTGGGGACGCTGTTCTCGGCGCTCTATCCGTACGTGATCGTCTCGGACCCCGACGTGGGCAACAGCCTCACGGTCAGCGGGGCGGCGACGGCGCACTACGCGCTCAGCGTGATCACGGTCGTCGCGGCCGTGCTGCTGCCGGTGATGCTGCTGTACCAGGGCTGGACCTACCACGTGTTCCGCACGCGGGTCCGGCCGTCCCCGCCGTCCGCCCCACAGGCCCGCACGTAGTCCGCGAACTGCCGTTCGAAGGCCTCCCAGCAGACCGGGCCCTCCGGCGGGGGCTTCGGCGGCCGGCGCCGCGAGCCGCCGTCGGAGCCGCCGCTGCCGCCGCCGGGGTCGTCGCCGCCGGACCCGCGCCGGAACGCGAACCAGACGAGCACCATGATCGCGAGCTGGATCGCCGCCATCGCCGCCAGGACCGCGATCACGGAGGCGACCGGGTGCGGCGCCTGCGTCGCGGCGCCCGCGATCGAGAGCGGCCCGTCGAGGGTCATGACGATCGCACCCTACGCCCGCGCCGCGCGCGCGTCCTCATGCCGATCGGATGATGCCGGGCGCGCGGCGGTGCGCGAGGCTGGCGCCAACGCTGAGAGGAGATCCCGGATGGCCACCACCCAGCAGTCCACCGAGAGCGCGGCGCCGCGTCGCGCCGCACCCGACCGTCGACGAGCGCACCGCCGCCGGCCGTGCGGCGCGCAAGGCCGTCCCGCGCAGCACGCACCGCGAGTGGGCGCCCGCGGCGGACCGCCGCGACCCGGTCGAGATGCTCGAGGAGCAGGCCGCGACGCGCGTCCCCGAGCTGGTGCCGGTCCGCTACGGCCGGATGCTCGTCTCGCCGTTCACCTTCTACCGCGGCGCCGCGTACCTGATGGCCGCCGACCTCGATCCGACCGCGCGCACCGGGCTCGAGGTCCAGCTCTGCGGCGACGCGCACCTCTCCAACTTCGGCGCCTTCGCCGCGCCCGACCGGCGGCTCGTGTTCAGCATCAACGACTTCGACGAGACGCATCCCGGCCCGTTCGACTGGGACGTGAAGCGGCTCGCCGCGAGCTTCGCCGTCGCCGGCCGGGACCGCGGCTTCGACGACAAGCAGCGGGCCGCGATCAATCGCGAGGTGGGGCGGGCGTACCGCGAGGCGATGCACGGGTTCGCCGGCATGCGCACGCTCGACATCTGGTACGCGCGGCTCGACGTCGACGAGATCTACGACCGCTTCCGCGAGGACGCGAGCCGCAAGGAGCTCGCGCGCTTCGAGGGCAACCTCGCCAAGACGCGCAGCAAGGACAGCACCAAGGCGATGGCCAAGCTCACCGCGATGACCGCGGACGGCCTGCGGATCGTCGGCGATCACGCCGTTGATCACGCCGATCGAGGACCTGGCCGGCGGCGACGTCAGCAACCTCGCGCGCGCAGATCGTGCGCGACTACCGCAGCACGCTCAGCGCGGACCACCGGCGGCTGATCGAGCGCTTCCGCTACGTCCACGCCGCGCGCAAGGTCGTCGGCGTCGGCAGCGTCGGCACGCGCGCCTGGATCATGCTGCTCACCGGCCGCGACGGGGACGACCCGCTGTTCCTCCAGTTCAAGGAGGCGCAGGCCTCCGTGCTCGAGCCGTTCCTCGGCGCGAGCCGGTTCGGCAACCACGGGCGGCGCGTCGTCGAGGGCCAGCGGCTCACGCAGTCGGCGAGCGACATCATGCTCGGCTGGATCCGCACGACCGGGCCTGGACGGCGCGGCAGCGCGACTTCTACGTGCGCCAGCTCTGGGACGCCAAGGGATCGGCGCTGGTCGACGCGATGAAGCCGGCGACGATGGAGCGCTACGCCGGCGTCTGCGGCTGGACGCTGGCGCGCGCCCACGCGCGCTCCGGCGACCCGATCGCGCTCGGCGCGTACCTCGGCCGGTCCGACACGTTCGACCGCTCGATCGCCGACTTCGCGGAGCGCTACGCCGACCAGAACGAGCGCGACTACGCCGCGGTCCAGGCCGCCGTGGCCTCCGGCAGGCTGACCGCCGAGCCGCCCGCCTGAGCCCCGCGTGGAGCTGCTGCGCCGCTACCTCCCGGTCGTCGGATGGCTGCCGGGCTACGACCGGCGGGCGCTCGTCGGCGACGCCGTCGCCGGCCTCTCGGTCTGGGCGCTGCTCGTCCCGCAGTGCCTCGCCTACGCGACGCTCGCGGGCGTGCCCGTCCAGTACGGGCTCTACACCGCGTTCGCGGCGCTGATCGCCTACCCGCTGTTCGGCACCTCGCGGCAGCTGATCCAGGGGCCGAGCGCCGCCGTCTGCGCGGTCAGCGCGGCGGCGATCACGCCGCTCGTCGGCGCGTCGGCGCTCGGCACCGCGTCGGCCGTCGGCTACACGGCGGCGCTCGCGCTCACCACGGGCGTCGTCTACCTGCTCCTCGGCCTGTTGCGAATGGGCTGGGTGTCGACGTTCCTCTCCAAGGCGGTCCTGGCCGGCTTCGTGCTGGGGTTCGCGATCGGGATCGTGATCGACCAGCTGCACGCCCTGCTCGGCGTCGCGGCGGGCGGCGGCTCGTACGCGCAGGAGCTGTGGAACACGATCGAGGCGGTCCCGGACACGAGCCTCGCCACGCTCGCCGTCGGGGCCGGATCGCTCGGCCTGCTGCTCGTCATGCGGCGGTTCCTCCCGCGCTGGCCGCGGATGCTGCTCGTCGTCGCGCTGGCGATCGCCGTGTCGAGCGCGCTCGATCTCGCCGCGCACGGCGTCGCGGTCACGGGCGACGTCCCGACCGGCCTGTTCACGCTCGCCGTCCCGGACATCGACGGCGGCGACGCGGGGGCGCTGCTCGCGGGCGCGCTCTCGATCGTGTTCGTCGGCTACTCGGAGTCGCTGGCCGCGGCGCGCTCGATGGCCCGCAAGCACCGCTACGAGATCGACGTCGACCAGGAGCTGATCGCCCAGGGCTTCGCCTGCGGGGCGGCCGGGTTCGTCGGCGGGTTCGCGACCGACGGCAGCCTCTCCAAGACCTCGGTCGCCGACGCCGCCGGGCAGCGGACCCAGGTCGCGTCGCTGATCAACGCGGTGCTGATCCTGCTCACCATGCTCGTCCTCGCCGGGCTGTTCGAGCAGCTGCCCGGCGCGACGCTCGCGGCGGTCGTGGTCGACGCGATGCTCGGCCTGATCACGTTCTCCGAGTGGCGCCGCTACTACACCGTCAACCGGCCCGACTGGCTGTTCTTCATGGGGGCGGGCCTGGGGATCCTGTTCTTCGGGATCATCCAGGGGATCCTGATCGGCGTCGTCCTGTCGCTGCTGCTGCTGATCTGGCGCTCGTCGCGCACCTCGATCCGGGAGCTGCGCCGCGACCCGGCGAAGGGCACGTTCCACGTCGCCTCGCGCCACGGCGAGCTGGCGGAGGTCCCGGGGCTCCTCGTCGTCCGCGTCGACGGGCCGCTGTTCTTCGCGGACGCCGACCGCTTCCGCACGCGGATCCGGGAGCTGACCCGCGCCCACCCCGGGACGCGGCGGGTCGTGATCGACGCCGACGCGATCCACCTCACCGACACCGACGGCGCCGACATCATCGCCGAGGTCGCCGAGGCGCTGGCCGCGCAGGACGTGACGCTGGCCTTCGTGGCGGTGCATCCGCCGGTGCTCGCGCTGTGGGAGCGGGCCGGCGTCTTCGACGTCGTGCGCCGCGCCGACGTGCACGAGACCGTGGACGAGGCGGTCGGCGAGCACTTCGTCCGATCGGGATGACGACCGGCGCTCCCGCGTGCGGCAGGCTGCAGCCGATGGAGCAACGATGCTGAGCCGCCGCCGCCGCGCGGTCGTCTGGGGGCTGATCGTCCTCGCGTCCGTGATCGGGCTGGTCTCGATCCTCACCACGTGGGTCGACCGCCAGGCGCTGGACGCCGACTCGTGGCGCAAGGCGAGCGCCGACCTGATCGAGGACCAGGAGGTGCGCGATGCCCTCTCCGTCTACCTCGTCGATCAGCTCTACACGAACGTGGACGTCGGCGCCGCGCTGGCCGAGCGGCTGCCGGCGAACCTCAAGCCCGCCGCGGCGCCGATCGCCGGCGCGCTGCGCCAGCCCGCGACGGACGCCGTCGACCGGCTGCTCGAGGCCCCGCGGATCCAGCAGCTGTTCATCAACGCGAGCTCGCTCGCGCAGGAGAAGCTCGTCAACGTGCTCGAGGACAAGACCGGGGCCGGGATCTCGACGGGGGACGGGACGGTCACGCTCGACCTCCGCGAGCTGCTGCTGTCGCTCGCGACCACGCTCGGGCTGCCGGGGACGCGGATCGAGCAGCTCCCGCCCGACGCGGGGCAGGTCACCGTGATGCAGTCCGACCAGCTCTCCGCCGCGCAGAGCGCGGTGCGCGGCATCCGCGTGCTGAGCGCCTGGCTGCTCGTGCTCGTGGTGGGAATGTTCGCGCTCGCGGTGTTCCTCGCGAAGGGCGAGCGGCGCGAGACGCTGCGGAACATCGGCTTCGCCTGGGTGCTGATCGGGCTGATCGTGCTGGTGGTGCGGCGCGCCGCGGGCAACGCCGTGATCGACGCGCTCACCCAGCCGGCGTCCGAAGAGAGCGGAAAGCGCGCGTGGCTGATCGGCACGCAGATCATGGGCCAGATCGGCTGGGCGGTGGTCGTCTACGGGGCGGCGATGATCGCGGGCGCGCTGCTCGCCGGCCCGCACCGATGGGCGCGCTGGCTGCGCGACCGCATCGCGCCGGTGCTCAACGACCGCCCCGGGATCGCGTGGGCGACGGTCGCCGGCCTGTTCCTGGTGCTCGTCGCGTGGGGACCGACGCACGCGTTCCGGACGCTCTGGGGCGTCGCGCTGCTCGCGGCGCTGATCGCCGGCGGCGTCCTCGCCCTCCGCCACCAGACGCTGGCGGAGCGCACGGGGCACGCCGCCGCAGGGTCGCCTATCGTCCCGGGTCCGAAGGATGCCCCCGCCTGACCCGACGAGCGCGCCCGGACCCGATCCGCTCGCGCTGCTGCGCTCCCGCGCCTATGTGAAGCTGCTCGTGCTGGCGGCGCTGATCGGCATCCCGGTCTCCGCCGTCGCGTACGGGTTCCTCGAGCTGGTCGCCGAGCTGCAGGAACTGCTGTTCGACGACCTGCCGGACGCGCTCGGGTTCGATTCCGTGCCCGTCTGGTGGCCGCTGCCGCTGCTCGCCGCTCTCCGGGCTGCTCACGGCGCTGGCGATCCGCCATCTGCCCGGCACGGCCGGCCACTCGCCGGCCGACGGGTTCAAGACCGGCGGCCCGCTGCCCCCGATCGAGCTGCCGGGGGTCTTCCTCGCCGCGCTCGCCACGCTGTCGTTCGGCGCGGTGCTCGGCCCGGAGGCGCCGCTGATCGCGATCGGCAGCGGGCTCGGCGTCCTCGCGGTCCGCCTCGCGGCGCGCGACGCGCCGCCGCAGGCGAGCATCGTGATCGCCACCGCCGGCAGCTTCGCCGCGGTCAGCGCGCTGTTCGGGTCGCCGCTGCTGGGCGCGTTCCTGCTGCTCGAGGCGGCGGGGCTCGGCGGCCCGATGCTCGGGGTGGTGCTGGTGCCGGGCCTGCTCTCCGCCGGCCTCGGAGCGCTCATCTTCCTCGGCCTCGACGACATCACCGGCCTCGGGACGTTCTCGCTCGTCGTGCCCGACCTGCCGCACCCGGGGCCGCTCACGCTCGCGATGTTCGGCTGGGCGCTGGCGATCGGGCTGGTGGCGCCGTTCATCGGGCGCGGGATCCAGCTGCTCGCGCTCGCCATCCGTGCCCGGGTCGAGCCGCGGATGGTGCTGCTGATGCCGCTGCTCGGGCTGGTCATCGGCGGCCTGGCGATCGGGTTCTCCGAGGCGACCGACCACCCGGCGTCCGACGTGCTCTTCTCCGGCCAGGACCAGCTGCCGGACGTCGTCAGCAACGCGGCGAGCTGGTCCGTCGGCGCGCTGCTGCTGCTGATGCTCTGCAAGTCGCTGGCGTACGCGGTCTCGCTGTCGAGCTTCCGCGGCGGCCCGGTCTTCCCGGCGATGTTCATCGGCGCGGCCGGCGGGGTCGCCGCCGCCGAGCTGCCGGGGATGGAGCTGGTGCCCGCGGTCGGGATGGGGATCGGCGCGATGTGCGCGGTCATGCTCACGCTCCCGCTGACGTCCGTCCTGCTCGCCACGCTGCTGATGGGCACGGACGGCCTGGCCGCGATGCCGGTGGTGATCGTCGCGGTCGTCGTCGCCTACGTGGTCACCGCGCACCTGACGCCGGCGCCGCCGGCTGCCGCCAGCGCCGGCCGAACCGGCGCTGCGCCAGCAGGGTGAGCGCCCCGCCCGCCGAGATCATCGCGATGTTGACGCCGAGCACGGCGAACGCGCCCGGGACCTTCCCGACCTCGCCGACGCCCGCGGCCACGCCGAGGTAGGCGGCCGCCGGGATCGTCGTCACGGAGATCGCGACGCCGACGCCGGCGCTCGCGCGGGTCTCGAGCGCGAGCATCCCGGCCACGCCGGCCGCGACCGCGACCCCGATCGTCGTCGCGTTGACCGACGTGAGGCCGGAGAGGGCCGTCTCGCCGACCTGGAAGCGATCGGGCAGCCCGTTCGTGGCGTCGAGCAGCGCGGTCACGACGCACGCGGCGATGGCGGCGACGAACAGGCCGAGCGTGAGCGTCACGAGGGCGCGCGCGACCAGCCGGCCGCGGCCGGCGACGAGCGCGATCGCCGTCGCCGCGATCGGCAGCGCGTCCGGGCTGACCGCCATCGCGCCGACGATCAGGATCTGGTTGAGCTCGATGACGCCGAACCCCGCGATGACCCCGGCCGCGACCATGAACGCGAGGTAGCGGCCCATCAGCCGGGCGTACTGCCCGGCCTGGCCGAGGACGTCGGCCCAGATCAGGGCGGCCTGCGGCCCGGCACTGCCCAGCCCGATGTCGTCGCTGCGCGAGATCGACATGTCCCGCGGCGGGATCCCGCGCTCGGTCAGGCGGTGCAGCACGAGATCCGCGGCCTCGGGCACGACCACGCCGGTGAGCACGCCCGTGCCCGCGTCGAGCGCCGGCGCGAGCGCGAGGTGGCGCACCCGGCCGTCCTGCTCCAGCTCGCGGCCGGCCTCGGCGAGCGCGCCGGACTCGCCGTACACCCGGAGCTGGAGCACCGCGAGACCGTACCCGCGCGGCCGGACGGGCCGCGGCTCAGCGGGCGCGGCGGCCGCGGCCGCTGACCACGACGGCGACGAGCGTGAGCACGACGCCGATCACCGTGCCGACGGTGACGACCTCGCCGGGCGCGGGCGCGATCAGGTCGATGACCAGGGCGCCCGCCGTCTGGCCCGCGACCGTGGCGAGCCCCAGCCGCAGCACGCCGAGCGTCTGCACCGCCGTGAGCGAGACGACGACGACGAACGCGCCGAGCAGCCCGCCGAGGTAGAGCGCCGGGTTCGCCGGGAGCGCGCCGACGTCGTGCGTCGCCAGCGTGATCGCCGCGACGACCGCGAGCGCCGCGAGCCCGAGCGTGGAGTTCGTCAGCGACGCGACGAACGGCTCGCCGGTGGCGCGGCCGAGCCGCCCGTTCGCGGCCGACTGCACCGCCATGCCGGCGCCGCCGACCAGCGCCAGCCCGAGCAGCAGCGGCTGCAGCTCGCCGCGCGCGCCGATCGCCCCGATCACGGTGGCGGCGATCGCGAGCGCGACGCCGGCGATCCGCGCGGCGGTGACCGGCAGCCGCCCGGCGGGGGCGAGGCCGGCGGCGTCGATCGCCACGCTCCCCGTCGTCGAGCCGCAGACCAGGGCGACGGTGAGCAGCGCGACGCCGACCTCCGGTGCCGCGGCCGTCGCGATCAGGACGAGCGCGGCGCCGAACAGCCCGCCGCTGAACTGCCACCACGGCGGGCGCCCGTGCGCGCGCAGGCGCGCGATCGCCCGCGGCAGCGCGCCGCGTCGCGAGCACGACGGCGAGCGCCGCGAGCATCGCCACGAGGTTGTTGACCGCGGACGCGACCGTGGCCGAGTCGAGCTGGCGCCCGAGCCGTCCGTTCAGGTACGACTGGAGCGAGATCATGCCGCCGGCCAGGATCGTCACCGCGACGGCGCGCGGCGGGGTCGCGAGCAGCGCGGAGGGCCCGCGCCGGCGGGAGACCGTCGGTCGACAACGGCTAGCGCTTGTCCCGCTGGCCGGCGCCGATGTCGCGCGCCACCTGGAACGAGCCGAGCTTCGCCTGGACGCCCGCGGTCAGGCCCGGCGCGAGCCCGGCGAGGCGCGCCCCCGCGCGCAGCGGGAGCGGCGCCACGTCGACCTCGCCGCGGTCGCGCTCGATCGCGCGGACGACGCCCGCGGCGACGTCCTCCGGCGTGCTGGTCCCGACGCCGGGCGGGAGGCTCGCGCCGGAGTCGGCGAACATCCCCGCGTCGCGGACGAACCCGGGGCTGACGAGCGACACGCCGACGCCGTGCACGGCGAGGTCCTGGCGCAGCCCGAGCGCGAAGCCCCGGAGGCCGAACTTCGTCGCCGAGTACAGCGACGAGTGCGGGCCGGCCGACTGGCCCGACAGCGAGCCGACGAACACGAGGTGCCCGTCGCGGCGCGCCACCAGCGGCTCCATCAGCAGCCGCGCGAGCTGGATCGGCGCGCGCAGGTTGACCGCCAGCGCGCGGTCGATCTCCTCGGGCGTGAAGCTGTCGAGCTCGCCGCTCGCCGGCAGCGCCGCGTTCGCCACGAGCACGTCGACGTCGCCCGTCTCCGCGAGCAGCCGCGCCGGCGCGCCGGGGTCGGCGAGGTCGGCCGCGATCGCGCGCCCGCCGAGCTCGGCGGCGAGCGCGGCGAGCGGCTCGGCGCGCCGCCCGCTGAGCACCAGCGGCGGCGCCGCGCGCCGCGAGCCCGCGCGCGATCGCGGCGCCGAGGCCGCCGGTCGCGCCGGTGAGCAGCACGGTGCGGCCGCCGAGGTTCACGCGAACAGCGCGACGGTCGCGGTGAAGCTGTGGACGAAGTACTCGCCGCCGACCGGGCCGATCTCCCCGGCGGCGAAGAACCCGGCCGCGGGCGCCCCGCCGAGCGCGGCGTCGAGCGCGGACGCGTCGTGGTGCTGGTGGCCGAACATGCCGGCGCCGCGCCCGTTGCAGGAGATCAGCAGCGCGCCGGCCGGCGGCCGCCCGCCCAGCGCCAGCATCCGCGCGCCGAGCGCGTCGCGCAGGTCGCGGTCGGCGCTCTCGGCGTCGCGCGCGTGCAGCCGGACGACCTGGCCCGGCGCGCACGTCGCTGCCGACGGCGACCTGGCCGGTGTCGGGATCGGCGCCGACGAGCCCGCGGACGAGGAAGTCGCCCTGCACGTAGTCCGGCTTGTTCGCGTCGATCACGATCCCCATCAGCAGCCCGCCCTGGACCATCCGCAGGTCGTCGACGTCGAGCCCCTCGATCGTCTCGCGCAGCTTCTCGAGCGCGGGCTTGCCCGCCAGCTCGCCGATGATCGGGCCCTCCGCGGCGGTGATCGTCAGCTCCGGCCCGACCGGCGCGGCGCCCTGCGAGACGCAGGGCAGGATCTCGACGCCGTCGAAGCGGATCCCGACCGCGCCCTCCGTCAGGACCTCGTCGCCGAGCAGCAGCGGCGTCTCCGCCTCGGGCGAGCGGGCCGAGGCCAGGCCGCCGAGCAGCGGCAGCATCGGCACGGAGCGCGACAGCTCGCGCAGCACCGCGTCCGTCGGGAACGTGAACGGGTCGGAGAGCAGCAGCGCGCCCGCCGCGCCGCTCAGGTCGGGCAGGCCGGAGAGCACGCCGTCGCCGTCCCCGATCGCCTCGACCTCGGCGTGGAACGACGTCGCCTCGCCGCCGTCGAGCGCCGCGGCCCAGACCGACACCGCGGTGCCCTCCTCGACCTCGCGCATCTCGCCGATCACGCCGTCGGCGCCGCAGCCGACCAGCTCCGCGGGCGCGAGCGCCTCGTGGATGCCCTCGAGCGTCGCCTCGGGCGCGGCGAGGTGCGCGCCGCTGAACGCGACCACGGCGAGGTCGCACGGGCGGCCGCCCAGCGCGTCGCGCGCGGCCGCCGCCGCCTCCGCGGCGCCGAAGCGCGCGTCCGCCTCCGTCGAGAGGCCGCTGCCGATGCGTACGCCCATCGTCAACGGACCTTACCCGGCCCCGGTGCTCCGCCCGGACGGCGCCGCCGTGCGATCCTGCGGCCGTGATCGTCGCGCTGTTCGGGCCCACGGGCGTGGGGAAGACCGAGGTCGCGATCGCGCTCGCCGAGGCGCTGCGCGCCGACGGCGAGGACCCGGTCGCCGTCTCGGCGGACGCGCTCCAGCTCTACGCCGGGCTGGAGATCCTCACCGGCGCGCCCACGGCGGAGCAGCGCGGGCGGCTGGAGCACCGGCTCGTCGGCGCGCTGCCGCTCACCGGCCGCGCGACGGCGGGCGACTTCGCGCGCCGGGCGCACGCCGAGATCGACGCGCTCGTCGCGGCGGGCCGGCGCCCGATCGTCGTCGGCGGCACCGGCCTCTACCTGCGCGCCGCGCTCGCCGAGCTCGACCTGCGGCCGCCGCCCGATCCGGCGCTGCGCGAGCGCTACGCGCGCCGGATCGCCGACGAGGGGGTGCGCGCGGTCCACGCCGACCTGCTCGCGCGCAACCCCGAGGTCGCGGCGCGGATCGCCGCCACCGACGCGCAGCGCGTCGCCCGTGCGCTCGAGCTGCTCGACGCCGGCGAGACGCCGTCCGCCGGCGACCAGCTGTGGACCGCCCACACCCGGCTGCCGACGCTGCTCGTCGCGCTGACGATGGAGCGCGCGGCGCTGTACGCGCGGATCGACGCGCGCGTCGACGCGATGGTCGCCGCCGGCGCGGAGGACGAGGTGCGGCGCGCCGACGCCGCCGGCGCCTCGCCGTCCGCGCGCCAGGCGCTCGGCTTCGCCGAGCTGCTCGCCGGCGACGTCCCCGCGATGAAGCAGCGCACCCGCCGCTACGCCAAGCGCCAGCTCACCTGGCTGCGCAAGCTGCCCGGCACGCTCGCCGATCGACCTGACCGAGCGCAGCGCTCAGGACGCCGCGGCGGAGGTCCGCTCCGCCCTGCGCGTCGCCGCGGACAGCAGCTCGGAGCCGATGAAGCGCGAGAACGGCCCGATGAACGCCCAGTAGGGGCGGAAGCGCAGCTGCGCGCCGCGGTCCGTGCACCAGATCCGGACCTCGGAGACGATCTCCGAGCCGCCCGGATGCGGCAGCACCTCGTGGCGCACGGCGACCTTGCAGAAGCCGGGCTCCGCCCAGTCGCGGTACGCGGCCGGCCCGTCGAAGCGCACGAACGTGTCCCCGAGCGACCACAGCTTCCCGGCCAGGCCCGAGACGCTGACCATGCCGTCCTCGGCGAGCAGCGCGAACGGGTGCGACGCCAGCACGTCGCGCAGCGGCGCGTCGCCGCGCGGCGCGTAGCGGCCGAGCCGCCAGGCGATGATCGGCCGCAGCGTGCGCGTGTCGCGCACCGGCACGCTCAGCGCCGCCGCCCACAGGCGCTCGGGCGTGGCGCTGCTCCGCCGGGCATGATGGGTGCGCGCGTGGTGGCGCGGCAGCCAGTCGTCGAGCGGAAGCGAGGCAGATGCGGTTCGAGAAGTGGCAGGCACTAGGGAACGACTACGTGATCATCGACGCCGAGGATCTGTCCTTCCCGCTCACGCCCGCCGCCGTGCGCCGCCTCTGCGACCGCCACACCGGCCCGGGCGCGGACGGCGTCCTCGCATTGTCGCGGACCGCGACGCCGGGCTTCGTCGCGCGCCTGCGGATCTTCAACCCCGACGGCTCGGAGGCCGAGCTGTCGGGCAACGGCGCGCGCGAGGCGATCCTCTACCTGCGCCGGCGCGGCTGGACCGACCAGGACCAGTTCTCGATCGAGACGGCGGCGGGCGAGATCCGCCCGACGATCCTCGGCCCCACGACGTGCCGGGTCGACATGGGGCGGGCGCGGCTGCGGTCCGACGCGTTCCCCTCCGGCGGCCCGGACGGCACCGGCGAGGTCGCCGGCCGCCGCTTCCAGCACGTCCACGTCGGCAACCCGCAGTGCGCGATCCGCGTCACCGACGTGACCGAGCTCGACGCGCTCGACCTGCCCGCGATCGGGCCGGCGATCGAGCACGACGCGCAGTTCCCCCGGCGCACGAACGTGTCGTTCTGGTGCCCGGTGGGCGAGGAGGCGATCCGCGCGCGGATCTTCGAGCGCGGCGTCGGGGAGACGCAGTCGTCCGGCACCGGCGCGTGCGGCGCGGCGGTCGCGTACGCGCTGGCCGGCGGCGGGTCGCCGGTCACGGTCCGGCTCGACGGCGGCGAGCTCGAGGTCGACGTCGACGAGTCGCTGCACATCGACCTCACCGGCTGGGCGGTCCCCGTCTACGCCGGTGCGCTCAGCGACGAGCTCGTGGCCGAGCTGCGCGGCTAGCCGCCCTCGAGCGCGGCCATCAGCGACTGGACGTCGAACGCGCCCTCGTGGCGCTCGCCGTTCACGAAGAACGTCGGCGTGCCCCCGACGCCGGTCGCCAGCGCGCTCTCCTCGTCGCGCCGCACGCGCGCCGCGTAGGTGCCGGCGTCCAGGTCGGCGCGGATCCGCTCGGCGTCGAGGCCGATCGCGCCCGCCGCGCCGAGGATGTCCTCGAGCCCCAGCCGCCCGCGCAGCCCGTAGAGCGCGTCGTGCATCGGCCAGAACGCGTCCTGCGCCGCGGCCGCCTCGCTCGCCTCCGCGGCGCGCTCGGCGTCGGGATGGCGCTCGTGGAGCGGGAAGTGGCGGAAGCCGAACCGCAGCCGCCCGTCGAGCCGGTACGGACGCGCGCGAGGATCGGCTGCGCCGCGGTGCAGAACGGGCACTGGAAGTCGCCGTACATGACGAGCTCGAGCGGCGCGTCGGCGGGCCCCTCGACGTGGTCGCCGGGGCCGAGCGGGGGATCGAGGCGGTCGGGCACCGGCGCCTGATCCTAGAGTTCCCGCCTCCGTGGGCGACATCGAGTTCGTGATCCTGCTGCTCGCCGCCGCCGCGGTCTGCGTCCGCCTGGCCGAGTTCATCCACGTCCCGTTCCCGATCGTGCTCGTGCTCGGCGGCCTCGCGATCGGGCTGACGCCGGGCCTGCCGGACCTCGAGCTCGACCCGGACATCGTGTTCCTCGTCTTCCTGCCGCCGCTGCTGTTCTCGGCCGCCTGGTACGCGTCGCCGCAGGAGCTCGCCGCCGAGGCGCGCCCGCTCGCGCTGCTGGCCGTCGGCCTGGTGCTCGCCACGATGGCGGCCGTCGCGGTGCTCGCCCACGCGATCGTCCCCGGCATGAGCTGGGAGGCGGCGTTCGTGCTCGGGGCGATCGTCGGCCCGACCGATCCGGTCTCCGCGACCGCCACGTTCGCCCGGATCGGCGCGCCGGCGCGCGTGCGCCTGCTCGTCGAGGGCGAGGCGCTGATCAACGACGGGACCGCGCTCGTCGCCTACCGCGTCGCGCTCGTGGCGGCGGTCGAGGGGACGTTCTCCGCGCCGGACGCCGTGCTCGAGTTCATCGTCAACGGCGCCGGCGGGATCGCGATCGGGATCGCGGTCGGCGTCCTCGGGATCATCGCCATCCGGCGCCAGTCCGACGAGGCGCTGAGCATCTTCCTGTCGGTCATCACCGCCTACGCGGCGTACATCGTCGCCGAGGAGGCGCACGTCTCCGGCGTCCTCGCCACCGTCGCCGCCGGCATGGTCAGCGGCTGGAACGCGCACAAGTACCTCGACGCGAGCACCCGCCTGTCGGGGATCGCGTTCTGGCGCGTGATGACGTTCGGCCTGGAGGCGCTGCTGTTCATCCTGCTCGGGCTGCAGGCGCCGGCGCTCGCCGACGAGCTCGACATCGGGTCGCTCGCGCTCTCGGCGCTCGCGGTCGCGCTCTGCGTCGTCGCGGTCCGGATGGCCTGGATGCTGATCCCGTTCAGCGGCTTCGGCGAGACCGCGCGCGAGCGGGTGATCGTGGGCTGGGCGGGGATGCGCGGGGCGATCTCGCTCGCCGCCGCGCTCGCGGTGCCCGCGTCGCTGCCCGAGCGCCCGGAGATCCTGCTGCTCACGTTCGGCGTGATCGCCGTGACGCTGCTCGGCCAGGGGCTGACGCTCGGGCCGCTGCTGAAGAAGCTGCGCCTGCCCGGGCCGAACCAGTGGTCGCCCGACGAGGCGCAGGTCCGGCTCGAGACCGCCCAGGCGGCGCTCGACCGGCTCGAGGAGCTCGAGGAGGAGGGCGCGACGGAGGAGCCGCTGCGGCGGCTGCGCGACCTCTACCGCACGCGCTTCGCGGTCTGCGTCGCGCTGCTCGGCGGCGGCGATCTGCCGGAGGACGGGCGCGAGGAGCTGCGCAGCTACGGCTCGATGCGGCGCGAGCTGATCGGCGTCGAGCGGGCGACGCTGCTGCGGCTGCGCAACGAGCGGACGGTCGGCGTCGACACGATCCGCCGCGTCGAGCGGGATCTCGACCTCGAAGAGGCGCGGCTGCGCCGCTAGCGTGTCGCGGCGATGACTCCGAGGCACGAAGGCGCATGGGGGCACGGGCTGGCGACGCTCGCCGGCGACACCGTGCTCGACACGTGGTACCCCGAGCCGCGGCTCGGCGCCGGGCCGCCGGGCCCGCCGCCCGCCGGGCTCGCGGAGGCGGCGGGCGAGGACGCGCGGCGCGGGGTGCGCACCGTGGCGGTGCTGACCGAGATCGGCTCGCTGGCCGACCCGCCGGCCGACGCGCAGGACGCCTACCTGCGCCTGCACCTGCTCTCGCACCGGCTGATCCGCCCGCACGAGGCGGACCTGACCGGGATCTTCGGCGTGCTGCCCAACGTCGCCTGGACGGCGCACGGCCCGGTCCTGCCCGCCGACCTGCCGGCGGTCCGGCTGCGCTTCCGCGCCGCCGGCGAGCCGCTCGCGGTGACGCTCGATCGACAAGTTCCCGCGGATGACCGACTACGTCGCCCCGGCGGGCGTGCGGATCGCCGACGCCGACCGCGTCCGGCTCGGCGCCCACCTCGCCGAGGGCACGACGGTGATGCACGAGGGCTTCGTCAACTACAACGCCGGGCACGCTCGGCGCGTCGATGATCGAGGGCCGGATCTCGGCCGGCGTGGTCGTCGGCGACGGCTCGGACGTCGGCGGCGGCGCGTCCACGATGGGGACGCTGTCGGGCGGCGGGACGACGATCATCTCGATCGGCGAGCGGACGCTGATCGGCGCCAACGCCGGCCTCGGCATCCCGCTCGGCGACGACTGCATCGTCGAGTCGGGGCTCTACCTGACCGCCGGCTCGCGCGTCGCGCTGCCCGACGGCGAGGTCGTCAAGGCGGCGGAGCTGAGCGGGGCGGACGGCCTGCTGTTCCGGCGCAACTCGCAGACCGGCGCGATCGAGGCGCTCCCGCGCAGCGGCCGCTGGAGCGGGCTGAACGCCGCCCTGCACGCGAACGACTGATGCTCTTCCGCCAGGCCGACCTCGCCGCGATCGCCGCCGGCGAGATCACGGTCGCGTTCCGGCGCTGGAAGCGGCCGATGGCCCGCGTGGGCGGCACGCAGCAGACGCCCGCCGGCGTGCTCGCGTTCGACGCCGTCGAGCGCGTCGACGACGTGACCGACGCGGACGCCCGCCGCGCCGGCCTGCCCGACGCCGACGCGGTCCGCGAGCTGCTGCGCAAGCGCGAGGGCGACCTCTACCGGATCCGCTTCCACGTCGCCGGCCCCGACCCGCGGATCGCGCTGCGCGCCGCCGCCGACCTGTCGCCGGACGAGCGCGCGGCGATCGCCGCGCGGCTGGAGCGGCTGGATCGTGCGAGCCGCCACGGCCCGTGGACGGAGGCGACCCTGCGCGCGATCGCCGGCGCGCCGGGCCTGCGCGCCGGCGACCTCGCCGAGCGGTTCGGCCGCGAGCGGCTGAAGTTCAAGACCGACGTGCGCAAGCTCAAGGCGCTCGGGCTGACCGAGAGCCTCCCGGTCGGCTACCGGCTCTCGCCGCGCGGCCGCGCGTTCCTCGACGGCCCCTAGCGCAGGAGGTGCCCGAGCCGCTCGGCGGCGCGCTCGCACCCGGCCAGGCTCGGCACCAGCGCGAGCCGCAGGTAGCCGGTGCCCCCCGGGCCGAAGAACGAGCCCGGGACGAGCACGATGCCCTCGCCGAGCAGCCGGTCCGCGAGCAGCTCGGCCTGCGGGCCGGCGTCGAGCCAGAGGAAGAACGTCGCGTCGCCGCCGGCGCTGCGGAGCCCGCGCGCCTCGAGCACCGGCAGCAGCACGTCGCGCTTGCGCCGGTAGCCGGCCCGGACCTCCGCGACGTGGTCCTCGTCGCGCCACGCCGCGGCGGCCGCGCGCTGGATGAAGGCGGGCGGCGCGACGCCGACGTTCGGCCGGTAGCGCTTGAGCAGCCCGATCAGCTCCGGGTCGCCGGCCACGAAGCCCGACCGGTAGCCGGGCATCGAGGACCGCTTGGAGAGCGTGTTGAACACGACCACGCCGGTCAGGTCGGCGAGCTGGAGCGCCGACACCGGCGGCTCGGCGCCGAAGTAGATCTCGGAGTAGGCCTCGTCGGAGCCGACGCACGAAGCCGTGCTCGCGCGCGAGCGCCGCGGCCTCCTCGAACAGCGCGAGCGGCGCGGTCGCGCCGGTCGGGTTGTTCGGGTAGTTGAGCCACAGGAGCCCGACCTCGCTCCAGGTCCGCGCGGGCACGGCGCCGAGGTCGGGCAGGAAGCCGGCGTCCTCGCGCAGCGGGAGCTCCAGCACCTCCTTGCCGGCGAACAGCGCGCCGCGCTCGTAGACCGGGTAGGCCGGGGCCGGCACCGCGACGTAGCGCCCGCCGAGCACCTGGGCCATGTGGAAGATGGCCTCCTTGGAGCCCATCGTCGGCAGGACCTGCGCGTCCGGGTCCAGCGTGACGCCGAAGCGTCCGGCGGCCCAGCCGGCGATCGCCTCGCGCAGCTCGGCCAGCCCGAGCGCCGACGGGTAGGTCGAGAGCGGCTCGAGCGCCGCGACGAGCGCCTCGCGGATGAACGCCGGCGTGTCCTCGCGCGGCTCGCCGATCCCGAAGTCGATGAAGTCGACGCCGTCGGCGCGCAACCGCGCCTTGGCCTCCTCCAGGCGCACGAACGGGTACGTGCGCAGGCCGGTGAGGGTGGGGGAGAGCTTCATGCCGCGAACCGCTCCAGGACGTCGTGGGCGCGCACCAGCATCGCGATCTCGACCGACTCGTCGCGGCGGTGCGCCTGCGCGGGCTCGCCGGGCCCGAAGTTGACCGCCGGCAGCCCGGCGAGGCCGAACTCGGCGACCGGCGTCCACGCCTGCTTCGGGGCGCGGACCAGGTCGCCGGCGGCGACGAGCGCGTCGACCCGCGGCCCGGACGCGACCGGGCCGGACGGCGCGTTCGAGTCGATCCGCAGCTCGCCGTGGCCGGCGCACAGCTCGGCCAGCCGCGCCTCCGCCTCCTCCGCGGTCCGGCCCGGCGCATAGCGGAAGTTGACGAGGCACTCGGCGCGGTCGGGGATGACGTTGCTCGCGATCCCGCCGGCGATCCGCGTGACGCTCGCCACCTCGACGAACTCGAGCCCGTCGAACGCGTGCGGGACCGGCGGCTGCGCCGCCAGCGCCTGGATCCCGGCGGCGGCGTGCTCGATCGCGTTGTCGGCGGTCCACGGGCGCGCGGAGTGGCCCGAGCGGCCGTGGAACGTCCACGTCGCGTTGATGTTGCCGAGGCAGCCGGCGTGCAGCTCGCACGCCGTCGGCTCCATCATCACCACGAGCTCGGCGGCGAGCGGCTCGCGCGCCAGCAGCGGGGTGAGCGCCGACTCGGCGGCCGGCAGCTCCTCGCGCCCGAAGAACAGGCAGCGGACCGGCGCGCCCGCCAGCGCGAGCTCGATCATCACCGCGCACGCGCCCTTCATGTCGCTCGCGCCGAGCCCGTGCACGCGCCCGCCGTCGATCCGGCCCGGCCGGTTGTCCTGCGCGGGGACGGTGTCGAGGTGGCCGGCGAGCAGCACGGGCGCGTCCGCCGGCCCGGCGAGCACGCACGTGTCGCCGAGGTCGCGCACCGCGACGCCGCCGTCGCGCAGGACCCCGGCGACGTGCTCCGCCAGCCGCGCCTCGTCGCGCGACTCCGAGGGGAGGTCGATCAGCTCGAGCGTGCGCGCGGCGAGCCGGTCTCCGAGGTCCACGCGGCGCACAATAGCCTCACGGGAGCATGCGCTACTGCGGCGTCGACATCTCGGCCAAGCCGGCCAACCAGCAGCTCGTCACGCTGCACGAGCGGCGCGCGCCCGAGGGCGGGGTGGACCTCGTGGCGACGTTCTACGCGCCCGGCACGGTCGAGCAGGTCGCGCGCACGATCGAGGGCTTCGGGCGCGGCGGCGCGGTCGTCGCCGTCGACGCGCCGTCCGGCCCGCGGCGCGACCTGCTGGGCGCCGGCGCGCCGCTGCGCGCCGAGCTCGGGCTGCCCGACGGGCGCTACGAGCGCATGCGGGTCTGCGACGCGCTGCTGTTCCGGCGCGGGCTGCCGCTCTACCCGGTGCCCGCGGCGTCGCAGTCCCCGCAGGGCTGGGAGGAGTGGATCGGCGTCGGCTTCGAGCTGTTCGCCGCGCTCGCCGGCCTCGGCCTCTACAAGCCCGAGCGGGCCGACGGCTGGATCGCGCCGGTGGGGTCCGCCGCGCGTGCGCTTCGGGCGGCTGTGCGAGACCTACCCGGACGCGATCTTCTGCGGCCTGCTCGGCCACCGCCCCTCGCCCAAGCGGACGCCGTGGGGCCTGCAGCAGCGGATCGCGGCGCTGCGCATGAAGGGCGTCCAGGACGCCGACGGCGGGCTCTGGCACCGCACGCTCGACGAGCTCGACGCGTGCGCGGCGGCCTACGCCGCCTACGCGCTCGCCGCGGGGCTCGGGCTCTGGGTCGGCGCGCCGGACGAGGGCGTGATCGTCCTCCCGGTCGCCGAGCTGCGCGACCGCTACGACAAGCTCCCGCCTCCGGCCCGCTCGGCGCTGGCCTGACGACGCACCTACACTGGGTGTGGTGGAGAAGACCCGCTCCGGCCGCACGACACAGTCCCGCTACACCCCTCCGCCGCGCGAGGCGCGCGCCAAGCAGCGCGCCTACGTCGTCGGCGCGTTCCCCGAGGGCGACCTCGAGGAGCTCAAGGAGCTGCTGCGCACCGTCCGGCGCCGCGGTCGTCGGCGAGCTGGTCCAGCGCCGCGACCAGCCGCACCCGAACCTCTACCTCGGCCCGGGCAAGGTCGACGAGCTCAAGGCGCTGATCAAGCAGGCCGACGCGAACCTCGTCGCCTGCGACGACGAGCTCACGCCGCGCCAGGAGCGCAACCTGGAGAAGGAGCTCGGCATCCCCGTCCTCGACCGGACGGCGGTCATCCTCGACATCTTCGCCGTCCACGCGCGCAGCGCCGAGGGCAAGCTGCAGGTCGAGCTCGCGCAGCTCGAGTACAACATGGCCCGCATGCGCGGGCTCTGGACGCACCTCGAGCGTCTCGGGGCCGGCCGCGGCGTCGGCGGCATCGGCACCCGGGGCCCGGGCGAGTCGCAGATCGAGACCGACCGCCGGCTCGCGCGCGACCGCATCACCGCCCTGCGGCGCCAGCTCGACGGCGTGCGCGCGACGCGCGAGACCCAGCGCGCCGAGCGCGAGCGCGCGCACCTGCCGAGCGTCGCGCTGGCCGGGTACACGAACGCGGGCAAGTCGACGCTCCTGAACGCGCTGACCGGCGCGGAGGTCGGCGTGCGCGACCGGCTCTTCCACACGCTCGACCCGACGACCCGCACGCTGCGGCTCGACGGCCGCACCTACCTGGTCACCGACACCGTCGGGTTCATCCGCAAGCTGCCGCATCAGCTCGTCCAGGCGTTCGGCGCGACGCTCGAGGAGACCAAGCGCGCCGACCTGCTGCTGCACGTCGTCGACGCGAGCGCGGACGAGGAGGAGCTCGTCGAGATGACCCGCGCGGTCGAGGACGTGCTCGAGGAGATCGGCACCGGCGAGCAGCCGCGGATCCTCGTGCTCAACAAGGCCGACGCGATCGACGCCGAGCGCCGGCGCGAGCTCGCCTTCCGCCATCCCGACGCCGTGCTCGTCTCGGCGCTCACCGGCGAGGGGCTCGACGAGCTGGGCGAGCGGATCGCGGCCGAGTTCGAGCGGACGCTGCGCGACGTCGAGCTGCTGGTGCCGTTCTCCGAGGGCGGGACGCTGTCGGAGCTGCACGAGTTCGCCGGCGACCTCGACCGCGAGGACACCGCCGACGGCGTCCGCGTCAGCGCGCGGCTGCCCGCCGTGGTGGCGGAGCGCTACGAGCGCTACGCGGTCAACGGCAACGGCGCTGCCCGACTGACGAGCTGCCCGGGCCGCCGTGGCGGAGGCAACCGAACCCTTAGGGGAATGGATCTCCGGCCTGCGAGAGGCAGGGTGCCCGGCGCGCGGCGGCGCGCCGCGGCTGGGACCGTGGGAGCACACCACGAACCCCCGGAGTCCCCACCATGCAACCCCGAACCCCGCCGCAGGCCCGGCGCCGTCGCGATCGTCGCGTCGACGCTCCTCGCCGTGGCCTCCCTGACCCTGTTCGCCGCCGGCGGCGTCCTGCTCTGGGCCGACGGCCAGAAGGACGACCACGGCTACCTCACCACCTCGACCGAGCGCTTCTCGACCCGCACCGCGGCGCTCGCGACGGAGAACCTCGACGTCGACCTCGACGGGCTCGGCTCCGCGGTCGGCGACGACATGCTCGGCCGCGTGCGGCTCGACGTGCAGCCCGCGGGCGCCAAGCCGGTGTTCGCCGGCATCGCCCGCACGCAGGACGTCGACGCCTACCTGCGCGGGACGGCGCACACGATCGTCCGCGACGTCGACACGGACCCGTTCCGCGCCGACTACCGCGACCGCCCCGGCGACCGCCGGATCGCGCCGCCCGCGGACCAGGCGATCTGGGACGCGTCGTCCACCGACGGCGCCCCGCTCGACTGGGAGGTCCGCGACGGCGACTGGTCGGTCGTCGTCATGAACGCCGACGGCTCGCCGGGCGTCGCCGCCTCGGTCGAGGCGGGCGCCGAGCTGCCGATCCTCGTGCCGGCCGGCTGGACGCTGATCGGCGGCGGCGCGCTCGTGCTGCTGCTCGCCGGCGGGGTGCTCTACCTGAGCGCCCGCCGCCCGGCTCAGCGGCGGCCGGAGGAGCCGAACCCGCTGGCGCCGCGGTCGGTCGCCTCGAGCTGATCGACGACCTGGAGATCGGGCGCCCAGTACGGCGTGAGCAGCAGCTGGGCGACCCGGTCCCCGATCTCCACCGTGTAGCGGTGCTCCGCGGTGTTGTGCAGGATCACCTTGATCTCGCCGCGGTAGTTGGGGTCGATCAGGCCCGGGGCGTTCAGCAGCGTCAGCCCGTGCTCGAGCGCCAGGCCCGAGCGCGGCGTCACGAGCCCCGCGACCCCCTCGGGCAGCGCGATCGCGACGCCCGTCGGGATCAGCCGCGTGCCCTCCGGCGGGATCGTGACGCGCTCGACCGAGCGCAGGTCGTAGCCCGCGTCGCCGGCGCGCGATCGCGCGGGGACCACCGCGTCGGGGTGGATCAGGGTGACGTCCAGCGTGTCGGCGAGCACTCCGAGCATCCGCGCAGGGTAGGCCACGCGGCGGCGGCACCCGCGCCGCCAGCTCGCAACGACCGGCGATTTCGCCTCCGCTGTCGATTTCCGGCCCGTTCGCGTGTCGGCGTGATAGAAGGGCCGCGAGGCGGCCGCACACGGAGCCCGAGGAGGCAGGCATGGTCAAGCAGTGGGAAGTGCGATGGGAGGGCGAGCTCGCCGGCGAGCCCGCAGGACGTGTGGGACGCGATCACGCGGCACGCGGACGGCTACCTGTGGAAGATCGACTACGAGCCGTGGGTCGGCGGCGCCGAGCGCGGGCTGACCGCCGGCGGCGGCACGGTCACCGCGTGGGAGCCGCTGCGGCACTTCGCCACCCGCTCCCGCCCCGAGACCGAGCGCGACGGGTTGAACGAGATCGACTACGTGCTCGAGCCGCTCGGCGCGGCGACGTACCTGCGCTACACGCACCGCGCCGAGATCCCGGCGGACGACTTCGACCGCCAGCTCGCGGCCTGCCGGGCGCACACGAGCTTCTACAACCACTCGCTCGGCCAGTACGCGTGCCACTTCGCCGGCCGCGCGCCGGCCTACGTCAGCGTCGACGGCCCGGCGGCCTCCGCGGACGGCGGCTTCGCCGCCCTGCGCCGCGCGCTCGGGCTCCCCGACGACGTCGTGGCCGGCGACCGCGTGCGCCTGACGCCCGCGGGCCTCGACGCCGATCGAGGGCGTCGTGGACTTCGCCACGGGCCCGTTCCTCGGCGTCCGCAGCGCCGACGCGCTCTACCGCGTGTACGGGCGCGACGCCTGGGGCTGGCCCGCGGGCGTCGCCCACCACCTGTTCGCCGACGACGCCGACCGGGCGGAGAGCGAGCGGGCGTGGAGCGACTGGATGGCGGGCGTGTTCGCGACCGAGGCGGTGGCGTGATGGCGCAGTACGCGGTGCTGATCTTCGAGCGGGTGCCCCCCGAGGAGCTGCCCGAGGAGCTGATGCAGGGCCACATGACCCTGCCCGACCGGATCGCCGAGCAGGGCGGCCGGGTCGTCGCCGGGCTCGCGCTGGAGCCGCCCGGGACCGCCACCGCGATCCGCGGCGGGGCGATCACCGACGGCCCGTTCATCGAGACGAAGGAGGTGCTCGGCGGCGTCTTCGTGATCGAGGCCCGCGATCTCGACCATGCGCTGGCGCTCGCCGCGATGACCCCGATCGCCGACGGCGGCGTCGAGGTCCGGCCGCTGATCGGCTTCCAGGTCCTGGAGGCGGGCTGAGCGCGGTCGCGCAGGCCGTCGCCGGCGCGCACCGGCGCGAGTGGGCCTACGTGCTCGCCGCGACGGTGCGCGTCACGCGCGACCTCGACACCGCCGAGGAGGCGGTGCAGGACGCGTACGTCCAGGCGCTGGAGACCTGGGCCCGCGACGGCGTGCCCGACCGGCCCGGCGCGTGGCTGACCACGGTCGCGCGCCGCCTCGCCCTCAACCTGATGCGGCGCCGGCGCACGCTCGAGGCGAAGCTCCCGCTCCTGGTCGAGCCCGAGCCCGGCGACCCGCACGACGACGACCCGGACGCGGACGCGATCCCCGACGACCGGCTGCGGCTCGTCTTCACCTGCTGCCACCCGGCGCTCGCGCTCGAGGCGCAGATCGCGCTCACGCTGCGGCTCGTGTGCGGCGTCGCGACGCCGGACGTCGCCCACGCGTTCCTCGTCTCCGAGCCGACGATGGCGGCGCGGATCACGCGGGCGAAGAAGAAGATCGCCGCCGCGCGGATCCCCTACGCCGTGCCGGCCCCGGCGGAGCTGCCGGCGCGGCTCGACGCGGCGCTGACCGTGATCCACCTGCTCTACACGACGGGCCACACGGCCCGCGCCGGCGACCGGCTCGTGCGCGACGAGCTGACCGGCCGCGCGCTCGACCTCGCCCGGATGCTGCGGGTCCTGCTGCCGGACGAGCGCGAGGCGGCCGGCCTGCTGGCGCTGCTGCTCGTCCACGAGGCGCGCCGCGGCACGCGGACCGACGCCGCCGGCCGGATGGTCCGGCTCGCCGACCAGGACCGCGGCGCGTGGGATCGCGCGCCGATCGCCCAGGCCGACGGACTGATCGTCGGCGCGCTGCGCGCCGGCCCGCCGGGGCGCTTCCTGCTCCAGGCGGCGATCGCCGCGCTGCACGCGCAGGCGCCGAGCTACGACGCGACCGACTGGCCGCAGATCCTGACCCTCTACGGCGAGCTCCTGCGGGTCTGGCCGTCGCCCGTGGTCGCGCTCAACCGCGCCGTCGCGCTGTCGATGGTCGACGGCCCGGCGGCGGCACTCGAGGCGGTCGCGGCGCTGGAGCGCGACGGCCGCCTCGCCGGCTACCGCTACCTGCCGGCGGCGAAGGCCGACCTGCTGCGGCGGCTCGGGCGCGACGCCGAGGCCGCCGACGCCTACCGCGAGGCGCTCGCGCTCACCGAGAACGCCGCCGAGCAGGCGTTCCTCATGGAACGGCTCGCGTAGCGACGACCGCGGCCGACCCGCAGGTCGCGACCGCGAGCGGGAGGTCGGCGGCCGCGACGCCCGCCAGGTCGGGGTGCTCGCGGTCGATCCGCACGCTGCCGGCGTCGCGCAGCCCGAGGCTCGCGCGGCCGTTGGCGGCCAGCTCGCCCCAGAGGTCGCCGTAGCTCGCGAGGAGCGCGTGGCGGGTGCGGCGCTCGCGCCGCGCCAGCGTCTCCAGCTCGCGCGTCTCCTCGAACGGGTCGACGCGGACGTTCGAGTCGCTGCCGATCGCGATCCGGACCCCGGCGTCGCGATAGACGAGCGCCGGGAAGTGGCCGTCGCCGAGGCTGCCCTCCGTCGTCGGGCAGGAGACGACGATCGTGTCGCTCGCCGCGAGCCGCCCGACGTCCGCCTCGCTCACGTGGATCCCGTGGATCAGGCTCGTCCGCGGGCCGAGGAAGCCGGTCCGGTGCAGCAGCTCGATCGGCGAGACCCCGTGCTCCTCGCGGCACTCCTCGAGCTCGCGCGGCTGCTCGTGCGCGTGCACGTGGCGGACGAGGCCGTGGCGGTCGGCGTAGCGCGGCGATCGCCTCGAGCCACGCGGCCGGCACCGCGCGGACGCTGTGGGCGGCGACGCCGACGCCGACCCCCGGCCGCCCGTCGGCCCAGGCCCGCAGCGCGTCGACCCGCGCGAGGTAGCTGCCGACGTCCGGGTCGCAGAAGCGGCGCTGGCCCGGCGTCGGCGGGCGGTTCCAGCCGGCGCGGTGGTAGGCGGCGGGGAGCAGGACGATCCGCAGCCCGGCGGCGAGCGCGGCCTCGGCGACGGCGATCGCCATCGCGTTCGGGTCCGGGTAGGGCGTCCCGTCCGGCCGGTGGTGGACGTAGTGGAACTCGCCGACGGCGCCGTAGCCGGCGGCCGCCATCTCGGCGTAGACGCGGCCCGCGGCGAGCCGCATCGACGCCGGGTCGTGCTCGCCCGCGAGCCGGTACATCGCCTCGCGCCAGGACCAGAAGTCGTCCGCGGCGTGGGCCTCGGGCGCCGGGCGCTCCGCCGCGCCGCGCAGGTCGCGCTGGAACGCGTGCGAGTGCGCGTTGACCATCGCCGGCAGCTCGAAGGTGCTCATGCGAGCCGCTCCAGGGCGCCCAGCAGCGCCGTCGCCGCGACGGCGGCGTCGTCGAGCGAGACGTCCTCCTCGGGCGCGTGGCTCACGCCGCTGGGGTTGCGCACGAAGACCATGCCGGCGGGCATCCTCGCAGCGAGGATGCCCGCGTCGTGGCCCGCGAAGCAGACGAGCCGCGGGAGGTCGCCGAACGCGTCCGTCACGGCGAACTCCACGCCCTCGGTGTGCGACGCGGTCGCCACGTCGATCCCGACCCCGGTCGCGGCGGCGAGCGCGTCCGCGCGGTCGGTCAGCGCGGCGCGCCAGTCCGTGAGCCGCCCGGCGTCGGGCGTCCGGCCGTCGATCCACAGCCGCACGCCGCTGGGCACCGTGGTGAAGGCGTTCGGCTCGACCAGCATGCGGGCGGCGGTGACGAGGAAGTCCGGGTCGCCGCCGGCCAGCTCGTCGGCGGCGACGACGATCCGCGCCGCGGCGGCGAGCGCGTCGCGGCGCTCGTCGCGGCGCGTCGTGCCCGCGTGGTCGGCGCGCCCGGTGAACGCGAGCGCGAGCCGCATCCGCGACGCGAGCGCCCGCACCGCGCCGGCGGGCGCGCCGAGCCGCTCGAGGTCGCGCGTCTGGTCGATGTGCAGCTCGAGGAACCCGCGCAGCCGCGGCAGCCAGGCCGGCGCGTCGGCCAGCGCGTCGGGGTCGGCGCCGGCCGCGCGCATCGCGTCGGCGAGCGCGACGCCGTCGTCGTCGCGCCGCGCGAGCACGTCGGCGACGTCGAGCCGCCCGGTGAGCGCGCGCGAGCCGAACGTCGGCGTGTTGAAGCGCGCGCCCTCCTCGTCGGCGAAGGCGATCACCGCGACGCCTCCCAGCCGCTCGGCGACGGCGAACCCCGCGGCGACGCCGAGCGGTCCGTCGAAGCGCCCGCCGCGGCGCACGCTGTCGAGGTGCGATCCCGTCGCCCACCAGGGGCCGTCGCCGCCGGGCAGCGCCCACAGCGACCCGGCCGGGTCGCGCTCCACCCGCAGCCCGGCGGCCGCGGCCTGCGCCTCGAACCAGGCCTCGGCGGCGGTCAGCTCGGGCGTCCAGGCGAGCCGGTCGACCCCCGCGGGCCCGTCGCCGAGCGCGGCCATCCGGTCGCGCAGATCGGCCGCCTCGATCACGCCCGCACCCGCCACGCCTGGTCCGGCCGGACCCACGCGAGCGCGCCGGCCACGAACACGGCGGCGACCGGGTTGTGCCCGAAGCGGTAGGGGAGCTGCTCGGCCGGGCCGTCGAGGACGATCGCGTCGGCGCGCTTGCCCGGCTCGAGCGACCCCAGCTCGGCGCTCCAGCCGAGCACGTACGCCGCGTTGAGCGTCGTCGCGAGCAGCGCCTCGCGGACGCTCCAGCCGTAGCGCCGGACCGCGAGCCCGATGATCACCGGCAGCGAGACGATCGGCGACGTGCCGGGGTTGAAGTCGGTCGCGAGCACGCAGATCGCGCCGGCGTCGGCCAGCGCGCGCGCCGGGGCCGTCGCCTCGGCGTTCATCAGCTCGGCGCCGGGCAGCAGCACCGCCGCGGTCTCGGAGGCCGCGAGCGGGGCGATGTCGTCGGGGTGGATGACCGAGAGGTGGTCGACCGAGCGCGCGCCGTGGCGCAGCGCGACCGGGACCGAGCGCATCGTCGAGAGCTGCTCGACGTGCGCGCGCAGCGGGAGGCCCACGTCCGCGGCGATCGCGCCCATGCGGTCGAGCTGCTCGAGCCCGAACGCGACCGACTCGACGAAGATGTCGAGCGCGTCGACGTCGCACTCGCGGGCCAGCGCCTCGGCCTCGTCCATCCAGCCGTCCGCGGTGAAGCCCGGCGGCACGGCGTGCGCGAACAGCCCGGTCACCCGCATCGGCTGCACCACCCGCGCCGCCAGCTCGCGGCCCAGCCGCGCGGCCCGCGCCTCGCCCTCGCGCGAGAGCCCGTAGCCCGTCTTGCCCTCGAACGCCGTCGTGCCGTGCTGGAGCAGCTCGGTCGCCAGGCCCTCGGCCTGCGCCAGCACCTCGTCGTCGGACGCGGCCGCGAGCGCGCGCGCGGACGACGCGATCCCGCCGCCGAGCCGGGCGATCTCCTCGTACGGGACGCCGGTGACCTTGCGCTCGTACTCCTCGGCGCGCCAGCCCGCGAACGGCAGGTGCGTGTGGCAGTCGACGAACCCGGGCAGCACCGCGCAGCCGCGCGCGTCGATCTCGACGTCGGGCCCGTCGAGCTCGACGTCGCCCGGCTCGAGCGTCAGCTCGCCCGCGCGGTCGTGGCGCAGGTAGGGGAGGCCGTCCTCCGGGAACCGCAGCACCTGCGCGGCGCCGCGGATCGCCACGGTCATCGCATCGGGATCCGCACCCCGAGCCGCTCGGCGGCCTCGATCGCCTCGTCGTAGCCCGCGTCGACGTGCCGCACGATCCCCATCCCGGGGTCGGCGGTCAGCGTCCGCCGGATCCGCTCGGCCGCGAGGTCGGTGCCGTCGGCGACCGTGACCTGGCCGGCGTGCAGCGAGAGCCCCATGCCGACGCCGCCGCCGTGGTGGAAGGAGACCCACGACGCGCCCGTCGCGGTGTTCACGAGCGCGTTGAGGATCGGCCAGTCGGCGACCGCGTCCGAGCCGTCGCGCATCGCCTCCGTCTCGCGCTGCGGCGACGCGACCGAGCCGGCGTCCAGGTGGTCGCGGCCGATCACGATCGGCGCCGACACCTCCCCAGAGGCGACCATCTCGTTGAACCGCAGCCCCGCGAGGTGGCGCTCGCCGTACCCGAGCCAGCAGATCCGCGCCGGCAGGCCCTGGAACGCGACGCGCTCGCTCGCCAGCTCGATCCAGCGGCGGATGTGCGGCTGGTCGCCGAACAGGTCGAGGATCGCGCGGTCGGTCGCGTGGATGTCGGCCGGGTCGCCCGACAGCGCGACCCAGCGGAACGGGCCCTTGCCCTCGCAGAACAGCGGCCGGATGTAGGCGGGGACGAAGCCGGGGTAGGCGAACGCGTCGGCGTCGCCGTGCTCCTCGGCCAGCCCGCGCAGGGCGTTGCCGTAGTCGAACGCCTCCGCGCCCGCCTCGCCGAGCTCCCGGATCGCGGCGACGTGCGCGAGCGCCGACGCCCCGACGCGCTTCAGGTACTCGTCCGGGTCGGCCGCGCGCAGGGCGTCGGCCTGCTCGGGCGTCATCCCGGCCGGGACGTAGCCGTTGAGCGGGTCGTGCGCGCTCGTCTGGTCGGTCACGACGTCGACCGCGGCGCCGCGCGCGACGAGCTCGGGCAGGATCTCGGCGGCGTTGCCGAGCAGCCCGATCGAGAGCGCGCGGCCCTCGCGCTGCGCCGCCTCCAGCCGCGTCAGCGCGTCGTCGAGCGAGCCCGCCCGCTCGTCGAGGTAGCGCTCGCGGATCCGCCGCTCGATCCGCTGCAGGTCGACCTCGATGCAGAGCGCGCAGCCCTCGTTCATCGTCACCGCGAGCGGCTGCGCGCCGCCCATCCCGCCGAGCCCCGCGGTGACCACCAGCCGGCCCTTGAGCGAGCCGCCGAAGCGCAGCCGGCCGATCGCGGCGAACGTCTCGTAGGTGCCCTGGAGGATCCCCTGCGTGCCGATGTAGATCCACGAGCCGGCGGTCATCTGGCCGTACATCATCAGCCCGGCCGCGTCGAGCTCGCGGAACGTCTCCCAGTTCGCCCAGCGCCCGACGAGGTTGGAGTTGGCGATCAGGACGCGCGGCGCCGCCTCGTGCGTCTCGAACACCGCCACCGGCTTGCCCGACTGCACGAGCAGCGTCTCCTCGTCGCGCAGCCGCGATCAGCTCGCGCTTGATCGCGGCGAGGCACGCGTGGTTGCGCGCGGCCTTGCCGATCCCGCCGTAGACGACGAGCTCCTCGGGCTTCTCGGCCACGTCCGGGTGCAGGTTGTTCTCCAGCATCCGCAGGGCGGCCTCCTGCTGCCACCCGCGGCAGCGCAAGGTCTGCGTCACGAAACCGCCTCCGTCGTCTGTGGTTGAGTTGCGCACCCATGCTGCGCCTCGGGGACGAACCGCTCACGCCCGCCGCACTCGCCGCCGCGGCGCGCGCCGAGGGCCCGCTCGCGGTCGAGCTGACCGCGGGAGCGCGCGAGCGGATGGCCGCCGCGCACCGCGTCATGGCGGCCGCGACCGACCTGCAGGACGTCTACGGCCGCACGACCGGCGTCGGCGCGAACCGCGACGTCCAGGTCGACGCGGACGAGGCGCGCGCGCACAGCGTCCGGCTCCTGCGCAGCCACGCGGGCGGGATGGGCCGGCCGCTGCCGCCCGACATCGTGCGCGGGACGCTCGTCGTACGGCTCGCGCAGATGGCGGCGGGCGGGGGCGGGCACCGCCGCGAGGTCGCCGACGCGCTGATCGATGCGCTGGCCGGCGGCCCGCTGCCCGAGCTGCGCAACCTCGGCGGGATCGGCACCGGCGACCTCACGCTGCTCGGCCAGCTCGGGCTGGCGCTGGAGGCGCGCGGCCTGGAGATCCAGGCGGGCGACGCGCTCGCGCTGATGAGCTCGAACGCCGCCACGTTCGCGAGCGCCGCGCTCGCCTGGCACGACGTCGCCGAGCTGCTCGACGCCGGCCTCGCGATCGCCGCGCTCACGTTCTGCGCGCTCGAGGGCAATCCCGAGGCGTTCGCGGCGGCCGTCGCCGACGCGCGCCCGCTCGCCGGCCTGGTGGCCGTCAGCGCGCGGCTGCGCGCGCTCACCGCCGGCGCGCGGGCCCGCGGCGCGGATCCAGGACCCGTTCGGTCTGCGCTGCCTCCCGCCGGTGGCCGGCGCGCTCGAGTGGGCGGTCCGCAACCTGCACGACGTGCTCGCCGTCGAGATCAACGCGGCGTCGGAGAACCCGCTGGTGGCGGGGGAGGAGGTCCTGCACCACGGCGGCTTCCACAACGCGACCTGCGCGCTCGCGCTCGACGGGCTGCGGCTGGCGCTCGTCCCGTTCGCGAGCCTCTCCGCCGCGCGGCTCACGCACCTGATGGCCCCGGAGCTGACCGGCCTGCCCGCGTTCCTCTCCGTCGATGCGCCGGGCAGCTCCGGCGTGCTGATCGCGGAGTACCTGGCCGCCGATGCGCTCGCCCGCCTGCGCGCCGACGCCGCGCCCGCCGTCCTCGGCACCGTGGCGATCTCGCGCGGGCTCGAGGAGCACGCCAGCTTCGCCTGGCAGGCCTCCGGCCAGGCGCGCCACGCGGTCTTCCACCTCCGCACCGTGCTCGGGCTCGAATGGCTCGTGGCGGAGCGGGCGCTGCGGATGAAGGGGATCGACGGCGGCGCGCCGCTGGCCGGCGCGCGGGCGCTCGCGGCCGGCTGGGACCCCGCGCTCGAGGACCGGCCGCTGGGCGACGACGCCGAGCGCGCCGTCGCGGCGCTGCCGGAGCTGGCCGCGGTCGTCCGGTCGGTGATCGGCGGGGCGCCCCACTAGGGCGCACAGTCTGCCCGACGCGGTCAGCCGAGCGCGACGAGGAGCGCGGCGAGCGCGAGGATCAGCGGCAGCAGCGGGTCCACGTCAGCGCCCCATCCGGCGGTAGCGCGTCACGGCGAGCGGCGCGAACACCGCGGTGATGACCACCGACCACAGCAGCGTCGCGAGCACCGGGTGCTGGAGCGGCCAGACGTCGGGCACCTCGCCGGTCGGGTTCCCGAACAGCTCGCGGCAGGCCGTCGCCGCGGCGCTGATCGGGTTCCACTCGGCGATCGTGCGCAGCACCGCCGGCATCCCGTCCGTGGGGACGAAGATCCCCGACACGAACATCAGCGGGAAGATCAGGACGAACAGGAACTGCTGCGCCGCCTCGCCGCTGCGGACGAGCAGCCCGACCCACGTGCCCAGCCAGCTCAGCGCGAACGCGAGCCCCTGGATCAGCAGGAACGCGGCCAGGAAGTCCCACGCGGACGTGTGGACGCGCCAGCCGACGATCAGCCCGAGCGGGACGAAGACCAGCCCGCCGAGCGAGCGCTCGGCGAGGTCGGCGAGGTTGCGGCCGACGAGGAACGCGCCGCGGCTGATCGGCAGCGCGCGCAGGCGGTCGACGAGCCCGGTCCGGACGTCCTCGGCGACGCCGACGGCGAGCCCCTGGAGCGGCGCGAACGCGGCCTGGGCGAACATGCCGCCGATCAGGTACTCGCGGTAGCTGCCGCCGCCGGGCACCCCGATCGCGCTCCCGAACACGTAGGCGAACGTGAAGATGAAGACGACCGGCATGATCGTCGCGTCGGCGAGCTTCTCGGGGACGCGCGGGATGTGGCGCAGGGAGCGGCCGGCGAGCAGGAACGACTCGCGCGTGCCGCGGCGCAGCGCGGCGACGCCGGCGGTCATGCCGCCACCTCCTCGGGCAGCTCGCCGGCGAGCGCGAGGAAGGCGTCGTCGAGGGTGGGACGGCGCAGACCGGCCTCGGCGACGTCGACGCCGGCGGCCGCAAGCGCGGCCAGCGCGTCCTCGAGGTCCGCGCTCCCGCGCGGCGCGGCGGCCGACACCGTGTGGCGGCGGTGCTCGACGGCGGGTTCGAGCCCGGCGGCGGCCAGCGCGGCCTCGGCGGCGCCCAGGTCGGCGGCGGCCACGGTGGCCTCGACGCGCCGCCCGCCGACGCTGTCCTTCATCTCGCCCGGCGTGCCGTCGGCCACGATCCGCCCGGCGGAGAGCACGACGACGCGGTCGGCCAGCCGGTCGACCTCGTCGAGGTACTGGCTCGTGAGCACGACCGCGGTGCCCTCGGCGACGAGCTCGCGGATCGCCTCCCAGACCTCGAGCCGGCTGACGGGATCCAGGCCGGTCGAGGGCTCGTCGAGCAGCGCGACCGGCCGCGGGACGATCAGGCACGCGGCGAGGTCGAGCCGCCGGCGCATCCCGCCGGAGTAGGTCGCGACGGTGCGGTCGGCCGCGCCGACCAGGTCGAAGCGCGCGAGCAGCTCGGCCGCCCGGGCGCGCGCGGCGCGCCGCCGCAGCCCCAGCAGGCCGCCGAGCAGGCGCAGGTTCTCGCGGCCCGTGAGCAGCTCGTCGAGCGTCGCGTGCTGGCCGGCGAGGGCGATCTCCCCGCGCACGGCCGCGGCCTCGGTCACCACGTCGCGGCCGCAGACGCGCGCGCGGCCGGCGGTCGGCTTGAGCAGGGTGGCGAGCATCCGCACCGCGGTCGTCTTGCCGGCGCCGTTGTGGCCCAGCAGACCCGTCACGGACCCGAAGCCGACCGCGAGGTCGATCCCGTCCAGCGCGACGGTGCTCCCGAACCGGCGCGTGAGGCCGGTCGTCTCGATCGCGTAGTCCATTGGACTGAGTCTACTCGCTTGACTCAGTACAAACAAGTATGCTCACGGTCACCGATGGCCGTCGAGCCCCAGAGCCTGCGCGAGCGCCAGAAGCTCGAGACCCGCACCGCGATCGCCGACGCGGCGGGCGTGCTGTTCGCGCGCGACGGGTTCGGCAGCGTCACCGTCGGCGATGTCGCGCGGGCGGCCGGCGTCTCGCGCCAGACCGTCTTCAACCACTTCCCGAACAAGGAGGACCTGGTCTTCGACCGGGCGCCGGAGGTCGAGGCGATGATGGTCGCGGCGCTGCGCGACCGCGCGCCCGGCAGCTCCTACGTCGACGCGTTCCGCCTGCTCACGCGCGCGTTCTGGGAGCGGATCATCGCGCTGCCGGCCGACCGCCCGCAGGGCGGGTTCTTCGCGATCGTGGACGGCTCCCCGCACCTCCAGGCCTACGCGCGCGAGCTGGGCGCGCGGATCGTCGCCCGGCTCGCCGAGGCGATCCGGGAGGACGCGGGCGCCGCGCCCGACGACCCGCGGCCGAAGCTGGTGGCGGCCGCGCTCGCGACCGCGCACCAGTCCGTCCTCGACGTCGCCGGCCCGCGGATCGCGGCCGGCGAGCATCCGCGGGCCTTCGTGCCCGCGCTGCTGGACGCCGCCGATGCCGCCTACGACCTGCTCGAGGGCGGCATCGGCGGATATCCCTGACCTACTGCGAGCCGAGCCCCTGCTCGTCGATGAAGTCCGACGCCACCGTCTCGGCGTCGTCCTTGTCGACCTCGACGCGCTTCACGAGCTCCTTCAGGTTGTCCGTCGTCAGCTTGGCGCTGACGGCGTCGAGCGTCTCGGTGACGTCCGGCGTCGCGGACTTCTTGTCGATCAGCGGGAGCACCGCCTCCGCCTCGACGAGGCCCTTCGGGTCCTCGAGCGTGACGAACCCGTTGGCGGGGATCGCCGACTGCGTGCTGAACAGGTTGGCGCACTGGACCTTGTTGTCCTTGAGCGCCGCGACGGTCAGCGGGCCGGCCACGTCGAGCGGCTGGAACTTCTTGAACTCGGCGCCGTAGACGCGCTTGAGCGCCTTGATGCCGAAGCCCTCGCGCTTGGCGAACTCGGGCGGGCCGCCGATCGTGATCTGGTCGCCGACCTTCGCGAGGTCCTCGATCGACGTCAGGCCGTACTTGTCGACGGTCTCCTTGTTGCAGGTGATCGTGTCCTTGTCCTCCGCGGCGGAGGGCGTCAGCACGGTCAGGCCGTCGGGCAGGTTCGCCTTGATGTCGGTGACCTGCGCGCCGATCTCCTTCGCGTCCGACTTCGCCTTCGTGAGATAGGACAGGAGCGCGCCGCTGTACTCCGGCAGCACGTTCAGGTCGCCCTTCTCGAGCGCGGGGAAGATCGCCTCGCGCGATCCGATGTTGAGCTTCTTCGAGACGTCGAGGCCCTTCGCCTCGAGCGCCTGCGCGTAGATCTCGGCGAGCACGACGTTCTCGGGGAAGTTCGCCGAGCCGACCGTGATCGACTGGGTCGAGCCGGAATCGCTCGACTGGCTCGAGCCCGACGAGCCCGAGTCGTTGCTGTCGTCGAGATCGTCGCCGCAGGCGACGACGCCGAGCGCCAGGACGGCTGCCAGCAGCAGCCAGAGCACCTTCTTCATGCGTGTACCTCCTCAGGTTGGACAGCGGGCCCGGAGACACGCTCCTTGCGCCTCCCCTCCTTCGGGCCCAGGGAGCGCTGCAGGAGGGCGAAGACGCCCTCCACGGTGAGGGCGAGCACGGCGACGACCACCGCGCCGCCCGAGATCTCGCCGATGTCGCGGACGGAGTACCCGTCGATGATGAAGCGGCCGAGGCCGCCGAGCCCGACGAAGGCGGCGATCGTCGCGGTGGCGATGACCTGCCCGGTCGCCGACCGCAGGCCCGCGAGGATCAGCGGCATGGCCAGTGGCACCTCCACGCGCCAGAGCGCCTGCCAGCCGGTCATGCCCATGCCGCGGGCCGCATCGCGGATGCCCGGGTCGATCGCGCGGATCCCGACCTCGGTGTTGAGGAGGATCGGGGGGATCGCGATGACGACGAGCGCCACGAGCACGGGCCAGATCGAGAGCGGCTCGATCCGGAAGACGAGGATGACGATGCCGAGCGTCGGCAGCGCCCGCCAGAAGTTGCTCATCGAGTTCGCGGCGAGGCTCCCGCGCCCGGTGTGGCCGATCAGCAGCCCGAGCGGGAACGCGATCAGGAACGCGACGACGACGCCGAGCGCGGAGTACCAGATGTGCTCGATCAGCCGGGCCGGGATCCCGTCGTCGCCCGACCACTGCTCGGACGACGTGAGCCAGGTGACGGTCTCGCCCATGGCCTACCGCGCCGCCCGGGTCCAGGGGGTCAGGAGCCGGCCGCCGAACGACGATCAGCAGGTCCAGCACGAGCGCGAGCAGGACCGTGACGACGATCCCGGTCCAGATCTCGATCGGGTTGTCGATCTGGAAGCCGTGGATGAAGAGCTGGCCGAGCCCGCCGGTGCCGATCAGCGCGCCGACGCTCACGAGCGAGATGTTCGAGACGCAGGCGAGCCGCAGCCCGGCGATGACCGTCGGCAGCGCGATCGGCAGCTCGATCGCGAACAGGCGCCGCGTCTGGCGGAACCCCATCGCGGTGGCGGCGTCGATCACGTCGGGCGGGACCGCGCGCAGCCCCTCGACGAGGTTGCGGACGAGGATCACGAGCGAGTAGATCGTCAGGCCGATGATGACCGGCGTCTGGCCGATCCCGACGGCGTTGATGAGCAGGACGAAGAGCGCGAGCGACGGGACCGTGTAGAGGATCTGCGTGATCGCGAGCAGCGGCCCGTAGGTCACCCGCCAGCGATAGGCGATGAGGCCGATCGGGAACGCGATCACGCACCCGAGCGCGAGCGCGATCAGCGCGATCTGGATGTGCTCCTGCAGGTCCTCGAGCACGGTGTCGAGGTTGCGGTCGAGCCAGCCCCAGTTCATCTAGGCCTCCGCGGGGGCGGCCTGCGGCTGCGGCAGGTGGCGCTCGATCACGTCGAACGGCACCGCGCCGAGCAGCGCGCCGTCGGCGTCGACCCGCACGCCGGCGCGGGCGGGGGAGGCGATCGCGCTGTCGAGCAGCTCGCGCAGCGAGCCGCCGGGGCCGACCGACTCGGCGGGCACGTCCGGCATGCCCTCGCGCACCCACGCCTCGGGCCGGCCGCCGTCGCCGGTGCGCAGCGTCCAGCCGGCGATCCCGTCGGCGCCGATCTCGCTGACCGGGATGTCGGCGACCGGCTGCAGCGAGAGCAGCTTGATCCCGCGCGTGCCGCCGATGAACGAGGCGACGAACTCGCTCGCGGGCTGCGCGAGCAGCGACTCCGGCGGGCCGTACTGGGCGACCTTGCCGCCCTGCTCCATGATCGCGATCCGGTCGCCGAGCAGCACGGCCTCGTCGACGTCGTGGGTGACGAAGACGACGGTCTTGCCGAGGTCGCGCTGGAGCCGCTTGAACTCCTGCTGGAGCGCGCCGCGGCGGACGGGGTCGACGGCGCCGAACGGCTCGTCCATGAGCAGCACCGGCGGGTCGGCGGCGAGCGCGCGGGCGACGCCGACGCGCTGCTGCTGGCCGCCCGAGAGCTGGCTCGGGTAGCGCTCCGCCATGTTCTGCTCCAGCCCGACGAGGTCGATCAGCTCGAGCGCGCGGGCACGCTGGCGCTTGCCGTCCCAGCCGAGCAGCTTCGGGCACGGTGGCGATGTTGTCGGCGATCGTGCGGTGCGGGAACAGGCCGGCCTGCTGGATCACGTAGCCGATCCCGCGCCGGAGCTCGTGCACGGGCATCTGGCCGACGTCCTTGCCGTCGAGCTCGATCGTGCCGCCGGTGGGCTCGATCAGGCGGTTGATCATCCGCAGCGTGGTCGTCTTCCCGCAGCCCGAGGAGCCCAGCAGCACGGTGATCTCACCGCTGGGCATCTCCAGGCTCAGGTTGCCGACGGCGACGGTCCCGTCCGGGTACCGCTTCGTGACGTCGTTGAGCGTGATCAAGACGTGAAAGCTTGCCAGACCCGGAGGCCCGGCGTCGGATTGACCAGTGATCCGGTTAAGTACGGCTAGGCGGCCGCGGGGAGGTCCACGGGGCGCAGCTCGTCGGCGTAGGACACCGAAAGGCGGTGCAGCGCGCCCTCGGGATCGACGCTGTACTGCCCGAGCCGCCAGAGCGGGGGGGAGTAGGCGTGGATCGAGATCGCGCTGGGCTCCGCGCAGGTCACGCGGTGGATGTGCGAGGGCCCGAACGTGAACGCCTGGCCGCCGGTGTAGCGGGTGCGCCGGTCGGGGGCGGCGACGCGCAGCGCGTGCTCCTCCAGGGCGCCGGCGACGACGTGGACCGCGCCGCTGGACGTGTCGTGGTCGTGCCAGCCGGTGTCGTTCTCCGGCAGCCAGAAGATCGCCCAGACGTCGAGCTGCGCGTCGCGGTGCAGGCAGGCGTACGTGCGCGTGGTCGCGGACAGGTCCAGGTGGGACCGCCAGAGCTCGGTCCGGGCGGCCAGCTCGCCGGTCAGGTGCTCGAGCTCGGGGCGCTCCAGCGGGCGGTCGCCCGGGAGCCCGAGCGCGCGCAGCACTCCGGACGCGTCTGTGGTCATGCGTACACCTCCTGGGGTGCATGGGCGAGCAGGCGCCCGGGGTTGGCGGACTCGATCGCGTGCAGGGCGGCGGCGCCGAAGCCGAGCCGCGGCGGCGCGGCGTACGGGCGGTCGGAGCCGTGGCAGACGACGTCGATGCCGAGCACGCGGACGACGGAGTCGACCGCGAGCAGGCCGTAGGACGACGTCTCGACGAAGGTCAGCGGGTCGATCGCGCGGCCGTCGCCGCCGCGGGCGCGCTGGCGCTCGCCGTGCAGCGGGCCGAGGCCGGCGAGCGCGACGAAGCAGACCGGCAGCCGCGGGTGGCGCGCGCGGCCGTCGGCGGCCCACGCCCACCAGGCCGCGTGGAGCTGGGCGACGTACGGGACGACGGGCGCCCACCAGACGGGGCGGCCGGGCGCGTCGGCGGCGCCCGCGGGGCCGGGGTGGACGAGCAGCGGGCGCCCCGCCGCCTCCAGCACGTCGAGCAGCGGCGCGACGTGGTCCAGGCCGCCGGGGGCGGCGAGCACGTCGGCGGCGAGCTCCAGCCCGACCGCGCCGCGGTCCAGCGCGTCGCGCAGCGCCGCCGGGTCGGGCTCGACGGTGCCGGCGCCGGCCCAGGCGCGGAACGGCGCGGGCAGCGCGAGCGCGCCCTCGAGCCAGGCCTCGAAGAGCGCGGCGGACTCCGCGGGCGGGAGCCGGTCGAGGCCGAGCGCCGCGGACGGCGCGACCAGCACCTCGGCGGCGTCGCCGTCGTCGCGCAGCAGCGGGTCGTGGTGCGCCGGGTCGACCGCGAACGGGCGCTCGCCCGGCAGCTCGAGCTCCCACCCGACGAGCCGCGGCGGCGTGCGCCGCGCGCGCAGGGCGTCGAGGAAGGGCTCGGGCCAGAGGTGCTGGTGGATGTCGATCCGCGTCATGTACTGAACCGGTTCACTGAACCGTTTCACAAGAGTACACCAGCAGCGCGACGGCGCCAACACCGGCCAGGTGTCCAAACCTGGCGCGCCGAACCCCGACCGGCGGTCGGGAGGAGCCCCGCACGCCGGCGCCCGCGTGGGCGGGCGCGCAGCGGGTAGGCTCGGTGCGTGGCCACGCGGAGACGCGTCACCATCCGGGACGTCGCCGCGGCGACCGGCCTGTCACCCGCGGCCGTCTCGTACGCCCTGCGCGGCGTGCAGACGTCCGAGGAGACGCAGGCCCGCGTGCGCGAGGCCGCCGAGGCGCTCGGCTACACGGGCAACGCGGTCGCGCGGGCGCTCGCCCGCGGCCGGACGGGCCTCGTCGGCGTCCTCTCCGGCTCGCTCGAGGACCTGAGCGAGCAGCGCTTCATCGAGGTGCTCGGCCAGGAGCTCACCCGGCGCGACCTCCAGATGGTGATCGTCGACGCGCGCGGGGAGCCCGACCGCGAGCGGACGCTCGCCCGCCAGCTCGCCGACCAGCTCGTCGACGGCCTGATCATCTCGCCGCTCGACCCGTCGAGCGCGGCGTGGGCGGAGATCGGCGACGCGCTGCCGGTCGTCACCGTCGGCGACGCGCTCGCCGGGCCGACCGTCGGGGAGGTGCTGTTCGACAACCGCGCGGGCGTGGGGATGGTGCTCGAGCACCTGCACGCGCTGGGCCACCGCCGGATCGCGGTGCTGACGCCCAGCCGGCCCTCGACGCCCGACCGCCCGGCGGAGCGCGTGGTCGCCGAGGTCTGCGACGCGCTCGGGCTCGACGCCACCGTCGTGAACTCGCCGCACTCGATCGAGGCGGCGACGGCCTGCGCGGCCGAGGTGCTCGCGCGCGACCCGCTCCCGACCGCGGTCTTCTGCCTCTCGGACTCGATCGCCTGCGGCGTCTACGCCGCCGCGGCCGCGCGCGGGCTGGAGATCCCGCGCGAGCTCTCGGTGGCCGGCTACGACGGCCACCCGATCGCCTCGGTCGTCGCGCCGCCGCTGACGACGGTGGAGTGGGGGATGCCCGACGTCGCGGAGGCCGCGGCGGAGCTGCTGGCGGCGGCGCTGGCGGGCGAGCCGCGCAGCGGCGCGGCGGCGCGGGTGCGGGTCAGGCCGAGGTTGCTGGCGCGGGGGTCGACGACGGCGCCTGCGGTCGTCGTCGCCTGACGGGCGCGGCGGGACGAACTGTCGGGCATTGACCGGAGGACGGGCAGTGCAGCCGGTCTTCCGTGGAAGCGAGGTCAACGCCGACAGTCGCGGTCGATATCGGCGACGCGGTCGGCGTTAGCCTCGTCATGCGAGCACAACGCCGACCGCCGACGCCGGATCCGCGACCCGACGGTCGGCGTTGACCTCGCTACCGCGGGAGACCGGCGCCCTCCCGTCCTCCGGTCAATGCCCGAAGTTCGTCCCGCCGCTACCCCAACCCCGCCGCCCGCTCCGCCTCCGCATGCGCCGCACCCTCCAACGAGTCGTCGAGCGGCGCCAGCTCCCCCGGCGCGATCCCGAGCGCCGTCGCCGTCAGCCAGTCCGCGAACGCGGTGTTCTTCGGCAGCAGCGGACCGTGCATGTACGTCCCGATCACCGTCCCGTGCGCGCCGCCGCGCACGCCCTCGGTGCCGTCCGCGCCGTTGTTGCCGTTGCCCGCGCAGCACGCGCCCGAGCGGCGCGGTCCCGGCGCCGAGGTACGTCCGTCCCGCGTGGTTCTCGAACCCCGCGAGCCGCGCCGGCCCGCCGGGCAGGTCGAGCTCGATCGCGATGTTGCCGAGCAGCCGCGGGCCGTCCTCGCGCTTCGTGTCGAGGTCGACGAGGCCGACGCCCGGGAGCCGCTCGTCCGCCATGTCGTAGCCGTGGCCGAGCAGCTGGAGCCCGCCGCAGACGGCGAACACGACCGCGCCGCGGTCGGCGGCGGCGTGGAGCGCGTCGCGCTTGACGGTGGCGAGGTCGCGCGCGCAGAGCGCCTGGTCGCGGTCCTGGCCGCCGCCGATGTAGAACAGGTCGTGGGCGTCCGGGTCGATCGCGTCGCCGAGCCCGGCGCCGGCGAGCTCGAAGCCGATCCCGCGCCAGGTCGCGCGGCGCTCGAACACGGTCAGGTTCCCGCGGTCGGCGTAGATGTTCATCAGGTCGGGATAGAGCGCGAGCACGCGCAGCGTGCGGTCAGCCACGCAGCATCACCACGTCGGCGCCGATGTAGCTCCCCGGTCTCGGGGATCTCGAGCGACCGGCTCCGGCGTGAGGCCCACGGCGCGGCCCTCCGCCTCGAGCTCCGCGGCGGTCACGTTGACGAGCTCGATCACGTCGTCCTCCTCGGTGACCCGGCCGTCGGGCGCCACCGTGGTCCGGACCCGCTCGATCCGCGTCGCCGTCGCGAGCGCGCGGACGGCGACCGGCAGCGACTCGAACCGCCACGGTCCGACCGCGCCGGTGTCGGGCGTCATCCCGGCGAGCTCGCCGAAGTCCTCGAGCGGGGCGGCGATCGCGAGCGCCAGCAGGCCGCCGGGGGACAGGTGCGCGCGCGCCGCCGCGAAGAAGCCGGCGCGCTCGGGCAGCAGCTGGATCGTCTGCATCGGCACGAGGATCAGCCCGAAGCGGCGGTCGAGCGCGAAGTCGCGCGCGTCGGCGGCGACGGTCCGCACGCGGTCGCCGCCCGCGCGCGCGGCGAGCGCTCGGAGCAGCTCCGGCTCGCGGTCGAGCGCGGTGACGTCGTGCCCGAGCGCGGCGAGGACGCGCGCCACGCGCCCCGTGCCCGCGCCGACGTCGAGCACCGGCCCGGCCTCGCGCGCGGCCAGCTCGTCCCACAGCGCGAGGTCGGCGCCGTACTGCCCGCACTCGATGTCGTGCCAGACCACCAGCGGGGAGAAGCTCATCGCCAGTGCCCCTCGACCTGGCCGCGGCGCGCGAGCAGGTCGCGCAGCTCGAGCAGCGCCGTGTACGTCGGCAGCGCGTAGAGCGGGCCGTCGCCGTCGGCGAGCGCCGTGTCGAGGCCGGCGGCGAGCGGCGGGACGACGCTGAGCCGGTCCGCGTCCACGCCCGCGTACTTCATCCGCAGCGCGAGCTCGGCCGCGCGCGTGCCCGAGCAGGTCATCCGCCGCACCGAGGGCGCGAGCAGCTCCCAGTCGGCGTCCCAGACCCACGAGATGTCGCGGCCGTCGGCCGTGTTGTCGTTGAGCACCCCGAACAGGTCGAGCTGCTCCGCCTCGAGCGACAGCGTGCGCAGGACCTCGTTCGCGCCCGCCGGGTTCTTGACGAGCAGGATCGACGTCGGCCGCCCGCCGAGGTCGACCGTCTCCGCCCGCCCGAACGCCGGCGCGACGCCCTCCAGCCCCGCGACGACCGCGTCGAGCGGCGCGCCCAGCTCGAGCGACAGCGCCGCGGCGCCGAGCGCGTTGTAGACGTTGTAGAGGCCGGGCAGCGGCAGCTCGACGCGCGCCGTGCCGGCCGGCGTGGCCAGCGTGAACGCCGCGGAGCGGATCCCGCGCAGCTCGACGTCGCGCGCCACGACGACGGGGTCCGGCCGCCGGTTGCCGCAGTTCGGGCAGTGGTAGCGGCCGAGGTGCGCGAGGTAGATCGCCTCGTACTCGTACGCGTGGCCGCAGCGGCGGCAGTGCTTCGAGTCGGCCGCGTGCTGGAGCTCCGCGAACGCGAGCGCGTCGTCCTCGACGCCGAAGTAGACCGGCTCGCGCTTGCGGCCGAGGTCGGCGATCAGCGGATCGTCGGCGTTGAGCACGAGCGCGGCGGGGCTCGACGCGACGACGTCGGCCCAGCGGTCGGCGATGATCTCCAGCTCGCCGTAGCGGTCGAGCTGGTCGCGGAACAGGTTCGACAGCAGCAGCGCGCGCGGGGACAGCTCGGCGACGACCGGCGCGAGCCAGAACTCGTCGACCTCGAACAGCCCGAGCCGCCCGGTCAGCGCGCGCCCGCCGCGGCGCGACGCGTCGGCGAGCGAGGAGGCCACGCCGCCGGCCATGTTCGCGCCGGCGCGGTTGTGGACGAGCGTCTCCCCGGTCCGCTCGAGGATCGCCGCGGTCATCGCCGCGGTGGTGGTCTTGCCGTTCGTGGCGCTGATCACCGCGCTGCCGTGCTCCAGCCGCGCGCCGAGCAGCCCGATCGCGTGCGGCTCGAGCCGCGTGAGGACCTTGCCGGGCAGCGACGTCCCGCCGCCGCGGCCGGCGGCGCGCACGACGCGCCCGACCGCCTTGGCGGCGGCCACCTTGGGTCCGAGCAGGGTCACGGGACGAGCACCTTCAGCGCGCGGGGCACGACGGTGATGGTGACGGGCAGCTCCGCGATCGGGTCGCCGTCGGCGTAGGCGGCGTACGGCCGGCTCGCGCGGAAGCGGACCGTGCGCGCCTTCATGAAGGTCAGGTCGCGGCTGTGGACGTGCGTCCCGCGGAACACCCGCGGCAGGTTGACGAGGTACTTCAGCCGCGGGCAGTCGCGCAGCAGCACGACGTCGAGCAGCCCGTCGTCGAGCCGCGCGTCCGGCACGAGGTACATGCCGCCGCCGAAGACGCCCGAGTTGGCCACCGCGACCGAGTACCCGGTGAAGCCGAGCGACTCGCCGTCGACCTCGACCTCCCAGTCGGCGCGGTGCCAGTGCGTCAGCGCGCGCAGCGTCGAGACCGACGTAGATCATCCCCCCGAGCGGGATCCGCGTCGTGTTCGCGATCACCTGGACGTCGGAGTCGATCCCCGCCGACGCGATGCCGAGGAACGTCGCGCCGCCCGCGTCGGCGACGTCGATCGCGGTCTCGCGGCCGTCCTCGAAGAGCGCGCACGCGCGGACGGGATCGGTCCCGACGCCGAGCTTGCGCGCGAAGTCGTTGCCGCGCCCGCCCGGCAGGACGCACAAGCACGCCGTCGGTCCCGCGCAGCTCGCCGGCGATCGCGCCGAGCAGGCCGTCGCCGCCCATCCCGGCGGCGATCTCGCCGCGCTCGAGCGTCTCGCGCGCCAGCTCGCGGGCGTGGGCGAGCGAGTACGTCGCGCTCGGTCCGGAACACGAGCCCGCGCGCGCGCAGCTCCGCCTCGACCCGGGGGAGCAGCCGCGCGGTGCGGCCGCGGCCCGCGCTGGGATTGACGATGAGGCAGAGCGGGCGCCGGGCCATGAGCGGGCCGCAACGCTAGAAGATCAGCCGAGCACGAGGCTCGCGAGCGACTCGGCCACGTGGGTCGGCCGCGGCTCGGCGGCGTCGGCCTCCGCGCGGCCGGTCGAGCCGCCGAGGACGAGCGCGCTGTCGATCCCGGCGCGCCGCGCGCCGGCGACGTCGGTGTCGAGCCGGTCGCCGACCGCCAGGTAGCGGCCGGCGCCGAGCCGGGCGCGCACGGTGTCGTACATCCCGGGCTCCGGCTTGCCGACGGTCGCGCTCGGCCCGCCGCCCCGTCGCGTCCTCGACCGCGGCCAGCACCGGCCCGGAGGCGGGCCACGGCCCGTCGGGCATCGGGAACGTGCGGTCGCGCGTCACCCCGATCAGCTCCGCGCCGCGCAGGACGGCCTGGGTGGCGATCCGCAGCTCGCGGTAGTCGAAGTCCTCGTGGCCGCCGGCCACGACGACGTCGGCGCGCGTGGCGAACTCGGTGTTGTTGACGATCCGCAGGCCGGCGTCCGCGACGTGGTCGACGAGCGCCTGGGAGCCGATCACGAACGCCGAGCCGCCCGGCGGGCGCCCGGCGAGCGCGAACTGCAGCGCCGCGCCGACGGTGACCACCTCGTCGAGGCTGGCCTGGTACCCGAGCCGCCACAGCTTGCGGACGAAGTGGTCGGGCGCGTGGCGGGCGTCGTTGGTCAGGAAGGCGATGCCCATGCCGGCCTCGCGCAGCGCCGCGACCGCCTCCGGCGCGCCCTCGGCGGCGTCGTCGCCGATCCACAGGCAACCGTCGAGGTCGAGCAGCACATGGTCGTAGCGCGCGATGGTGGGACGGAGCGGCACCGGCGCTCATTATCATCGGCGCCCATGACGAGGGCGCTCTCACTGCTGCTCGCCTGCCTTGCGCTGCTCGCGGTCGCGGGCTGTGGCGGCGATCCGGAGACCGAGGCCGGAGCCACGGCCACGCCGGCGCGCGACGCCGACGCCGACGCCGGAGGACACCGGCGGCGAGCAGGGCACGGGCTGCAAGACCGTCGCGCAGCCGAAGCCGAAGACGGCGGACGTCAAGAAGCCGAAGGCGCAGCTCGACCCGGACAAGACCTACGTCGCGACCGTGAAGACGAACTGCGGCAGCTTCGCGATCACGCTCGACGCGAAGCGCGCGCCGAAGACCGGCGGCGCGTTCAAGACGCTGGCCGACAAGGGCTTCTTCGACAAGACGACGTTCCACCGGATCGTCCCCGGCTTCGTGATCCAGGGCGGCGACCCGGCCGGCGACGGCACCGGCGGCCCGGGCTTCTCGGTCACCGAGGCGCCGCCGCAGGACCTCGCCTACACGAAGGGCGTCGTGGCGATGGCCAAGACGGCGACCGAGGCGCCCGGCACGTCCGGCAGCCAGTTCTTCGTCGTCACCGGCGACGACGCCCAGCTGCCGCCGGAGTACGCGCTGCTCGGCAAGGTCACCGAGGGGCAGAACGTCGTCGACCAGATCGGCGCGGCACCCGTCCAGCCGGACGAGCAGCCGGTCGACCCGATCGTCATCGAGAAGCTGACCGTCGCCGAGCGCTAGGCCGGCAGCGCGCCCTCGTGGGCGAGCAGCCGGCGCTTGACGTCCGGGCCGCCGGCGTAGCTGCCGACGCCGCCGCCGCGCGGGACGACCCGGTGGCACGGCACGATCAGCGGGACCGGGTTGAGCGCGCACGCGCGTGCCGACCGCGCGCGCCGCCTTCGGGTGGCCGAGCCGCGCCGCGAGCGTGCCGTAGGTCACGACCTCGCCCGGGCCGACCTGGGCGCGCAGCGTCTCGAGCGCGGTGCGGCGGAACGCGGACGGGACGAGCGTGAGGTCGACCGGCACGGCGAGCGACTCGTCGTCGCCCTCGAAGTAGGCGGAGAACGCGTCGCGGGTCGCCGCGAGCTCGCGGTCGGAGGCGACGATCCGCGGGCCGACGCGCGCGGCGATCTCGGCGAGCAGCCCGTCGTCGTCCTGCTCGGCGAAGCCGACCCGCAGCACGCCGGCGGCGCCCTGCACGAGCAGCAGCGTCCCGATCGGGGTCTCGCAGGCGGGTGTAGACGGCGTCGGCGAGCCCCTCGCGCACGGCGGCGGAGGCGAGCTGGTCGAGCAGGGCGGCGGGGAGGGTCATGGCGTGTGCTCCTGGGCGCGGAGGGTGCGGAGGGCGGTGGAGACGCGCTGGCGCGCGGCGACGACCGAGCAGCCGAGGCGGCGCGCGACGGCGTCGTAGTCGAGGTCGTCGACGAAGCGGAGCCGCAGGGCGGCCTGCGCGCCGTCGGGCAGCGGGCGGATGAGCGATTCGAACCCGTCGTCGTAGAGCTCGGGCTCCGTGGCGACGGCGGGCGGCGCGTCGGTGAGCTGCTCGCGCGACCGCTTGCGGTGGTGGTCGAGGGCGGTCGTGGTGGTCACGCGGTAGAGCCACGCGCGCAGGTGGTCGGCGTGCCGCAGCCGCGGATAGGCGCGCAGCGCGCGCAGCAGGGCGTCCTGGAGCACGTCCTCGCCGTCGGCGTCGCCGGCGAGCCGCCGCGCGTGGATCAGCAGCTCGTCGCCGTGGGCCTCGACGAGCGACCAGAACGGGGGGAGGACGACCGTGCTCACCACCGTGCAACGTGGCAGGTCGGGCCCGCGTGAGGTGCCCGCCGTGGGCCGTGATAATGTCAAGCGAGTTGATAGACAATAGGGTGAAAAGGCGGTAGGGATTTGCGGGATTCGGGGCGATGTCCGGTCGTGGCGGTCGTGGGGGGCGGGTTCAGCGGCACGCTGACCGCCGTCCAGCTGCTGCGCCGCGCCGCGCCCGGGACGCGCGTGCTGCTGATCGAGCGCAGCGGCGACTTCGGGCCGGGCGTCGCCTACGCGACGCCCGACGACCGCCACGTCCTCAACGTCCCCGCCGCGCGGATGAGCGCGTGCGCGGACGAGCCGGGCGACCTCGTCGCCTGGGCCGGCGTCGCGCCCGCCGCCTACCTGCCGCGCCGCGTCTACGGCGAGTACCTGCGCGCGCGCCTCGCCGCCGCGGCCGCGCGCTCCCCGGCCCGGCTCGAGCGGGTGACCGGCGAGGTGCGGCGGATCCGCCCGGCGCCCGGCGCGCTCGAGCTGGTGCTCGACGGCGGCCGGAGCGTGGCCTGCGACCGCGCGGTGCTCGCGCTCGGCGCGCCCCCGCCGGCGGCGCCGTGCGCGCTGCCCGCGGACCCGCGCGTGATCGCCGACCCGTGGCGGCCGGGCGTGCTGGCCGGCGCCGCCGAGGCACTGGCCCGGAGCGGCGGCGCGCACGCCGTCCTGATCGGCTCCGGTCCCGACCGCCGTCGACGTCGCGCTCACGCTCTGCGCCGAGGCGCCCGCCGCGCGCGTGACGCTGGTCTCGCGCCACGGCCGGCTGCCGTACGCGCACCTGCCCGGCCTGCGCGAGCCCGCTCCGCCCCCGATCCTCCCCACCGGACCGCTCCGCCTGCGGACGCTGGAGCGCGCGCTCCGCGCCCACGTCGCGCAGGCCGAGCGCGCCGGTCACGACTGGCGCGACGCGGTCGACGGCCTGCGCCCGCTGGTGCCGCGGCTCTGGGCCGCGCTGCCCGAGGCGGACCGGCGCGCGTTCGCGGACGGCGCGAACCGCGCCTGGGAGATCCGGCGCCACCGGCTCGCGCCCGCGGTCGCGGCGGAGCTGCAGGCGCTGCGCCGGGCCGGGCGGCTGCGGATCGTCCGCGGCGCCGTCGCCGGCGTCGACGCGCGGCTCGCGCTGCGGACGGCCGAAGGTGCCGAGCTGCGCGCGGACGCCGTCGTCGCCTGCGCGGGCCCGGGGCGCGACGTGCGCGCCGCGCAGCCGCTGCTGCGCGGCCTGCTCGCCGCCGGCCACGCGAGCGCCGACCCGCTCGGGCTCGGCCTCCGGACCACGCCCGCCGGCGCGCTGCTCGACCGCCGCGGCCGCGGCGACGGCCGGCTCTGGACGCTCGGCGCGCTGCGCCGCGGCGAGCTGTGGGAGTCGACCGCCGTGCGCGAGCTGCGCGACCAGGCGGCGACCGTCGCGGCGGGCGTCTGCGCGTCGCTCGCCGAGCCCGCGGACGCCCCCGTGGCGGTGCCCGCGTGACGCGCTCCGCCTCGCCGACCTTCACAATGATCGCGTGAGGATCTCCGCGAAGGTCGACTACGCCATGCGCGCGCTCGTCGAGCTCGCCGCCAACGGCGACGGCTCGCCCGTCACCGCCGAGCGGCTCGCCGAGGCGCAGGGGATCCCGCAGAAGTTCCTCCAGAACATCCTGCTCGAGCTGCGCCGGGCCGGGATCGTGGCCAGCCACCGCGGGCCCGACGGCGGCCACGTCCTGGCCAAGCCGCCGGACCGGATCACCGTCGCCGACGTCATCCGCGCGGTCGACGGCCCGCTCGGCTCGGTCGCCGGCCGCGCGCCGGAGGACATGGAGTACCAGGGCTCGACCAAGCGCCTGCGCGACACCTGGGTCGCGGTCCGGGCGTCGGTCCGCAGCGTGCTCGAGGGCATCACCCTCGAGGACATCGCCTCGGACCACCTCCCGCCGTCGATCGCGAACCTGCTCGACGGCACCGACGCCTGGGTGCGGCGCTAGAGCCCGCCGCGGTCGTCGACGAGCGTCTCGAAGAACTCGCGCCGGCGCTCGTCGAGCAGCTCGGGGATCGCCTCCTCCTTGACCAGCCGCGTGAAGTGCTCGGAGGCCATGTGCGCCTCGTAGGCGTCCTCGTCCGCGTACTGCTCGTAGAGGTAGAAGAGCTGCGGGTCCTCCGGCGAGCGGTGCGCCTGGTAGAAGACGTTGCCCGGCTCGGCGCGCGACGGCTCCAGCAGCTCCGCCGATCACCTCCTCCAGCCGGTCGGCCTTGCCCTCCTTCGCCCGCCAGTAGGCGGAGACGACGTACGCCATCTGCTTCACGCTCCCTTGTGTCCGATGGGGTTGCGGAGGACGCCGATCCCGTCGATCTCGAGCTCGACGACGTCCCCCTCCTGCAGGTACCGGTCCAGCTCGAGCCCCGAGCCGCCCGCGGCGGTGCCCGAGCCGAGCACCTCGCCCGGGTACAGCATCTGGCTCCGCGAGACGTAGGCGATCATGTCCGCGAAGCTGTGGTGCATGCTCGACGGCCGGTCCTCGCCCCAGACCTCGCCGTTGACGCGCACCTGCATGCGGGCGTTCTGCACGTCGAGCTCGTCCGGCGTGACGATGCAGGGGCCGAGCACGTTGGCGCCGTCCCAGTCCTTCGCCTTGCCGGGGCCCATGCCGACCGGCAGCTCGCGCGCCTGCACGTCGCGGGCGGACAGGTCGTTCCAGATCGTGTAGCCGAAGATCGCGTCCTCCGCGTCGGCCGCCGCGATGTCGCGGCCGCCCTCGCCGATCACCGCGGCCAGCTCGAGCTCGTGGTCGAGCTTGTCCGTCCACGCCGGATACGGGATCACGTCGTCGGGCCCGATCACCGTGTCGGGCATGCCCTTGTAGTAGGCCGGGACCTCGTACCACTCGGCCGGGATGTCGCGGCCCAGCCGCGCGTACGCGTTCTTCAGGTGCCCCTCGAAGGCGAGGAAGTCGCGCAGCGAGCGCGGCCGCAGCGGCGCGAGGAGCTGCGCGTCGGTGACGGGGCGGCGCTCGCCGTCCGGCGCGCCGGCGGCGATGAACGCGACCATGTCGCCCTCGAAGCCGGCGTCGTAGACCGTGTCGCCGTCGAGGACCCCGACCCGCGGGCCGGACCCCGACGCGTAGGTGACGTACCTCATGCGACGCCGGTGAAGGAGGAGGGGTCGAGCGCCTCGTCGCCGTGGTCCTCGTAGCGGCGCGCGATCGCGTCGGCGTCGACGGGGGCCAGGATCGAGTCGGCCAGCGGGTAGCCCGCCTCCGCGAAGCGCGCGACCGCCGCGTCGGTGTCGTAGTCGGTCCGGCGCAGCTCGACCTCCGGCCCGAGCCACAGCCAGTACGCGCCGGGGCCGTGCTCGTACGGCCGCCCGACGCTGCCCGCGTTGACCATCCGCCGCCCGCCGGCGCGCAGGTCGAACTGGCGGTGCGTGTGGCCCGCGACGGTGAGGTCCGCGCCGCCGGCCGCGAGGATCGGCGCGAGCCGCTCGGGCGGGGTGAAGACGGTGATCCGCTCCTCGTCGGAGTGCGGCGTGGCGTGGCAGAAGAGCACGCCGTCGAGCCACACGACCGGCGGGAGGCCGTCGAGCCAGTCGCGCTCCTCGCGGCCGATGAACGTCGCGACCCACTGGTCGGCCTGGTAGAGCGGGTGCTCGAGCAGCTTCGCCGGCACGGTGCCGTCGAAGCTCATGACGACCGCGCGGTCGGCGTTGCCGCGCACGTAGTGGACCGGCCACGGCAGCCCGCGCAGCAGCTCGAGCGTCTCGAGCGGCAGCGGGCCGGCGATCACGTCGCCGCCGATCACGACCGCGTCCGGCGGATCCGCGCGCAGCTCGTCGACGACCGCCGCGAGCGCGGGCGCGTTGCCGTGGATGTCGTACAGCGCGGCGACCGTCATGCGGTCACCGGGCGCGCCTGGAGGACGAACAGCTCGCCGCCCTCGATCGCCCACTCGATGTCCTGCGGCACGCCCATCCGCTCCTGCAGGTCGCGCCCGATCTCCGCCAGCGCGGCGAGCTGCTCGTCGCTCAGCGTGCGCTCGGCGCCGGCCGCCTCGTCGAGCGGCTGCTCGTGGATGCCGCCGTCCTCGTGGCGGACGACCTTGTGCGGCTGCGTCGTGAGGTTGACGCGCTTCACGCGCCCGTCGCGGGCGAGCACGTAGTGGTCCGGCGTGACCTGCCCGGAGACCACCGCCTCGCCCAGCCCGAACACCGCCTCGACCACCATCCGGTCCTTGCGTCCCCGGGTCGGGTCGATCGTGAACAGCACGCCCGCGACGTCGGCGGCGACCATCCGCTGCACCACGACGGCCATGTCGAGGTCCTCGAGCGACCCCTTCTTCGCGCGGTAGAAGAGCGCGCGCTCGGAGAAGAACGAGCCCCAGCAGTCGCGCACCCGGCTGCAGGACCTCCTCGGCGCCGCGGACGTGCAGGTAGGTCTCCTGCTGGCCGGCGAACGAGGCCGCCTCGGAGTCCTCCGCGCACGCCGACGACCGGACCGCGACCTCGGCGCCGTCGCCGAGCGCCGCGTACGCGCCGGTGATCGCCTCGGCCAGGCCCTCCGGGCAGCTCGAGCCCGGCGACGATCGCCTGGGCGCGCTCGGCGGCGCGCGCGTGGTCGTCGCCCGCGAGCACCCCGCGCAGCTCGGCGCCGTCGTCGGGCAGCGCGGCGACGAGCGCCGAGGCGTGGACGGCGAAGCCGGGGGGGACGGGCAGGCCGAGCCCGGCCATGCGCGCGAGCGAGGCGCCCTTGCCGCCGGCCGCGGCGACCTCGAGGCAGCGCTCGTCCTCGAAGGGCAGGACCTCGGTCATCCGCGCACCCGGGCGAGCAGCCCGCGCGGACGGCGGCGGCGCCGCGCCAGCACGACGGCGCCGGCGGCGGCGAGCGCGGCGACCACGACGACGGGCACCGCGCGCTTGGCGACCGCGGCGCGCGACGCGGCGCCCAGGTCGAGCACCTCGGCGGTCCGGCGCTCGCGCGGGCGGACCGCGGCGGCGGCGATCGCGGCGTCACCGGCCGGACCGGCCGGCAGCGCGCCCGACCAGCGTCTCCTCGTACTCGATCCCGGCGAGCACGGCGCCGTTCGCCGGCGCCCCCGCCGGCCGCGACCGACGCCCCGCCGCCGCCGAGCTCCTCGGCCAGGCAGGACGCGAACTCGCCCATCAGCCGGCCGGACACGTCCTGCATCACGCCGCGCCCGAACTGCGCCGCCGGCCCGCTGATGGCCAGGTCGGTCTCGACCCGCACGCGGGTGCCCTCGGGCACCGCCTCGAGCCGGGTCGTGATCGTCGCGGCGGCCGTCCCGTCGCCGCGCGCGTCGCGTGCCTGCGCGCGCATCACGGCGCGCCGCGCGTCGGCGTCGGCCTCCTCGATCCGGACCGTCCCCTGGTAGCGCGTGGTGACCGGCCCGAGCTTGATCGTCATCGACCCGGCGTACTCGGTGCCGTCGCCTCCGTCGAGCGCCGCGCCGGGCAGGCAGGGCGCCACCCGTTCGACGTCCAGGAGGACGTCCCACGCCTCGCGCGGGCGGGGCGTGCACGGTGAAGTCGTGAGCCAGCTTCATCCCTCTCCGGCGTCCGATCGTAGATCATCGATTATCGCTGTCAAGGCGTCTTGCATCGGATCATCGATTATCTATGGTGGCTCGCGGGAAGGTCGGTGGGGACCGGAATCGAGGAGAGGAGCACCATGGCGGCCAGCGAGACCGAGCAGGCGCTGGACACGTTCTTCGGATCGGACGACTTCCCGATCGAGTGGGAGCCGGGGGAGAAGGAGCTGTTCTGGATCCTCGACGACCTCCACTGCCCGAATCCGGTCTCGCCGCTGTTCTTCGACATCGGCGGCTGGTGGCTGACCTGCGACCACATGTTCCGCCGCTTCGGCACGCCGTTCGCGTCGGACTGGATCGCCAAGAACATCAACGGGTACGTCTACACCGCCGCGGTCCCCGCCAACCCGTCGATCCGCGTCGACGGGACGGAGTACGAGGCGCTCTACACGCCGCGCGTCCCGCGCGACCCCGAGTACGCCGGCAAGATCGGCGGCTACCTCGGCTGGGTCCTCCCGCACTACGCGGAGCACTTCCTCGACTGGTGGCGCGACCGCCTGCGGCCCGAGCTCGAGCGCAGCTTCGCCCGGCTCGACGAGTTCGACACCGACGCCGCCTCGATGCTCGACCTCGCGGTGCTGTTCGAGGACGCGATCGACATCCACGACCGCGCCTGGAAGATCCACTGGATGCTCAACTTCGCCCAGTTCTCCTCGACCACGGCGCTCAACGCGACGATCGAGGAGGTCCACGGCGAGGCCGACCCGGGGCTGATGGGCCGGCTGCAGTCGTCGGTCGAGGACCGCAACTGGGACTCGATCGAGGACCTCTGGCAGATGAAGGAGGAGATCAAGGACGACGCGGAGCTGCGCGCGGCGTTCGAGGGCGGCGAGACCGCGCGCGACGTGCTCGCCGCGCTGGAGGGCTCCGAGCGCGGCCGGACGTTCGTCGAGGAGAAGCTGACCCCGCACCAGCAGGCGTTCGGCTACAAGTCGATCTGGTCGCACGAGTTCGTCTTCAAGACCTGGGTCGAGGACCCGGCGCCGATCATCGAGGCGGTGCGCGGCTACCTCGCGACCGACTACGACTACCCGGCCAACATCAAGTCGGTCGGCGACGACCTCGAGGCGGCCAAGCGCGAGGTCATGGAGGGCGTCGAGGGCGAGGACCGGGCCAAGCTCCAGCAGGCGCTCGACCTCTCGCTGGGCATGAACCCGCTCACGCCCGACCACCACTTCTACATCGACCAGGGCGCGAACGCGCGCGTCCGGCTCGTCGCGGTCGCGATCGGGCGCAAGCTGGTCGAGGCCGGCGCGCTCGACGACCCCGAGGACGCGGTCTTCCTCCACTACAACGAGCTGCGGCTGCTGATGGCCGACCAGTCGGCGTTCGACGCGAAGGAGCTGGTCTCCGACCGCCGCGACGAGCAGGAGGACGCGTACGAGATCCGGCCGCGGAGCTGGGTCGGCACCGCCACCGACGAGGCGCTCGCCTTCCCCTACAACGCGCTCTGGGGCTTCCCGGACAAGTTCCACGCGGGCGAGCCCGCGACGACCGGCGAGGTCAAGGGCCTCGCGGCGTCGCCCGGCGTCGTCGAGGGCCTGGCGCGCTACGTGTCCTCGCTCGACGAGTTCGACCAGGTCCGCGACGGCGAGATCCTCGTCTGCCGGATGACGAACCCGGCCTGGGTGGTCCTGTTCACGAAGATCGCCGGGCTCGTCACCGAGGCCGGCGGCACCGTCTCGCACCCGGCCGTCGTCGCGCGCGAGTTCGGGATCCCGGCCGTGGTCGGGACGTCGAACGCGGGCGAGCGGATCAGCACGGGCGACCGGATCCGCGTGAACGGCTCGACCGGGACCGTGGAGATCCTCTCCTGACGGACTGGCTCGCACCGGCCACGCTCGAGGAGGCGCTCGCCCTGCGGGCGGAGCACGGCGACGGCGCCACGGTCGTCGCCGGCGGGACGTTCCTGGGCATCCTGATGAACCAGGGCTTCATCGCCCCCGCGGTGCTGCTGTCGCTGGGCGCGGTCGACGGCCTCGGCCGGATCGAGGCCGGCGACGGCGGCGAGCTGCGGCTCGGCGCGATGGCGACCCACCGCGCGGTCGAGCGCGCGCCGGCGACCGCGGCGTGGCCCGTGCTGCGGCGCGCGTTCTCGCTCGTGGCGAGCCCGCGCGTGCGCAACGTCGCCACGGTCGGCGGGGTGCTCGCCGACGCCGACTACGCCTCCGACCCGCCGGCGGTGCTGGCCGCGCTCGGCGCCCGCGCGGTGCTGCGGTCGGTCTCCGGCGAGCGCGAGGTCGGCGATCGACGAGCTGATCCGCGGCTACTACGAGACCTGCATCGCACCCGACGAGCTGCTCGTCGAGGTCCGCGTCCCGCCGCAGCCGGAGGCGGCGGTGTACCGCAAGTTCCGCTCGCGCTCGTCCGAGGACCGGCCCTGCGTCGCCGTCGCCGCGGTCCGCGACGGCACGGCGCTGCGCGTGGTCGTCGGCGCGGTCGCCGAGACGCCGCAGCACTTCCCCGACGTCTGCGCGCTGGGCGCGGACCGGGCCGCGGAGATCGGCGCCGCGTACGGCGAGCGGATCGAGCCGATCGCCGACGCGCGCGGCTCGGCCGCCTACCGGCGCCGGGTGACCGCGGTCGAGGTCCGGCGCGCGGTGGAGGCGGTCGCGTGATCGGCGTCGACCCGCGCGTGACCGGCACCCAGCGCTACTCGGTCCACGTCGAGCGGCCGGGGATGCTCCACGCGGCGTTCGTGCGCTCGCCGCACGCGCACGCCCGGGTGCTGGCGGTCGACGCCGGCGCGCTGCCCGACGACTGCGTGGCGCTGCTGCCCGAGGACTGCGCCGACCTGGCGCGCTACGGCTGCCAGGCGCGCGACCAGCACGTGCTCGCGGGCGTGGCCCGCCACGCGGGCGACATCGTCGCCGCGGTCGCTGCGCCGACCCCCGCGGCCGCCCGCGCCGCCGCGCGCGCCGTCGACGTCGAGTACGAGGAGCTGCCCGCGGTGTTCGACGCCGTCGAGGCGGTCGCGCCCGGCGCGCCGCTCCTGCATCCCGACGCCGCGGAGTCGGCGGACGAGGCGGTCTCGATCGGCGTGCGCCCGCTGCCGGGCACGAACGTCTGCCACCGCTTCCGGATCCGCCACGGCGACGCGGAAGCCGGCTTCGCGGACGCCGACGTGATCGTCAGCCGCGCGTTCCGGACGCCGGGCGCCGCGCACGCGCCGATGGAGCCGCACGCCGCGCTGGCCGAGTGGGAGGACGGGCGCCTGACGCTGTGGACCGGCACGCAGACGCCGTTCAACACCCGCGCCGACGTCGCCGGCGCGTTCGGGCTGCGACCCGACGACGTGCGCGTGATCGCCCCGCCGATGGGCGGCTCGTTCGGCGCCAAGACGTTCGTGCGACTCGAGGCGCTCGTCGCGGCGCTCGCCCGCAAGGCCGGCCGCCCGGTGAAGGCGACGCTCGACCGCGCGGAGGAGTTCCTCTGCCTCAACCGCCACCCGGCGACGATCCGGGTCCGCGTCGGCGCGAAGCGCGACGGCACGCTGGTCGCGAAGGAGCTCGACTGCTGGGTCGACACCGGCGCCTACGCCGACTGCGGACCGGGCGTGGCGACGAAGATGGGCTACGCGGGCGTCGGCCCGTACCGGATCCCGCACGTCCGCGTGGACGCGCTCGCGATCTACACGAACCTGCCGCCGAACGGCGCCTACCGCGGCTACGGGGCGATGCAGTCGGTCTGGGCCTCGGAGCGGACGATGGACGCCCTGGCGGAGGAGCTCGGCATGAGCCCGCTGGAGCTGCGGCGGCGCAACCTGCTGCGCGACGGCGACGTCTTCGCCACCGGCGAGGTCATGCACGACGTCCACTTCGAGGAGTGCCTCGACGCGGCGGCGCGCGCCGTCGGCTACGCGGAGGATCCGCGCGGGGCCGGGCTGTGCGTGCTGCTCAAGGGGATGCAGACGCCCAGCCGCGCGGCGATCCGGGTCGAGCGCAACCCGGTCGGCTACGTCGTCCGCAGCGCGTCGTGCGAGATGGGCCAGGGCGTGCGCGCGTCGATCCGGCTGATGGCGGCCGAGCTGCTCGGCTGCGAGCCCGGCCAGGTCGAGGTGCCGGACCCCGACACCGACACGAGCCCGTACGACACCCGCACCACCTCGAGCCGCTCGACGCACATGATGGGCCGGGCGCTCGCGGTCGCCGTGCGCGACCTGCGCGCCAACGGCGGCGACCACGGCTTCGGCGAGGTCGTCAACGAGGGCGGGCTCGATCCCGACACGGGCCAGGGCATCGCGTCCACCCACTGGCACCAGGGCGCGGCCGCCGCGCGCGTCAGCGTCGACGAGGAGACGGGCAAGCTCACCGTCGAGCGGCTGCACGGCGTCGCCTACGCGGGCCGCGTCGTCGACCGCGCCGGCGCCGAGCTGCAGAACGAGGGCTCGATGATCATGGGCCTGGGCACCGCGCTGTTCGAGGAGCTCGACTTCGACGACGGCCAGGTCGCGAACGCCAACCTCTCGGACTACAACCTGCCCGCGCCGGGCGACCTCCCGGCGGCCTTCACCCACGAGCTCCTCGAGTCCGAGGGCGCCGAGGCGCACGGGCTGGGGGAGACCGTCCTGCCGCCGGTCCCGGCTGCGATCGGCAACGCGCTGGCCTCGCTCGGGCTCGACGTGCGCGAGCTGCCGATGACCCCGGAGCGCGTGCTCGAGGCGGTGGACCGGCGGTGAAGCTGCTGCTCAACGGCGCCCGGCGCGAGATCGACTGCGACCCGGGCGAGATGCTCCTCGGCCTGCTCGAGCGCGAGGGGCTGACCGCGGCACGCGCGACCTGCGGGATCGGCGTCTGCGGGGCCTGCACGGTGCTGCTCGACGGCGTCCCCGTCACCGGCTGCATCACGCTCGCGGGCCAGGTCGCGGGCCGCGAGGTCACGACCGCCGAGGGGCTCGGCGGCAGCGATCCGGTGCAGCGGGCGTTCGCCACCGCGCAGGCGTTCCAGTGCGGCTGGTGCACGCCCGGCTTCGTGCTCGCCGCCCGCGCGCTGCTCGAGGAGAACCCGGACCCGAGCGACGGCGAGATCGCCGAGGCGCTCGGCGGCAACCTGTGCCGCTGCGGCTCCTACGTGAAGATCGCCGAGGCGGTGCGGATCGCCGCGCGGGAGCTGGCGTCGTGACGGACCGCGTCGCCGCCGCCCGCGACTGGGCGCTCGCCGTGCACCCGCACGCGCGCCATCTCGACCGCACGCTCGAGTGGGTCGACATCCTCGACCCGGACGCGTCCGAGGCGCTCCGGATCGCGGCCGTCACGCACGACATCGAGCGCGCGTTCCCGGACCCGGACGCGACCTGGGACTCCGCGCGCGACTGGGACTCGGCCGAGTACAACCGCTGGCACCAGGACCGCTGCGCGGACCTCGTGGCCGGCTGGCTGCGCGAGCAGGGCGCCGAGGACGCGCTGGTGCGCGACGCCGACGCGCTGGTCCGCGCCCACGAGGACGGCGGCTGGCCGGAGGCCGACACGCTGCAGGCGGCCGACTCGCTGAGCTTCCTCGACACGATGGTCCCGCTCGTGCTCGGCTGGACCGAGCGCGGCTACGCCGACAACGCGGCCGCGAAGCTGCGCCACTCGCTCGACCGGATGGCCCCGGACCAGACGCGCGCCCGCGCGCTCGCCGCGCCGAAGGTCGCGCGCGCGCTCGCCCAGCTCGGCGCCGACCGCGGCATCGTCACGCACGGGACGCCCGCGGCGACGGCCGCCGCGCCGAGCCCCGAGCGGGTGCTGGCCGCCACCGGCCTGGTCCGCAGCGGGCGGGTGTTCCGGCTCGCGCGCGAGCGCTTCCCCGGCATGCCGCTGTTCCCCGGCCACCCGCCGTTCCAGGTCCTCTCCTACCGCACGCCGGCAGGGGATCCGCGCGGCCGGCGACCAGCCGTGGGGGCCGGGCAACGACGCGGGCCTCGGCTACATGTCCGAGGTGGTCCTCGGCAGCCAGCACACCGGCGCGCACATCGACGCCCACGCGCACATGACGATCGGGGAGGACGACCGCTGGCACGGCGGCTCGGCGCGGACGCAGCTCGGCGACTTCGGCCCGCTCACCGGCGACGCGACCGAGATCCCGCCGCTGTGGCGGCGCGGCGTCCTCTACGACGTCGCCGGCTTCCGCGAGGTCGACGCGCTGCCGGCCGGCGACCCGGTGACGGCGCGCGAGGTCGAGGCGATCGAGCGCTCGCACGGGATCGCGGCGGGGGAGGGGGACGTCGCGCTGTTCCGCACCGGCTACCTCGGCGGCTGGCCGGACCCCGAGCTGCTCGCGCGCCATCGCGGCGCCGGGCCGGACCTCTCCGCCGCGGCGCTGCTGGCGGAGCGCGGCGTCGTCGCGGTCGGGAGCGACACCGAGACGTTCGAGGTGCAGCCCGCGCCGGATCCGGGCGAGCCGGCCAACCCGCAGCCCGTCCACACGCTGCTGCTGATCGAGAAGGGGGTCTACATCATGGAGAGCCTGGACCTCGAGGCGATCGCCGCCGCGGCGGTGCGCGAGTTCCTGTTCGTCGCGCTGCCGCTGGCGATCCGCGGCGCGACCGGATCGATGGTCGACCCGGTGGCGGTGGCCTGATGCGCGCGCTCAAGGTCACCGCGCCCGACGAGTTCGCCGTCGTCGACGTCCCGCGCCCGAGCCCGGGTCCCTACGAGGTCCTCTGCAAGGTCCGCACGGTCACGATCTGCGGCACCGACCCGCACATCATCCAGGGCCACTTCCCGGGCTTCTGGCCCAAGTCGTGGCCGCTGATCCCCGGCCACGAGTGGTGCGGCGACGTCGTCGAGCTCGGCCCGGGCGCGGCGGACCTCGGCTGGGCGGTCGGGACGCGCGTCGCGGGCACCTCGCACGCGCCGTGCGGGTTCTGCCGCAAGTGCGTCGAGGGCCGGTACAACCTGTGCGAGAACTTCGGCGACGACCGGCTGCACCACCAGTACGGGCACAACACGGACGGCGCCTACGCCGACTACGTGGTCCACTCGGTCCGCAGCGTGTTCGCGGTGCCCGAGGCGCTCAGCGACGCCGAGGCGGCGATGCTCGACCCGGCGGCGATCGCGCTCCACACGGTCAAGCGCGGCGGGCAGGCGCCGGGCGACACCGTCGCGGTCGTCGGGCCCGGCGTGATGGGGCTGCTGGTGGCCGAGTGCGCGCGGGCGGTCGGCGCGGGCCGGGTCGTGGTGATCGGCCGCGGCGCGCGGCTCGAGAAGGCGGCAGAGCTCGGCCACGAGACCGTCGACTTCACCGCGACCGACCCGGTCGAGGCCCTGCGCGAGCTGACCGGCGGCCACGGGCCGGAGGTGGTGCTGGAGTGCTCGGGCGACGCCGCCGCGCTCGGGCAGTGCGTGGCGATGGTGCGCAAGGGCGGCCGGATCGCGGTGATCGGGATCCCGCACGCGGACGCCGCGGTCGACCTCCAGCGCGTCGTGCTCGACGAGATCGAGATCGCCGGGGTGCGCGCGGCCGCGGGCGAGATGCCCGAGGTGATCGCGCTGGTGGCCGCGGGCCGCGTCCGGCTCGGCGAGCTGATCACGCACACGTTCGCGCTCGAGGCGTTCGCGGACGCCTACCGCACCTTCACGCAGCGCGAGGGCGGCGCGCTCAAGGTCGTGGTGACGCCATGACGGTCCCGGTCTTCTGCTCGTGCGCGATCACCGGCGGGATGAGCGTCCCCGGCCAGAGCGCCGCGATCCCCGTCACGCCGGAGCAGATCGTCGACTCGGCGGTCGGCGCGCGCGCGGCGGGCGCCGCGATCGTCCACATCCACGTCCGCGAGCCGGAGACGGGCAAGCCGTCCGCCGACCTCGGGCTGTTCAAGGAGGTCCTCGCCGGGATCGCCGAGCGCTGCGACGCGATCGTCCAGCCGACGAGCGGGGGCGGCGTCGGGATGACGATCGAGGAGCGCGCCCGCGTCGTGACCGAGTGCCGGCCGGAGATGGCGACGTTCAACTGCGGCTCGTTCAACTTCGGCCTCTTCCGCGCGCGCCACCGGCCGGAGATGGCCGCCTGGGAGGTCGACTACCTCGAGTCGACGCGCGAGTACGTCTTCAAGAACACGTTCGCCGACCTCTACCGGCTCTCCGAGCTGTTCCGCGAGGCGGGGACGAAGCCGGAGTACGAGGTCTACGACGTCGGCCACCTGTACAACCTCGCCCACCTCGCGGAGCAGGGGCTCGTCGACTTCCCGCTGCACGTCCAGTTCGTGCTCGGGGTGCTCGGCGCGAACGCCGCCTCGCTCGACCAGCTCGGGCACATGCGGCGCACCGCGACCGAGCTGTTCGGCGCCGACCGGTTCACCTGGTCGGCGGCGGGCGTCGGCTACCCGGGCCAGTTCCACCTCGCGGCCGCCGCGCTGATGCAGGGCGGCCACATGCGGGTCGGGCTCGAGGACAACCTGCGCGTGACGGGCGACCGCCGCGCGGCGTCGAACGCGGAGCTGGTCGAGAAGGCGATCGCGCTCGCGGCGCTGCTCGACCGCGAGCCGGCCGACGCGGCCGCGGCGCGCGGGCTGCTGGGGCTGGGCGATGGCTAGGCGTCGCTGTGCTCGCGCAGCAGCTTCGCGGCGTGCATCAGGTGCTGGTGCATCGCCCGTGCGGCGCGCTTGCCGTCGCGGGCGCGCATCGCCTCGAGCAGCGGCAGGTGCTCCTCGGCGAGCGCGACGAGGTCGGTGCCCGGCCGCGAGATCGTGATGAACGTCCGCGAGTAGGGCTCCAGGAACGTCCACTGGCGCTCGAGCGTCGCGTTGCGCGAGCCGCGGGCGATCGCGCCGTGCAGGGCGGCGTCCGCCAGCGACTGCGCGTGCGGGTCGCCGGCCCGGGCGGCGGCGAGCATCGCCGCGTAGCGGTCGTCGAGCTCGTCCAGCTCCGCGTCGGTCATCGCCGCGCACGCCAGCTCGGCGGCGAGCGACTCCAGCGCCGCGCGCACCGGGAACGCCTCGACGAGCTCGTCGGCGCTGAACGTGCGCACGCTGCAGCCCCGGTACGGCTCGTAGCTCACGCAGCCGATGTGCTCGAGGTCGCGCAGCGCCTCGCGCACGGACGCCTGCGACACGCCCAGCTCCTGGGCGATCCGCGTCTCGACGAGCCGCGCGCCGGGGGCGTACTCGCCCGACACGATGCGCTGCAGCATCACGTCCTTGATCCGCTCGCGCAGGCTGCTCCGCGACAGCGGATCCGCGGTGGTGACACCCGCCTCCATCATGGAAAATCGATCATCCCTGACGCGCGGGAGGTTTGCAACCGCGTGGCGGCACGGCCGCGCGGGCGGTCGCGCGCCGCCCGCGGCAGGCGTCACTGCGTGAAGCTGAACCCGATCAGACCGAACACGCCGCTCCCCGCGGTGACCGTGTCGCGGTGATCGCGTGCGTGGCGTTCGTGCCGTCGACCAGCACCGTGTCGCCGGGATCGCCGCTCAGAGCATGTAGTAGCGGAGCTCGCCGTCCCCGCCGACGGGGCGGAAGCCGACGCGCTCGAGCAGCCGCTCGCGCGACGGTGTTGCTCCGCGTCGTGTCCGCCAGCACGCACGTCAGCCCGTCCTGGCGCTCGCCCACTCGAGCAGCGCCCTGAGCGCCTCGGTCGCGAACCCCTGCCCGCGCGCGGCGGCGCGAACGCGCACAGCAGCGACACGGCGCCCGTGTCGTCCGGCGGCCCCATGAACCCGACGTCGCCGATCACGCGGCCGTCCGCGCGGCGGACGACCTGGTAGGTGCCGAACGCGCCGAGCGGCCGGTCCAGGGCGGCCGCGGCCGCGGTCAGCTCGGCCCGCAGCAGCTCGAGCCGAGCGGGTAGCCCGTCCGCCCACGGCCGCCCGTCGGGCCGCCCCGCGGCGAGCACCGCGCGGCGGCCGGATCGAGCAGCACGAGCTCCAGACGCTCCGTGCGCAGCACCGCCCCCATGTACGGCGACCGTACCCGCGCGGACGGTGCGCGGGGGAAAAATCTCTGAGCGGACGGCCAGCGGCGGAACTGCTGGGCGCGCTGCTCGGCGACCTTCTCGCGGGCGCGTTTCTGCCGCCGCCGGCCGATGAAGATCATCACGCCGAGCACGATCAGCAGCAGCATGAAGCCCCAGAAGAACGCGACCCCGGTGCCGATGCCGCCGAACGGCAGCGCCACGAGCTTGACGATCGCCCAGCCGAGCAGGATCGCCAGCACGATCGCGACGATCAGGATGAGGATGCCGAGGATCCGGCGCAGGATGCCGGCGCTCCGCGGCGGGGCGATGATCCCCATCGCCCGCAGCGCGAGCAGCTGGCGGCCCGTGGGCGGCGTCTGGCCGAGCTTCTCGGCCGCGGCCTTGAGGTCGCCGGGGCGGCGCTCGGCGAGCGCCAGCGAGGCCTCGGCCATGCGCCGCAGCTGCAGCCGCTCCTGCGGCCGCGCGGCGGCGATCGCCGTGCGGAAGTGCTCGCGCGCGCGCTTGGCGTCCATCCGCTCCGCGGCGCGCGCGCCGAGGATCGCCTGCGCGGCGGCCTTGAAGCGCGTCTCCGCCTCGAGCTCCTCGTCGGACCGCGACTCGAGCTTCTGCATCGCAGCGAGCGCGCCCCGCTGCTCCATCTTGATCTGTCGCGGCTTGGCCATGGGACGCTCAGTCTACGAGCGCCGGCGGAAGCCCGTCTCGTCGAGATCGGGGGCCAGCGGCGAGGCGGCGAGGCCGGTCTCCGGGAACTCGAGCCAGTCGTAGCCGGAGGGCGCGATGTCGTTCGGCTCGTGCGGGTGGAAGAGCGACGCGAGGTACTGGATCTGGCCGCGCCCGACGCCCAGCTCGGACTGCCCGCCGCCGTACGCGCGATGCCGCGCTCGGCGCACCACTCGTAGGTGCGCAGGACCTCGGCGACGCGGCCCGATCCGCGACGGCTTGACGTTGATCGTGCGCGGCACGAAGGGCAGCGCCTCGATGTCGGCCACCCCGTGGATCGGCGCGTCCCAGGTGATCCGGTCGCGGTACGGCTCGAGCGCCGCGTCGGCCTCCGGCACGGTCAGGTCCGGGTCCTCCAGCCAGGCGTCGGGCAGCCCCTCGGCGCACGCGCCGGTAGAGCGCGGGGTCGGTCGGGGTGTCGACGACGTGCCCTTGTAGGCGCCCTTGAAGTCGACCGACGCGACCGCGCCGGTCTCCGCGAGCGCGGCCACGAACGCGTCGTCCCACGACGGCGACGAGTCGAGCTTGAAGCGCGTGCCGGGGTAGGCGGCGACGCGGCGCGTCACCGGCTCGGTGCTCGGCGGCTCGCCGAGCCGCAGCGAGACGACGAACGTGATCGGCTCCGGCTCGCGCCCGAGCGCGGCGGCGAGCGTCGTGCCCGCCTGGCGCAGCGCGAGGTCGAGCGCCGCCGACTCGTAGGCCCAGCGGCGGTAGTTGCGGAACGCGGGCATGCTCGGCTCCTCGCCGGCGAACAGGTCGAGCCCGCCGACGTGGTCGCAGAACGCGCCGAACGTCCAGTCGCCCGCGAGCGGGAGCACGGGCCCGCGGCCTGCTGGGAGCGCTGCTGGTCCGGGTCGTAGGTGACGTCCTCGCCGAGCCCCTCCTGGCCGCCGCCCTCGAGGTGGATCGTCGTGGTCACGCGCTCGAACTCGGGATTGATCCGGCGGCTGCGTCCTTCGAGGCTGTAGGCGCCGATCGCGAGCGGCAGATCGGCGATGCGGTCATAGAGCGACATGAGGTGCCGGACAGTACCGTCCCGCCGAGGCGCGAAGATACGGCGCCGTGACCGAGGCCCTGCGCTTCTGGGCGCTCATCGAAGTCATCGGCCTCGGCGCGGCTCCGCTCGCCGGGGTCGTCCTCGCGCGCCTGCCCGGCGCCGGCCTCGGGCTGGGCAAGGCGCTCGGGCTCCTCCTCGTCACCTGGCTCATCTGGCTCGGCGGCTCGACGACGCTGATCCCCTACGGGACGCTGAGCGCGGCGCTCTGGATCGCGCTCGTCTGCGCGCTCGGCCTGCTCGCATGGGTGCGCGGCTGGGAGGGACGGCGCGCGGTCGCGCGCGGCGAGCCGGAGGGCAGGATCGCGCGCTGGCGCTGGCGCCGGCTCGCGGCCCGCGTGCCGCAGCCCGACCCGCTGCGGGCGCGGCTCTTCTGGGGCGCCGAGGCGGTCTTCCTCGTCGCGTTCGTCGTGATGGCGCTCGTCGTCTCCTTCGCGCCCGACGTGTGGAACACCGAGAAGCCGATGGACATGGCGTTCCTCAACGCCTCCAACCGCGCGGAGACGTTCCCGCCGCACGATCCCTGGCTCGCGGGCGCCGACCTCAACTACTACTACCTCGGCCAGCTGGCGATGGGGATCCTCGTCAAGCTGACCGCGGTCGCGCCGGACCACGGATACAACCTGTCGCTGGCCGCGCTGTTCGCGCTGACGGCGGCGGCGGTGTTCACGCTCGCGGGGACCGCTGTGGGGCGCGACCGGACGCGACCGCGGCGCGCTGCGCGCCGGGCTCGGCGCCGTCGGCCTGGTCGTGGTGGCGGGCAACCTGGAGGGCGCGCGGCTGCTGATCGCCGACGGCGGCCCGCTCGCCGACTACGACTGGTTCGCGGCCTCGCGCGTGTTCCCCGACACGATCACCGAGTTCCCGTGGTTCTCGTTCCTGCTCGGCGACCTGCACGCGCACGTGCTCGTGCTGCCGTTCACGCTGCTCGCGCTGGCGTTCGCGCTGCAGGTGTGCTGGCCGGTCCGCGGCTCTCGGCGCGCGGCTGGTTCGAGGGCGCCGTGGCCGCGCTGGCGACCGCGTTCCTCTACGCGGTGAACTCGTGGTCGTACCCGGTGATGGCGGGGCTGCTGGTGCTCGCGGTCGTCGCCTGGCTGCGCGATCCGCGCAGCGAGGGCTCGCGGCCCGCGGCCGTCCGCTGGGTGCTCCTGGTGCTCGCCGGCGGGGTGCTGCTCGTGCTGCCGTTCCACCTGTCGTTCGACCCGGCCGCGCGCGGGCTCGGCGTCGTCGAGGACGGGCGCGGCTTCGCGGGCTGGGCGAAAGATGAGCTGCTCGTCTTCGGCACGCTGCTCGCCCTTGTCGCCGTCGCCTACGCCGCGCGCCTGCTGGCGACCGCGCGGCCGCTGCGCAACGGCGCGTGGATCCTCGTCGCGGCGCTGTTCGCGGGCTCGCTGCTGGCCGCGCTCGGCTGGGCGCACGCGGTGCTGCTCGCCGCGCTGCTCGTGGCCGCGCTGTGGGCGCTGCTGTCGGACCGCATGACGCCGCCCGAGCGGCTCGTGTGGCTGCTGGTCTGCGGCGGGGTGGCGTGCCTGCTCGGCCCGGAGGTGCTCTACATCCGCGACGAGTTCGACGGCAGCGACCTGTACCGCATGAACACGGTGTTCAAGCTCGACTACCAGGCCTGGCTGCTGCTCGGGCTCGCCGGGATCGGCGCGCTCGCGCACTGGCGGGCGTGGCTGCGGCCGCGTGCCCTGCGGCTCGGGTTCGCGGCGCTGATCGCGCTGGTGGCGGTCGCCGGCGCGGTCTACCCGATCGCGGGCACCTACGCCCGCACCGGGCGGCTTCGCGCGCAGCCCGACGCTCGACGGGCTCGGCTGGCTGCGCGACCGCGCGCCCGGCGACGTCGGCGCGATCGACTGGCTCAACGACCACGTCGACGGCAGCCCGGTCGTGCTCGAGGCGGTCGGCGACGACTACGACGCGTTCGGGCACGGCCGGATCTCGACGTTCACCGGGCTGCCGACGATCCTCGGCTGGCCCGGCCACGAGCGCCAGTGGGGCCATGACGTCGGCGACCGCGCCGAGCAGGTCGCCCGGGCGTACTCGAGCCCGACCGCCGCGGCCGCACTGCCCGTGCTGCGCGAGCACGACGTCCGCTACGTCGTGGTCGGTCCGCTGGAGCGGACGGACTACGGCGACGGCGGCGTCGCCAAGTGGGACGAGCTGGGCCGGCGCGTGTACGACCGCGACGGTACGACGGTCTGGGAGCTGCGGATCTAGACCGCGCCCGGCCGCCCGGCCGCCCGCTAGGGTGCCGCCGCGTGACGCGGGCGACACGGAGGGAGTTCATCGGCGCGGGCGCCGCCGCGGCCGCCGGGCTGGCGCTGCCGGGCGCCGCCGCGGCGCGGCCGCGACGCGCCGCCGACGTCGTGGTCGTGGGCGCCGGGCTCGCCGGCCTCAGCGCCGCGCGCAGGCTCGAGGCGGCCGGGCACTCGGTCGTCGTGCTCGAGGCGCGCGGCCGCGTGGGCGGGCGCACCGTCAACGCGCCGATCGGCGGCGGCGACGTCGTCGAGATGGGCGGCCAGTGGGTCGGGCCGACGCAGGATCGGGTCCGCGCGCTGGCCCGCGAGGTCGGCGTCGGCACCTTCGACACCTACGTCGACGGGCAGGGCGTCCTGCTCTACGGCGGCACGCGGGCCACGTTCGACGTGGCTGGGCCGCTCGGCCCGATCCCGCCCGTGCCCGGCGCCGGCGTGGCGGAGGCGGCGGGGGCGATCGCCGAGCTGGACCGGCTGGCGGCCACGGTCCCGGTCGACCGGCCGTGGCGCACGCCCGGCGCCGCCGCGCTCGACCGCCGCAGCTTCGCCGACTTCATCGCCGAGCGGACGTCCGGCGCGCCCGGGCGGTTCCTGCTCGAGCTCGGCTTCCGCTCCGTGTTCGCCGCGGAGCCGGCGCAGGTGTCGCTCCTGTTCGCCCTCGCCTACATCGCCGGCGCCGGGGACCGCGCGACCACCGGGACGTTCGAGCGCCTGCTCAACATCACGGGCGGCGCGCAGGAGGCACGCTTCGAGGGCGGCTCGCAGCGGGTGTCGATCGAGGTGGCGCGACGGCTCGACCGGGTCGTCCGCGGAGCGCCCGTCCGCCGGATCGCCCGCGACGGCCGGCACCTGCTCGTGGTCTCCGACCGCGGTACGTGGCGCGCCCGCCGCGTGATCGTCGCGGTCCCGCCGGTGCTGGCGCGCCGGATCCGCTTCGAGCCGGGGCTCCCGCCGGCGCACGAGCGCGCGCTCGGCCGCGTTCCGATGGGCCGGGTGATCAAGCTCCAGGCGGTCTACGACGCGCCGTTCTGGCGCGCCGACGGGCTCGCCGGCTACACGAACGCCGACGTGGCGCCCGTCGAGCTGACCTTCGACAACTCACCGCCCGACGGCGCGCCCGGCGTGCTGCTCGGCTTCGTGGAGGGCGCGCAGGCCGTCGAATGGGCGCGGCGCTCGCCCGCGCAGCGCCGCTCGGCCTTCCTCGCCGTCCTCGCCGCCGCCTACGGCGAGCGGGCGCGGTCGCCGCGCAGCGTGCTCGAGCTGGTGTGGGCGGAGGAGCGCTGGACGCGCGGCGCCTACGCCGGGCACCTCGCGCCCGGGACGCTGACGCGTGCGCGCGGCGCGCTGCGCGCTGCCGCCGGTGGGATCCACTTCGCCGGCACGGAGACCGCGACGTACTGGAACGGGTACATGGACGGCGCCGTCCGCTCCGGCGAGCGCGCCGCGCGCGAGGTCCGGGCGGCGCTGTGATCCGGCGCGCGGGCACCGCGGCCGGGCTGCTCCTCCTGCTCGCGCTCGTCCTGCCCCGCGCGGCCGCCGCCGCGCCGTCGTGCGCGGCGTTGCGCGCCGCGCACGACGTCCCCACGATCGTCTCGGCCGACCCGCAGCCCCGCGCGCCGCGCGTCTTCGCCATGCAGGTGAACCTCGACCCGGCGCACGTGCGCACACCGCGCACGTTCGCCGCCAAGGTCGGGTGCCTGCTGCGCGAGCACGTGCTCCCGTTCCGCGCACGCGGCCGCCCGAACGTCGTCGTCTTCGACGAGAGCGCGGGGATCCTCACCGCGGCGGCCGGGCGCCGCGGCGCGGCCGCGCGCCGGATCGCGGACGGGCGCGACGACGGGGGCTGTGCCGAGGCGCCGTTCCCGTGCCGGACGCTCGCCCTGCTGGGGGCGGTGGGGGAGGCCCACCCGCGTGAGCGGCGCTTCTACGAGCGCCGCCTCGGCCCGCTGGCGACGCCGGGGGCGCCGTTCCTGTTGGCCACCGACACCGTCGTGCGGACGTTCATGCGCACGATGGCGCGCGCGGCCAAGCGCCATGGCCTCTACGTGATCGCCGCGAACGACCAGGCGCCGTTCCGCCAGACCCGTCGACCCGCGGCGCGGCGCGCGCTCGGCCCGGACCACCGCTCCGTCTACGAGGCGACCGGCCGCGACGTCTTCAACGAGGTCTTCCTGTGGGGCCCGCGCGACGTCCGCCGCACCGGCCCGGACGTGCTCCGCAACGTGCTCGCGTCGAACCGCAAGGTGCCGCTGACGCCGATCGAGCAGGCGATCGGACTCAGCCCCGGGCCGGCGCAGGGCGCCGCCGCGCGCCGCAACCTGCGCCCGTTCCGGATCCCCGGGACCGGCGCGCGGCTCGGCTTCGCCACGAGCCTGCCGGCGTTCCGCTACGGCTCCGCGGCCGGCGACCCGTGCGCCGACGTGAGCGCGACCTACATGCGCTGCCTCGACGCGCTCGGCGCCAACGTCGTGATCCAGGCCGACGCCAACCCGGGGCCGTGGACCGGCCCCGACGGGGACGGCGTGCAGCGCTGGCAGCCGCTGTCGTGGATGACGTCGACGTGGCGCGCCGTCACGGACCCGGACGTCGGCTTCGCCTACGACGTCACGCCGATGCTCGTCGGCAACCTCGGCGACCTCGTCTTCGACGGGCAGAGCGCGATCACCCAGCGCGGCGGCGCGGCGGGCCCCGGCTGCCACTACGTCGGGAACGGCGCGTGGACCGCGGGCGAGGACCGTCCGGACCTGGTCGGCGCGGCGGGCGCGCAGCGCGAGTTCCTCGCGATCGCGCCGTGGGTGGTGCCCGACGCGCCGCGCGACGACCTGCGCCGGGTCACCGACCGGCTCGCGCCCGGCTCCGGCGACGCGATCGAGGGCGAGTACGTCGAGACCGCGCTCGCCGCCGACCTCCCGCTGCCGGTCGACCGCGCGCGGCGCGGCTGCGCGCGCTGACACGGCGCCGGGCGACCCGTCCGGCGCGCCCGGTGGAATCCCCGCCGTGGAGGAGATCGCCGCGTACGAGCGTCGCTTCCGCCGCGCCGGGCTGCCGCTGCTCATCGAGGACTACACCGCGGCGGAGGACGTCTTCACCCGCGCGGTGCCCCTGTTCGTGCTCGTGTTCTGGGGCGAGGCGCTCGGCGCCGTGTCGCTGGACTTCGGCTGGCTCGCCAACCTCGCCGCGTTCGTGGGCGGGCTCGCCATCCTGCTCGCCGGGCTGGCGCTGGCCAATGCCCTGCGCGGCCGGCGCCTGACGGCCGTCCCCGACCGCGTCGGCGCCGTCGAGCTCGCGCTGTTCGTCGTGGTGCCGGGCCTGCTGCCGCTGGTCTTCGGCGGCCAGCTGCAGAGCAGCCTGGTGACCATGGCCGCGAACCTCGCGCTCGTCGGGCTCGTCTACGCGGTCGTGGGCTACGCGCTGCCGCAGATCCTGCGCGGCGCGCTCGACAGCCTGCTGTCCGAGCTCGCGCTCAGCGTCGCCTCGCTGGCGCGGGCGGTCCCGCTCCTGCTCCTGTTCGCCGTGGTGCTGTTCATCAACACGGAGATGTGGCAGGTCTTCTCCGACGTCCCCGCGCCCTTCCTGATCGCGCTCGCGGTCCTGGTCGTGGCGTTCGGGTCGATGTTCCTCATCGTGGGGCTCCCCGGGGAGGTCCGGCGGATGGAGACCGCCGCCGACCCCGGCGACGTGCCGCCGCTGACGGCCCGCCAACGGGCCAACGTCGGGTTGATCGTGCTCGCCTCGCACGCGCTACAGGTGCTCGTCGTGACGGTCGCGGTGTTCGCGGCGTTCGTCGTGTTCGGCGCGCTCGCCGTCGGGCCCAGCGTGCGCGAGACCTGGATCGGCAGCGGCGGGAACGTCCTGTTCACGGTGCGCCTGTTCGGCGAGCAGGCGCAGGTCACCGCGGAGCTGCTGCGGGTCGCGGGCGGGGTCGCCGGGCTCTCGGGCCTGTACTACGCGATCGCCGTGCTGACCGACGACACCTACCGCGACCAGTTCATGGACCGCCTCTCCTCCGAGATGCGGGCGGTCTTCGACGACCGCGCCGCGTACCTGCGGCTGCGCGCCCGCCGCGCCTAGGCGCCCTGGCGCAGGTAGAGCCACTCGGGCAGGCCGCCCGTCGGGTTCCACGGCTTGCGCTCCGTGTACCAGCGCCACCAGCCGCCGGGCGACATCGCGCCGTAGTCGCGCACCCACCAGACGCGGAACGGGAACTCGCGCCCGTCGTAGCCGGCGAGCTGGCCGAGCAGCCGGTCGCGGTTCGGCTCGGTCAGCAGGGCGGCGTCGGTGCCCGACGGCAGCGTCCCGCTCGTGAGGTCGATGTAGGAGACGGGCAGGTGGCGGAAGTACCACGCCCACGGGAACGTCGCGCCGTCGGCGGCGTCGACCACGATCCCGGGCTGCCGGCCCTCGCGCCGGGCCCTGGCGGCCACCGCCTCGACCTCGTCGCGCACGCCCTTGACCTGCTCGGAGGACTGCGTGGTGACGAGGAACTCGCGCGGGTCGGCGCCGTTCTCGACGTTCGCCGTCCACGACGCGTAGACGCCGTAGGCGGCGGCGACGACCACGAGCGCGAGGCCGAGCTTGCCGGCGAGCCGCGCGCGGTCGTCCCAGATCGCCTGCACGCCGAGCCCCGCGAGCAGCAGGAGCGGCAGCAGCGGGTGCATGACGAGCCACGTGAAGCGCTCGTTGGCCCAGCTGTAGACGGCGAGGCTGAGCAGGAAGTCCCAGATCAGGAACAGCCGCAGGAGCGTCGGCCGGCGCAGCGCGACGACCGCGCCGACGAGGCCGAGCAGCAGGAACGGCCACTCCTCGGCGACGAGGACGACGATGTAGAAGTACCACTCCTTCTCGCCGCGGCCGGGCCCGTGCTGGGCGAGCCAGTAGGCGAGCCCGTCGTGGATGCCCGTCCCAGAGCCCGCCGGGGTCGGTGAGGAAGACCGTGAACACGACGGTGAAGACGAGCGCGAAGGCGGCGGCGAACCAGACCCACGCCTCCCAGCCGACGCCTACCACGGCGCGCACGATCGGCGCCTGGCGGAATCCGCTCCGCGCGCGCCTGCACGATCAGCGCGACGATCAAGAACGTCCCGAACACGAACACGGAGATGAACGTCGTCTCCTTCGTGGCGAAGCTCAGCGCGAGCAGCGCGCCGATCAGCGCCGGCTGGTGGCGCGCGCGGCCGGTCGAGGAAGCGGAACGTGACCGCGAGCAGCGCGAGCGTGATGCAGGCGAAGTAGATGTCCTCGCGGGCGAAGCGGCTGTAGTAGAGGAACGTCGGGCCGAAGGCGAGCGCGGCCGCCGCGGCGAAGGCGCCGACGCGGCCGATCTGGGAGCGCAGCAGCGCCGGCAGCGGCACCATCAGCGTCCCCATCAGCGCCGGCGCGAGCCGCGCCGTGAAGTCGCTGTCGCCGAAGACGAGGTACATGAACGCCGTCAGGTAGAAGCGCAGCGGGCCGTGGAGGATCGGCTGGTAGGTGTAGTCGCCCTGCGTGCGGAACAGCCAGGAGAAGTACGCGTCCTGGCTCTCGTCGTGATGGAACGGCCGGTCGGCCGAGGCCGATCAGCCGGACGGCCAGCGCCGCGGCCACGAGCAGGACGTAGCCCGTGATCTCCCAGCCGCGGTGCTTCATCGCGCGGGACGGAGGCGCCGCAGGCCGCCGTAGCGGGCGGTCAGCAGCGCGAGCCCCGCGATCGTGATCGGGACCGCGAGCACGAAGCGGATCAGGATCACGTAGGTGACGCGCCGCGAGTGCGTGCCGCCGAGCGCGACGATCCCCGTGATCGCCGCGGCGTCCTGCGTCCCCGCGTAGCCGGGGCCGGAGGGGATCAGCGCGAACACGCTGGCCAGCGCGACGATGTAGCAGCCCTCGATCGGGTCCATCGGGAAGCCGGACGCGGCGCCGACGCTCATCCACACGCCCGGCCTCGAGCGCCCAGATCGACCGAGCGTGATCGCGAGCAGCGTCAGGCCGTGGCGGCCGCGGAGCTGCAGCGTGGAGGAGAGGATCGGGTCGGCGATCGCCCGCAGCCGGTGGTTGCGGCGGACGAGCACGACCGCGGTCACCGCGACGCCGATCACGACCGTGGTCGCGATCAGGATCCAGTGCAGGTCGCCGGCGCCGGCCTCGCCGAGCAGGCCGTAGCCGACCACGACGAGCAGGACCAGGATCACGACGATGTCGAGCAGCCGCTCGGCGAGCAGCGTGCCGAGCACCGACTTCTTCGACAGCCCGGCGCGCGGGGCCATGAGGAACACGCGGACGGCATCGCCCGCGCGCGCGGGGAGGACGTTGTTGGCCGCGTAGCCGACGACGTTGAGGCCCTGCGAGTCGGCGCGCGACGGGTGCCCGCCCTCCGCCCGCAGCAGCGCGTGCCAGCGCTCGCCGCGGACGAGCGTCGCGATCGCGTAGAGCACGACGGCGCCGACGAGCGCGGCCCACTCGCCGGGCGTGTCGGGGAACTTCGGCGGCTCCTGGTGCAGCGCCCAGTAGACGACGCCGCCGACGGCGACGACGCTGATGGCGAGCCCGACCAGCGAGAGCCGCGAGAGCCCCTTGCCGGGGCGCAGCCCCTCGACCGCGGCCTCCTCCGGCGGGGCCTGATCGCCCGCGGACGCGGACGCGTCGTCCGCCGCCGGGCGGCTGTCCTCCTCGAGCTTCACGGTGCCGATCAGGGTGGCAGACGCCGCGGCAGGCGGGGAAGCGCGACGGCCGGCCGGCGTCACGCCGGCCGGCCGCCCGGGGGGATGCGCTGGAGGTCAGCCGATGCGGCGGACGCGCTCGCAGTGGATCTGCCGGTCGCCCGGTCCGAGCCGGACGCTGTCGCGCCCGCGGCCGCAGTTGATCCGCTGGCGCCCGCTCGCCGCCGCGGTGATCCGGTCGTTCCCGCGGCCGCCCCATGCGCGGTCGCGCCCGCGGCCGAGCGTGATGCGGTCGCCGCCGCGGCCGCCGCGCAGGCGATCCGCGCCGGCGCCGCCCCTGAGGGTGTCGCGCCCGCGCGACCCGAGCAGCAGGTCGGCCGCGCCGGCGCCCTTCAGCCGGTCGGCGCCCTTGCCGCCCTCGAGGCAGTCGCGCGCGGACCCGCCGGTCAGGCGGTCGCCGGATTGGAGGCCGAAGAGCCGGGCGGCGACGCCGGCGCCGGCGATCGTGTCGCGGCCGCGGGTGCCGACGAGCGCGCGGTCGCCGCCGTAGCGCGCGTTGCGGCACGGGTGCGTCGCGGGGATCCCGAAGCCGCCGAGCGCCCGGAGGCCGAGGACGTGGACGCCGGCCGACGAGCCGCTGCCCGCCGGCGAGCCGCCGCCGCCACCGGAGCCGGACCCGGACCCGCGCGCCGCTGCCGCCGCCGTTCGCGCCGCCGCCGGCGCAGGTCGCCCCTGCGGTCGCCTCGCCGACCACGGCGTCCGCGAGCGGCGTCGCGCCGAGCGCGAGCGTGACGTGCAGGGCGCGGCGCGTGAGCGTGCCGCCCGTCCGGATCTCCTCGCCGGGCACGAGCCGCAGCAGGGCGCGGGCCGGCAGCCCCGCGAGCCCGGTGCGCTCGACGACGCCGTCGACCGGCAGGTCGACCCCGCCGACGCGGATGCGCACGATCGTGCTGTCGCCCGCCAGCGCCGGCGTGGTCCCGGCGCAGCGCGCGCTGACCGCGGCCTCGACGCCCTCGACGCGGAGCGCGGAGAGCGCACCGGGCAACGTGACGGCGGCCGCGCCGGAGCGTGCGCGGGCCGTGGTCCCTGAGGTCGTCGTGGCGAACGCGGCGTCGAGCCCCAGGCCGAGCGGGAGCGACCCGCCCAGGCCGGCGAGGCCCACGCTGTCGGTGGCGCAGCCGGCGCCGTCGCGGTTGGCCGCGAGCGGCTCGATCGGCGCGCCGCCGAGCAGCGACGCGCGGACGACGCTCGCCCGGCAGCTCCGGTCGCCGTCGGCTGCGTGGGCGGGTGCGGCCGCGGCGGCGGTGCCGGCCGCGGCGAGGACGGTGGCGCAGGCGGCGATCAGGCCGCGGCGTGCGCTCCGGGGCGGGGACTGCATGGGCTGCTGACCTCCCTGTCGTCGTTCCGGGGTGGGTCGAGCAGCGAAGCGCGGGGACCGGCCGCGGGCAACGGGACGCGGCGGCCGATCAGCCGAAGGTCGGAGGCGCGGAACCGGATTCGAACCCGATCAGCGGCCGCGCGGCGGTTCGACAACCGCTCCCGCGTCGCGTATCTTGGATGGCCTGATGAGCGCCCGCTCCCGCATCGCGCACCGCAAGCAGCCCGCCCAGGCGGGTCCGCAGTGGTTCGGTCGCGGCGTGCACGCGCTCATGCCGACCAACGCCACGCGCGGCTAGCGGACGAGGTCCCCATGACCCCGTCCGCGCAGGTCGCGGACGGGCGTCGAGTCAGGCGCTGGACCCGCGACACCATCATCGAGAAGATCCGCGAGTGGAACGACCGGTACGGCGAGCCGCCGTGCTCGGCCGACTGGAACCCCTCGCTCGCGCGCTGGCGTGCGCAGGAGTGGCGCGCCGAGCGCTACCGCGAGGGCTTCTGGCCGTCCACGAACGCCGCGAAGCGCCCGTTCGACGGGAGCTTCGACGCCGCCGTGCGTGCCGCCGGGCTGGAGCCGCACCGGCCCGGCCCGCGCCGTCGCGCGGCCGGTGTCGCGCGCCCGGACTTCGCGCAGCGCGCGCCGCAGGCGCCCCGCAGCGTCGATGACGAGCTGACTCGCCGCGGCCGATCGCCTGGCCGCGGCCGAGGCGCGCGTCGCGCTGCTCGAGCGCCGGCTGCGCGCGGCCGAGCGGCGGGCGGAGCGGGCCGAGGACCGGATCGGCGAGGCGCGCCGGCGTGCGCGCCGCGCGACCGAGCGCGAGGGCCGTGCCCGCCGGGCGCGCGACCGCGTGCAGGTCGCCCGAGCGCGCACCCGCGAGCTCAGCGCCGAGCGGCTCGAGGAGCTCGTCGCCGACGGCGAGGCGCGGACCCGTGCCATCTCCGATCAGGCCGAGGCGGCCACGCGCGACATGGTCGACGCGCGGCGCGCGCAGCGCCGTGCCGAGACGCGGGCGGCGGACGCGGAGCAGCGCGCCGACGCGGCCGAGCGGCTCGGTGCGGCGGCCCGTGCGCGAGCTCGCGGCCGAGGGCGCCGGCGCGGCGTGGCAGGCGGCCGCGACGGCCGAGGAGCGTGCCGCGGGGGCCGAGCGCCGGGCGCGTGAGCTCGCGGTGCTCGTGACCGGCGAGGCGCGCCGCCTGACGGCGGACGAGCTGGCCGCGCTGCGCTCCGGCGGCGCGTCCGGCCCCGCGGTGCTCGCGGCGGCGCTGCGGGAGATCGCCCGCGCCCGCGCGAGCGGCAACGGCCCCGCGCTCGACGCGGCCCTCACCGCGCTCGCCTCCGCGGCGGTCCGCTGGCGCGACCGGCTCTAGCCGGTCGCGCCGGGCTCCCCGGATCGCCCGCTCGCGGTGCGGCCGGCCCTCCTCCTCCCGGGCCGGCCGCGCCGCCGACGCGCGTACATTGACGCTGTGTCACTGACCGGCCCGCCGCCCGTCTCGACGAACCCGCTCCGGCGCGTCGCGTACGACCTGCGCGCCGAGCTGCGCGCGCCCGCGCCGTTCCCGCCGGGCGACGTGATCCCGAGCGTCGCGCCGCACGCACCGCGTGGTGACCGACCCGCTCGGGCTGCTGCTCGACGCCTACGAGCGCCACGGCCCGGTGTTCAGCCTGCGCGTGCTCTCGACCCGCGTGGTGTTCATGCTCGGCCCGGCGGCCAACCACCGCATCCTCGTCTCGCACGCGGCCGACTTCACGCTGGCGCGACGGCGCGTTCGCCGACCTGATCCCGCTGCTCGGCGACGGCCTGCTGACGATCGACGGCGAGTTCCACCGCCGCTCGCGCCGGATCATGCTGCCCGCCTTCCACCGCGAGCGGATCGCCGCCGCGCTCGGCGACGATGGACGACGAGATCGAGCCGGCGGTCGCGCCGTGGCGCGCCGGCGACCGGATCGACCTCTACGCCTGGGCGCGCGCGGCTCGCGCTGCGCGTCGCCATGCGCGCGCTGTTCGGCCTCGACCCCGACGCCCGCCGCGACGGCCTCGACCCGGCGCGCGAGTTCGAGCGCGCGCTCGGCTTCTACGGCGAGCGAGTACTGGCTGCAGGTCCTGCGCGGCCCGCGCACGCCGTTGGCCGCGCTGCCGACGCGCGCGCGCGCGGCTCGACGGCCTGATCCACGGCGAGATCGCGCGCCGCCGCGCGCAGCGGCGAGCGCGGCGAGGACCTGCTCTCGCTGCTGCTCGACGCCGAGGACGAGGACGGCGCCCGGCTGTCGGACGCGCACGTCCGCGACGAGGTCATGACGCTGCTGTTCGCCGGCCACGACACGACGACCGCGACCGTCGCGTTCCTGTTCCACGAGCTCGCCCGCCGCCCGGACGTCGCCGACGCGATCGCCGCCGAGCTGCCGACGCGCGCCGGCTACGAGGAGCTGATGGGCGGCGGGCTGCCGCGCTCGACCGCGCGCTCGACGAGACGCTGCGCCTCTACCCGCCGGCCTGGATCGGCCCGCGCCGCGCGGTCGCGCACGTTCGACGTTCGCCGGCGTCACCGTCCCGGCGGCGCGCCCGTCAACTACTCCTCCTGCGCCAGCCACCGCCTGCCCGACGTCTTGGCCGACCCGCGAGCGTTCCGGCCCGAGCGCTTCGCGCCCGAGCGCGCGGCGCGCTGCCCAAGGGCGCCTACGTCCCGTTCGGCGCCGGCTCGCGCCAGTGCATCGGGATGCGCTTCGGCCAGCTCGAGATCAAGGCGATCGCCGCGCGGATCCTGCGCGAGCACCGGCTCGAGCTCGCGCCCGGCCACCGGCTCGAGATCCGCCAGACGCCCACGCTCGGGCCCGCGCGCCGGGATGCCGATGCGCGTGCGCGCGCCTGATCAGCGGGTAGCGCACGCCGCATGATCCTCGCCGAGCAGCTGCTGCTCCTCTTCCTCGACGACGAGAAGGGCTCGCGACAGCGCGAGCTGGGGCGGCGACCCCGGCCTCGCCGGCGCGCTCCTGCTCGACCTCACCCGCCGGGACGCGCTGGAGGAGGAGCGACGGCAAGCTCGTCGCGGTCGACGGCGCCGCGCCCGAGCACCCGGTGCTCGACCGCCGCGCACCGCGCGATCGCGGACGACGCGAAGCGGCGCGACGCCAAGGGCTGGGTCGGCCAGCTCCCGACGCGCGCTCAAGCCGATGAAGGAGCGGATCGCGGACCGGCTCGTCGAGCAGGGCGTCCTCGACCGAGGAGCGCCACAAGTTGCTCGGCCTGTTCAAGACCACCCGCTTCCCGCAGGCGACCCGGGACCGGAGCGCGAGCTGCGCGAGCGGCTGCGCGCGATCCTCACCTCGGCGAGCGGCAGCCGACGCCCCAGGAGGCGATGCTGATCGGCCTGCTGCGCCCCTACGACCTGCTCGAGCGGCTCGTCGCCGAAGGACCGCCGCAAGGACGCCAAGCGGCGCGCGAAGGAGGTCGCCGAGGGCGGCACCGCCGCCGAGGCCGTCGACGGACACGCTGGAGGGGATCCAGGCCGCGATCATGGCCTCGGTGGCGATCTCCGCCGCGACCGTCGCGACCACCGCGGGCAACTGAGAGTGCCACGCCCGCCGCGGTTTGGCACACAGCATCCCGGAGCGTAGTCTCCGCCCGCGAACCCATCATGGGAGAGGAGAGTCCGAACATGGCAGACGCCGTCCGTGTCTCGGTGACCGTCAACGGCCAGCTGCAGACCGCCGAGGTCGAGCCGCGGTTGCTGCTCGTGCACTTCCTGCGCGACACGCTGGGCCTGACGGGCACGCACGTCGGTTGCGACACGTCCAACTGCGGCGCATGCACCGTCCATCTCGACGGCGAGTCCGGTGAAGAGCTGCACGATCCTCGCGGCCCAGGCCGACGGGCCGAGCGTGCGCACGATCGAGGGCATGGCCGACGGCGACCGACCTGCACCCGCTGCAGGAGGGCTTCTGGGCCGAGCACGGCCTGCAGTGCGGCTACTGCACGCCCGGCATGATCATGGCCGCGGCCGACCTGCTCGAGCGCAACCCGGACCCGTCCGAGGACGAGATCCGCGAGGGCCTCGCGGGCAACCTCTGCCGCTGCACGGGCTACCACAACATCGTCAAGGCGGTCCAGCACGCCGCCGAGCTGCAGCGCGCCAGCGACGGCGCCGGAGCCGAGGCCGCGAGGCGCGCGCCGGCCATCGCGGCGAGAGCTGGCGCATGACGCCGAGACCAACGGCAAGCACGTCGGCCGCCGGATGCGCCGCAAGGAGGACCCGCCGCTGATCGCCGGCAGGGGCAACTACGTCGACGACATCACGCTGCCCGGCATGCTCTGGGCCGCGTTCGTGCGCTCGCCCGAGGCGCACGCCACGATCGCGTCGATCGACACCTCCGCCGCCGTCGCGCGCGACGGCGTCGAGGCCGTCTTCACCGGCGCCGACCTCGACCTCGAGGCGCCGCTCCCGCTCGCCTGGGTGCCGCCCGGCGTCGAGGTCAGCCGCGCCGCCGCACTGGCCGCTCGCCAAGGGCGCGGTCAAGCACGTCGGCGACCCGGTCGCCGTGGTCATCGGCACGCGACCGCTACGCGGTGGTCGACGCCGCCGAGGACGTGATCGTCGAGTACGACCCGCTGCCCGGTCGTCGTCGACCCCGAGGCCGCTCGAGGACGGCGCGCCGTTCGTCCACGACGACCTCGGCACCAACAAGGTCCACGAGTGGTCGCTCGGCGGCGACGTCGAGAGCGCGCTCGGCGAGCGCCGAGGTCGTGATCGAGCGCCGCTTCGTCAACCACCGCACCGCGGGCGCGCCGATCGAGCCGCGCGGCGTGATCGCCGACTACCGCGCCGGCGAGCTGACCGTGTGGAGCGCGACGCAGGTGCCGCACTTCCTGCGGCTGTTCCTCGCGCTGCAGCTCGGCATGACCGAGGACCGCGTGCGCGTCGATCGCGCCCGACGTCGGCGGCGGCTTCGGCTCCAAGCTGCAGATCTACGGCGAGGAGATCCTGCTCGCCTGGGTCGTCGCGCAGGCTCGGCCGGCCGGTCAAGTGGATCGAGACGCGGTCGGAGAACATGGCCACCGCGCACCACGGCCGCGACCAGATCGCCTACGTGACGATGGGCGCGAACCGCGACGGCACCTTCAAGGGCCTGCACGTCAAGATCATCGCCGACTTCGGCGCGTACATGATGCTGCTGACGCCGTCGATCCCGTCGCTGGGCGCGTTCGTGATGGCCGGCTGTTACAAGTGGGACGCGGTCCGGACCGACATCACCGGCGTGATGACCAACAAGATGGCCACGGACGCGATCCGCGGCGCGGGCCGGCCCGGAGGCCACCCACTACATCGAGGTCATCATCGACCAGCTGGCGCACGAGCTCGGGCATGGACCGGCTCGAGCTGCGCCGGAAGAACTTCATCCCGAAGGAGGACTTCCCGGCCGAGACCGCCGCTCGGCGTCGTCTACGACTCCGGCAACTACCACGGCACGCTCGCGAAGCTGCTCGAGCACTTCGACCCCGAGGCCGAGCGCGGCGAGACCGCGGACGGCAAGCTGCGCGGCGTCGGCTTCTCGACCTGGACGGAGATCTGCGGCCTGGCGCCGTCGCGCGCCACCGGCCCGAGCGGGTTCGGCGTCCAGGCCGGGCCTGATGGAGTCCGCGCTCGTGCGCGTCCACGTCACCGGCGCGGTACCGTCTACACCGGCACCTCGCCGCACGGCCAGGGGCTGGAGACGAGCTTCGCGCAGATCGTGGCCGACAAGCTCGGGCTCGACCCGCAGGCGGTCGACGTCATGCACGGCGACACGTCGCAGGGCCCGTGGGGCCTCGACACCTACGGCTCGCGCTCGCTGGCCGTGGGCGGCGAGGCGATCGCCCGCGCGTCCGACAAGGTCGTCGACAAGGCGCAAGGCGATCGTCGCCCACAAGCTCGAGGCCGCGCCCGAGGACATCGAGCTCGCACGACGGCACGTTCTCCGTCAAGGGCTCGCCGGACAAGGGCATGACGCTCGCCGAGGTGGCGGGCTCGGCCTACATCCCGGAGGACAACCTGCCCGACGGGCATGGAGCCCGGGCTCGAGGAGACGTCGTTCTACGACCCGGAGAACTTCGTGTTCCCGTTCGGCGCGCACGCGCGCGGTCGTCGAGGTCGACCCCGAGACGGGCAAGGTCGACCTCGTCCGCTACCTCGCGGTCGACGACTGCGGCCCGGCCATCAACCCGATGCTGATCGAGGGCCAGGTCCACGGCGGCATCGCGCACGCCGTCGGCCAGGCGCTGTTCGAGCAGGTCGCCTACGACGAGAACGGCCAGCTCGAGACGGGCTCGTTCGTCTACTACGCGCTGCCCGAGCGCCGCGGAGCTGCCGAGCTTCGAGACCGACCGCACGGAGACCCCGTCGCCGGTCAACTCGCTCGGCGTCAAGGGCGTCGGCGAGGCGGGCACGATCGCCGCCAGCGCCGCCGTCACCAACGCGGTGATCGACGCGCTGCGCCCGCGCGGCGTCGACTTCATGAACATGCCGCTCACGCCCATGCGGGTGTGGGAGGCGCTCCAGGAGAAGGGAGGTGCGCCCGCATGATCCCCGCCGAGTTCGACTACGTCGCGCCCGACTCGCTCGACGCGGCGCTCGCGGCGCTGCGCGACGGCGGCGAGGACGCGAAGCTCCTCGCCGGCGGCCACTCGCTGCTGCCGCTGATGAAGCTGCGCCTCGCGGCGCCGACGCTGCTCGTCGACCTGCGGCGCGTGCCCGGGCTGACGCGGGATCGAGCGCGCCAACGGCGGCGTGCGGATCGGGGCGATGACCCGCCACCACGACGTCGCGACGCGCCGGAGCTCGGGCTCGCCGCCATGGCGGCGGCGACGATCGCCGACCAGCAGGTCCGCAACCGCGGCACGATCGGCGGCACGCTCGCCCACGGCGACCCCGCCTCCGACCTGCCCGCGGTGCTGCTGGCGCTCGAGGGCTCGATCGTCGCGCGCGGGCGCGAGCGGCGAGCGCGAGATCGCCGCCGCCGACCTGTTCCAGGACTACCTCACGACCGCGCTCGAGCGACGGCGAGATCGTCACCGAGGTCCGCCTGCCCGTCGCTCGACGGCTGGGGCTCCGGCTACGCGAAGTTCAACCGCCGCGTCGAGGACTGGGCGATGGTCGCCGTGTGCGCCGCGGTGCGCAAGGCGCCCGACGGCTCGTGCGCGGACGTGCGCGTCGGCCTGACCAACATGGGCGGCATGCCGCTGCGGGCGACCGCGGCCGAGGCCGCGCTGCGCGGCGGGCCGCTCGACGCCGGCGCGATCGCCGCGGCCGCGGAGCAGGCCGCCGAGGGCACCGACCCGCCGGCGGACCTCAACGCCTCCGCCGACTACAAGCGCCATCTGGCGCGCGTGCTGTGCCGCCGCGCGCTGGAGGAGGCGGCCGCGGCGGCGTGAGCCTCGCGGCGGTCGGCGACGTCGAGCAGGCGCTGGTCGGGGAGGGCTACCTCCCCGACCGGGGCCTCGCCACCGCCGTCTTCCTCGCCGTCGACCCTCGAGCAGCCGCTGCTGCTCGAGGGCGAGGCGGGCGTCGGCAAGACGGAGGTCGCGCGGGCGCTCGCGGCGGCGCTCGGCGCGCGCCTGATCCGGCTGCAGTGCCACGAGGGGATCGACCTCCACCACGCGCTCTACGACTGGGACTACCAGCGCCAGCTGCTCGCGATCCGCGCGGCGGAGGCGGGCGCGGCGGCGCGCGAGCTCTTCGGGCGCGAGTTCCTGCTGCGCCGGCCGCTGCTCGAGGCGCTCGAGGCCGACGAGCCGTCGTCCTGCTGATCGACGAGGTCGACCGCGCCGACGACGAGTTCGAGGCCTTCCTGCTCGAGTTCCTCGCCGACTTCGCGGTCACGATCCCCGAGCTCGGCACGATCGCCGGCGCGCGCGGCGGCCGCTCGTCGTCCTCACCTCGAACCGGACGCGCGAGCTGCACGACGCGCTCAAGCGCCGCTGCCTCTACCACTGGATCGACTACCCGACGCGCGAGCGCGAGGCGGAGATCGTGCGCGCGCGGCTGCCCGGCGTGCCGGAGGCGATCGTCGCGCGCGTGTGCGCCGCGGTCGCGCGGCTGCGCGCGGAGGAGCTCTACAAGGTGCCGGGCGTGGGGGAGACGATCACGTGGGCGCGGGCGCTGCTCGCGCTCGGCCCGGACGACGACCTCGACGCGACGCTCGGCGTCGCGCTCAAGGTGCGCGAGGACATCGAGCGCGTGCGCGAGCGCGCGGTGCTCGCGTGGTGCCTGAGCGCCGTCGCGGCCGGCTGCAGGACGCTCGCGGCGGCGCTGCGCGCGCTGCGGCGTGCGCGTCGGGGTCGGGGAGCTGCTGGCCGCGCACCGCGCGCTGGCCGCGGTCGACGCCGGCTCGCGCGAGGAGGCGTACTTCGCGCTGCGCGCGACGCTGTGCTCCGCGCATGCCGACCACGAGCCGTTCGCGCTCGCCTTCGCGGCGGTGTTCGGCGCCGGCGCGCGGCCGGAGCGCAGGACCCGCTCGAGGCGCTCGGCGAGATCGCGCGGGCCGCGCTGCCGCGCGTCGGCGTGCCGGCCGGCGCCGCGGAGCCGGTCGCGGTCGAGCTCGACGCCGTGCCCGCCGCGTGGAGCGACGAGGAGCTGCTGCGCGAGAAGGACTTCGCCGACTACACGGACGCCGAGCGCGCGGCGGCGCGGCGCTGCTCGCGCGGCTGGCGCGCCGCGGCGCCGGCGCGCGCTGAGCCGGCGCACGCGGCCCGCGCGCCGGCGCGGCCACGTCCCCGACCTGCGCGCGACGACGCGCGCGTCGCTGCGCCACGGCGGCGAGCTGCTCGAGCGCCGCTGGCGCGCGCCGACGCTGCGCCCGCGCCGGCTCGTGCTGGTCCTCGACGTCTCCGGCTCGATGGCGCCGTACGCGCGGATGCTGCTGCAGTACGTGCAGGCGTCGCGTCGCCGCGCGCGCGCGCGGGTCGAGGCGTTCGCGTTCGGCACCCAGCTGACGCGGCTCACGCTCGAGCTCGCCGGCCGCGACCCCGACCGCGCGCTCGCCGCGCGCCGCCGAGCGCGTCACCGACTGGTCGCGGCGGCACGCGGATCGGCGCGTCGCTGGCGACGCTCAACCGCGAGCACGGCCGCCGGATCGGGCGCGGCGCGTTCGTCGTCCTGCTCTCCGACGGCTGGGACCGCGGCGACCCGGACGAGCTGGCGCGCCGAGCTGGCGCGGCTGCGCCGCACCGCGCACCGGCTCGTCTGGCTCAACCCGCTCGCCGCCGATCCCGCGCTACGAGCCGCTCACGCGCGGGATGCGGGCGGCGATGCCGCACCTCGACCGGCTGCTGCCGGGGAATACGCATCGCGTCCTTGGAGCAGCTCGCGGACCTGATGGAGGACGCACACGGATGAGCACGGGCGATCGTGCTCGCCGCCGGCGAGGGGCGCCGCTTCGGCGGGCCGAAGCAGCTCGCGCGCGTGCGACGGCCGGCCGCTGATCGAGCACGCGCTCGCCGCGCTCGCGCGACCTCGACCGCCGGATCGTCGTGCTCGGCGCGCGCGCCGACGAGATCCGGGCGGGCGCGGACCTGCGCGGCGCCGAGGTCGTCGTCTGCGAGGACTGGGCCGAGGGCATGGGCGCGTCGCTGCGCCGCGGCCTCGCGGCCGCCGGGCGACGACCGACGAGGTCGTGGTCATGCTCGCCGACCAGCCGTTCCTGACCGCCGCGGTCGTCGCGCGCGTGCGCGCCGCGCCGGGGCCGGCGGCGCGCGCGACGTCTACGCCGGCGCGCCCGGCCATCCGGTCGTGCTGCGCCGCGCGCTGCTCGGCCCGCGCGGGCGAGCTGCACGGCGACCGCGGCTTCCGCGGCCTGCTCGACGCGGCGACCGAGGTCGAGTGCGGCGACCTCGCGGACCCGCGCGACATCGACACGCGAGCCGATCTGGAGGTGGTGCGGCGGTGAAGCTGGAGCAGTCGTTCGAGGTGGACGCGCCCGTCGAGCAGGTGTGGACGGCGCTGATCGACCTGGAGAAGGTCGCGCCGTGCCTGCCGGGCGCGGCGATCACGGGCCACGACGACGACGGGACCTACCACGGCGAGTTCCAGGTCAAGCTGGGACCGACGACCGCGTCCTACCGCGGCACGATCAGGATCGAGTCGGCGGACGCGGAGACGCACACGGCGACGCTCGCGGCGCGCGGGAGCGACAAGCGCGGCCAGGGCGGCGCGAGCGCGACGATCGTCAACACGCTGCACGCGACCGACGGCGGCGGCACGCGCGTCGACGCGGCGACCGACTTCACGATCACCGGCCGGCTCGCCTCGTTCGGGCGCGGCGGGATGATCAAGGACATCTCGAACCGGCTGCTGCGCGACTTCGCCACCTGCCTGCAGCAGCGGCTCGGCGGCCGAGCCCGCCGGGCGCGATGACCGGGGAGGAGGCGGCGGCGAGCGCCGGCGCGGCCGCGGCGGCCGAGCCCGAGGTCGCCGCCGACGGCGCCGCCGGACGCGCCCGGCCCGGCGCCGGGCGCGCCGGATCGCCGGCGGGTCGACGCCACCGCCGGCGTCGCCGGCCGCGGCCGCGGCGCCATCGCCGCCGCCGGCCGCGAAGCCGATCAACGGCGTCTCCCTGTTCTTCTCCGTCCTGGCGGAGCGGATCCGCGACCTGTTCAAGCGCTCGTCGTGACGGCGATCTGCATCGCCGGGATCACCGGCTGGACCGGCGCCGCGATCGCGGAGGGCGTCGTCGCCGCCGACGACCTCGAGCTGCGCTCCGGCGTGGCGCGCTCGGCGCGGCGGGCGACGACCGTCGCGGGCGCGCCCGTGTACGGCGCGCGTCGCGGAGGCGCTCGACGGGCGTCGACGTGCTGATCGACTACACGTCGCACCACGCCGCGCGCGAAACGCCCTGACCGCGATCGGCGCGGGCGTGGCGGTCGTGATCGGCACCTCCGGGCTGACCGCCGAGGACTTCGCCGCGATCGACGCGGCGGCGCGCGACGCGCGGCGTCGGCGCGATCGCCTCGGGCAACTTCTCGCTGACCGCCGCGATGATGGCCGCCGGCGCGCTGCTCGCCGCCCGCCACCTGCCGCACTGGGAGGTCATCGACTACGCGAGCGCGACGAAGCCCGACGTGCCGAGCGGCACCGCGCGCGAGCTCGCCGAGCGGCTCGGCGCGTCCGCGCCCGGGCGGCCGCTCGACGACATCGCCGGCCCGGTCGAGGCGCGCGGCGCGACCGTGGCCGGGACGCAGGTCCACTCCGTCCGGCTGCCGTCGTTCGTCGTCTCCACCGAGGTGGTGTTCGGGCTGCCGGACGAGCGGCTCGTCGATCCGCCACGACGCCGGGGGATCCCCGGCGCCGTACGTGGCGGGCACGCTGCTGGCGGCGCGCGCCGCGGGTGAGCCGCACCGGGCTCACCCGCGGGCTCGACACCCTGCTCACCGGCGGCTAGGCGGCGGGCGCCGGCGCCTCCAGCTCCGCCTGCGGGACCAGCCGGTCGAGCCAGCGCGGCATCCACCAGCTGCGGTCGCCGAGGATCTGCATCACGGCGGGCACGAGCACCATCCGCACGATCGTCGCGTCGACGAACACCGCGGTCGCGAGGCCGAGGCCGATCAGCTTCAGCGACACGTCCGGGCTCAGCGCGAAGGCCCCGAACACCGCGACCATGATCAGCGCGGCGGCGGTGATCACGCGCGCGGTGCGGGCGAGCCCCTCGGTCACCGCGCGGGCGGTGTCGCCGCGGGCGAGGTACTCCTCCCGCACGCGCGAGAGCAGGAACACCTCGTAGTCCATCGAGAGCCCGAACAGGACCGCGAACATGATCACCGGGATGAACGGCGGCACCGGCGTCTCGCTGTCGATCCCGACCAGCTGCCCGGCCCAGCCGCCCTCCGCGAGGTAGGCGACCATCCCGTAGGCGGCGCCGATCGAGAGCAGGTTCATCGCCGCCGCCTTGATCGAGACGACGACCGAGCGGAACGCGACGAGCAGGAGCAGGAACGAGAGCGCCGACCACCCCGCCGATGAACAGCGGCAGCCGGCTCGCGGTCGCCTCGCTCTGGTCGACGAGGGCGGCGGTCGCACCGCCGACGTCGCGTGGACGCCGGACCGCGGCACGACGTCGTCGCGCAGCCGGTTCACGAGGTCCTCGGTCGCGCTGTCCTGCGGCGACGTCGCCGGGACGACGGCGAGCATCGCCGCGTCGCCGTCGGCGCTCGCGACCGGCCCGCCACCGCGGCGACGCCGGGCGTCGCGCGCACGGCGTCGGCCAGCCGCGTCGATCGCGCGGTCCGTCGGCCGGACGTGTCCGCGGCGAGCAGCAGCGGCCCGTTCGCGCCCGGGCCGAAGCCGCGCGCGACGAGGTCGTAGGCCTGGCGCGTCGTCGTGTCGGCGGCGTCGTTGCCGCGGTCCGGGAAGCCGAGGTGCAGCCCGGCGACCGGCGCGGCGAGCACGAGCAGCACGGCGGCGCCGGCGATCGCGGCCGTCCACGGCCGGCGCTGGACGGCGCGGCCCCAGCGCGCGGCGGGCGCCTGCGCCGGGTCGGCGGGCGCCCGGTTCGTGCCCGGGATCCGCAGCCGGTCGATCCGGCGTGCCGGCCATCGCCAGCAGCGCCGGGCACGAGCGTGACCGAGGCCGCCATGACGACCAGCACGGCGGCGATCGCGGCCAGCGCGGCGCCGTAGAGGTAGGGGAGGCCCATCAGGAACAGGCCGAGCAGCGAGATCACCACGGTCGTGCCCGGCGATCAGCACCGAGCGGCCGGCGGTGGTGATCGCCTCGCCGACCGCGGCGCGCGGCGTCGCGCCCGGCGGCCAGCGCCGCCCGGTAGCGGGTGACGATCAGCAGCGCGTAGTCGATCCCGACGCCGATGCCGAGCATCGAGGCAGCGCGGGCGCCCAGTCGGGCACGTCGATCAGCGCCGCCAGCAGCCCGGTGACGCCGCTGGAGATGCCGAGCCCGAACAGCGCGGTCGCGAACGGCAGCCCGGCCGCGACGATCGAGCCGAACGTGAGCAGCAGCACGAAGCGCGGCGATCGCGAGGCCGACGACCTCGGAGGAGATCTCGCCGCCCTGCGCGTTGGCGATCAGCATGCCCGCCGAGCTCGATCCGCACGCCGTCGCCGTCCGCGCGCTGCGCGAGGTCGATCAGCGCCGTGCCGGTGTCGGTCGGGGATCGCGCCGGGGAGCTCGGTCAGCGGGATCCGCAGCGACGCCGATCGTCCCGTCGCGCGAGACGTCCGCGTCGGCGCGCCGGCGGGCCCGGCCGACGCCCTCGAGGCCGGCGGCGTCGCCGGCGAGCGCGGTCGATCCGCGGCGCCGCGGCCGCGGCGTCGTCCGCCTGCCAGACGACGTCGACGGTGTCCGGGCTGCGCTGCGGGAAGCGCTCGCTGAGCAGCTGCGCCGCGGCGCGCGACTCCGAGCCGGGCGTCGAGTAGTCGGCCGACCAGTCGCCGGCGAGGCCCGGCCGTGGCGAACGCGGCGACCAGGGCGACGACCCAGGTCGCGACGACCGCCCGGCGGCGCCGGTAGGCCAGGTCGGCCAGGCGCGCCAGGCGGCCGCCGGGGAGCAGGGGAGCGGGCACTGGGGAGGACCTCCGAGGGGAGTGCGGCGGCCGCGGACCGTGGGGGAGCACGATTGCGGCCCGAACGATTGACTCGGCAACCCTAGCTCGCATAGGATTGTCTTGTCAAGTGTTTTTCACGCAACCGTCACCCGCCCGTCCTAGACTCCTGACCGCCGCATGGGGATGAAGGACTTCGATCCGCGCTTCGCCGCCTTCTACGGCCTCCTGGTCGTCGAGTGGCGGCTCGGCGAGCGGCTCGAGTCCGAGCTGCAGGCGAAGGCCGGCGTCTCGCTCAACCGGCTCGAGCTGCTGATGCACCTCACGTTCAAGGACGGCAGGCGGCGCATGTCCGACCTCGCCGACGCGCTCCTGCTCTCCCGCGGCGGCGCGACCCGCCTCGTCGCCAAGGCGGAGGAGGAGGGGCTGGTGACGCGCGAGATCCCGCCCGACGACCGGCGCGCGACCTACGCCGTGCTCACCGACGCCGGCCGCGCGGCCGCCGAGCGCGGCTTCCCGGTCTACCTCGACGCCGTCCAGCGCCTGTTCCAGGACTACGTGACCGACGACGAGGCCGAGGTGCTCGTCCGGATCTGGAACCGCGTGCTCGAGGGCAACGACATGGCCTGCGGGCCGGTCTCCGAGGCGGCCGCCGCGCTGCCCCAGCGCGCCTAGCGGCGCGTCGTGCCCCTCTAGCCGGCGCGGCGCGCGCGGAGCGCCGCCGACCCGACGTAGGCGGGGATCCCGAGCAGGAGCATGATCGTGCCGGCGCGGATGGCGTCGGGGCCGGTCGCGCCCGCCATCCAGATCGAGAAGGCCAGCGCGACGAGCGCGATCGCCACGCGGGCGCGCGGGATCCGCCGGTCGTGCGTGAGCGCGTGCAGCAGCTCGGCGGCGACCGAGAGGATGTAGCCGAAGACGTAGACGAACGTGCTGAGCAGCGCGAGCGTCGTGAACAGGTCGAGCGCGTCGCCGGTCGCGTTGACCGCGATCAGGATCGTCGCCAGCGTGCTGTTGAGCAGCAGCGCCAGGATCGGCAGGCCGCGGGTCCGGCGCGCGAGCGGGTGCGGGAAGAGGTCGTCGCGCGCGGCGCCGGCGACCATCTCGGCGTTGACCATGTTCCACCCGTTCAGCGAGCCGAGCGCCGAGATCACCGCGACGGCCGCCATCGCCTTCGCGGCCCACTCGCCGCCGAACAGCTCGGCCGCCGCGTCCGCGAACGGCGCCGACGACTGGGTCAGCACGTCCTGCGGGACCGCGCCCTGGACCGCGAGCGTCCCGGCCAGGTAGAGCACGGCGACGCCGGCGACGCCGCCCACGATCGCGCGCGGGACGTTGCGCGCCGGGTCGCGGACCCGGTTCGTCGCCACCGCGGCGCCCTCCATCCCGAGGAAGCTGAACAGCGAGCAGCGCGCACGCGGCGGGCAGCGCGCGCGCGACGTCGCCGCCCTTCGCCTCGACCGAGCCGACGTTGCCGGGGTCGAACAGGATCAGCCCGACGATCGCGACGATGGCGAGCGCGCCGATCTTCAGCACGGTGGTGCTCACGCGCGACCGCGCCGACGGAGCGCGTGCCGACCAGGTTGTTCAGGACGGGCAGCCAGAGCACGATCATCGCCAGCGCGAACGTCGTCCCGCGCGTCTCGTCGATCGCGAACAGCGAGGCGGCGTAGCCCGCGCCGGCGACGGCGATCGTCGCGTGCCCGGTCCAGCCCTGGATCCAGTACGTCCAGGCGGCGAGGAAGCCCGCGAAGCCGCCGAAGGCATCCTCCGCGTAGGCGTAGGGGCCGCCGGAGCGGTCGGTGCGGCGGACCAGGCCCGCGAAGCTCAGCGCGATCGCGAGCGACCCGGCCGAGACGATCGCGAAGGCGGGGACGCTCAGCCAGCCGTAGGCCGCGATCGCGGCCGGGACGGTGAAGATCCCGGTGCCGACGATCCCGCCGACGACGAGCGCGACGGTCGCGGGGAGCCCCAGCCGGGCGTCGGTCTCGGTGCGGGCGGCCATCGGGGCTGTTACCCGATCGCGCTGCGGATTGCGCCCGCGACGTAGTCGAGGCGCCGGGTGACCTGCTCCCAGGTGAAGCGGAGCGTCCGCCAGCCTGCCAGCGTCAGCTCGGTGTCACGCTCACGGTCACCGTTCAAGGCCGCCGGCGAGCGGTGCCAGGAGGAACCAGTCGGCCTCGACGACGAGGCGGCGCGCCGGCCAGACGAAGTCGCGGACGCGGCCTGCGATCACGACGTTCTGCTCTGGCCGCGGGATCGGCGTTCCGCCCGACCAGCGCGTCCGGCAGTCGCTCGAGCTCGCTCCGGGTGTCGGCCGGGCCGCGATAGCGCGCCAACTGCGCTCTGAGGGGGCGCGGTGAAGGGGATGGAACCTGCCGGCCGCGATCCGTCGCCCGATCGCGGCCTGGCTCGCCCGCTCGTCGTGAGTTGGCGGCGCGCCACGATCCCGCCTTGACGGTTCGCGAGCGCGGCGATCGCATGGTCGGTTGCGAGTTCGCTCGCATCAGCGACGCGTAGTACGCAACCGAGCCGGATTCGCCCTCGGCTAGAGCAGCAGCGCGTCGACCAGCGCCCCGGCGGGCTGCTCGCCGTCGCCGTGGCTGACCATCACGAACGCGTCGGACCCCGCGAGCGCGCCGGTCAGGTGCGAGCCCTGGCCGGTGGTCGGCGTCGCCTCCAGCACGCCGTCGGCGGCCCGCTCCAGCCGCGCCGTGAGCAGCGTGGTGCGGTTGTCCGACGGCCCGGCCGGCACCGCCAGCCGCACCGGGACGGTCGCCGCGACGGCGTCCGCCTCGCCCTGCATGCGGCGCAGCGCCGGATCGACGAAGAGGAGGAAGCAGGCGACGACCGAGAGCGGGTTGCCGGGCAGGCCGAAGACGAGCGTCGCGTCGCGGCGGCCGAACCACAGCGGCTTGCCCGGCTTGAGCCGCACGCGCCAGAACTCCTCGACCACGCCCGCGTCCTCGAGCGCGGGCTTGACGTGGTCGTGCGGCCCGACCGAGACGCCGCCGGACACGAGCAGCACGTCGCCGCCCATGCCCGCCTCGACCGCGGCGCGGGTCGCCGCGCGGTCGTCGGGCACCACCGGGTGCAGGACGACCGTCGCGCCCGCGCGCTCGCACAGCAGCGCGAGCGTGAGCCGGTTGGACTCGTGCACGCGGCCGGGCTCGGGCGGCGCGCCGAGCTCGAGCAGCTCCGTCCCGGTGGCCAGGACGTGGACGACCGGGCGGCGCCGGACCGCGACCTCCCCGACGCCCGCGGAGGCGAGCCCGGTGAGCCGCTGCATGGTCAGCGGCGCCCCGGCCGGGGCCAGCACGTCGCCGCGCCGGACGTCCTCGCCGCGGTAGCGGACGTGGAGCCCGCGGGCGAGCGCCGCGGCCGGCGTCACGTGGCCGTTCTCGACGGCGGCGTCCTCGACGCGCAGGATCGCGTCCGCGCCGTCGGGCAGCGCGGCGCCGGTGGTGATGCCGAGCGCGGTGCCGGGCGCGAGCGCCTCGGCGGCGACGTCGCCCGCCGCCACCTCGCCGCGCACCGTGAGCGGCGCGGGCGGGTCGGTGTCGGCCGCGCGGACCGCGTAGCCGTCCATCGCGGAGCGGTCGAAGGGCGGGAGGTCGACGGCGCTGCGGCCGTCCTCGGCGGCGATCCGGCCCAGCGCCCCGGCCAGCGGGACGCGCTCGACCGCCAGTGGCTCCGTGACCGCCGCGACGCGCTCCCAGGCCGCCCCGATCTCCAGCAAGGGCTAGCCGCCGATCCGCGACATCGAGCGCGCCGGCTGCACGAAGCCGGGCTCGCCCACGTGGTGCTTGAGCTCCTTGCGCCAGACGGCGTCGCGCACGACCTGCTCGACCTCGGCGTCGGTGGCGCCGTCGCGCAGCGGCGCGCGCAGGTCGGTCTCGTTCATCGAGAACAGGCAGGTCCGGAGCATCCCCTCGGCGGTCAGCCGGATCCGGTTGCAGTCGCCGCAGAACGGCTCGGTGACGGGGGAGATGAAGCCGATCTCGCCCTTGCCGTCGGCGAACGCGTAGCGGCGCGAGGTGCCGTGGCGCTCGCGGCCGAGCGGCACGAGCTCGTACTCCGTCTCGATGATCGCCTTGATCTCCGCGCTCGGCAGGACCTTGGAGATGTCCCACTCCTGGTCCGCGTCGAGCGGCATGAACTCGATGAAGCGGATCTCGTAGGGCTCCTCGCGGGCGAAGCGCGCGAAGCGCAGCACCTCGTCCTCGGTGAAGCCGCGCAGCGCGACCGCGTTGACCTTGATCGGCCGCAGCTCGGGGTGCGCCTGGGCGGCCGCGAGCCCCTCGAGCACGCGCCCGAGCGAGTCGCGCCGGGTGAGCTGGAAGAAGCGGTCGGCGGCGAGCGAGTCGAGCGAGACGTTCACGCGCCGCAGGCCGGCCGCCACGAGGTCGGCGACCTGGGCCGCGAGCAGGTAGCCGTTCGTGGTCAGCGAGAGGTCGTGGACGCCGGGCAGCGCCGACAGCGTGCCGACGAGCTTGTAGAGCTCCTTGCGCACCAGCGGCTCGCCGCCGGTGAGCCGGACGTCGTGGACGCCCATCTCGCTGAGGATCCGCACGAGCCGCGTGATCTCCTCGTAGCTGAGCAGCGCGTCGCGCTGGAGCCACGGGAGCCCCTCGGCCGGCATGCAGTACTGGCAGCGGAAGTTGCAGCGGTCCGTGACGGAGATCCGGACGTCGCCGATCGCACGTCCGTGACCGTCGGCCAGCGGCTCTCGCAGCGTCGTCCTCATGAGCGGTGGAAGTCCGCCTTCCCGCCGGTCTTGTCGAGCAGCTCGATGCGCTCGATGACGACGCCGGCCTCGATCCCCTTGACCATGTCGTACACGGTCAGCGCGGCGACGCTGCAGGCGACCATGGCCTCCATCTCGACGCCGGTGCGGTCGGCGCAGCGGGCCTCGGCGACGATCGTGACCGTGCCGGCGGCGGCGTCGATGACGATCTCGGGGTCGACGTGCGTGAGCGGGAGCGAGTGGGCGAGCGGGATCAGCTCGTCGGTCCGCTTCGCGGCCTGGATCGCGGCGATCCGCGCGACGGCGGCGACGTCGCCCTTCGGGTTGTCGCCGCGCTGCACGCGGGCGGCGGACTCCGGCGACATGCGCACGACGGCGCGCGCCCGGGCGTAGCGCTCGGTGGCGCCCTTGGCGCTCACGTCGACCATGCGCGCGGTGCCGGCTGCGTCCAGGTGGGTGAGCTCCGCCTCCATCTGCCCACAGCCTACCCACCGGCCCCCCGCGCCTAGACTGCGCGCATGGTGGTCTCCGTCCGTCTCTTCGCGGGTCTGCGCGAGCGCCTGGGCAGTGCCCATGTGGACGTGGACCTGCCGGACGACGCGACCGTGGCCGACCTGCTCGGCGCGCTCGAGATCGCCCCGCGCAGCTGCGTCGCGGCGATCAACCGCGAGTACGCCGACCCGGGCGCGCGGATCGCGCCCGGCGACGAGGTCGCGCTCGTCCCGCCGGTCAGCGGCGGCGCGCCGGCGGTGCGCGTGACCGGCGAGCCGCTCGACGTCGCGGCGCTCTCCGCGGCGGTCCGCGACCCGCGCGCCGGCGCGGTGGTGCTGTTCGAGGGCGTCACGCGCGACGTGGAGGAGCTCGAGTACGAGGCCTACGCCGAGATGGCGGCGGAGCGGATCGAGCGGATCGCGGCCGAGGAGGCCGGGCGCCACGGGCTCTGCGCGATCGCCGTCGAGCACCGCACCGGCACCGTCCCGCTCGGGGAGCCGAGCGTGATCGTGGCCGCGAGCGCGCCGCACCGCGGCGAGGCCTTCGCGGGCGCGCGCGCCGTGATCGACCGCGTCAAGGCCGAGGCGCCGATCTGGAAGGTGGAGGTCGACGGCGCCGACCGCCGCCGCGTCGAGGGGACGCTGCCGCCGGTATGACCGACCTGACGCTCGGCGAGGCCGCACAGGCGATCGGCGTCAGCGCCGACACGCTGCGGCGCTGGGACCGCGACGGCAAGCTGCGCACGACCCGCGACGACCGCAACCACCGGCGCGTCCCGGCGAGCGAGGTCGCGCGGCTCAGCGGCCGCCCGCGCCGCCACGCCGCGGGCGACCAGCTCTCGGCCCGCAACCGCTTCGCCGGCGTGGTCCGCTCGGTCGAGGTCGACGGCGTCATGGCCCTGGTCGAGATCGAGGCCGGCCCGTTCCTCGTCACCGCCGCGGTCACCCGCGACGCGGTCGAGGAGCTCGGCCTCGCGCCCGGCGTCGCCGCGACGGCGGCGGTCAAGGCGACCTCGGTGATGGTCGAGCGCGGCTAGGCGGCGGTCCGCGCGGCGACGCGCAGGCAGTCCGGGCAGAGGCAGCGGAGGAAGTGCTCGCGCAGGACCGCGAGCCGCTCCGGCGCGACGACGACCTCGGCGCACCAGCACCCGTCATCGGACGTCGCCCCGCAGGTGAACTCGCGCCCGCAGCTCTCGCACTGCTCCATCGACCGACAGCCTACGCTCCGGTCCGGCATGATCCGCGCCATGGCCGGGGAGCAGGTCATGCGGGCGCGCGTCGCCGTCGTCGGGCACGTCGAGTGGATCGACTTCGCCGTCGTGCCGCGGCTGCCGCGGCCCGGCGAGATCCTGCACGTGCCCGAGTTCTGGGGCGAGGCGGCCGGCGGAGGCGCGGTCGCCGCGGCCCAGATGGCCAAGCTCGCGGGCGGCGCGCTGTTCCTCACCGCGCTCGCCGAGGACGACCACGGGCAGCGCACGCGCGCCCAGCTCGTCCAGCAGGGCGTCACCGTCCACGCGGGCGTGCGCGACGGCGAGCAGCGGCGCGGCTTCACCTACCTGACCGACGACGGCGAGCGGACGATCACCGTGCTCGGCGAGCGCCCGGTCCCGCACGGCGACGACCCGCTGCCGTGGGAGGAGCTCGACGACGTCGACGGCGTCTACGTCACCGGCGGCGACGCGGGCGCGCTGCGCGCCGCGCGCCGGGCGCGGATCGTCGTCGCCACGCCGCGCACGGGCGACGCGCTGCTCCGGCAGCGGCGTCCGGCTCGACGTGCTCGTGCGCTCCGGCACCGACGCGGGGGAGGACCTCGATCCGGCGACCATGGATCCCGCCGCCGCGGACCGTCGTGACCACGCTCGGCGGCGACGGCGGCCGCTGGGACGGCGAGGCGGGCAGCGGGACGTGGGAGGCGCAGCCGCTGCTCGGGCCGCGCGTCGACGCCTACGGCGCCGGCGACTCGTTCGCCGCGGGGCTGACGACCGGGCTCGCCGCCGGCCTCGACATCGCCGGCGCGGTGCGGCTCGGCGCGCGCTGCGGCGCGGCGAACATGACCGGCCGCGGCCCGTACGCGGGCCAGCTCGACCTGCGCCCGTGACCCCGCTCGTCCTCGGGCCGGAGGACGTCGCCCGGCTGCTCGATCCCGCCGCGCTGCTCGACGCGCTCGCGGACGCCTTCGCGGCCGCCGCGCGCGGGGAGGTCCTGGCGCCGCCGCGCAGCGCGCTGCAGCTCGACGCGGCGCGCGGGCTGCTCGTGATGCCCGGGCACCGGGCGGGCGGCCCGGTGATCGTCAAGCACGTCGGCCTCTACGACGGCAACCCGGCGCGCGGGCTCCCGCACCACCCGGCGACGATCTGCGCGTTCGACGCCGGCACCGGCGCGCTGCTCGCCGTGCTCGACGCGACCGAGCTGACCGCCGTGCGGACCGCCGGCGCCGCCGCGCTCTCGATCCGGCTCGCCGCCCGCCCGGACGCCCGCGTCGTCGCGGTGATCGGCGCCGGCCCGGTGGCCGCCGCCCATCTGCGCGTGCTGCCCGCGGTCCTGCCCGGCGCCGAGCTGCGCGTGGCGGCGCGCGACCCGGCCCGCGCGGCCGCGCTCGCGGCGGCAGCACGGCGCGACCGCGGCCGGGGTGGGGGAGGCGGTGGCGGGCGCCGACGTCGTCTGCCTCTGCACCAGCGCGAGCGAGCCCGTCGTCGCGCCCGGACGCGCTCGCGCCGGGCACGCACGTCTCCTCGGTCGGGTTCGCGCCGCCCGGCGGCGAGCTGCACCCGGAGCTCGCGCGCCGCGGCCGGCTGCTCGTCGAGACGCGCGACGCGTTCGCGCCGCCGCCGGCGGGCTGCGCCGAGCTGGCCGGGCTGGACCCGGACGCCGCCGCGGAGCTGGGGGAGGTGCTGCTCGGCACGCGCACGGCCCGCGCGAGCGCCGACGAGCTCACGGTGTTCAAGTCGATGGGGACGGTGATCGAGGACCTGGCCGCGGCCGAGGTCGTCCTGCGCGCCGCGGGCTAGGAGGCGCGCTGCTCGGCTTCGGAGCGGCGCTCCTCGGCCGTGTCGAGCACGCCGAGCAGCTCGCCGACGCGGCAGACGAGCAGCTTCTCCTCGTCGACCTCGACCCAGACGCCGGCCTGGGCCGGGAAGACGACGTGGTCGCCGGCGCGGACCGGCATGCTCACCCCGGCCGACTCCCACCAGTCGATGCCGGGGCCGACCGCGAGCACGATCCCGTGCTGCGGCGGCGGCTCGTGCGAGCCGGGCGGCACGACGAGCCCCGACTGGCGGACCCGGTCGGGCTCGAGCTCCTTGATCACGACGCGGTCGAAGAGGGGACGCAGCTCCTGGCGCACAGGCGGCGAGCATACGAGGTGCCGTCCTCGGAGCGCCCTAGTATCGCCGCCGTGCCGCGCCGACCCGCCCGTCCCGAACAGCCGCTCGCGCCGCGCGAGGGCGAGGTCCTCGTGTGGACCGACGGCGCCTGCTCGGGCAATCCGGGCCCCGGCGGCTGGGCCGCGATCGTGGTCTGGCCGGACGGCGTGACGGAGGAGCGCTCGGGGAGCGACGCGCACACCACGAACAACCGGATGGAGTACACCGCGGCGCTCGAGGGCCTGCGCTCGCTCCCGCCGGGCACGCGCGCCTGCATCGTCACCGACTCGCGGCTGATGCTCGACTCGATGACGAAGTGGATCGCCGGCTGGAAGCGCAAGGGCTGGAAGACCGTCCGGCGGCCAGCCGGTCAAGAACCAGGACCTCGTGCTGGCGCTCGAGGCCGAGCTCGCGCGCCACGACGTGCGCTGGCACTGGGTGCGCGGGCACGAGACCGGCGCCGCGCACGCGCACAAGGCGCTGAACGACCGCGCCGACCGCCTCGCGGTCGCCGCGGCCGCCGCGGCGCGCAGCGCCGCCTAGCGCGCGCTCAGCTCGAGGTCTGCTGCACGACCTCGTTGCACTGGTCCTGCAGGTCCTCGAGCCGCTTCAGCGCCTTGTTCGCGCCCGAGCGCACGGTCGGGGCGTCGAGGAACTCGTCCAGCGCCGCGATCGTCCCGCGCGCGCACGCGCCGGCCAGCTGGAGCCTGGCGTTGGCGGTCTTGAGCTGCGCCTCGTCCGTCTCGTCCTGGCTCTGCGCCTGCTTCTCGGCGTTCTGCGCGTTCGTGAGCTCGGTCTTCTCCTGGTCGACCTCGTCCTTGAGCGTGTCGGACTTCTTCTCCTGCGCGATGAAGCGGTTGCGGACCGCGTTGTAGCGGGTCTGGAACTTCGTGCCGAAGGCCTGCTCCTTGGCCTCGGTCTCGGCGGCGGAGCGCTCCTCCTCGCTCAGCGCGCTCTGCTCGCGCGCGGTCGCCGACTGGGCGGCGGTCAGCTTGGCCTGGGTGTCGTCGCGGTCCGACTTGAGGCTGAAGGCCCAGATCGCGAAGCCGATCGCGAGGGCGGCGCAGACGCCGGCGATGATGATCCACATCGTCGAGCTGCTGCCGGTGCCATCGGGCTCGCCGGGGGGCTGGCGGGTCTCGTCCATGGCGGGAAGCTACACCGGCGCACGACATGCCGTGGGAGATGCGGCGCGCGGCAACGCGCCAGGGATGGGATAGTGCCCGGCCATGGCACGCACCGGACAGGAAGTCCTGCTCGTGCGGCACGGGGAGACGGAGTGGAGCCGATCCGGCCAGCACACGAGCCGCACGGACATCCCGCTGATCGAGGAGGGGCGCGAGCGGGCGCTCCAGCTGGGCCGGCGGCTGGGCGAGCGGCACTTCTCGCTCATCCTCTCGAGCCCCCTGCGGCGGGCTTATGACACCGCGAAGCTCGCCGGGCTGGCCGACGACGCCGAGGTCACCGAGGACCTGGTCGAGTTCGGCTACGGCGAGTACGAGGGCCGCACGACGCCGGAGATCCGCGAGGAGCGGCCCGGCTGGAACCTGTGGACCGACGGCTCACCCGGCGGCGAGGACCTCGCGGACGCGAGCGCCCGCGCCGACCGCGTGATCGAGCGCGCGCTCGCCGCGGACGGCGACGTCGCGATGTTCGGCCACGGGCACATCCTGCGGATCGTCGGCGCGCGCTGGGTCGGGCTGCCGCCCGAGACCGCGGCCGTGCTGGCGCTCAGCACCGCCGCGCTGTGCATCCTCGGGTTCGAGCGGGAGCGGCGCGTGATCTGGCTCTGGAACGACACGTCGCACGCGCGCTAGGGCGCGGGCAACGTCAGCCGCACCTTGCGGCCGCCGAGCTTTCCGCGCACGGTGGCCGTCGCCGTGCGCACGCCCGTCGCCCAGGCGATCCTGAGCCGGCCGGCGCGGGCGCCGGAGAGCCGCACGCGCGCGGACATCCGCAGCGCCTCGCGATCCCACGCGGCGCGGCCGCGCACGGCGAGGTCGCCGACGAACTGCGCGTCGCGCAGCCGGAACGTGACCGGGTCGGTGCCGTAGTACGAGCCGCCGGTCCGGAACGTCCCGCCGCGCAGCCCGTGGCCGCGGACGCCGTACATCAGCCACCAGCGCGAGAGCGCGTCCGCGACGGTGTGCGCGGCGGCCCAGCCGGCGCGGCGGTCGCCGGGATTCGAGGCGTCGCCGGGCGCGGGCGCCGCGGCGGGGGCGGCCGCCGTCGTGCGCGGGAACGCCGGGACGACGTGGAGCTCGGCCAGCTCGGACGCGCAGCTCGTGTCGCCGACGACGTGCGAGCGCAGGAAGTCGCGCACGATCCGCGCGGCGCAGTCGTCGAAGTCGGCCAGCGCGGTCACGTGGACCGCGTTGCCGACCGGCACGAGCGTCGCGTTCGGGAACAGCGCGGCGGCGCGGGCGGCGTCCGACATCGGCGTGATCACGTCGAGGTCGCCGTTGAGGACGAGCACCGGCACCGCCGGGTAGGCGGCGCCGGGCGGTGCGGGCGGATCGGCGACGGCGGGCGCCGGCCAGCGCAGGCAGCCGTAGACGAGCTGGTGCTCGTAGAGCGAGTCCAGCCACACGTCCTGCGAGAACGGCGCGAACGCGTTCCCGGGCAGCTGGGCGCGGGACGCGGCGAGCTCGGCGCGGCGGGCGGCGAAGCCCGAGGCGACGTTCCAGATCGTCGGGTAGTCGTGGCACGCGACGGCGGCGTAGGCGCCCTCGGAGTACGACTCGACCGGGCCGGCCTCGACCGAGGTGAGGTCCTCGGACGCGAGCCGCAGCATCGGCGCGGGATCGCCCGCGTCCAGCGCGCGCGCCGCGGCGAACAGGTCGCGGTAGATCGCGTAGCCGTAGCCGGCGTCGTTGACGAGCTGGGCGAACGCGGCGCCGTCCATCCGGACCGGGTGCAGCGCGCCGTCGGCGTCGCGGGCCTCGCCGGTGAGCGGCGTCCGCCGGAAGCGCTCGGCGAGCGCGCCGAGCTCGGCCACCGGGTCGGCCGACGGGCAGGTCGGCGAGCGGTCGCAGACCGCGGTCCAGGCGGCGCGGATCGCGTCCGTGGTCGTACGGCCCCACGGATCGAAGCCGTCGACGGCGAACGCGGCGTCGAGCACGACGGCGTTCACGCGGTCGGGGTGGCGGACCGCGAACGCCTGCGCGAAGTACGTCCCGTAGGAGTCGCCGTAGATGCTGACCACGGGGACGCCGAGCTTGTCGAGCACGGCGGCGAGGTCGTCGGCGGCGGCGCCGGTCCCGTAGGCGTCGGCGGCCGGCCCGAGGTGCTCGGCGCAGCGGCCGACCTCGCGCGTGTAGTCGCCCTTGCCGGCCTGGAGCCGCGGGCAGTCGATCGCGCCGGACGCGCCGGTCCCGCGGTTGTCCATGAGGATCAGGTCGTGCGTGCGGCGCAGCGGCCCGAGCAGGAACTCGTAGCCGGCGCCGGACTCGATCGTGCTGTAGCCGGGGCCGCCTTCGGTGGCGACGATCGGCGTACCGGCCGGGCGCGACGGATCGCTGCGCGGGATGACGCGGAAGCGGACGGTGATGCGCGGGCCGCCGGGGTCGGTGCGATGCAGCGGGACGCTGACGGAGCCGCAGCGCGCCGCCTCGTCCTTCGCGCACTTCGGCAGCTCGGCCGCGCGCGCCGCGGACGGGACCAGCAGGAACGTGGCGAGCACGAGGAGGGCGAGCCGCGGGCGCACGAGGATCGCGACCCTACCGGCGGCCGCCGGGAGCGCCAAGATCCGCGTCCGGCCAGTGGAAGCGCCATGCGGTTGTCATAACGCACGTTCTCGGGCGTCGGAGGAGTTGCTGCCGGCGCTCCGCTCCACGAGGATGCGGCGATGGGCGGCGAGCACGACACCGCGGCGGCACCGGACGTGACGGCGTCGGCCCCGGCGCAGCGCCCCGCCGCCGCGCGGCTCGAGGCCGTCCAGCACGCGGTCGGCAACGCCGGGGTCGGCCGGCTGCTCGCCTCGCCGGACGGCCGCCGCGCGCTGCAGCGGCTGACGACGCCGCGGCCGCTGAGTCGCTGGTCGTGGCCCTGGAGCAAGGAGCCGGAGCTGCTCCCGACCGAACCGGTCGAGGTCCCGCACGAGTACGAGCTCCCGCCGCACATGTTCATCCCCAAGATGGAGGCGCACGCCGAGCGCGAGCGCGCCGGCAAGCACCCGCCCACGCCGCAGAAGTTCGAGCCCGGCGACCACGTCTGGTACTACGCGCACCCCGATCCCGACGTGCCGCGCGTCACCGCCGACCTCGACGTCCCGCGCGACCTCTGGTTCCCCGGCTCGACCGGCAAGACCGACTACCAGGGCCACGGCATGGAGATCAGCGAGTACGTGATCTACGCGAACGAGATCAAGGAGGGCAAGCCGCACATGAAGGGCAAGCCCGGCACGCCCGCGTGGATCAACAACAACCCCGGCAACCTGTCCGGCAACAAGGCGGACGTCGGGCAGCTCAAGGGCAAGGTGAACTGGCACTACTTCCTGATCTTCCCGACCTACCAGGCCGGCTACGACGCGATCCCGAAGTGGCTCGAGGCCTACGGCTACATGCCCAAGGGCATCCTGGCCACGATGCGCGCGTACGCGCCCGAGAGCGACGGCAACGACCCGGACCGCTACGCGGGCGAGATCGTCACCGCGCTGGCCGGCGAGCGGACCGCCGACGGCAACACGATCACGCTCGACACGCGGCTCGAGCAGCTCTCGGGGACGCAGATGGTCAAGGTGCAGGACGCGATCGTGCGCGCCGAGGGCACGATCCCCGGGACGACGCACTCGCGCGAGGACGAGAACCTGCCCTGGGAGATCCGCAAGCGGCTCTAGCGGTCGCGCCACGGCGGCGCGCCGCCGATGAACGCGGCGGTCTCCTCCGGCCCGAGCAGCCCGGCCGGCGAGGGGTCGGCGGCGAGCGCGGCGCGCAGCCGGTCCAGCCCCGGCAGCTCGTGCAGGCCCGCCATGATCACGTTGCCGGACCGGCGGCGCGCGAGCGCCGGGCCCGGGCCGAGCGCCAGCACGTGCGGGAACGCGGCCTCCAGGCCCGGCGCCGATCGCCGCGGCGTCGCCCATGGCGCGCGCGTCGACGACGTTCACCGCCGCCAGCCCCGCGACCCGTGCCAGGTCCGCCAGCGCCTCGGCGGTGACCAGGTGGCGCGGGACGAGCGCGCCCTCGAACGCGTCGATCAGCACGGCGTCGGCGGACCCGTCCGGCCGCGCGGCGAGCGCCGCCCGCCCGTCCCCGACCCGCACCTTCAGCCCGGGCGCCCGCCGCAGCCCGAGGTGCTCGCGCGCGATCTCGACGACCGCCGCGTCGCGCTCGACCACCTCCTGCCGGTGGTCGGGATGCTCGGCCGCCAGCGCCCGCGCCAGCGCGCAGCCCGCGCCACCGACGTGGACGACGCGCCGCGCGCCGGTCGCACGGACCAGCGCGCGCAGCCAGCGCAGGTAGTCGAACTCGAGATGGCGCGGATCCGCGAGGTCGACATAACTCGCGTCCATCCCTCCCAGCCGCAGCAGCCGGCCGGACGGCCGCTCGCGGTCGCGGACGACCGTCAGCTCGCCCGTGGCCGCGATGAGCTCGCCGAACCCGCCGCGGCTCACCCGCGCTCGGCCCACACCCCCGCGAGCCGGACGGCGACGGCCGCGGCCGACGCCATGTCCTGCGCCGACGCCCACTCGCGCACCGAGTGGAACTCGTGGCCGCCGGTGAACAGGTTCGGGGTCGGGAGCCCGCGCGCGCTGAGGATCGAGCCGTCGGTGCCGCCGCGGATCGGGACGCGGCGGGGCTCGAAGCCCTCGCGCCGCAGCGCCTCCTCGGCCGCGGCCGAGACCTCGGGCCGCTCGTCGAGGAAGGTCCGCATGTTCGGGTACTGCGGCTCGACCTCGATCTCGACGGCCGCGCGCGGCTCGGCCGCCACGACGTCCTCGGCGACCCTGCGCAGCAGCGCGACGTGGCCGGCGAGCCGGTCGTCGTCGAAGTCGCGCACGATCGTGCGGATCGTCGCCGCGCCGGCCGAGCCCTCGACGGCGTAGACGTGGATGAACCCGTCGCGGTCGGCGGTCGCCTCCGGGGTGAGCTCGGGCGGCAGCTGCGCCAGGATCTCGCCCCGCGAGCCGGGTGGCGTTGACCAGCTTGCCGGTCGCGAAGCCGGGATGGACGTCGACGCCGCGGATCCGGACGTCCGCCGACGCGGCGGTGAACGTCTCGTCGGTGAACTCCCCGGCCTCGGAGCCGTCGAGCGTGTAGGCGCAGTCGGCCCCGAACCGCTCGAGGTCGAAGACCTTCGCGCCCCTGCCCGATCTCCTCGTCCGGGCGTGAAGCCGACGCGGATCGTGGGCCGCGGCAGCTCGGGGTGCGCGGCCAGGTACGCGACCGCCGCCATCACCTCGGCGACGCCCGCCTTGTCGTCGGCGCCGAGCAGCGTGTCGCCGCTCGTGGTGACGATGTCGTGGCCGACCTTGTCGGCGAGCTCGGGCATCCGCTCCGGGTCGAGCTCCGTGCCGCTCGCGCGGGAGCGCGATCACGCCGCCGTCGTAGTCCGCGTGGACGAGCGGCTCGACCCCGGCGCCGGGCGCGTCCGGGCTGGTGTCGACGTGCGCGAGCAGCCCGATCACCGTCCCGCCCTCCACCGTGCCGGGCAGCGTCGCGGTCACGAACCCGAGGTCGTCGATCGCCGCGTCGGCCAGCCCGATCTCCAGCAGCTCGGACACGAGCAGGCGCGCGAGCTCGAGCTGTCCCGGCGTGCTCGGGGACTGCGCGTAGGCGCGGTCGGACTGGGTGTCGATGCGGACGTAGCGGAGCAGCCGGTCCAGCACGTCGGGCGCGAGCGCCGCGGCGAGCTCCGAGGAATGGGGCACGGTCATGCGGCACCATGCTGCCATGCCCACGCGTCTGGACGATCGGCTACGAGCGGCTGCTGCCGCCCCAGCTCGTCGCGGAGCTCGCCGCGGCGCGCGTCGAGCGCGTGCTCGACGTCCGCTTCCGGCCGCAGTCGCGGCGCCCGGGGATGTCGAAGACGCGGCTCGGGCACCTGCTCGAGGAGCACGGCATCGCCTACGAGCACCGGCGGGCGCTCGGCACCCCGCCCGACCTGCGGCACGACTTCCACGCCGGGCGGATCGCCCAGGCGCGGGCGGGCTACCGCGCGTACGTCGAGGCGAACGCGCCGGAGGCGCTCGACGCGCTGGCCCACGACGTCGGGCACGGGCCGCGGACGGCGCTGCTGTGCCTCGAGGAGGATCCCGCCGGCTGCCACCGGCGGGTGCTGTGCGAGGTGCTCGCCGAGCGGCTGCCCGGCGCTGGAGGTCGTCGACCTCTAGTCGTGCAGCAGGAAGCCCGCGGCGTCGAGGATGCGGCGGTCGCGCAGCCGGTCGAGCCGCGCCTCGGCCTCGGTCGTCGGCTCCCACGCGGCGACGGCCGCCGTCTCGCCGAGGCCGCGCAGGCCGTGCGGCTCGGGCTCGTCGATCGCCTGGCGCAGCCACGCGAGGTCGTCGGAGATCCGGCGCGGGCGCTCGCCCGCCTGGTCGTCGTGCCACGGGTCGTCGCCGGCGCGGCGCTCCGGCACGCCGGGAGGGCGGCTGAGCGCGACGCCCAGGGCGCCCGTCCAATCCGGCTCCGTGTGGACCAGCTCGAGCATCGCCATCGTCCGCTTATACCGGTTCGGCGGCCTCGCGGTCGTCGCGGGCGAGGATCCGCGGGCTGTCGATGATGATCCGGCGGCGCCGCAGCCCGGCGAGCATCGGCTCGTCGTCGCCGAGCGAGACGAGCGTGCCGTGGCCCGGCGCGAGGGTGACGCTCACGGCGGTCGGCGTGAGCGGCTCCAGCAGGTCGCCGATCTGGCCGTCGAGCTCGAGCCGCGCGCCGCCGTGAGCCGGGTCGATCTCGACGTCGAGCCGCCCGTCGGGGGCGGTGACGAGCGGCGGGATGAAGCCGCCGTGCGGCGCGAGCGGCGTGAAGACCATGCCGAGCGTGCCCGGCGCGAGCATCGGGCCGCCGGCGGCGAGCGTGTAGGCGCTGGAGCCGAGCGGTGTCCCGATCACGAAGCCGTCGCCGGCGAAGCGGCTGAAGAGCTGGTCGTCGACGCGGACGGAGACGCTCACCTGCCCGGCGCCCTGGCGCACGACCACCAGGTCGTTGACCGCGGTGCGCTTGGTCTCCTCGTGGTGGACGACGAGCGTCGGCAGCTTGCGCGCGATCCAGTCGCCCGCCGCGACGCGGTCGAGCGCCATGGGGAGCTCCTCCGCGGGCACGGTCGTGAGCGCGCCGAGGCTGCCGCAGGCCGCGCCGAGCACCGGTCGGCCGACCTCCGCGCCGGTCCGGACCGCGGCGAGCGTGGTGCCGTCGCCGCCCAGCGCGACGATCAGGTCGCACGTGGCCGGATCGCCCGGCTCGGCGACGCTGCGCTCCTGCCCCGGGGCGTGGACCTGGACGAGCTCGGCACCGTGCTCGGCGCACCAGGCGGTCAGCGCGCCGAGGGCCTCGCCGATCTCCCGCCGCGGGTGGACGACGAGCCCGATGCGGCCGATTCGGCGTGACTCCATCCGGCGGACGTTAGTAGCCTGGGAGGTCCGGCGGATCGCCCACTTGGCCGAAGGGAGCCTGCGAGCCCCCAGCCGTGGCAACGCGCCGGCGCTCCGGTGCCGGCGGCCTGTCCAGGTGGCCAGGAGTGTTGAGCCGCCCAGGCAAGACACATCCGTCCTGGGACAAGTAGTACAGCGGTGATCCATGACCGGGTTCTCGGGGGCCCCGCTCCGGCGGGGCCCTCGTGCGCTCCGGGTCAGCCGGCGAGCGCGGCGCGGCCGCGCTCGGTGGCGTCGGCCTCGAGCCGGCGCCGGATCGCCCGGTGCCCGCGCGCGAAGACGGCGTCGTCCTCGTGCAGCTGCCAGCCGGAGTTCACCGCGATCCCGAGCGCGTCGAGCTCGAACGCGAGCTGGAGCGGGTCGGTGTCGTCCAGCAGCTCGCCGCGGGCCATCGCGTCGCGCGCCAGGTCGGCCAGGTGGCCGCCCCACAGCGCGCATCTGCTCGGCGATCGCGTCGCGGACCGGACCGGGGCGCCCGTCCATCTCCATCGTGGCCGCGGCGAAGAAGCAGCCGCCGTCGAAGATGCCGCGCTCCATGTAGTCGAGCCACAGGTCGAGCATCCCCTGCAGGCGGCGGATCCCGGGCTCGAAGCGCTCGTCGGCGGGCACGACCACGCGGTGGGCGAAGATCGCGGCGGCGGCGCGCACGGTCGAGACCTGGAGCTCCTCCTTCGAGCCGAAGTGCGCGAACAGGCCGCTCTTGCTCATCTCGAGCTCGGTCGCGAGCCGGCCGATCGACAGGCCCTCGAGGCCCTCGACCGACGCGACGTTGACCGCGGCGGTGAGGATCGCCCGCCGGGTGCGGTCGCCGCGGACCTTGCGGCCGTCGGCGGCGGGGGGCGTCGCGGTCTGCGGCTCGAGGATGCTCACGGGAAGAAAGTAGCACGATCGTTCGTCCTGTGCTAAAAGAGCACGACCGTTCGTATTTCCTCCCCGACCGGAAGGTCCCCTCCCATGTCCCCCGCCGACATCCCCGACGCCCAGTTCCGCGCCGGTCTCTCCCGCCGTCTCGCCGAGCTCGGGCTCGTCCCGCCCGACCCGGCGATCTACCGCGCCGCCGCGCTCCCCGCGCCTCCGGTCCCCCTGCCGGCGCACCGCGACGCGGTCGTCCGCGCGCCCGTCCCCCGGGCGCCCGGCGCGGCGCGGCAGACGGCGTGAGCACGGTCCTCCGGCCGCGGGCCGGGGCGCTCGCGCGTCCCGTCCTGCGGCCGGCCGCCGTGCTGGCGGTCGCGTCCGCGTCCTCGTTCCTGGTCTACCTCGACGCGACGATCGTCAACGTCGCGTTCCCGGACATCCGGGCGTCGTTCGGCGGCTCGACGCTCGCCGGGCTGTCGTGGATCCTCAGCGCGTACGCGCTGGTCTTCGCGGCGCTGCTCGTCCCGGGCGGGCGCTACGCCGACGTCGTCGGCGGCCGGCGGCTGTTCCTGGCCGGGCTGGCGACGTTCACCGGCGGGTCGCTCCTGTGCGCCGTGGCGCCGTCGGTGCCGCTGCTCGTCGCCGCGCGCGTGCTGCAGGCGGTGGGCGGCGCGATGCTCGTCCCGTCCGCCCAGCTGCTCGTGATGGCCGCGTTCCCGCCGGAGCAGCGGATGAAGGTGATCGGCGTCATGGCCGGCGTCGCGGCGCTGGCGTCGGCGCTCGGGCCGGTGCTCGGCGGCCTGGTCGTCGACCTCGGCGGCTGGCGGCTCGTCTTCGTCGTGAACCTGCCGGTCGGGCTCGCCGCGCTGCTCCTCGGCACGCGGATGCCGGCGGCCGCGCCCGGCTCGCTGCAGCACCGCCCCGACCTGCTGGGGTCCGTGCTCGCCGTCGCGGCGGTCGGGACGCTCGCGCTCGGCGCCGTCCAGGGCCCGGTCTGGGGCTGGGGCGATCCGCGCACGATCGCGGCGTTCGCCGCCTCGGCGGTGCTGACGCCGCTGCTCGTCCTGCGCTGCGCGCGGCATCCGGCGCCCGTGCTCGACCTGTCGCTGTTCCGCCGCCGCTCGTTCAGCACCGGCAACCTCGGCGCGCTGCTGCTGGGCACGAGCTTCTTCGGGCTCGTGCTCGCCAACTCGCTCTACCTGACGCAGGTCTGGGGCTACTCGATCCTGCGGACCGGCCTCGCGATCGCGCCGGGCCCGCTCGCCAGCGCGGTGGCGGCGTTCGCGGCGGCGCGGTTCACCGATCGGGTCGACCCGCGGCGGTTCGTGCTGCCGGGCGCGCGTGATCAGCGCGGCGGCGGGCGTCTGGCTCGCGACCCAGGTCGGGCCGGAGCCGGCGTTCGTGGCCGAGTGGCTGCCCGCGACGGTGCTCATGGGCATCGGGGTCGGGCTCGGCTTCGCGACGATCGTCGCCGTCTGCGTGCGCGACCTCGCGCCGGCGGAGCTCGGGATCGGCAGTCCGGGATGAGCGCGACGACGCGGCAGCTCGGCGCGGTGCTCGGCGTGGCGATCCTGATCGCGATCCTCGGGCCGGCGCCGGGCGCGGGCGCGTACGACGCGGGCTGGTGGGCGATGGCGGCGCTGGCGCTGCTGGCCGTGGCGCCGATCGCGCTGATCGGGGCTAGCCGCTCGCCGCGGCGATCCGGCGGCTGAGGTCCGCCGCGGTCGCGGGGCGCAGGTCCCCGAACACGAAGCGGCGGCCGTTGCGGGCGCGGACGCGGAGGGTCGCGACGCGCCGGCGCGGCCGCCGCAGCGAGTGCTCGGCCGTCTCGATCGCGCCGAAGCGGAGCGTCTGGACGCGGCCGTTGACCGCGTCGTCGAGCAGCCACAGCAGGCGCCGGTCGCTGACCGCGAGCAGCGCCTGCGGGCTCGCCCAGGTCGTCGTCGGCGTCACGACGTAGACCTTCTCGCCCGGCTCGAGCACGCTCAGCAGCTCGTGGCCGAGCGCGCCGCGGATCGCGGGCGGGAGCCAGTCCCCGCGGCGGCCCGTGGCGGGCGCGCGGCGCGGCTGCGGCGCCGGCGGGTCGTTGCGCTGCATCCACTCGGCCGCGCGCAGGAGGTCGTAGGCGGCGTTGATCTGGGCCATCCGCCCCTCCGCCCCGCCGCGGTCGGGGTGGTAGGCCTTGGCGAGCCGCCGGTAGGCGGCGGCGACGTCCTCGGGTGGTGCGCCGGGCGGCAGTCCGAGCTCCGCGTACGGATCCATCGCGGGCTATTGTGGCGGCGCGCGGCTGCGAGCGATCGCGGCGGGGTGTCATCATCGTGGGGCGCGCGGCCCACCGCCGCGCTCGACGACGCCCCACCGCACGACGCCGGGCGCCGTCATTGCCCTAGCCTCCACCCTGGCGCGCCGCGCCGTCGATTCCATGACCGAGCAGACCGAGCAGAAGACCGAAGCGCCCGAGAACGACGCCCCGCCGCGGGAGGAGGCCCCGCTCGCGCCGGAGCCCGGCGCGTCCCCCGCCGCCGAGTCCGCGCCCGCCGAGCCGGCGCCGGAGGCCACCGGCGCGACCGAGCCGGAGGCGCCGATCGCGCCGGCCGAGCCTGCCGCTGAGACGCCGGCCGAGCCCGCCGCTGAGACGCCGGCCGAGCCCGCCGCTGAGACGCCGGCCGAGCCCGCCGCCGAGACGCCGGCCGAGCCCGCCGCCGAGACGCCGGCCGAGCCCGCCGCCGAGACGCCGGCCGAGCCCGCCGCCGAGACGCCGGCCGAGCGCCGCCGCCGAGCCCGCCGCCGAGACGCCGCCGAGCCCGCCGCCGAGCCGCCGCCGAGCCCGCCGCCGAACGCCCCCGCGGAGCCAGCCGCCGAGGCGCCCGCCACTGAGACGCCGGCCGAGCCCGCCGCGGGCGAGCCGGCCGCCGACGCCGCTCCGCCCGCCGCGACCGAGCCCGAGGCGACCGGCAGCGCGGCCGAGTCCGACCGTCGTGCCCGCCGACGCCTCCGCGGCGACCACCGCCGCGGCGCGCCGAGCCGGAGGCGCCGAGCCCCCGCTGAGCCCGTCGCCGAGACCCGCCGAACCGGCCGCCGAGACCCCGGCCGAGCCCGCCGTCGGCGCGACCGAGCCGGAGGCGCCGATCGCCCCCGCTCAGCCCGTCGCCGAGACTCCCGCCGAGCCCGCCGCCGAGACCCCGGCCGAGCCCGCCGCCGACGCCCCCGCGGCCGCGGCGACCGCGCCGTCCGCGGACAAGCCTGCGCAGCCGCAGCAGCAGGGCGGCCAGCGCCGCGAGCCGCGCAAGCGCCCCGAGCGGCGCCGCCGGCCGAGCCCCGCGCAGCGCCACCGCAACGCCTTCTACGCGAAGCTCTCGGAGCTCCGCAAGCAGGACGAGGACGAGCTGAAGGGGCCCGCCGAGGCGGAGCCACAGCCCGCCGAGGAGCGCCGCGCCGGCCCCCGCCGAGGAGACCGCACCGGCACCCGCGCCGCGGCCGAGGGCGAGGCGCCCGCCGCCGAGCAGCGCCGCCGCCCCGGAGCAGCCGCAGCAGCCCCAGCAGCCGCAGCAGCGCCAGCCGCTCGCCGCCCGCGGCCAGGCGCGCCTCCGCGCCGCCGTCGAGCGCGTCGGCGGCGAGGAGTCCGTCCGCGAGGCGCTCGCGCCGAAGCAGCGCGCCGACGGGCAGACCATGAAGTGGTCGGCCGTGTGCTGCGACGCGGCGCAGGGCCTCCCCGTCGGCGACCCCGTCTTCACCGCCTGGGCGCGGCTCGCGGTCACGCCCGTGCGCGAGATCAAGGGCCTCGTCGACCCGCGCGGCGGCCGTGACGGCCGCGGTGGGCGTGGCGGCCGCGGCGGCGGCCGTGACGGCCGGCGCGGCGGCGGCGGCGGCGACCGCCCGTGGCGCGACCGCGGGACCGGCGGCGGCTCCGCCGGCGCCGAGGACCTCCGCCAGCACGGCCGCGACGGCTCGTTCAAGTCGCGCATCCGCATCATCGACATGAGCAAGGGCCGCGACGACCGCGAGGACGAGGGCGAGAAGGAGAAGCGCTCCTCGTCCGATCGCCTCGACCGGCTCGGCTACTGACCACCGAGCCGCGCACCGGCGCCGGCCCCGAGGTCCGCGCGGACCGCGTCGTCTTCCGGCTCGCGGACCGCGGGTACGCGAGCGTCCGGCTCCGCCAGGAGATCGAGCGCCCCCGCAGCGGTCCCTCGTTCGCCCGCGCCGGCGACGTCTGGGAGCTCGAGTACCGCCGCCCGCAGGTCGACCGGCTCGAGTACCGGTTCGAGGCCGACGGCGAGCTCTTCCCCGACCCGGCCAACGACGCCCGCGAGGGCGACCGCAGCGTCATCGAGTTCCCCGGCTACGCGCCGCCGCGCTGGCTGACCGCGCCCGACCCCGGTCCCTCGCAGCCGCTCGGCGACGGCGCGCGGCTCTGGTCCCCGCCCGGCACCGATCCCGCGCCGGCCGCTGCCGCTGCTCGTCGCCCACGACGGCGGCGCCTACGAGCGCGAGGCCCAGCTGCCGCGGATGATCGCCGCCGCGATCGCACGCGACGCCATCCCGCCGTGCCGGGTCGCCCTGCTCGACTCGCACGAGCGCGAGGAGGACTACTCCGCCTCGGCCCGCTACGCGCGGCTGCTGACCGCCTCGCTCCCGCGCCTCGCCCCGGCCACCCACACCGCCGGCATCGGCGCGAGCCTCGGCGCGCTCGCGCTGCTCCACGCCCGCCGGCTCCACCCCGGCGCGTTCGGCGCGTTGTTCCTGCAATCGGGCTCCTTCTTCCGCCAGCGCTGGGACCGGCTCGAGTCGGGCTTCCCGCGCTTCCGCCGCATCAGCCGCTTCGTCGGCACGGTCCTGCACGCCGGGCCGACCCCCACGCCGATCCCGATCACGCTGACGTGCGGCGCGCCCGAGGAGAACCTCGCCAACAACCGCGCCGTCGCCGCCGCGCTGCGCCGCCAGGGCCATCCCGCGGCGCTCCACGTGACCCGCGACGCGCACAACTTCGTCGCCTGGCGCGACGCGCTCGACCCGCACCTGGTCGATTTGCTCGCCCGGGCCTGGGGGTAACGGGCGGACCATGGCGCGCACGCACCTGATCGGGCTGCTGCTGGGGACGGAGGAGGACTGGTCCGAGACGTTCGAGACGCTCGTCGCCCGCACCGGCGCGATCGACCACGGCGGCGACACGCACGAGCTCACCACCGAGCGCGTGACGATCGAGCCGTTCGACCTGCGCGCGAAGCCGCGCCACGCGCTCGTGATCGACCGGCTCGCCCACTGGTACTACGTCCCGCGCGAGTGGATCAAGAAGGCCGCGCTGATGGACGACGTGTACCTGCTGAACAACCCGTTCACGTTCCAGGCGATGGAGAAGCACTCCGCCTACTGCGCGATGATCCGGCTCGGCCTGAAGGTGCCCGCGACGTGGCTCGTCCCGCACAAGCAGCCGCCCGCCGACGAGCGCTTCGCCTACACCGCCGCCCGCTACAACCAGCCGTTCGACCTCGCGGACGTCGCCGGGCAGGTCGGCTACCCGCTGTTCATGAAGCCGTTCGACGGCGGTGCCTGGGTCGGGGTGAGCCAGGTCCGCGACCCCGCGCGAGCTCGCCGCCCGCTACGACGAGTCCGGCGGCCGCCTGATGCACCTCCAGGCCGCGGTCGACGGCTTCGACGTCTTCGCGCGCAGCCTGTCGATCGGCGCCGAGACGATGGTCATGCGCTTCGAGCCCGACCGCCCGCTGCACGACCGCTACCAGGTCGACCACGACTTCCTCGCGCCGGAGACCGGCCGCGAGGTCGTGACGATCGGCCGGACGGTCAACGCGTTCTTCCGCTGGGAGTTCAACAGCTGCGAGACGCTGATCCGCGACGGCGAGGTCCACCCGATCGACTACGCGAACGCCTGCCCGGACGTCAGCCTGATCAGCCTCCACTACTACTTCCCCTGGGCGATCAAGGCGCTCGTGCGCTGGTGCGCCTTCTGCACCGTGACCGGGCGCCGGATGCACGTCGGCATGGCGCCGGAGCCGTGGAACGCGATCGGCGACGACGACCGCCCGTACGCGGAGAAGCTCGAGGCGTACCGCGGCCTCGCCGACGCCCACTTCGAGGTCGGCGCCTACGAGGAGTTCTGCGAGCGCCATCTCCCCCACCTCGACGAGGCGACGGCCGGCTACGTCGACGGCGCGGACTTCGACGACCTGCTGGTCCGGACCGTCACGCGCGCGTTCCCGCCGCGCGAGCACGAGCGCTTCGTCGCGCACTACCGCGGCCTGCTCGCCGCCTGGGTCGCGCGACCAGCGCTAGACGAGCCGCAGCTGCGCCGGCTCGACGTCGGCCGGCGGCACGATCAGCTCCGGTCCCTCGACGCCCGCGCGGTTGACCGCCGGGTTCGCGGGCGCCGCCGCGGTGCGCGCGTCGGCGAGCGGGGCGAGCAGCTCGAGCGCCGCGTCCGCGTCGACGTCGCCCGACAGCCACGCCGCCTCCGCCTCCGGCCCCTCGAGCACGCACGGCATCCGGTCGTGGACCGGGGCGCAGACGCCGTTGGCGCGCGTGGTGAGGATGGTGACCGAGGCGCCGAGCCGCTGCGCGTCCCACAGCCCGGCGAACGCGAACTGCTCGCCGCCGTCGACCGTGTAGCGGAACGGGATCCGGTCGCCCTTGGGATGCTCGGGCCGCAGCCACTCGTACCAGCCGTCGGCGACGACGAGGCAGCGGTGCCCCGCGTCGGCGACCAGCGGCGCGAACAGCCGCTTGCCCTTGGCGTCCTCCGAGCGGGCGTTGATCGGCTCGGGCCCTGCGCGCAGCTTGCGCGCCCACGGCGGGATCAGCCCCCAGCGCAGCGCCCGCGGCTCGCGCGCGTCGGTGATCGCGAGCACGTCCTCGGTCGGGCAGATGTTGAAGCGGCCGAGCGTCTCGCCGGGCACGGCCGACTCCGCCACGCCGAAGCGCGCGGCGACCAGGCCCGGGTCGACCTTCGTGTCGGTGAAGCGTCCGCACATCCCCACGATGCTAGATGCAGAACGAGCCGGAATCAGGGATGATGCGTCACGCAGCGCCACTCCTCCCCCAAGGAGCTCCCCACATGACCGACCCCATCTCCCGGACCTACCTGTCGCTCGGCGCCTTCTATGCGTCCGACCCCGCCCGCCGCGCGTCGCGCGAGCGCGACGTCGGCCTGTTCTGGCGCTCGCGCCGCGGCCCGACGTACCGCGCGGCCTGGGTGCGCGACACCGGCGAGCTGTACCTGTTCCAGCACGCGCTCGGCGGCCCCGGCGGCGGCAGCGTCCACCTGCTCGCGCCCGTGCATGCGCGAGCCGGAGATGGAGGCCCGGCTCGCCGGCTGGTCCGACGTCTGCGGGCGCGAGGGCTCGCTCGAGTGGCTGTTCGCGCGGCTCCAGGGCGTCCCGGCCGAGGAGCCCGCGCCGCGGCCGCTCCGGCGTCGGCCCCTGATCCGCGCCGCCGGGCCGGTCCCGGCGGCCTAGGTCGGCGGGACGCGCTCGGCGTCCGGTGGGACGTCGTCGAGCGGCGCCAGCGCGCCGTCGGTCCACGCGAATCGCACGCGGGCCTTGCGGCCGCGCGGGCAGCACGCGCGGTCGCCGTCGTCGTAGGTCGTGTAGACGAGCGTGACCGTCTTGTCGTGCCCGCCGCGCACCTTCAGCGCGCCGCTGGGCTGCGGCGCGTCGTTCCCGACCGGCCGGTCGCCGAGGAAGAAGAACGCGCGGTAGCCGGGCGGGCTGGTGCCGAACGGCGCGCCGATCAGCACGCGCAGCTCGTTGGCCGGCCGGTAGTCGGCGAGCGTCACCGGCGTGTAGCCGGCGCGGCGCATGTGGACGACCGCGCGGGCGCGGTCCGCGCGCTCCGCCTTCGAGAGCTTCTTCGTGCCCTTGAGCTGCTTCGCGGTGGGGACCGGCGGCGCGGCCGACACGGCCTCGTCCTGGCCCATGTCGAGCACCATCGAGACGCCGAGCGCGCACGCCGCGAGGAACGCGGCGGTGCCGAGCAGGCCGAACAGGCGACGCGACCAGACCGCCCATGCGGAGCGCTGCATCACCTTGTCGCGGTACCTCACGGCGCGAATGGTCGCCACGCGCCGCGCGAAATTCAAGCTTTTCCCGGTGCGAGCAGGGCAAACCCGGCGCATGCGACCGCACACAGCGCCACTGACGCTCCGGCTGCGATGTCGAGGTGGTAGGAGAGGATCAAACCGCCCAGACCGGACAGACAACCCAGTCCCACGGCCAAACCGAGCGCCGGGACGAGCCGCCGCGTGCGGCTCAGCGCGGCGGCCGCGGGCGCCAGCATGAGCGCCACCAGCAAGAGATTTCCCAAACCGCCGGCCGCGGCCACGGTGGTCACCGCGAGAACCGCCAGCAACGCGAGCTCCCAGCGCGCGGGCGGCGCGCCGAGCGCCGCGGCCGATCCGCGGTCGAACCCGACGAGCGCCAGCCGCCGGTGCCCGGCGGCGAGCGCGAGCACGACGCCGGCGGTCAGCGCGCCGGCCACCGCGAGGTCGCCGCCGTCGACGCCGAGCAGGTCCCCGAACAGCAGCTCCTGCAGCCGCGGGGGCGTGGACGCCGACAGCGCGAGCATCCCGCCCAGCCCGAGCAGCGCGGAGACGCAGACCGCGACCCCGACGTCGCCCGAGAGGCGCCGGTCCGCCGCGACGAGCGCGATCCCGGCCGCCGCGAGCAGCACCCCCGCGAGCGCGCCGAGCACGAGCGGAGCGCCGATCAGCGCCGCCACGACGAGCCCGGGCAGCATCCCGTGGCTGATCGACTCCGCCGCGTACGCGTCGCGGTAGAGCAGAACCCAGACGCCGAGCGGCCCGCACGCGAGCGCGAGGATGAGCACCTCGGCGAGCGCGCGCACGACGATCGGCGAGCCGAACGGGTCGGTGAGCCACGCCAGCATCGTCAGTGCTCGTGCGCGTGGTGCCCGATGCCGACGGCGCGGCCGTCATCGAGCACGATCAGCTCGGCGCCGTAGGTCTCGCGCAGCGTCTCGGGCGAGAGCACCGCGGCCGGCGGCCCGAAGTCGATCTGGCGGCCGCGCAGGCAGAGGACCCGGTCCCACTCCCCCGCCTGGCGCACGTCGTGGGTGGCGACGAGCAGCGTCCGGCCCTCGGCCCGCAGTTCGCCGAACACCGCCTCGATCCGCGCGGCGCTCGCGCCGTCGACGCCCGACAGCGGCTCGTCGAGCAGCAGCAGCGGCGCGTCCTGCACCAGCGCGCGCGCGATCAGCACGCGCTGGCGCTGGCCGCCCGAGAGCTCGCCGAACGTCGTCCCCGCGCGGTCCGCGAGCCCGACCCGGTCGAGCGCCGCGCGCGCGGCGTCGCGGTCGGCGCCGCGCCACCCGCCGAAACCACGGCGTGCGGCCGAACGCGCCCATCAGCGCGACGTCGGAGGCGCTGACGGGGAAGTCCAGCCGCGCCTGGTCGGTCTGCGGCACGTAGGCCGGGCGACCGGGCAGCTCGAGCGACCCGCGGCGCACCGGCAGCTCCCCGAGCAGCGCGCGGAACAGCGTCGTCTTGCCGCCGCCGTTCGGCCCGAGCACGCCGACGATCTGGCCGGGGCCGGCGACGAAGTCGACGTCGCGGAGGATGTCGCGCCCGGGCACGTAGCCGCCGGCCAGCCCGTGGACCGCCAGCCCGCTCACGCGGTCACCGCCCGCCCGCGGGCGGCCGTCACCACGGCGACGAGCGCGAAGCCCGCGCCGCCGATCACGGCGAGCGCCGGGCCCGCGCCGACGTTCAGGGCGTCCGCCAGCCAGACGGCGGCGAGGCCCTCGACCAGCGCCAGCGCCGTCGCGCCGGCCTGCAGCGCGCCGAGCCGGTCGGTCAGCAGGCGCACCGTGGCGGCAGGCACGACGAGGACGACGGTCACGAGCAGCGCGCCGACGGCGTCGAGCGCCACGATCGCCGCCGCCCCGATCCCCATCAGCAGGAGCCGGTCGGCGAGCACCGGCCGCAGCCCCAGGGCGCGCGCGCTGCCGGGCTCGAAGCCGGCGGCCAGCCAGTGCCGGCGCAGGCCGGCGTCGAGCACCACGCGCGACCACGGCGACGAGCGCGGTGAGCCAGACGTCGCGGTCGGTGAGGCCGATCAACGATCCGAACAGCAGCGTGTCGACCTGGGCGCCGGACTCGAACACGTCGGAGGCGAGCACGACGCCGAGCGCCAGGGCGCCGACGAGGATCAGCCCGGTGGCCGCGTCGGCGGCGAGCCGCCCGCCGCGCCCGATCCGCTCCTGCGCGACGCCGAAGCCCAGCGCGGCGGCCAGCGCCGCGAGCTGCGGCGCGATCCCCCACGCGCCCGCGAGCACGAGGGCCGGGAAGCTGACCGTCCCGACCGCGTGGGTGAAGAACGCGAGCCGGCGCAGCACGATCCAGCTCCCGAGCAGCCCGGCCGGCACGGCGAGCAGCGCGATCTCCAGCACGGCGCGTTGCAGGTAGGGCGCGAGGTCGAGCATCGGCCGGATCACCTTACTGCAAACCATTCTCGTTATCTGCTGCGAGCGCTACGCTTCCGGGATGGCCACCGAGACCCTCGACTGGGGTGCCCACGCGCGGCGCGAGCTGGCGCGGACCGGCCACCGCGCGGGTGGGGCGCGCGAGTCGGTCCTGGCCCTGCTCGAGCGCCAGCCGTGCTGCCTGAGCGCGCAGGAGCTGCACGACCGGCTGCGCGCCGCCGACGGCCGCACGCCCGGGCTCGCGAGCGTCTACCGCGCGCTCGAGGTGCTGACGAGCCTCAACCTCGTCCACCGGCTCGACGTCGACGGCGTCGCCTGCTTCGAGCCGGCCGACCCCAGCGGCGAGCACCACCACCACGCGATCTGCGACCGCTGCGGCAAGCGCGACGCGTTCGAGGACGCCGAGCTGGAGCGCCTGATCGACGGCGTCGGCCGGCGCCTGGGCTACGCCGTCGGCGCGCACGACATCGTGCTGCGGGGCCGCTGCCCCGACTGCGCCTAGCCCGTTTGCAGGGAACCGCCCCGAGGGTGGCGAAGCGGACCTTTCGGCCCTCCCCCGTGTTGCGATGTTCGTGGCTCTCTCCCGTCTCACCCGTCGTCAGGCCCTGAAGCTGGGCGCCGCAGCCGCCGCGCTGGGGTCGCTGAAGCCGGGCTCATCCGCCCTCGCCGCACCGCGCGCCGAGGCGTTCACGCTCGCGCTCCCGGAGCACGGAGCGAGCGATCGCCGGCGCGCGGCTGGCGGACGACGAGGATCTACGACGCGCCGCGCCGGTTCGACCTGATCGGGCTCGGCTGGCGCCGCCCCGCCCACGTCCACGCGCAGGTCCGCGCCCGCCGCCGCGGCGGCCGCTGGTCGCGCTGGGCGCCGCTGCACGCGACCGGCGACCACGGCCCGGACGCCGCCGCGCCGCGGGCCGGCACCGACCCGGTCTGGACCGGCGACGCCGACCAGTTCCAGCTCCGCCTGCGCGGCGGCGCGAGCGGGCTGCACGCGCGCTTCGTGCGCTCCGGCCCGGCCGCCCGCGCGGCGCGCCGCCGGATCCGGGCGTCGGCGAGCCGCCAGATCCCGGGCGCGCCGGCGATCATCACCCGCGCGCAGTGGGGCGGCGACACCGTCATCCCGCGCTACGCCCCGAGCACCGGCCAGGTCCAGCTCGCGTTCGTCCACCACACCGTCAACGCGAACGACTACGGGCCGGCGGACTCGGCGGGGATCGTCCTCGGCATCGCCAAGTACCACCGCAACTACAACGGCTGGAGCGACATCGGCTACAACTTCCTCGTCGACCAGTACGGCCAGATCTTCGAGGGCCGTGCGGGCGGGATCGACAAGGCGATCGTCGGCGCGCAGGCGCAGGGCTTCAACAGCGTCTCGACCGGCGTGGCCTCGCTCGGCACGTTCACCGACGTGCCGCTCGCGGTCGCCGGGATCGACGCGCTCGGCCGGATCATCGGCTGGAAGCTCGGGCTGCACGGCGTGCCCGCGGAGGGCGCCGTGACCGTGACGTCGCTCGGCGGCGCGTCGAACCGCTTCAGCGCCGGGACGCCCGTCTCGCTCCAGCGCGTCTCCGGCCACCGCGACGGCTGCGCCACCACCTGTCCCGGGGACGGCCTGTACGCCCAGCTGCCCGACATCCGCGCCCGCGCCGCGGGCGCGGCCGGGCCGCTCGCCGGCGTGACCGTGCGGGCGCTGCAGACCAAGCTCCTGGGGATCCGCACCGCGTCGCTGAGCGGCGTCCTGCGGTTCCCCGACGCGAGCTCCGCCGCCGGCGCGCCGATCGAGATCCTCTACACCGCCTCGACGGGCGGCGTCGCCGCGCCGATCGCCCGCGCGGTCTGCGCGGCGGACGGCAGCTGGAGCACCACCGTCGACCTGCCCGCCACCGGCTCGGTCCGCGCCCGCTTCCCGGGCGACGGCACCCGTGCCGCGATGGAGTCGAGCTCGTTGTCGATCCGCCTGATCCCGCGGATCACGCTCGCGATGACTTCGCGCCGGTTCCGCCGCCGGCGCCGCGTGACCGCGTCCGGGTCGATCACGCCGCAGCCGGCCGTCGCGGCGACGGTGCAGCTCGACCGCAAGGTGCGCGGCCGCTACAAGCGCCGCTGGCGCAAGCGCCTGAAGGTCACGGGGACGCGCTACCACCGTTCGCTCCGGCCCACCCGGCCCGGGCTCTACCGGCTGACGGTGAGCAGCGGCGGCGTGAGCACGCGGACGTACTTCCGCGTGCGCTGACCGCGGCGCGCCGCTTCGATCACGTCCTGCGGTGCGCCCACAGCAGGAACAGCACGGCGCCGAGGGCGGCGTAGCCCGCAATCGGCATCAGGCTCGGGTCGTCCGAGCGGGACGCGGCGAGGAACCAGAGACCGGCAGCCGCCGAGAGCGCCCCGCTGACGATCAGCGGCAGCTCCCAGCTGCCCGTGCGGCGGCGGAGGACGGCACCGGCGAGCTGGAGGGCGCCCGAGACGAAGGCCCAGGCCCCGAAGACCGCGAGCACCGCGCCGACGTCGGAGCCGAAGGCGGCGCCGGCGAGCGCGGCGACGGCCAGCGCGCTGACGGCGGCGTTGACCGCGCAAGCGCATGCGGTGGCCGCCTCGGCCGGCCTCCGCGAGCGACGCGACGACGTCGATGACCGGGTAGGCCGCCACGAGCGCGGCGAGGCCGACGGGCAGGGTGGAGCCGGGGTCGTCGCCGGCGGCGATGGCGACCGCGGCGGCCCACACCAGCGCCACAAGGGCGCGTACGCGAGCGATGCGCCGCGTGGCGGATGACGACGTCGAGCGGTGCAGCAAGGGCTGGGGCGGTCATGTTCGCGTCTCCTTGGTCTTCCAGACAGAACCATCGTTCTCTCTTGTAGTGAGATCAGGGAAGCAACGATCCGGCCCAATGTCAAGAGCGAACGTTCACTCTTGTAGAGTCAAGCGATGCCCTCCACCGACCGCAGCGGTCCGGCCCGCCGCTCCGAGCCGCGCGAGCGGCTTCTCGCCACGGCCTCCCGGCTGTTCTATGCCGAGGGGATCAACAGCGTGGGCGTGGACCGCATCGTGTCCGAGAGCCGGGTGACGCTGGCGACCTTCTACCGCCACTTCCCCGCGAAGCAGGACCTGGTCGTGGGCTACCTGCAGGGAGTCCACGATCTCCTCGAGGCGCGCGCCGCGGTGCTGACCGAGCGCGCGCAGGGTCACGAGCTCGTGCGCGCGCTCGGCGCAGAGGTCGTCGCCGAGATCGGGCAAGCCGGGTTCCGCGGCTGCGCGTTCATCAATGCGGCCTCCGAGTTCGAGGATCCCGACGGTCCCGTGCGGCGCGTCGTCGCCGCCCACCGCCGGTGGTACTACGACCTCGTGCGACGTGCCTTCGCCGAGGCCGGACACGAGCATTCGGCCAACGCCGCCCGGCACTTCCTCATGCTCCGGGACGGCGCGGTCACCGCGGGCTACCTCGACCGCGCGACCACCGCGCAGCGGACGGTCAAGCGCGGCGTCGAGGGCCTTCTGCGGTCGATCGGCATGGAGGCCTCGCCCGACGACGGCTGATCCGCACGCGGACGGACTTCCGCGTACGCTGACCGCCGGCGTGGCCGGCGACATCACGATCGAGGCGCTCAACCGCGCGACGCTGGCGCGGCAGCTGCTGCTCGAGCGGGCGGACCTCGATCCCGTCGCGGCGATCGAGCGGATCGGCGGCCTGCAGGCGCAAGAGGCGCGGCCCGCCTTCCAGGCGCTGTGGACACGGCTCCGGGACTTCGACCGCGCGGCGCTGCACGACGCGCTGCACGACCGCTCCGTCGTCCGCGGGACGACGCTGCGCGCCACGCTGCACATGACGAGCGCCGCCGACTACCTCGCCTTGCGGCCCGCGCTGCAGCCGGTGCTCGACGGGGCGCTCGAGAGCGTCCTCAAGCAGCGCGGCGCGACGGTCGACCGGCCGAAGGTGGTCGCGGCGGCGAAGCGGCTGCTGAAGCGGGAGCCGCTGACCTTCAACGCGCTGCGCGACGAGCTCGCCGAGCGGTTCCCCGACACCGAGGTCCGGTCGCTCGGCTACACCGTGCGGATGCTGGTCCCGCTGCTGATGCTGCCGACCGGCGACCGCTGGTCGTTCGCGGGCGACTCGCGCTTCACGCTCGCGGAGGAGTGGCTCGGGAGCGGCTGGGGAAGCCGGACCGAGAGGCGCTCGTGCGGCGCCACCTCGGCGCGTTCGGCCCGGCGACCGCCGCCGACGTCCAGAACTGGTCGGGCCTGCAAGGGCCTCAAGGAGACCGTCGAGGGGATGGCGGACGAGCTCGCCGCCTTCAAGCACGGCCGCCGCACGCTCTACGACCTGCCCGACGCGCCGCGCCCCGACCCGGAGACGCCGGCGCCGCCGCGGCTCCTGCCCGCGTTCGACAGCGTGCTGCTCGCGCACCAGGATCGGACGCGGGTGATCGCGGACGAGCACCGCAAGGCGCTCGCGACGAAGAACCTGCGGGTCGCCGCCACGTTCCTCGTCGACGGCGTCGTCGCGGGCAGCTGGGCGGTCGAGCGCAAGGGCAAGGCCGCCACGCTCACGCTGTCGGCGTTCGGGCGGCTGCGCAAGGCGGACAAGGACGCGCTCGCCGCCGAGGCCGAGGCGCTCGCGCGCTTCAGCGGCGACGGCGACCCGAAGGTCGCCTTCGCTCAGCGGTAGCTGGCCCGGCGCGCCGCGTAGAACGCGGGCACGCCGAAGACCGGCAGCGCCCAGGCGGGCACGACCGGATGCCCGGGCAGCACGAGGTGGCAGACGAGCAGCGTGGCCAGCGCGGCCACGGCGACGCCCGCCGCGGCGATCGCGCCCGGCGCGACGCCCGCGAGCGGGCGGCCCAGCAGGTAGTCGACGCGCTCGGGCGCCGGGTCGTCGAAGGCGAGCATCGCGCCCGCCATCGGGGCGGGCGAGCCGATCGCGGTCGACGGCGGCGCGGTCGGCGGCGAGGTCGGCCAGCGCCGCCTCGCGCCGCGCGAGCCCGCGCAGCGGCGGCAGGAAGCCGAACGCGTCCTCCGCCGTCTGGGCCGCGAGCAGCCGCAGCGGGTCGCGCCGGCGCGCGTGGTGCGCCTCGTGCTCGACGACGGCGCGCAGCTCCCCCTCCCCCAGCGCGGCGACCGCGCCGCTGGAGACGTAGAGCTGCGGCCGCAGCAGACCGGTGCAGAACGCCAGCGGCCGCGAGTCGCGCACGACGCTCACCGGGTGGCCGGCGAACTCGCGCTGCGCGAGCACGGGCAGCTCGCGCAACCGCCGGTGCAGCCGCACCTGGCGCCGCAGCGACGGGCCGAGGCGCCACAGGACGAGCGCGTCGAGCGCCGCGAGCAGCGCGAGCGCGAGCTCGTGGCCGCCGGGCGCGGGATGCGTCCCGGCGAGCAGCAGCGGCAGGTGGAAGCGGAGCGCGTCGAGCGCGACGATGACGGCGACGAGGACCGCGCTGGCGGCGAGGAGCGCCAGCGCGAGCTCGAGCCGCCGTACGCCGTTCATCCCGCTGCGAGTCGCTGGAGCGCGGCGCGGCGCTCCGGGTCCAGCTGGTTCATCCTGCGCGCGAACTGGACGAGGGCGAGCTCGCCGAACTCGTCCACGAGCTCGGTGACCTCGGCATCGGCGCGCGCGTGCAGGTACTCGTCGCGCGGGAAGACGGCGTGGTAGACGTCGGCCTTGTCGGCGCGCTCACGCGCGACGAGGCCCTTCGCGTCGAGCCGCTGGAGGATGGTGAGGACGGTCGTGTACGCGCGCTCGGGCTGGCCGGCGCCGGCGTTCAGCGCCTCGCGCACGGAGCGGACGGTGGCCTCGCCCTGCAGCCACACCTCCTCCATGACCAGACGCTCGAGCTCGGGGATCGGCGGTGGTGTGGACATGGTCACCGATGCTACTACGGCGTGATGTCGATCAGGCCGGGCTCGGACTCGTGCTCGACCTGCAGCGTCGTGTGCTCCAGGCCGAAGCGCTGGGCGAGCAGCAGCTCGAGCTCCGCGCGGCGCGCGTGGCAGTCCTCCCCGGCCGGCACGAGCACGTGCGCGGACAGCGCCGGGAAGCCCGACGTGACCTCCCAGACGTGCAGGTCGTGGACCTCGCGCACGCCCGGGTGCGCGGCCAGCGCGTGGCCGATCTCCTCCGGGTCCAGGCCGCGCGGCGCCGCCTCGAGCAGGACGTCGGTCGCCTGCGACAGCAGCATCGCCCCCGAGCGCACCATCAGCATCGCGACGAGCAGCGCGACCACGGTGTCCGCGCCGTTCAGCCCCGCGACGAGCACGAGCAGGCCGGCGAGCGCGGCGCCGAGCGACGCGTAGAGGTCGGTGAGGACGTGCTGGCGCGCGCCCTCGACGTTGAGCGAGCGGCGCTCGGCCTTCGAGAGCGCCCAGGCGGCGCCGACGTTGACGCCCGCGCCGACGAGCCCGACGACGAGCACGACCGCGCCCTCGACGTCCGGCGGGTCGCCCAGGCGCTGGATGCCCTCCCACGCGATCACCCCGGCGAGCACGAGCAGCGCCGCGCCGTTGATCTGGGCCGAGACGATCTCGGCGCGGCCGAAGCCGAACGTGAAGCGGCCGCCGGGCGGGCGCGCCGCCAGCCGCGCGGCGGCCAGCGCGAGCGCGATCGCGCCGGCGTCGGTGAGCATGTGCGCCGCGTCGGAGAGCAGCGCGAGCGAGTCGGCGATCAGCCCCGCGGCGATCTCGACGACGAAGAAGCCGAGGATCAGCGCGAGCGCGATGCCGAGCCAGCGGTGGTCGGCGTCGGGCGACGGGGCGTGGCTGTGGCCGTGGCCCCCGTGGCCGTGGTCGTGCGCCGCCACGGCTCCGCGCTAGCTCCTCCTTGTCGGTCGTGCGCAGCCAGTCGCTGATGCGGCTCGCCGCGTCCGCGGCCTTGTCCTGCACCTTGTCGACGCCGAACTCGCTGAAGATCGCCTTGAAGCGCGCGACGTAGTGGTCGTAGGCGGCGCCCGCCTCCTTGCGCGCGTCGGCCTGCTGGTCGCGCGTCGGGTACTCCCCGGCCACGATCCGGTCGTACTCGCCCGACTGCACCCAGGCGGTGATCTCCTTGACGCGCCGGACCGGGTAGCTGTGCGTGAGCTGCAGCTCCGCCGCGCATGCGGTTGAGCTTGTCCCAGGCCGAGCTCCACTCCTGGTACTCGCCGGCCTGGCGGATGAAGGCGTCGAGGTCGAGCTTGCGCGCGCTGACGCCGCCGGCCAGGACCATCAGCGTGCGGCAGGTGACGAGCGGGTCGCGGTTGACGAGCGTCGCCGCGCGGTCGCACGACAGCTCGGCGGCGCGGAACCACTCCAGCAGCGCCATCCGCACCGCCATCAGCGGCAGGCCGGCGAGGAACGGGAGCCGCGTCGCGCCGCTGAACTCGAGCAGGATCATCAGCGCGGTCCGGTACATGACGTGCTCGGACAGGATGTGGCCCGCCTCGTGCCCCAGCACCGTCCGCAGCTCGAGGTCGTCGAACAGGTCGACGCAGCGCGAGTTGAGCACCACCATCGGCGTCCCGGCGCCGACCGCCGCGGCGTTCGCGAACGGGAACTGCGTCAGGTAGAGGTCGTAGCGCTCGGGCAGGTCGAGCCGCGCGCAGACCGCGTTCCAGTCGGCCCAGATCGCCGGCAGCTGCTGCTCCCCCAGCCGCACCGAGTCGGCCAGGAACTGCTGCCGGAACGCGCGCTCGTAGCCGAACTCGATCAGCTTGCGGACGACCTGGTCGAGCAGCGGGACCTGGGCGAGCGCCGCGGTGGCGGCGCGGTCGGCCGGATGCTCGTAGGCCTTGGACGAGATGTTCGCGAGCCGCTGGTCCTCCGGGAGCGTGGTCATCCCACTGGACGCTAGCGGTCGCGCAGCCGGATCACGAGCCGCAGCCCGCTCCAGACCTCGTCGATCGCGCAGACCTTGTTGTCGACCAGGCCGGTCGGGAGCGCGACCTCGCGCACGACGTCCTCCGTCATGTCGGTCGGGACCTTCGACGCGCGCTTGGGCCAGGCGATCCAGAGCCCGGACGCGGGCCGCATCATCGCCCGCAGCGGCGCGAGCCGGCGCGCGAAGTCCGCGCGGTCGACGTGGAACGAGACGATCACGTCCGCCTGCCCGCCGGCGCGGCGGACGATCCGCACGTCGTCGGGCAGCTCCGGCAGCGCCAGCGCCTCCGGCGCGCCGAGCAGCGCGACGCGGTGCCCGGGCTTGATGCCGAGCTTGCGCGGGAGCGGCGTGCCCGAGTATCCCGTGGCCACGCGGTGATCGTACGGTGGACCGGCGCCGCGGCGTCCGGTTGAATGGCGCAGTGGCGCGCCTCGGGCCGATCAAGGCGCTGGACCTGCGGCCGGTGTTCCAGCCGGTGGTCGATCTGCGCGACGGCGCGGTGCGCGGCTACGAGGCGCTGCTCCGCGACAGCGAGGACCGCGGCGCCGAGACGCTGCTCGCCGCCGCCCGCCGCGAGGACACCCTGCTGGCGCTCGACCTCGCCGCGCGCGACGCGGCGCTCCGCAGCGCCACCGAGCACGGGCTCGGCCCGGCCTTCACGCTGTTCCTCAACGCCGATCCGGGGACGCTCGACCACTACGCGCCCGACCTCCCGGCCACGCAGGCCACGCTCGTCGTCGAGGTCACCGAGCGCGCGCTGGTCGAGCGGCCGGAGGCGATGCTGCGCGCGCTGACCCGCCTGCGGTCGGCCGGCTGGGGGATCGCGCTCGACGACGTCGGCGGCGACTCGCGCTCGCTCGCGCTGATGTCCGTCCTCTACCCCGACGTGATCAAGCTCGACCTGCGGCTGCTGCGCGATCGCGCCGCGGAGGACGTCGCCCGGATCGTCACCGCGGTCGGCGCGGAGGCCGAGCGCCGCCACACGACGGTGCTGGCGGAGGGGATCGACTCCGAGGAGCAGCTCGCGAACGCCCGCGCGCTCGGCGCCACGCTCGGCCAGGGCTACCTGCTCGGCGATCCCGCGCCGCTCCCCGACCCGCTGCCGGAGCCGGGCCGGCCGCTGCGCTTCCCCGGCAGCGGCGGCGACCCGTTCGGCCCCACGCCGTGGGAGCGCGTGACGAACTGGCGCCGCCCGTACACCGGCTCGAGCCGGCTCGCCGGCCGCGCCGCGCGGCTGATCGTCGCGCGCGCCGCCGAGCACGGCCGCACCGCGATGATCCTCGCCGCGCTCACCGACGAGACGCCCGACGAGGCGCTCGACCGCTACGCGTGGCTGCCGGAGCGGGTCGCGTTCGTCGGCGTGCTCAACGCCGGCCGCACGTTCGACGGCAGCGGCGTCCGCGGCGGCCGGGCCGATGACCCGCTGACCGGGACGCTGGTCGCGCTCGCGCCCGAGTTCGCCGCCTGCTTCGTGTCGCGCCGGACCGGCGAGGACGAGTGGGAGTTCGCCACCACCTACGACCGCGACACGGTGGTCGAGTGCGCGCTGCCGCTGATGGCGCGGATGGAGCCGCTGACGGCTAAGCGGCCACGCGCGAAGCGAGCTCGGCGATGACCTTCGAGAACTGCCCGCCCTGCCAGGCGAGCGGCGAGCTGCCCGGCTCCTCGGAGCGCAGCTCGGCACCCGGGATCGCCGCCGCGTAACGCTCGCCCGTCGCGTACGGGTGGCCCGGGTCCGCCTCGTCGCGGTCGGCGACCACGACGGTCGGCACGTCGAGCTCGGCGAGCTCGTCCCAGCTCTCGAACGCGCGCGAGCGCGGGACGACGTTGATCGCGTCGGCGACCGCCTCGGGATGCTCGTGCGCGGCGAGCCGCTGGTGCAGCACCTTGACGATCGTGTCGCGCCAGCGCTCGGGCACCTGCGGCTCCCCGTACGCGCGCACGAAGCCCTCGACCCCGCCGCTGCGCAGCCCCTCGGCGAGCGCGTCCCAGCGCTCGGAGCCGGTCGGGTCGCCCTCCGGCGTGTAGGCCGGGGTGCCGAGCACGAGCCCGGCGACGCGGTCGCCGTGGTCGAGCGCGAAGCGCGTCGCCGTGTGGGTGCCCATCGAGGCGCCGACGAGGACGGCGCGGTCGATCCCGCGGTCGTCGAGCAGCGCCAGCAGGTCGGCGGCCAGCGTCTCGTAGCCGTAGTCGGCCGGGTCGGCCGCCGGCGTCGAGCGGCCGTGACCGCGCGCGTCGAACAGGATCAGCCGGTGCCCCGAGCGCTCGAGCGCGCGCGAGCCCATCACGACGTAGCGGCGCGTCGCGGTCAGGCCGTGCAGGCCGACGACGGGGATCCCCTCGCCGGCCTCCTCGCCGGCCAGGGTGACGCCGTCGCGCTCGAGGGTGAACTCGCCCACGCCCGGTAGCCTAGAGGCGTGATCTTCGACACCTCCGAGGCCACCTTCGAGCAGGACGTCATCGAGCGCTCGCGGACGCTCCCGGTCGTCGTCGACTTCTGGGCCGAGTGGTGCGGGCCGTGCCGCCAGCTCACGCCGGTCCTCGAGGCGGCGGTGAACGAGCGCGGCGGGACGATCGACCTCGCGAAGCTCGACACCGACGCCAACCAGCGCCTCGCCGGCGCGTTCCGGATCCAGGGCATCCCCGCCGTGAAGGCCTTCAAGGACGGCGCGGTCGTGTCCGAGTTCACCGGCGCGCAGCCGCCCGCGGCCGTCGCGCGCTTCCTCGACGAGCTGCTCCCCTCCGAGGCCGACGCGCTGGTCGAGTCCGGCGCCGAGGAGGACCTGCGCCGCGCGCTCGAGCTCGATCCGCGGCGCGCCGACGCCGGGCTCGCGCTCGCCCGGATCCTGGCCACGCGCGGGGAGCGCGACGACGCGCTCGCGATCCTCGCCGAGTTCCCGGGCTCGTTCGGCGCCGAGGGCCTCGCGGCCCGGCTGCGGCTCGAGGACGACCCGGAGGTCGCCGCCGCCTTCGCCGCGCTCGACGCCGGCGAGCAGCAGCGCGGCCTCGACGGGCTGATCGCCGCGATCGCCGCGACGGACGACGCCGACCGGCGCGAGGAGCTGCGGCGCGCGGTCGTCGGCGTGCTCGACGAGCTCGGCGTGGAGCACCCGCTCGCGCGCGAGTCGCGCCGCAAGCTCGCGTCGGCGCTGTACTAGCGGATAGCGCCGGTGTCGATGCCCGGCGTCTCGGACGGCGAGCTGCCGCCCGGGTCGTTGACCTCCGCACCCTCCGGCGCCGGGACGGCACCGGCGAGCAGCGGATCGTCGGTCGTGACCATCCATTCCTCCAGCCGGCCGCGCAGGTCGCGCAGCACGTCCGCGTGGTGCGGGTCCTTGGCGAGGTCGTGCGCCTCGTTGGGATCGAAGAGCAGGTCGTAGAGCTCCTCGCGCGGGCGCGGCGTCTCCGCCAGCCCGTGCTGGAGCAGCAGGTCCTTCGAGGGGCTGTCGTCGATGTTCGGCAGCACCGGCAGGTCGCGCTCGCCCCAGCGCCGGACGTACTTGTGGCGGCGCGTGCGGATCGCGCGCTGCGGGTCGTAGGCGGCGTGGTAGGTCAGCTCGGCGAAGACGGCGTCGTTGACGTCGCGCGTGTCGCCGCGGACGACCGGCAGGAGCGAGCGGCCCTGCACGTGCTCGGGGGTGTCGATCCCGATCAGGTCGCAGAGCGTCGGGAACAGGTCGATCCCCGAGACGAGCGCGTCGTTGACGCGGCCGCCGTGGAAGCCGCCGGGGCCGCGGACGATCAGCGTCACCCCGAGGCCGCGGTCGCTCAGCGTCGCCTTCGCGCCGGGGAACGGGATCCCGTGGTCGGTGGTGAGGATGACGATCGTGTCGTCGGCCAGGTCCTGCTCGTCGAGCGCGCCGAGCACCGCGCCGACGCCGTGGTCGAGCGCGCGGGCCGACTGCTTGAACGCCGCCATGTCGCGCCGCGTGACCGGCGCGTCGGGCAGGTTGGCCGGCGGCAGCGAGTAGAGCGCGTCGCGGACCGACGTCGGCTCGAAGTAGTCGCGGTGGGTCTCGAAGAACCCGACCGAGAGGAAGAACGGCTGGCGCGGGCGGTCGCGCAGCAGCGCGACGGCGGCCGGCGCGACGTCGTGGACCTGCGTGGTGTCGGCGTGGCCCACGAGGTCGTAGCCGAGCTCCTCGGGATCCGCCGAGACGTGCTGCTCGCCGACCATCGCGGTCCAGTAGCCCGCGTCGCGCAGCGTGTGCAGGATGTGCTGCGAGGGATCGGCGAGCCCGAACCCGCGGTGCGCCAGCCCGAGCATCCCGTTGCAGTGCGGCCAGCGGCCGGTCAGCATCGCCGCCCGGCTGGGCGAGCAGACCGGCGCGGCCGCGTACGCCTGGCGGAACAGCAGCCCCTGGTCGGCCAGCCGCTGGATGTTCGGCGTGATCATCTGATGGCCGTACGGCTGCAGGTAGCGGCCCGTGTCGTGCGACACGATCAGGACGATGTTCGGCGGGGAGGGGCTCATACTCGACCAGTCCAGTGTACTTTGTCGGGCGTGCGACTGCTGCCCATGGCTACCCTCACTCCGTCGTGAGCGCCCCCGATCACCTCCACGCCCTCGAGTCCGAGGCCGTGCACATCTTCCGCGAGGTCGCGGCCGAGCTTGAGCGGCCCGTGCTGATGTTCTCGGGTGGCAAGGATTCCATCGTGCTTCTCCGCCTGGCGGAGAAGGCCTTCCGCCCGGGGAAGTTCCCGTTCCCGGTGCTGCACGTCGACACGGGCCACAACTTCCCCGAGGTGCTCGAGTACATGGATCGCCGGGTCGGCGAGCTGGGCGAGCGCCTGATCCGCGCGAAGGTCGAGGACTCGATCGCCAACGGCCGCGCGCGCGAGGAGTGGGACCGCGCGAAGCCGGGCACGTCGCGCAACCGGCTGCAGACCGTCACGCTGCTCGACGCGATCGAGCAGGGCGGCTTCGACGCCGCGTTCGGCGGCGCCCGCCGCGACGAGGAGCGCGCCCGCGCGAAGGAGCGGATCTTCTCCTTCCGCGACGACTTCGGGCAGTGGGACCCGCGCGCGCAGCGCCCGGAGCTCTGGAACCTCTACAACGGCCGGATCCGGCGCGGCGAGCATGTCCGCGTGTTCCCGCTCTCGAACTGGACCGAGCTCGACGTCTGGCACTACATCGAGCAGGAGCAGCTCGAGCTGCCGTCGATCTACTTCGCGCACGACCGCGAGGTCTTCAGCCACGACGGGATGCTCTACGCGGTCTCGGACTACGTCGAGCCGTCCTCCGAGCCGTTCACCGAGTCGGTCCGCTATCGCACGGTGGGCGACATGACGATCACCGGCGCGGTGCGCTCGCGCGCGCTCGACGTCACGACGGTGATCTCCGAGATCGAGGCCACGCGGATCACCGAGCGCGGCGAGACGCGCGCGGACGACCGCACGTCGGAGGCCGCCATGGAGGACCGCAAGCGCCAGGGGTACTTCTAGATGGATACCGAACAGACTTCGTCTGCGGGCACAGGCAAGCAGCTCCTCCGCCTGGCCACGGCCGGCTCCGTCGACGACGGCAAGTCCACCCTGATCGGGCGGATGCTCTACGACGCCAAGCTGCTGTTCGACGACACGCTCGACGCGCTGCACTCGAACGGCGACAACGGCACGCCCGACCTCGCCGCCCTGACCGACGGCCTGCGCGCCGAGCGCGAGCAGGGCATCACGATCGACGTCGCCTACCGCTACTTCACGACGCCGAAGCGGTCGTTCATCATCGCCGACACGCCGGGCCACCAGCGCTACACGCGCAACATGGTCACCGGCGCCTCGACCGCCCACCTCGCCGTGATCCTGATCGACGCGCGCCACGGGATCATCGAGCAGTCGCGGCGCCACGCGACGCTCTCCTCGCTGCTCGGGATCCGCCACCTGGTCGCCGCCGTCAACAAGATGGACCTCGTCGACTGGGACGAGGCGCGCTTCCGCGAGATCGAGGGGCAGTTCGGCGAGCTGACGACGCAGCTCGGCGTCGACGAGGCGAAGGTGTTCCCGATCTCCGCGCTGCACGGCGACAACGTCGTCGAGCGCGGCAGCGCGGACTGGTACGACGGCCCGGCGCTGCTGACGCACCTCGAGGAGGTCGACGTCGCCGGCGACCGCGGCGAGGGCCCGCTGCGGCTGCCGGTCCAGTGGGTCATCCGCCCCGAGGAGGCCGCGCGGCGCGAGCGCCGCTACGCCGGCCAGGTCGCGGGCGGCACGCTGCGGCCCGGCGACGAGGTGACGATCATGCCCGGCGGCGGCCGCACGAAGGTGCTCGCCGTCGAGACGCACGACGGGCCCGCGCGACTCCGCCGCGCCGCCGGACTCGGTCACCGTCCAGCTCGCCGACGACCTCGACGTCGGCCGCGGCGAGATGATCGTCGGCACCGAGGACCTCCCGGTCGCCGGACGGCACCTGGAGGCCACGGTCTGCTGGATGTCGGAGAGCCCGCTGCGCGCGGGCGAGCATCTCGAGCTCAAGCACACGACCCGCACGGTCCGCGCCGCGGTCGAGTCGATCGACGTGCTGCTCGACGTGACGACCCTGCGCGAGGAGACGCCGCCCGATCAGCTGCAGCTCAACGACATCGCGCGGCTGACGCTGCGCACGAGCGCGCCGATCGTCGCCGACCCGTACGCGGAGAACCGCACGACGGGCGCGTTCATCCTGATCGACCAGGACTCGAACGACACCGTCGGCGCGGGCATGGTCCGCGTCGTGCGCGAGGGCCCGCGGCCCGACGAGCCGCACTCCCCCGGCGTCACCTGGCACGACACCGGCCTGGGCCGCGAGCACCGCTGGTCCTCGCTCGGCACGCAGGGCGCGACCGTCTGGCTCACCGGCCTGCCGGCCTCGGGCAAGTCGACCGTCGCCGCCGCGCTGGAGCGGCTGCTCGTCGAGTCCGGCCACACGGCCTACTTCCTCGACGGCGACAACCTGCGCCACGGGCTGTCCGGCGACCTCGCGTTCTCGCCCGCGGACCGGACGGAGAACATCCGCCGCGTCGCGCACGTCGCCCGGCTCATGGCCGACTCGGGCATGGTCGCGATCGCCTCGCTGGTCTCCCCCGCCCACCACGACCGCGCGCTGGCGCGCGACCTGCACGCGGCGGCCGGGCTGCCGTTCCTCGAGGTCTACGTCGACACGCCCGTCGAGATCTGCGAGCAGCGCGACCCGAAGGGGCTCTACGCGCGGGCGCGGGCGGGCAAGCTGCTCGACTTCACGGGCGTCAGCGCGCCCTACGAGGTCCCCGAGCACCCGGACGTGCAGGTCCACGGCGCGGACGCGAACTTCCAGGAGGCCGCGGTGCGGATCCGGGCCGCGCTGGAGCAGGCCTGGGATGAGCGCTGAGGTCGTCGTCAGGCGCCGGAGCGCGACCGCTTCGAGCTGCTGCGCGACGGCGAGGTGCTCGGATTCGTCGAGTACCGCGCCGGCGGCGACAGCCTGATCATCGCCCACACCGAGATCGACGCCGGCCACGAGGGCGAGGGGCTCGGCAGCGCGCTCGTCGGCGGGATGCTCGACCAGCTGCGCGCGGCCGGGCGCACGGTGATCCCGCTGTGCCCCTTCACCGCGGCCTACATCAGCCGCCACCCGGACTACGTCGACGTGGTCGACCCGAGCTTCCGCGGCCGCTTCGGCGGCTAGTCGCCCTCGCGGTCCGACCACGGCTCGCGCTCCAGCGCGGCCTCGAAGTCGGCGCGCGCGTGGACCGGCTCGCCGTGCGAGACCAGCACGTGCTCGAACGGCAGGTCGAGCAGCGCGCGCAGCGCCGGCAGGACCCGCTGCTCGTGCCACGGCGTGCCCCAGACCCGCAGCGTCCCGCCCGGCGCGGTCAGCCCGTCGGCGAACACGAGCGCGCGCTGCTCGGGCAGGTAGAGCGGCGTCTCGGCGAAGCCGCGGCCGTCGTGCTGGGCGACGAGCCCGCCGGGCAGCTCCAGTCCCGGGTAGACCGGCTCGAGCTCGCGCTGCGGGATGTCGTCGGGCCAGAAGAGCATCGGGCCGTAGGCGTCGGCGCCGTACCAGCGCGCGAACAGGTCGACGTCGCGGACGTGGTCGGGCTTGAGGATCACGATCGCGTCCGGCGGCGCCGCGTCGAGCCGCTGCCACAGCTCCCCGCCGTCGGGGCGCGGGGCGAGCGGGTCGAGCAGCAGCGTCACGCCGCGCGAGCGGACCGCGAACGACGACACCTGCGGCTCCCAGTCGTCGTCCTCGTTCCACGCGAAGTGGGGCTGGCGCCAGAGCCAGAGCCCGTCCGCCACGTCGCGCAGCTCGACCGCCATGCGCGCCTGCCTACCCCGTCCGCCCGGCCCGGTATCCATGGAGGGTCATGGATCGCCGCGTGATCGCCCATCTCGACTGCGACGCGTTCTACGTCAGCGTCGAGCTGCTGCGGCGCCCGGAGCTGAAGGGCCAGCCGGTCGTCGTGGCCGGCTCGGGGCCGCGCGCGGTGGTCACCACGGCGTCCTACGAGGCCCGGAGGTTCGGCGTCGGCTCCGCCTCCCCCGCGGCGCAGGCGCGGCGGCTGTGCCCCGACGCGGTGTTCATCCCGCCCGACTTCGACGCCTACCGGGCGAAGTCGCGCGAGGTCTGGGACCTCGTGCGGGAGCGGCTGCCGGTGGTCCAGCAGGTCGGGCTGGACGAGGGCTACGCCGACGTCACCGAGGCCGAGAAGCCGCTCCGGGTCCTGCGCGACCTGGTCGACGAGGTCCGCGGGCGGACGGGGATCGGGATCTCGGTCGGCGTCGGGCCGAACCGCCTGATCGCCAAGGTCTCGTCCGACCTCGAGAAGCCGCAGGGATTCGTGGCGATGGGCCGCGAGGAGGCGTGCCGGCGGCTGGCCGGCGCCTCGCTGCGGATCATCCCCGGGATCGGTCCGAAGACCGCCGAGCGGCTGGCCGCGCTCGGGCTGACGACGATCGGCGGGCTCCAGGCCGCCGACGAGACGCGGCTGGCGCAGCGCTTCGGCGCCCGCCACGCGCGCGATCTGATCGCGCGGGCGCACTTCCACGGGTCCGCGGTGGTGGAGTCCGAGTCGGGCCCGGCGAAGTCGCGCTCGAACGAGACGACGTTCGACCGCGACATCGGCGACCTCGCCGAGCTCGAGGCGGTGCTGACCCGGCTCGCCGGGCAGCTCGCCGAGGCCCTCCAGCGCAAGGAGGTGCGCGGGCGCACGATCGCGATCAAGGTCCGGCTCGACGACTGGACCACGGTCACGCGCGCCCGCACGCTCGCCGCCCCCGTCAACGACACGGCCACGATCACCGGCGTCGCCACGGAGCTGCTGCGCGCGTACGCGCCGCCGCGCCCCGTGCGGCTGCTCGGGGTGCGGGTGGCGGCGTTCGAGGACGCCGAGGCGGCGGAGCGGGCCGCGGCCGCCCCGCCGGGCGGCCCGCAGCTCGCGCTCCCCTTCTAGCGCGTCGTCAGGATCGTCCCGAGGCCCGGGAACCCGAGCTTCGCGGCGGTCGCCGACGTGAGGTCGTACTCGCGGCCGCCGACGAACGGGCCGCGATCGACGACCGGGACGCGGACCGTGCGGCCGCCGCGCTTGATCGTGACCTTGGTCCCGCACGGCAGCGTCTTGTGCGCGACGCCGAGCGTGGCGGTGGAGAGCCGGCCGCCGCAGGCGAGCGGGTTGCCGTACAGGCCGGGGCCGTACATCGACGCGTACGTGCGCTTGTAGACGTTCAGCCGCCCGATCCGGCGCTTGCCCTCGGCGACGCCGGGACCGCCGGCGACGCGGACGCGCGCCTGCGTGCTGCCGGTGCGTCGGAGCCGCTCGCGCAGCTTGTAGCGCCCGCTTGCATCGGTGGTGTCGCGGTCGAGCGGCTTCCAGCGCGATCCGCGGCGGATCTGCAGCGACACGGTGACGCCGGAGACGCCGGGCGCGACGGTGCCCTTGACGGCGGTGCGATCGCCGGACGGCACGTCGAGCTTGCGCCGGCTCACGGTGATCCGCGGCTTGGCGGCGGCGGTGGCGGACCGGTCGGACGGTTGCGGTGCGGGAGCCTGCGCCGATGCGGCCTGGGCGCAGGTGAAGGCGAGGCAGAGCGCCCCGGCGGTCGCCGGGCGCGCGATGTCGCGCGGCCTCATGCGGAGACCTCCTCGGTGCGTCCGACCCGGGTGCCTGCGAGGTCAGCTGACGGGCTCGCGGCCGCAGGGTCTCCTGCGCGTCGCTACCGCGGCAGCAGCCGCGGATTCGCCCCGTGCCGCCGGTGCGGCGGCGATTGGGTCCCCCGCCCGCGTGCACATCGTGTGCCCGCGGCTCGGCGGTCGAACGAGCGTTCGAGGATAGCGGCGGGTCCGGGCCCCCGTGTGACGGGCGTCACTCAAGCGGCGAGCGGCGCGCATTCCTGGCGCAACCGCGCCAGGCCGAGCCGGATCCGGCTCTTCGCGGTGCCGAGCGGCACCTGCGAGCGGCGCGCGATCTCGTCCGCCGTCAGCCCGCCCCAGTAGGCGAGCACGAGCGCCTCCCGCTGCACGGGCGGGAGCCGCCGCAGCGCGGCACGGACGCTTGCGCGATCCTCGTTGCGCTCGGCCTCCGGCGCCGGCGCGTCCACCGGCTCGGGCTCGATCGCGGCGAACACCATCCGGTCGGTCATGCGGCCGGCCGCCTGGCCCTCGCGCCACAGGTCGAGCGCGCGCGAGCGCGCCATCAACCGCAGGTACGGGCCGAGCCCGCCGCGGCGGGCGTCGAACGACTCGGGCTTGCGCCACAGCCGGAGGAACACGTCCTGCGTGACGTCCTGCGCGAGGGCGGGGCTGCCGAGGATCCGGAGCGCGGCGGCGTACACGCTGCGGCCGTGGTCCTCGTACGCGCGTTCGAACTCGCGCGGTTCGGTGAGCGTGGCGGGCATACGAACATTGTACACAGTGTTGAAGGTTATGAAACCCCTTGTGTAAGGCATCGGATGCGGCACAATCCGGCGCGTGACGAACCCCGACCGGCTGACCGGGCTCGACGCCTCCTTCCTCGCGCTCGAGGACGGCGGCGCCCACATGCACGTCGGGTCGGTGCTCCTGTTCGAGGGCCAGCCGCCCGCGTACGACGACCTCGTCGCGCAGATCGGGCGGCGGCTCGCGCTCGTCCCCCGCTACCGCCAGAAGCTCGCGTTCCCGCCGCTCGTCCAGAGCCGGCCGGTGTGGATCGACGACCCGCACTTCAACCCCGGCTACCACGTCCGCCACACCGCGCTCGCGCCGCCGGCGGGCGAGGCGGAGCTGCGCCGGCTCGCGGGCCGGATCTTCGCCCAGCGGCTCGACCGCGCGAAGCCGCTGTGGGAGCTGTGGCTCGTGGACCGGGTCGGCGACGACCGCTTCGCGATGATCACCAAGACGCACCACTGCCTGGTCGACGGCGTGTCGGGCGTCGACATCGCGACCGTGCTGTTCGACCTCGACGCCGACCCGCCGCCCCAGCCCGACCCGGAGCCGTGGTTCCCGCGACCGGAGCCGAGCGCGGCGAAGCTGCTCGCCGACGCCCTGGTCGAGCGGGCGCAGACCCCCTTCGAGCTCGCCGGCGCGGCGGTCGACGCGGTCGTCCACCCGCGCCACGCCGCGATGGCGGGGCTGACCGCCGCGGGCGGGCTCGCGGCGATCGCGCAGGCCGGGGTCGCCGGGGCGCCCGCCTCGCCGCTCAACCTGCGGATCGGGCCGCACCGGCGCTTCGCCTGGGTCGACGCCGACCTCGCGGTGCTCAAGGCGGTCAAGAACGCGCTCGGCGGGACCGTCAACGACGTCGTGCTCACCGCGGTGGCCGGCGCGCTGCGGCGCCACTACCTCGCGCACGGGCTCGAGACGGAGGGCGTCGAGCTCAAGGCGATGGTGCCGGTCTCGGTGCGCGCCGACAGCGAGCGCGGCGCGCTCGGCAACCGCGTGACGACGATGTACGCGCCGCTCCCGATCGGCCTCGAGGACCCGCTCGCCCGCTACCGGGCGGTGCACGAGGCGATGCGCGGGCTCAAGGAGTCCGGCCAGGCGGTCGGCGCCGAGGTCATCACGTCGCTGACCGACTTCGCGCCCCCGACGATCCTCGCCCAGGCCGCGCGGCTCCAGGGCGTCCAGCGGTTCTTCAACCTGACCGTGACGAACGTGCCGGGCCCGCAGCTCACGCTGTACATGCTCGGGCGGCCGCTGCGGCGGATCTACCCGCTCGTCCCGCTCGCCGAGAACTGCGCGCTCGGGATCGCGATCATGTCCTACGACGGCCGGATCGACTTCGGGCTGGTCGCCGACTACGACGCCGTGCCGGACCTCGACGCGCTCGCCGCCGGGCTCGAGGCGGAGATCGCCGCCCTCGCGGTCGCCGCGACGCCGGACGTGGCGGCGCCCCGGCCGCGCCGGCGGGCGGCCCAGCGCGCCTAGAATCCCCGCCGTGCTCGCTCCCCTGACCCTCGCGCTCGCGCAGGTCGACGCGCGCGTCGGCGACCTCGACGGCAACGTGGCGATCGTGCGCGAGCAGATCGCCCGCGCGCGCGACGCCGGCGCCGAGCTCGTGCTCTTCCCCGAGCTGATGCTGACCGGCTATCCGCCCGAGGACCTGCTGCTCAAGGAGCACTTCCTCCAGGCCGCGCAGGACGCGCTCGCGGCGGTCGCCGCCGACGCGCAGGGGATCGTGGCGCTGGTCGGGTTCCCCGAGCGCTCCGACGACGTCTACAACGCGCTCGCGGTGCTCGTCGACGGCGCGGTCCACGCCGTCTACCGCAAGACGCTGCTGCCGAACTACGGCGTGTTCGACGAGCAGCGCTACTTCCAGGCCGGCGACGACGCGGTCGTGGTCGACCTCGGCTCGGCGCGGATCGGGCTGACGATCTGCGAGGACATCTGGACGCCGGGCCATCCCGCGCAGGAGGAGGCGCTGGCGGGAGCGACGCTGATCGTCAACGCCTCCGCCTCCCCGTACCACGCGGGCAAGGGCCGCCAGCGCGAGGCGATGCTCGTCCAGCGGGCGCGCGACAACCTGTCCGCCGTCGCGTTCTGCAACCTCGTCGGCGGGCAGGACGAGCTGGTCTTCGACGGGCACTCGGTGGTGATCGACCACGAGGGCACGGTGCTGGCGCGGGCGCCGCAGTTCGCCGAGGCGCTGACGCTCTGCACGGTCGACCTCCAGGCCGCCGCGACCGCGCGGCTGCGCGACACGCGGCTGCGCCCGCCGGTGCGGCGCGCGCTCCCCGCCGTGCGCCAGCTCGAGCCGATCGAGCGGACGCCGCGCGACGGGTCGGTCGACGCTCGGCGGCGACGTCGCCGAGCTGCTCGAGCCGGAGGCCGAGGTCTACGCCGCGCTCTGCCTCGGGCTGCGCGACTACTGCGCCAAGAACGGCTTCGAGCACGTCGTCCTCGGCCTGTCGGGCGGGATCGACTCCACGCTCGTCGCGCTGATCGCGGCCGATGCGCTCGGCGCCGACCGCGTGACCGCCGTGGTGATGCCGTCGCGCTACTCGAGCGAGGGCACGCAGAGCGACGCCCGTGCGCTCGCCGCGAGCCTCGGGATCCAGTGCTTCGACCTGCCGATCGCGCCGGCGATGGCGGTCTACGAGGAGATGCTCGCCGAGCAGTTCGCCGGGCGCGAGCCCGACATCACCGAGGAGAACCTGCAGGCGCGGATCCGCGGCAACCTGCTGATGGCGCTCTCGAACAAGTTCGGCTGGCTCGTCGTGACGACCGGCAACAAGTCGGAGAACTCCGTCGGCTACTCGACGCTCTACGGCGACTCGGCGGGCGGCTTCGCGGTGATCAAGGACGTGCCCAAGACGCTCGTCTACCGGCTCGTCGACTTCCGCGACGCGCGCGACGCGGAGCATCCGGTGCCGCGCTCGATCGTCGACCGGCCGCCCAGCGCCGAGCTGCGGCCGGACCAGAAGGACGAGGACTCGCTGCCCGACTACGACACGCTCGACGCGATCCTCGAGGCCTACGTCGAGGAGGACGCCGGCCGCGACCAGCTCGAGCTCGCCGGGCTGCCGTCCGAGGCGGTCGAGCGGGTCTTCGCGCTCGTCGACCGGGCCGAGTACAAGCGCCGCCAGGCGCCGCCGGGGATCAAGATCACGCCGCGCGCGTTCGGCCGCGACCGGCGGATGCCGATCACGAACGCGTACCGCGGCGGCTGAGCCCGGCCAGGCGCTCGTCCAGCGCGGCGAGCATCTCGGCGTGGAGGAAGTGGCCGAGGCTGATCCGGGCGACGCCGAGCTCCGCCAGCCGCTCGACCGGCGGCGCGGCCGGCGAGAGCACGACGTTGACGGGCGTGCCGAGGTCGACGAACGCGGCGATCGTCGCCTCGTCGGTGATCGCCGATCGGGTAGACGCAGTCGGCGCCCGCGTCGGCGTAGGCCCGCGCGCGCTCCAGGCCGTCCGCGACGGCGCCGCCGTTCAGGAAGACGTCGATCCGGGCGTTGACCACGAGGTCCTGCGCCGCCTTGAGCGCGGCGATCCGCTCGGCCTGCGCGCCGACGTCGTGCAGCCGCGGTGGATCGCGCGTGGTCGGTGTCCTCGAAGTTCAGGCCGGCCGCGCCGGCGGCGACGGTCCGCTGCGCGAGGTCGGCCGGGTCGAGGCCGTAGCCGCCCTCGAGGTCGGCGGTGACCGGGACGTCGACGACGCGCGCGATCCGCTGCACCGCGGCGAGCATCTCGTCCGCCGGGGTCTCCTCCCCGTCCTCGTAGCCGAGCGACTCGGCGACGCCGCTGCTCGTCGTGGCCACCGCGGGGAACCCGGCCGCCGCGACGGCGCGGGCCGTCGCGGCGTCCCAGGCGTTGGGGAGGATCAGCGGCGTGCCGGGGACGTGGAGCGCGCGCAGCGCCGCCGCGCTCACGCCGCTGCCGCCTCGGGCTCGTACTCGCCGGCCTGCTCGTGGCCCGCGATCGCGACCCGGTTCCAGGCGTTGATCGTGATGATGACCCAGGTCGCGCTCGCCAGGCCGTCGGCGCCGAGCTCGGCCTCCGCCGCGGCGACGACGTCGTCGGGGAGCGGGTTGCCGGGCAGCAGCGTCAGGGCGTCGGTCAGCGCGAGGGCGGCGCGCTCGGCGGGCGAGAAGAACGGCGCCTCGTGCCAGGTGGAGACCGCGAAGAGCCGCTGCTCGGTCTCGCCCTGCGCCCGGGCGTCCTTCGTGTGCATGTCGACGCAGTACGCGCAGCCGTTGAGCATCGAGGCGCGGACGCGGATCAGCTCGCGCAGGAGCGGGTCGAGCGGCAGGTCGTGGGTGGCGCGGGAGAGCGCGGACATGGCCCGGTAGCCGGGCCCCTTGAGATCGGCGTGGGGAGTCATGCCGCGGAGGCTACGCCGCGATTGGCCCCGGCGGCAGGGCCAATGCGCGCGGTCCAGGCAGGACCACTCAGGCGGCGTCGCGGACGGCGATCGTCATCCGCACCAGCGCGCACAGGCGCTGCTCGTCGTCGCTGATCTCGACCTCCCAGACCCAGGTCGTGCGGCCCTTGTGCCGGCGCGTCGCGGTCGCGTGGATCGTGCCGCCGAGCAGCGGCCGCAGGAAGCTCGTCTGGTTCGACAGCCCCTGGGCGCTGCGGCCCTCTGGCGCGACGGCGAACCAGGTCGCCAGCGAGGTGATCGACTCCGCGATCGAGGCCAGCACGCCGCCGTGCACGAGCCCGGCCGGCTGGAGCAGCTCGTCGCGGACCGGGACCTCGGCGGCGACCTCGCTGTCGGACATCGCGGTGACGGTGAGCCCGTAGAGGGCGTCGAAGCCGCGGTCGGGCTTCCAGGGCAGCTTTATCGCGTCGTTCACGTCGGCGCACTTTAATGCGCGGTCGCATGAGCCCGTTGGACCCGCTCGCGCCCGACCAGCGCGCCGTCGTCACGCTGATCCTCCAGCAGGGGCGCAGCTACGACGACATCGCGCAGCTGCTCGGCCTCCCCGTCGCCGCCGTGCGGTCGCGCGCGCACGCCGGGCTCGACGCGCTCGCGCCGGGCAACGGGCTGCCGGGCGAGATCACCGCGCCCGCTCGCCGACTACCTGCTCGGCCAGCAGGGCGACCGCGACGCCGACGGCGACCCGCGGGCTGCTCGCGGAGTCCGCGCCGCTGCGCGGCTGGGCGGCCGGCGTCGCGGATTCGCTCGCCGACGTCGCGCCCGCCGGGCTGCCGGAGATCCCCGGCGGCGGCCTCCGGACGCCCCGGAGGAGCCGCAGCCGGAGGTGCAGGAGGAGCGGCCGGCGGAGCCGCACCCGAGGTGCAGGAGAAGCGCCGGAGACCGCCGGCGGGCGCGCGGAGGAACCGCGGGCGAGCCAAAAGAGAGAGACGCAGGCGGAGGGCCGGAGGACGGCAGGACGACCCGTCGGAGGAGCCGGCGGCGGACAGCGTGGCCGCCCCGCCCCAGGCCGACACCGAGGACGGGACGCCCGCGGCCGCCACCGGGCCCGGCGAACCGCCCGCACCGCGCCCGCGCCCCGTGCGCGACGAGCCCGCCGCCGGCGACGACGCCCCGCCGACCTCCTCGCGGCTCGGCGGCGCGCTGCTGATCCTCGGCGTCCTCGCGGTCGTGGCCGTGGTGCTGTTCCTCGTCCTCCGGGGCGGCGGCGACGACCCCGGCGACGAGCAGACCGCCGCGCCCGCCGCCACCGCGACGCCGACCCCGACGCCGACCGCGCAGGCGCAGGTCGCCGACGAGATCGAGCTGACCGCCCCGCGCGGCGGCAAGCCCACCGGCACGATGACCGTCTACCTCCAGGGCGAGCAGCTCCTGTTCGCGATCCAGGGCGAGCAGCTGCCCGCGAGCGGCGCGAGCGACTCGTACGCCGTCTGGCTCACCGGCCCCGGGGACAAGGCGCGCCGGCTCGGCTTCACCGATCCGGTCGGCAAGGACGGCAAGCTCGGCATCCAGGGACCCGGCGAGAAGGACCTGAGCGCCTTCCCGAAGCTCTACGCGACCTACGCCAACGTCGTCGTCTCGCGCGAGTCCGACGCGAGCGCGAAGCGGCCCACGGACGTCGTGCTGAGCGGCAAGCTCCCGAGCGGGCGCTAGCGGCGCGCCGTGCGGGTCGCGCGCTCGCGGGCGATCGAGGCGCCGCCCGACGCGATCTGGCGCGTCCTCGCCGACCCGTACGCGCTGCCGCGCTGGTGGCCGATGACCCGGCGGGTCGAGGGCGTCACCGACGACGGCTGGACGATGGTCCTCGGCAAGGAGGGCGGCCGGGCGGTCCGGGCCGACCAGCGGCTGGAGGCCTCCGAGCCGCCCGTGCTCCGGCGCTGGTCGCTCCAGGTCGCCGGCTCGCCGTTCGAGCGCCTGCTCACGGCCTCGGTCGTCGAGGCCCGGCTCGACGGCGCCACGCTGCACCTCAGCCTGCGCCAGCAGCCGCGCGGCTGGGCGCGGTTCGGCAGCCTCATGCTCCGGCGGGCGGCGCGGCGCCAGCTCGACGACGCGCTCGCCGGGATGGCCCGCGCGGTCGAGCCCTAGTCGCCGTCGTAGGTGACGAGCGCGTGGACGTCGAACCCCTCGAGCCGCCGGCGCCCGTCCAGGAAGCCCAGCTCGACGAGGAACGCGCAGCCGACGACGGTCGCGCCGAGCCGCTCCACCAGCTCGGCCAGTGCGCGCGCCGTCCCACCGGTGGCCAGCAGATCGTCGTGGATCAGCACCCGCGCCCCATGGGCGAGCGCGTCCGCGTGCATCTCGAGCGCGTCGATCCCGTATTCGAGGATGTACTCCGCGGTCACGACCTCGGCCGGGAGCTTGCCCGGCTTGCGGGCCGGGACGAAGCCCGCGCCGAGCTCGCGCGCGATCGCCGCGCCGAGGATGAAGCCGCGCGCCTCGGCGGCCACGACGAAGTCGACGCCGCGCGGGCCGGCCCACTCCGCGATCCCCTCGACCGCGGTGTCGACCGCGTGCGGGTCGAGCAGCAGCGGCGTGATGTCCTTGAACACGATCCCCGGCTTGGGGAAGTCGGGGATGTCGCGGATCAGCGACCGCAGGTCGGCCGGCCGCGTCACCGCGCGATCCGCCGCAGGTCCCGCACGAGCAGCAGGTGCTTCAGGTGCGACGCCACCGCGGCGAGGTTCTCGAGCGCCTCGACGGCCTCCTTGCGCCGCTCGGGATTGCGCGAGCGCAGGCCCGGGGCGAGGATCTGCTGGAGCAGCGCCGACTCGCGCTCCGCGGACGTCTTGAACACGCGCAGGTTGCGCCCCGCGACGCCGTAGCGCGCCAGCTCGGAGACCGCGCGGACGATCTCGCGCTCGGTCTCGTCGTAGTACTTCGTCCCGCTGCGCGGATCGCCGCGGATGATCTGGTAGTCCTCGAGCTCCGCGATCAGCCGCGGGTCGGCGCCCGTGTCCTCGACCACGTCCTCGAGCGAGTAGAGCGAGCCGCGCTGCGCGATCGAGAACGTGAGCCGGCGGAGCGCTGCGCCGGGGCGCGCGTCGGCCGCGGGGGCCACGCCGCTCTCCGCCGCCGCGGTCTCGGGCTCGGTCCGCCCCGCCGCGAGCTCCTGGCGGATCACCCGCAGCGGCAGGAACTCGTCGCGCTGCAGCCGCAGGATCGTCCGCAGCCGCGTCACGTCGTTCGCCGAGTAGAGCCGGTAGCCGCCGGCCGTCCGCCGCGGGGCCAGCAGCTTCTGGTCCTCGAGGTAGCGGATCTTGGAGATCGAGATGTCGGGGAACTCCTGCGCCAGCTGCTTGCAGACCGCGCCGATCGTCAGCGACTTGCCACCGGCCGCCGGCTGAGGAGGAGCTGCCGGCCCCTCCTCGGGCGCGACCGGTTCGGCTTCGGGCTCGGTCACCGCGCGAGGTACGTCAGCTTGTACTTGCCGATCTGCAGCTCGTCGCCGTCCTCGAGCTTGTGCGAGTCGATCCGGCGCCGGTTCACGTAGGTGCCGTTGAGCGAGCCCGAGTCGTCGAGCCACCAGGCGCCGCCGCGGCGCACGAGCGTCGCGTGGTCGCGCGAGACGGTGACGTCGTCGAGGAACACCTCCGCCTCGGGCGACCGCCCGATCGAGAGCTGCTCGCCGCTGAGCGGGAACGACTGCCCGACGCGCCCGCCGCCCGAGCGGATGACCAGGGCGCCCGCCTCGGCCGCGACGTCGCCGACGTCGACCGGGCGGAGCTCGCCGGTCGACTCGTCGATCACGTACGTGGCCGTGGTGACGTCATCGGAGGCCTCGGCCTCCGCGGCCTGATAGGCGCCGCACTTGGGGCAGTAGTTGGCCCCCTCCGCGACGACGAACCCGCACTCCGGACAATGGCGCGCCATCGCGATGGCGCTACGACTCGTCGCCGCCCGACGCCCGGCCCGCCAGGATGTCCGTCAGCCGCTGCACGTCGGCGCCGGAGATCACGTCCTCGCCACCCTCGTGCTTCTTGCGCAGCCGGTTCACGAGCTCGGCGCGCAGGATGTCGATCTTGCCGTGGAGGATCCGCCGGCGGTACGAGACCTCCTGCTCCTCGTCCGTCAGCTGCTGGATCAGATCCTTGAGCTCCTGATCGGACAGGGATCCGAGGTCGGGGAAGGTGTCCATCATGTGCTGGCGGTCCTCTCCTGGGTCATAGAGCTGGGAGCATAGCGATCCTCAAGCTGAGGATGAGGGTTGTGCATCGCGCCGCTCACCCCTGCCGCGCACGATACTGCCGCAGGCCGTCCCTGACGTACTGCGCGAGCGATCCGTAGATCAGGACCAGACCGACGTACAGCAGCGCCTGCGCGAGCCAGTCGACGCCGCACAGGCCGAAGAACAGCGCGCCGAAGACCGGGAACACGCCGGCGCGGCCGAGCCAGTTCACCGGCAGGTCGACGTGCTTCACCATCGCCGCGCGGACGAGGACCAGCATCAGCACCTCGCGCAGCGCCAGCAGGGCGAGCGCCCAGCGCGGCAGCAGCTCGAAGTGCCAGCAGACGACCACCCCGGACAGCACGAGCAGCCGGTCGACGAGCGGATCGAGCAGCGCGCCCAGGCGCGAGTACTGGCCGGTCACGCGCGCGGTGATGCCGTCGAGGTAGTCGCTCCACCCGATGACGGCGAAGAGGATCGCGGGCAGCGCGTCGGTCCCGCTCTCCGAGCCGAAGGCCAGCACGAGGAAGACCGGGATCAGCGCGAGCCGGACGTAGCCGATCGCGTTCGGGATCGTCCACGGGTGCAGCGGCTCGCCCGCCCGCGTCTGCGCGGGCGGCGGGCCGGAGCGGTCGAGCCCGGACAGCCTGCGGAAGGTGAGCTTCCTCCGGGGCGGCTCTACGGGAGGTCGCGCCACAGGTCCGCCGCCGCCTCCGCCGCGCCCTCCAGCGGCACGGAACGCTGCTCGCGGCCGCGCCGGACCTGCGCCTCGATCTCACCGGCCTCGAGCGTCCGCCGGCCGACGGTGAGCCGCAGCGGGACGCCGAGCAGCTCCGCGTCGGCGAACTTGGTGCCCGGGCCGGCGTCGCGGTCGTCGTAGACGATGTCGAGCCCGGTCGCCTGCAGCTCCTCGTAGAGCCGCTCGGCGAGCGCGCGCTCGTCGGTGCCCTCCTTGCCGAGCCCGACGAGCTCGATGTCGAACGGCGCCAGCGAGCGCGGCCAGCTGATCCCGTGCTCGTCGCCGAACTGCTCGACCGCGGCCGCGGCGATCCGCGCCGGGCCGAGGCCGTACGAGCCCATCCAGATCGCCCGCTCCTTGCCCGCCTCGTCGAGGTAGGTGGCGCCGAGCGCGTCCGAGTAGCGCGTGCCGAGCTTGAAGATGTTGCCGACCTCGATCGCGGGCTCGATCCGGATCGCGGCGCCGCCGACGGTGTCCCCCGCCTCGACGGCGCGGACGTCGACGGACTCGAACCTGAAGTCGCGGCCCGGCTCGACGCCGCGCAGGTGCGCGTCGGGACGGTTCGCCCCGGTGACGTAGGCGCCCGGCGCCACGCCGGCGTCGAGCAGGATCGGCACGTCCGTGCCGACCGGGCCGATGTAGCCCGCCGGGCCGATCCGCGCCTCGAACTCCTCGGGCCGCGCGGGCCGCACCGGGGCGCCGATCGCGTTGCGCAGCTTGGTCTCGGCCACGCGGTGGTCGCCGCGGACCATGACGAGCCGCAGCTCGTCCTCCCCCACGATCACCGGGAACGCCTTGAGCAGCGCGCCCGCGGGGACGCCGAGCGCGCCCGCGACCGCCGCCACGGTGATCAGGCCCGGCGTCTGCTCGAGCACCGGCTCGGGCACCCCGGCGGGCAGCTCGACCGGCTGGGCGTCGGCGCTCGCGATCTCGACGTTGGCGGCGTAGCCGGGCGCGAGCGCGACCGCGTCCTCGCCCGCGGCGCAGGGCGCCATGTACTCGTGCGCGCCGGTCCCGCCCATCATCCCGACGTCGGACTCGACCCGGTACCAGTCCAGGCCCGAGCGCTCGAAGATCCGGTCGTAGGCGCGGATGTGCTTCGCGTAGCCCACCTCCAGGCCCTCGGCGTCGCGGTCGAAGGTGTAGGCGTCCTTCATGATGAACTCGCGCGTCCGCAGCACCGCCGCGCGCGGGCGCGGCTCGTCGCGCTCCTTCGTCTGGAAGTGGTAGAGGATCTGCGGCAGGTCGCGGTAGGAGCGCACGATCGACGCCATGTGGAACGTGACGTTCTCCTCGTGCGTCATCGCCAGCACGAGCTCGGCGCCGCGGCGGTCCTGCAGCTTGAGCAGCTCCGGGATCGCGTAGCGGCCGGTGCGCTGCCACAGCTCGGCCGGGTGCAGGACCGGCATCAGCATCTCCAGCCCGCCGATCGCGTTCATCTCCTCGCGGATGATCTGCACGACGCGCTGGTGCACGCGCCAGCCCGCCGGCATCCACGTCCACAGCCCGGCGCCGAGCTGGCGGATCATGCCCGCGCGGACGAGCAGCTTGTGCGAGAGCGCCTCCGCGTCGGCGGGCGGCTGCTTCTCGGTCGGGAGCAGGTACTGGGAGAGCCGTGTCATGCGCGGGCAGAGCCTAGCCGCCGGGGAGGGCGGCCACCGGCGGGGGCACGACCTCCCCGACGAACAGGCGGAACGGGTCGCGGCGGCCGAAGTCGAGCGGCGAGAGCCGCCGCATCAGCTTCTCGGTCGCGCGCCCGCGGTCGGCGTGCGGGATCCCGGCCCCGTCGAGCCGCAGCGAGCGTGATCGCGAACGTGGCCGCGGTGCCGTCGGCGTCGAGCGTCACGGTGCAGCAGCCCGCTGAGGCCGCTCAGGCCCGCGGTGCTGAAGTTGCGATAGCCGGTGAGGTTGCCGAGCGAGTAGGCGATCAGGCGGCCGCGGTAGAGCTCGAGCCCGCGCACGACGTGCGGGCCGGAGCCGACGACGAGGTCGGCGCCCGCGTCGATCGCCGCGCGCGCGAAGTGGCGGCTGTCGCCGCGGTCCTCCCCGAACGCGTGCTCGCGCCCGCCGGGGACGCGCGTCTTGTCGGCCCCCTCGGCGCCGGCGTGGAACATCGCCACCACCACGGGCGCGCGCCGCGCCGCCGCGCGCACGAGCGAGCGGACCGCGGCGTCGGAGCTCATCGGCGCGCTCCAGCGGTAGGTGGAGAAGCCGACGAACGCGACCTTGGAGCCGCCGCGCTCGACGACCGTGACCTCGCCCGGCGCGCCGCTGTAGGCGACCTTGGCGCCGCGCAGCGCCGACCGGGTCATCGCGTAGCCGGCCGGCCCGAAGTCGTAGGCGTGGTTGTTCGCCTGGTTGACGACGTCGACGCCGGCGCGGGCGAGCGTCGGCGCGTTCGCCGCCGGCGCCTGGAACGCGTAGCAGTTCGACGACCCGCTGCCGCACTTCGACGCGCCGCCCGAGCCGAACGTCCCCTCGAGGTTGAGCGCGGCGAAGTCCGCGCCGCGCAGGACGGACGCGACCGGCGCGAGCTGCGGCCAGCCGCGGTCGGGCGGCCGGCCGTAGGACGAGCCGAGCGTCGTGTCGCCGCCCCAGACGATCGTGGGGCCGGGCTCCTGCGCGGCCGCCGGCGCGGCGAGCACGGCGCCGATCAGCGCCGCGCCCGCGAGCGCGCGGGTGAAGGTCCCGGTCCGCATCGACCGGGACCTTCGCACAATCGCTAGACGACCTCCTTGATGCGGAAGCCGTGGTGCGAGGACTGCTTGAAGAACTCGGCCAGCATCGGGAGCACGGTCCACTTGCGCGGGAGGTTGCCCGTCGGCCGGTCGAGGAAGATGCCGAAGTAGCGCTCGGCCGTGGCGCAGGTGAGGTTCCCGCCCAGCAGGGTGATCTGGTACTCGCCGGCGGGGATCCGGAGGTTGCCGACGCGGTCGTCGTTCTCGACCTCGAACGTGCCCGGGCAGAGGAGGTCGCCGTGGCTGCCGCCGCCCTGGCGTCGCCGAGCCGGGCGTCGCCGCGTCGGTGGCCGCGCCGGTCCGGAGGGTGCTGAACGAGCGCCCGCGCGTCGCGCTGAACGTCCCGCGCCCGGGGCCCTGGACGCTGTAGCGCCACGGAGCGGGGAGCACGCCGTTGAAGTCGTCCAGGAACTGCGTGAACAGGCGCGAGGCCTGCGCGCAGGTCAGGTTCCGGGTCGAGAGCTGGTAGAGCCCGGCCGGGACCGAGAGCCGGCCGATGTGATCGTTGTGGAGCACGTGGAAGCTGGCCGTGCACGTCGTCTGCGCGCTCGCGGGCGCGCTGAACCCGAGCGCCGCCGTCGCCGCGAGCCCTGCGACCAGGGCCAGCCTTCGAACTGCCTTCACCTGCGGACCTCCTCCTGGGGAATGTCGCCGTGCGGGGGGCACGACATGCCGTCGTAGCGCGCGCAGGCTATCCGGAAGCCGACCGTGCGTAGTAGCGCACGGCACGCGTAGGGGAGCGGCCCGGCGGGGATGCGGTGATAGAACCCCTGCACCCGATCCGAGGAGACTCGCCATGGCCTACGAAGTCCCGCCGCTCCCCTACGCCTACGAGGCGCTCGAGCCGCACATCGACGCGGACACGATGCGCTTCCATCACGACAAGCACCATCAGGCGTACGTGGACAAGGCGAACGCCGCGCTCGAGGGCACGCCGCTCGACGGCACGCCGATCGAGGAGATCCTCGCCGACCTCTCGCAGGTCCCGGAGGACAAGCGCGGCGCCGTCCGCAACAACGGCGGCGGCCACTACAACCACTCGCTGTTCTGGGAGTCGATGAGCCCGGACGGCGGCGGCGCCCCGTCCGGCGCGCTCGCGGAGGCGATCGACAGTGCCTTCGGCTCGTTCGACGACTTCAAGACGAAGCTCAAGGAGACGGGCGTCAACCAGTTCGGCTCCGGCTGGTCGTGGCTCGTGCACGACGGCAGCGGGCTCGCCGTCGTCGGCACGCCGAACCAGGACACGCCGCTCGCCGACGGGCAGACGCCGCTGCTCGGCGTCGACGTCTGGGAGCACGCGTACTACCTCAAGTACCAGAACAAGCGCCCCGACTACATCGACGCGTGGTGGAACGTCGTCGACTGGGGCAAGGTCGGCGAGCGCTACAGCGCGGCCGCCGGCTAGCGAACTGCACGGTGGCGGCCGGCGGCCCGGGACGCACCCGGGCCGCCGGCCCACCGCCTCAGCCGCGCGCCACCTGCCTGCGCAGGATCGCGCGCCGCAGCTTCACCTGCTTGAGCATCCGCGTCGTCGCCGACTTCACCGCGCCCGACGGCTCGGTGTCGCCGCCCATGAACAGGCTCGCCGGGTTGGCGACCATGAACGCGTAGGCGAGGTCACCCGCCGGCGCGTCCGGCCGGCTGTCGGCCTGCCACGGGATGACCGCGCGCAGCGCGTTCCAGGCCGCGGCCGGCGCCGCGCCGAAGCTGCGCGACGGCCGCTGGGCCGCCCGCACGTTCATCCAGTACGTCGCCGACAGCGCCTCCTGCGCCACCAGCCGGAACGCGTTGTCGACGGCGAGCCTCGCCCGCGCCACCTTCTGGCGGGTGAAGTTCTCCATGTCCTCCACGTTGCGGACCAGCGCGTTGCCCTGGGCCGGGATCGGGTTCGCGAGCTCCTGGACCTCGGCCATGAGGTCGGAGATCGTGTAGCTCTGCGCCTGCGGCGCCGCCTTCGACAGCACGTCCGCCGAGAGCACGTCCGACGGCGCGACGACCGTGAAGAACGTGTCCGGGAAGCGCATGTCGCGCTGCACGGACCCCGCGATCGTCTGCGCGAGCGCGATCACGAACGCCTCCATGTCGTTCGCCCACGGCATCGCGACGAAGTTGGAGTTCGACATGATGAACCCCTTCTTCCCGCCGCTGTTGACGTAGTACTGCTTGATCCACGGGGTGTTGAGCTCCCATGAGTCGCTCGGCTTCGCGCCCGGCACGACCGCCGGGTTGTGGTCCGACGAGTTGATCTGGATCAGCATGTCGCGCTTGAGCTGGGTCCACGCCTGCCACGCCGCGCCGTTGCGCTGGTTGTAGTCGCGGAAGCTCAGCGGGTCCTGGATGATCCGCTTGCCGTCCGGCTCGAGGTCGAACAGGTAGCTGCCCCGGATCAGCCCCAGCAGCCGCTTCGCCTGCCAGTTCTGGAACGGGAACGGGCGCGCCTCCTGCGGCACCGCGGTCAGCGGCGTCACGCTGGAGTTCAGGCCGAGCATGCTCATCGAGAACGTGAGGTCGGACCAGTCGAGCATCCGCTTCGAGTCCGCGACGAGCAGCGCCGCCTGCCCCGCCGAGTAGGCGTTCGTGCTCGTCAGCGCCGCGTCGTCGGCCGCGAACGGCGCGAGCGGCGCCAGCCCGGCCGTCGCCAGCGCCTGCGCCGCGGGCATCTTCTGCCCGTGGTAGTAGGCCTGGCCGGCGCCGACCATCGTCGCGCCGACGTTGCTCATCTGGGGGAGGTCGCCCTCACCCGGCGAGCCGCGCGACTGCACGACCGGCGAGATCCACTGGTTGAGCAGGTCGAGCAGCATCTGGGTGAGCTGCGGCGACGCCGCCTCGTAGACCATCGTGTTCGCCCGCACGGCCATCATCGCCCGGGTGATCTCCTCGTCGGAGACCTCCGGCCCGATGCCCGACTGGGCGCCGCGCTTGAACGTCGCGAGCTGCCGCGTCAGCAGCAGCTGCTTGTTCTCCGGCGAGAGCGGGTCGCCCTCGAAGATCACCGTCTCGCGGCCGGAGCCCGGCGCGCGGTTGAACCAGTAGATCGGCAGTCCCTGCCGGGCGCCCTGGAGCAGCAGCTCGTAGGCGTCGTTGGAGCGCTTGCGCGCCGCCGGTGCCAGCTTGACCTTCGCGCCGTACCGCGCGATGGCCACCACCTCGTCGATGGTCAGATGCTTCCCGTCCAGGGTGATGGTGCGCCCCGCCTCCGTGGGGACGATCGGGTTGTACGCCCCTGCCGCGCTGGAACCGCCGATGCCCAGGGCGAAGCACGCCCCGGCGACGGCGCACGCGAATCGCATGCGTCTCACGCCGTTCTGACTCCTTCTTCGGATGGTCAGCGGCCGGCAGGCTGAGCCGGCGCGTGGGGCGCCGGCGGCGGCGACGCTAGCACCGTGTACCCCTTGCGCAAACGTTTTCCGGGAGCGCGCGTACGCGCCATGACGCCCGGTCGTACGACCCCGCGTCGGTCCGCTTTCAGGTGCTCCGCGCCAGGGCGCGGGCGATGCGCAGCCGCCACTCCAGCGGCACGCTGTGGCGGTAGCGGCGCGGGACGCGGCGGACCAGCCGCAGCGTCGGCGCGGGCACGCGCGTGGCCGGCGCGGGAGCGCGCCCGCGGCCCGCGGCGGCGATCGAGGACTGCGCGATCGCCTCGGCCTCCGCGTAGAGGGCGACGTACGCGCCGCGCAGCTCGTCGAGCCGCTCGGTCGCCTCCGGGTCCTCGCCGTCGGCGAGCCCGTCGACGGCCTCCCAGACCGCGTCGGCCTGCTCGCGCAGCGCGGCCGGCAGCGCGAGGTCGCCCCAGTCGGGGCGCGAGCGGCTGAGCCCGCGGTCGACGAACCCGTGGACCTCGCGCATCGCGGTCGCGGGAGCGTCGCGGACGACGTCGAGGTCGAGCCGGTCGCCGACGCCGGCGACGGCGCGCGTCCAGTCGTCGAGCAGGTCCTCGTAGCGGACGAACGCCCGCGGGGCGCGGCGCGTCGCGCGCTCGGTGAACAGCATCTGCTGGATCCAGCCGGCGGCGCGGCCGACGTCGCCCTGCCAGTCGCCGTACCAGCGCTGCTTGGAGTCGATCACCGCCGCCGGGTGGCGCAGCATCGTCACGAAGCGCGGGGCGACGCCGAGCTCCTCCGCGCAGCTGCGCCAGAGCGGCAGGATACCACGACAGCCGCGGGTCCTTGACGATCAGCGCGGGCGCGACGCCGAACTGGCCCGCGAGCCAGCGCCGCAGCTCGTCGCGGACGGCGTCGTCGAGCCCGGCCTCGGCGGTCAGCGCCCACGCCGCGGGCCGGGCGTCGGAGACCTGGACGCGGGCGCTCCGCAGCAGCCGCGTGTGGAAGTCGACCACCCACTGCGACTCGGCGAAGCCGCGCGGATTGGTCGCGTCGGCGGGGACCTCGGGCTGCGGCACGTGGCAGCCGAGCCGCTGGAGGATGCCGCTGAACAGGCTGGTGCCGCTGCGGCCGGAGCCGGCGACGAGGACGAGCGAGCGGGTCACGACGCGCGGCACGGTAGCCCAGGATCCGGCCGCCCGCCCGGCGCGGCCACGCGATCTTCACGACTCCCCCGCTCCCGGCGGCCAGACTCGCCCCGATGGAGCCGCCGTTCGCGCGCCACGTGATCCAGCGCACCGTCGTCCTGCCCGAGCAGCGGGTGCTGTTCGTGCCGGTCCCGAAGGCCGGCTGCACGACGGTCCTGTGGCGCCTGGCCGAGCTGGCGGGGCTGCCGCTCGACGCGTTCGACCGCTCGGCCATGCCGGAGGTCTCCCCCGCGCTGACCGTGCACGACATGAGCCTCTGGCGCCCCGAGCACCGGTTCGCCGCCTACGACGAGGCCGAGCGCGCGCGGATCCTCTCCGCGCCCGGCTGGCTGCGGTTCTCGCTCGTCCGCGACCCGGCCACGCGGCTGTGGTCGGGCTGGCAGTCGAAGCTGCTGCTGCGCGAGCCGCGGTTCGTCGAGCGGTTCGGCGAGGCGCCGTGGTTCCCGCGCATGCCCGAGGAGCCGGAAGCGGTCGTGGCCGACTTCCGCCGCTTCGTCGCCGCGCTCGGCGGCGGCGCGGGCGAGGACGTCCACTGGGCGGTCCAGCACGCGCTCGTCGCCCAGCTCCCGCTCGACCACGTCGGGCGCGTCGAGCGGCTCGCGGAGACGCTCGCGCTGCTGCACGCCCACGCGCCCGGGCCGCAGGGTCCCGCCCGGCACGAGAACGAGTCGCCGCTGCCGCTCCCGCCCGGCGTCTACGACCCGCCGTCGCTCGAGGTGCTCGCCGAGCGCCACGCGGTCGACTTCGCCGCCTACGGCTACGCGCCGCCCGCCGCCGGCCCGGCCGATCTCGCGCGCGTGGGCGGCGGAGGTGGCGCCGCTGCTGCCGGTCCTGCGGATCGCGATCGGCGACCGCGAGCGGCTCGGGCAGCTCCACCGGGTCGCGCAGCGGCGCGTGCGGCGCGCGCAGGCCGCCGAGACGCGGCTCGAGACGGCGAGCGCGCGGCAGGTCGGGCACGCGCGCTCGCCCACCCTCACCAACCTCGAGGGCGAGACCGACTTCAACGTCCGCTGGGGCTGGGCGGACGGCGCGCTCGCGCCCGGGTTCACCGCCGTGCTGCGCGCGCGCGACGAGGCGCGCACGCTGCCGCACTCGCTGCCGCCGCTGCTGCGCGCGGTCGAGCGCGTGGTCCTGATCGACAACGGGTCGACCGACGGCACCGCGGCGGTCGCGCGCGACGTCGCGGCCGGGCTCGGGCTCGGCGAGCGCCTGGAGGTGCACGAGTACCCGTTCGCCGTCGCCCGCTGCGGCGGCGACCACCTCGCGACGGCGGCGGCGTCGGTCCACAGCCTCGCCTACTTCTACAACTGGTCCTTCGCCCACGTGCGCACGTCCTACGCGCTCAAGTGGGACGCGGACATGGTCCTCACCGACGCGGCCGCCGGGCTGCTGGGCGACCTCGCCTGGCAGCTCGAGGCCGCGGACGCGGTGCTGAAGGTGCCGCGGCTGCCGCTCTACGTCGGGCCGGACCGCGCGTTCCTCGACACCGGCCTGCGCAACTGCGAGCCGTGGGCGTGGCCGAACCGGCCCGGGTTCAGCTTCGCCAAGGCGCTGGACTGGGAGCTCCCGCTGTGGGGCGCCGACGTCGCCGCGCTCACGCTGCCCGACTGGGGCTGCGTCGAGCTCAAGCACCTCGACGCGGACGAGTTCGGCCACTGGTCGCACACGGACTTCGACGGGTCGGCGCGGACGCGGCGCAAGGCCCGCGAGTGGGCCGTCTTCCACGCGCTCGCGGGGGACGGCGCGCCGCCGCCCGGCGTGGTCGAGATCGTCGCGCCGCACGGGGCCGAGGTGGTCGAGCACGTCCGCGCGGACTGGCTGCCCGCCCGGGCGGCGGGCACGCGGGCGCTCAGCGCGGCGCGCTGAGCGGCGCCGCCGGCGCCGGGGCGGCGACGGCGACGCGGGCCGCGACGGCGCGCAGCTCGAGCGCGGCGTCGCCCGATCGCGTGCGGGCGAGCGTGACGTCGTGGCCGCCGCTGGTCCACTCGATGCCGCCGAGCGGCTCCGGCAGCCGCAGCGCCAGCCCGCCCAGCGCGACGTCCCAGCGCTCGTGCGCGCCCGGCGTGCCGGTGGCGATCGCCTCGAGCGACGGCGGCGCCTCGCGCAGCGCGGCCAGCGGCACCGCCGCGCTGAACGTGCCGTCCGCGACCGTCGGCGGGATAGGCGCGCGCCAGCCCGTCGCTCCGGCGCCGCAGCCGCAGCTCGCGCGCGGGCGCCGCCCCGCGCCAGGCGCCCTCCAGCTCGAGCACGCCGTCGCGCAGCCGCCGCGATCCGAGCCGCGCCCACTGCTCGTCCACGTGGACGCGCAGCGCGCCCTCGGCGGTGACGAGCAGCCGGATCGCCGGGCCGTCCTCGGTGCCGAGGTCGAGCGCGCCGATCAGCGCCGGCGAGGCCAGCGCGAAGCGTCCGCGGCGGCGCCGCAGGCCACCCGCGCGCGCCGCCGCGAAGAGGTCCCAGCGGCCGGCCGAGAGGGCCGCCGGGTCGAGCCGCGCCTCGAACCCGGCCCAGGCGCGCGCCGGGCCGAGGTCGCCGCGGCGCATCGGGGCGGTCGGCAGCCGCCGCGCGGCGAGCCGCAGCCGCGCCGCGCGCAGCCCGCCGGGCGGGAGCGCGACGATCGCGAGCTCCTGCGCCTCCGGCGTCGGGCGCGCCGAGCGCGTTGACGTAGGCGTGGCCGAGCAGCTGCACCATGCCGGCGTCGTGCCGGAGCCCGTCGAGCGACGCGGTCAGCGCGAGGTCCTCGTCGCGCCGGCCCAGCCGGAACGCCGACGCCGGGCACGCTCGCGGGCGCGGGGTAGGCGGCGCGGTAGCGGCCGCGGCGCCGCACGGGGGCCGCGGCGGCGCCGGCCTTCTCGGACCGCAGGAGCGCCACCAGCTCGTCGCGCAGGCCGAGCCGGACCAGCCGCCACTTGACCCGGTCGATCGCGGGCAGCGCCGCGAAGATCCGCGGCGACGCGCGGTCGAGCAGCGCGTTGACGCGCGTGAAGAACAGCGCGCGGTAGGCCTCGTCGGCCTCGTCGAGCAGGTTGAGGTGCAGCCGCAGGTCGTCGGCGACGACGCTGCGGGCGTACCAGTGCGAGAGCGTGGCGGTCCCGTGGACGCGGAAGTGCTCCGTGACCGCGTCGACGGCGTCGAGCCGGTCGCGCAGCACCTCCCACTCGAGCCGCCGCTGGGTGATCGACGCGCGCGCCGTCCTCGCGCAGCCGCCACTGGTAGACGGGCGCGGCGAGCACGTCGACGCGGTCGGCCGCGAGGTGCGCGGGCAGCGTCACCGGGATGTCCTCGTGGACCACGCCCTCGGGGAAGCGGAACCCGTGCGCGTCCCAGAACGAGCGCCGGTACAGCTTGTTCCAGGCCGTGCGGTCGGCCAGGAGCGAGCGCATCCGGGTCACGTGGGTGCGCTCGCGGCTGCGGGCGAACGTGCGGGCGAGGAACTGCGCCTGCGACGTCCCCTGGCGCGTGAGCCGCTGCACGTTGCCGGTGGCGAGGTCGGATCCGGTGCGGTCCAGCGACCCGAGCAGCCGGCGGTACGCGTCGTCGGCCACGACGTCGTCGCCGTCGACGAACGCGAGGAACTCGCCGCCGGCGTGGGCGACGCCGGTGTTGCGCGCGCTCCCGAGCCCGCCGTTGGGCTGCGCGACGACGCGGAAGCGCGGGTCGCGCTCGGCGAACCGCTCGGCGATCGCGCGGCTCGCGTCGGACGAGCCGTCGTCGACCACGATCACCTCGAGGTCGCGCTCGCTCTGGCGGGCGATCGACTGCAGGCAGGCGGCCAGGTAGGCCTCGACGTCGTACACGGGCACGACCACGCTGATCCGGGGCATCGCGGCGGATCCTCGACGCGGCGTCGTTCACGACTGTTGCCAGGCCGTGACCCGCAACAGGATGGTCACGAGTCGCCCGCTCGTTGCACGCAGGCGATGTCGTAGACCTCGTCGGCGCCGCGCCGGAAGCGCAGGCACGACGCCGGCAGCGCGAGCGAGGCGGGCGTCCCCTGGCGCAGCAGGCCCTGCACGAACGGGCCGTAGGGCCGGCGGCCGCCCGCCGGCCAGCGCTTCCCGCTCGCGGTCTGCCCGCGGCGGACCCACAGCGCCGTCGCGCCGTAGCGGTCGCGCAGCGCCCCGATCGCGGCACGCGACGGCCCGTACACGGCGCGCAGGTCCGCGAACATCCGCTGCCGGCCGCGCAGGAAGTACCCGACCTCGTAGGCGGGCGCGAGCTGGGTCGAGATGACGACCGCGCGCTTCGCGGTCGCCGGCAGGCACTTCAGGTCGCCGGGATCGCCGGCGATCACCGCGTCCTCCGGCAAGCGTGCCGAGGTACTCGACGACCGGCGGCGTCGGGCAGCGCGAGCCGCGCACGAGCCGGTCCGAGCCGGCGAGGATCACCGCGACGAGCACGACGCCGGTCAGCACGGCCCCGAGCGCGGCGCTCCGGCGCGCGCCGGCCACGGCCGCCGCGGCCACGCCGGCGACCGCGACCGCGAGCAGCGCGGGCGAGTCGAGCGCGGCGAGCGCCTCGCGCGGCCCGAGCGGGAAGACGGTGAGCGCGACGAGGGCGAGCAGCAGCGGAGCGCAGACCGCGGCGGCACGCACGACCGCGCCGGCGCGCGCGGCGAGCGCGTCCCACGTCGGCCGCAGCAGCACCGCGGCGGCGATCGCGAAGAACGGGATCAGCGGATACGTGTAGCGGTGCGGCAGGTAGAGCCGGAACAGCACCGCCTGCGCGGCGGCGAAGCAGAGCAGCGACGCGACCGGCATCGCCCACACCTCGGCGCGCAGCCGGCGCGCGTTGCCCGGCCGCGCGAGCAGCAGCGCGAGCGCCGCCAGGAAGAGGATGCTCCCCGGCGCGCGGAGGTCGAACCCGCTGCGGTTCTGGCGCAGGTAGTCGAGCGGCGACGACGACGAAGAAGTGCAGCCCGCCGTGCGCGCCGAACTCGGGGTACGCGCGCGCCTGCGCCGCCGTGAACACGCGCGGCGCGCCGCCGTCGATCGCCTCCGGGATCAGCACGGCCGCCGCGGCGAGCGCGCCCGCCAGCAGCGCGAAGCCGATCCGCCGCCGGTCGAGCGGGCGCAGCCCGGAGAGGAACAGCACGCCGACCGCGAGCAGCGCCGCCGGCGGGTAGAAGAGCGCCGCGCCCGCGGCCACGAGCGCCGCCGCGAGCTCGCGCCGCTGCAGCGCGAGCAGCACGGTGAGCAGCACCGCGGGCTGGATGAACGCGCGCGGGAACCCGCCGGGGAAGCGGTGGATGTCGACGAGCGCCAGGAACAGCGCCGCGCCGATCCACGCCGCCGGCCGCCAGTCGGTGTGGCGGCGGACGATCAGGAAGACGAGCCAGGCGGAGACCGCCATCAGCCCGGTCCCGACCCATTCGCCGAAGCTGATCGGGTCGAACACGTGCGCGGCGGCCGAGAACAGCGCCTCGTAGCCGTCGGGATAGCGCCCGGACGTCCGCAGGTCGGCGGTCAGCGGGTCGGTGAACAGCCCGGGATCGCGGACCCGGTCGAGCCAGTAGAGGTGGACGAGCGCGTCGTCGGAGAGGAACTGCGGGCGCAGCAGCCGGTGGTTCAGGAACAGCGACGCCAGCGCGCACGCCGCGAGCGCCGCGAGCGGCTCCCAGCGGTGCGCGCGGCCGGCGGGCGGCGCCGCCTGCGCGCCGGGCGCCTCGCGCACGGCGGTCACGCCGAGCCACGCTGACGCGCGCGGGGGTGGCCGGCGTGAAAGGGCGGTGAACGCCCTAGGCGCGGCTGAAGCGGCGCCCGGACGTCGGCGAGACGTCCTCGCCGAGGCGGACCGGCTCGGTCAGCGCCGCGTCGATCGCGTCACCGTCGGCGCGCGCCGCCTCGGCCTCCAGCTTCGCGAGGCGCTCGGGCGTCAGCTCGCCGGCGTTCTCCTCCTCGATCCGCTGCAGCCACTCGGCGCCGGCCGCCTGCTCGGCGGCGTCGACGTCGATCCGCTTCGTCGTCCGTGTACTTGTCGATCTCCTTGAACAGCTCGTCGACGAGCTGCTCCTGCGGGACCTTCTTCAGCGCCTTGCCGCGCGAGAAGATCAGGCCCTCGTTCTTGGCGCCGGTGATCCCGAAGTCGGCGTGCGAGGCCTCGCCGATGCCGTTGACCGCGCAGCCGAGGACCGCGACCTCGACCGGGTCGGCGTAGCCCTCGAGGCGCTGCTCGATCTCGGCCACCACGGTGTCCATGTCGAACTGCAGCCGGCCGCAGGTCGGGCAGGCGATCAGCACCGGGCCGCGCTCGCGCAGCTTGAGCGCCTTGAGGATCTCCCAGGCGACCTTGACCTCCTCCTCGGCGTGGAACGTCGAGAGCGAGATCCGGATCGTGTCGCCGATCCCGTCCGCGAGCAGCGTGCCGAGCCCGACGGCGCTCTTGAGCGAGCCCGACCACTTCGTCCCGGCCTCGGTGATGCCGAGGTGCAGCGGGTACGGGATCCGCTCGGACAGGAGCCGGTTGGCCGCGATCGTGTTCGGGACGTTGGTCGACTTGATCGAGACCTTGAAGTCGGTGAACTCGAGCCGCTCCATCAGCTGGACGAACTCGACGCCGGCGGTCACGAGCGCCTCGACGGAGTTCTCGCGCTCGAGCGCGTGCAGGTGCTTGGGCAGCGAGCCGGAGTTGACGCCGATCCGCATCGGCACGCCCTTGGCGGTCGCGCGCTGCGCGACCTCGGCGACCTTGTCGGGCCCGCCGATGTTGCCCGGGTTGAGCCGCACGCAGTGCGCGCCGGCGTCGATCGCCTTGAGCGCCAGCGTGTGGTTGAAGTGGATGTCGGCGATGATCGGGATCGGCGAGTCGCGCACGATCGTCTTCAGCGCCTCGACGTCCTTGTCGCGCGGCACGGCGACCCGCACGAGGTCGGCGCCGGCGTCCGCCACGCGCCGGATCTGGTCCATCGTCGCGGTCAGGTTCGCGGTCTCGGTCTTCGTCATCGTCTGGACGACGACCGGCGCGCCGCCGCCGACCTGGACGCCGCCGACGTTCACATGTCGCTGCGAGGCCATGTGGGAGTCAGTCTAGAAGCAGGACCGGCTCACCACGCGAGCGGGCGGCCGTCGCGGAAGAACCCGCCGGTCGGCCCGTCGTCGGGGAGCAGGGCGCCCCAGACCACGCTCGCGGCGCCGTCCTCGACCGGCCGGCCGCCGGAACCGCCCATGTCGGTCGCGACCCAGCCCGGGCAGACCGCGTTGACGAGGATCCCGTCGCCGTGCAGCTCCCCGGCGAGCGTCCTGGTCAGGGCGTTGAGCGCCGCCTTGGACACCTGGTAGGCGGGCGTCCCGCCGCCCATCGAGGCGAGCGAGCCGGCTCCGCTCGACACGTTCACGATCCGGCCGTGGCCCGAGGCGCGCAGCTGCGGCAGCAGCGCCTGGGTGAGCGCCCACGCGCCGAGCAGGTTGGTCTCGAGCGCCGCGCGGACGAAGTCCAGGTCGGTCGTCGCCGCGCGGTTCCAGGTGTCGTAGGAGATCGCGGCGTTGTTGACGAGCACGTCGGCGCGGTCGAGCCCGTCGGCGAGCGCGCCGACGCTCTCGTCGTCGGTGACGTCGAGCCGCACCGCGTGCACGTCGCCGTCGACGGCCGGGGCCGCGTCCGGGTCGCGCGCGCCCTGGATCACCGTGAAGCCGCGCGCCGCGAGGTCGCGCACGACACCGAGCCCGATGCCGCGGTTCCCCCCGCTGACGACGGCGAGCGGCGTCAGCCGTACATCGCCTCGATCTCCGCGGCGTAGCGCTCGGCGATCGGGCGGCGCTTGAGCTTGAGCGTCGGCGTCAGCTCCTCGCCGCCGGGCGCCCAGTCGCCGGGGATGATCGTGAACTTCTTGATCTGCTCGACGCGGGCGAGCTCGGCGTTGCCCTTGTCGACCGCCTCCTGCACGGCGGCGACGATCGCGGGCTCCGCGGCCAGCTCGTCGAGCGTCCGGCCCTCGATCCCGGCCCGCGCGGCCAGCGCGGGCGCGAAGTCGCTGTCGAGCACGACGAGCGCGGTGTTGTACGGCCGCCGGTCGCCGATCGCGCAGATGTGGCCGATCACCGGCCCGGCGCCCTTCATGGTCGACTCGATGTTGGCCGGCGACATGTTCTTGCCCGCCGCGTTGATGATGATCTCCTTCTTGCGGTCGACGATCGCGATGTAGCCGTCGTCGTCGATCTGCGCGATGTCGCCCGTGTGCAGCCAGCCCTCGGCGTCGAGCGCCTCCGCGGTCTGGTCGGGCCGGTTGCGGTACCCGACCATCACCGCGTCGCCGCGGATCAGCAGCTCGCCGTCGTCGGCCAGCCGCGCCTCGATCCCGGGCGACGGCGGCCCGACGGTGCCGATCTTGATCCGCTCGGGCGGGTTGACGGCGCCGACGCCGCACGTCTCCGACATGCCCCACAGCTCGGCGAGCGGGACGCCGATCGCGTTGAAGAAGACGAGCACGTCGCGCGGCGTCGGCGCGGCGCCGGCGTTGACGGCGATCGCCTCGTCGAGCCCGAGCATCGCCCGCAGGCCCGGCGAACAGCTGCTCCTCGCCCGCGGCGGCCGTCGCGGCGACGTCGTCGGGCACCGGCTCGCCCGCCTGCTCGCGCTCGACGCGCTCGCGCGCGGCGTCGAGCCAGGCCACGGTCTCGTCGCCCTGCGTGCGCAGGTGCCCCTCGAGCCCGGCCTTGAGCTTCTCGAAGATCCGCGGGACCGCGAAGAACCAGGTCGGCTTCACGGCGGGCAGGTAGGCGACGATCTCGCGCGGGTTCGGGCAGGTCGTCACCGTCATGCCGAACACGATCGGCAGGTAGTGGTGGGCCATCCGCTCGGCGATGTGCGCCGCGGGCAGCCAGGAGATCACCCGCGAGCCGTCGGGGAAGTGGATGATCCCGTCGGCGGCGTGGACGCCGGCCAGCAGGTTGCGGTGCACGAGCTGGACGCCCTTCGGCGGCCCGGTCGTGCCCGACGTGTAGATCAGCGTGACGAGGTCCTCGGGCTCGACCGCGCGCCAGTGCGGCTCGGCGTCGAAGCCCGGGTCGGCGCCCTCGACGTCGGCCCAGGCCACCGTGTCGTCGCCCTGCGCCCCCTCGACGACGATCACGTGCTCGAGCGCGGGCAGCTCGGCCCGGGCGGCGCGGAAGCGCTCGAGGAACTGCTCCTCCACGATCGCCACGCGCGCGGCGGCGTCGCCGACGACGAACGCGATCTGCGCGGGCGTGAACGTCTGGTAGATCGAGAACGGCGTCGCGCCGAGCGTCATCGCGGCCAGGTCGGCGATCGCGAACTCGGGCCGGTTGCCGAGCATCAGCGCGACGGTGTCGCCGCGCTGCACGCCGAGCCCGGCGAGCCCGCCGGCCAGCGCGTCGACGCGGTCGCGCAGCTCCGCCCAGGTCAGGCTGACCTCGTCGTCCTTCGTGCGGACCGCGACGCGGTCGGCGTGGTCCTCGACCGTCAGCCGGAACGCCTCGGTCATCGTGCGGGCGCCGAGCGAGCGGCGCGTCGTCTCGGCGGTCATCTCCCCCATCCGCTGAACGTACCGCACCTACGGCGGCGTGAACCCCTCGCCGGTGAGCCGGCCGATGTCGTTCGTCAGCCCGATCACGAACAGGCCGATGACGAGCGCGAAGCCGATGAAGCCGGCGCGCTCCATCACGCTGAACGGGATCGCGCTTGCCGCGCACCTTCTCGGCCAGCGCCCAGAAGATGTGGCCGCCGTCGAGCGGCAGGAACGGGAACAGGTTGATGATCCCGAGCGACAGCGAGATCACCGCGAGCAGGAAGACCGCGCGGTCGGCCGACAGCGAGATCGCCTGGCGCGTCGTCTCGTAGGAGCCGACGACGCCGGAGATCTCCTTGCGCTTGTCGGCCTGGAAGATGCCCGCGATCGTCTCGACGGTCACGCGCGTGAACGTCCAGGACTGGCTGACGCTGGTCGAGACCGCCTCGCCGAAGCTCCCGACCGGCTCGAACGTGCGCTTGATCCCGTAGCTGAAGCCGAGCAGCGGCCGCTCGTTCTCGGCGCTGTAGATCGGCGTGATCGAGACCGTCTGCTCCTTGCCGTCGCGGACGATCAGGACCTCGGCCGGGGTCGTGGCCTTGCAGCCGTCGACCTTGCCCTCCGCGCACGTGTGCGTCGCCACCTGGTCGCGCAGGGCCTCGGGGTCGCCGCGCTTGCCGTCGACGGCGACGACGCGGTCGCCGACCTGCAGCACGCTGCGCCGCCGCCCCGCCCTTCGCGAGCCCCTCGACGTCGTTGGTCGGCGTGCTGACCGGCGTGCCCCAGATCAGCAGGTAGGCGGTGAGCAGGATCAGCGCGAGCGCGATGTTGACCGCCGGCCCCGCGCCGATGACGAAGACGCGCTTCCAGACCGGCTGGCGGAAGTAGGCGCGGTGGGCGACCTCCGGCGGGATCTCCTCCGCCGGGTTCATGCCGGTGATCTTCACGTAGCCGCCGAGCGGGATCGACGCCGATCGCGTACTCGGTCTCGCCGCGCCGGCGCCGGGCGACCAGCGGCGGGAAGAACAGCGAGAAGCGCTCGACCCGCATGCCGACGGCCTTCGCCGCCGTGAAGTGGCCGAGCTCGTGCAGGATGATCAGCGCGGCGAAGCCGAGGAAGGCGAGCACCCAGCTCACGCGAACGCACCCACCTGCTCGGCGGCGATCCGGCGCGCGTCGGCGTCGGCGGCGTAGAGCGTGTCGAACGAGTGCACGCGCTTCCCGGGCAGCTGCTCGAGCGTCGTCTCGATCACCGCGGGGATCCCCATGAACGGGAGCTGCCCCGCGAGGAAGGCGTGGACGGCGACCTCGTTGGCGGCGTTGAGCACGCAGGTCGCGGTGCCGCCCGCCTCGGCCGCCTCGCGGCAGAGCCGCAGGCAGGGGAACGCGTCGAGGTCCGGCGGCTCGAACGTGAGCGCGCCGACCGCGGCGAGGTCGAGCCGCGGGACGGGCACGTCGACCCGCTCGGGATGGTGCAGCGCGTAGGCGATCGGGACGCGCATGTCCGGATGCCCGAGGTGCGCGAGCGTCGCGCCGTCGCACAGGCTCACGAGCGCGTGGATCAGCGACTGCGGGTGCACGACGACGTCGATCGCGTCGTAGGGCGCGCCGAACAGGAAGTGCGCCTCGATCACCTCGAGGCCCTTGTTCATCAGCGTCGCGGAGTCGATCGTGATCTTGCCGCCCATCGCCCACGTGGGGTGCTTGAGCGCGGCCTCGACCGTCACGCCCTCCAGCTCCGCGCGCGAGCGGCCGCGGAACGGGCCGCCGGACGCGGTCAGCGTCAGCCGGTCGATCGCGCCGGCGCGCTCGCCGGCGATCAGCTGGTGCAGCGCGGCGTGCTCGGAGTCGACCGGGATGAGCTGCGCGCCGGTCGCCTCGCACAGCGCGAGCACCAGCTCGCCGCCGACCACGAGCGACTCCTTGTTGGCGAGCGCGACGTCGATCCCCTCGGTCAGCGCGACGATCGTCGGGCCGAGCCCGGCGCTGCCGACGATCGCGTTGAGGACGAGGTCGGCGCCGGCCTCGGCGACGAGCTGCACGAGGCCCTCGGGGCCGGCGAGCACCTCCCCCTCCGTCCACGCCTCGGCGGCGCGCGCGGCGGCGTCGGGATCGCTCAGCGCGATCCGCTCCACACCGTGCTCGCGCGCCTGCGCGACGAGCGCGTCGTGCGACCGCTCGGCGGAGAGCCCGACGAGCTCGAACGCCTCGGGCGAGCGCGTCACGACGTCGAGCGCCTGGGTGCCGATCGAGCCGGTGGAGCCGAGGATCAGGAGCCGCTTCATCCGGCGACCCAGTGTGGCAGGGGGTCCGTGAGCGGCGGCTAAGGGCCGGACGACTTGTGGCGCGCCGCCCGCAGCAGCGGCCGCACGAACCAGAGCCCGATCACGACCACCCCCATCGCGCCCGTGTAGATCCAGACCCGCGCGCCGTCGAAGAGGATGTCGGTGATCAGCAGCATCGAGAAGCCGAGCGCGATGGCCAGGAAGGCGAGGCCCGCGATCAGCAGGTCGTTCGCGGACTCGACGATCCACTCGCGCTCGCCCTGGTGGAAGCGCAGCCGGTGCGCGGCGGACGGCGCGATCAGGCAGGCCGTCGAGAGCAGCGTCGCGATCAGCGTCAGGTAGTAGACGTCGCGCTGGAACGCGGTCAGCTTGTCGAACCGGAACGAGAACGGGACGGTGAGCAGGAACGCGAACAGGATCTGGACGCCGGGCAGCGCCACGCGCAGCTCGTTGAGCAGCTCGATCATCTGGCGATCGCGCTTGCGCTCCTCCCGGCCGCGGTCGTCGGGGCCGGGCTCGACGTGCCGGGTCTGGTCGCCGGAGGTCACGTGAGCGCCAGCCAGACGTAGTACGCGCCGACGAGCGTGAAGAAGGCGGCGTCGAGGCGGTCCAGCGCCCCGCCGTGGGCGCCGAACAGCGTCCCGGCGTCCTTCGTGCCCGCGTCGCGCTTGATCTTCGACTCGAACAGGTCGCCGAGCGGCGCCAGCACGCCGACGACGACCCCGAGGACGATCCCCTTCACGCCGCCCATCCACTCGGAGCTGAGCCCGTACCACCAGACGGCGAGCGCGGCGCCCACGATCCCGCACGCGAGCCCCTCGACGGTCTTCGAGGGCGAGATCCGCGCCGCGAGCGGGCGGGTGCCGAGCGCGCGCCCGCCCAGGTAGGCGGCGGTGTCGCCGACGAACGTGCCGAGCAGGACCGCGAGCACGAGCCCGCCGCCGTGCGGCAGCTCGCGCAGCAGCACGGCGTGGGCGAGCGCCAGCCCGACCCAGAGCGTCCCCAGCAGCGTGATCATCATCCCGTCGGTCAGCGGGACCTCGGGCCGCTCGGGCATCGCGAGCCCGAGCAGGAACATCACCGGGAAGAAGGCGACCACGGCGAGCAGCACCTGGTGCTCGCCGCCCCAGTTCGCCGCCGCGGCGAGCCCGGCGAGGCCGATGAAGCCGGCGAGCCGCACCGGCCGCAGGCCCTCGTACATGCGGAACAGCTCGTGCACGCAGACGAAGCCGAGCAGCAGGATCCCGGCCGCGAACACCGTCCCGCCGAGCGAGATGATCACCAGCGCGTAGGCGACGGCCGGGATCGCGATCCAGACGCGCGCGCCCAGGTCCGCCGGGCGGCCGCGCCGGCGTCGCGCGGGACGGGCGCGCGGAGGGGCGCTCATCAGCGCCCGCCGAAGCGCCGCCGGCGGGCGTCGAACTCCGCCAGCGCGAACTCGAGGTCCGCCCGCCCGAAGTCCGGCCACAGCACGTCGGTGAAGTGCAGCTCGGAGTAGGCCGACTGCCAGAGCAGGTAGTTCGAGAGCCGCTGCTCGCCGCTGGTCCGGATGATCAGGTCGGGGTCGTGCATCTCGGGCGCGTAGAGGTGGGCGCGGAACTCCTCCTCCGTCGTCCCCTCGAACGAGCGCGCGGCGTCGATGATCTCGGCGCGGCCGCCGTAGTTGAAGGCGACGTAGAGCGTGATCCGCTCGTTCGCCGCGGTCTTCTCCTCGGCCCAGCGCATCTGGTCGAGCAGCTCCTCGGCGACGCCCGTGCGGCGGCCGATGAAGCGCATCCGGACGCCCTCGTCGTGCAGCTCCGGCGTCTCGGCCAGGATCCGCTCGGAGAACATCTCCATCAGCGCCGCGACCTCCTCGATCGGGCGCGACCAGTTCTCGGTCGAGAAGCTGTAGACGGTCAGCTCGCGGAGGCCGAGGTCGACGGCGTCGCGCAGGCGCGCCTTGACCGCGTCGGCCCCGGCGCGGTGGCCATCCTCCACCGGCAGCCCGCGCTGCTTGGCCCAGCGCCCGTTGCCGTCGGTGATGATCGCGACGTAGGTGGCGCCGGAGGCGCTCACACCTCGAGGATCTCTTCTTCCTTGGCCTTGACGAGCGCGTCGAGCTCACGGACCTTGTCGTCCGTCAGCTTCTGGAGCGCCTCCTCGGCGCGGTGCTCGTCGTCCGCCCCGGCCTCGCCGGCGTCGCGGAGCTCTCGGAGATCGTGCATGGTGTCGCGGCGGATGTTGCGCAGGGCGACCTTCCCGTCCTCCGCCAGGCCGCGCACGACCTTGACCAGCTCGCGCCGCCGCTCCTCGGTCAGCTCGGGGATCGTCAGCCGGATCAGCTGGCCGTCGTTGGACGGCGTGAGGCCGACGTCGGACTCCATGATCGCCCGTTCGATCGCCTTGATCGAGCTCTTGTCGTAGGGCTGCACCGTGAGCAGCCGCGCCTCGGCGGCGTGGATCGTGGCGAGCTGCTTGAGCGGGGTCTGGGCGCCGTAGTAGTCGACCACGATCCGGTCGAGCAGGTTCGGGCTGGCGCGGCCGGTGCGGACGGAGCCGAACTTGCCGCGGGTGGCGTCCACGGACTTGCCCATGTGCTCGCGCGCGTCCGCGAGGAAGTCGTCGATGATGCTCATGTCGTCACCAGGGTCCCCACGCGCTCGCCGGAAACTATCCGATCGATGTTCGTCTCGTCGTTCATGTTGAAGACGTAGATCGGGAGCTGGTTGTCCATGCAGAGCGAGAACGCGGTCGAGTCCATCACCTTGAGGCCGCGCTCGAGCGCCTCGCGGTGCGTGATCTCCGGGATGAACTCCGCGTCCGGGTCGGTCGACGGGTCCGCCGTGTAGATGCCCTCGACGCCGTTCTTGGCCATCAGGATGGCCTCGGCGTGGATCTCGAGCGCGCGCAGGGCGGCCGCCGTGTCGGTGGTGAAGAACGGGTTGCCCGTGCCGGCGGCGAAGATCACGACGCGCGCCTTCTCGAGGTGGCGCATCGCGCGCCGGCGGATGTAGGGCTCGGCGACCTCGGAGATCGTGATCGCGCTCTGCACCCGGGTGTGGACGCCGAGCGCCTCGAGCGCGTCCTGCAGCGTCAGCGCGTTGAGCACCGTGGCGAGCATGCCCATGTAGTCGCCGGTGGCGCGGTCCATCCCCGCCGCGGCGGCCTTGATGCCGCGGAAGATGTTGCCCGCGCCCTGCACGACCGCGACCTCGACGCCGCGGTCGTGCACGTGCTTGATCTGGGCGGCGACCGCCTCGACCCGCTCCGGATCGGTGCCGTACGCGAGATCGCCCATGAGCGCCTCCCCCGAGAGCTTCAGGAGGATGCGCTCGAAGGCGGGCGGGGCCATCTGGGGCTAGGCCCCCACCGCGAAGCGGGCGAAGCGGCGGATCACGACGTTCTCGCCGGTCGTGCCGGAGAGCTCGGCGCGGAGCTGCTCGATCGTCTTGGACTCGTGCTTCTCGGGGTTGACGTGCTGCTGCTTGAGCAGCACGACCTCCTCCATCCACTTGCGCAGCTTGCCCTCGGCGATCTTCGCGCGGACGTTCTCCGGCTTGTCGGCGGCCTGCTGCTCGAAGACGCGCAGCTCGGCCTCCTTGTCGGCCTCCGGGATCTCCTCCTCGGAGACGTAGCGGACGGTCGGCGACGCGGCGATGTGCAGCGCGACCTCGCGGGCGAAGGCGATGAAGTCGTCGTTGCGCGCGACGAAGTCGGTGTTGCAGTCGACCTCGACGAGCACGCCGACCTTGCCGTTGCCGTGGATGTAGGACTGCACGGTGCCCTCGGTGGCCTCGCGGCCGCCCATCTTCAGGGCCTTGTCGCCCAGGCGGACGCGCAGCAGCTCGACGGCCTTGTCGATGTCGCCGTCGGTCTCCTCCAGCGCCTTCTTGCAGTCCATCATGCCCGCGCCGGTCTTGTCGCGGAGCTCCTTGACGAGCTTGGCGGAGATGGTCGTGGTGCTCACTTCTTTGCCTCTTCCTTGGTCTCGGCCTCGGCGGCCGGTGCGTCTTCGGTCTTCTTCTTCGCCCGGCTGCGGGGCTTCTTGGGCTTCTCGGGCTTCTCGGCGGGCGCGGCCTCCGGCGGCGGCCTCGGCGGCCGGCTCCGCGGGGGTCTCCGCCGGAGCGGCCGGCTCGGCCGGCGTCTCGAGCGGCGGCGCCTCGGCCTCCGCGGCGGCGGCGGCCTCGCTCGGCCCCGTGTCCGCGGCCTCCGCGGGCACGGTCTCGAGCGCGGGGGTCTCCGTGGCGACCTCGGGCGCGTCGGCCGGCTGGACGTCGGCCTCCGCGTCGGTCGACGGCACGCCGGCCCCGCCCGCGGCGTCGCGCGTGCGCTCGCCGGCGTTCGGGTTGACGTGCTCGCGCTGCGTGCGGCGGGTGCCGGCGCCGCCCGCGGGCATCGCGGGCTCCTCGGCCGCCTCCTCGGCGGCCTCGGCGGTGCGCGAGCTGACGCCGTCGGCCTGCGGCACGCCCAGATCCTGGACGGCCTCGGCGACCGTGGTGTCCGCGGCGTCGCGCGTCGCGGCCTCGGTCTGCGTGAGCGCCTCGGCGGCGGCGGCCTCCTCGGCCTCCTTGCGCGCCTGCTCCTCGGCCTCGCGGCGGGCCTTCTCCTCGGCCTCGCGCTTGGCCTGGGCCTCGGCCTCCTGGCGGGCGCGCTCCTCCTCCTCGCGGAAGGTGCGGTTGCCCTCGAGGATCACGTCGCCGATCGCCTTGGTGATGATGTCGCAGGCGCGGATCGCGTCGTCGTTGCCGGGGATGACGTAGTCGATCCCGTCCGGGTCGCAGTTCGTGTCGACCAGGCCGATGATCGGGATCCGCAGGCGCTGGGCCTCGCGGACCGCGATCGCCTCGGTCTTGAGGTCGATCACGAACAGCGCGTCGGGGACGCGCTGCATGTTCTTGACGCCGCCGAGGTTCGCGCGCAGCTTCTCGAGGTCGGCCTGGGCGGACAGCCGCTCGCGCGTCGGCAGCAGCGCCAGCTGGCCCTCGGTCTCGTAGCGCTCGAGGTCGTGCAGGCGCTTGATCCGCGCGGAGATGGTCTGGAAGTTCGTCAGCAGGCCGCCGAGCCAGCGGTGGTTGACGTACGGCTGGCGGGCGCTCTCGGCGATCGCCTTGATGCCGTCGCGGGCCTGCTTCTTCGTGCCCACGAAGAGCACGGTGCCGCCGCGGCGCGCGAGGCCGTCGGCGAAGTTCTGCGCCTGGCCGAGCAGCTGCTCGGTCCGCGTCAGGTCGATGATGTAGTTCCCTGCGCGCTCGCCGAAGATGAAGCGGCGCATCTTGGGGTTCCAGCGGCGCGTCTGGTGGCCGAAGTGCACACCGGCCTCCAACAGCTCCTTGATCCCGACTTCTTGGGCCACGGGTGATGCTCCCTTTCGGTTCGTGTGATGCGATTCCCGGGCGCAGAGGCGGAGCGGAACCCGGCGCATCGATGCGCCGAGCAGGGACCGCAGCCTCAGGTGGGTTGGGGTCGCCCGGGGTAGGAGGTCAGAACGACGTCCGCCCCACGGTGGGACGGACCCGTTCCAGTGTAGACGAACGGGTTCGCGCAAGTTTGCTGCTCAGGGCGCGTTCCGGATGACTGCGGGCCGGCCCTCCGCTCCCTATCTCCGGGGGTCCGGCCCGCCTTCCGCCCGCGCCAGCGCGGCGGCGAGGTCGGCGGGCAGCGGCGAGCGCACGTCGACCGGCGCGCCGCCGGCCGGATGCGCGAACGCGAGCCGCGCCGCGTGCAGGAACTGGCGCCGCAGCCCGTGCCGCCCGGCGCCGCCGTACTCCGGGTCGCCGGCGACCGGATGCCCGATCGCGAGCAGGTGCGCGCGGATCTGGTGCGTCCGCCCCGTCTCGAGCCGCACGCGCAGCAGCGTGTCCTCCGGCAGCGCCCGCTCGACCTCGAAGTGGGTGACGGCGGGCCGCGGCTCGTCCGTGTCGGACGACATCCGCGTCCGCACGCGGCGGTCGCGGCCGAGCGGCGCGTCGATCGTGCCGCGCCGCGCCGGCGGCCGGCCCTCGACCAGGCCCAGGTACTCGCGCACGAGGTCGCGCCGGGCGAGCGCGGCCTTGAGCGCCGCGTGGGTCGGCTCGTCGCGGGCGAGGACGAGCAGGCCGGAGGTGTCGCGGTCGAGCCGGTGCACCACCCCGGGCCGCTCCGGGTCGTCGCCGCCGGCCACGCGGCCGGCCAGCGCCTGCACGAGCGTCCCCTCGGCGTGCCCGCGCGCCGGGTGGACGACGACGCCCGGCGGCTTGTCGACCACCAGCAGGTGGTCGTCCTCGTAGGCGATCCGGAACGCCGCGGGCGCGACGGCGGGCGCCGCGGCCGCCGGCTCGGCCGGCGTCACCGCGACCGTCTCGCCGCCGGCCAGGACGTGGCGCTTGGGCCGCGCGGCCCCGTCGACGGTGACCCGGCCGTCGTCGATCATCCGCTGCGCGGCCGAGCGCGATCCCGCGTGCGCGGCGAGGAAGACGTCCAGCCGCTCGCCCGCCGCGTCGGCCGGGACGGTCAGCTCAGGCGCCATCGGGTTCGGCCGCCGGGCCCGCTCCCGCTCCTCGCGGACCCGCGGCGGCCCCTCGAGCACGTAGATCAGCGCGATCACGCCGAACGTGATCGCCGTGTCGGCGACGTTGAAGGCCGGGAAGTGCGGGAACTTCACGAAGTCCGTCACGGACCCCTCGCGCGCGCGGTCGATCAGGTTGCCGAGCGCGCCGCCGAGCAGCAGCCCGGTCGGCAGCCACACGAGCGCGCGGCCGGTGTGGGTGGCGAAGAACAGCACGAGCGCGAGCAGCGCCAGCGCCGTCCCGACCACGAGGATCGCGCCGCCGCCCGACGAGGAAGCCGAACGCGACGCCCGAGTTGCGGACGTTGACGAGGTCGACCACGCCGCCGATCAGCTCGCGCCGCTCGCCGAGCTCGAGCCCGGAGCGGACGAGCGCCTTCGTCAGCTGGTCGAGCGCGATGACGGCCGCGGCGACGCCGGCGGCCGCGAGCGTGGTGCGCCCCGGGCTCACCCGCGGACGATGTTGATGACGATCGACCCGACGATCTGCAGCGCGATGATCGCCACGATCGGGCTCAGGTCGAGCGGGCCGATCCGCAGCGGCAGCCGGCGGAAGATGTTCAGCCACGGGTTCGCCGTGTCGCGCAGGAAGTCGAGGATCGCGTTCGACCAGCGCGAGTACGGGACGCGCACGCCCATCGCGAACACGAACTGGATCACGATCCAGGCGATGATCACGATCACGTAGACCGTGAGCAGGGCGGAGAGGAAGTCGGCGATCTCCGTGCGGGCGGACGCGAAGACGATCACGCGTCCACCACGTCGTCCATCGCCTGGGCGAGCGCGGCGCGGACCCCGCCGCGCTCGAGCGCGGCGAGCCCGCGGGCGGTGGTGCCCCCGGGCGAGGCGACGGCGCGGCGCAGGCGCAGCGTGTCGTGGTCGAGCGATCGCAGCAGCGCCGCGGAGCCGGCCAGCGTCTCGGTGACGAGCGTCGAGGCGACCTGCCGGCGAGAGGCCGCGCCGGACGGCGGCGTCGATCCAGGCCTCGGCGAGCAGCGCGACGTAGGCCGGGCCGACCCCGGCGGTGGCGCCCGCGACCGGCATCAGGTGCTCCGGGACGTCGACGACCGTGCCGAGCCGGCCGAACAGGTCGTGCAGGTCGGCGACGAGCCGCTCGTCGGCGGGCTCGTCGGGGACCGCGAAGGCGAGCACGCCGCAGCCGAGCTCGGACGGCGTGTTCGGCTCGACCCGGAACACCGCCGCCCCGGGCAGCAGCGCGCGGACGGCGGCCTGCGGGGTGCGCGCGAGCAGCGTGACGGCGACCTGCGCGGCGCCGGCGATCTCCTCCGCGACGGCCTCCAGCTGGTACGGCTTGTGCGCGAGCACGACGACGTCGGCCCGCTCGGCCAGCTCGCGGTTGGAGCCGACGGCCTCGCCGCCGACCTCGGCGGCCAGCGCGGCGGCGCGGCCGGAGCCGCCGTCGGTGAACAGGGCGGGATCGCCCCAGCCGACCGCGAGCGCACGGGCGATGTTGCCGCTGCCGATGAAGCCGATCTGCACGGCGATGAGTCTAGGAGCACGGGCGTTCCGGTGCTCGACGTCGGTCACGCCGCTGAGCACAGCGGCCGCGGAGGGGACCTCCGTCTGCGCGCCGGGACTTACCCGCTACGACTGGTTGAAGAAGCCCTTCTCGATCAGCCGCGCGCGCTCTTCGCTGGAGAGCTCGACGTTGCGCGGGGTCAGGAGGAAGACCTTGTCGGCGATCCGCTGCATGCCGCCGTCCAGCGCGTAGGTGAGGCCGGAGGCGAAGTCGATCAGCCGCTTGGAGAGATCCCCCTCCGAGCTCTGCAGGTTGATGATCACGGGGATCGAGTCCTTGAACTTGTCCGCCACGTCCTGGGCGTCGTTGAACGACTTCGGGATCACCAGGTGCACGCGGACCTCCCCGCTCTCCGCGCGGCCGTTCGGGCCGCGGACGGTGCGCAGCACGGTCGTGCTGCGCTCGGACGGCGAGTCGTCGGCGAAGATGTCGTCGATCTCGTCCCGCCGCCGGCGCGTGCTCAGCCGCCGGACGTTGGGACGCTCGCGGTAGCGGTCCTCCAGCTCTGCCTCGGGCTGGCGGATCGCGGCCGGCTGCTCCTCCTGCTCCTCCTCGTACGCGTCGCGGTCCTCGGCGAGGCCGAAGTAGACCATTGTGCGATGCCAGGAGTCGGAGAAGCCCATCGGAGTGCGAATTTCGCTGCCAGCAGGGGATTCCCTTCCGCCTGCACGGCTACTCCAAGAGTACCGACCCCAGCCGGACGATCGTGGCGCCCTCCTCGACCGCGACCACGTAGTCCTGCGACGTCCCCATCGACAGCCGCGGCAGGTCGTGGGCGGCGGCGAGCTCGCGCAGCGCCGCGAAGTGCGGGCGGCTCGCCTCCGGGTCCTCGGCGAACGGCGGCATCCCCATCAGCCCGGTCACCCGGACGGGCGCGCGCTCGAGGAACGCCGGCAGCTCGTCCGGGTCGATCCCGGCCTTGCCGTCCTCGCGCGCGACGTTGACCTCGACGAGGATCTCGAAGTCCGGCGGCGCGTGGCGCTCGAGCTGGCGCAGCGCGGAGTCCGAGGCCACCGAGTGGATCAGCTCCACGAGCGGGACGATCTGGCGCACCTTGCGGCTCTGGAGCTGGCCGATGAAGTGCCAGCGGGCGTCCGGGTGCGCGGCCTGCTTCGCCTCGAGCTGCTGGGCGCGGTTCTCGCCGAACAGCGTCAGCCCCGCCTCGACCAGCGCGCCCATGTCCTCGGTGTCGACGTACTTGACCGCCATCAGCAGCTCGACGTCGTCCGGGGCGCGCCCGGCGCGGCGCGCCGCCGCGTCGATCTCGTCGCGGATCCGCTCGCGGTTCGCGCGCACGCGGGCGGCGTCTAGGCCCGCCACACGACCCCCGCCTGCCGGCCCGTCACGCCGTCGTCGCGCCGGTGCGAGAAGAAGACGTCGGAGCACATCGTGCACAGGCCGGTGTCGTGGACCGTCCCGACGCCCGCCTGCGCGAGCCGGTGGCGCGCGATCCGCGGGAGGTCGAGGTTGCGCTCCCCCACGCGGGCGCCCGGGACGTCGGCGAACACCGCCTGGACCTCCTCGCCGACCTCGTAGCAGCAGGGGCGCGCTCCGGGGCCGACGGCGGCCTCGATCTCACCCTCGGCGCCGAGCTCGCGCAGGGCGCGGACGCCCTCGGCGACGATCCCCTTGCGCAGCCCGTGCCAGCCGCAGTGCAGGGCCGCGACGGCGTCGCCGGCGGCGAGCAGCACCGGCAGGCAGTCGGCGACGAAGACGAGGGCGGGCGCGTCGGCGAGCGCGGTCGCCTGCCCGTCCTCGTCGGCCGCCGGCCGGGCGGCGCCCGGCGGCTCGGTCGCCCGGCGCACGTCGGCGCCGTGGACCTGGCGGCCGTAGAGGAAGCGCTCGCGCGGGTGACCGACGGCCGCGGCGAGCCGCTCGCGGTTCGCGTCGACGTTCGCGCCGTCGTCCGCGGTCAGGCGGCCGAGGTTGAGCGACGCGAACGGGCCCTCCGAGACGCCGCCGCGGCGGGTCGAGAACAGCACGCGCGCGCCCGGCAGCTCGGCCGTGACGTGCTCGCCCTCCCAGCGGAAGGGGTCGGGCAGGTCGGGATCCGGCACGGCGGTCAGGCTACGCCACGCCCGGCGACGGGCGAGGACTGGATGATCGACGTCGTCGTCTGCCCGAAGAGCACGAAGCGGTCGATCAGCTCCTCGAGGTGGCCGACGTCGCGGACGTGCAGGCGCATCACGAAGCAGTCCTCGCCGGTGACGCGGTGGCACTCGGTGACCTCCGGCGTCTCCTGCGCGAGCTCGGCGACCTTGTGGATCATCCGCGGGGCCGGGCGGATGCGCAGGATGACGTCGAGCCCGTAGCCCAGCGCGGCCGGGTCGACGTCGGCGTGGTAGCCGCGGATCACGCCGGCCTCCTCCAGCCGCGCCAGCCGCTCGCCGACGGCGGGCGCGGTGAGCCCGACACGGCGGCCGAGCTCGGCGAGGCTGAGGCGCGCGTCGACCTGCAGGGCGGCGATCAGCTGCCTGTTCGTGACGTCGAGCTGTGGTTCCGAAAGCCTCGTGACCATTCTGCCTTCGATCGCCACTGTACCGCGCCGGCGATTGCCGTGATCGTGTGGGGCCATGCCGTCGCGCCGCCCGCTCGCCGATCGCCTGCCGCCGCACACGTGGTTCGTCGGCAGCGCCGTGTTCCACTACCTCGGGCCCGCGTTCGCCGTGCTGCTGTTCGTGCGCGTCGGCCCGCTCGGCACCGCGTGGCTGCGGATCGCGGCCGCCGCGCTCGTCCTGTTCGCCTGGCGCCGGCCGACCGGGCTGCTGCGCGAGCCGCTGCTGATGGCGCTCGGCGCGGTGCTGGCGGTGATGAACTGCTGCTTCTACCTCGCGATCGACCGGCTGCCGCTCGGGACCGTGGCCGCGATCGAGTTCCTCCCGGTGATCGCGCTCGCCGCGCTCGGCGCGCGCAGCCGGCGCAACGGGCTGGCGCTCGCGCTCGCGGTCGTCGGCGTCTACCTGCTCACCGGCGTGCGCCTGGCGGGCGAGCCGCTCGGCTTCGTCTTCGCGTTCGCGAACGCCGGGTTCTTCGCGCTCTACATCGTGCTCGGGCACCGGGTGGCGCAGGGCGCGGGCCTCGACGGGCTGGCCGCGTCGATGGTCACGGCGCTCGTCGTGGTCACGCCGCTCGCGGGCTGGGACGCGATCCCCGCGATCGGCGACCCCGTGGCGATCGCGGCCGGCGTCGGCGTCGGGATCGCCTCCTCGGTCATCCCCTACGTCTGCGACCAGATGGCGATGTCGCGGCTCTCGCGCGCGGGCTACGCGCTGCTCGTCTCCTTGCTGCCCGCGACCGCGACGGTGATCGGCATCGTCGTGCTCGGCCAGCTGCCCTCGGCGCAGGAGCTCGCGGGCGTCGCGCTGGTCGTGGTCGGCGTCGCGATCCACCGCGAGCACGCCGCGCGGCGGCGCGACGCACCGGACGTCCCGCCGCGTGCCGACCTGGGTCACCCGCCCGCGGCGAGCGCGACCGCGAGCTGATCGTCGCGGCCCGGTGCCGCGCCGTCGAGCAGCGCGGCCCGCGCGGCGGCGAGCCCGCGCCCGACGGCCGGCCCGGAGCGCCCGGCGGCGACCAGGTCGTCGCCGCTGATCGCCAGCCGCGCGTGGCGGTCGCGGTCGAGCCACGCGCGGGCGGGCGCGGCGCCGTCGGCGGCGGCGAGCACGGCGGCCTCGGCCGGGAGCCGGGCCAGCGCGGCGTCGGCCGCCGACGGCCGCGCGTCGCGCAGCGCGGCGGCGTCGACCGCCGCGGCGGCGGCGATCGCCGCGACGTCGGCGGCGGGGAACGCGAGCGCGCGCAACCGCTCGACGAGCGCTTCCGCGGGGGCGCCGCGCACGGCCGCGGCGAGCGCGACGCGGTCGGCGCGCACGTCGGGCGCCGCGCCCGCGACCGCCAGCGCGCGGCGGATGCGGTCCGGGTCGGGATCGAAGCCCGGCAGCAGCGCCGCGCCGAGCCCGTGGCGCGCCAGCTCGCCCAGCGCCGCGGGCTGCGGCTCGCGGGCGAGCAGGCGCAGCTCCGCGCCGATCCGCTCGCCGCTGACCGTCGCGGGCGCGCCCGCGGCGACCGCGGCGGCCGCGAGCGCATCGGTGTGCGGGTCGGCGGCGAAGCCCAGCCGGGCCGCGTAGCGCGCGAGCCGGAGCAGCCGCGTCGGGTCGTCGCGGAACGACGCGTCGTGGAGCACCCGCAGGATCCCGGCGCGCAGGTCCTCCTCCGCCCCGGGCACGCCGCGCAGCTCGCCGTCGGCCAGCCGCAGCGCCAGCGCGTTGACCGTGAAGTCGCGCCGCGCGAGGTCCTCGTCCAGCGTCGCGCCGGGCGCGACGTCGGGCAGCGCGCCCGGCCGCGCGTAGGTCTCGCGCCGCGCGGTCGCGAGGTCGAGCAGCACCCCGTCCGAACGGACCGTCGCCGTCCCGAAGCGGTCGTGCGCGACCAGCTCGCCGCCGGTCCGCTCCGCCACCCGCCGCGCCACCGCGACGGCGTCGCCCTCGACCACGAGATCGAGCTCGCGCGGCGCCCGCCCGAGCAGCGCGTCGCGCACCGCGCCGCCGACCGCCCAGACGCCCGGCTCGCCGTCGAGGGCCGCCAGCGCGGTCGTGAACACCTTGGACATGCGGTCGAGGACGGCGCGGGACACGCCGGTAACCTAGACCCGCATGCCCCCGCACGAGCGCAAGCGGCGCCGGCGGCGGATCGTGCTCGTGTCCGGACTCGTGCTGGCGCTGTTCGTGAGCGCCGCCGCGGCCTACGTCGTGACCCGGAAGCCGGGCGACGTCTCCAACCCGGACGTCGAGTTCCGCGCCGAGCCGTCCGCCACGCCCGAGCAGGAGGTCGAGCCCGACGCGCCGGGGAAGCGGAAGACCGACCCGTTCGACCGGTTCATCTGGCCGATCTACGGCTACACGCGCGACCGCCGGCGCTACCTGCCGCTCAAGGACCCGCCGCACCCGCCGTTCGACGAGGTCTGGCGCTTCTCGGGCAACGTGCTGCTCGAGTTCCCGCCCGTGATCGGCGGCGAGCGGCTGTACCTGCTCAACGACCACGGGAAGCTGTTCAGCATCGACAAGCGCACCGGCGACGTGCGCTGGAGCCGCAAGCTCGGCGCGCTCGCCGCGGCCTCGCCCGCCTACGCCGACGGCAAGGTCTACGTGGTGCTGCTGCAGCGCGCCGAGACCGGCGGCGGCGCCAAGGCCGGGCGGGTCGTCGCGCTCGACGGCAAGTCCGGCAAGGTCGAGTGGAGCAACAAGCTCGCGAGCCGCAGCGAGTCCTCCCCGCTCGTCGCCGACGGCCGGCTCTACTTCGGCGCCGAGAACGGCACGGTCTACGCGATGGACACGCGGACGGGCCGCACGGACTGGCGGTTCCGGGCCGGCGGCGCCGTCAAGGGCGGGGTCGCGCTCGCCGACGGCAAGCTCTACTTCGGCTCCTACGGCGGCCACATGTACGCGATCCGTCAGTCCGACGGCCGCCAGGTGTGGGAGTCGTCGAGCACGTCGGGCGCGTTCGGGATCGGCGCCGGCAACTTCTACTCGACGCCGGCGGTCGCCTACGGCCGCGTCTACATCGGCAACACGAACGGCAGCATCTACTCCTACAGCGCCGCGAGCGGCAAGCTCGCCTGGAGCCACGGCACCGGCGGCTACGTCTACGCCTCACCCGCCGTCGCGCAGGTGCCCGGCGGCCGCCCGCTCGTCTACGCCGGCTCCTACAACGGCCGCTTCTACGCGCTCGACGCGCGCTCGGGCAAGGAGGTCTGGTCGCGCGGCGGCAACGGCAAGATCTCCGGCGGCGCGACGGTGATCGGCGACATCGTCTACTACGCCGACCTCGGCCGGCGGCTGACGATCGGGCTCGACGCCCGCAGCGGGCGCAAGGTCTACGAGCACGAGCGCGGCTCCTACAACCCGGTCGTCTCCGACGGGCGGACGATCTTCCTGACCGGCTACCACGTCCTCTACGCGCTGCGCGAGCCGACGGCGGAGGTGAAGCAGGCGCGCCGGACCGCCGCCGAGGCGCGCGCCGCCCGCAACGCGAAGGAGCGGCGCGCCTGCACCCAGGCCGCCAAGCAGGCGCACCGCGGCAAGCCGAAGGCGATCCGGCGCAGCGTCGAGCGCTGCGTCGACCGCAAGCGCGAGCGGCGCCGCGCCGCCAAGCGGCACGAGTGCGCGAAGGTCGCCCGCCAGGCCCACAAGGGCCAGAAGGCGAGGATCCGCCGCTCCTACGAGCGCTGCCTGATCCGCAAGGGCCTGCGTCAGTCCGCGTAGCGGTGGTGCAGGATCAGCGCGTTGCCGTCCGGGTCGGCGAAGAACGCCTGGTGGCAGACGCCGCTGTCGAGGATGTCGCCGCGGAACTCCACGCCCTGCGCCTCGAGCTGCTCGCGCCGGGCGGCGACGTCGTCGACCTTGAACGCGATCGGCTGCACGCTGTTGGGCGCGAACTCCAGTCCGAACGCCTTCGACTCCATCAGCGCCAGCGTCAGGTTGCCGGTCTCGTACTCGACGCCGGGCATGTTGCCCCAGCGCTTGCCGAACTCCAGCTCGAGCACGTCGCGGTAGAACGCCTCCGACCGCTCGATGTCCTGCGTCGCCACGACGACGAAGTCGACGCCACTCACGAATCCGCTCATGTCCTGATCTCCTGGATCGCCCAGCCATTGCCATCGGGGTCGGTGAAGAACGCGAAGCGGAAGCCGGGGTGACCCTCGCGCCCCAGCGTCCGCGGCTCGCTCAGATCGAGGCCGCGCGCGACCAGCTCCGCGCGTGCCTCGTCGAGGTCGGCGACGACGAGCTGGAGGCCGTCCAGCGCGCCGGGCTGCATCGCGTGATGCCGGTGCCGATCGCGATCGAGCAGCCGGAGCCGCGCGGGGTGAGCTGGACGACGCGCGTCCCGGCGCCCGGCTCCGCGTCGTGGTCGACCGCGAAGCCGAGCACGCCTTCGTAGAACGCCTTCGCGCGGTCGACGTCGGCGACCGGGACCACCACGACCTCGAGCCGGTAGTCCATCTCAGCCGGCCAGCTGCTCGCCGAGCCGGTCGAAGGCGCTCTCCAGGCCGCCCTCGGCCCGCGCGCGGGTCGCGTCGGTCATGGCTCACCTCGGCCCGGAAGACCATCTCGGTCCGCCCCGCGCCCACGTCGGTGAACGTCACCGTCGCGACCGAGTCGTCGGTGGCGAACTCGAGCCGCGCCGGCGGCTCGACCACGCGGAACGTCCCGTCGTGCCGCATCACGGTGCCGTCGGCGTCCGAGACGGAGTCGAGCCGGAACACGCCGCCGGGCCGCAGCTCGATCGCCACCGAGTCCGGCGGCGTCGACCAGCCGCGCTTGCCCCACCAGCGCGCGATCTGCGCGGGATCGGTCCACGCCGCCCACACCGCCTCGCGCGGCGCCGGGTAGACGCGCGCGATCTCGATCACCTGGGCGGCGGCCGCGTCAGCCACGGGCCAGGTGCTCGCGCAGCTTGTCGAAGCCGTCCTCCCAGAACCCGCGGTAGTCCGCGAGCCAGCCGGCGGCCTCCCCGAGCGCGTCGCCCTGCAGCCGCGACGGGCGCAGCTGCGCGGTGCGGCCGCGCGCGATCAGGCCGGCGTGCTCGAGCACCTTGAGGTGCTTCGACACCGCCTGGACGGTGATCGGGAACGGCTCGGCCAGCTCGTTGACCGTCGCCTCGCCCTCCGCGAGCCGCGCGAGGATCGCCCGGCGCGTGGGGTCGGCGAGGGCGGAGAAGGTGGCGCTGAGCTGGTCGGTGGCCATGTTCATCTCGACGGTTGATCAACCGTAAGGTTGAACACTATCAGGGCACGGGCCGGACCGGAACCCCGGCGGCGGCGAGCCGCGCCTTGACCTCGGCGATCGAGTACGCGCCCGTAGTGGAAGATCGAGGCCGCGAGCGCCGCGTCGGCGCCCGCCGCGAACCCGTCGGCCATGTGCTCGGGCCCGCCGACCCCGCCGGACGCGATCACCGGCACGTCGACCGCCTCCGCGATCGCGCGCGTCAGCGCGAGGTCGTAGCCGTCCTGCGTGCCGTCGCGATCCATCGAGGTGAGCAGGATCTCCCCCGCCCCGCGCTCGACGCCCTCGCGCGCCCACGCCACCGCGTCGCGGCCCGTCGGCGTGCGCCCGCCCGCGACGAACACCTCCCAGCCCGCGCCGGCCCGCTTGGCGTCGATCGCCAGCACCACGCACTGCGCGCCGAGCACGTCCCCGAGCTCGCTGACCAGCGCCGGCCGCGCGACCGCCGCCGAGTTGACCGACACCTTGTCCGCGCCCGCGTCGAGCACCGCCTGCGCGTCGGCGAGCTCGCGCACGCCGCCGCCGATCGTGAACGGGACGAACACCTCGTCGGCCGCGCGCCGCGCGAGCTCGACCACGGTGGCGCGCTTGTCCGACGTCGCGGTGATGTCGAGGAAGACGAGCTCGTCGGCGCCCTCGCGGTCGTAGAACGCGGCCAGCTCGACCGGGTCGCCCGCGTCGCGGATGTCGATGAAGCGCGTCCCCTTGACGACGCGGCCCGCGTCGACGTCCATGCAGGGGATCACGCGCTTGAAGTGCATCAGCCGCTGCCGTCGAGCGCGGCCTGCGCCTCCGCGATCGTGAAGCGCCGCTCGTAGAGCGCCTTGCCGGCGATCACGCCGGCGAGGTTGACCGCCCGCAGCCCGCGCAGCGCGCGCAGGTCGTCGAGCGAGCCGATCCCGCCCGCGTAGAGGAAGCGGCCGCGGACCGCGCCCGCGATCGCGCGCACGTCCTCGAGCGACGGCCCGCCGAGCGCGCCGTCGCGGTCGGCGTCGGTGTAGACGAACGAGGCGACGCCGCGCGCGCCGAGGTGGACGAACGCGTCCGCCGCCGGCAGGTCGGAGACCTCGGTCCAGCCCGAGGTCGCGATCCGGCCGCCGCGGACGTCGACCGAGACGACCACCCGCGGGCCGTGGCTCGCGACGATCTCGTCGAGGAAGTCGACGTCGCGGAGCGCGGCCGTGCCGACGATCACCCGCTCGGCGCCGGCCCGCAGCGCGTCGCGCACGGCGCCGACCGTCCGCAGCCCGCCGCCGTACTGGACCGGGACGCCGGTCCCGGCCACGATCCGGCGCAGGTCGCCGAGCGCCGCCGGCTCCCCCGCCCGCGCGCCGTCGAGGTCGACGACGTGGAGGAAGCGCGCGCCCGCCTCGACCCACGACCGGGCGGCCTCGAGCGGATCGTCGTGGTAGACGGTCTCGGCGTCGAAGTCCCCGTGCGTGAGCCGCACGGCCTTCCCGCCGCGGATGTCGATCGCCGGGTAGAGGATCATGCCGCGACGGGGAGGGCGACGAAGCTGCGCAGGAGCGCGAGCCCGTCGAGCGAGGACTTCTCCGGGTGGAACTGGACGCCCATCACCGTGCCGCGCTCGACGATCGAGGCGAAGCGCTCGCCGTAGTCGCCGGTGCCCGCCACGTCGTCGGGATCGGACGGGGCGGCAGGCGAACGTGTGCACGTGGTAGAAGGGCGCCGCGCCGCCGAGCCCGGCCGTCAGCCGCGCCGGGCGCGTGAACGTCACGGTGTTCCAGCCGATGTGCGGGATCTTCAGCCCGGGCGCCTCGAGCCGGGTGACGGTCCCGCCCAGCAGGCCCAGCCCCGCGGCGCCCTCGTGCTCGGTCGAGGACTCGAACAGCAGCTGCATGCCGAGGCAGATGCCCAGCAGCGGGACGCCGGCGGCGGCCCGCTCGCGCAGCAGCGCGTCGAGCTCGAGCGCGCGCAGCCGCCGCATCGCCTCCGGGAACGCGCCGACGCCGGGGAGGACGATCGCCTCGGCCGCGCCGATCACCTCCGGGTCGGCGGTGCGGACCACGCGCGCGCCGACGTGCTCGAGCGCCTTCTCGACGCTGCGCCGGTTGCCCATCCCGTAGTCGACGAGCGCGACCGTCACGTCAGCGTCCCCTTCGTCGAGGGCACGCCGGCCTCGTCCGGGTCGACGGACACCGCCACGCGCAGCGCGCGGGCGAACGCCTTGAAGCACGCCTCGATCATGTGGTGCGCGTTCGTGCCGGCCTGCAGCTCGAGGTGGAGCGTGATCCGCGCGGCGCTGGCCACGGCGCGGAAGAACTCCTCCGCCGCCTCGTGCTCGAAGCCGGCGATCGCGCCGGCGGGCAGGTCGAGCCCGGTCACCGCGCAGAACGGCCGGCCGGAGATGTCGATCGCGCACGCCGCCCGCGACTCGTCCATCGGGACGACGGCGTAGCCGTAGCGGCGGATCCCGGCGCGGTCGCCGAGCGCCTCGTCGAGCGCCTGGCCGAGCACGATCCCGGTGTCCTCGACGGTGTGGTGCACGCCGGTCTCGAGATCCCCGCTGACCTGGACGCCGAGGCCCAGCCGCCCGTGCCGCGCGAGCAGCTCCAGCATGTGGTCGAAGAACCCGACGCCGGTCGAGATCTGCTGCTTCGCGGTGTCGTCGAGCGAGAGCGCGACGGTCACGTCGGTCTCGCCGGTCCGCCGGGTCAGCGCTGCGCTGCGGCTCATGCCGTCGGATTCTGGCGGATCCGGGCGGACATCGATTCGGCGTGCACGGCGAAGCCCTCCGCCGCGGCGATCGGGACGCCCGCCTCGGCGAGCGCCGCGGCGGCGTCGCCGATCCGCACCTCGCTCATCCGCCGGCGGAAGTGGCCGGCGTTCAGCCCGGAGGCGAAGCGGGCGGCGCCCGCGGTCGGGAGCGTGTGGTTCGAACCCGCGACGTAGTCGCCGAACGCCGTCGCGCTCTGCGACCCCCACGAAGACGCACCCGGCGCGGGTGATCCGGGGCGCGAGCGCCTCCGCGGCCTCCCCGATCAGCTCCAGGTGCTCGGGCGCGAGCGCCTCGGCGAAGGCCAGCGCCGCGCCGGGCTCGTGCGCGTCGACGAGCACCTTCGGCCCGGCCGCGACCGTCGGGCGGTCGCGGTCCAGCGCCTGGACCTCGCGCCCGATCGCGTTCAGCAGCGCGCTGTCGTCCGAGACCACCGCGACGAGCGAGTCGGTGCCGTGCTCGCCCTGGGCGAGCAGGTCGAGCGCGACCGCGCGCGGGTCGGCCCCGGCGGAGGCGAGGACGAGCAGGTCGGAGGGCCCGGCGAAGCCGTCGATCCCGACCCGGCCGGAGAGCTGGCGCTTGGCCTCCTGCACGTAGAGGTTGCCCGGCCCGACGATCACGTCGACGGGTGCGATCGTCTCGGTCCCCAGCGCGAGCGCGGCGACGGCCTGCGCCCCGCCCATCCGGTGGACCTCGTCCGCGCCGCACAGCGCGCAGGCGGCGAGGATGACCGGGTGCGAGGGCGCGGCGACGACGATCTCCCGCACGCCGGCCGCGCGCGCGGTGATCACGCCCATCACGACGGTCGAGGGATACGGGTTGCGCCCGCCGGGCGCGTAGACCGCGGCGCGCGCCGACCGGCAGCTCGCGCAGCGTCACGGTGTGGCCCTGGCGGAGCGTGACCGTCCGGTCCTCCCCCACCCCGGCCCGCGCGACGGCGTCCACGTTCTCGATCGCGACCTCGAGCCCGGCGCGCACGGCGGGGTCGAGCGCGTCGAGCGCCGCGGCCAGCTCGTCCGCGGACACCCGCAGGTCGCCGGCGCCGCCGCCGAAGCGGCGCTCGTGCATCCGCAGCGCGTCGTCGCCGGCGTCGGCGATCGAGGCGATGATCCCCGCCACGACCTCGCGCACGGCCGTCGGCGCCGTGACCATCGCGCGGACCCGCGCCGCGATCGCCACGGCCGAGTCCACCCCGACGGGCAGCCGGTCGATCATCGCGCGAGCACCGCCCGGATCCGCTCCACCACGTCGTCGATCGCGGCGGCGCGCAGCTTGTGGGCGACCGGGTTGGCGATCAGCCGCGCCGTGCTCGCGAGGATCTCCTCGCGGATCACCAGGCCGTTCTCGCGCAGCGTCGTGCCGGTCGCGGTCAGGTCGACGATGCCCTCCGCCAGCCCGGTCAGCGGCGCCAGCTCGACCGAGCCCTTGACCTCGACGATCTCGGCCTGGCGGCCGGTGCGCTCGAAGTGGCGCGCGGCGATCCGCGGGTACTTCGTCGCGACGCGCATCACGCCGAGCCGCCGCAGCGCCTCGTCCAGCCGGTCCTCGCCCGCCGTCGACGCGACGACCATCACGCACGGGCCCTGCCGCAGGTCGAGCAGCTCGTAGACCGCCCGCTCGGACTGCTCGGCGAGCACGTCCTTGCCGGTGATCCCGAGGTCCGCGGCGCCGGCCTCGACGTAGGTCGGGACGTCCGACGGCCGCATCGTGATCAGCCCCGCGTCCTCGAACAGCAGCTTGCGGTCGTTCGCGCGCACCTCGGCGGTGTCGACGCCGAGCGCGTCGAGCAGGTCGAGCGTGTCGCGCATGAGCGCGCCGCGGGGCACCGCGAGCCGGAGGCCGCCGAGGCTCACAGCAGCTCCCCCCGGCGCTCGCCGACGAGCGCGATGTGCAGCCGCTCGACGTTGAGCGCCCAGCCCGCGGCGGGCAGGTCGCGGCCGAAGCGGCCGAGCAGGTCGTCGTAGCGGCCGCCGCCGCCGAGCGGGGCGCCCAGCGCGGCGTCGTAGACCTCGAACACCGCGCCCGTGTAGTAGCCGAGCGACCGCGCGAGGCCGAGGTCGAGGATCACGCGGTCGCGCACGGCGGCCGGGAGCATGCTCGAGCACGGTGCGCAGGCCGTCCGCCGCGGCGCCGGCGTGGTCGAGCACCTCCGGCCCGCCGCGCGCCTGCGGGACCCCGATCAGCGCGGCGGTCGCCTCGGCGCCGAGCCGCAGCCCCTCGACCTCGCGCTCCAGCCCGACGAAGTCGCGCGTCACCAGCTCGTGCAGGATCGCCGCGCGCGCCGGGGCGGGCACGCCGTGGGCGTCGAGCAGCGCCGGGTACAGCGACGCGTCGCCGAGCCCGATCCGGTAGTCCGTCAGCCCGACGGCGTCGAGCACCTCGCTCAGCACGGCGAGCGTCTCCGCCGTCCCCTCGTGCGCGGGGACGCCGACGAGCTCGATCCCCGCCTGCAGCATCTCGCGGTCCTGGCCGCGCTGCGGGCGCACGGAGCGGTAGGCGTGGGCGACGTAGCAGAAGCGCAGCGGCGGGCTCGCGGTCGCGTAGCGCGTGCCGACGACGCGCGCGATCGGGATCGTCATGTCCGACCGCAGGACGAGCACGTTGCCCTGCTCGTCGAACAGCTTGTACGCGGGCTCGGCGGCGGCCGGGTCCCCGCGCGTGAGCACCTGCTCGTACTCGAGCGCCGGCGTCCGGATCTCCCCGTACCCGCGCGCCGCGAACACCCCGCGCACGGCCTCCTCGATCGCGTGGACCTCGCGCAGCTCGTCGGGCAGGACGTCGCGCGTCCCGCTGGGGGTCGGGTGGATCGCCGTCACGCTGCCAGACGCTACGCGACCTGGCGCTCGATGCGCGCCCCGAGCGCGCGCAGGCGCTCGTCGATGCGCTCGTACCCGCGGTCGATCTCGCGGATGTTGTGGATCTCCGTCTCGCCCTCCGCGCACAGCGCCGCGATCAGCATCGCCATGCCCGCCCGGATGTCCGGCGAGGAGACGCGCTGGCCGCGCAGCCGGCGCGGGCCGATCACGATCGCGCGGTGCGGGTCGCAGATCGTGATCTCCGCGCCCATCGAGATCAGCTTGTCCACGAAGAACAGCCGGTTCTCGAACATCTTCTCGAAGATCAGGATCGAGCCCTCGGCCTGGGTGGCGAGCGCGACCACGATCGACGTGAGGTCGGCCGGGAACGCGGGCCACGGGCCGTCCTCGATCTTCGTCTGGTAGTCGCCGGCGTCGCGCGAGACGACCAGCTTCTGGTCGCCGGGCACGAGGATGTCGTCGCCGTCGAGCTCGCTGTGCAGGCCGAGGCGGCCGAACGCGAGCCGGATCATCCGCAGGTCGTCGGCGACGACGCCGGTGATCCGCAGCTCCCCGCCGGTCACGCCGGCGAGCGCCATGAACGAGCCGATCTCGATGTGGTCGGGCGAGACCCAGTGCTCGCAGCCGCCGAGCTCGTCCAGGCCGTGGACGTGCATCACGTTCGAGCCGATCCCCTCGATCGCGGCGCCCATCCGGGTCAGCATCCGCGCGAGGTCCTGCACGTGCGGCTCGGAGGCGGCGTTGCGGATCGTGGTCGAGCCCGGCGTCAGCGCCGCGGCCATCAGCGCGTTCTCGGTGCCCATCACGGACGGCTCGTCCATGAAGAAGTCGCAGGCGCGCAGGCCGCCGTCCGGCGCGAGCAGGCGGATGTCGCCGTCGAGGTGGACGTCGGCCCCGAGCGCGCGGAAGGCGTCGAGGTGCGGGTCGAGCCGGCGCCGGCCGATCACGTCGCCGCCGGGCGGCGGGAGCAGCGCGGAGCCGAAGCGGGCGAGCAGCGGGCCGCCGACGAGGACCGAGGCGCGGATCCGCTCGGCGAGCTCGGCGTCGACGTCCGTGCTGCGGATGTCGTCGGCCTGCAGGTGGATGCTGTTGCCGTCGCGGCGCTCGACCTTCACCCCGAGGTCGGCGAGCAGGTCGAGCAGCGCCTCGGTGTCGCGGATCCGCGGCACGTTGTGGAGCAGGATCGGCTCGGGCGTCAGCAGACACGCCGCCAGGAGGGGCAGCGCGGCGTTCTTGTTCCCGGCGGGCGCCACGGTGCCGCGGAGCGGCACGCCGCCTTCGATGACGAACTTCTCCATGAGGGGTGGGAGCGGTCGGGGGCGGGCAACGGCGCGCCCCGGAAGCTGGGCTAGGGTACCAACCATGTCGTCGCAGATTTCGCGCCCCGAGGCCTGGTCCCTCTTCTGCGAATGGACCGAGTCGCCGTCGCTCCGCAAGCACGTCCTGGCCGTCGAGGCGGCCATGCGCGCGTACGCGCGGAAGTTCGGCGAGGACGAGGAGCTGTGGGGCGTCACCGGGATCCTCCACGACCTCGACTACGAGCGCCATCCGGACCTCGAGACCGGCCACCCGCGGATCGCCCTGGGCGAGCTCGAGGCGCGCGGCTACCCGCCCGAGCTCGTGCGCGCGGTCGCCTCGCACGCGACCTTCCTCGGCGTCTCGCGCGACTCGCCGATGGAGAAGACGCTGTTCGCGGTCGACGAGCTGTCGGGCTTCATCATGGCCTGCGCGTACGTGCGGCCGACCGGGATCCACGGCATGACGCCGAAGTCGGTCAAGAAGAAGCTGAAGACGCCCGCCTTCGCCGCGGCGGTGAACCGCGACGAGCTGCGCGAGGGCGCCGAGGCGCTGGGCGTCGACTTCGACGAGCACCTGGCCTTCGTGATCGCGGCGCTCGAGGAGCAGGCGGACGAGCTCGAGCTCAACGGGTCCGCGGCGCATGCCTGACGGCGAGCTGCGGATCATCGTCCTCGACGGCGACCAGACCGGCCAGGAGCTGCTCGAGCAGGCGGTCCGGGTGCTCGAGCCCGACGTCTGCGGCGCGGAGCTCACCCTCGTCCACCACGATCTCTCGCTCGAGCACCGGCGCGAGACCGACAACGCCTGCGTCTCGGAGGCCGCCGTCGCGATGCGCGAGGCCGGCTTCGGGATCAAGGCCGCGACCGTGACGCCCGAGGGCAAGGACGACGTCGGCTCGCCGAACCGGATCCTGCGCGAGGAGGTCGACGGCAAGGTCATCATCCGCACCGGCCGGCGGATCCCCGGCGCGGTCGGGCCGGTCTCCGGCGTCCACTACCCGATCTCCGTCGTGCGGATGGCGGTCGGCGACGCCTACGGCGCCGAGCAGTGGCGCGAGGGCGAGGAGGGCTCGCTCGGCGAGGTCGCCCTGCGCACGGAGCGGATCACCCGCGACGTCTGCCGCGCGGTCGCCGAGTTCTCGCTTCCGGGCGGCCGAGCGCGGCGGCGCGCGCGTCTACGGCGGGCCGAAGTGGACCGTCTCCCCCGTCTACGAGGGGATGCTCAAGGAGGAGATGGACGCCGCCGCCGAGCGCCATCCCGAGGTGGAGTACCAGCCGGTGCTGATCGACGCGACCTACGCGGGGCTGATCGGCGGCGCCGCCGACGCGCCGCTCGTGATCCCGGCGCTGAACCGCGACGGCGACTGCCTCAGCGACCTGGTGATGCCGATGTTCGGCTCGATCGCCGGCGCGGAGTCGATCCTGCTCGCGTTCGACGAGGACTTCGCGGTCGACGTCGCGATGGCCGAGGCGCCGCACGGCACCGCGCCGTCGCTCGAGGGCAAGGACCTGGCCAACCCGATGGCGATGATCCTCGCCTGCGCGGCCGTGCTCGGGCAGGCGGCGGCCAAGGGCTACGCGGGCGCGGAGCGCGCCTCGCGCGCGATCTACGAGGCGACGCTGGAGACGACCGCGGGCGGCGTGAAGACGTTCGACCTCGGCGGCTCCGCCACGACGACCGAGTTCACCGACGCCGTGATCGACAAGATCAGGACGAAGGTCGAGATCTGGTCGTCGCTGGGCTCGTCCGTGTGAGCCCGCGCTCGGCGCGCAGCTTGTGGCGCCGGCGGATGTAGTGGATCCGCTGCAGCCAGAGCACCACGACGCCTGACAGGACGATCGCGCCCAGGTTGATGCCGAGCTGCTCGAGGCTGCCGACGCAGACGTCCCAGTCCTCGTAGGCGGCCGCCACGCCGACGTTCGCCGCCGCCGGGATCGTCGTGACGCTGATCAGGACGCCGATCAGGGCGCCCGACTTCGCCGTGCTGAGGCTCAGCATCCCGGCCACGCCCGGCGCAGGCCGCGACGAAGAAGGTGAGGAAGTCCGGCGAGCTGATGAGGTTGGCGAAGCTGTGGTTGTCCAGGCTGAAGTCCTCGTCGAACAGGCCGACCGCCTTGAACAGCAGCGTGGTAGCGTAGACGGTCGCGATCGTCGACCGCGAAGCCGACGACGAGCGCGCGGGCCGAGCGCCGGGCGAGCCCGGCGTGGCGCTGGACCAGCGCGACGCAGAGCCCGGCGAGCGGGCCGAACTCGGGGCCGACGACCATCGCGCCCACGATCAGGATCGCGGAGTTCTGGTAGATGCCCATCGCCGCCAGCAGGCCGGCGACGACCATGAAGACGACGAACACGGCGGAGAGCTCGACCTGCTCGTTGGTCCGCTCCTCCACCTCCTCCCAGACGACGGCGTCCGTCGGCAGGCCCTTCGCGTTGCGGATCGCCGCCTCGGCGTGCGCGGAGATGTGCGAGTCGATCTCGACGAGCGCGATCGAGCCGTCCTGCTCCAGGCCGAGGCCGCGGAGGTCGGCGATCACCATGCTCGTGTCCTCGCGCGCGACGTCGGCGAGGATCACGTCGCCGTCGGGCCGCCGGGCCGCGCCCGGCAGGTGGACGATGTTGCAGACCGCGGCGGACCGCTCGAGCGCCTCGAGGGTCGCCTGGGCCTTGGGCTCCGGCGCGACGATCCGCAGGTGGATCACGCGCGGAGCCTACTGCGGGCGCCGGGTCGTGCCCGGCGCCCGCGGCGCGCTCAGTCCTCCTCGAAGAACTCGTCCCGGGCGGCGAGCGCCGTGTCCGGGAAGTCCGAGAACAGGCCGTCGATCCCGAGGGCGTAGAAGAGCTTGTACTCCTCCTTCGGGTCGCCGGCGTAGTCCGAGGCGAGGTACTGGGGATCGTTGCGGAACGTCCAGGTGTGGACCTTCAGGCCGCGCCTGTGGGCGCGGCGGACGAGCGAGGTCGGCCGCTTGATGGCGCGGTCGCGCTCGTCGACCTTCCCGTCGCCGGTGATGTCGTCGGCCTTCCCGTCGCCGTTCGCGTCGGTCCCCGTGGTGGGGACGATGTACGGCTTCCACGGGGCGACGATGTCGGCGTACTCGGCGACCTCGTCGAGCCCGGCGTTCGTGGTCAGGAAGCCGTACGTCCGGGCGGTCAGCTCCGGGTCGCCCGACACCGTCCAGTCGTACGGCCGCAGGGAGGTCTCCGCGTACTGGAGGCTGCCGTCGAGGTTGACGTCCCAGGCGTCCACGAGCTGGCTCAGCGTCACCGGCGTGATCCGGTCCAGGTAGCGCAGGTTCGCCTGCTCGAACGACTGGATGATCACCGGCGCGCCCTTGCGGTTCAGCCCTGCGCGGCGGAGCGCCTCGACCACGCGGCGCTCGAGCGGGAGCCCGAGCTGCTGGTGGTAGGTCGGGTGCTTCGTCTCGGGATAGACGCCGACGGCGCGGCCGCGCTCGCGGCCGGCCTGCTTCGCGAGCGCCAGCACCTCGTCGAACGTCGGGATCTCGAACCGCCCGTTGAACTCCTGCGGGCGCTGGGGCATCGACTGCTTCGCGCGCAGCGTCTTGAGCTCCTTGAGCGTGAAGTCGGCGACGAACCAGTCCGTGACGTCGGCGCCGTCGACGTTCCGCGTCGTCTTGCGGCCGGGGAACTTGGTCGCGACGTCGGTCGTCCCGCCGATCCACGGCTCGTGGCGGGCGACGAGGACGCCGTCCTTCGTGGAGACGAGATCCGGCTCGATGTAGTCCGCGCCGAACCGGATCGCCAGCTTGTAGGACGCGAGCGTGTGCTCGGGCAGGTAGCCGCTGGCGCCGCGGTGCCCGGTGACGAGCGGGAGGCCGTCGTCGTCGTGCGGGCGCGGGTGGTGGGCCTGCGCGAGCGCGGGGGCCGCCGCGAGCGTGCAGGCGGTGGCCGCGAGCGCCGCGAGGGCGGCGCGTGGGACGTGCATGGCGGACGGACCTCCGAGGTCGTGGGGACAGGTGCGGCGCGACTCTAATCCGGTCCGGGCGGCGGATGTGAAGAGCCTGCGACGCGATGTCGTAGGTCGTACCCCGCGGCCGGTCGGCGCCGGTCGGCGCCGCGTCGCCGGGCCGCTCCCGTCGCCGCTGCAAGATGCGTTGCAGTCTGACCCCGGATTTTCCGCGGACCAGAGCCGAATCGCTCCGGATCGGGGTGGTCGGGGGCCGCCGTTCCGTCCGACCCCGACCCTAGCTTTACGAACACATGTTCCCCGAGCTGACGACCCGCCGACCGACCAAGCGCTCGCTCCGCGAGCTGGTGCGTGGTGCCGTGGGAACGGCACTCGAGTTCGCGACGCTGGGCGAGGCAACGCTCGGTCCCGCTCCCGCTCCGCGACAGGCTCCCCGGCCTGCCGCGGCGCGTCACGCGGGGCCGGCCGCCCCCACCGCCGTGCACCCGCATCGCCGGCAGATCACTCGTCAGCTCCACCCGCGCAGGGGCGGCAGCGTCCGCCCCCGCGTGCAGGCGTGCCGAGCGCCGGTCTCGCGACCGGCGAACAGGCACGCCTGACGGCCAGACGGCGCCCGGTCTGGGAGGACGGGAGCGCCGGCCGGCCAGGCGCCCTCCCCGGGGCGCCGGACTTCACCGCCTCTCGGGCCGCCCGTCAACCGGGCGGCCCGAGTGCGTTGGAGCCGGCGCGCGGATGCGTCGGCAGCGACTGCCATCGCGTGAGCGGTGTCCCTCCCCGGTTCGACGGCGCATGGAGCTCCGCGGCGACGTCGCGCTCGTGACCGGCGCCGCGGTCGGGATCGGCCGCGCGATCGCCGAGCGGCTCGCGGCCGAGGGCGCCGCCGTCGTGGTGGCCGACGTCGACGCCGGCGGCGGCGCCGAGACGGTGCGGCGGATCGAGGCGTCCGGCGGGACCGCGCGGCTCGTGCGCGCCGACATGACCGACGACGCGGAGGTCGGCGAGCTCGTCGCGGCGGCGCGCGCCGGGCGCGACCGGCTCGGGATCCTGGTCAACAACGCGGGCGGCGGCGGGCACATCCCGCCCGCACTTCCCGCGAGGCCGCGCCTGCGCAGTGGGCCGCCACTCTCGACCTGAACCTCCGCGGGGCGATGCTGGCGACCCAGCACGCGCTCGCGCGCGATGGACGGGCGGGGCGCCGTGGTGAACGTGGCGTCGTCCGCGGGCGCGGAGTCCGACGCCGTACCCGTCACCGGAGTACGCCGCCGCGAAGGCGGGACTGATCCGCTTCACCACTGCGCTCGCCGAGCGCGACGGCGTCCGCGTGAACTGCGTGGTGCCCGGCTGGATCGCCACGGAGCGCGCGGCCGGCCGAACTTGCGGCGATGACGCCGGCGGAGCGCGCTGCGGCGCCGGAGCCGATCCCGATGGACGTCATCGCCACCGCGATCGTCGACCTCATCCGCGACGACTCGGCGGCCGGCCGCGTCATCGAGCTGCGCGAGGGCCGTTAACGACGACGAGCCGCCCAAGGGCGGCTCGAAGATGAAGAAACCGGCGGCGACCTACTCTCCCAGGCCCTTGCGAGCCAAGTACCATCGGCGCTGTGGGGCTTAACTGCTCTGTTCGGAATGGGAAGAGGTGTTTCCCCCACGCAATAGCCACCGGAAATTGTGCGAGACCGGGCGCGGTCCCTCAAAACTGCACAGCTTTTCCAGGTGAAACGGGATATCAATCCGTCAAGCCCTCGACCCATTAGTACCGGTCTCCTGCGAGCGTTACCGCTCTTCCAGATCCGGCCTATCAACCTGGTGGTCTACCAGGGGTCTTACTCGTTCTAGACGATGGGAGAGTTCATCTCGAGGCCGGCTTCCCGCTTAGATGCCTTCAGCGGTTATCCGATCCGCACGTAGCTAACCTGCAATGCCCTTGGCAGGACAACAGATACACCAGAGGTGCGTTCATCCCGGTCCTCTCGTACTAGGGACGACTCCTCTCAACTCTCCAACGCCCACGGCAGATAGGGACCGAACTGTCTCACGACGTTCTGAACCCAGCTCGCGTACCGCTTTAATGGGCGAACAGCCCAACCCTTGGGACCTACTTCAGCCCCAGGATGCGACGAGCCGACATCGAGGTGCCAAACCGAGTCGTCGATGTGGACTCTTGGACTCGATAAGCCTGTTATCCCCGGAGTACCTTTTATCCGTTGAGCGACGGCACTTCCACTTGCTACCGCCGGATCACTAAGACCTGCTTTCGCACCTGCTCGACATGTCTGTCTCGCAGTCAAGCTCCCTTGCTGCCTTTACACTCTACGCACGATTTCCAACCGTACTGAGGGAACCTTTGTGCGCCTCCGTTACATTTTGGGAGGCGACCGCCCCAGTCAAACTACCCGCCTGGCACTGTTCAGCACCCGGATTCACGGCATGCTGTTAGAAGCCCAATACGTCAAGGGTGGTATCTCAAAGGTGGCTCCACCACAGCCGCAGCCATGGCTTCCAAGCCTCCCACCTATTCTGAGCGAAACGCACCGAACTCCAATACCAGGTTGTAGTAAAGGTTCACGGGGTCTTTCCGTCTAGCCGCGGGTACTCGGCATCTTCACCGAGACTGCAATTTCACCGAGCCCATCGTTGAGACAGCGTTCAACTCGTTACGCCATTCGTGCAGGTCGGAACTTACCCGACAAGGAATTTCGCTACCTTAGGACGGTTATAGTTACCGCCGCCGTTTACCGGGGCTTAGTTTCAGTGCTTTGGGTCTAGCCCTAACACCTCCACGTAACCTTCCGGCACCGGGCAGGCGTCAGCCCCTATACGTCGTCTTGCGACTTAGCAGAGACCTGTGTTTTTGGTAAACAGTCGGTTGAACCTATTCACTGCGGCCCTCTCGAGCTCCGCCGGCAAGCGGCTTCACTCTACTGGGGCGCTCCTTATCCCGAAGTTACGGAGCGATTTTGCCGAGTTCCTTAACGATGGTTATCTCGATCACCTTAGTATTCTCTACTTGCGCACCTGTGTCGGTTTTGGTACGGGCACGAGCAGTCTCCCTAGAGGATTTTCTCGGGGGCATGGCTTCCGGAACTCGCCGGCTTATAGCCAGCTGGCGTCGCGCCTCAGGTTATGCGGCTCCGCATTTGTCTAGAGCCACCCCTACACGCTTACCCCAGGACGACCATCGCCTGGGCTTCCATAGCCTTCCCCGTCCCCCCATCGGTCAAATGACTGCGACGTGGTACAGGAATATCAACCTGTTGTCCATCGACTACGCCTTTCGGCCTCGCCTTAGGTCCCGACTAACCCTGAGCAGACGAACTTTACTCAGGAATCCTTACGCAATCGGTGGAGGGGATTCTCACCCCTCTTTCGTTACTCATGCCGACATTCTCACTTCCCAGGGCTCCACGGCTGGATTCCTCCGCCGCTTCACTGCCATGGGAACGCTCTCCTACCGCGCATCTTGCGATGCACCCGTAGCTTCGGTGGTTAGCTTGAGCCCCGTTACATTATCCGCGCCCGAACACTTGACCAGTGAGCTGTTACGCACTCTTTCAAGGATGGCTGCCTCTAAGCCAACCTCCTGGTTGTCTATGCACTCGAACATCGTTTGCCACTTAGCTAACACTTTGGGACCTTAGCTGACGGTCTGGGCTGTTTCCCTTTTGACGCTGAAGTTTATCCCCCAGCAACTGACTCCCGGAGTACACGTAATGGTCTTCGGAGTTTGCCTGACTTCGGTAACCTGGTAGGGCCCCTAGGCCAAACAGTGCTCTACGGCCACAACGCAATTCATCCGAGGCTATACCTAAATATATTTCGGAGAGAACCAGATATCTCTGAGCTTGATTAGCCTTTCACTCCGACCCACAGGTCATCCGCCCAGTTTTCAACCTAGGTCGGTTCGGTCCTCCACGGGGTCTTACCCCCGCTTCAACCTGCCCATGGGTAGCTCGCTCAGTTTCGGGTCTACCGCCTGCGACTCATTGGCGCCCTATTAGGACTCGCTTTCGCTACGGCTCCGCTCATCGCTTAACCTTGCCGCAGACGAGTAACTCGTCGGCTCGTTATGCAAAAAGCACGCGGTCACGGCACAAGGCCGCTCCCACCGCTTGTAGGCACGCGGTTTCAGGTACTATTTCACTCCCCTTCCGGGGTACTTTTCACCTTTCCCTCACGGTACTGGTCCGCTATCGGTCACCAGGGAGTACTTAGCCTTGGAGGGTGGTCCCCCCAGATTCAGTCCGCGTTTCACGGGAGCGGACCTACTCAGGAACGTCCATCGGAAGTCCATGGTGTTTCGTCTACGGGACGGTTGCCCTCTGTGGTGCGCGGTTCCACGCGCTTCGACTACTCCATGGTTTTGTAACTCCCGCCGGCCCATGCACGGACCGGGCAGAACGCCCTACAACCCCTCATGCGCAACGCGTGCACGCTTACACGCATGAGGTTTGGGCTGAGTCCCCTTTCGCTCGCCACTACTCGGGGAGTCTCGGTTGATTTCCTTTCCTCCGGGTACTGAGATGTTTCAGTTCCCCGGCTTGCCCCCGCTTGCCTATGTATTCAGCAAGCGGTAACGCCGCATTACCAGCGCTGGGTTTCCCCATTCGGGAATCCACGGATCACAGGCTATTCAGCGCCTACCCGTGGCTTATCGCAGCCGTTCACGCCCTTCATCGACTCCTGGTGCCTAGGCATCCACCGTGTGCCCTTCTTATCTTGACGGTGATCACGCATCCTCACGGACGCGCGGTGATACCCGTTACATTGGAAAAACTGTACAGTTTTCAAGGACCGCGCAAAAGACGCCCGCGTGCTTCGCGGCCGGTCTCTCAAAACTCAACAGCATGCGAGCCACCCATCCTTCGGATGCGCGACTCGTCTCGGGCACAGGCGGTCGCGTCCAGCTCCGGTCGACATTGCTAGGACCTTCGAGCTCCACGGCCGGCGGTATGCCGGCGCGTGTGCGCGATAGGCGCTCCAATCCTGGAGACTTCCCTAGAAAGGAGGTGATCCAGCCGCACCTTCCGGTACGGCTACCTTGTTACGACTTCACCCCAGTCACGAGCCCCACCTTCGACGGCTCCCTCCCAAAAGGGTTAGGCCACCGGCTTCGGGTGTTGCTTGCTTCCGTGGTGTGACGGGCGGTGTGTACAAGGCCCGGGAACGTATTCACCGCGGCAATGCTGATCCGCGATTACTAGCAACTCCGCCTTCATGGAGGCGAGTTTCAGCCTCCAATCCGAACCGAGACGCGCTTTAAGGGATTCGCTCCACCTCGCGGTATCGCTGCCCTCTGTACGCGCCAATGTAGCACGTGTGTAGCCCTGAACATAAGGGGCATGATGACTTGACGTCATCCCCACCTTCCTCCGGTTTGTCACCGGCAGTCTCGCATGAGTCCCCAACTGAATGCTGGCAACATGCGACGGGGGTTGCGCTCGTTGCGGGACTTAACCCAACATCTCACGACACGAGCTGACGACAGCCATGCACCACCTGTGAAGGTGTCCCGAAGGAAAGGCCTGTTTCCAGGCCGGTCACCTACATGTCAAGCCCAGGTAAGGTTCTTCGCGTTGCGTCGAATTAAACCACATGCTCCGCTGCTTGTGCGGGCCCCCGTCAATTCCTTTGAGTTTTAGCCTTGCGGCCGTACTCCCCAGGCGGGGCACTTAATGCGTTAGCTTCGGCACGGAGGGAGTCGACACCCCCCACACCTAGTGCCCATCGTTTACGGCGTGGACTACCAGGGTATCTAATCCTGTTTGCTCCCCACGCTTTCGCGTCTCAGCGTCAGTAACGTCCCAGCGAGCTGCCTTCGCAATTGGTGTTCCTCCTGATATCTGCGCATTTCACCGCTACACCAGGAATTCCACTCGCCTCTTCCGTACTCTAGCCCGACAGTATCCACCGGCATTCGAGGGTTGAGCCCTCGACTTTCACAGCGGACTTACCGGACCGCCTACACGCGCTTTACGCCCAATGATTCCGGACAACGCTAGCCCCCTACGTATTACCGCGGCTGCTGGCACGTAGTTAGCCGGGGCTTCTTGTGAAGGTACCGTCACTCCAGCCGGCTATTCACCGGCGAAGCTTCGTCCCAACTGAAAGGGGTTTACAACCCGAAGGCCTTCTTCCCCCACGCGGCGTTGCTGCGTCACGCTTTCGCGCATTGCGCAAGATTCCCCACTGCTGCCTCCCGTAGGAGTCTGGGCCGTGTCTCAGTCCCAGTGTGGCTGATCGTCCTCTCAGACCAGCTACCCATCGTCGCCTTGGTAGGCCTTTACCCCACCAACAAGCTAATGGGCCGCGGGCCCGTCCCGATGCGAAGGCCGAAGCTATCTTTACGCCTTGACCTCGAGGTCAAGGAGCACATCCGGTATTAGCCCGAGTTTCCTCGGGTTGTCCCGGTCATCGGGGTGGGTTACCCACGTGTTACTCACCCGTTCGCGGCTCTGCCCCGGGGCAAGCCCCGGTTCGTCGCTCCACTTGCATGTGTTAAGCACGCCGCCAGCGTTCGTCCTGAGCCAGGATCAAACTCTCCGTGAAGAACTGCTCTCTCACGAATGAGATTGATTTGTCTGAATGCGCCACTACGAGGGACCGCCAGTACACAGAGGCGAGTCCGGGCGCTTCGACGGGGTACTGCTGTACTGCTTGATTTCTGGCCTGGCGGTCGGCGACCCGAAGGAAGCCGGCGCCAGGGTCGAACCTGGACGCACACTCAAGCGATCGGTATGGATGACCGCTCGGTGCGCATGCTGTTGAGTTTTCAAAGACCGTCGCGTCCTCTGCAGGGGAGGGATTCTCCCCGGTATGACGCAGCTCGAGTGGCGACCCGAGCGGGCAATGGAGTCTAGCGCACGCTTCCGTACTTCGGAAGGCGCCTCCGGGGCTTCCCGGACAGCCGACTCCACAGCGGCCGGGGACTGTAGCACCCCGTCCACGACCATCTACGCCGCGTACCGCGCTCAGGTTACGCGCAGGCGCCGGAAGTGCCGCTTGCCGAGCTGCATGACCCGCCCGTCGACCGCGCTGACGGGGACGTCGAAGACGCCCGCGGCGAGCGGCTCGCCGTCGACGCGCACCCCGCCCTGGTCGATCATCCGCCGCGCCTCGGAGCGCGTGCGCCCGAACGCGTCGGCGATGACCGCGGGCAGGTGGACCGTGCCGTTGGCGGCCACCACCGCTGCCTCCTCGATCGCGTCCGGCAGCTCGTGCGCGATGAACACGCGGTCGAAGCCGGCCTCGGCCTCGGCCGCCGCCTCTGCGGAGTGGAACCGCGTCACGAGCGCGCGCGCGAGCGCGCGCTTCGCGTCGCGCGGGCCCGCGCCCGCGGGCGGGTCCTCCCCCAGCAGCAGCGAGAACCACGGGGCGATCTGCTCGTCGGGGATCCGCAGCGTCTTGCCGTACATCTCCGCCGGCGGCTCGGTCACCCCGATGTGGTTGCCGAGCGACTTGGACATCTTCTGCACGCCGTCGATCCCGGTCAGGAGCGGGAGCGTGAGGACGATCTGCGGCGGCTGGCCGTAGGCCTGCTGGATCGACCGGCCCATCAGCAGGTTGAAGGTCTGGTCGGTGCCGCCGAGCTCGACGTCCGCCGCGACGGCGACCGAGTCGTAGCCCTGCAGCACCGGGTACAGCAGCTCGAGCAGCGAGATCGGCTCGGAGGCGGCGAACCGGCGCGCGAAGTCGTCGCGCTCGAGCAGCTGGGCGACGGTCGGATGGCGGGCCAGCCGGAACAGGTCCTCCATCGTCATGTCGAGCCACTCGGCGTTGCGGCGCACCTCGAGATGCGCGTCGTCGACGGCCATCACCTTGCCCGCCTGACGCACGTAGGTGTCGGCGTTCGCGTCGATCTCGGCGCCCGAGAGGACGGGCCGCGTGGCCGACCGGCCCGACGGATCCCCCACGCGCGCGGTGTAATCCCCCACGATGAGCACGACGACGTGCCCGGCGTCCTGGAACTCGCGCAGCTTGGCCAGCACGACCGTGTGGCCGAGGTGGAGGTCCGGCGCCGTCGGGTCGAGCCCGAGCTTCACCCGCAGCGGGCGGCCCTCGGACAACCGCTGCGCGAGCGCGTCCGCCGGGAGGCAGTCGACCGCGTTGCGGGCCAGGTACGTGGCAGTTGCGACGGCCTCGGGGCCGGGGGTTTCCATCCGGCCCAATGCTAATGTCTCGGCCATCGCGCGGCCCGATCCCGCGCGCTCCAAGGACCGGTGGCGAGGCAGCACGGAGCGCCTCAGCAAGCGTCCGGAGGCCGGCGCACGGCGCTGAGCCCATGACTGACCCATGAGCGATTCCGAGCGCGACACTCCCCCGGCAGACGGCGACCTCGCCACGCACACGCCGCCGACCGGCACGGAGCCGGTGGCCGGGAACGGGGACGCGCCGGTCCTGCCGACGCCGGGGAACGGCGCGCGCCGGCCGATCGAGGAGCCGCTGACGCCCGCGGGCGAGCGCGACGCGCCGGCGCCGCAGGAGCCCTCCGACTACGGGCACCACGCCTTCACCGAGCCGCCGCGCCAGAGCCGGCGTGCCCGCCGCCGCGCCGCGAAGGCCGCGGCCGCGAACGGCGACGGCGGCGGCCCGGACGGGAACGGCGCGACCGTCACCCCGCTGTTCGGCCCCGAGCCCCCGCGGCGCGTGAAGATCCGCAAGCTGCGCGTGCTCGGCGTGCTGTTCGGTCTCGGCATCCTCGCCGTCGTCTCGACGATCTTCGGGATGCTGATGGCGATCACGTCGGACCTCCCCCAGCTCGAGGTCCAGGGCGGCGCCAACTCGGTGATCGTCGACCGCAGCGGCCACAAGCTCGGGATGCTCACGGGCAACGAGCAGCGCTACTTCGTCCAGTCGGACCAGATCGCCCCCTACATGAAGCAGGCGATCATCGCGATCGAGGACCGCCGCTTCTACACGAACGCCGGCGTCGACCTGCGCGGCATCGGCCGCGCGCTGTGGCAGGACGTGCGCCACCAGCAGGCCGTACAGGGCGGGTCGACGATCACGATGCAGTTCGTCAAGAACGCGCTCGCCGCCCAGGACGACCGCACGCTGTTCCAGAAGATGCGCGAGGCCGCCCTGGCCTACCAGATCACGCGCAAGTGGTCGAAGGAGCGGATCCTCCGCAACTACCTCAACACGATCTACTTCGGCAACGGCGCGTACGGGATCGAGGCCGCCGCGCGCGTGTACTTCCGCGCGAACCATCCCGGCTGCGGCGACGACGGCAAGCCGAAGTGCGCGCAGATGCTCACGCCGGCCGAGTCGGCGATGATCGCCGGCCTCGTCGCCTCGCCGAGCGGCTACGACCCGCTCCAGCACCGCTCCGCCGCCGCCAAGCGGCGCGCGCTCGTGCTCCAGCGGATGCGCGAGCAGGGCTACATCACGCCGCAGCAGGAGGCCGAGGCGCGCGAGGAGTCGCTCCCGACGAGCCGCGACATCCAGCCGCCGAACGAGGACACGGAGTACCCCTACTTCACGTCGTGGGTCAAGCAGCAGGTCGTCGACAAGCTCGGCGGCGGCCAGGCCGGCGCGCGGCGGGCGTTCGAGGGCGGGCTGACCGTGCAGACGACGCTCGACTCGCGGCTCCAGGACGCGGCGCAGAACGCCGTCGACCAGTGGCTGCCGTGGCAGGGCGGCCCGCGCGCGTCGCTCGTCGCCGTCAAGAACGACACCGGCGAGGTGCTCGCGATGGTCGGCGGGGACGACTACGCGACGCGCCCGTTCAACCTCGCGACGCAGGGCCAGCGCCAGCCGGGCTCCTCGTTCAAGCCGTTCGTGCTCGGCCAGGCGCTGACCGAGGGCGTCTCGCCCGACTCCGTCTGGAACTCGCAGAAGGTGGACATCTGCGTCGCGCGCACGAAGAAGGGCAAGTGCAAGGAGTACTTCGACGTCAACAACTACGAGGACGCCTACGGCGGCGCCCGGACCCTGCGGACGGCGACCACCTACTCCGACAACTCGGTCTACGCGCAGCTCGGGGTGCAGACCGGCACGAAGAAGATCTCGCGGCTCGCGCGCCGGATGGGCGTCCGCACGCCGGTCTCCTCCAACTTCGCCATGACGCTCGGCGGGCTCAAGCAGGGCGTGACCGCGCTCGACATGGCGCACGCCTACTCGACCATCGCGCAGCACGGCCGGCTCACCTGGAGCACGATGAGCCCGGGCGGCGGGATCGACCGCCACCACCTCCGCAAGCGCGTCCCCGGCCCCGCCGGCATCCGCGTGATCGGCAAGGAGGACGACGGCAAGCTCAAGCCGATCAAGCTGCCGAACGGCCAGAAGGCCGTCGGCCGCCCGGTCGACTGGCCCGTGCTCAAGTCCTCCGTCGCCGACACGATGGCCTCGATGCTCACCGACGTCGTCGCCAACGGGACGGGCACGCGCGCGCAGGTCGCGGGCGTGCCGGTCTTCGGCAAGACGGGCACGACCGAGAACTACGGCGACGCCTGGTTCGTCGGCGTGACGCCCGAGATCACCGTCGCGGTCTGGGTCGGCTACCCGGACAAGCTCCAGCCGATGGAGACCGAGTTCAACGGCGCGCCGGTGGCCGGCGGCACGTTCCCCGCCGCGATCTTCTCGTCGTTCGTCTCGCAGGCGATCCAGTTCAAGGGCTACGGCCCGCAGGAAGAGGACGACGGCGACGGCGACGGCGTGCCGGACGCGCCCA
>CAWBSJ010000026.1:0-133217 GCA_963791405.1 uncultured Solirubrobacteraceae bacterium | reverse complement strand
GGCCGACCGTGGTGATCGCGTCGCGCGCCACCGGGTCGCCGTCGTGCGCCAGCTCGGTCACGAACGGCCCGGTGAGCTCGTGCCCGTCCTCGAGCGCGCGCCCGAGCGCGGTGTCCGGCCGCCGCGCCACCCGCAGCGACGCCTCGCGCACGAGCGCCGACCCGGACGCCATCACCTCCAGGCAGCCCCGGTTCGGGCAGTTGCCCTGGCACGGCGGCCCGTTCATGTCGATGACCATGTGCCCGAGCTCGCCGCCCGCGCCGATCCAGCCGCGCTGCAACTTCCCGCCCAGCACCAGCCCGCCGCCGATGCCCGTCCCGAGCGTCAGCATCACCACGTCCGACGCGCCCGCCGCCGCGCCGAAGCGCGTCTCCGCCAGCACCGCGCAGTTGCCGTCGTTGTCGACCACCACCGGGAGCCCCAGCCGCTCCGACATGACCGCCGCGAACGGGACCCCCGCCAGCGGGAGGTGGGTGGAGTACGCAGCCGCGCCAGTGCGCCGATCCAGCGTCACCGGGATGCCGAAGCCGACCGCCACGACGTCCTCGCCGACGGCCGCGCGCGCCTCGTCGACGGCCTCGACGATCGTCGCCATCAGGGTCGCCTGATCGAGCCCGAACGCACGGCGCCGGACGCGGTGGCGGACGGCGAGATCGGGGCCGACGACGCCCGCGAGGAGCTTGGTGCCGCCGAGGTCGACCCCGATGACGCAGCCCGTTTGCGGACTGGGCGCCGACATGGGGGCTGCCACCATACCCACCGCGGATGGCGGACGAGAAACCCCAGTACAAGGTCTACCGCAGCCGTCCCCGGCTGCTGCCCAAGCGCGACGGCGACGACGCGCTGGCCGAGCTGCGCGCGCCCGCGCAGGAGCAGGAGCACGGCGCCGCGCCGCCCGCCCCGCCGCGCGAGCGGCCGGCCACGCTGCCCGGCCCGCCGCCGGAGCGCAAGCCGAAGCGCCCGCGCAAGCGCATCAGCCCCTGGCGCATCCTGCGCTGGGCCCTCCTCGCGCTCGTGGCCTGGGTCGTCCTCTCCGGCGTCCTCTTCATGGTCTCCGCCCAGATCCAGCGCGGCGACCTCAAGGACGAGGTCGGCCCCCAGCTGAGCGACGGCCCCTATCCGCTGACCGGCGCGAACACGATCCTCGTGCTCGGCTCCGACGCCCGCTCCGGCGACCTCGCCGAGCCCGGCTCCGGCGGCCCGAGCCGCTCGGACTCGATCATGCTGCTGCGGATCGGCGGCGGCGCCAACGCCTCGCTCTCGATCCCGCGCGACACGGTCGTCGACATCCCCGGCCACGGGACGAACAAGATCAACGCGGCCTACGCCTTCGGCGGCCCGGCGCTCGCGACCCAGACCGTCAAGCAGTTCCTCGGCGTCGAGATCAACCACGTCGTCGAGGTCAGCTTCGAGAACTTCCCCGAGCTGATCGACGCGCTCGGCGGCGTCACCTACAAGGGCGACGCCGTCCTCTCGAAGATCAACGGCGGCAACGCCAACGGCGGCTACACGCTCCGGCTCCCCAAGGGCGAGACGGAGATCGACGGCAAGCAGGCGCTCGCGCTCGCCCGCACGCGCAAGAACCTGCGCAACCCCGCCGAGGACGACCTGACCCGCGCGCGCCGCCAGCAGCAGCTCGTCGCCGCGATGAAGGACAAGGTCACGAGCTTCGAGACGTTCGTCCGGCTGCCGTGGGTGTCGTGGGCGGCGCCGAAGGCGGTGCGGAGCGACATGTCCGGCCCGACGCTGCTCGGGGTCGCGATGGCCTCGATCACGAGCGGGGAGGCGAAGCCGCAGGTGCTCAAGCCGTCCGGCTTCGTGACGCTGCCCGACGGCGGCGCCGGGCTGACCGTCGACGACGCGACGAAGCAGCGCGCCGTCGACCGCCTGATGAAGGGCTAGTCGGACAGGGTCCGGTAGGCGAGGACGCCGCCGAATCCGATCAGGCCGAGGCCCGGCGATCGTGTCCGCGGTCCGGAGCGCGCGCTCGCCGGCGGCCCGCCGCGCGACCGCGACCGTGGTCGCCAGCGTGGTCACCCACGCGAGCGAGCCGAGCCCGACGCCGAGCACGAGCAGCAGCGCGCCGCCCGTGGTGCCCGCCGCGCCGGCCACGGACGCCGCCGCGAACACCGCCGCCCACGAGGCGATCGTCAGCGGGTTGGACGCCGTCCCGCCCAGCGAGGTCAGGAACGCCCGGCGCGGATCGGCGATCTCCTCCGCCACCTCCAGCCCCTGGCGCACCCGCAGCGCGCTGTGCAGCGTCCGCAGCCCGAGGAGGACGAGCACACCCGCGCCGAGCAGGCCGAGGATCACCCGCAGCGGCCCGATGCTCAGCAGCGGCGCCGCGCCGGCCGCGCCCGCGGCCGCGTAGAGCAGGTCGACGACGGCGATCCCGGCGCCGATGGCGAGGCCGACGGCCCAGCCGCCACGCAGCGTCGAGCGGATCAGGAACAGCGACATCGGCCCGAGCTGCAGGGCGACGAGGAAGCCCAGGCCGAATCCGACGACGAGCGAGTGCACTCCGCGATTGTCGCGCAATCAGGCGACGCCGCTCAAGGCGAGCACGCCCAGCAGCCCGTACGCGCCGGCGCTCGCGCGCGCCACCCGGCGTCCGCCCCGCGCACGCCCGCGGACCCGTGCCGTCGCGAGGGCGTAGGCGCCGTCCGTGAGCGCGGCGAGCGCGACGAAGACCAGCCCGAGGCACAGCACCTGGACCGCCACAGGCCCCGCGTCCGCGTGCACGAAGCCGGGGAGGAAGGCGATGAAGAAGAGCGCCGTCTTCGGGTTGAGCAGGTCGACCATGACGCCGTCGCGGAAGAGCTGCACGCGCGAGGCGGGAGCGACCGCGGCCGGACTCGAACCCCGCGCGCGGGCCAGCGTCCGGACCCCGAGCCAGAGCAGATACGCCGCGCCGCCGTAGTGCAGCACCGCGAAGACCGCCGGCGAGGACGCGACGAGCGCCGACAGGCCGGCCGCCGCCGCGGCCACGTGGATCAGCGCGCCGGTCTCCAGCCCGGCCACGGAGACGAGCCCGGCCGTGCGGCCCTGCTCGACGGTGCGCGCGACGACGTAGAGCACCGACGGGCCGGGCAGCGCGAGCAGCAGCAGGGTCGCGCCGGCGAACAGCGTGAGCGTGGTGAGCGAGGGCACACGGAGGACACGGCGGAGCGGCCGTCCGCATTCCCGCTCGTAAGGGCACGCCGCCCGATCGCGTCCTGAACACCACCCCCCAGGACCGAGGAGCGACACGATGAGAAAGACCCTGCTCACGACGATCGGCACTGCCGCGGCGCTCGCGGCGCTCGCCCCGGCCGCGCACGCCACCCAGGTCGGCGGCGACCGGAGCACGTTCGGCATCAACGACGCCACGACGCCCGGCCCCGACGTGATCAGCGCCGCGCCGGCGATCGTCGACGGCGCGAGCGTCTGGCGGATCGTCGCCCAGACCCCCGTCAGCCTCGTGACCGGCGACTGCGTGCGGGTCTCCGGCGCGGCCAACGTGCCCGGCCCGACCGAGATCCACTGCCTGCGCGGCGCGGACATCGGCGAGAGCGTCGTCCAGCTCGGCGCGGGCGACGACCGCTTCACGGTGGCCCCGGACTTCCCGGACCGGCTCCGGCTGCTCGGCGGCGCCGGCAACGACGAGCTCACCGCGGGCGCGGCGTCCGACCCGGTCCTCGACGGCGGTGACGGCGACAACGTCGTCAACGGCGGCGACGGCGACGACCGCATCTCCTTCTTCCAGGCCTCCGGCCAGCTCGCCGAGCCGATCGACGGCAAGAACACGCTGTCGGGCGGGAACGGCAACGACCACGTCTTCGGCGCGAACGGCGCCGACCTGGTCGACGGCGGCCCGGGGAACGACCTCCTGGCCGGCGACCGCGGCGCCGACCGGCTGCTGGGCGGCGACGGCAACGACTTCCTCAACGGGACCGAGGACGCCTTCGCGTCGATCGACGACCTCGACGGCGGCCTGGGGACGGACCGGTTCATCGGTGGCCGCGAGGACCACTTCCTCGCCCGCGACGCGATCGCCGAGCGGCTCAGCTGCGTCGGCGACGACCGCGCCGTCGGCGCGGCGAGCGTGGCCGAGGTCGACCTGCTCGACGCGTTCGCGTTCGCCGACCCGTGCCCGGTCGTGTCGCGCGCGCCGATCGGCGAGCGGCCCTCCGTGCGGTTCGCGAGCGGCACGGCGCGGGTCGACGGCGGCCGGGCGCGCGTGCGCGTCCGCTGCGCGGCGGCCACGCAGTGCCGCGGGACGCTCACGCTGAAGGGCGCGAAGCGCGCCGGCTACGCGATCCCGGCGCGCGGCACCCGGACGGTCGCGGTGAAGCTGCGCGGGCGCGCGGGGAAGCGTGCCGCGGCGACGCTGACCGAGCGCGGGATCAAGGGCGCGCGCACCCAGGTCCGCCCGCTGCGGCTGAAGCGGTCCTAGTCCGCGGAGCCGGATGAGGACGACGACGAGGACGAGTCGGAGGAGGAGGACGACGACGTCTTCGCGTCCTTCTTCTCCTTCGTCTTCGCGTCGCTCTTGTCGGCGCCGGACTTCGCGGACGCGTCCATCTCGCGCTTGCGCTTGGACGTCCCGTAGTCCGTGTTGTAGAAGCCCGACCCCTTGAAGTGCACCGCGATCGGGTGGAAGACCCGCTGGACCGTAGCGCCGCACGTCTCGCAGACCGTCACCGGCGCGTCGCTCATCTTCTGCATCACCTCGAAGAGGTGGCCGTTCTCGCAGCGGTACTCGTAGATCGGCATGGGGACCGAGACCTTAGCTGCCACACTGGCCGACCGATGCCGAACGACGTCGTGACCATGGACAAGATCGTGTCGCTGTGCAAGCGGCGCGGCTTCATCTTCCCCGCCTCCGAGATCTACGGCGGCCTCCACAACAGCTACGACTACGGGCACTACGGCGTCCTGCTCAAGCAGAACGTGATCGCGCAGTGGTGGAAGGCGATGATCCAGGAGCGCGACGACATCGTGGCGCTGGACTCGGCGATCATCCAGCACCCGCGCACGTGGGAGGCGAGCGGCCATCTCGCCGGCTTCAGCGACCCGCTCGTCCAGTGCCTCGGCAAGTGCAAGCGGCGCTTCCGCGAGGACCACCTGCGCGAGGAGGCCGAGGCGCGCGGCGAGAGCACCGACCACCTGGTCTGCCCCGTCTGCGGCGGCGAGCTGACCGAGCCGCGCGCGTTCAACCTGATGTTCGAGACGACGATCGGCCCGGTGAAGGAGGAGGGCGCGACCGTCTACCTCCGCCCCGAGACCGCGCAGGGCATCTTCCTCGACTTCAAGCAGGTGCTCCAGTTCGCGCGCCGCAAGCCGCCGTTCGGGATCGCCCAGGTCGGCAAGTCGTTCCGCAACGAGATCACGCCCGGCAACTTCATCTTCCGCACGCTCGAGTTCGAGCAGATGGAGATGGAGTTCTTCGTGCCGCCGGACGAGGCCGAGCAGTGGCACCAGCACTGGCTCAAGGAGCGCTTCGACTGGTACGTGAACCTCGGGATCGAGGCCGACCACCTGCGGCTGCGCCCGCACGACGCCGACGAGCTCAGCCACTACTCGTCCGCCACCAGCGACGTCGAGTACCTGTTCCCGATCGGCTGGTCCGAGCTGGAGGGGATCGCCAACCGCGGCGACTTCGACCTGACCCAGCACGCGAAGTTCAGCGGCGAGAAGCTCGACTACGTCGACCCGCAGACCGGCGACCGCTACATCCCGTACGTGATCGAGCCGGCCGCCGGCGTCGGCCGCTCGATGCTCGCCTTCCTCTGCGACGCCTACGACGAGGACGAGATCGGGGGCGAGCAGCGGACGGTCCTGCGCCTCCACCCGGCGCTCGCGCCGGTCAAGGTCGCCGTGCTGCCGCTGCTGCGCAAGGCCGGCCACCCGGAGAAGGCGCGCGCGGTCTACGAGGAGCTGCGCCGGCACATGAAGGCGGAGTACGACGAGGGCGGCGCGATCGGCCGCCGCTACCGGCGCCAGGACGAGATCGGCACGCCGTTCGCGATCACGATCGATCACCAGACGATCGAGGACGACACGGTCACGCTGCGCGATCGCGACACGCTCGAGCAGGAGCGCGTGCCGGTCGAGGGGCTCGCGCAGCGGTTGCTTGCGCGGATGCACTCCGCCGTGTAAATCCTTACTGACATGGCGTCGATTGCGGCGGACCAGGTCAGCTACGACGATCTCTACGCGCGCTGGGAGCGCGGCAACTGGCAGGCGACGGAGATCGACTTCTCCACCGACCGGCGCCAGTGGACGGACGCGTTCTCCGACCTCGAGCGGCGCGCGGCGCTGTGGAACTACTCGCTCTTCTTCTGGGGCGAGGACGCGGTCGCCGACAACCTCTCGCCGTTCATCGACGCCGCCCCGCGCGAGGAGCAGAAGTACTTCCTCGCCACCCAGCAGGTCGACGAGGCGCGCCACGCGATCTTCTTCAAGCGCTTCATGCGCGAGGTCTGCGACATCGGCGACGGGACCGTCGCCGGCGGCCTGGAGGCGATCCGCCCGCAGCTGACGTGGGGCTTCGTCAAGACGTTCGAGCTGCTCGACAAGCACACCGCCGAGCTGCGCCGCGACCGCTCGCGGACCAAGCTCGCGCAGGCCGTGACGATCTACCACATCGTCGTCGAGGCGCTGCTCGCCCAGCCCGGCCAGCACGCGATCTCCGACTACCTCACCAAGCGCGACCTGCTGCCCGGCTTCCGCGGCGGGATGCACCACGTCGCGCTCGACGAGCAGCGCCACATCGGCTTCGGGGTCAAGCTGCTGCGCGACCTCGCGCAGGAGGACCCGGACGTGCCCGCGGCGGTCGGCGAGCTGCTGCGCGAGGTGCTGCCGTACTCGCTCGCGGTCTTCGTCCCGCCCGGCTGGGACCGCCGCTACACGGAGTGCTTCGGGTTCACGCTCGAGGAGATCTACGAGGACGCGGCGCGGTCGCTCGAGAGCAAGCTGCGCGCCGCCGGCATGCCGATCGAGTCGCTGCCGGTGCCGGTGCCCTGGCCGCACGACCTGGCGCCCGCGGAGCGCGCGCGGCGCGGCATCGCGATGCTCGAGAGCGGGCTGATGGGCGAGCCGAACGGCGCCGCCGAGGCGCGACCCGGAGACGATGGCGCTGCTGTTCGACATGCTGCGCCGCTCGGTCGACCCGCGCCACGCGCCGCCCGGGCCGATGACGCTGCAGTGGGACTTCGAGGACGCCGAGCCGTGGCACCTCCGGCTCGACAACGGCAGCACGGCGGCGGCGCCGGGCTATGCGCCCGACCCCGACGTCGTCTACAAGAGCCGCTACGAGGACTTCGTCGCGGTGTTCGCCGGCCGGCTGGACCCGCGCCGGGCGCTGCTCACCGGCCGGCTGCGCCCGCGCGGGAAGCCGCGCGCCGTGTGGGCCGCGCGGCGCGTCTTCGGCTAGCTCGCGAACTCCGCCCGCGGCAGGATCCGCGCGAGCGGCCGCGGCAGGTACCAGTTCCAGTCGCCGAGCAGCTCCATCGCGGCGGGGACGAGGATCAGCCGGACGAGCGTCGCGTCGATCGCGATCGCCACCGCCGTGCCGAGCCCGATCTGCTGGATCGACGGCACGCCGACCGCGATGAACACGGCGAACACCGCGACCATGATCGCCGCGGCCGAGGTGATCGTCCGCGCGCTGGCGGCCAGGCCCTCGGCGACCGCGGTGCGCGTGTCGCCGGTCGCCTCGTAGCGCTCGCGGATCCGCGACAGCAGGAACACCTCGTAGTCCATCGAGAGCCCGAACACGACCGCGAGGACGAGCGGCGGCGTGAGGATGTCGACCTCGCCGTAGACGAGCGTCAGCACCCCGAACGCCGCGCCGACGCTGAGCAGGTTCATCAGGACCGCCTTGAGCGGGAGCACGACGCTGCGCAGCAGGACGAGCAGCACGAGGTAGGAGAGCCCGAGCAGGAAGAGCAGGATCTTCCACATCGAGCCGCTGATCAGCGCCTCGATGTCGGTCTGCGAGGCGGTCACCCCGCCGACGTCGACCCGCACGGCGTCGCCGGCCGCGGCGGGCAGCGCGGTCCGGAGCCGGTCGACGGTCGCCTTCGCGGCCGCGGTCTCGCCCTCGGCGCGCGGCTGGGCGGAGACGAGCACCGCCGTGCCGTCGCGCGACGGCACCGGCGCGGCGACCCGCGCGATGCCCGGGTCGTCCGCCGCGGCGGCCCGGACCCGCGCGCCCGCCGCCGCGGCGCCCGGCCCGGCCACGACGACCTCGACCGGCGCCGACGCGCCGGGCCCGGCGACCTCCGCCGCCGCCGCGACGCCGGCGCGGATCTCGTGGTCGCCGCCGAACTGGTCGAGCGCGCCGGTCGTCGTGCCGAGCCCGAGCACCGGCGCGGCGAGCGCCAGGAGCAGGGCGGTGACGGACGCCGCGGCGAGCACCGGCCGCTTCATCACCCCGTCGGTCCAGCGCTGCCAGAACGTGCCGCCGCCGCGCCCGCGCAGGAGCCGCGAACGGCGCACGACGCGGTCGCCGAGCAGCGAGATCAGCGCGGGCAGGAGCGTGACCGCGCCGAGCATCGCGACCGCGACGACGAGGATCGCCCCGAGCGCCATCGACCGGATCGCGGTGTTGTCGACCATCCACAGCCCGGCGAGCGAGACGATCACGGTCAGGCCGCTGAACAGCACCGCGAGGCCGGACGTCGCCAGCGCGACGCCGCGGGCCTCCTCGTGCGAGCGCCCGCCCGCGACCTCCTCGCGGTAGCGGGCGACGATGAACAGGGAGTAGTCGACGGCGACGCCGATCCCGATCATCGAGGCCATGTTGGTCACGAAGACCGACATCTCCAGCGACTGCGAGAGCACGTGGATCAGCGCGCCGGTGACGAGCACGGCGACGAAGCCGAGCGCGAGCGGCAGCGCGGCCGCCGCGAGCGAGCCGAAGACGAGCAGCAGGATGATCAGGACGAGCGGGAAGCCGGCGGTCTCGGCCTTGGCGAGGTCCTCCTTCGAGACCTGCTGCATCGCCGCCCAGAGCGCGCCCTGGCCGACGAGCGAGGTCGTGACGCCCGCGCGCGCGCCGTCGCCCGCGCCGAGGTTGTCGCGCAGGTCGACGGCGAGGTCGGTGGCGGCGTCCTCGTCGACGGCGACGAGCAGCGGGACGACGACGGTGCCGCCCGCCGCGGCGCGCCGGTCGGCCTCGGCGCGGGTGGCCGCGGGGAGCGCGACGCCCTCGACCGGCCGGACGCCGTCGCCGACGCGCGCGACCGCGGCGCGCAGCTGCGCGGGCGTCGCGCCCGGCTCGGGCATCAGCACCGCGGCGAGCTGCGCGCGCGGCACGCCCGGGGAAGTCGGTCAGCGCCGCGTCGACCGCCGCCGACGCCGAGCCGGGCACGCCGAAGCCGCCGCTCGACAGGTCCTCGGACTGGCGGGCGGCGAACGGGAGCGCGGCGAGCAGGATCACCGCCCACCCGATCAGGACGAGCCGCCGCCGGCGGCGGAGGAGGCGGTCGAGGCGGAGCATCGCGGTCTGCACGGGGAGGGCCGTCCTTGGGGAGGAGGAAACTGGCTGGCTGGCCAGCCAAGGTACAGGACGGTCGCTCGTTTCGTGCGCCGGTGGGGCGCCGGCGCACGTCAACGGCGGCATTGAGGGGAGGGTCGGGAGGGTGCTCAACGCCGACCGGCCGCCGCGAGGTGCAGTTCGGGCGGCGTTGTGCTCGTCCTGCGAGGTCAACGCCGACCGGCAGGCGCGAACTGCGGCGCGGGCGGCGTTGTGCTCGCTGCCGCTCCCTCCCGTCCTCCGGTCAATGCCGAAGTTCGTCCCGCCGCTACGCAGGCAGGATCAACGCGGCCGCCGCCGCGCGTCGCCGCGGCCACCGTCGGCCCGAAGTCGCGCCCCGGCTCCGCGAGCATCCACAGCGCCAGCCCGTCGGCCAGCACGAACAGCGTCTCCGACACCACCTCGGGCTCGTCGGCGAGCGTGATCGCCCCCGCGTCGCGCGCGGCGGTCAGGATCAGCGCCAGGTGCCCGCGCACCCGGCGGTGCAGCTCCGCGACCTCGGCCGCGATCTCCTCGTTGTGGCGCCCGACGACGTGCAGCTCGAGCAGGATCGCGAAGAACTCCGGGCTCTCCTCGATCAGCTCGACGAGCGAGCCGGAGAGCGCGTCGAGCAGGTCGTCGGGGCTCCGGAGCCCGGCCGCGGTGGCGCTCAGCCGCTCCATCCGCAGGTCGCAGTCGCGCCGGACCACCTCGGCGAGCAGCTTCTCCTTGGTGCCGAAGTAGTAGTGGAGGAGCCCGCGCGAGACGCCCGCCGCCCGCGCGACGTGGTCGAACGTCGCGCCCGTGGCGCCGCGCTCGCCGACGCAGGTGCGCATCGCGTCGACGATCCGCTGCGCCTTCTCGCCCGACAGCCGGGCGGTGCTGGTGGCGGCCTCCATCGCCACAGAGCGTATCCCCACGTCTGCCAGACTCGGGCGATGCGCGCGTCGCTCTCCGCGCTCGCGGCGGCCGCCGTGCTCGCCGCCCTCGTGCTGCTCGCGCCCGCGCAGGCGCAGGCTCCCGCGCGCGCCTCCGCGGCGGCGAGCGTCGCGTCCGGCGACCTCGGCGACGTCGCGGCCGCATCCGTCCGCGACGACGGGCGCGACGCCGCCGAGGGCAGCGCCTCGCGCTCCGGGATGGAGATCATCACGGGGCGGACGAGCGCGCGCGCGTCGCGCGACGGCGGGCACGCCCGCGCGTCGGCGCGGGCGACCGCGACCGGCGTGACGCTGTTCGGCGGGCTCGTGACCGCCGACCGCGTGACGCGCACGGCGCGGGCGGAGGCCGGCCTCGTCGACTACGGCGGGAGCGTCAGCGGGCTCGTCGTGGACGGGACCGTCCACGGCGACCGCGAGGGCACGGCGACGTTCCGCTCCGGCGGCGCGGCGGTGACCGTCAACGACGAGGGCGCCGGCCTGACCGTCCGGCTCACCCGCGCGGTCGCCGGCTTCGCCTCGGGCACCACCGTCGCGGTCGCGGACGTCACCGCCGAGGCGATCCCGGGCGCCGACCCCGACGCCCCGCGATCCGAGCCGACGCCGGCGCCGACCGCGACGCCCGACCCGCTCGCCCCGCCCGGCAGCGGCGGCGACGACGCGCAGCCGGCCGAGCCGCCGGAGCCGCGGATCACGCCCGCGCAGCGCCTGGCCCGCGGCCGGTTCGTCTTCCCCGTCTACGGCGACGTCGACTGCGCCGACGACTTCGGCGGCCCGCGCGAGATCGGCCCGCACCAGGGCAACGACTGCTTCGCGCCGTTCGGCAGCCCGGTGCTCGCGGTCGCCGACGGCCGGCTGAACCGCGTCGGCACGCTGCCGATCTCCGGCAACCGGCTGTGGCTCAAGACCGACCGCGGCGACAGCTTCTTCTACGCCCACCTCTCCGCCTTCTCGCCCGAGGCGGTCAGCGGCCGGCGGGTCAAGGCGGGCACGCTGCTCGGCTTCGTCGGCAACACCGGCGACGCGGAGCCGACGCCGCCGCACGTCCACTTCGAGGTCCACCCCGGCGACGGCGACGCGATCGACCCGCACGCGATCCTCACCGCCTGGCAGCGGCGCGGCGACCTCCCGACGGGCGGCTGGCTCGCGCGCTACGGCAGGGACACCGAGCCGCGGCCCGGCGCGCTCGTCGAGGTGCGCGACTTCATCGCCGGGGAGTAGAGACGACGAAGGGCGCCCGATGGGCGCCCTTCCGGATCCTGCGAGGTGTCGGGTGACGGCTACGAGGACGTCGTCTCCGGCGCCGGCGCGGGCGACGTCGTCGAGGTGTACTCGAACTCCTCCTCGGCGCCGAACAGCGCGTCGAGCACCTTCTTGCGCAGGTCCTCCGAGACCGCGAGCGCCACGGCGGCGCCGACGATCCCGACGAGGATCAGCTTGCCGAGCCCGCCCCGCTTCTTCTTCTTCGGGTGGGGCGCCTCGCGCAGCGCGACGGCGGCCTCCTTGAACGACTCGGCCGCGGCCTTGACGTCCTTCTGCAGCTTCTTGTCGTCGAAGACCTGCTTCGTCGGGTGCTTGCCGTTCTGGAGCCGTCCCACGGCCCCGCGGGCGGACTCGTACGCGCCGTAGAGGTTCGCGCGGAGCTCCTCGTCCTCGGCGAGCGCCTTGATGTATGGACTGTTCTTCACGGCCACCGCGGCCGCGCCGGCCTTGGCCGCCTTGCTCTTCGCTGCCATGCCACCTCTCAGTGATCCGGGTGCGTCTCTCGGGCCGAGCATACCCGGGCAACGCCCCCGAGCGAACCCGTCAGAGCGCCGCGGCGAGGACGTCCTCGATCTCGGCGGCCCAGACGAACTCGAGATCGGCGCGCAGGTGCTCGGGGAAGTCCTCGAGGTCCGGCTCGTTGCGGCGCGGCGCGATCACCCGCCGGATCCCGGCCCGCTGGGCGGCCAGCGCCTTCTCCTTCAGGCCGCCGATCGGCAGCACCTGGCCGGTCAGCGTGATCTCGCCGGTCATCGCCGTGTCGTCGCGCACCGGCCGGCCGCGGACGAGCGACACGAGCGCCGTCGCCATCGTGATCCCGGCGCTCGGCCCGTCCTTCGGCACCGCGCCGGCCGGGACGTGGACGTGGACGTCGTGCGCCGCGAACCAGCCCTCCTCGGGCTCGGCGTGCGCCCGGACCCACGAGAGCGCGGCCTGCGCGGACTCCTTCATGACGTCGCCGAGCTGACCGGTGACCGTGAGCCGGCCCTTCCCCGGCATCGCGGTCGCCTCGACGAACAGGACGTCGCCGCCCGCCGGCGTCCACGCCAGGCCGGTGGCCACGCCCGGGCGCTGCGTCCGGCGCCGGACCTCGGGCAGGTAGCGCGGGCCGGCCGAGCAGCTCGCGCACCTTCGGCGCCGTCACGGTCAGCTTGCGCGCGTGCCGGCCCTCGGCGACGGCACGCGCCACCTTGCGGCAGGCGGCGCCGATCTCGCGCTCGAGGTTGCGCACGCCCGCCTCGCGCGTGCGCTCGGCGATGATCGCCTTGAGCCCGGCGTCCGAGAACGCGATCTGCGAGCGCTTGAGCCCGTTCCGCTCGATCTGGCGCGGCACGAGGTAGCGGCGCGCGATCTCGAGCTTCTCCTCCTCCGTGTAGCCCGCGAGCTGGATCACCTCCATCCGGTCGCGCAGCGGGCCGGGGATCGTGTCGAGCGTGTTGCCGGTCGTGATGAACATCACGCGCGAGAGGTCGAACGGCACGTCGAGGTAGTGGTCGCGGAAGGTCGCGTTCTGCTCCGGGTCGAGCACCTCGAGCATCGCGCTGGCCGGATCGCCGCGGTAGTCCGAGCCGAGCTTGTCGATCTCGTCGATCATGAACAGCGGGTTGGCGGAGCCCGCGTCGCGCAGCGCGCGGATGATCGTCCCCGGCATCGCGCCGATGTACGTCCGCCGGTGGCCGCGGATCTCGGCCTCGTCGCGCACGCCGCCGGCGCTGATCCGCTCGAACCGGCGGCCGAGCGCGCGGGCGATCGACTGGCCGAGCGACGTCTTGCCGACGCCGGGCGGCCCGACGAAGCAGAGGATCGAGCCGCGCGCGTCGGGCTTGAGCTGCCGCACGGCGAGGAACTCGAGGATCCGGTCCTTGACCGCCTCGATGTCGTAGTGGTCGGCGTCGAGCACCTCGCGGGCGTGGCGGAGGTCGAGGTCGTCGGGCGTGGTCGTGTCCCACGGCAGCGACACCATCCACTCCAGGTAGGTCCGGATGACGCCGTGCTCCGCCGCCGCCTGGGGCAGCTTCTCGAGCCGGGCGAGCTCGCGGTCGGCCTGGCGCCGGACCTCCTCGGGCAGCGTGATCGCCGCGAGCTGCTCGCGCAGCTCCGCCACCTCGGCCTCGGCCGGATCGCGCTCGCCGAGCTCCTCCTGGATCGCCTTGAGCTGCTCGCGCAGGACGTACTCGCGCTGCGTCTTGTCGAGCTCGGACTGCACCTGCGACTGGATCCGCGACCCGATCGCGGCGACCTCGAGCTCGCGCGCCAGGATCTCGGACAGCCGCCGCAGCCGGCGGCCGACGTCGCGCTCCTCGAGCAGCGCCTGCTTCTCCTCGGCGGGGATCCGCAGCGCGCCGGCGATCAGGTGCGCGAGCGCGGACGGGTCGGCCGAGGTTCGCGACCGCGAGCTGGAGCTCCTCGGGCAGGTACGGGACGTCCTCGACGATCCGGCCGAACGTCTCCTGCACGTTGCGCATCAGCGCGGTCAGCTCCGGCCCCTCGGTCAGCTCGTCGGGCGCGGGCTCGACCGCGGCGACGAGGTACGGCTGCTCGGACTCGTAGCCGGTGACCGCGATCCGCGGGCCGGCCTGGACGAGGATCCGGAGGCTGCCGTCCGGCACCTTCAGCATCCGCGCGACGGTCCCCGCGACGCCGATCGCGTGGAGGTCGCCCGGGCCGGGCTGGTCGAGGTCGGACTGGCGGCTGGTGACCAGCGCGAGCATCCGGTCCCCGGCGAGCACGTCGTCGATCAGCTGGATCGAGCGCTCCTGCCCGACCGCGAGCGGCGTCAGCGTGTCCGGGAACGCGACGGTGTCGCGCAGCGGCAGCACCGGCAGGCGCGAGGGGAGCTCCGGCGGGGTGCCGAGCGCGACCTCCTCGCCCCCGGCGCCGGGGGTGGTGACCTCGATCATCCGCCGCCGCCGCTGCGCCGCGCCGCCGCGGTCCGGATCCCGACCGGCCCGACGATCGGCAGCTCGACGGTGAGGACGCCGTCCTCGTAGCTCGCCTGGGCGGCGTTGGCGTCGACGTCGGCGCCGAGCGCGATCTCGCGCCGGAAGGCGCCGTGCTGGATCTCGAGCTGCTGGTAGACGCGCTCGCGGCCGGCGCCGGGCGGGCGCCGCACGCCGGCGAGGATCAGCTCGCGCCCGCGGACGGTGAGCTCGAGCTCGGACGGCCGGATCCCGGCCAGCTCGACGTGCACCACCGCGCGCGGCGGGTCGGCCGCGTAGAAGACGTCGACGGGCGGGCTGAACGCGCCGCCCGCGGCCCGGCCGCCGCCCCCCGGCACGTCGCCGAACAGGGCGTCCAGCTCACGGCGCATGCGCTCGAAGTTGGCGAACAGGTCGCGGTCCGAGGCCACGCGGCGGAGGCTACCCGCGTTCGTAGCGCGCCGCGATCCCGTCCAGCATCCACTCGAGCCCCTGCTCGAAGCGGACGTCGGCCGCGAACTCCCAGTCGGTGCCGGCGAACGCCTCGAGGTTCGGGAAGTCGCCGGTGGCGATCATCTCGGCCCAGTAGCGCTCCATCGCCGCGCGCCACTCCACGGCGCTCGGCTCGTCGCTGCCGAAGGTGTCCCGTTGCAGCACCTGGCGCATCGTGAAGCCGAGCGTGTAGTCGTCGACGGCGCCGAGGACCAGGAACGACTCCTCGTTGCCGACGCCGAGGTCGCGGATCGCGGCGATCGACTGCTCGACGTGGCGCATCGAGTTCGGCCCGAACGACGACCGCTCGCCGACGCTCGACGCCATCCACGGGTGGCGGAGCCAGACCTCGCGCGTGCGCCGCGCGATCGCGCTCAGCGCCTCGCGCCAGCCGTCCGGGAGCGGCTCGGGCAGGAGCAGCTCGCCCATGATCTCGTCGAACATCAGGTCGAGCAGGTCGTCCTTGGACTCGACGTAGGAGTAGAGCGTCATCGCGCCGGCGCCGAGCCGCCGCGCGACGTTGCGCATCGAGACGGACTCGAAGCCCTCCGCGTCGGCGAGATCGAGCGCGGCGCGCACGATGTCGTCGCGCGTGAGCTCGGCGCCGCGCGCGCGGCCGCGCCGCCGGCGCGGCTCGCGCGCCCAGACGGGCGCCGGGTGGCGACGCCCCCGGTTGCGGCGGTCTCCGCGATCCCCTTGCATGTTCGTACAGTGTACTGCTACCGTACGCCGTACGATGACCGTACACCGTACGAACACAGACACTCCCGCGATCCTCGCCTCCGGCATCGGCAAGCGCTACGGCGAGCGCTGGGTCCTCCGCGACGTCGACCTCGACGTCCCCGCGGGGACCGTGCTCGGCCTGCTCGGCCCCAACGGCGCCGGGAAGACGACGACCGTCCGCATCCTCAACACCCTGCTCGCGCCCGACGCGGGCAGCGCCCGCGTCGCGGGCTTCGACGTCGCGAGCGAGGCGCCGCGCGTGCGCGCCCGGATCGGCGTGGCCGGCCAGGCCGCCACCGTCGACGGGCTGCTCACCGGCCGCGGCAACCTCGAGCTCGTCGGCCGCCTCTACAAGCTCGGCGCCAAGGCGGCGCGCGAGCGGGCGGACGAGCTGCTCGAGCGCTTCGGCCTCGCCGCCGACGGCGACCGCCTCGCGCGCACCTACTCCGGCGGCATGCGGCGCCGGCTCGACCTCGCGGCCAGCCTGGTCGCGACGCCGCCCGTGCTGTTCCTCGACGAGCCGACGACCGGGCTCGACCCGCACTCGCGCAACGAGCTGTGGGCCGTCCTGCGCGAGCTCGTCGGCGACGGCACCACGCTGCTGCTCACCACCCAGTACCTCGAGGAGGCCGACCGGCTCGCCGACCGCATCGCCGTGATCGACGGCGGGCGCGTGATCGCCCGCGGGACGCCGGCCGAGCTCAAGGCCCGCGTCGGCGGCGAGCGCGTGGTCGTCACGCTGCGCGGCGCCGGCGAGCTCGACGCGGCCGCCGCGGCGATCGCGCCGCTCGCGGCCGAGCACCCCCACGGCGACGCCGGCACGCTCGAGGTGACCGCCCCGGTCAGCCCCGGCACGACGCTGCTCGGGATCGTCCGCGCGCTCGACGAGGCCGACGTGGCCGTCGCCGACGTCGCGCTGCGCGGCGCCACGCTCGACGACGCCTTCCTCACCCTCACCGGCCACACGACCGAGATCGAGACCGAGCTGGAGGTCGCCGCATGAGCGCCCTTGCCGACACCACCACCGCGTCGCCCGCGACCCGGATCCGCTGGGCGCTGGGGGACTGCCTCGCGCTCACGCGGCGCAACCTCAGCCACGTCCGGCACGTGCCCGAGAAGCTGATCGACGTCACGCTCCAGCCGCTGATGTTCGTGGTGCTGTTCGCGTTCGTGTTCGGCGGCGCGATCGCCGTCCCCGGCGGGTCGTACCACGAGTACCTGATGGCCGGGATCATGGTCCAGACGTTCGCGTTCGGGATCATGGGCTCCGCCGTCGGGCTGGCCGAGGACATGGCCACCGGCGTGGTCGACCGCTTCCGCTCGCTGCCGATGGCGCGCTCCGCGGTGCTCGCCGGGCGCGCGCTGGCCGACATCCTCTCCAGCCTGATCGCGCTCGCCGTGCTCGTCGTCGCCGGGCTGATCATCGGCTGGGGCATCCACGCGAGCGTGGCCTCCGCCGTGGCCGGCTTCGCGCTGACCATCCTGTTCGCCTACGCGATGATCTGGGTCGGGATCCTGCTCGGCCTGATCGTGCGCTCGGCGGACGCGGCGCAGGGCGTCGTCTTCGTCCTGATCTTCCCGCTCACGTTCCTCGCCAGCACGTTCGTCGCCGACGGGCGACCTGCCCGACGGGCTGCGCCAGTTCGCCGAGTGGAACCCGATCAGCGCCGTCAGCACCGCGCTGCGCGACCTGTTCGGCAACCCGACCGGGCTGCCGGCGGACCCCGCCTGGCCGCTGCAGCACGCGGTCCCGGTCGCGATCGCCTGGTGCGTCGCGATCATCGCCGTCTGCGCCCCGCTGGCGGTCGCGCGCTACCGGCGCGCCACGCGCTGACGCGGTTCGCACGCGGACACGGCCCCCGCACCGGGATCTGGTTGAGTGCGCCGATGCGCTCCCTGATCCCGGTGCTGGCCGCCGTCGCCCTGCTCTTCCCCGCGACCGCGTCCGCGCTGCCCGGCGACCCGCCGGTCGAGGCGGTCGCCCCCGCCGACGGCGCGACGCTCCCGGTCGACGCGAACGGGATCGAGACGCGCTACGCCTGCCCCGAGCCGTACCACAGCACCTCCGAGCCGTTCGCCGTCTACGGCGCGCGGCGCGACTACGGCGTCTGGTACTCGACCTCGCCCGCGCTGGGCAGCGACGGCCGGCTGCTCCAGTCCGGGCTCGTGGCGATCGCCGGCCCGGACGAGCTGCAGGACAACGACCTCCCCGCCGGCCAGTGCCGCGCGTTCATGGCCGACCGCGACAACAAGCCCGAGCTGACGCCCGGGACGTACTACTGGCAGGCCTGGCGCACGTGCCTGGAGTGCCCCGGCAGCTACGAGACGACCGCGGTCCGCTCGTTCCGGCTGACCGCCGCGGGCTCGGAGGTGCAGCTGTCGCTCGCGCCGCCGGCGCGCGCCTACAAGGGCTTCCCGTTCGTGGCCGCGCTCACCGCGGAGGGGCTCGCCGGCGCGATCGCGATCCAGGTCAGGGGCAAGGGCGCCTGGCGCACGGTCGGGCGGCTCGGCGCCGGCACGACCGGCGACCTCGCGGTGACGCTGCCGCGGAGCCTGAAGCCGGGGCGCTACCGGATCCGCGCGAGCGCGCAGGCCGGCACCGAGACCGTCACGAGCCCCGCGCGGCGGCTCCGGTTGCGCAAGGCCAAGGGCTGGTCGACGTCCGGCCGCCAGGACGGCAGGTGGTCGGGCAAGGCCGCCGGCCTGCCGGTGTCGTTCACCGTCTCGCGCCGCGGCCGCCGCGTCGCCGCGGGCCGCTTCCAGCTCACGCTGCTCTGCCCGACGCCCGGCATGGTCGGCCAGTTCACGACCCAGATCGCCGACGCGCCGCTCCCGCGGACGCGGATCGCGCCCGACGGCTCGTTCGTGTTCGCGGGCACGGTCCGGGGCCACGCCGCGTTCGTCCGCGGGCGGATCCGGGGCGGCAGCGCGACGGGGCGGGCGTCGCTCACGCTCGGGCCGTGCACGGGCGCCGCGGACTTCCGGGCGGCGCGCTAGACGAGCTCGGGGCGCGCGCGGACGAGCCGCGGGTCGACCGCCATCGGCCGCTCGGTCGGCTGGCCGAAGTAGAAGCCCTGGCCGAAGTCGACGTCGAGGTCGCGCATCGCCTCGAACTCGCCGACCCGCTCGATCCCCTCGGCGACGACGCGGGCGCCGCCCTCGTGGGCGCAGGCGACGAGCGCGGCGACGAGCCCGCGGCGGCCGGCGGAGTACTGGATCCCCGCGGTCAGCGCGGTGTCGATCTTGGCGAAGTCGGGCTTGAGCGCCTCGAGGTAGGCGAGCGACTCCGGGCCGCCGGAGAGGTCGTCGAGCGCGATCAGCGCGCCGCGGCGGCGATGGGCGGAGACGAGCTCCTCGAGCATCGCGCGGTCGGTCGTCCGCTCGGGACGGACGATCTCGAGGCAGATCCGCGACGGGTCGGCGTTGAGCCGGCTCGCCAGCGGCCACGTCGTGCGCAGCGAGGAGTCCACGTCGAGCGCGGCCCGCGGGTCGAGGTTGACGAACAGCAGCTCGCCCTCGGGCAGCAGCGGCAGCCCGATCTCCAGCGCGGCGGCGCGGGCGCGCGAGTCGAACGAGAACAGCGCGTCGTGCGCCTCGGCGGCGGCCAGCAGCTCGCCGCCGCGCACCTCGACCGCGCCGAGCTTGCCGCGCATCAGCGCCTCGCGGCCGAACGAGCGGCCGGTGGCCAGCTCGACGATCGGCTGGAAGTGCGGCTTCATCAGCCCGTGCGAGAGGAACTCGGGGAACCAGTCGGTGCGCGCGCGGTCGAGCAGCGTCTCGGCGGGCAGCGGGAGCGCGTGCTCGTCCGCGAGCCGGACGGCGAAGAGGCACGCCCGCTCGGACTGCGAGAGCGCCTCGAGCAGCTCCTTCAGCCGCTGGTCCCAGCCGGGGCCGGCGAGCGCGAGGCCCTCGACCGCGATGTCCCCCGTCGGGGGCTCGGTGGCGAGGTGCTCGACCTTGTAGAGCACGGACGGACGGTGCGACAGGAGTCGCACGCCATCGGTCATGTTGGGGTCGCCCGCACTCATGGACGCTCCCTGTATCGGCCGATCGGCCGCCGGGCGTGAGGGGCGGCGGACGGGGTCAGACCTCGAGCACGAGGCCCTCGCGGGCGACCTCGACCGGGCCGCCGAACGTCGCCTCGGCCTCGCGCGGCCGCCCAGCACGCGTCCAGCTCGTCGGACAGGTGCGTGATGACCAGCCGGCGCGCGCCCGCGCGGCGGCCGTGCTCGCCGGCCTCGCCCGGCGTGAGATGGCCGCGCACCCCGTCGCGCTCGGGCCGCGGGAGCGTCGCCTCGATCAGCAGCAGGTCGGCGTCGCGGGCGAACTCGCACAGCGCGTCCGACGGCGACGAGTCGGCGCCGAACACGAAGCGGCCCGCGCCGGCGGTGAGCCCGACCGCGTAGGTGGGGACGTAGTGCGGCACGAGCTGGAACGCGACCTCGAGCGGCCCGACCTCGATCGTCGCGGCGGGGTCGTACTCGGTCAGCCGGAACGCGTTCTCGACGAGGTCCTCGTTGCCCCAGGCGCCGACGATGCGCCGGAACATGTCGCGCGCACCTGGAGGGGCGTGCAGCACCGGGCGCGCGGGGTGCGCGGTGCCCGGCCAGCGGTCGACCGGCACCGGCTGCTGGCGCGGCGCGTAGGTGAGCGCGTACGAGTACGGGACCAGGTCGAGGAAGTGATCCGCGTGCAGGTGCGTGATGAGGACCGCGTCGACGTCGATGTAGTCGACGACCTTGCGCAGCTTGGCGAACACGCCGTTGCCGCAGTCGATCAGCACGCGATAGCCCTGCTCCTCGACCAGATAGCCGGAGCAGGCGCCGTCGGCATCCTGCCATGAGGGCGACTTGCCCAGGATCGTGATCTCCACTGCGGCGGGACCCTATCCCGCCGGGCGGTCAGGCGTGAAGGGCGGCCTGCTCCTGTGCCGTGGGCAGCGCCCACGCGACCTGGCGGCGGCGCTCCTGGCGGAACACGAAGCGGAGCTGCTGCGGCGGGCGCAGGCCCTCCGGGTGGTTCGGGCGGAAGGTCGGGCACGCCGACTCGCAGTCGAGCGCGCAGAGGAGGTTCTGCCTGAAGAAGCAGTCCTCGCAGCTCACCTTCTTCGCCCCCTGCTTCCCCGACACCGTCGCGTTCCCCTTCACCGGATGGTCACAGCCGCGGCGGAGCAAAGCGGACGGGCGGACGGCATGCAACGGCCGAAGCCGCAAATCGCACGCTTCTCGTGTCCTTTCCGCAAAGAGGCGCGAAACGAACCCGATTCGCCCTGGGTGCGGGACGGCGACCCCGCTCGCTCCGCACGTTTCTACCCTCGGTGGGAATGCGGACCCTCGTCACCGGCGTGTCGGGCTATGTCGGCGGCGCGCTCGCCGGCCGGTTGCGCGACGACGGGCACGAGGTCCGCGGGTTCGCCCGGACGCCGGCGCGGGTGACCGCCGAGCTCGACGAGCTCGTCACCGGCGACGTCACCACGGGCGCGGGGCTGGACGCGGCGCTCGGCGGGATCGACGTCGCCTACTACCTGATCCACTCGATGGAGGGCGCCGCGGCGGGCGCCTTCGCCGAGCAGGAGCGCGACGCGGCGCGGCGCTTCGCCGCGGCCGCGACCGCGGCCGGGCTGCGGCGCGTCGTGTACCTCGGCGGGATCGTGCCCGCGGACGCCCCGCTGTCGCGCCATCTCGGCTCGCGCCTGGCCGTCGAGCGCACGCTGCTCGACGCGGTGCCGGAGGGGATCGCGCTGCGCGCGTCGATCGTCGTCGGCGCCCGCTCGCGCTCGTTCCGCTTCCTCGTGCGGCTGATCGAGCGGCTCCCGGTGCTGGCGCTCCCCGCCTGGCGCGAGAACCGCACGGCGCCGGTCGACGGCCGCGACGTGCTCGACTACCTGGCCCGCGCGGCGACCGGCGGGCCGGAGCTCGCGGGGTCGTGGGACATCGCCGGCCCGGACGTGATGACCTACGCGGACATGATCGCCCGTATCTCCGATGCGATGCTCGTCCGCCGCCCCTCGCTCTCGCTCGGCGTCTCGCTGACGCCGATCGCCGCCGTCGTCGCGGCGGCGGTCGCCGGCGAGGACCCGGCGCTGATCGAGCCGCTGATGGAGTCGCTCGAGCACGACCTGCTGCCGCGCGACGACGCGGCGGCCGCCGCGTTCGGCGTCCCGCTGCACGGCTTCGACGCGGCGGTCGAGCGCGCGCTGCGCGACTGGGAGCGCGACGAGGAGCTCGGCGCGCGATGACCGCCGTCTCGGCCAGCATCGACATCCACGTCCCGCCCGAGCGGGTCTGGGCCGTGATCATGGATCCCCAGCACTACGACGACTGGGTGACGATCCACCGCAAGCTCGGGCACGTCGACCGCGGCGAGCCGCGCGAGGGCTTCCGCGTCGACCAGACGCTCTGCCTGCACCGCGCGAACTTCAAGGTGAAGTGGGAGCTGGCGCGGATGGACGAGCCGCGCCACGCCGTCTGGGAGGGCCGCGGCCCGGCGGGATCGCACGCGCGGATCGAGGAGCGGCTCGCGCCGCTGGACGGCGGCGCCTGGACGCGCTTCGACTACCACAACGAGTACGACCAGCCGGGCGGGATCCTCGGCCGGGTGGCGAGCCGCGTGCTCGTCCAGGGCGCCGCCGAGCGCGAGGCGACGCGCTCGCTGCAGAAGCTCAAGGCGCTGCTCGAGCCCTGAGCCGGTGGACGATCACGTGCGACGGCCCGTCGTGCGGGATCGCGTCGATGCGCCACGTGGCGGCGGCCGGGTCGATGAAGTCGGCCGTGGTCATCCGGCCGGGGTCCGCGAGCCAGATCTCGCCGCCCGCCGCGGTCAGGCGCGGGAGCAGCTCGAGCAGCTGCTCGCCGTTGCGCGCCTCGTAGAGCACGTCGGAGGCGAGCACGAGCGGCCACGGCGGGCCGAGCGGCTCGGGCGGCGCGTCCCAGCGGAAGACCCGGGCCTCCAGCACCGCGCCGTTGCGCTCGGCGTTGCGGGCGGTCATCGCCACCGACGCCGGCGACCAGTCCGTGGCCAGCACCCGCCCGCCGGCGAGCGCGGCCGTGATCGAGGGCAGCCCGAGCCCGCAGCCGAGCTCGATCACGCGCCGGCCGGTGAGCGGCCGGCGGGCGACGACGCGGGCGAGCGCGAGCGCGCTCGGCCACAGCTCGGCCCAGTAGGGCAGGAACTCCTCGTGCTCGAACGCCTCCTCCGTGAGCAGGGCGTCGCGGTCGCGCGGCGCGAGCAGCGCGAGGTCGTGCCCGGGCAGCGCGACGACGTGTTCGACGAGGTCCTCCATCGCGCGCCATGATGGCGGCATGCCTCCCGTGCGCCTCGACCGCGAGGGCGACGTCGCCGAGATCGTCCTCGACGCCCCGCCCCTGAACCTGTTCGACGAGGCGCTGTTCGCCGCCCTCGTCGACGCCGTGGCCGCGGTCGAGGCCGACCTCCCGCGCGCGCTGATCGTGCGCGCCGAGGGCAAGGTGTTCACCGCGGGCGTCGACGTGCACATCTTCGAGGGGCTCGACGCCGCCGGCGGCGCGGAGCTGACCGCCCGCTACCTCGACGTGACCCACCGGATCGAGGCGCTGCCGCTGCCCACGCTCGCGGTCGCGCACGGCCTGTGCCTCACCGCCGGGTTCGAGCTGAGCCTCGCCTGCGACCTGCTGTGGGGTGCGCGCGGGGTGCAGTTCGGCCTGGTGGAGAAGGTCGTCGGGATCACCCCGCTCATGGGCGGGACGCAGCGGGTGGCCGAGCGCGCCGGCGCGGCGCGGGCGCGCGAGCTGGTGATGACCGGCGGCCTCTACACCGCCGAGACGCTGCACGAGTGGGGCGTGGTGAACCGCGTGCTCGACCGCGGCGACCTGCTCGCCACGGCGCGCCGCTTCGCGGCCGGGCTCGCCGCCGGGCCGACCCGCGCGCACGCCGCCACGAAGGCGGTGGTGAAGGCGCAGTCCGACGGCGGCGTCGCCGGCGCGGACGCCGATGTGGCGCGTCTGACCTCACATCTGTTCGAGACGCGTGACACGCGCGAGGCGATCGCGACATTCCTCGCACAGGGTCCCGGCAAGGCCACGTTCACGGGAGAGTGAATTTGACGGTAAACTCTCTCACCGTCTACGAATTTTTGTGAAAGGTGAGATGGGGATGGCGGACTTTCTCGAGGAGAAGCGCAAGGAGATCCAGGCGCGGCTGAAGGAGCTCAAGCCGCTGGTGGAGGAGTACCAGCGGCTGGAGGCGGCCGAGCGCGCGCTCGCCGGCGTCAACGGCGGCGCCCCGGCGCGCAGCGCCCCGGCGCCCGCGTCACGCCGGCGCCGCGGGTCCGGGTCGGGCTCGGGCACCGGGCGGCGCGGCCGGCCCAAGGGCTCGGGCACCCGCTCGCTGCAGGCGCTCGAGCTGGTCCGCGCACGCCCGGGCATCACGATCCCCGAGATGGCCGAGGCCATGGGGATCAAGCAGAACTACCTCTACCGGGTCATGCCGACGCTGGCCGAGGAGGGCCAGGTCGTCAAGTCCGGCCGCGGCTGGCACGTCCGCGACAAGGAAGCCGCCTAGCCTCAGATCAGGCCCAGCCCCTCCACGGCCTCGCGCTCTCCCGCGAGCTCCTCGACCGTCTTGTCGATCCGCTCCTGGGAGAACGCGGGGACGTCGAGCCCCTGGACGATCTCGATCGTCCCGCCCGACGTCCGGCACGGGAACGAGGAGATGATCCCCTCCTGGACGCCGTAGGACCCGTCCGACGGGACGGCCATCGAGACCCAGTCGCCCTCGGCGGTGCCGTTCACCCAGTCGTGGACGTGGTCGACGGCGGCGTTGGCGGCCGACGCGGCCGAGGAGGCGCCGCGCGCCTCGATGATCTCCGCGCCGCGCTTGCCGACGCGCGGGATGTACTCGTCCGCGACCCAGGCCTCGTCGCCGACCGCGTCCCAGGCGCGCTGCCCGCCGACCTTCGCGTTGAACAGGTCGGGGTACATCGTCGGCGAGTGGTTGCCCCAGACCGCCATGTTGGTGATCTCCGACACGCCGACGCCGAGCTTCTGCGCGAGCTGGCCGACCGCGCGGTTGTGGTCGAGCCGCGTCATCGCGGTGAAGCGCTCGGCGGGCACGCCGTCGGCGTTGCGCATCGCGATCAGCGCGTTCGTGTTCGCCGGGTTGCCGACCACCAGGACCTTGATGTCGTCGGCCGCGCCGGCGGCGATCGCCTCGCCCTGCGGCTTGAAGATGGCGCCGTTGGCCTCGAGCAGGTCGGCGCGCTCCATGCCCTTGGTGCGCGGGCGCGCGCCGACGAGCAGCCCGATGTTGGCCCCGTCGAAGGCGGCCTTCGGGTCGTCGAAGATGTCGATCCCCGCGAGCTGCGGGAACGCGCAGTCGAACAGCTCGAGCGCGGTGCCCTCGGCGGCCTTGACCGCCTGCGGGACCTCGAGCAGGTTCAGGTGCACGGGACGGTCGGGTCCGAGCAGCTGGCCGGAGGCGATCCGGAACAGCAGCGCGTAGCCGATCTGTCCGGCGGCGCCGGTGACGGTGACCTTGGTGGGCTGGGGCATCTGGGCGTTCATCTCCTCGCGCGGCGTTCAGTCGGTCCGGAACGCTATGCGACCATCCTTAGCGCATGACGAGCTCCCGATCGCTCCCCCTGCTGCGGATCTTCGGCATCCGCGTGGGCGTGAACCCCTCGTGGTTCCTGATCCTGTTCGTCGTCATCTTCGTGCTCTGGGACTCGCTCTCGGACACGCTGGACGCGAGCGAGACGACCGTCTACGTGGTCGCGGTGGTCGCCGCCGCGAGCTTCTTCGCGTCGATCGTGGCGCACGAGCTCGGGCATGCGCTGGCCGCGCGGCGCGAGGGGATCTCGGTCGAGGGGATCGACCTGTTCCTGTTCGGCGGCGTGATGAAGATGAGCCGCGACACCGACTCGCCGGGCGCCGAGTTCCGGGTGGCGGTCGCCGGCCCGCTCGTCACCTTCCTGCTGATCGTGCTGAGCACCGCGGCCGCGGTCCTGCTCGCGGGCGCCGACTCGTTCTGGGACGCCGCGCGGCTCTCCGCCACCGCGGACGCCACGCCGGCGGAGGTCGTCGTCTCGCTGCTCGTCTCGATGAACCTGCTGCTGCTCGTGTTCAACCTCGTCCCCGCCTTCCCGCTCGACGGCGGGCGGATCGCCCGCGCCGCCGCGTGGAAGGTGACCGGCGACCGCAACAAGGCGACGCGCTTCGCCGCCACGATCGGGATCGGCTTCGGCTGGCTGCTGATCGCGGGCGGGCTCGCGCTGGTGATCCTCGTCGAGGGCGCCGTGTTCGACGGCATCTGGTTCGCCGCGCTCGGCTGGCTGCTCGCCTCCGCCGCGCGCGGGACGCTCGCCCAGACCCGCTTCACCGAGCAGCTCGCCGGGATCACCGTCGCGGACGTGATGGACAGCGAGCCGGTCACGATCCCCGCGGCCACCCCGGTCGCCAGCGCGCCTACGAGGAGTTCTTCCTGCGCTACCAGGGCTGGGAGTGGTTCGCGGTCGTCGAGGACGACGGCCGCTACGCCGGGCTGGCCCACCGCCGCGCGGTCGAGCACGCCGCGCTCGAGGAGGGCGGCGCGATGCCGATCCGCGACGTCGCCGCGCCCGGCGCGGCCGAGGGCCAGGTCCCGGAGGACGCGCCGCTCGAGGCGCTGCTCGCCTCCGAGCCGCTGCGCCGGCTCGGCGCGCTGATGGCGGTCGACGCCGACGGGCGGCTGCGCGGGGTGGTCACCTTCGAGCAGGTCACCCGCGCGCTGCGCGCCCGCCTCGCCTAGGCGAGCGCCTGCGAGCGGCACGGAGTAGCCGCCGCGCACGACCTCGTCGTCCGTCTCGAACTTGACGAGCTTCAGCCGGACGGCGTCCGCGCCGCGCGGCAGCCGCCAGCGCAGCACGCGGTCGCCGTCGCCCTCGCGCCGCCAGGCGACCTCGCGGGTGCCGAGCGCGCGGCCGCGGGCGAACAGCGTCGCGCGGACCCGGCAGCGCGTCCCCACGGAGGCGAACAGGCACGGGTTGGGCAGGCGCACGGTGACGGTGCGGCCGCGCACGTGCGGCGGGATCGGCAGCGACTCGTCGCCGTAGTAGAAGGGCGCGACCCGCTCGCAGTCGCGCGGCAGCCGCACGCGGTCGTCCGGCCGCAAGCAGGGTGTCGCGGCCCGGGCCGCAGCGCGTCGCGGCGGCCGCGCGCCGGTCGCGCGGGCCCTCGATCCGGTCGTCGCCGGGCCCGCCGTGCGCCCGGGCGCCCGAGAGCGCGTCGTCTCCCCGGTCGCCCGCGACGAGGTCGCCGGCCCCGCCGGAGACGACGTCGTCGCCCTGCCCGCCGCGCAGCACGTCGGGCGACTGGGGCGCGAACAGCTCGAGGTCCTCGATCCGGTCGTCGCCGCGCCCGCCGGAGACCGCGTCGGCGCCGGCCCGCGCGGCGATCACGTCCGTGCCGTCGCCGCCGGCGATCCGGTCGTCGCCGTCGCCGCCGTCGAGGTCGTCGGCGCCCGCGCCGCCGGCGAGCGCGTCGTCGCCGTCCCTCGCCCTCGAGCCGGTCGGCGCCGTCGCGCCCGCCCAGCACGTCGTCGCCGCCCGCGCCGCGCAGCGTCGAGCCGGCCGCGGCCGCGATCAGCACGTCCGGCCCGTCGCCGCCCGACGCGTCCTCGAAGCCGGCGATCCGGTCGGCCTCGCCGGGCGCGCCGGCCGTCGCCGCGCCGAGGTCGACCACCACGCCGTCCGGCCGGCCCTCGTAGCCGAGCCGATCGCGGCCGGCGCCGCCGTCGAGCGTGTCGGTGCCGGTCCCGCCGTCGAGCACGTCGGCGCCGGGCCCGCCGGTGAGCGCGTCGGCTCCCGGACCGCCGCGCAGCGTGGCCGCGGCGCCCGTGGTCAGCGTGTCGTCCCCGTCGCCGCCGTCGAGCTCCCCGCCGCCGGCCGCGCCGATCACGTCGGCGCCCGGGCCGCCGTCGGCGATCACGCGCGCGGCCTCGATCGGCACGTCGGCGCGGTCGTCGCCGTCCCCCAGCGCGAGCACGACCGCGACCGTGCCCGCGTCCCCGATCGCGCAGGCCACGTCGGCGCCGGCCGCGCCGCAGCCGGCGCCCGCGACCGGCGGCGCGCCGCCGTCGTGGACGGTCAGCACGCCGCCCGAGGCGCTCACGGTGACCGCGTTGGGCTCCCCGGGCGCGGCGGTCACGGTGAGCGTGCGCGTGACGATCGTCATGTCCGGGACACCCTTGCCGCCCGGGTAGGACACCGCGCTCCGGGTGCTGGTGACGGTGGCCGCGCCGGCCGGCGCCGCGCCGAGGGCGAGGGTGGCGAGCGCGATGACGGGGATGAGGTGGCGCATGTCCGCTGAGACGCGTGGCGCGCCCGGTGGTTACGCTCGATGTGAGTGGCGCGGTGGAGGCCCCCTCGTTCACTAAGATCGCGCCTCATGCCCGCACATGACGTCCTCATCATCGGCGCCGGCCTGGCCGGCCAGCGGGCCGCCCTCGCGGCCGCGGAGGCCGGGGCGACGGTGGCGATCATGTCGAAGGTCCATCCGGTGCGCTCGCACTCCAACGCGGCGGCCGGCGGGATCAACGCCGCGCTCAACCCCGACGACTCGTGGGAGTCGCACGCGTTCGACACCGTCAAGGGCTCCGACTACCTCGGCGACCAGGACGCGATCGAGATCATGTGCCGCGAGGCGCCGAACGAGGTGCTCTGGCTCGAGCACCGCGGCGTCACCTTCCACCGCAACCCCGAGGGCAAGCTCGGCACGCGGGCGTTCGGCGGCGCCTCCGCCGCGCGCACGTACTACGTCGCCGACATCACCGGGCAGGCGCTGCTGCACGTGCTCTACGAGCAGCTGATGAAGGTCCACGCCAAGGTCGACCGCTACGAGGAGTGGTTCATCACCAACCTCGTGCAGGACGACGAGGGCAACTGCTGCGGAGCGATCGCGCGCAACATCCGCGACGGCTCGATGGAGCTGTTCAGCGCCAAGGCCGTGATCCAGGCGTCGGGCGGCGCCGGCCAGTGCTTCAAGCCGACCACCAACGCGCTGATCTGCACCGGCGACGGGATCGCGCAGTCGTTCCGGATCGGCGCCCCGCTGATGGACATGGAGATGATCCAGTACCACCCGACCACGCTGGCCGGGAACGGGATCCTGATCACGGAGGGCGCGCGCGGCGAGGGCGCCCACCTCTACAACGCCGAGGGCGAGCGCTTCATGGAGAAGTACGCCCCGAACAAGCTCGAGCTCGCCTCGCGCGACGTGGTCTCGCGCTCCGAGCAGACCGAGATCAACGAGGGCCGCGGCTTCCCCGACGGCACCGTCGCGCTCGACATCACGAAGGTGCCGCGCAAGCGGACGCTCGAGGCGCTGCGCGAGATCGTCAACATCGGGCGCGACTTCGCGGGCGTCGACATCACGCGCGAGCCGATCCACATCAAGCCCGGCTGCCACTACATCATGGGCGGCGTCAAGACCGACGTGTGGGGCGCGACGTCGATCCCCGGGCTCTACGCGGCCGGCGAGGTCGCGTGCGTCTCCGTCCACGGCGGGAACCGGCTGGGCGCGAACTCGCTGCTCGACACGCTGATCTTCGGCCGCCGCTCGGGCGAGCACGCCGCCGAGCGCGCCGCCGGCATGACGATGCCGCGCCCCGCCGAGTCCCACCTCGCCGACGAGCGCCGGATGATCCAGGACATCCTCGACCGCGAGCCGACCGGCCGCCGGATCTCCGAGATCAAGGACGAGCTCGGCGAGATGATGAACGAGAAGTGCGCCGTGTTCCGCGACGAGGCGGGGCTCACCGAGGCGCACGCGACGATCCACCGGCTCAAGGAGGAGGCGTCGGTCGCGGCCGTCGACGACCACGGGACCGTCTTCAACCAGGACGTGCTGGGCGCGCTCGAGCTCGGGTACATGCTCGACGTGGCCGAGTGCATCGTCATGGGCGCGCTGGAGCGCCGGGAGTCGCGCGGCGCGCAGTTCCGGCTCGACTTCCCCGAGCGCGACGACGACGAGTGGCTCAAGCACATCACGCTGTCGCGGAACGGGAGCGACGAGCCCGAGATCGGGTACGCACCCGTGACCATGACCCAGTGGGAGCCCCAGGAGCGCACGTACTGATGGCCGAATACACGCTCAGACTCCGCCGCTACTCGCCCGAGACGGGCGCGGCGCCCTACTGGGAGGACTTCGAGATCGAGCTGGACGGGAAGCGCTCCGTCCTCGACGGGATCCTCCAGGCCAAGGACCGCACCGACGCGTCGATCGGCATCCGCTGCTCGTGCCGCGCGGCGATCTGCGGCTCGTGCGGGGTCCGCATCAACGGCAAGCCGAACCTCGCCTGCCACATGCACCTCGACAAGGCCTCCGAGACCGGTGTGGACGGCGTGATCAGCGTCGAGCCGATGGGCAACATGCCGGTGATCAAGGACCTGATCGTCGACATGGACGCGGTCCACTGGAAGAAGATCCAGCGTGTCACGCCGTGGCTGCTGCCCGACGGCCCGCCGCCGGAGCGCGAGTACATCGTCCCCGCCGAGTCGATGATCGACGTGACGCAGACGATGGCCTGCATCCAGTGCGGCGCGTGCGTCTCGGACTGCCTCTCGATGGAGGTCGACCCGGAGTTCATCGGCCCGGCGGCGCTCGCCAAGGCCTACCGCTTCGTCGGCGACCCGCGCGACGGCCGGCAGTACGCGCGGCTCAAGGACCTGTCCGAGGACCCGCACGGGATCTACGACTGCACGCACTGCTTCAACTGCATCGAGGCGTGCCCCAAGGGCGTCGCGCCGATGAGCCAGATCATGCGGCTGCGCCGGATCGCCGGCGCGGACAACGGGATCAACGACGCCAACAACGGCCACCGCCACGAGGAGGCGTTCGTCAACCTGATCCGCAGCAACGGCCTCCTGCACGAGGCCGAGCTGCTGCCGCGCTCCTACGGCGGCGACTCGTGGTTCGGCAAGTTCCACCCGCGCGCGGGGCAGGAGCTGGTCAGCTCGCTCCCCGCGATCCTCAAGGCGCTCCAGCGCGGCAAGGTGACGCCGAAGGCCGCCCTCGCGCCGCACAAGATCCCGAAGGGCGACCTCGAGGCGGTCAAGCGCATCTACCAGCAGGTCGACGACCGGGAGGAGCGCTTCGAGCTCAACCTCTACGTCGTCGGCGAGGAAGAGGAGCAGGAGGCCGCCGGCGAGGCGGGTCAGGCCGACGCCGCGGGAGCGCAGCTGCCCGCCGAGAGGAGCCCGAACACGTGAAGGTCGCGTACTGGCCCGGCTGCGTGAGCCGCGGCTTCACCCCCGAGCTCCACGGGTCGATGGCGAAGGTCGCCCCGATGCTCGACATCGAGCTCGTCGAGCTCGACCGCGCCTGCTGCACGGGCGCCGGCGTGATCGCCGAGCACAACCAGGAGCTCGCCGACACGCTCAACGCGCGGACGTTCGCGCTCGCGCAGGAGGTCGAGGGCGCCGAGCTGATGATGAACATCTGCTCGACGTGCCAGGGCGCGCAGTCCGAGTGCCAGGAGCGGCTCGACGGCAACAGCGAGTACCGCGATCGCGTGAACGAGACGCTCGCCGCGGAAGGGCTGAACTACGAGAAGGGGATCGCGAACAAGCACTTCCTCTGGCTGCTCGTCGAGGAGATCGGGCTCGAGACGGTCGCCGGGATGGTCAAGCGGCCGCTCACCGACCTGCGGATCGGGCCGTTCTACGGCTGCTACATCGTGCGCCCGACCGACCGGCTCGGGATCGACCGCGAGCATCCGCGCGACACCTACCTGCAGCAGCTGATCGAGACGCTCGGCGGCACGGTGGTCGACTACGCGGGCCAGTACAAGTGCTGCGGCTTCCCGATCATCACGATGAACAAGGAGGCGTCGCTCAAGCAGGCCGGGCGCCACCTCGGCGACGCCGCTGACGCGGACGCCGACTGCCTCGTGACGCCGTGCCCGCTCTGCCACCTCAACCTCGACCTGCAGCAGCCGCTGGCCGAGAAGGTCGTCGGGCGGCCGCTGCGGATGCCGGTGCTGCACCTGCCGCAGATGGTCGGCCTCGCCTTCGGGCTGGACCCGAAGGAGCTCGGCCTCAACAAGCACGTCGTCCGCCCCACGTCCGTGATCGATTGGTCGACCTCGGTCGTCGCCGGCGTCCCGAGCGCCGCGTAGCGCGCTACGCCTGGCCCGCCGCGGTCGGCGCCGCGGGCCTCGCGTGGTACGGCGCGGACTCGCTGCGCCACCGTCGTGAGAGCGGGCACGGCTACGACCTCCGGGGCGAGGTCGACGTGCGCGACGAGTCGTTCCTGCGCGCCGCGGAGGCGCTCACCGGCGCGCCGCTGTCGTGGGGCAACGACATCGAGCTGCTGATCAACGGCGACCGGATCTTCCCCTCCTACCTGCAGGCGATCCGCGACGCGCAGGAGTGCGTCTGCCTGCTCACCTACGTCTACTGGCAGGGCTCGATCGCCGACGACGTCGCCGACGCGCTGTGCGAGCGGGCGCGGGCCGGGGTCGAGTGCAACGTGCTGATCGACGCGGTCGGCGGCTGGAAGCTCGAGCGCGACGTGCTCGACCGGATGGAGGAGGCCGGCGTGCGCGTCCGCCGCTTCCGGCCGGTCAAGGCCTACGCGGCGAAGCGGGTGGGCAACCGGACGCACCGCAAGATCCTCGTCACCGACGGCCGCGTCGGGCTGATCGGCGGCGTCGGGATCGCGGAGGAGTGGACCGGCAACGCCGAGGACCCCGACCACTGGCGCGACACGCACGTGCGCGTCGAGGGGCCGGTCGTGCGCGGCCTGTTCGGCGCGTTCGCGGAGAACTGGCTCGAGGCGACCGGCGAGGTGCTCGTCGGCGAGCGCTACCTGCCCGTGCTGGACGACCGGGACGGCGGCGGGCCGATGATGGTGGTGCGGTCGAGCGCCGGCGTCGGCGACTCCAACATCGAGGCGCTCTACTACCTCGCGATCGCCGCGGCGCGCGAGTCGCTCGACCTGACCGCGGCGTACTTCGTGCCGCGGCCGGCGTTCGTCGAGGCGCTCCAGGACGCCGCCGAGCGCGGCGTGCGGACCCGCGTCCTCGTGCCGGGCGCGAACATCGACAAGACGCCGGTGTGGCTGGCGGGCCGGGCCTCCTACGACGACCTGATCGAGGCGGGCGTCGAGCTCTACGAGTACTGCCCGACGATGCTGCACGCGAAGACGATGACGATCGACGGCGCGTGGTCGGCGGTCGGGTCGGCGAACTTCGACAACCGCTCGTTCCAGCTCAACGACGAGGCGACGCTGTGCATCACCTCCGAGGCGTTCGCCGCGCAGCTGACGGAGCAGTTCGCCCGCGACCTGGCGGTGTCGGAGCGGATCGAGCCGGGGCGCTGGAGCGACCGCGGCGCGCTCCAGCGGACGGGCGAGACCGCCTGGAAGTTCGCGCGCCGCGAGCTCTAGCCCGCGCGGCGGGAATGTATCTGCGGCTCGTCCGGTCGCTCCTGGTAGTGACCCCTCCCCACAGGAGCCCCCGATGTTCAACGCCCCCGCCGCCCTGCTCGCCGCGCGCGCCCTGACCGGCGATCATCTCCGCCCCGGACCGCCCGAGCCGCCGCGCAGGACCACCGTCACCGCCGCGAAGCCCGCGGCCGCGCCGGCGCCCGCCGCGGCGAAGAAGCGGCGCCGCTACGGCCGCGGCCGCCTCGCCTGGCACTGAGCCTGGCCCTCGCAGGGCGACCCTCGCGGCGGCCGCGTGCGCCATCATCGATGGCGTGGACGAGCTCGCCGCCTGCCTGCGCACCTGGCGCGACCGCCTGACACCCGCCGACGCCGGCCTCCCGGCCGGCGGGACGCGGCGCGCGCCGGGCCTGCGGCGCGAGGAGGTCGCGCACCTCGCGGGCGTGTCGGTCGACTACCTCGCCCGGCTCGAGCAGGGCCGGGCGCAGCATCCGTCCGCCTCGGTCCTCGCGCCGCTCGCCCGCGCGCTGCGCCTGAGCGACGACGAGCGCGCGCACCTGTTCCGCGTCGCCGGGCACACCGAGCCGGAGTCCGGCCGGCTGCGCCGGCACGTGACGCCCGGCGTGCAGCGCGTGCTCGACCGGCTGGGCGACACGCCGGTGATCGTCACCGACGCCGCGTGGGGGATCGTCGCCGCGAACCCGCTCGCCGTGGCGCTGCTCGGCGATCCGCTGGAGGGGAACGTCGCGCGGCGCCACTTCAGCGGCGCTCCGACGCGCGTGGTCCGCAGCGCCGAGGACGAGGAGCGGTTCGAGCTGGAGCTCGTCGCGGGGCTGCACACCGCGGCGGCGCGCTACCCGGACGACGCGGAGGTCGCCGCGCTCGTCGCGGAGCTGCGCGGGTCCAGCCCGCGCTTCGCCGCGCTGTGGGACGAGCGGCCGGTCGCCGAGCACGTCGCGAGCCACAAGACGATCCGCCATCCCGAGGTCGGCGACATGACGCTCGACTGCGACATCCTCATGGTCGCGGGCGCCGACCTGCGGATCGTCGTCTACACGGCGGCGCCCGGCTCCCCGGACGCGCAGGCGCTCGCGCTGCTCGGCGCGGTCGGGCTGCAATCGTTCGCCTGATGCGCGACGACATCGAGGCGCTGATCGGCGCGCTGGTCGCGATCGACTCGGTCAACCCGGCGCTCGTGCCGGGTGGCGCGGGCGAGGCGGAGATCGCCGCGTTCGTGGCGGGCTGGGCGCGCGAGGCGGGGCTGGAGGCCGACCGCCTCGAGGCGACGCCGGGGCGCCCGAGCGTGCTCGTCCGGGCGCGCGGGAGCGGCGGCGGGCGCACGCTGCTGCTGTGCGCGCACCTCGACACCGTCGGGCCACGACGGGATGGCCGATCCGCTCGTCGCGCGGGTCGAGGGCGACCGGCTGCACGGCCGCGGCGCCTACGACATGAAGGCCGGGCTGGCCGCCGCGCTGCTCGCCTGCCGCGCCGCGGCCGGGCTCGGGCTCGCCGGCGACGTCGTGGTCGCCGCGGTCGCGGACGAGGAGCACGCCAGCCTCGGCGTGCAGGAGGCCCTGGGCGCGGTCCGGGCCGACGCGGCGATCGTCACCGAGCCGACGGAGCTCGCCGTCGCGGTCGCGCACAAGGGCTTCGTGTGGGCGGAGATCGAGGTCACCGGGCGCGCGGCGCACGGCTCGCGGCCGCACCTCGGCGTCGACGCGATCGTGCGCGCCGGGCCGGTGCTGACGGCGCTGGGCGAGCTCGACGGCGCGCTCGGCGAGCATCCGCTGGTCGGGCGCGGCTCGGTCCACGCGTCGCTGATCTCCGGCGGCGCCGAGCTCTCCAGCTACCCGGCGCAGTGCGTGATCGGGCTGGAGCGGCGGACCCTCCCGGGCGAGACGGCGGCGGACGTCGAGGCCGAGCTCGACGCGCTGCTCGACCGCTGCCGCGCAGCCGACCCGGCCCTGGTCGCGGAGCGCCGCACGCTGCTGGTGCGCGAGCCGTTCGCGGTCGCCGAGGACGCCGCGATCGTCCGCGCGGTCGTCGATGCCGCCGGCGGGCGCGCCGGCCCGGTCGGCGGCGTGGGCTTCTGGGCCGACTCCGCGTTCATCGCCGCGGCCGGGATCCCGACGGTCCTGTTCGGCCCGGGCGGCGCGGGCGCCCACGCGGTCGAGGAGTGGGTGAGCCTCGCCGACACCGAGGTCGTCACGCGCACGCTCGTCCGGGTCGCGGAGCGGCTGTGCGCGTAGTCGTCAACCCGGCGCTCGACCCGCCCGCGGTCGCCCCGCCCTCCGCCGATGCCCGCGCGTACCACGCGTCGCTGCCGGGCTACGCGCCGACGCCGCTGCGCGCGCTGCCGGCGCTCGCGGGCGAGCTCGGGCTGGGCGCGGTCGCGCTGAAGGACGAGTCCGACCGGCTCGGCCTCCCGGCGTTCAAGGTGCTCGGCGCGTCGTGGGCGGTCGAGCGGGCGCTGCGCGAGCGCCCCGGGGTGCACACCCTGGTCGCGGCGAGCGCCGGCAACCACGGCCGGGCGGTCGCGCACGTCGCCGCGCTCCGCGGGCTCGCCGCGCGGATCCTGCTGCCCGCCCGGTCCGCGCCGGCGCGGCGCGCGGCGATCGCCGCCGAGGGCGCGGAGCTCGTCGTGGTCGACGGCGACTACGAGGACGCGGTCCGGCAGGCCGCGGCCGAGGGCGCGCGCGACGGGTGCCTCGAGGTCGCGGACGTCGGCGACTCCGGGCCGGCGCACTGGGTCGTCGACGGCTACGCGACGCTCTTCGCCGAGCTCGGCGAGCCGTTCGACGTCGTGCTCGTGCCGACCGGGGTCGGCTCGCTCGCGGCGGCCGCGGCACGCTACGGCGCGGCGGCGGGCGCCGCCGTGATCGCGGTCGAGCCGGTCGCCGCCGCGTGCCTCTCCGCGTCGCTCGCGGCGGGCGCGCCGACGCGCGGTGGCGACGCCGGGCACCGGCATGGCCGGGCTCGACTGCGCCGAGGTCTCGGCGGCCGCGTGGCCGGACCTGCGCGCCGGGATCGCCGGCGCCGTCACGGTCGACGATGCCGAGGCGCGCGCCGCGATGCGCGAGCTCGCCGCGCTCGGGCTGGCGATCGGCGACTGCGGCGCCGCCGCGCTCGCCGCGCTGCGCGCGCTGGTGACCGACGCGGCCGCCGCGCCGCTCCGCGCGGCGGTCGGGCTCGGCCCGGCGAGCCGCGTCCTGCTCGATCGCCACCGAGGGCCCGACGGACCCCGACGCCTACGCGCGCGGCATCAGCGCCGCGAGCGCCTCCGGAGACGCCGATCCGGCGATAGCGCTCGATCGTGCTCCCCTCGTGCCGGAGGGATCGGCGCGCCTCGGCGATGGCGTCGCGCACGGCTTGCGGGACCTCCTCGATGCGCGCGCGGACGACATCGGAGGCCACGCCCTCCGGCCGCCGCGCCAGGACGCGCTGCGGGTGCAGGACGTCGTCGACGTAGCCCTCGGTCGTGGCGTCCCCGGCGATCTGGACGTCGGCGCGCTCCGCCCGGCCCTGCGGCGAGTACGCGTACGCCGACCGCAGCCGCGCCGTGGCGCTCGCCACGGCCTCGGCCTCCAGCGGCGCGGGATCGGCCCCGCCGTCCTCGACGAGCAGGCGGGTGATGCCGCGGTCGTTGATCGCCCGGAGCAGCTCGGTCCCGTCCGGCGGCGACCAGCACCTCCTTGTGGGGCGGCCACAGGTCGAGCGCGCCGTGGTGTCCGTGCAACCGGCCCACGTGGAACGCGAAGAAGTCCGGGTAGATCCAGAAGTCCTCGCCGCGCTCCCGCTGCAGCTCGTAGAAGGCGAAGACGCCGGCCAGCACGAGCAGGCTCGCGCCGACCAGGCCGTGCGGGCTGCCCACGACCACGCCGATCCGGTCGCTGCGGTCGAACCCGGGCAGCAGGTCGGCGACGGTCGCGGGCGACCCGTCGATGGCGATCGTGAACGTGTCCTGGGTCAGGGCGTCGGACGTGTGCATGGCGCGCGCAGTCTGCCATTCGCGGCATCATGCGCGGCATGGACTTCGAGCCGAGCGACCGCTGCAAGGACTTCTCCGAGCGTCTCACGGCGTTCATGGACGAGCGGGTCTATCCCGCCGAGCCCGTGTTCGAGGCGCAGCTCGCGGAGCTCGGCGACCCGCACGGCGACGCGCCGGTGATGGAGGAGCTCAAGGCCGAGGCGCAGGCGCGCGGGCTCTGGAACCTGTTCCATCCCGACCCCGAGTACGGGCCGGGGCTCAGCTACGTGGAGTACGCGCCGCTCGCCGAGATCACCGGGCGCAGCCTGCTCGGCCCCGAGGCGGTGAACTGCGCGGCGCCGGACACCGGGAACATGGAGGTGCTGACCCAGTTCGGCACCGACGAGCAGCAGGAGCGGTGGCTGCAGCCGCTGCTCGACGGCGAGATCCGCTCCGCGTTCGCGATGACCGAGCCCGACGTGGCGAGCTCCGACGCCACCAACGTGCAGCTGCGGATCGAGCGCGACGGCGACGAGTACGTGCTCAACGGGCGCAAGTGGTGGACGTCGGGCGCGATGCGCGACCGCTGCCGGATCTTCATCGTGATGGGCAAGACCGATCCGGACGGGCCGCCGCACCGGCAGCAGTCGATGATCCTCGTCCCGCGCGACACGCCGGGCCTGACCGTCAAGCGCAACCTCCCGGTGTTCGGCTACGCCGACAACGAGGGCCACGCCGAGCTGTCGCTGGAGGACGTCCGCGTCCCGGCCGCCAACCTGATCGCGGGCGAGGGCGACGGCTTCCGGATCGCCCAGGCCCGGCTCGGCCCGGGCCGGATCCACCACTGCATGCGCGCGATCGGCGCGTCCGAGCGGGCGCTCGAGCTGATGGTCGACCGCGTCGCCTCGCGCGAGACGTTCGGCGCGCCGCTCGCGAGCCGCGCGAACATCCAGGACTGGATCGCCGAGGCGCGCGTGGAGATCGAGATGGTGCGGCTGCTCTGCCTCAAGGCGGCGTGGATGATCGACACGGTCGGCGCGAAGGTGGCGCGGACCGAGGTGGCCGCGATCAAGGTCGCGGCGCCGGCGGTCGCGCTGAAGGTGATCGACCGCGCGATCCAGGCGCACGGCGGCGGCGGCGTCTCCGACGACTTCCCGCTCGCGCGCATGTACGCCCACGCGCGCGTGCTGCGGATCGTCGACGGGCCCGACGAGGTGCACAAGATGTCGATCGCGCGGCAGGAGCTCAAGCGCCGCTTCGGGTCGTGAGCGCCCAGCCGGCCGCCGACGACATCGTCGCCACCCACGCGGAGGCGGCGGGCAACGCGCGGCCGCCGCTGCTGGTCACCGAGCCGCTCGAGGCGTTCCTGGACGCGCGCGGCCTCGGCGCCGGCCCGCTGACGGCGGAGCCGATCGGCGAGGGCCACTCGAACGTCACCTTCGTGATCGCGCGCGAGGGCTGGGAGGCGGTCCTGCGGCGCCCGCCGCGGCCGCCGGTCCCGCCCAGCGCGCACGACATGCTCCGCGAGGCGCGCGTGCTCACCGGGCTGGAGGGCCGCGCCCGCGTGCCGCGGGTGCTCGCGGTCGGCGACGACGAGGCGGTCATCGGCGTCCCGTTCTACGTGATGGAGAAGCTCGAGGGCCACGTCGTGACCAGCACGCTGCCGGACGTGTTCGACAGCGCCGAGCAGCGCGGCGCGCTCGCGGACGAGCTGATCGACGCGCTCGTCGAGATCCACGCGGTCGACTGGCAGGCCGCGGGGCTGGCCGGGCTCGGCAAGCCCGACGGCTACCTCGAGCGCCAGGTCCGCCGCTTCTCCGGCATCTGGGACATGACGAAGACGCGCGAGCTGCCCGACGTCGAGCGCGTCGGCGCGTGGCTCGGCGCGAACCTGCCGGCCTCGCCGCCGACGACGGTCGTCCACGGCGACTTCCGGCTCGGCAACGTGATGTACGCGCCCGATCCGCCGGCGCGCCTGATCGCGGTGTTCGACTGGGAGATGGCGACGCTCGGCGACCCGCTCGCCGACGTCGGCTACCTCACGACGATGTGGTTCGGCCCGAACGACGAGCCGCCGGGCCGGTTCAACCTCTCGCCGGTGACCCGTGCGGAGGGCTTCCCGGACACGGCCGATCTCGTCGCGCGCTACGCGGAGCGCAGCGGCCGCGCCGTCAGCGACCTGCGCTGGTACCGGACGCTCGCCGTGTGGAAGGCGAGCGTGTTCATGGAGACGAACTACCGCCGCGCGATGACCGGCGCCTCCGACGACCCGTACCTCAAGAGCTTCGGCGACACGGTGGTCGAGCTCGCCGCGCGCGCCCGCGAGCTCTGCGGCGCCTAGGGCAGGTCGTCGGCCGGCGTGATGCCGGTGGCCAGCGCGGCGCGGTTCGCGAGGTTGAGCAGCCCGACGACGGCGATCGCGTCGTAGGTCTCGTCGACGGTCAGGTGCGCGCGCAGCGCGGTCGTCGCGTCCGCGGACTCGCGGGGCGTGAGCGTCACCCGCCGCGCGAAGTCGATCAGCGCCGCGTCGCGCGGCCCGGGCGGCCCGCCGCCGCGCAGCGCCGCGTGGAGCTCCACCGAGTATCCCGCCCCGTTCGCCTCGGAGGTCGCCAGCGCCAGCACCTCGCGCTCGCGGCGGCCGAGCGCCGCGGGCCCGTACAGCGCCGCGTCGGTCAGCGCGAGGAACGCGCGCACGAGCTCCGCGCGCGGCCCGAGCGAGCGCAGGATCGCCATCACCGCGCCCTCGCGCTCGCGCGCCGCCGCGTACTCGGCCGCCAGCGCCGGATCGGCGGTCGCGTCGTCGGGCAGCGGGAGCCGGCGCACGGGTCAGCCGCGCGGCGTCGCGGCGACGCCCTTGAAGAACGTGTAGGAGAACGTGCCGTCGTCCGCCGCCGTCCGGTGCAGGTCGCGGACGCCGGCGTCGAACACGTCGGCGTCGAGCAGGCCCGCGGCGAGTGCGGGCTCGCGGACGCCCTCGATCATCGCGGTGAACGTCCGCCGCGTGAACCCGTCGATCAGGTCCGGCCGGCTGCCGTCGACGTAGACCATCCGCGGCTCGACGCGGACGTCCTCGAGGCCGGCGGCCCGCAGCAGCGGGTAGAGCCGGCGACCGATCAGCGCGTCGCCGCCGGCCGCGGCCTGGAGCTGCACCTGCGCGTCGATCGCGGCCTGCGCCGCGTCGCTGTCCGGGTGGAAGTACGCCGAGCCGTGGTCGCCCTCGATCACGGTCACCGTCCCGCCCGGCCGGACGGCGCGGGCGAGCGCGGCCAGCGCGGCCACCGGATCGGCCAGGTGCTCGAGCACGAAGCAGAGGAACACGTGATCGAACGACGCGGGCGCGAACGGCAGCGCGAAGATGTCGGCCTGCCGGAGCTCGACGTCCGGGAAGCCCGCGGCCTCGACCCGCGCCCGGGCCTCCGCGACCGAGTCCTCCGACACGTCGATCGACGTGATCCGCGCGCCGGGGCTGCGCGCCGCGAGCGTGACCGTCTGCGCGCCGACGCCGCAGCCCGCCTCGAGCACCGTGCTGCCGGCCGGATAGCCGGTGTCGTGGTGCAGCAGCTCGACGAGCGTCCCCGCCTGGTCGCCGAGCCGCTCGTTCTCGCGCGCGTCGTAGCCGTGCACGTACGCCATCGTCGCCCGAGGCTACCGGGATGCGGCATCCTGCCCCGATGCCCGACGGCCTTCCGCTCCACCTCGACGACGTCCCCACCGATCGCTGGGAGATCGGCGAGCTCGCCGCCACCCGCCGGCGGCTCGGCGCCGCGGCCGGCGCCAAGCGGCTCGGCATCGCGCTGACGCGGATCGACCCGGGCAAGCGCTCGACGCCGCCGCACAGCCATGCCGACGAGGACGAGCTCTTCCTCGTCCTGGCGGGCAGCGGGCTGAGCTGGCAGTCCTCGGGGTCGCGCGACGTGCGCACGTACGCGATCGGCGTCGACGACATGCTCTGGCATCCGTCGAACGGCGACGCGCACACGCTGATCGCGGGCGACGAGGGGCTCACCGTGCTCGTCGTCGCCGAGGGCTCGCGCTCGAACATCACCTGGCTGCCGCGGACGCGGCAGTTCTGGCTCGGGCCGCGCTGGTCGCCGGGCGACTCGCCGCCGCCGTTCCGCGCCGACGCCGAGCTCGAGCCGCTCCCGCTCCCGGCGCCCGAGGCCGAGCGCCCGCCGACGATCCGCAACCTCGCCGACCTGCCGCTCGGCGAGGGGCGCGAGGGGAACGTGGCCTACGCGACGCGCGACGCCCGCGACATGGGCTCCGACAAGCTCGTGCTGGCGCAGGACGCGATGCCGCCCGACACGCACAACACCGACCTGCACTTCCACTCGGCGCGCGAGGAGGCGTGGTTCGTCCGCAGCGGGAGCGGCGTCGCGCGGCTCGGCGACGACGCGCACGAGCTGCGCCCCGGCTCGTTCTGGCTGCGGCGCGAGAACACGGGCGTCGGGCACCGGATCGAGGTCGGCCCGGAGGGGATGGAGCTCGTCACGATGGGCGACCTGATCCCTGGCGACGTCGTCGTCTATCCCGAGAAGCGGACGTTCAAGCCCGCGCGCGGGGTCGAGCTGCCCTACTGAACCGGTCGGTCGCGGCGACGATCGCCGCGGAGGTCCGCTCGCCGGCGCCGTGCCCCTCGTCCTCGATCACGACGAGCTCGGCACCGGGCCAGGCCCGCGCGAGCGCGGCGGGGACGGCGAGCGGGGAGCTCACGTCGCGGCGCCCGTGGATCAGCACGCCGGGGATCCCGGCCAGCCGCGGCATCCCGTCGAGCAGCTCGGTCTCCCCCAGCCACGCGGCGTGGCTCCAGTAGTGGGTGACGAGCCGCGCGAAGCGGAGCCGGAACCGCGGGTCGTCGTAGCGCGGGTCGTGCGGGCCGCCGACGTGCGCGTCCTCCCACGCGCACCAGTCGCGTGCGGCCTGCTCGCGCCGGTCCGGGTCGGCGAGCGCCCGCGCGTAGGCGGTCGCGAGGTCCGGCTCGTCGGGGACGCCCGCGGCGAACCGCGCCCAGGCGCGCGGGAACCGGCTGCCGACGCCCCGGGTCAGCCACGCCACCTCGCGCCGCGTCGTCGTCGCCACGGAGAACAGGACCAGCTCGGTGACCCGCTCCGGGTGCCGCTGCGCGTAGGCGAGCGCGAGCGTCGAGCCCCACGAGCCGCCGAGCACGAGCCAGCGCTCGATCCCCAGGTGCGCGCGCAGCCGCTCGAGGTCGGCGATCAGGTGGTGCGTCGTGTTGACGGACAGGTCGGTGGCGGGATCGGCGGCGTCGGGCACGCTGCCGCCGGCGCCGCGCTGGTCGAACAGGACGATCCGGTACGCGTCAGGGTCGAACAGCTCGCGCCACCACGGCGCGCAGCCGGAGCCCGGGCCGCCGTGCAGGGCGACCGCCGCCCGTGCCGTCCGGGTCTCCCGACACCTCCCAGCGGATCCGCTGGCCGTCGCCCACGTCGAGCATGCCGCGGTCATGGGGCTCGAGCGGTGGGTACGGCATCCCCGCCGAGTATGGCCCGGCTAGGCGGGCGCGAACAGCTGCAGCGTGGCGTCGCCGAACGCGCGCGACCGCGTGCCCGTGACGAGCGCCGTCAGGCCGCTGGCGGCGAGCGCCTCGCCGTGGGCGGGATCGTCCGCGTTGCGCTGCCGCGCGGCCGCGGAGGCCCAGAGCTGGAACAGCACGATCCCCGACTCCGTCGGCGCGACCATCCGGGCGACCAGCCCCTCGGGCGTCCCGAGGCGGCGTTCCAGCTCGGCGCCGGCGCGCAGCAGCGCGGCGGTGTCGCCGTCGAGTTCCAGCATCGCGAGGATCGGCATACCGCGGGGACGGCGGCGCGCGGCGGCGCATTCCCGCCCCGGCGGATCAGCTCAGGTCGTCGTCGGCGACCTGGACGTAGAACGCGCGCGTCATCTCCGGCTCGATGACCTCGTCGATGCGCGCGTGGCGGCGCGCCTCCTCCGGCGCGGTCCGGGCGAGGAAGCCCTCGATCTCGTCGACCTCCAGGTCGCTGAAGCCGATCGTCACGATCTCGCGCGGATTCTCCAGCCCCTGGCCGGTGACCACCCGCGTGGGGATGCCGAACCCGCCCTGGCGCTCCCAGGCGGCGCGGAAGTCCTCCAGCGTCTTGCCCTCGCGCAGCGTCCGGGTCAGGATCGAGATGATCACCGCGAGCCGACCGTACCCGATCGCGGCTCTGCCATGGTGAAGGGGTGCGAGGCGACATCGAGACCCGCGCCGACGTCGAGCGGCTCGTGCGCGCCTTCTACGGCCGCGCGCTCGAGGACCCGATCATCGGGTTCATCTTCACCGACGTCGCGAAGCTCGACCTCGAGGCGCACGTCCCGCGGATCACGTCGTTCTGGGAGACGATCCTGCTCGGCGAGCGCACCTACGGCGGCGGCGCGTTCGCGCCCCACGCGCGGCTGCACATGCAGGTCGGCCTCCGCCGCGGGCACTTCGTGCAGTGGCTCGATCTGTGGACCGCCACGGTCGACGAGCTGTTCGCGGGCGAGCGCGCGGAGCTCGCCAAGTCGCACGCGCAGCGGGTCGCCGGCGCGTTCTACGGCCGCCTCCAGACGCTCCCCGCGCCGGCCGACGCCGCGAGCGGCCTGACCGTCACGCAGCATCAGCCCCGCAGTGCGGCGAGCAGCGGCGCGCGCCAGGACCCGGACGCGACGTCGAACGCCCCGAACTCGGTCGCGAAGTCCCAGTAGGCCCAGTCCATGCCGAGGCGCTCGGCCTCGGTGCGGACGAGCGCCGTCCACGCCGCGCGGGCGGCCATCGGCGCCGCGTCGCGCGTCCCGAACTCGCCGAGGAACAGCCGCCGCCCGCCCGCCCACGCGGCGGCGGCCGCAGGTCGGCGCGGACCCGCGCGCGATCGGCGCCGGTCCCCCAGGCCGTGCCGAGCCAGGCGTCCGCGCCGGCGATCCACGGCGCCCCCTGGTGGGTGAAGCGGAAGGGCAGGTAGTGGTGGACGGTGGCGACGAGGTGCGCGTCGTCCGGCAGCGACAGCGTCGGCAGCGCGGCGATCACGTTGCGCGCGACCGGCCCGGCGATCACCGTCCGCTCCGGGTGCCGCGCGCGCACGACGCCGAGCGCCTCGCGCAGGAGCCGGTTCCACGCCGCCGCGGTCAGCGGGTCGTGCGGCTCGTTGCGCAGCTCGAACGCCAGCCGCGGATCGGCGCCCGCGTAGCGCGCCGCGATCCGCTCCCAGAGCGCGAGGAACGCCGCGTCGTCGCCCTCGAAGTGATGGACGTCGAGCACGACCGCGAGGCCGCGCGCGAGCCCGCCCTCGACGGCGCGGTCCACGCGGTCGGCCGCGACCGCGTCCCAGCGCACCGGCAGCCGGACGAGGTCGAGCCCCGCGTCGCGGATCGCGTCGAACCAGCCGTCGTCGACCGCGAGGCCGCCGCCGTCGAGCGTCCCGCCGAGGCTGATCCCGCGCCGTAGGCTCCCGTCCATGGGCATCACATTGAACGACGAGATCCGCCGGCTGCTCGACGGCCGCCACTTCGCCGTCCTCGCCACCCTCAATCCGGACGGCGGGCCGCAGACCTCGGCGATGTGGGTCGGGCGCGAGGGCGACGAGGTGCTGTTCTCGACCGTCGCCGGCCGGCGCAAGCACCGCAACCTGGAGCGCGACCCGCGCCTCAGCGTCACGATCCTCGACGCCGACGACCCGTACAACTACGTCGAGCTGCGCGGGCCGCGCGACGATCGAGGAGGACGTCGGGCGCGCGTTCGACACGAGCCTGTCGTGGAGCTACGACGGGCACGACCCCGACCCCGACCCGCCGGGCGCCGTCCGCCTGATCATCCGCATGACCGTCGACAAGGCGACGGGCTACGCCGCCTGACGCGCCGGAATCGGGAATGACGCGCTGACGGGTGGCGTCATGGCGGGTGATGCACCCCGCCACCGACCCACCGCAGCCGTCCGCCCCGCTCGCGCTCGCGCCGCGGCTGCGCCGGCGCCGGCACCGGCCCCGGCGCCGTCCGCCGGGCGCTCAAGCACCCGCGCGTGATGCCGTACCAGCGGCTGATCGCGCTCGTCCTGCTCGCCAACCTCGGCGTCCTGCTCGCGGGCGCCGGCGGCCTCTCCGACCTGGCCGCGCTGACGCTCGCGAACCTCGCCGGCGCCGTCCTGATCCGCCAGCAGCACGTCCTCAACGTGCTCTTCGGGCTGGCGGGCCGCGGCTCGCCCGGCTGGCCGCTGTGGCTGCGCTGGAGCGTCTCGAAGGTGAGCCACGTCGGCGGGCTCCACGTCGGCTGCGCGCTCGCGGGCACGGCCTGGCTGTGCGCGTTCACGGTGACCGCGCTCACCGGCCCGGCCACGACCACGACGCGCGTCGTGGCGAGCGCGATCGCGCTCCTCTGCCTGATCGTCGTCGCCGGCGCGCTGCCCGTCGTGCGGCGCCGCGTCCACAACGCGTTCGAGCTCAGCCACCGCTTCGGCGGCTGGAGCGCGGTCGCGCTGTTCTGGGTCCTCACGCTGCACCTCGCCCTGCTCGGGGACGAGCCCGCCGCGCAGGCGATCGCGACCAGCTGGCAGGTCTGGGTGCTCGCGCTCGTCACGCTGAGCATCGCCGCGCCGTGGCTGCGCCTGCGGCGCGTCCCGGTGACGATCGAGCGCCCGTCCGGCCACGCCGCGATCGTCACGTTCGCCGGCGGGCGCGCGCCCGCCGTCGCCTCGGCGGTCGGCATCAGCCGCAGCCCGCTGCGCGAGTGGCATGCCTTCGCCACCGTCACGACGCCGGGCCGGGACGGGTTCCGGCTGCTCGTCTCGCGCGCCGGCGACTGGACCGGCCGCTTCGTCGACGATCCGCCGTCGCACCTCTGGGTGCGCGGTGTCCCGACCGCGGCGCCGATGGCCCGCGTCGAGGTGCTCTACGAGCGCGTGGTCTACGTCGCCACGGGCAGCGGGATCGGGCCGGTGCTCGGGCAGATCCTCGCCGGGCGCGTCGACGCGCGGCTCGTCTGGTCGGCGCGCAGCCCGCGGGCCACCTACGGCGACGCGCTCGTCGACGAGGTCGAGGCCGCGCACCCGCACGCGCTGATCTGGGACACGGCCGAGCGCGGCAAGCCCGACCTGCTCGCGCTCGCCCGCGACGCCTGCCGCGACTTCGGCGCCGAGGCGGTCTTCGTGGTCAGCAACCAGCCGACCACGCGCCGGATCGTCCACGGGCTCGAGCGGCTCGGGATCCCGGCCTTCGGGCCGATCTGGGACTCCTGACGGCGTCAGATCCGCCGCAGCAGCTCGGCCTTCTTCGCCTCGAACTCGGCCGGCTCGATCACGCCCTGGTCGCGCAGGGCGGCGAGCCGCTCGAGCAGGACGATCGGGTCGGCGTCGTCCGCGGGCGCCTCCGGCGCCGGCGGCCGCAGCGCGCGGAACCGCGCCGCGAGCTCGTCCGCCTGGCCCGGGGCGAGGTCCTCGACCTCGGTCGCGCGCGCCGGCGACGTCGACGACGAGCCGCTGCCGCTCGGCCCGCAGGGCGGCGACCTCGTCGAGCGGGAACTCGTCGACCGGGCCCGCGGTGACGGACTTGTCGGCGAGGAACAGCCGCTCGTCGGTGAGCACGACGACGAGCTTGCGCCCGCTGCGGCGGCCCTCGCCGAGCGCCTCGCACGCGCTCGGACGCGCGCAGCATCCGCTCGAGGTTCGTCAGCTCCTTGCGCTCGAGCGTCCCGAGCCCGGCGAGGCCGCGGTCGGCGAACAGCTCCGGCCCGGCCGCGGCGGCGATCTCCTCCATGATCGCGAAGTGGCGGTCGCCGGACATGCGGACCATGCAGACCGCGGTGCTCGCGTCCTCGAACGGCGCGAGCGTGATCTCGATCGCCGCGGCCCAGCGGTTGCGCAGGAACGACCGCGGGGAGCTCCCGGTCACCACGGCCCCGTCGACCGCCGGCGTTCATCCCCAGCCGCTCGAGCGCGGCGCGGAGCGCCTCCGCGGCCGCGGCCGGCGGCGCGGCCAGCCGCCATTCCGCGCGCTTCTCGTACTCCATCCGCGGGACGCTAGCCCATCGCGCGCGCGGTCGATCACGGTGCGGCGACGGCGGCGCCGACGCTCGCCGGCGCGGCCTGCGGCGGCACGACCCGGACCGGCGCCGGCGCCGGGTCGCCCGCGAGCGTGCGCGCCATGCACGCGGCGCCGAGCGCCACGCTGTGGGCGATCCGCGGCGCGTCGGTGCTGAACCGCCCGACGAGCCGCGCGCCCGCCGGCGGCGCGACCTGGAGGACGCGCGGGTCGCGGGCCTCCGCGAGCGCCCGGGCGTCCGCGTTGTAGCCGGCGTGGCAGCGGTCGAGCAGCGGGACGAGCGCCGGGTGCGCGCGGCCCAGCGCGCGCTCCGCCAGCGTGCGGCGCTCGACCGCCCGCCAGCGCGCCGGGCGCGAGCGCAGCACGAGCACGTGCGTCGCCCCCTCGCGCAGCGCCGTGCGGAACGGGATCGGCTCGAGCATCCCGCCGTCCACGAGCGGCTCGCCGCGGAACATCGTCGGCCCGCCCGCCACGAGCGGGATCGTGCAGCTGGCGCGCACCGCCGCGAGCGCCTCGGCCGGGTCGGCGAAGCCCGCGAGGACGCGCTGCTCGCCGGTGTCCGCGGTCACCGCCACGGTGCGGAGCTCGGGGCCCTGGGCGAGCCCGGCGGCGGACAGCGGCCGGCGGCTCCCGCAGACCGTGCCGAACAGGTACTCCAGGTCGAGCACCGGCCGGCGCCGCAGCGCGCGGCGCGGGTCGATGAACGCGCGGCACGCGGCGTCCTCGAAGCTGCGGGCCCAGAGCTCCGCCTGGCCGGCGGCGGCGTAGCAGCCGGCCAGCGCGCCGGACGAGCAGCCGTAGACGCGATCGAACGCGGGCAGCAGCCCGGCACGCTCGAGCGCGACGCACATCCCCGCCGTGACCGCGCCGCGCATCGCGCCGCCCTCGATCGCCAGGCAGATCAGGTGCGGGTCGGTCCGGCGTCCCGGCAGGCTCCCCGCGGACGCGCGCTCCTGGAGGAGTGCGAGGACCGGATCGGTGGGGGTGCGGGCGGGACTCAGGGACCTACGGTGGCAGACGCGCCCGCGCCCGTCGCTACCCCAACGGGTGGGCTTGCCTCACTCGCCCGCGGCGCCGATCCAGCCGTAGAACGAGCTGACGCGCGGGTCGGCGCCGCGGACCGTCGCGGCGAGCACGGGCGTCCGCGACCCGTCGCCGAGCGGGGAGACGCTGCTGCGCAGCCACCAGCCGTCCGCGTAGAACGCGTCGTCGTCGACCCAGCGCGCCCGCGGGTGACGGGTCTGCAGCTCGGCCTGCGCCATCCCGATCCGGAGGCCCTTCCACGTGCGCCACGCGCGCGAGCGGTGGATCGTGAACGACTGCGCCTTCCCGCGCGCGCAGATCGGGCCGGTCCCGCCGCCGAAGTCCGCGAACACGATCCGGAGCCCGAGCCGGCGCCACTTGGCGACGCAGCCGCCGCCGCCGTTCGGGAACGCGTTCGACGGCCGTCCGAGCGCGCGGCTCGCCGCCGCGAGCGTCGGCGCGTACGAGCGCGTCGAGACCGTCTCGAGCGGGCCGAGCCTGCGCACGCCGTACTTGCCGGTCTCGATCGTGAGCGAGCGCGCCTCGGCGGCCGGCGCGGCCAGCGCGACGGCGACGAGGGCGAGCAGGGCGGCGATCGCGGGCACGAGCCTCTCGTGCCCCGTTCGGACGCGGACCAACCCGACCCCCCGACCGTCGGGTCCGAGCGCTGTCCGCGGTGCGCGCCGCGACCGCGGCGGGGACCGTTCCGTGGCATGGAGCAACATCGAATCGCCGGCGACCCCCAAGGGGAGCCGATGACGGCGGGCACCACAGGCGCCCGCATCCGCATCGCGCTCGACTCGCCGCCCAGCCCGCGCTGGTCGCGCGCGTTCTCGGCGCACCTCGCGACCGAGCTCGTGGGCTCGCCCGGCGTGTCGTCCCTGCGGCTCGACCACGCGATCCAGGGCACCGACGTCGTCCTCGACGGGATCGAGGAGGTCGGCGACCTCGGACCGGCGCTGCGGTCCTCGATCGACGCCGCGAACCATGCCTGCGACCGGCCCGCGCCGGGGGACGACGCGTCGCGCAACATGGACCAGGCGACCGCGGACGGTGTCGCCCGCGCCGTCGCGGACGACCTCAGCCGCTCCGCGCCACCCCCAGCGAGTCCGCCCCGATGACCTTGGGCGTGCCGTCCTCGTAGAAGACGTCGAGCTCGCTGATCGTGAACCCGGCGCCGCGCAGCAGGTCGGGCGCCGAGCGGGTGAGGTGGCAGCCGCCGAAGACCCGCTTCTGCACCGGCTCGAGCCGGTGCTGCCAGTGACGGACGCGCTCGTCGGGGGCGAGCCCGTGCTCGAGGAAGTGGAGCGTCGCGCCGGGCTTGAGCACGCGCCGGAGCTCGGCGAGCGCCGCCCCGACGTCGGGGATCGTGCACAGCGTCCAGGTCGACAGCGCGGCGTCGAAGCTGTCGTCCGGGAACGGGAGCGACTGCCCGTCGAGCCCTGAGCGCTCGACCCTGACCGGCGACGCCGCCACCCGCTCGCCGGCCAGCTTCCAGCCGGTGTCCGACGGCTCCACCGCGGCGACCCGCGTGACCGCGCCCGGGTAGTACGGCACGTTGAGCCCCGAGCCGAAGCCGATCTCCACCACCTCGCCGGCGAGGCCGGCGCACACGCGCCGCCGCAGCGGCTCGGCGTTCTTCATCGCGCACGCCGCGATTGATCATGCGCGGCAGGACATGGTCTCCGTAGACGCCCATCTCGCTCACCTCGTTCCGTCGCGTCCGAGCTCGAGCGCGAAGGCGATCAGCTCGATGCCGGGCCCCGGCGACCAGTCACGCGCCGGATCGCGCCGGAACCCGAATCGATCGTACACGCGGTGCGCCGCCCGCATCCCCGGCTGGCTCGAGCAGACCACCCCGGCCGCCCCGAGCCGGCGGCTCGCGCCGACGACGTGGCCGAGCAGCGCGGCGCCGACGCCCCGGCCCTGCGCGGCCGGACCGACGGCGAGCATCCGGAACTCCGTCTCGCCCGGCCGCGCGATCTCCCCGAGCGCGCCGCCGTCCGGCACGAACGTGACCGTGCCGAGCAGCGCCGCGCCGTCCGTCGCGACGAGCACCTCCGCCGCGGCGGCGCGCCGCGCGACGTCGCGCAGCACCGCCGCGTAGCCGTCGCCGTCCGCGACGAACGGCGCGTAGGCGGCGACGCAGAGGTCGCCGATCGCGGCGAACTCGGACGGGCGCGCGGGGCGGATCGCGACGTCGGGCACGGCGCGAGTCCTACCGCAGCGGCGGTGCTAGCGTCGGCTCGATGGGGACTCGCACCGGCGTCGGCGTGGTGGTCCGCAGCGCCGACGGGCGCGTGCTGCTCGGCCGCCGGCGCGCCGAGCCCGGCGCCCCGCTCGCCGTTCCCGGCGGCCGGCTCGACCCGGGCGAGACGATCGAGGAGTGCGCCGTCCGCGAGCTGGCGGAGGAGACCGGCCTGGTGCTGGACGCGGCCGCGGTGCGGACGTTCGGCTGCGTGCTCGTCGCCGACTGGCTCGTGGCGGGCGTCGAGGGCCGGCTGGACGTGACCGCCGCCGACGCCGCGCCGCGCGAGCTCGAGCCCGGCAAGTTCGGCGACTTCGCCTGGATCGATCCCGCCGCCGCGCCGGCCGGCCTCTTCCCCGCCACCGCCGCCCTGCTCGCGCGACTGTGAGGGCGCACGTCTTCGACATGGACGGGACGCTGCTGCACGGGACGACCGCGCCCGTCCTGCTCGCCGCGGCGCTCGACGCCGGCGACGCGCTCGCGGCGCTCGAGGAGCGGTTCGCGACCGGCGCCGCGTCGACCGTCGAGTTCGCCCGCGCGCTGCACGAGCTGTGGGGCGTCGTGACGCCGGAGACCGCCCAGCAGGCGTTCGCCGCCGCGCCCGTGCTGGACGGCCTGCGCGAGGTGCTCGCCGACATCCACGACCGCGGCGAGCGCGCGTGCCTGATCACGATGTCGCCCGACTACTTCGCCGAGCAGTTCCTCGCCTTCGGCTTCGACGCGGTGTTCGCGTCGCGCTTCCCGCGCAGCGCGGGCGAGCCGCTCGACGAGTCCGCGATCCTCACCCCGGAGGACAAGCCGGTGCTCGCCGCGCGCTTCTGCGCCGAGCACGGGCTCGCGCTGGCCGACGCGATCGCGTACGGCGACTCGATGTCGGACGTGTTCCTGTTCGACGCCGTCGGCGTGCGCGTGTCGGTCAACGGCGACCACCACCTCGCGGAGCGCTCCGACGTCGCCGTCGCGGGGACCGACCTGCTCGTCGCCTATCGCGCGGCGCGGGAGCTGGCCGGCGGATGACGTTCCGCGAGCTCCACGACGGCGCGCTGCCGCTGCTGCTGCCGAACGCGTGGGACGTCGCGTCGGCGCTCGCCTTCGCCGACGCCGGCTTCGCGGCGATCGGGACGACCAGCTTCGGGGTCGCGGCGAGCGGCGGGGAGCCGGACGGCGGGCGCACGAGCCGCGACGCGACGCGCGCGCTCGCGCGACGGCTCGCGGCGCTCCCCTGCCACGTGTCCGCCGACGTCGAGGACGGCTACGACGACGACCCGGCGCGCGTGGCGGCCTACGTCGCGGAGCTCGGCGTCGCCGGGATCAACCTCGAGGACAGCACCGCGGAGCGGCTCGTCGCGCCGGCGGCGCACGCCGCGAAGGTGGCGGCGGTCAAGGCCCGCGTGCCGGACGTGTTCGTGAACGCGCGGATCGACACCTTCTGGCTCGGGCAGGACGCGACCGTCGCGGCGACGCTGGCGCGCGCGGCCGCGTACGTCGCGGCGGGCGCGGACGGGATCTTCGTCCCGGGCGCCACCGAGCCCGCCGACCTCGAGGCGATCTGCGCCGCCGTCCCGGTCCCGGTCAACGTGCTCGTGGTCCCCGGCCTGTCGCTCGAGCAGCTCGCCGCCCTCGGCGTCCGCCGGGTCAGCACCGGCTCGCTCCCCTACCGGCGCGCGATCGACGCCGCGGTCGAGGTCGCGACGAGCGTCCGCGACGGCCGCCCGGTGCCGGCGGCGACGCCGTACCCGGAGCTGCAGGCGCGGCTCGTCCGCTTCCGCGGCTGAGCGCCGCGGCGGCGATCAGCAGGCGGGGGCGTAGTCCCGGTCGGGCAGGGCGTCCTCCCACTCCGAGCGGCTCAGCCGGCGACCGGCGACGTCACACGCGTGCCGGTTCCAGGCCGAGCGGCGCACGTCCCAGACGTAGCCGCCGTGGTCATGTGCCACGACCAGATGGCTGCCGTCCGCGCTGAACGCCGCACCGACCGCGTCACCGGAGCCGCTGGGCAGGGGACCGCCGACGGCGCGCCGCGCCGCGAGGTCCCACAGCCGCGCGGTCCCGTCGAGCGATGTCGTGGCCAGCAGCCGCCCGTCCGGGCTGATGTCAGCCGCCATGACGGCGCCCTGGACGCGGAGCGGCGGCCCTGCGGCCCGCCACGTCCGCGTGTCGTAGATCCACACGCGACCCTGACGATCGCCGAACACGAGCGCGGCGCCGTCCCGGCTGAAGCGCCCCACCGTGCCGGGCGGGGCGGGCACCGTCCTGACGACCTCCAGGCTCGGGACCGCGAGGATCTCCAGGCCGCCGTCGAAGTTCTCCTCGCGCAAGGTCACGGCCAGGGTCTCGCCGTCCGCGCTGAAGCTCACGTCGGCGACGCTCCGCTCGAGGGTGCCGATCTGGATCCGGCGCCGCGCATCCCAGAGCCGCAGCACGTTGTTCCCGCCGCTGGTGCTCAACCACCGCCCGTCGGGGCTGAACGTCAACGCCTCCGGGGCGCCGCCGGCCGGTTGCAGCGCCCCCAGCCGCCGCCCGCCGGGCAGGGCCCAGAAACCGAGGGAGCCCGCGGTCGTCACGGCCGCCAGCGTGCTCCCGTCCGGCGACAGCGCGACCCCGCCCCGGCGGCCGCCGGGGAGCGGGATCCGGCCGATCCGCTGCTGCGAGCGGCTGTCGAACACCTCGACGCGACCGTCCGCGTCCGCGACCGCGAGCGGCGCGCCGCGGAGCGCCACGCTGAGCGAGCGGGGCCGGAGCGTTCCGAGCTCCGACGCGAAGGGTCGCTCGAGACGGCGCGCGCCCTCCAGATCCCAGGCGACGACCGTGCCGTCGCGTCCTGCGCTGTAGGCGGTCCGGGCGTCCCGGCCGATCATGACGCCGGTCGCGGGCCCCCGGCCGCGCGCGTCGAGCGACTCGGTCGCCGTCGCCCGAGCGCTGTCCCAGACGATCAGGCGCTCGTCGCGGCCCGCCGTGAGGAGCCGCCGCCCGTCGGCGCTGAAGCCGATCGCGGTGACGCCGCCGTCGTGCCCGCCCGCGGCGGTCCGGACCTCGCCCGAGCGGATGTCGAGCAGGCGCACCGAGCCGGACCGGGACCCGAACGCGATCGTCCCGGTGCTGCGGTCGATGGCGGCGACGGTGCCGGCGACCCCGAACCGGCGCACCGGTCGCAAGGTCACGGCGTCGCGGATGACGGTGGCGTGATCCTGCGCGCTCGACGTGACCACGCGCCGGGTGTCGAGGAAGCCGAGCAGGCTGGGTGCGCGGCCGGGGATCCGGCGGATGTCCCCGATCTGCTCTCCCGTCCGCGCGTCCCAGCGGAGCAGCCGGTTGAACGGGAACGCGGGAGTGTCCTCGTACGTCTGCGCCGCCAGCACGCGCGAGTCCGGGGAGAACTGCACGCCGACGACGGGCTCCCAGAGCGGGTCGCCGGCGTCGAGACGCGCGATCGTACGCCGGGTCCGGCCGTCGATCAGCTCCACGAAGCCACCCTGCGCGTTCTGCCCGGCGATCGCGAGGCGGCTCCCGTCGGGGCTGAACGCGAGCGACTCGATCCCGGCGATCGGCGCGATCTGGTGCGGTCGCCCGATCCGCCCGCGCGTGCGCGTGTCGAGGAACGCGACGGAGCCGTTGTAGTCGCCGATCGCGAGCGCGTCGCCGTCGGGACGGAGCGCCGCCGCGGCGAGGCCGTCACCGTCGCCCCGCAGCACGCCGATCGCCGCCGGATTGCGGCGGAGGACGTCCAGCAGGTCGTCGCGCGTGCCGGCCGTGTCATCGAGCGCGACGCCCTGCCGCGCCAGCAGCAGCGAGCGGTCCAGGGTGGGCTCGTTCAGCGATTGGGCGCCGAGTCGCTGCGCCTGCGCCGCCGTGGCCTGCCGGCGGGCACGGTCGCCGCTCTCGAGCGCGAGCACGGCCGCCGCCGCCGCCACGACGAGGAGCGCGACCACACCCGTGAACGCGATCCGTGCACGATGCCGCGCCTGCTCGCTCGCGGCCCGGCTCGTGTCGAGGAAGCGGCGCTCGCCCGGGTCGAGCTCGGCCTCGTGCCCCGACCGCCATTCGAGCGCGGACGCGAGCCGTGCGCCGCGGTACAGGTCCGCGCGATCGCGTCCGCCCTCCTGCCAGCGGCTCGCCGCCTGGGCGAGCTGGCGATGCAGGTGACGGCCCTCGGCGTCCTCGTCGAGCCAGTCGCGCAGGCGCGGCCATTCCCGGAGCAGCGCCTCGTGCGCGACCTCCACGGTGCCGGCGCTCACCGTGAGCAGACGGTGCTCGGTGAGCACCCCGAGGGCGCGGGCGGTGCTGCGGTCGCGGTCTGCGCCGAGATCCGCCAGCGGGATCCGCCTGCGGACGATCGCTCCGCGGTCGTCCTCGTCGGCGAGCCGGAGGAGCAGCGCGCGGGCAGCCGCCTGCTCGACCGTCTGCAACTGCCGGAACGCGTCCTCCGCGAGCCGGGCGACCGCGCCGAGGACTCCGCCGGTGCGGTGGTACGCGGCCAGCCGCAGCCGCCCGCCACGCCGGAGCTGCCACAACTCGAGCAGCGCCGTCGAGAGCAGCGGCAGCGCCCCGGGCTGGCCCTCGACGTCGGCCACCATCACGTCCTCGAGGTCGGCGTCGACGCGCAGCCCGACGCGTTCGGCCGGCAGCGCGATCGCGCGTCGCACCTCGTCGCGCGACATCGGCCCGACGATCACGTTGTTGGCCCCGACCAGGCGCGCCAGCCCCGGGTACGCGGCGCAGCGGGCGTAGAAGTCCGCCCGCAGGGCGAGCACGACGACGACGCGCCGCTCCACGTGTTGCGCGAAGTCGAGCAGCCCGGCGATGAAGACGCCGCGCTCCTGCTCGTCGCGACAGACCGTGAACGCCTCCTCGAACTGATCGACGGCGATCACGGCACGCCGGTCCGTCGCGATGCCGTCGGCAGCCCGGCGCAACTCCTGCGCGGGTCGCTCCCCGGGCCGGATCAGCACCTGCGCCCAGTCGTCGCTCCCGGGCAGCACGCCTGCGGCGAGCGCCGGCAGCAGGCCGGCCCGCAGCACGGATGACTTGCCGCTGCCCGACGGTCCGACGACGGCGAGCAGCGGGGCGCCCACGAGCCGCGCGACGAGCTCGGCGACGAGCTGCTCACGCCCGAAGAAGTGCTCCGCGTCCTCGGCGTCGAAGCTCGAGAGCCCCTTGAACGGGCACACGACCCGGCCGCCGCTGTCGGGCGCCGACAGACGCTGGGACCGGGCGCGCGTGGACTGCATGACCTCGACGCTGTCGGTCAGCTCCTGCTCCAGCGCGCGCGCGAGCGCGCGGCCCGCTGCGGCGCGGTCCGCGACGGCCCCCACGCGTCGCGCGGCCTCGCGCCGCGCCCACTCGCTCGCGAGGTCGTGGACACGCCGGGGAATGCCGCGACCCTCTTCCACGATGCGGGCGTCCGGTTCGCGGGCCGGGGTGCCGCTCGGCGCGTACAGGGCGGTGATCTCCTGCACCGCCGCGTCGTCCAGCGGACCCAGCTCGACCGCCGCGGCCGGGCGGAGCGGCGCCAGCGCCGCCGCGCTCCGGCCGGTGGCGAGGACGAGCGCGGCGCGGTCGCGCACCGCAGGTCCGCAGCGGCGCAACGCGGCACACACGTCGACGTCCGCGCGATCGGCGTCGTCCACGACGAGCAGCACCCGATCCGCGGACGTGCACGTCCGCGCGATGACGGCGAGCGCCAGCTCCGGCGTGCCGGTGCCCGACGCATACAGCACCGCGGCACCGTCGCCGTGCGCGACGGTCGCGAGCTCGGCGGCGAGCCGGGTCTTGCCGATGCCCTCCACGCCGGCCAGCGCGACGAGCGCGCCTTCGCCGCGCGCCGTCCGGTGCCAGTGCGTCCGCAGCGATGCAAGCGGCTCCTCGCGCCCGATCAGCGGCGGCGCCGTCGCGGCATCCAGCGCCCGCGGCAGCTCGACCGTCGCCGCCTCGATCTCGAGCGCCTCGTCCTGGCGCAGGATCGCGTCGTGGAGCCTGCGCAGCTCCGGGCCGGGTTCGACCCCGATCTGCTCGACCAGGACGCGCCGCGCGTCGCGGAACGCCTCGAGCGCCTCCGCCTGGCGCCCGCATCTGTAGAGCGCCAGCATCCGCTGGCCGTGGAGCCGCTCCCGCAGGGGGTGCTCCACCACCAGCCCCTCGATCTCCCCGGCGACCTCGGCATGGCGGCCTGCGGCGAGATCGGCATCGATCGCGAGCTCGGTCGCCTCGAGCCGCAACGCCTCGAGCCGGCGGATCTGCGACGCGGCGAAGGGCTCGTCGGCCACGTCCGCCAGCGGCGGCCCGCGCCAGAGGGCCAGCGCCTCTCGCGCGACGCCCGAGCCCGGTCCGTCACGGGCGGCGCGCCCCGCCTCCAGGAGCCGCTCGAAGCGGCGGACGTCGACCGCGTCGGGATCGATCCGCAGCTCGTAGCCCCGCCCCCGTGTGAGGATCTCGGCCCCGGCATCGTCGCCGAGCACCCGGCGGAGTCGCCAGACGTAGTTCTGCACCATCTTCGCGGCGCTCGGCGGCGCGTCCTCGCCCCACAGGCCCTCGACCAGGTGGTCGGCGGAGACCGTGCGGTTCGCGTCGAGCCCGAGCATCGCGATCACCGAGCGCTGCTTGGCGCCTCCGAGGGCGAGTGAGCGGTGGTCGGCGCTGGCCTCAACGGGGCCGAGGACGCGAAGTTGCATATGGCGAGGGTTCCGGGGGCTGTCCGACGACTCTAGTCCGGCCCGTGTCGGCTCGCAATCACTGCTCGGCGGCACGCCGTGAACCCTGTTGCGGCGCGGTCTACGCCCGGTCTACGAAGGCCGTGGCGAGTGCGGCGTGAGACCGGGCGTAGACCGCGTCCCGGAAGCGTGGCGGTCAGTTCCCATGACCCGCCCACCTCGTCCCAGAGGAGCTCCGGCACATGCGCACCCATCCGCTTCTCCGCCGATCGGCCGTCCTCCTGGCGGTCATCGCCGTCTCGTTCGCCGCGTCGACCGTCGTCGCCGCCGGCTCCGCCCCGCTCGCGCAGGAGCAGTACTACTCGTCCTACTCGGCGCCGGACGTGTCCGGCGCGCTCGCGCAGGAGCAGTACCTGGAGTCCTACGGCGAACCCCGCCCGCTCAGCCGGCCGCCGACGCAGACATCGGCTGCGTCCGACGGCACGCCGTGGCTGCCGATCGCCCTCGCGGCCGCCGCCGGGCTGCTCGTCGGCGGCGTGACCGCGACGTTGCGCCCGCTGCCGCGCCGTCGCCGCGCGCCGCGCGCCGCCGCATAGGCCCACGCATCCGCACCTGAGGAGACCCGAATGCAGACCACCCCATTCGTGACGTTCGAGCAGAGACGCTCGTATCGCCTCCCCGTCGCCTTGCTCGTCGCGGCGACCTGCGCCGCCGCCGGCACGGCCGGCATCGTGATGGAGCGCGGCGGCGCGCCCGACGTCGGCCTGGCGCCGACCGCATCGCACTACCGCGACCTCGAAGCCAACAAGCTCGTGGGGATGCACGCGCTCGGGCGGCGAGCGAACGAGCGGGCGATGCACGCCCCGCGGCATCCGGTCCCGAGCCGGTGAGGGCGATGCCGTTCACCGCCATCGCACTCGTGAGCCCCGGGCGCGGCGCCGACCCGCCACGCCCGCGCGGACGGCGCCGGCGCCGCATCCCGTCGCCGCCATCGTCGACCGTTGGTCCGCAGCTCGAACATCGCGTTGACACCACCTGAGTGCTTAACGAGTCTGAGCAAAGCGGCAACGACGGGAGGAGGACGATCATGGGCATCAGGCAGGCAGTGAGCGCGGCGGCGGTGATGCTCGGTGTCGCGGTGGTCGCCGCTCCGTCGGCGGCCGTCGCCGAGGGGCACCCGCACGGACCGGTGGTGCGGGAGCTGGCCTCGTTCGCGGCGCCGGGATGCACCGGCGGCTGCGGCTCGGGCAGCACGCTCGGTCCCGACGGCGCCCTCTACGTGACCGACGGCAAGGCGGGCCGCGTGCTCCGCGTCGATCCGCGCAGCGGCGCGACCACGACGTTCGCCTCCGGGCTCCCGCCGTCGAGCGCCCCGCCCGGCATCGGCGGCGCGATGGACGTCGCGTTCATCGGCCGCACCGCGTACGTGCTGGTCACCCTCGTCGGTCCCGGCTTCGGACAGCCCGATGCCGTGGCGGGGATCTACCGCATCGGCCGGCGACGGCACGGGCACGCCGATCGCCGACATCGGCACCTGGTCGGTCGAGAATCCACCGGACACGGACTTCTTCGTGCCGATCGGCGTCCAGTACGCGCTCGAGCCCTACCTGGGCGGTTTCGCCGTCAGCGACGGGCACCACAACCGCGTCCTGCGCGTGGGCCGCAACGGCAGCGTGGACGAGCTCGTCGCGTTCGGCAACATCGTCCCGACCGGTCTCGCGGCGCTCGGCCCCGCGCTGTTCATCGGCCGGGCGGGCCCGGTGCCCCACCGTCCCGAGGATGGCGGGATCCTGGTGCGCACCCCCTGGTCTGCCACCGCGTACGAGATCGCCGCCGGCGCGCCGCTGATCGTCGACGTCGAGCTCGGACCCGGCCCCGGCCTCTACGCGCTCTCCCAGGGCACCTGGACGCCGCCCGGCGACGCCGGCTCGCCGGCCGACTCGAACACCGGCAGCCTCGTCCGCGTCGGCCGCCACGGCACCCTCGAACGGGTGGCGGGCCCGCTGGACCAGCCGACCTCGGTCGCCTTCAGCGGCAGCACCGCGTACGTGGTGACCCTCACCGGCAAGGTCCTCCGGATCGACGGCGTCGCACCCCGGCGGCACCACGGACGGCATTGATGTAGGACGCCCGGAGATCCAGACCCTCGCCGGGGCAGGGATGTCCCGGCGAGGGCTCCGGGTCCACCCGTGAGGGGTGGCGCGCGCCACCCTCGCGGGGCCGCGCTCCACCCTCGAGACGTCTAGGAGGCACGGCGCGCGGCCGGGAAGCTCGGGATCCATCCAGCTCCCCGGCCGCGCTCCCCCGCGGCCGGCCGACCCCAGGAGGTCCCCGATGCTCCGCAAGCTCAAGCCCCGCGCGCCCGGCCTGCTGATCGCCCTCGTCGTGCTCGCCGTGGCGGCGACCAGCGGCTCGGCCGTCGCCGGCTCGCTCATCACGAGCAAGCAGATCAAGAACGGCACGATCAAGTTCAAGGACATGAACAAGGGCGCCCGCGCCAAGCTCGCCGGCGACACCGGCCCGCAGGGTCCGCAGGGCCCGCAGGGCGTCCCCGGCCCGGCGACCGGCCCCGCCGGCGGCGCGCTCTCCGGCTCGTACCCGGACCCGGCGCTCGCGGAGGAGCTGAACCGGCTGGTCCCGGTTGCCGCCTTCGTGTTCCGCGGTACGAACGGCGAGCTGCAGGGCGAGGCCCACCGCGCGCCGATGACCGCCCCGCCAGTGATCGCGCGGACGGGCGAGGGCGCGTACCTGATCGACCTCCCCGGCGTCAACTTCTTGACCGCCGACGACGTGGCCACGTGCACCACGAGCGGCCGGGAGGAGAGCGGGACCACCAGCGAGGGCGACGACCTCCGCGTCTACACCGGCGAGAGCGACGGCTCCACCCACGATCCGTCGCGCGTGCGCTGCGTCGTGTACGACATCCGGTAGTCGGGACCGGCGGGCCCGCCCTCGCGGCGGGCCCGCCGCGCCTTGCCCGCGGCCGCCCGGCATGGTTCGATCGGACCGTGCCGACGCGCCACGACGCCACCCCGGCGGAGCTCAAGGCGCGGCTCGAGGCCGACCGCGCCGGCCTGCCGTACCTCGCCTACCGCGACGGCGACGGCTGCGAGCGGCTGCTCGCGCTCGGCGACGACCGCGGCCCCGTGACCCTCGGGCGCAGCGCCGACGCCGGCGTGGCGCTCACCTGGGACCGCGAGGTGTCGCGCGACCACGCGAGCGTGGAGCGGGCGGTCGACGGCTGGTCGATCCTCGACGACGGTCGCGCGCTCAACGGCACCTTCGTCAACGGCGAGCGGATCCGCGGTCGGCGCCGGCTCCGCGACGGCGACGTCGTGCAGATCGGCGAGACGCGGCTCGCGTTCCGGGACCCGCGGCGCCACGAGAGCCTGGTGACGCTGCCCGCGAAGGCGGTCCCCGCCCCGATCCGCGTCTCGGACGCGCAGCGCCGCGTCCTCGTTGCGCTCTGCCGCCCGTTCGGGGAGCAGCGGCCGTTCGCGACCCCGCCGACGAACGAGCAGATCGCGGCCGAGCTGACGCTCGGCACCGACGCGGTCAAGACCCACCTGCGCGCGCTGTTCCAGCGGTTCGCCCTCGACGGGCTGCCGCGGGCGCGCAAGCGCGTCGCGCTGATCGAGCGGGCGTTCGAGAGCGGGACGGTCCGCGACGAGGACTTCGCGGCCTAGACCGGCTGCACGCCGTCGAGCGCGAAGCGGCGGGTCTCGCCGTCGTCGAGCTCGACCCAGGCGGTCTCGACTCCCTCGCCGTCGACCTCGATCAGATCGTCCGGCTCGGCCATCGAGAGGTAGGTCCCCTCGATCGGGTCGCCGGTGTCGGGATGGCTGACGCGGACGACGTCGCCGGGCTCGAATCCACTCATGCCACGAGATTACGCCTCGACCGCGACCCGGCGCCCTGTGCGCGCGGACTCGACGGCGGCGTGGCACATCGCGAGCGAGCGCAGGTTGTCGTGGCACTCGCCGGCCGGGACGCGACCGGTCCTGAGCGCATCCACGAACTCGGCGAGCGAGAACTCGAGCCCCGGGAAGCGCTCGGGGTCGCGCTCGAGGACGGCCGGCGACGACGGCCTCGACGCGCTCGCCGCGCGCCGGCGACACGCGCGGCGCGCCCTCGTCCTCCCAGATCGCGCTGCCGCGCTCGCCCGTCGCGCGCCAGGTCCCGGTCCACGAGGTGCGGAAGCCGTCCCCGGCCCAGTTGCCGGTGAACGCGAAGCGCAGGCCGCCGGTCATGGTGAAGATCGCGTCCGCGGCGGCGTCGCCGGCGTACCAGCTCCAGGGCGGGTTCGAGGACTCGCAGTAGACGCTGACCGGGTCGGCGCCGGTGATCGCGCGCGCGCCGTCGAACAGGTGGATCGCCATGTCGAGCAGCAGCGGGTCCGGGAAGGCGAAGAGGAACTCGGCCCCGGCGTCGCGGTGCGCGATGAAGAACTGGCAGGTCAGGTTCGACAGCCGGCCGAGCTGCGCGACCGTCTCGCGGAAGGCGATCAGGCCCGGGAAGTAGCGCCGGTTCTGGCTGACCATCAGCAGCCGCTCGGTGCGGTCGGCGACGGCGATCATGTCGATCGCCTGCGCGAGCGTGGCCGCCATCGGCTTCTCGCTCAGGACGTGGACGCCGCGCTCCAGCGCCGCCGTCGTGACCGCGTGATGGGCCGTCGGCGGGCTGACGTTGACGACGAAGTCCGGCTCGACCGCGTCGAGCATCGCGCCCACGTCCGCGCCGATCGCCACCGTGCCGCGCCGAGCGCCGCCGCGGCCGCGCTCGGCGCGCTCGGGGACGAGGTCGACCCAGCCGGCGAACTCGACGTCGCCGGAGTCGTGCAGCTCGAAGCCCCAGTGCGGACCGAGGTCGCCCGCGCCGACGACCACGCCGCGCAGCGGCGCGGTCCCGCTGATCGTCGTGAAGCTCACCGCTCGAACCAGCCGGCGGGCGACTCCGGCGCGCCCGGCGCGCCACCGTGACCCTCCGCGGGCGCCGCCCAGCCGACCGCGTTGGCGAGCACCCGGCGGACGTCGGGATGGTGGTACACCGGGTACTCCTGGTCGCCGGGGCTGAAGTAGAAGATCCGCCCGTGGCCGCGGGTGAAGCAGCAGCCGCCGCGGAACACCTCGCCGCCCGCGAACGAGCTGACGAACACCAGCTCGTCCGGCTCCGGGATGTCGAAGTGCTCGCCGTACATCTCCTGCGCCTCGATCACGATCGGATGCGGCACGCCGCGGGCGATCGGGTGGGCGGGGGCGACGGTCCAGACCAGCTCGCGCTCGCCGGCGTTGCGCCAGCGCAGGCTGCAGCTGGTGCCGAGCAGGCGCCGGAGGATCTTCGAGTAGTGGCCCGAGTGCAGCACCAGCAGGCCCATCCCGCCGAGGACCGCGTCCTGCACGCGGTCGACCACCGCGTCGGCGACGTCCTCGTGGGCGATGTGGCCCCACCAGACCAGGACGTCGGTGGCGTCGACGACCGCCTGCGGCAGGCCGTGCTCCGGCTCCTGCAGCGTGGCCGTGCCCACCTCCGCGTCCCCGCCGAGCAGCTCGCGCAGGCCGGCGGCGATCGTCGCGTGCATGCCGTCCGGGTAGATCTCCCGGACCTGCGGGTCGCGACCCTCGTGGACGTTCTCGCCCCATACCGTGATCAGCATCGACCTCCCTGGTGCCCGCGAACGGCGCAGGTCACGCTTGACCTGGCCGCGCGGCGGCGCGAGGCTCGCCCGATGGGCGACGCGGGGCGCGTGGCCTGACCGGTTGCGCGTTCGGGCAACGGTCGGCCCGATTCGCTGCGCCTCCGGCCATGGACCGCGCGGGCACCGCCCGTGGGACGGTCGTGCGGTGCCGCGCACGCGCCCGATCCAGCTGCCGGTCGCCCTGCTGCTCGCGACCGCGGCGTTCGCGTTCTCGGTCGCCGGCGCCTGCGCGGTGCTGCTCGCCGGGCTCGTCGTCGTCGCCGGGCACGCGGAGGTCGTGCTGCGCGCAGGCTGGCCGACCTGGTGCGCGGCCGCCGCGCTGGGCTGCGCGAACGCCGCCGGGCTGCTCGCCCTCACCCGGCGCTCCGGCGGCCTGCACCCGCTCTCGCTCGCGGCGGCGTGGCTGCTCGGGTTCGCCGTCCCGCTCGCGGGCGCGCCGGTGCCCGCCGCGCTGGCGGCCGCCGCCGGCACGGGCCTGGCGGTACGGCTCGGCGCGCGTCGCGGCCCCGCGGCGAACGCGCTGCCGGCCGCCGCCGCGCTCGCGCTCGCCGCGCTCGCCCTGCTGGTGGTCGCCTTCGACGGCGCCGACGGCGCCGTGCCGCTCCGCCCCGCCGCGCGCGCGGCGCTCGCGCCCGCACGGCCCGCGGAGCGCCCGGCGCCGCCGGCGCGCGCCGCGGACCCGGCGCCGCCGCGACCTGTCGCGACCGTGCGCGCGTACTACCGCGCGCTCGACGAGCGCGCCTTCGGCCGGGCCTGGCGCGCGCTCGCGCCGGCCGTCCGGCGCAGCTTCGGGGGCTTCGGCCGCTGGCGCGCGGGCTTCGCCGCCACGCTCGCGAGCAGCCCGTCCGGCCTGAGGACCATCCGCGCGGGCGACGCGCGGATCGTCGTGCACCGGCTCGAGGCTCGCGACCGGGCCGCGTGCGGCGTGCTCGTGCGCCGCTTCGACGTCCGCTGGCGGCTGGTACGCGACGTGACCGGCTGGCGCGCGGAGGCGCTGACGGGATCGCCCGTCGCCGGGACCGCCGCCTGCGGCTAGGGCGCGAACGCGCCGATCAGCCGCGCGAGCGGCGCCGGCTGGTCGAGCGGGACGAGCGTGAAGCTGTCCGGCACCTCCTCCAGCCTCCCCTGCGGGAGCAGCGCGGCGAGCCGGCGCCCGTGCTCCGGCGGCATCACGCGGTCCTCGCTCGCCCAGACCACGAGCGCGGGCCGGTCGAAGCCGGGCAGCGCGTCCGCCGCCGTGTTCATCACGTCGCGGTCGGCGAGGATCGCGCGCAGCACGCGCACCGTGTCGCGGCGGATCCCGCCCTGGCTCAGGACCGGCTCCAGCCAGCGCGCCGTGACGGCGTCGCCGCGCTTGGTCAGCCGGCCGAAGGCGAACGGGAGCCGGCGCAGCGGCTTGAGCCGCAGCTGCTGCATGAACACGCCGAACAGCGCGGGCGGGAGCTTGCCGCTCAGGACGAGCGCCCAGCCCGGCAGGCTCGGCGGGAAGTTGTCGAACGCGTCGCAGGACACGAGCACGATCCGGCCGACCCGCGGCGCGCCGCCGGCGGCGACGAGCTGCACGAGCGCCCCGCCCGTGTCGTTGCCCACGAGCGTGACGTCCTGGAGGTCGAGCCGGTCGAGCAGCTCGGCGACGAGCCGCGCGATGCCGGGCAGCGAGAGGTCCGCGTCAGCGCGCATCGGATGGCGGTGCGCGCCGAGCGGGAGCGTCGGCGCGATGCAGCGCCGGGCGGGCGCGAGATCCGCGATCACCTCGTCCCACAGCGTGGCGTCCATCAGCAGACCGGGCAGCAGCACGACGGGCGTTCCGTCGCCGCCGCTGTCGCGGTACTCGATCGTCCCTGCGGAGAGCTCGGCGTGTGGCATGCCCGTATGGTTGCGCAGAGCAACTGGTTTCTGATTGGATTCCAGTCGAGGTGCACAACTAGTTGCCCCAGCAGAACCACAAGCCGACCCGTCCGCCACGCGATGCCGTCGAGCTCGCCGTGGACGTCTTCAGCGACCGCTGGACGTTCCTGATCCTGCGCGAGGCGTTCTTCGGCGTCCGCCGCTACGGGCAGCTCCAGCGCAACCTCGGCATCGCCCGCAACATCCTCGCCGACCGGCTGCGCAAGCTGGTCGCCGACGGCATGCTCGAGCGCGTCCGCTACCGCACCGACCCCGACTGGTACGAGTACCGGCTGACCGAGCGCGCGCTGGACCTCTATCCCGTCATCGTCGGGCTCATGCGCTGGGCGGAGCGCCACCTCGGCGACGCGGAGGACCTCCCCGCACTCGAGCTGATCCACCGGACCTGCGGCGAGCCGGCCGACCCGTACCTCGCCTGTGGCTCCTGCCACGCGCCGCTGACGGCGCGCGACGTCGCGGTCGGCCCCCGCCCCGGCTAGGCGCCGCGCGCCCAGGTCGCGGGTACGTCGGCGCCGCCCTCCTGCGCCACGCGGCGGCCGAAGCGGACGAGCGCCGCGTGCGACGAGATCGTCCCGGCGACGACCGCCTCGCCCTGGCGGAACGACGCCGCGAGCCCGAGCAGCTCGGGTGGCACGAAGGAGAACGCCTGCTGGGCGAAGGCGACGTCCGCGGCGGCGTTCAGTCGCATGAGGACGAGGTTCTCGCACTGCGTGAGGACGTTCTCGTGGATCTTCTGCGGCCGCTGGGTGGAGACGAGCAGGTGCAGCCCGAACTTGCGGCCCTCGGCGGCGATCGCGATCGCGTCGCGGGTCGCCGCGCCCAGCACGGGGTCGGGCGCGACCGCCGGGCAGACGTTGTGCGCCTCGTCGATCACCACGAGCGTCGGCCGCCGCTCGGCGCGGCGCCGCCAGAGCTCGCCGAGCACGCCCGCGGCGACCACCGCCTGCTGCTCGCGCGACCCCAGCGAGCCGAGGTCGGCCACGACCATCCGCGCGTCCGGGTCCGCGAGCGCCGCGATCACGGACCCGCCCCGCTGCGCCGCCCAGATCGGCCAGCCGAGCACGCCGAGGTTCGTCGCGCGCTGGAGCAGCTCGCGCGCCCCGGGCGCCTCCGAGCTCGCCAGCGCGTCGAGGTCGACGGGCCGCTCGGCGTGCACCATGGCGACGAACTCGCCGTACTCCTCGCGATCGGCGACCGGGTCGAGCCGGAGGATCGCCGCCTGGGTCGCCGAGTCGAGCTCGCCGATCCGCAGCCGCAGCGCGTCGCCGCTGCGGACGTCGATCCGCCCGCCGAGCGCCCGCCAGCGCTCCGCCGCGCCGGGCTCGGCGTCGGGCCGCACCGCGGCCATCCGCGCGAAGTCGGAGTTCGGGTCGAGCACGACGACCCGCAGGTCGGTCTCGAGCATCAGCTGCTCCAGCAGCAGCCCGAGCGAGTACGTCTTGCCGGAGCCGGACTGCCCGCACAGGAACGTGTGGCGCCCGAAGCCGGCGGCGTCGAGCGCGAACGGGACGCCGGGCGCGAGCCGCAGCTCGCCGATCGGCAGCGGCGCGCCGCGGAAACGCACCGCCGCGAGCCGCCGCGCCACGTCCTCCGCCGGGGCGGGCTCGTGCGGCAGGTCGGTGAACGGCCCGGACGGCTCGAGCAGCACGCCGGCGCCGCGCGCGGCGCGGTAGCGGATCTCGGTGCGCGCGACCTGCCCGTCGGGGCCGAGCGGCAGGTCGACCACCGGCCCGCTGATCATCTCCAGCCGCAGGCTCGTGATCTGCCCGAGCCGGGCCTCCTCGCCGGAGCCGATCCGGACGTAGCCCCCGAGCGCGACCTGCAGGTCGTGGATCGGCGCGTTGAACTCGAACCGCCGCCCGTCGAGCGACCCGGCCAGCGGGAGGATCGCGTCCTCCAGCTCGCGGCGCAGCGATCGGAACGTCCCCAGCGCCGCGTCGTGCATGCGCGGCACCGTCCCAGACGCCATCCCCGATCGCATCACCCAGGGCGGGTGATCGCGTTCGGTAGCTGCGTGGCGCGAATGCAGTAGCGGACTACTGAAGCCGGTCGGCCGCACCGGCGGGATCGTCCTCATCACCCGATCCCCCGAAGGAGCGCGTCCGATGTCCACACCCGTGTCCGCACCACCGCAGAACCGGCGGCTGATCCTCGTGGCGATGATCTTCGCCGTGGCGATGATGTTCATCGACCAGACGATCGTCGCCCTCGCGGTTCCCTCCCTTCAGAGCGATCTCTCGCTGTCGGCCACCGGCGCGCAGTGGATCGTCAACGGGTACCTGCTCGCGCTCGCCGCGCTGTTCGCGCTGGGCGGCAAGCTCGCGGACGTCCTCGGTCATCGCCGCATGCTGACGATCGGCGTGATCGGCTTCGCGACCTGCTCGGCGCTCTGCGGGGCGACGCCCACCGGCGCGATCGGCGAGACCTGGATGATCGCGTTCCGCGTCGCGCAGGGCGCCTTCGCCGCGCTGCTGTTCCCCGCGGCGCTGGCGATCGTCGTGGCGGCCTTCCCGCTGCGCGAGCGCGGCAAGGCGCTCGCGGCGTTCTTCGGCATCACGGGCGCGCTGACCGCGGTCGGCCCGCTCGCCGGCGGCTACCTGACGGAGTGGACGTGGCGCTCGATCTTCTGGATCAACATCCCGGTCGCGATCGTCGCGCTCGTCCTGACCGCGAAGGCGAAGCCGGAGCAGGCGCGCAACCGCGTGCCGATCGACTACCGCGGCGCGGTGCTGATCTCCGGCGCGATGGGCCTCGTCGTCCTCGGCCTCCAGCAGTCCGCCGTGTGGGGCTGGGCCGACGCCCGGACGCTCGGCGCGATCGCCGTCGGCCTCGCTCCTGCTCGCCGCGTTCGTGGCCTTCGAGCTGCGCCGGACCGATCCGCTGGTCCAGCTGCGGATCTTCGCCGGCCGCGCGTTCGCGGTCGACAACGTCGTGCTGCTGCTGATGTCCGCGGTCTTCGTCCCGTTCTTCTTCTTCGCCAGCGTGTACGCCCAGGCGGCGCTCGGCTACAGCGCGACCGAGGCCGGGCTGCTCCTGCTCGTGTTCTTCGGCGGGTTCGCGACGGCCGCGCAGTGGGGCGGGCGGATCCTCGACAAGCGCGGCGCCAAGCCGGCGATCGTCCTCGGCTGCCTGCTGTCCGCGGTCGGCTTCTACCTGTGGGGCACGCAGTTGACCACCCTCGACTTCTCGCAGCAGTGGTACTACGTCGCGCTCGCCGGCGCCGGCCTCGGGCTCGTGCTCGGCCCGGTCAGCACGGACGCGCTCAACCGCGCATCCGACACGAGCTATGGCGAGGTCACCGGGATCACGCAGACCGTCCGCAACCTCGGCGCCAGCCTCGGCCTCGCGGTCATGGGCTCGCTGTTCGTGAGCCAGAACGCCGACCGGGTCGAGACGACGCTCACCGGCCGCGGCGTGCCCGCCGCGGAGGCCGACCGGATCGCGCACTCGGTCACCTCGGCCGGCGGTCAGGCGCCGGAGGCCGGCGGCGCCGCGGCGCAGGCGATCGCCCACGCCGTCCGGCTGGACATCGCCCACTCGACCCAGACGGTCGTCTGGATCATGGCCGGGATCATGGCCGCCGCCTGGCTCGTCGCGCACGTCGGGCTGCGCAAGGGCCGGATCGACGAGGCGGCCGCCGGGCCCCAGGCCGAGGCCGAGCCCGAGCTCACGCACGCGTGAGCCCGGGCCCGGGCCCGGGCCCGGGCTACTCGTCGTCGCGCGCGGTCTTCGCGGTGTCGGGGTTGTCGGAGAACAGCCCGTCGACGCCGAGCGCGAAGAACTGCTCGTACTCGGCGATCGCGTTCCCGTAGGCGTTCGGGTCGGTGCCCTTGCGCAGCTCCGCCGGGAGGAACTGGTTCTCGTTGCGGAACGTGTACGGGACGACGTCGAGGCCGGCCGCGTGCGCGTCGGCGATGAACGTCGTCGGCGGCAGCGAGGCGCCGGCGGCGTCGCGCGGGACGATGTAGTCCTTCGACGGGCCGGCGATGTCGGCGTAGCGCGCGACCGCCCGCAGCCCGGCAGGCGTCGCCAGGTCGGCGTAGGTCGTGCTCCCGCCCGCCGCGAGCACGTCGCCGGGCTTGCGCGTCTTCGCGTCGAACAGCTGGACGAGCGGCACGCCCGGCAGCACGCGGTCGAGCTGCTTCAGGTTGGCGGTCTCGAACGACTGGACCGTGACCTTGCTGCGGCGGTTGTCGATCCGGTTCGCGCGCAGCGTCCGCACGAACGGCTCCTCGAGCGCCAGCCCCTCCGAGCGGAAGTAGGTCGAGTGCTTGAGCTCGGGGATGAGGCCGACCTGGCGGTGCAGCTCACGCGACAGCTTCGCGCGCAGGTCGATGACCTGCTGGAAGGTCGGGATCTCGTAGCGCCCGTCGTAGAGCGTGTTGCGCTGGCGGACGTCGGGCAGCCGCTCCTTCGCGCGCAGGGTCTTGAGCTCGGCGAGCGTGAAGTCGTCGGTGAACCAGTCGTTCGCGTAGGTGACCCCGTCGATCACCTTCGTGGTCCGGCGGGCGGCGAACTCCGGGTGGTCGGCGACGTCGGTGGTCGCGCCGATCGCGGGCTCGTGGCGCACCACGAGCTGGTGGTCCTTCGTCGAGACGAGATCCGGCTCGATGTAGTCGGCGCCCATCCGCGCGGCGAGCCGGTAGGAGCCGAGCGTGTGCTCGGGCCGGTAGCCGGCGGCGCCGCGATGGCCGTAGATCGTCGGCGTGTCGCCGGCGTGGTGGCCGCGGTCGCGGGCGGAGGCGATGCCGGAGGGCATGAGCAGGAGTGTGGCGCCGGCGAGCAGGAGCCCGGCGAGCCTGCGGAGGGTGATCGTCATGGGCGGCATCCATACCGGGCGGTGCGCCCCGCGGAGGTGTCGGACCCGTGATCGCGGGCCGCGCGCGTCCGTGAAGCGACAACGACAGGCTGTCGTTCAGCAGGGATCTGCGGCAGCGCAGTCGCCGACGACGCCGGCGGTCGCCCGCTGCAGCAGGCCGTAGAGCGTCTCGCGCTCCTCGGCGTCGAGCGCGGCGAACACCTCGTCCTCGACCGCGGCCAGCGCGAACTCCGCCCGCGCGAGCGTCTCGCGCCCAGCCGTCGTCAGCGCGACGTCGTGGCGCCGGCGGTCCGCGGCGGAGCGGCGGCGCTCGACCAGACCGTCGGCCTCGAGCTCGTTGAGCAGGCCGACCAGGTTGCTGCGATCGAGCCGCAGCCGGCCGGCGAGCGCGGTCTGGCTGATCTCGCCGTGGTCGCGGAGCAGGGTGAGCGCGATCAGGTGCCGCGGGCGCAGCCCGACGCCCGCCAGCACCGACTCGCCCGCCACCCGCACCCGGCGGGCGAGGTAGTCGATCAGCGCGCCGGAGCGGTGCGCGGGCTGGGAGATGACCGGGAGTGCCTCGATGCCACCGATTCTACCGGTGGTCCTCCGATCGTCGGCGTGCTATTAATCGTTTGCGTATTGCCAACGATCTATGGGGAACCACATGCCGCACCTCCTGCACATCGACTCGAGCTACCAGGGCGACGCCTCCGTCAGCCGTGGCCTGACCGCTCGCGCGGCCGCGCGCTGGCGCGATGCGCATCCCGGCGGCACCGTGGCGTACCGCGACCTCGGCGCCGAGCCGCTGCCGCACCTCAGCTCGGCGACGGTCCACGCGCGGATGATCCCCGCCGACCAGCACAGCCCCGAGCAGGAGGCGTCGTGGGCGCTGACCGCGGAGCTCGTGGGCGAGATCGCGGACGCGGACACGATCGTCCTCGGCCTCCCGCTCTACAACTTCGGCCCGCCGAGCACGATCAAGTCGTGGGTCGACCACCTCATCGCCCCCGGTCTCTCGCTGGACCCCGAGACGCACGCCGGCCTGCTGGGCGGCCGCGACCTGATCGTCCTCGCCTCGCGCGGCGGCGGCTACGGCGCGGGCACGCCGCGCGAGGGCTGGGACCACGCAGAGCCGTGGCTCCCGCACGGTCTCTCGCTGACCGGGCTGGAGCCGCGCTTCATCACCGCCGAGCTGACGCTCGCGACGACCACCCCGGCGATGGCCGACCTCATCCCGCTCGCCGCGGTGAGCCTCGCCGCCGCCGAGCAGGCGGTCGACGAGCTCTGGGCGCCGGTGCCGGCCTAGGACGCCACCGGCGCGCCGACCCCGCCGAGCTCGAGCAGCACGTCGCGGACGTCGACGGCGGCGATCCGGTCGCGCGCCATCGACGCGTCCGAGCACAGGAACACGGGCGCGTCGCGCGCGTCGGCCGGCAGCCGCCCGTGCGTCCCGCGCACCACCGACGGGTCGAGCGGGACGACCGACATCACGTAGCGCATGCCGATCTTCTTGCGCACGAGCGCCGCGCCCGCGCGCGCCTTCACCAGCCGGTCGGACGGGTCCATGAACAGCTCGGCGGGGTCGTAGCCCGGCTTGCGGTGGATCTCGACCTGGCGCGCGAAGTCGGGCGCGCGCTCGTCGTCGAGCCAGTAGTAGTACGTGAACCAGGCGTCCGGCTCCGCGACGAGGACGAGCTCGCCGGCGCGCTCGTGGCCGAGGCCCGCGTCGCGCCGCTCGTCGCCCTCGAGCACGAGGTCGATCCCGCCCAGGCCGCCGAGCGCCGCGCGCGCCGCGGCGACGTCGCCCGGGTCGCGCACGTAGACGTGGGCGATCTGGTGGTCGGCGACCGCGAACGCCCGCGACGTCCACGGGTCGAGGTACTCCATGCCCGCCTGCGTGTAGACGTTCAGCAGCCCCGCCCGGCGCAGCGCCCGGTTGACGTCCACGGGCCGCCGCGCGTCGGTGATCCCGTACTCCGACAGGACGACGACGGTGTCGCCGCGCTCGCGCGCGACGTCCGCCAGATCGCCGAGCACGCCGTCGAGCTCGCGCGCCGCCGCGGCGGACTCCGGCGCGCCCGGGCCGAAGCGCTGGTGGTCGTAGTCGAGGTGCGGGAGGTAGACCATCAGCAGGTCCAGCGACTCCTCGCGCAGCAGCTGCTGCGCCGCCGACGCGATCCAGCGCGACGACGACAGGTCCGCCGTCGGCCCCCAGTAGGTGAAGAGCGGGAACTCGCCGAGCGGGCCGGTGAGCCGGTCGTGCAGCTCGGGCGGGTCCGTGTAGCAGTCGGGCGACTTCGCCCCGTCGGCGTGGTAGATCGGGCGCGGGGTCACCGTGAAGTCGGTCGTCGCGCCCATCGCGTACCACCAGCAGACGTTCGCGGCGCGGAAGCCGGGCCGCGCGCGGCGGGCGGCCTCCCACAGCTTCTCCCCCTGCACGAGCCGGTTGTGCTGGCGCCAGAGGAAGACCTCGCCGAGGTCGCGGAAGTACCAGCCGTTGCCGACGATCCCGTGGTCGGTCGGCTCGAGCCCGGTCAGCAGCGTCGACTGCATGCTGCACGTGACGGCGGGGAGCACGGGGTCGAGCCGCGCGGCCGCGCCGATCGAGCGCGTGCGCGGCATGTGCTCGAGCGCGCGCGGGGTGAGCCCGACGGCGTCGATCAGGACGAGGGTCATCGGATCTCCTCCGCTCCGAGGGCGACGAGGCGGTCGCGGGTCCAGGCGAGCTCCGCGGCGAGCCCCTCCACGAGGCCGTCGTCGCCGCCGGGCCCGCCGGGCAGGACGCCCCACGTGTAGGTCTCCACCTCGAGGTGGGTGGTCAGCGGCGCCGGGCCGCCCACGAGCGCGGCGAGCGTCGCCTCGAGCTCGTGCTGGGTCGTGTGCTCGGCCGCGTGGACCGGCACGTGGAAGTGGACGCGCCACTCGGCCTCCGCGGGGAGCGCGCCGCCGAGCGCGTCGGGCAGGTCGTCGACGCCGGCGACGCGGCCGCCGACCACCTCGCGCACCTGGTGCAGGAAGCGCGGCTCGGCGAACCCGTCGAGGAATGCGCGCGACGACTCCGGCGCGGGGACGCGGAGCGCGCTCGACACCTGCGCCTTGACCACCGGCACGCCCGCGTCGGCGAGCAGCGCGAGCGCGCCGTCGGCGACCTCGAACTGCACGGCGAGATGGCAGGCGTCGAGGCACAGCCCGATCCACTCCGGCGCGAGCCCGGCGAGGAAGTCCGCCGCCTGGGCGACGGTCTCGATCGTGCAGCCGGGCTCCGGCTCCAGCGCGATCCGGATCCGCTTGCCGGTCTCCGCCTCGAGCGCGATCAGGCCCGCCGCGACCTCCTCCAGCGCGCGCCGCCCCGCGTCGGCCGCGGCCGCGTCCCACTCCGTCCGCCAGCCGAGCGGGAGCGTCGAGATCGACCCCTCGGTCACGTCGGCGGGCAGCAGCGAGGCGAGCAGCCGGGCGAGCCCGAGCGTGTAGTCGCGCCGCCGCGGGTCGGCCCAGTTCGGGCGGTAGACGCCGAGCTTGACCACGTCGGCGTGGAACGCCTCGTAGGGGAACCCGTTGAGCGTCACCACCTCGAGCCCGAGCCGGCCGAGCTGCGCGCGGAGCCGGTCCGCGGCGCCCGCGTCGGCGAGCGCCGGCGCCGCCACCCACAGCCCGACGCCGAGCACCGGGACGTCGAGCCGCTCGCGGACGCGCGCGGCGTAGCGCTCGAGCTGCGCGGCGACGCCGTCGAGGTCGTCGGCGGGATGGACGTTGGAGCAGTACGCCAGGTGCAGGACGCTGCCGTCGGGGTGGCGGAGCCGCATCCGCTCAGCGCTCGCCCCGCAGCAGCGTGTTCCCCTCGAACGTCGCGGCCAGGTCGCGCTCGCCGAGGTCGTCGAGGATCAGCCGCCCGCTCTGGGCGAAGAACTCGAGCGGGTTGCGCCAGACGACCTTGTCGATGTCGTCCTCGTCGAAGCCCGCCTCCTGCATCGCGGCGACCGTCTTGGCCACCTTGAGCGGATCCGAGACGCCCCAGTCGCAGGCCGAGTTGATCAGGATCCGGTCGGTCCCGATGTCCTCGAGGATCCGGACCATCCGGTACTCGTCCATCTTCGTGTTCGGGTAGATCGAGAAGCCCGCCCAGCAGCCCGAGGCGTGGACCTCCTGCACGGTGATCTCGTTGTTGTGGTCGATCAGCACGGTCTCGGGCGCGACGCCGGTCTCCTCGACGAGCGCGAGCGTCTTGCGCGTGCCGGCGGCCTTGTCGCGGTGCGGCGTGTGGACGAGCGCCGGCAGCTCGAACTCGCGCGCGAGGTCGAACTGCGTGCGCAGCGCCTCGTCCTCCGCGGGCGTCATCGCGTCGTAGCCGATCTCGCCGACCGCCACGACGCCGTCCTTCGCGAGGTAGCGCGGCAGCAGCGCGAGCACCTCGCGCCGCAGCGCGTCGTCGTTCGCCTCCTTCGGGTTGAGCCCGATCGTGCAGTGGTGGCGGATCCCGAACTGCGCGGCGCGGAAGCGCTCCCAGCCGAGCAGCGAGTTGAAGTAGTCGATGAACGACCCGGCGGACGTGCGCGGCTGGCCGAGCCAGAAGGCCGGCTCGACGAGCACCTTCACCCCGGACGCGGCCATCGCCTCGTAGTCGTCGGTGGTCCGCGACGTCATGTGCGCGTGCGGCTCGAAGATCCTCATGAGACTCCTCCCGGATGGTGATCGCGCCAGCGCGCGCTCTGCGGCCGCGCGACGATCGGCGTACTCGCTGGCGCGCTCCGCCTCGATCGCGGCCAGCTCGTCGACCGGCGGATGGCGGTCGATGACGGTCCAGACCTCCGCCGGGATGTCGCGCCCGGCGGCGACGCGCTCGTGGACGAAGGCGGCGAGCATCCGCGCGGTCTCCGGCGTGGCGCGGGTGAGCAGCCCGTCGAGCGGCGCGATCGGCACGCCGATGAAGACGCACTTGAGCACCGCCTGGTCGTAGGCGGCGTCGTCGAGCACCTGCGGTCGCGTAGGGCCCGAGCGCGGCCGCGACGAGCCGCGTGTCGTTCGTCCGCACCGCGTCGTCGACGAGCCACTCGGCGCGGTCGCCGACCGGCAGGTACGGGAGCGCGCGGAGCAGCCCGCGCCGCTCGGCGGCGTCGCCGAAGCGGTAGAGCTCGGCCGAGCTCGTCCTCGACGCGGTCGCCGAGCGCGACGAGCAGGAGCGTGCGGACGGCGTCGTCGACCGTCCAGACGTGGACGTCGGCGGGGTCGTCGTCGAGCAGCAGCGGGCCGCGGCCGGTCTTGCGCCCCGCCATCGGGAAGCGCGTGCGGATCGCGGCCGGGTCGGCCTCGACCGCGGCGACCGACTCCGCCAGCCAGGCGCGGCCGTCGTGGTCCAGCCGCTCGTCGAGCGCCGCCGAGAGCCGGTCGGGGTCGCTCACGTCGTCACCTCCTCGCGTTCGCGGCCCCGCAGCAGCGCGATCGCGCGCGGGACCGTCTCGTGTGCGGCGTGGGCGTGGCGCGACAGCTCCACCGCCGTCATGCCGCGGTAGCCGATCTCCTGCAGCGCCGCGAGCGCGACCGCCAGGTCGAGCTCGCCGTCGCCGAACATCAGGTGCTCGTGGACGCCGCGGCGCATGTCCTCGATGTGGACGTGGACGAGCCGCGGCGCCGCGCGCCGGACGCAGTCCGGCACCGACTCCGGCTCGAGGCAGACGCAGTGCCCGATGTCGAGCGTGAGCCCGAGCGCGTCCGGCGCCGCCGAGCCGGCGGTCGAGCGCCTCGAAGTCGACCAGCCGCTCGACGAACATCCCCGGCTCGGGCTCGAAGCCCAGCCGGATCGCCGCGCCGCTCGGCGTGGGCGAGCACGCGGTCCATCCCCTCCAGCAGCCGCTCCCACGCGACCGCCGGCGCGAGGTTGGACGGCGCGGCGCCCGACCACAGCGAGACGACGGGCGCGCCCAGCTCGGCGGCGACGTCGATCGCGCGGGTGAGCATCCGCACCCGCCGGCCGCGGCCCTCGGAGAGCAGCGTCGGGAAGTGCTTGCGGCGCGGGTCGAGCGCGAACCGCGCGCCGGTCTCGACGACGCAGGAGAGGCCGAGCTCGTCGAGCAGCGCGCGCAGCGTCGCGGCGCGGGACGGCATGAGCGGTGCGTCGGGATCGAAGTGGACATGGTCGAGCGTGAGCGCCACGCCGTCGTAGCCGGTGTCCGCGAGCAGCCGCAGCGCGTCCTGCAGGCGGTGGCCGACGAGGCCGTTGGTGACGTACCCGAAGCGCAGGCTCATGTCACCGACCGGCGCCGGGCGAGCGTGCGGGCGAGCGGCCACAGGGCGGCCACGCCGCCGGCGGGGACGAGCGCGCCGGCCCCGGCGAGCAGCCCGGCCTCCAGCGGCATCAGCCCGAGCACGGAGGTGCCGACCGCCCGCTGCAGCCGCTCGGGCGACGGGTCGCGCGCGGCGTCGGCGTGGGCGCCGCCGACCGCCGCGGCGTACGCGCCGACGAGGCCGGCCGCGGCGATCCCGCCCAGCGCGGAGCGGCTGGCGCGGGCGGCGAGCAGGCCGGCGACGGCGGCGACGCCGGCGGTCGCGGCGAGCGCCGCGCGCGGCAGCCGCGGGCTCGCGCCCTGGACCTCGGAGCGCGACACCGTCGTGGTGACGCCGATGTGCGCGCCGACCACGGCGGCGGCGGGGAGCGCGGCGCGCGCGCCGTGCGCGCCCGAGCCCATCAGCACGTCGAGCGCGCGGCACGCCGACATCCCCGTCACGGCGGCCGGCGTCTCCTTCAGTGCGAGGTCGTAGGCCCAGACGGTGCCGGCCAGCGGCGCGAGCACCTTCAGCGCCCGCGCGCCGTCCGACGCGACCGCGAGCGCCGCCGACGCCGCGGTCAGCCCGCCGGCCAGGCCGAGCGCGAAGCCGGGCGTGACGCGGCCCGAGGGGATCGGGCGCGCGGGCCGCTCGACGGCGTCGACCGCGCGGTCGGCGTAGTCGTTGAGCGCCATCCCCGCGAGGTACAGGCACGACGAGGCCGCGGCGAGCCCGGCCGCGCGCGGGACGTCGCGGACCTGGCCGGAGGCGGCGGCCCCGACGAGCACGTCGCCGGGGACGGAGAGGACGGCGGGCAGGCGGACCAGCTCGGCGACCGCGCCCGGCGCCGGTGGCTTCACGCCGCGATCTCCTGGCGCGCCCAGCGCTCGAGCATCGCGAACTGGCGGTCGAGCCGGTGCTCGTCGGTCCCGGCCGGGTCCTTGAAGAAGAACGCCAGCTCCTCGACGAAGCCGCGCCGCCCGCGCTCGAGCGCGAGCGACCCGAGCCGGGCCAGGTCGAGCAGCAGCGGCGCGGCGAGCGCCGAGTCGCAGCCCTCCCAGGTGAACTGCAGCTTCATCCGCGTCCCGAGGAAGCCCTCGAAGCCGATGTGGTCCCAGGCGGTCTTCCACTCGCCCATGTCGCGCACGCAGTCGATCCGCACCGGCGCCTCGACCGCGTAGCCGAGGATCTCTTCGAGGATCCGCCCCTTCGAGCTGATCTTCGACTGGGCGCGGACGGGATCCGAGAGCGTCTCGCCGTCCCCGCCGCCGAGGATGTTCGCGCCGGCCCACGAGCGCACCCGCAGCGCGCGGGCGGAGAACATCGGCGCGACCGCCGCCTTCATCAGCGTCTCGCCGGTCTTGCCGTCGCTCCCGCCGAGCGGCACCTCGTGCGTCTCTGCCAGCGCCTCCAGCGCGGGGAGCCGCGCGCCGGTGGAGGGCGTGAAGTCGGTGAACGCGCAGCCCTCCTCGATCGCGGCGAGCGCGTACAGGCTGCTCGGCGGGAGGACGCCGAGGCCGCGCCGCAGCGCGCTCGGCGAGCGCGTCCGGATCGGCGTGCGACGGGTGCGGCTCGGCCGGCGGCTCGGTGCTGCAGACGTTCAGGACGACCACGTGGTCGAGCGCGTGGCGCTCGCGGAACGCGCGCAGGTCGGCGGCGACCCGCGCGACGGCCGCGGCGGGGTCGCTGCGCGCCTCGCGGTAGGTGATCCCGGAGCGCATCTCGGCCTCGGCGGCGGCGAGCTGCTGCGAGACCGCCTCGGGCAGGCCGGCCGGGATGACGCCGCCGTCGACGAGCCGCGCCGCGCGCGCCGCGAGCGGCGTCTCGACGAGGTCGTGGCCGCCGAAGACGAGGTCGCCGAGCGCGGGCAGGCCGGCCTCGGCGAACGGCTCCGTCGCGGTGACGACGCCGGTGGCGGGCGCGAGCCCCGCCGCGATCGCGGCCGCGCCGGTGATGGTGGTGGTGGCGACCGAGCCGCGGCTGCCGATCAGCCACGCGCCGGTCCGACGGGTCTGCATCCGGTCCTCCCTCTCAACGCCCCTGTGCTCTCGACTTTAGCCTGGTTGTCAACCAAAGTCGTGATGCCTTCAGGCGTAAGTCCTACCCCCGTCTGCCCAGAACGGAACGAGGGCGGCGGCCCGGTGGGCCGCCGCCCTCGATCTCGCTCTCATACCCAGTCTGCCCGTCCGGGGGTGAAGCTCTGCCTTCGGGTATCCCGTGGGGCGAAGTGTCAAACCTGCGCGGGCGCGGGGACGCGGATCAGGTCCCGCTCGTGCAGCGCCTCGGCGATCTGGATCGCGTTCGTGGCGGCGCCCTTGAGCAGGTTGTCGCCCACGACCCAGAGGTTGAGCGCGCGCGGGTGCGACGGGTCGCGGCGGATCCGGCCGACGAGCACCTCGTCGCGCCCGGCGCCGGCCAGCGCGGTCGGGTAGCGGTCGCTCGCGGGATCGTCGACGACCTCCACCCCGGGCGCCGCGCGCAGCAGCTCGCGCAGCGCGTCCGGCTCGATCGGGTCGCGCGTCTGCACGTTCACCGACTCCGAGTGCGCGGCGATGACGGGCACGCGCGCGCAGGTGACCGAGATGCCGATGTCGGGCGCCTCGAGGATCTTGCGCGTCTCGTACATCATCTTGCGCTCTTCGTCCGTGTAGTCGTCGCCGTCCTTGAAGTTGCCGGCGCCGCCGAGCACGTTGAACGCGATCGGGTGCGGATAGACCTGCGGCGCGGGCGGCCGCTCGCCGTGCAGGACCGCCTCGGTCTGCGCCTTCAGCTCGTCGACCGCCTTCACGCCGGTGCCGGAGACCGACTGGTAGGTCGAGACGATCAGCCGCTCGATCCCGGCCGTGTCGAGCAGCGGCTTGAGCACGACCATCAGCTGCATCGTCGAGCAGTTCGGGTTGGCGATCAGCCCGCGATGGCGCTCGAGCGCGTGCGGGTTGACCTCGCTGACGATGAGCGGGATGTCCTCGTCGCGGCGCCAGCGCGAGGAGTTGTCCACGACGACGCAGCCCGCCTCGACGAACCGCTTGGCCCACTCGCCCGAGGTCGTCGCGCCGGCGCTGAAGATCGCCAGGTCGAAGCCCTGGATCGTCTCCTCGGTCAGCGGCTGGACGGTGCCGAAGCCCTCGAGCTCGCGGCCGGCGGAGCGCGCGGACGCGAACGGGACGATCTCGCCGGCGGGGAAGCCGCGCTCGCGCAGCTTGTGCAGCATGACGGTCCCGACGGCGCCGGTGGCGCCGACGACGGCGACGCGATGGCTCATCGCGCGGCCTCGAACGGGCGCTCGACGCGGACGTCCTCGGCGCCCAGCTCGAACGCCTCGTGCAGCGCCTTGACCGCGGTCGTGACGCGGTCGGCCTGCACGACGCAGGAGATCTTGATCGGCGACGTCGAGATCATCTCGATGTTGATCCCCTCCGCGCCGAGCGTGGAGAAGACCCGCGCGGCGACGCCCGGGTGCGACTTCATCCCGGCGCCGACGACGGAGACCTTGCCCATCTCGGGATCCTCCGCCACGGCCGCGATCCCGACCTCGGCCACGATCGGGTCGAGCGCGTCGCGCGCCGTGCGCACGTCCGCGCGCGGGACCGTGAAGCTCATGTCCGCCGAGGCGCCCTCGGAGACGGGCTCGTTCTGGATGATCATGTCGACGTTGACGTTCGCGTCGGCGAGCGCGGTGAAGATCTTGCCCGCGATGCCCGGGTGGTCCGGCACGCCGAGCAGCGTGATCCGCGCCTCGTCGGTCGAGTGCGTCACGGCGGTGATCAGGGGGCGTTCCATCGTCTCCTCTTCTCCGACCACGAAGGTCCCGGGCTCCTCGGTGAACGAGGAGCGGCAGTGGATGCGCACCCCGTGGGTGCGGCCGTACTCGACCGAGCGCAGCTGCAGCACGCCGGCCCCGGAGGCCGACATCTCGAGCATCTCCTCGAAGGAGACGATCGGGAGCTTGCGCGCGTCGGGGACGATGCGGGGGTCGGCGGAGAACACGCCCGCGACGTCCGTGTAGATCTCGCACACCTCGGCGCCGATCGCGGCGGCGAGCGCCACCGCGGTGGTGTCGGAGCCGCCGCGGCCCAGCGTGGTGACGTCCTTGGCGGTGCTGACGCCCTGGAAGCCGGCGACGAGCACGATCTGGTCCTGCTCGAGCGCGTCGCGGATCCGCTGCGCGCGCACGTCGAGGATCCGGGCCTTGGTGTGCGACGTGTCGGTGACGATCCCGGCCTGCGACCCCGTGAGCGAGATCGCGCGGTGGCCGAGGTCGTTGATCGCCATCGCGCACAGCGCGCAGGAGATCCGCTCGCCGGTGGAGAGCAGCATGTCCATCTCGCGCGCGTCGGGGGTGCTGGAGACCTCCTCGGCGGCGGCGATCAGCTCGTCGGTCGTCTTGCCGCGGGCGCTGAGGACGGCGACGACGCGCTGGCCCTGCTCGCGCGCGCGGACGATCCGCCGCGCGGCGCGCTTGATGCGCTCCGCGTCGGCGACGGACGTCCCGCCGAACTTCATCACCACGGTGCCGGCCACGGCCTCGGAGTGTAGGCGCTAGCCGCGCAGCCCCGCGAGGCGCGCCGCGGCCTCGTCGATGACCTCGTCGCGCTTGCAGAACGCGAACCGGACCAGCGGCCGGCCGACCTCCTCGGCGTCGTAGAACACGACCGTCGGGACGGCGACGACGCCCGCCCGCTCGGGCAGCGCGAGGCAGAAGGCGCGGCCGTCGGTCTCGCCCAGCGGCGTGATGTCGGCGGTCACGAAGTAGGTCCCGGCGGGCTCGAACACGGCGAGCCCGGCGGCGTGCAGGCCGGCGCACAGCCGGTCGCGCTTGGCCTGCAGGTCGGCGCGGAAGGATTCGAAGTAGGCGTCGGGCAGCGCCAGCGCACGGGCGATCGCGGGCTGGAACGGCGCGCCGCTGACGAAGGTGAGGAACTGCTTCGCGGTCTGGACGGCGGACACGAGCTCGCGCGGGCCGGTCGCCCAGCCGATCTTCCAGCCGGTGACGGAGAACGTCTTGCCCGCCGAGGAGAGCGTGACGGTGCGCTCCGCCATCCCGGGCAGCGTGGCGAGCGGGATGTGCTCGCGCCCGTCGAACGTCAGGTGCTCGTAGACCTCGTCGGTGATGGCGAGCACGTCGCGCCCGGCGCAGAGCTCCGCGATCAGCTCGAGCTCCGCGCGCGCGAACACCTTGCCGGTCGGGTTGTGCGGGCTGTTGAGGAGGATCGCGCGCGTGCGCGGGGAGAAGGCGGCGGCGAGGGCGTCGGGGTCGAGCGCCGTAGTCCGGCGGCCGCAGCGTCACGACCCGGCGCGTGGCGCCCGCCATCGCGATGCACGCCGCGTAGGAGTCGTAGTACGGCTCGAACGTGACGACCTCGTCGCCCGGCTCGCACAGCGCGAGCAGCGCCGCCGCGATCCCCTCGGTCGCGCCGGTCGTGACGAGCACCTCGCCGTCGGGGTCGAGCTCGATGCCGTAGAAGCGGCGCTGGTGCTCGGCGATCGCGGTCGCGCAGCTCGGGGATCCCCGGCCCGGGCGGGTACTGGTTGACGCCGGCGCGCAGCGCGGCGACCGCGGCCTCGATCACCTCGGGCGGGCCGTCGGTGTCGGGGAAGCCCTGGCCGAGGTTGATCGCGCCCGTCCGCGCCGCGAGCGCCGACATCTCGGCGAAGATCGTCGTGCCGAAGCCGGCGAGCCGCTCGGTCAGGGGCGGGCGCATCGCCACCAGCCTACGGGCGCCGCTAGCCTCGCGGGCCGTGCGCGCCGACCGCCGTGAGCTGCTCGCCGTGTTCGCCGGCGGCGCCGCCGGAGCGGTCACCCGCGCGCTCGTGGGCGAGGCGCTGCCGCACGAGCCGGGCGCTGGCCGTGGGCGACGTTCGGCGGTGAACGTCGCGGGCGCGTTCATCCTCGGCTGGCTGATCACGCGGCTGCAGGAGCGCGTCCCGCCGTCGGCCTATCGGCGGCCGCTGCTCGGGACCGGCTTCTGCGGCGCGCTGACGACGTTCTCGACGTTCCAGGTCGAGCTGCTCGGGATGCTCGACGCCGACCGCGGCGGGCTCGCGCTCGGCTACGCGGGGGCGAGCCTGGTCGCGGGCGGGATCGCCGTCGCGCTCGCCACCAACCTCGTGCGGCGGGCGGCGTGAGCGTCCTCGTCGTGCTGGGGATCGCGGTGCTCGGCGGCGCGGGCGCGATCGGCCGCTTCCTGCTCGACGGCGCGGTCGCCGCGCGAGCCGGCCGCGCGTTCCCGTGGGGCACGCTCGCCGTGAACCTGACGGGCGCGTTCGTGCTCGGGGTGCTGACCGGCGCCGCGCTCTCCGGCGACGCGCTGCGGCTGCTCGGCACCGGGCTGCTCGGCGCCTACACGACGTTCAGCACCTGGGCGCTGGAGTCGCACCGCGCGGCGGAGGACGGGCGCTCGCACGCCGCGCTGCTCAACGTCGGCGTCAGCCTCGTGCTGGGGCTGCTCGCGGCGTGGGCCGGCCGCGAGCTGGGGCTGGCGCTGTGACGCACGACGCGCTCACGCTGACGGCGTACTTCGGCGAGCGCGACGCCGCGGACGGCGGGATGCTCGCCGACGCGCTGATGGCGGCGTACGCGCGCCGCGGGCTGCGCGTGAGCGTGCTGCTCCGCGGCAGCGCGGGCTTCGGCGTCAAGCACCACCTGCGCACCGACCGGCTGCTGACGCTGTCGGAGGACCTCCCGCTCGTCGCGATGGCGACCGACGCGCCCGCGCCGATCCTCGCCGCGGCCGAGGAGACCGCCGCGCTCGCCGGCGACGGGCTGATCACGCTCGAGCGCGCGTCGACCGCCGCGGTCACGGCGGGTCCGGGCGAGGAGGCGAAGCTGACCGTGCAGCTCGGCCGCCGCGACCGGGCCGGCGGGCGGTTCGCGCACGTCGCGCTCGTCGACCTGCTGCGGCGCCACGGCGTCGCGGGCGCGAGCGTCGCTGCTCGGCGTCGACGGCACGGCGCACGGGCGCCGGCGCCGCGCGCGGTTCGCCGGCGCGAACCCGCACGTGCCGCTGATCGTCGTCGCGGTCGGCGCGGCGGAGGCGATCGGCGGCGCGCTGCCCGAGCTCGACGCGCTGCTCGGCGAGCCGGCCCGGACGCTCGAGCGCGTCCGCGTCTGCAAGCGCGACGGCGCGGCGCTCGCCGCCCCGCACGCGACGGCGCCGGCCGGCTGGTGGCAGAAGCTCACGGTGATCTGCGGCGAGCAGTCGCGGGCCGGCGGCGAGCCGCTCGCCGACGCGCTGATCCGCGAGCTGCGCGCCGGCGGCGCCGCGGGGGCGACCGCGCTGCGCGGCATCTGGGGCTTCCACGGCGACCACGCGCCGCACGGCGACACGCTGCTGCAGCTGCGCCGCCGGGTGCCGGTCGTGGTCACCGCGGTCGACACCCCGGAGCGCAGCCGCGAGCACTTCGCGCTGATCGACCGGCTGACCGCCGGCGACGGGCTCGTCCTGTCCGAGCTCGTCCCCGCCTTCCGGGCCACCGGGCCCGGGATCGCGCTCGGCGCGCTCGCGCTCGGCTAGGGCGCGGGCAGGCGCCGGTCGAGCTCCTCGCGGACGCTCTGCTGGACGTCGTCGAACGACCGGTCGAGGTTGCGCTCGACGCGGTCGACCTCGCGGTCCAGGCGCGTGTCGAGCTCGTCGCCGGCGACCGAGCCGAGGTAGGCGAGCCCGCCGAGCAGGATCGCGCTCTGCACGAGCACCGCGACGGCGAGCGCGGGCCACAGCCGGCGCCGGTAGCTCCCGCCGCACCACGGGCAGTGGCGGTCGCCGGTGTAGGCCAGCGCGGAGCAGCGCGGACAGAGCTTCTGGACGGCCTCGCCGGGTGCCTGGTGCATCCGGCGAGGCTAGAGGTTCCTGCGTCCTACGCGGCCTTGCGCAGCGCGAGCTCGCCGGCGGTGCCGGCCAGCGCCGGCGCGAGGTCGCCGCGCGGGACGACGTCGATCCGCTCGAGCCCGAGCCAGGCGGCCATCGCCTCGAGCCGGCCGCGCAGCTCCGTCGCCGTCTCCGGCGGCGCGTCGGGCTCGGCGTGCGCGGCCTGCACGCGCAGCGCGCCGCCCTGGCGGTCGGCCTTGAGGTCGACCCGCGCGACGAGCCGGTCCCCGAGCAGGAACGGGAGCACGTAGTACCCGTGCACGCGCTTCGGGGCGGGCACGTAGATCTCGATCCGGTAGCGGAAGCCGAACACGCGCTCGACGCGCGGCCGCTCCCAGATCAGCGAGTCGAACGGCCCGACGAGCGCGCACGCGTCGACGCCGCGCGGGAAGCGCGCCTCGGGGTGGACGAGGCCCGGCTGGCGCCAGCCCTCGACCTCGGCCTCCCACAGCTCGCCCGCCTCGACGAGCTCGGCGACGCGCAGCTTCGCCTCGGCGGCGGGCAGCCGGAAGTAGTCGCGCAGGTCGCTCTCGGTCCCGACGCCGAGCGAGCGCGCCGCGACGCGCAGGAGCTCGCGCTGGGCCTCCTCGACCGGCGGCGTCGGCGCCGCGAGCACCTCCGGCGGCAGCACCCGCTCGGGCAGGTCGTAGAGCCGCTCGAAGCCGCGCCGCCGCGCCGACGTCACCTGCCCGCTCCAGAACAGCCACTCCATCGCGCGCTTGACGTCGCTCCAGTCCCACCACGGGCCGGTGCGCTTCGGCCGCTCGTGCTCCAGCACCGCGCTGGCGGCGACCGGGCCGGTCGCGCGGACCTCGTCGAGCACCTCGCGGATCAGCTCCGGCCGGTCGCGCTGGATCCGGACCATGCCGCCCCACGCGTCGTCCGCCGCCCGCTCCATCCGCCAGCGCAGCGCCGGCTGGAGCGCGACCGGGATCAGCGACGCCTCGTGACCCCAGTACTCGAACAGGCGCCGCGGCGCGTAGTGCGCGGCGCGGTCGAGCACGGCCGGGTCGTACGCCCCGGCGCGGCTGAACAGCGGCAGGTAGTGCGCGCGCGAGAGCACGTTGACCGAGTCGATCTGCACGAGCCCGACGCGGTCGAACAGGCGCCGCACGGCGCGGCCCGCGACCGGTCCGGAGCGGCGCGGATCGGCGAAGCCCTGGGCCGCGAGCGCGATCCGCCGGACCTGCGCGGCGGACAGTCGTTCGACAGGACGTCGTAGAGATGCCATGCGCCCGCATCGTGGCACGCCGAACGGGGTACGGGTCGTGTCACGGGAAAGCTGGGGAAGGGGATTCGCATGTCGTCGGCCGCCGCTGCGGCCGCGGACGATCGTCCGCGCCGCAGACTCGTCACGCAGCTCTGGTTCTGGGTGTTGATCGCGATCGCGCTCGGCATCGCCTTCGGGCTGGTCGCCCCCGACCAGGCCGAGAAGGCGAAGTGGCTCGCGGACGCGTTCATCCAGGTCATCCAGGCCATCACCGGCCCGGTGATCTTCACCACGGTCGTGATCGGCATCGCGTCGATCGGCAGCCTGCGCAAGGCGGGCGGCCTGGCCGGCAAGTCGCTCCTCTACTTCTTCGGCATGACGGTCGTGGCGCTCGGGCTCGGGCTGCTCGTCGGCAACCTGGTCTCGCCGGGCAGCGGCTTCGACGCCTCGCCCGACGCGGCCGCGCAGGCGGAGGCGAAGGCCGAGATCGGCGAGGCGGGCGAGCAGGGCATCGTCCCGTTCATCACCGACGACGTCCTGCCGAACTCGTTCGTGTCGCCGTTCGTGGAGAACGAGATCCTGCGCATCCTCGTGCTCGGCATCGTCACCGCCGCCGCGATCTCGTTCCTCGCCGACAAGGAGCGCAAGCGCGTCGTCGCCGTCTTCGAGACGATCAGCCGGATCGTCTTCGGCGTCATCCGGATCGTCATGTGGGCGGCGCCGCTCGGCGCCTTCGGCGGCATGGCCTACACGGTCGCCAAGTTCGGCTCGGCGTCGCTCACGAGCCTCGCCACGCTGATGGTCACCTTCTGGGGCACGTGCGCGATCTTCGTCTTCGTGATCCTCGGGCTGGTCGCCCGGTTCAGCGGCTTCAACATCTTCCGGTTCGTGCGGATGCTCCGCGACGAGCTGCTGATCATCGTCGGCACGTCGTCGTCCGAGACCGTGCTGCCGCGGCTGCTCGCGAAGCTCGAGGCGGCCGGCGCCTCGCGCCAGACCGTCGGGCTCGTGATCCCGACCGGGTACTCCTTCAACCTCGACGGCACCTGCATCTACCTGACGCTGGCGGCGCTGTTCATCGTCCAGGCGACCGGCCAGGACATGGCGATCGGGGAGCAGATAGCGCTCGCCGCGCTGATGATCCTCACCTCGAAGGGGGCGGCCGGGATCACCGGCGCCGGCCTCGTCACGCTCGTCGCCTCGCTGCAGGCGTTCGGCGGGACGTTCTTCAGCGCCGAGTCGATCGCCGTCGGCATCGCGCTCGTGGTCGGGATCGACCGGATCATGTCCGAGGGCCGCGCGCTCACGAACTGCATCGGCAACGGCGTCGCCACGATGGTGATCGCGAAGTGGGTGGGCGAGCGCGACGACGAGCGCTTCCAGGCCGCGTTGCGCGATCCACGGTCGGTCGAGGACGCGACCGAGCGCGCGCTGCGCGGCGGCACCGGCCTGGAGGAGGAGGACCAGGAGTTCTCCGACCGCTTCGAGCGGGAGCGCGAGGCCGGCGGGGTGGTCCTGCAGAAGCGCTAGGCGGCTATGCGGGCCGGCGCGCCCAGATGTCCGCGCACTCGGCGCAGACGTCCTCGGGGATCACGCCGGCCCGCATCAGCAGCGCGAAGACCTGGCAGCCGGCGCAGTAGGCGAAGACCGACTCGAGCGTCGCGGCCGACCACGAGCGCGACGAGCAGCACGCTGACGGCGGTGCCGGCGCCGGCGAGGAAGGCGACCGTGGCCGCGGTCGTGATCGCCGCGCCCATCCCCTGGGCGAAGCGCTTCGGCGGGCCGGCGACCTCGCGCGGCGCGCCGAGCCGCGGCGCGATCACGCGGCTCGCGAGCGCCGCCAGCGGGGACAGCCGCGGGCCGGTCAGGACGCGCGCCCAGAACCCGTAGGCGAGCGGGATCACGAGCCAGTGCGCCGGCACGAGCAGCGCGACCAGGCCCGTGACCGCGACGACGCCCGCGACCGTGCGCGCGGCCTTCTCGTTGATCGTGCGCGGGAACCCGATCACGCCGCCCGCCACAGCGCTCCCCCGCCGACGTTCTCGCGCCGCACGGACCCGGCCGCCGCGGCGGCGATCAGCGCCTCCTCGGCGGCGCGCTCGTCCGGCTCGACCAGGTGCGGGGCCATCATCGCGGCGACCTCGCGCGTCGTCAGCGCGAACGGCAGGACCCCCAGCGCCTCGGTGACGTCCTCGGCCGGCGGGCGCCGGTCGAGCGTCGCGTCGAGGTTGGCGATGATCACGTCGTAGGCCTCGACGGTCTGGAAGCCGCCGGCCTCGAGCGAGCGGCCGTCGCGGTGCGTGAAGATCAGCGACGGCGCGGTGTACCGCACGGCGCCGTCCGAGTTCGCGGCCTTGCCCTGGAACTCGGTCGGGCTGCCGGCGGCGGTGCGCACGAGCGCGCGGTCCGCCTGGTAGGCCTCCTCCGTCGCGGGCGCGTCGATCGCGGCGACGATCGCGTCGGCGTCGAGCCCGTCCGCGCCGGTGAGCGCGGCGCGGATCCCGTCGTCGGTGTCGAACAGCGCGGTCGTCGTGAAGCGGGCGAGCTGGAGCGCGCGGAAGGCCGGCAGCTCCGCCGCCGGGTCGAGCAGGCGCGCCGCGACGACGGCGCGGCAGGCGCGGCCGGTGGCGATGTTGCGCTCGCGCGGCTGGGTGTCGAACGGCATCCCGAAACGGCGGAAGCCGAGGTAGCCGCGCGCGCCGCGCTCGGGCGTGTAGCCGCGGCCGTCGTAGACCGACGCGTCCTCGGTCAGGCCGATGAGCGCGAGCCGCCACTCGAGCTGATCGCCGTAGCGCCAGTGGAGCACCGCGTGCGCGGGCGCGGCGGAGTACGCCCAGGGGCAGCCGGGGTCGGAGGCGTGGGTCACGGAGATGGTTGCGGTCACAACGAAGCACGCTAGCGAACCGGCGGCACGCGCCTGGCCCGCACCGCATCCACGCCGCCCGCCGCCGCCAGCGCGTCGAGCAGCGTGCGCCGCAGCGTCTCCGCGCGGCGCGGCCCGAGCGCGCCGGCGAGCTCCTCCGCGACCGCGGCGCGCGCGACGCGCCCGGCCTCGACCGCGGCGCGCCCGCGGGCGCTCAGCGCGAGCCGCCGGACGCGCGCGTCGCCGGGATCGGGCGCGCGCTCGACGTAGCCGAGCCGCTCCAGCTCCGCGGCCGCCTTCGACGCCGCCTGCTGCGACACGTCCATCCGGCGGGCGAGCTCGCCGACCGCCAGCGGCCCGGGCACGAGGTGCTGGAAGACGAAGCCGTGGCTGAAGCGGACGTCGCCGAAGCCGGCCGCGTGCAGCCGCTCGGTGACGCGCTCGTTGAGCGCGAGCCCCGCGAACAGCGCCGCGAGCACGACGTCGAGCTGCGCCGGGTCGAGCTCGGCGGCGTCGCGCGGATCGGCCATGCGCGCAATCGTACAACCATAGTTGCACAACTATGGTTGTTGTTCTACGCTGCGCGCCATGGACCCGCTCGAGCAGTTCGTCGCCATCGCCCACCGCGTCGTGTGGGCGACCGTCGCCACCGTCGACCGCCGCTCGCGGCCGCGCTCGCGCGTGCTGCACCCGATCTGGGCGCGCGACGGCGACGCCCTCACCGGCTGGGCGATCACGCGGCCGACGCCGCTCAAGATCGCCCACCTCGCCCACGCGCCGTACGTCTCGTGCACGTACTGGGACCCGGCGCACGACACCGCCGTCGCCGAGTGCGACGCCGCCTGGGAGGACGACCCGGACGCGCGCGCCGCCGTCTGGCAGCGGTATCTCGACGCCCCCGGAGCCGCTCGGCTACGACTTCGCGCAGGTCTTCCCCGCCGGCCCGCAGAGCGACGGCGCGGGCTTCCTGCGCATGCGGCCATGGCGGATCCGCACCCACCGCGTGGCCGCCGGCGAGCCCGCCCGCGTGTGGTCGGGGTGAGCTACGACGCGTTGTCGGGTACCGGTGTCCCAGGGAGGCCAGAGATGCGGATCGCATGGGCGACGATGCTCGCCTGCGCGCTGGCCGCCGCGTTCGCGGCGGCACCGGCGGCGGGCGACGACGACCGGGACACGCTGCGGCGCTACGCCGCCGGGACCTGGGCGTCGATGGCCGCGATGACCGACCCGGCGTCCGGGCTGCCGACCGACCAGCTCCACGCCGACGGCCGGCGCGAGGTCCAGACCTCGACGACCAACATCGGCGCGTACCTGTGGAGCGCGGTCGCCGCCGAGCGGCTCGGGCTGATCCGGCCCCGCGAGCTGCGCGAGCGCGCCGCGCGCACGCTGACCACGCTCGAGGGCCTGGAGCGCCACGGCCCGAGCGGCCAGTTCTACAACTGGTACGACCACCGCACCGGCGCGAAGCTCACGGTCTGGCCGCCGTCGGGCGAGCCGATCGCCCCGCGGCTCTCCTCGGTCGACAACGGCTGGCTCGCGGTCGGCCTGCGGATCGTCGCGAGCGCCGTGCCCGCGCTCGCCGGCCGCGCGGACGCGCTCTACGACTCGATGGACTTCGGCGTCTTCTACCGGCCCGACGTCAACCGGATCCTCTTCCACATCGAGCCCGACACCGGCGCCGCGCCCTGCTGCTACGACACGGTCGTCTCCGAGAGCCGGATCGCCTACTACGTCGGGATCGCGAAGGGCGACCTGCCGAGCAGCGTGTACTACGGCCCCTGGCGCACGTTCCCGGACACCTGCGACTGGGCGTGGCAGGAGACGCGCCCGGCCGGCTTCACCCGCAGCTACGAGGGGCGCAGCGTGTACGAGGGCTCATACCCGTACGGCGACACGCGGCTGGTCCCGAGCTGGACCGGCAGCCTGTTCGAGGCGCTGATGCCGGCCCTGTTCGTCCCCGAGGAGGAGTGGGGCCCCGGCAGCTGGCGCGCGAACCACCCGCTCACCGTCGACGCGCAGATCGACCACGGCCTGAACGTCGCCGGCTACCCCGCCTGGGGCTTCTCGTTCTCCAACAACCCGGCCGGCGGCTACTCCGGCTACGGCGTCGACGCCGCCGGCATGCAGTCGGACGGCGCCGCGTCGAACAACGACGGCACGCTGGTCGACCGCGGCTTCCCCGGCTGCCCGGACCGCCCCGCGGTCCCCGACCCGCCGCAGAGCGCGTACACGAACGGCGTCGTCACGCCGCACGCGACCCTGCTCGGCCTGCGCTGGCGGCCCGAGGCGGCGCTCGCCTCGCTCCGCGCGCTCGAGGACCTCGGCGCCTACACCCCGCTCGGCTTCTACGACGCGGTCAACGTCGACACCGGCGAGCCCTCGCGCGCCTACCTGTCGCTCGACCAGGGGATGGCGATGGCCGCGCTCGGCAACGCGCTCGGGCGCGACGTCCTGCGCGACGCGTTCGCCACGCGCGACCTCGAGCGCGCCGTGCGCCCGGCGATCGCGGTCGAGGAGTTCAACGTCGAGCCGCGCGGCTGCACGATCACCGGGACCGAGGGCGACGACCGGCTGTGGGGCACCTGGCGCGACGACGTGATCTGCGGCCTCGGCGGCGACGACGAGATCCTCGCCTGGGGCGGCGACGACGCCGTCTTCGGCGACGCGGGCGACGACGTGGTGCGCGGCGGCGACGGCGCCGACACGCTGTACGGGGACGACGGCGACGACGTCCTGCGCGGCCAGCGCGGCCGCGACGTGCTCGCCGGCGGCCCCGGCGCCGACGTGCTGCCGGCCGGCCCCGGCGACCACGCCGAGCCGGGCGGTCCGTAGCCCGCCGCTCGCGCGCCGTGTAGCGTCCCGCGCCGATGAGCGTCCTGGACGACCCCACCGGCCTCGACGCCGTGGCCGACGACCTGCGCGCCGGGCACAGCCTGCCCGCGAGCTGGTACGCCGACCCCGAGCTGCTCGCGCGCGAGCAGGAGCTGATCTTCCGGCGCAGCTGGCACTACGCCGGCCGCGCGGACCAGGTCGCCGAGCCGGGCCGCTTCCTCTGCGTCGACGCCGGCCCGGTGCCGCTCGTGATCGTGCGCGGGCGCGACGGCGAGCTGCGCGCGCTGGTCAACGTCTGCCGCCACCGCGGCCATCCGATCGTCGACGGCGAGGGCACGTGCTCGACGCTCCAGTGCCCGTACCACGCGTGGACCTACGACCTCGACGGCGCGCTGCGCAAGGTCCCGCGCGGCGACCGCGAGCCGGGGCTCGACCCGTCCGGCCTCGGCCTGCTGCCCGCGAGCGTCGCGACCTGGGGACCGTTCCTGTTCGCGCACCCCGACCCCGACGCGCCGGACTTCGCCGGGCACGCTCGGCGAGCTGCCGGCCGTGCTCGCGGACTGCGGGGTGGACCTCGGGCGGATGGCGTTCCGCCGCCGCGTGCCGTGGACGCTCGAGGCGAACTGGAAGGTCGCGGTCGAGAACTACCTCGAGTGCTACCACTGCCCGGTCGCCCACCCCGGGCTCGCGAAGGCGATCGACGTCGGCGCCGACGCGTACGCGCTCGAGGAGTTCCCGAACTTCTCCGTCCAGCGCGGCGCGGCACGGACGCCCTCGCCGGAGTGGATGCACGCGGGCGAGGTCACCCGCGCGCAGTACCACTGGCTCTGGCCGAACGTGACGATCAACGTCGACCCCGGCCCCCAGAACCTCTCGCTCGACGTCTGGCGCCCGGACGGCGCGGGCCGGACGCTCGGCTTCACGGACTACTTCTTCGCCCCCGAGGTGCCGGACGCGACGGCCGAGGAGGTGCTCGCGTTCTCGCTCCAGACCGGGCGCGAGGACGTCGCGCTCGTCGAGGCGGTCCAGCGCGGGATGGCCTCCGGCGCGGTCGCCACCGGGCGGCTGATGCCCGAGAGCGAGCGGCTCGTGGCGCACTTCCAGCGCCTCGTCGTGGACGCCCTGCGCGGCTGATCCGCGACAGCCGCGTTGCAGCGCGCGCACTGGACCGGACTTTCGTATATAGGTTCGCGCGCTGACGACGACAGGGGAGCTACGCAGTGAGGACGACGGGCGCGGGACTCCGGCGGAAGCCGGCGATTTGGGCTGCAGTACTGGCGCTGATGGCGGTGGCGCCGGCGACGGCTGAGGCGGGAGTTGGAGCCAGCGCCGTTCCCAATTTCCCCACGGCCGTGACGGTCGGGAACACCGGCTGTCCCGGCGTCGATCGAGATCCGCAACACCAACGCCGACGCGAACGCGAGCTGGCTGAACACGGTCTGCAACTTCGGCGACCCCGGCCCGTGCCCGGCCGGCGATCCGGGGATCACGCTGATCCCGGCGTGCAACCAGCTCGGCTCGTTCTCGTCGTGCACCGGGGCGGAGCCGGGCGTGTTCCGCGTCTCCGACACCGGCACCGGCGAGGCGGGCACGGCGTGCGCGGGGATGATCTTCACGGTCGCGCTCGCGAACCCGGCGAACGGGCAGGTGCGCTTCACGCCGCGCGACGGGGCGCACGTGACGCTGCCGGCGTCCGGCGTCGTTCTGCCGGATCGGCTTCACGTTCAGCGTCCTGCGCACGCCGGCGGTCGACCAGAACCCGGCCGCCGAGGGCATCCAGACCGCGCAGGTCACCGACAACACGCAGTTCGCGAGCTTCCTCACGGCGTCGGCGCGCGGCTCGTCCGTCGGCCTGCGCGTCGACCGCGCGACACCGGCGATCGCGACCGCCGCGTCGCCGCAGGTCGGCGTCGGCGGCCAGGTGACCGACACCGCCGCGGTGACCGGGCTCGTCAGCCCGCAGCCGGGCGCGACCGTCGACTTCCGGCTCTACGGCCCGGACGACGCCGACTGCAGCCGCAAGCCGGTGTTCGAGTCGCTCGGCGTGCCGCTCGGCGCCGGACGGCCGCGCGGTCTCCGCCCCGTTCACGCCGGGCAAGGGCGGCGTCTACCGCTGGCGCGCGTTCTACAGCGGCGACGCGAACAACAACCCGGTCGCCGGGGCGTGCAACGCGGAGAACGAGGCGGTCACGGTGGTCGGCCCGCCGCGGATCACCGTCAACACCGGCCGCACGCCCGGCCCGTGCCTCGTGACCCGCTTCACGATGAAGGTGCACGTGCAGACGGCGGGGCTCACGGGCGTCCGGGTCCGGCTCGACGGCAAGACGATCAAGCGGACGACGCGCGCGCGGTTCAAGGTCCGCGTCCACGCCGTCCGGCTCTCCCCCGGCCGCCACGTGATCAAGGTGACCGCCACCGGCGCGGGCGGGAAGAAGACGCGCGTCGCCGACTTCCGGCGCTGCGGCCGGACGTCGCTGCCGCGCTTCGTCGGCTAGCGGGGGACGCGCCCCGGTCGCTCGGCGGGTCGCGGGACCCGCCGGGCGGGCGGCGTCGCGGCCGGCCGGTCGCCGCCGTGGTCGCGCCGCCGCGCCGGCCACGGGTCGGCGTCCGGCTTCGGCAGCTCGAGGCCGCCGCCCGGGCCGCCCGGCGCGTCGTCGCGCGGCAGGTTGCCGCCGCCGTCGTCGGAGCCGCCGTCCTCGCCGTCGTCGTCCTCGCGCAGGCGGAAGAACCAGACGAGCCAGACGATCAGCGCCCCGACGTCGAAGACGCGCAGCCCGACCATGAAGATCCACCCCTGGAGCGTCACCCCGACCCAAATGTAAGCCCGCGCGCGCGGATGTCCAGCCCCGACCGATGAGCTCGGCGCGCGCGGCGTCGTCATAGGGTGCATGACGATGGACCCGACGACGCAGGCCGCGTTCGAGGCGCGCGCCGAGCGCCACCGGCGCGAGCTGCACGTCCACTGCTACCGGATGCTCGGCAACTTCGAGGAGGCCGAGGACGCGGTCCAGGAGACGCTGCTGCGCGCGTGGCGCGCGCGCGAGGACCTCGAGCGCGACGAGTGGTTCCGGGCCTGGCTCTACAAGATCGCCACGAACACGTGCCTCGACGCGATCAAGCGCGCCGGGCGGCGCGTCCCGTCGCTCGGCTCGTTCCGCGACGTGCCGTGGCTGCAGCCCTACCCCGACGAGCTGCTCGAGCAGGTCGCGGCGCCGGGCGCGGAGCCGGACGCCGCGATCGTCCAGCGCGAGACGATCGAGCTCGCCTTCCTCGCCGTGATCCAGCTGCTCCCGCCGCGCCAGCGCGCGGTGCTGATCCTGCGCGAGGTGCTCGGCTGGCCCGCGCGCGACGTCGCCGCGCTGCTCGAGATCGGCGTCGCCGCGGTCAACAGCGCGCTGCAGCGGGCGCGCGCCACGCTGCGCGAGCAGCTCCCGCCCGGCCGCCGCGAGGAGTGGGCGGCGCGAGCGACGCACCGACGCGGAGCGCGAGCTCCTGGCGGGCTTCATCGACACGCACGAGCGCGGCGACGTCGACGGCGCGCTCGCGCTGATCGCCGACGACGTGCGCGTGACGATGCCGCCGCAGCCGTTCGTGTACGACGGGATCGGGCAGGTGACCGGGCTGATGCGGAGCGCGTTCGAGTCGGACGCGTTCGGCGCGTGGCGGCTCGTGCCGACGCGGGCGAACCGGATGCCCGCCGCGGCGAGCTACCACCGCGCGCCCGGGGACGACACCTTCCGCGCGTTCAAGCTCGACGTGCTGCGGATCGCGGACGGCCGGATCGCCGAGATCACGACGTTCGACGCGACGCTGTTCGCGGCCTTCGGCCTCCCGCGGACGCTCTGACGCGCGATATCTTCCCGCGCATGGGACGCATGCGGCGCGGCTGGCAGTTGTCGAAGGAGAGCTGGGCGGTCGTCAAGGGCGACCGGTCGCTGCTCGTCTTCCCGGTGATCGCGGGCGTCGGCACGCTGATCCTCGTCGCGGCGTTCGGCGGAGCGGCGCTCGGGTTGCTGGAGTCGAGCACGCCGCTCGCGATCGTGCTCGGCGTGATCGGGCTCTACCTCGTCATGGTCGTCACCGTGTTCTGCAGCGTGGCGCTCACCGCGTGCGCGGCGCGCTCGCTCGAGGGCGCCGACACGAAGGCGAGCGAGGGCTGGGCGGCCGCGCGCGGGCGCTTCGGCCCGATCCTCAGCTGGGCCGGCGTGCAGCTCGTGGTCGGCGCCGCGATCAGCGCGCTGCAGGCGCTGCTGCGCGAGGGCGCGGGCCAGCTCGTCTCGTCGCTCGTCGGCGGCCTGGCGAACTTCGCCTGGACGATCGCGACGTTCTTCGTCATCCCGATCATCGCGCTCGAGGGCCTCGGGCCGTTCGACGCGCTCAAGCGCTCCGTCGCGATCATCAAGCAGCGCTGGGGCGAAGGCGTGGTCGGCTCGTTCGCGATCGGCGGGCTCGTGTTCCTGTTCGCGTTCCTGCCGGGCGCGGCGCTCGTCGCGCTCGGGATCGCGATCGCCGGGGCGGCCGGCGCGGTCATCGCGGTGGTCGGCGTCGCCATCTTCCTCGTCGGGGCCGTCGTGCAGACCGCGCTGATGGCGGTCTTCAAGGTCGCGCTCTACCGCTTCGCGACCGAGGACCGCGTCGTCGGCCAGTTCGAGCGTCCGCTGCTCGAGCAGGCGTTCCGGCCGCGCGGCCGCAAGGCCCGCGCCGCGAGCATCTAGCCCAGCGGCGTCAGCAGCCGGTGCGGGTCGCGCAGCGCGCGGCTGACCGCGTCCTCGCGCAGGGGCGACGCGCCCGGGCCGGGCCGCGTCTCGACGTCGCCGGGCGCCGGGGTCGTCCCGCACGCGGGGCACGCGCCCGCCGTGTCGAGGCCGGTCCCGCACGCCGCGTGGGAGAACAGCCGCACCGCGCCGCCGTCGACGAGGTGGCGCTCGCCCCACTGCATCAGCTGGTGGACGACCGGCCACAGCTCCCGCCCGCGCGCGGTCAGGACGTAGTCGTCGCGGCCGGGCGCGTACGGGACGCGCTCGACCAGGCCCGCGTCGACGAGCGTCGCCAGGCGCCCGCTGAGCACCGCGCGCGGGACGTCGAGGTGCGCCTGCAGCTCGCCGAAGCGGCGGACGCCGAGGAACAGGTCGCGCACGATCAGCAGCGTCCAGCGCTCGCCGACCACCTCGAGCGCCCGCGCCAGGGCGCAGGACTGGCGCTCGTAGTCGCGCGGGAGCGGCATCGCGGCGGACCGTAGCACGCTTCGGTTCAATGACCGAACTGATAGCCTGCGGCGCCGCATGCGACCGGTCCCCTGGTGGCGCACCCCGACGCTCGTCATCGCCGCCGGCTGCGCGATCGCGATCGTCACCTTCGGCACGCGCACCAGCTTCGGCCTGTTCACCGCGCCGCTGACCGACCTGCGCGGCTGGGACCGCGAGACGTTCGCGTTCGCGATCGCGATCCAGAACCTCCTCTGGGGGCTCGGCCAGCCGTTCGCGGGCGGGATCGCCGACCGCTACGGCGCCGGGCGCGTGCTCGCCGCGGGCGGCGCCGTCTACGCGCTGGGCGTCGCGCTGATGTCGGTCTCGACGACGCCGGCGCAGCTCGCGCTGAGCGGCGGCGTGCTCGTCGGGCTCGGCCTGAGCGGCGGCTCGTTCACGATCGTCATCGCGGCCTTCGCGCGGCTCGTCAGCCCCGACCGCCGCTCGTGGGCGATGGGCCTCGCGACCGCGGCGGGCTCGATGGGCCAGTTCCTGTTCGCGCCGCTCGGCGAGAGCTTCATCTCCGCCTACGGGCCGGCCACCGCGCTGCTGCTGCTCTCCGGGTTCGTCGCGCTCGTCCCGATCCTCGCCGTTGTCGCTGACCGGGAAGGGCGAGGAGGACCCGGACGAGGCGGACGTCGGCGCGCGCGAGGCGCTGCGCACCGCGCTCCGGCACCCGAGCTACCTGATGCTGACCGGCGGCTTCTTCGTCTGCGGGTTCCACATCGCGTTCATCTCCACCCACCTGCCGCCGTACCTGACCGACCTCGGCTTCAGCCACAGCCTGGCGGCGTGGTCGCTGTCGCTGATCGGCCTGTTCAACGTGATCGGCGCGTACTCGGCCGGGATCCTCGGCGGGCAGTACCCGCGGCGGCTGCTGCTGAGCGGGATCTACCTCGGCCGCGGGATCGTCTTCGCGCTGTTCGTCCTGATCCCCGCCTCGGTCGCCACCGTGCTGGGGTTCGCGGCGCTCATGGGGCTGCTGTGGCTCTCGACCGTGCCGCTGACCTCGGGGCTCGTGGCGCTCATGTTCGGCACCCGCCACGTGGGCATGCTGTTCGGCGTCGTCTTCCTCAGCCACCAGATCGGCGCGTTCGCCGGCGCGCTGCTGGGTGGCGTGATCTACGAGCGGACGGGAAACTACGACCTCATGTGGGTCCTCTGCATCGTCCTGAGCGTCGGCGCCGCGCTGATCCACCTCCCGATCCACGAGCGGCGCGCGCCGCGCTGGGCGGCGGGGACGGCATGAGCCGGCGCGGTGTCCGCGACCTGCTGATCGGGCTGCTGCTCGCCGGCGTCGCCTTCCTCGGCACGCTCTACCAGGTCAACGAGTCGACGGCGTCGGCCCACCAGGGGAAGGGCGAGCAGCTGCCGAAGCTGTTCTGCCCGCTGCACTGACCGTGTTCGACGGCTTCACGCTCGAGCGGGTCGACGTCGGCGACGCGGTGCTGCGCGTCCGCCACGGCGGGTCCGGGCCGCCGCTGCTGCTGCTCCACGGCCACCCGCGGACGCACACGACGTGGCATCGGGTCGCGCCGCTGCTGGCCGACGCGTTCACCGTCGTCTGCCCCGACCTGCGCGGCTACGGCGAATCGACCGCGCCGCCCACGACGCCCGACCACGCGCCGTTCTCCAAGCGCGCGATGGCGGCCGACATGCGGGCGCTGATGGCGCGGCTCGGGTTCGAGCGCTTCGCCGTCGCCGGCCACGACCGCGGCGCCTACGTCGCGCATCGGCTCGCGCGTCGACGCGCCGGAGGCGGTCACGCGCCTCGCCGTGCTGGACTCCGTCCCGATCGTGGAGGCGCTCGAGCGCTGCGACGCCGGGTTCGCGGCCGACTGGTGGCACTGGTGGTTCTTCGGGCAGACCGAGAAGCCGGCCGAGGACTGGATCAACCGCGACCCCGACGCCTGGTACACGGCGGGCCCGGAGACGATGGGCGCCGAGAACCACGCCGACTTCCGCCGCGCCATCCACGATCCCGGCACGGTCCACGCGATGGTCGAGGACTACCGCGCGGGGCTGGGGATCGACCGCGCGCACGACGAGGCCGACCGCGCCGCCGGCCGGCGGATCGCCTGCCCGATGCTCGCCGCGTGGTCGATCCACGACGACATGGAGCAGCTCTACGGCGACCCGCTCGCGATCTGGGCCGACTGGGCGGACGACCTGCGCGGCGCCCGGATCGACAGCGGCCACCACATGGCCGAGGAGGCCCCGGAGCAGCTCGCCGCCGAGCTGCGGGCGTTCCTGGCGTGAGCTTCACCGCCGCGCACCGCGGCGGCGCCGGCCCGCCGCTCGTCCTGCTCCACGGGTTCACCGACACGTGGCGGACCTGGGAGCTCGTGCTGCCGGCGCTCGAGCGCGAGCGCGACGTGCTCGCGCTCACGCTGCCCGGGCACGCGGGCGGCCCGCCGCTGCCCGACCCGCGTGACCGCGGGCGCCGTGGTCGACGAGGTCGAGCGCGCGATGGACGCCGCCGGCTTCGGCACGGCCGCGGTGGCCGGCAACTCGCTCGGCGGGTTCGTGGCGCTCGAGCTCGCCGCGCGCGGGCGGGCGAGCGCGGTCACGGCGCTCGCCCCCGCGGGCGGCTGGGCCGAGGGCGACGACAGCTTCCGCGCGACGCTGACCTACTTCACCGACATGCAGGAGCTGCTGCGCACGGCGGCGGTCCATGCCGAGGCGATCGCCTCGACGCCGGAGGGGCGCCGCCGCGCCACCGCGTTCGTCGCGGAGTCCTACGAGCACATCCCGCCCGAGCTGATCGTGCACCTGATGCGCGGCGCCGCCGACTGCCCCGCGGTCGGGCCGCTGATCGACCTCGCGCTGCGCGACGGCTGGCCGCTCGACGCGGCGGCGATCGGCTGCCCGGTCCGCTTCGTCTGGGGCACCGCCGACCGGATCCTCGCGTGGCCGCGGACGGCGGCGCGCTTCCGCGCGCTGCTCCCGCAGGCGGACTGGATCGAGCTCGACGGCGTCGGCCACTGCCCGCAGCTCGACGTGCCGCTCGAGACCGCGCAGCTCATCCTCGGGACGGGCTAGGCCGCGACCGTCCGCGGAGCGGCGCCGAGCCGGACGGTCAGCTCGGTGCGCGAGCGGACGCCGACCTTCTCGTAGACGTGCGTCAGGTGCGTCTTGACGGTCTTCTCGCTCATGCCCAGCGCGCCGGCGATCTCGGCGTTGCTCTCGCCCGCGAGCACGTGCTCGACGACGTCGCGCTCGCGCGCGGTCAGCGGGGGCGACGCGGCCTCGCGCGGCACCGCGGCCGCGCCGGTCAGCGCGTCCTCGAGCAGCGGCTGGAGCTGGGCGAGCAGCGCCGCCGGCCGCGCGGTCGAAGCCGGGCAGCGCGGCGCGGCGGACGAGCGCGACGCCGGCGACGATCCGCTCGCCGCGCCAGATGTAGGCGCACAGCGGGATGCCGAAGCCGTTGCGCGCGAGGTGGCGCCCGTAGAGCGAGCCGGCGACGTCCTCGATGTCGCAGGCCGACAGGACCCGCGCGCCGCGCAGCTCGGCGCGCAGGACGGCGAACGGGTCGATCGGCTCCGTCTCGGCGAAGCGCCGGACGACGGCCTCCGCCTGCTCGCCGCCGTTGCGTGCCGGTGTAGGCCATCACGGGGAGCCGGAGGCGCCGGTCGTCGACCGCGAACGCGAGCGCCACGGTCGCGGGGATGAAGGTGACGAGCGTCTCCAGGGCGCCCGCCCACAGCCGGTCGCGGGCGTCGCGCGAGCGCTGTGCGGTCCGGCGGGCGGCGTCGAGGCCGTCCGTCCGGCGGGGGGATGCTGCGAGGTGGGGCCGGCGGCGGGGCAGGCTCCGCCGCGTGGGGGGGTGATCGAGCATGGCGCGTGCAACGCCGGCCGGCGCCGAACCTTGTGCCAAACGGCACGGAAATCCTGCGCTCCGACGGATGTCGTAGTTGGGGGTCCGGAGGGACGAAATCGCTGGTCAGCACGCGGACTCAGACCTTCGGCGGGGCCTGCCGCGGATCGCGTGCCCCGATCCTCGCCGCCGGGCGAACCCTGGGACATGAGACGAGCCCCCCTCCTGTCCCTCGCCGCGGCCGCGGCCCTGCTGGTCCCGGCGACCGGCGCCGCCGCCGCCACGGTCGAACGCCAGCCCGCCCCCGAGGCCGCGCGCACGTTCGCGACCGGCGCGCCCGGCTGGACCGACGCGGTCACCCGCGGCGGCCTGGTCTGCCTTCCGCCGATCGTCTGCCCGGTGGTCGACCGTGACTTCCGCCCGTCCGGCGGCACCGGCGGCGCCGGCGACGGCTTCATCCGCACGCGCGCCGCGCAGCTCGCGGCCGTCGCCGCGACGGCGACCGGGATCTGGCGGTCGCCCGCCTTCACCCCGGCCGGCCCCGTCGACCGCGCGACGCTGGGCCTGGCGCTCCGCAGCGACGTCGACGGGCTGATCGCGATCAACCCCGACGTCGACCTGCGCGTCGTGCTCGCCGACGTCGCCGATCCGGGCCGCAGCGTCGACGTGCTGCGGCGCCCGCTGTGGGACACCACCGGGTTCACGCGCGTGTCGGCGACGCTCCCGGCGGGCGCCGTCGTCCCCGGCCGCTCGTACCGGCTGGAGCTGCGGACCCGGCTCGCCGCGCTGGCCGCCGTCCCGCTCGCCGTCACGACCGACTTCGACGACGTCGAGCTCCAGCTGATCGACGCCGAGGCGCCGAGCGGGCTGACCGCGACGGTCCCGGCGGGGGCGCCCCGGCGTCACCGGCTCCGTCGATCCGCACGGCCAGGCGACGTCCGTCACCGTCGACTTCGGGCCGACGGACGCGTACGGCGACAGCGCCGGACCGGTCGTGGTGGACGGCGACGGCGCCCAGCCGTTCACGATCCCGCTCGCGGACCTGACGCCCGGCCAGACCTACCACTACCGCGTGACCGCCGAGAACCTCGACGGCTCGATCGCGACGGCGGACGCCACCTTCGTGGCGCCGGTGCCGCCGCTCGACGCGCCGCCGATGGTCACCGGCCCGCTCAGCTCGCGGTCGCGCGACGTCACCTACGACCCCGGCGCGGGCGTGACGTCCGCGGAGATCGAGATCCGCGGCGGCGGCGTCTCCGCTCCGGTCGTGGTGGGCGACGCGGCGCCGCTCGGCGAGGCCGTGATCCAGCTCCCGGACGCGGACGGCACCTACCAGGTGCGCGTCGTCCGGCACGGCGCCGCGACGACCACGAGCGCCGACGTCCCGGTGGTGCTCGACCGCACGCCGCCGTCGCTCGCCGGCGTCGGCCTGCAGGTGACGCCCGCGGTCTCCGCCGATCCGCAGCGCTCGGTGACGTTCCAGCCGCCCGCCGACGCGGTCTCCGCCGAGGCGCAGGTCCTCGACGCCGGCGGTGCGCCGGTCGGCGACCCGGTGCCGCTGCTCGGCACCGGCGGCAGCGTCCGGCTCGGGCCGGGCGACGGGACGTACCGCGTCGAGGTCACGTTCGCGCGACGCCGCCGGCAACACGGCGAGCGTGCGGTCCGGCGACCTCGTGCTCGGCTCGAGCCTGGTCGGCACGCCCGGTACCCCCGGCACGCCCGGCACGCCCGGGCACGCCCGGCACGCCCGGCACGCCCGGCGGCGAGCCTTCCGGCGGCGGCCCGTCCGGAGGCGGAGCGCCCGGCAGCATGAGCGACCCCGGCGGGTACGCCTCGGTGCTCGGCGCCTGCTACCGCAGCACCGTGGCCATCACGCACGTCGGCACCCGCGGGCGGCGCGTCACGATCAGCGGCGTCTCGGCGTTCGCGCCGGGCACGGCGATGTCCGTCCGCTCGGTGGGCGGCAAGCGCCTGGGCCGGACGTCGAGCCGCGCCGACGGCAGCTTCCGCGCGACCGTCCGCCGGCCGGCCGGGATGCGCGGGAAGCGCGCGCGGGTCCGCGTCGTCGTCGGGACCGCGCGCTCGAACGCCGCGTTCATCCGGCCGGTCAACGCCGTCCGCGGCCTCCGCGTCGCGGGCCGCACGGTGACCGTGCGCGGGCGCGTCGACGTCAAGCGGCTCGGTGGCTCGCTCCGCTTCACCGCCCGTGGCGGCCGCGGCGCGGCCGCGTGCGCGAAGGGCGGCCGCAAGCTCAAGGTCCGCCGGGTCCGCGTCGACCGCCGGACCGGCGCGTACTCGCTCCGCGTCCGCGTCCCGGCCGGCAGCGGGCGGGTCGCGGTCCGCACCCGCGCCCTCGGCCGCTACACGGCCTACAGCACGTTCGGCATCCGCTGAGCGAAGCGCGCGCAGGCGGCCGGCCGTGCTCCTCCCGCGGCCGGCCGCCCCGCGCTCACGCGACCGACATGCGGCACGCGCACGACGCGCGGACCGGCACGTCGGCCCGCGCCGCGGCGAGCTCGAGCTGCTGCGCGACGATCCGGGCGGCGTCGTCCTTGCCGAGCCGGGTCAGGCACTCGTGGTAGCCGTGCAGGCTCCAGACGTTCCCCGGGTGCTGGCAGGCGCGGCCGAGCGTCGCGTCGAGCCCCAGGTCGGCGGCGTAGACCGCCTCCGCCAGCTCCACCTCGTCCTGCTCGAGCAGCAGCGCGCCGTAGGCGTGGCGGGTCGGCTGCATCCAGCCCCAGGGCTCGTCGTACGGCAGCGTGTCGTCGAGCTCGATCGCCCGCCGCAGCTCCGCGAACGCCTCGTCGAACCGGCCCTCGCGGTACGCGAGCTCGCCGTCGAGCATCGCGGCGGCGACCGCGAGGATGTCCCGGCACGTGTTGTTGAACAGGTAGCGCGACTCCGGCACGCGCTCGAGCGCCGCCGCGAACCGCTCGCGCTCGGCGCCGGCCTCGGCGACCTGGCCGGTCGCGGCGAGCGCCACCCCGCGCGCGTAGTGGGTCATCGCGGTCGTCGTGCAGTACAGCTCCGGGTCGGCCGGCAGCGGCGTCGCGATCAGCTCGTCCCAGCGGCCGAAGCGGACGAGGACGTGCAGCCGCATCGGCACGAAGCCCTCGAGCCAGTCCGCCATCGGCGGCACCTCGGTCCGCAGCAGCTCCTCGGTCAGCATCGCCTCGAGCGCGCCGGCCGCCTCCAGCGCGACCTGCTGCTGGGCGGCGAACATCGCGCCGTAGATCCGGAAGTGGTGGTCGTGCGCGCGGTAGAGCTGGTAGAAGCCGACCTCGCCGGCGTGCGCCGCGTAGGCGTCGTCCGCCGCGATCGCGGCGGTGTTGCCCGCGACCACGCGCGCGTAGTCGCCGCACAGCACGTCGATGTGCGTCGGCATGTGCAGCAGGTGCCCGGCGCCGGGGACGAGCGTGCGCAGCGCGTCCGCCGCGCCGAGCGCGCGCTCGGGGTGCGCCGACATCTCCATCAGGTGGACGTGGAGATGGAGCACGCCCGGGTGCTCCGCCCCGCCCGGCAGCGCCATCGCCGCCTCGAGCACGCGCTGGATCTCGAGCGTGCGGGCGCCCTCCGCCGGCTCGCCGGTCGCGACCTCCCACAGCTGCCACGCGGTGAGGTTCATCATCGCGTCGGCGTACAGGGCCGCGACGTCGAGGTCGTCCGGATGGCGCGCGTGGACGTCCGCCATCGCGTCCGCGTAGCCGGTCTTCCAGGCCGCGAAGTCGTCGGGCGGCTCGGCCGCCGGGAACCGCTCGGCCAGCGCCGCGATCAGGTCGCGCTCGACCGGTGCGGCGTCGTCCGCGAGCTCGCGCGCGCGGGTGACCGCGTCGTGGGCGAGCCGCAGCGAGGCGCGCAGGTCGACCGCGTCGAACGCGTCCCAGTCCTTGTTGTAGTTCGGGCCCGCCGCGTAGGCGATGCCCCAGTGCGCGAGCGCGCAGCCGGGGTCGTCCGCGACGGCGCGCTCGAAGCAGCGCACGGCCTCCTCGTGGTTGAAGCCGTAGCTCCACAGCAGCCCGCGGTCGAACCACGCCTGGGCGGCCGGCGACGCGGTCGACACCGGCCGGTGGTGGGTGCCGAGATCGAAGGGGTAGCCGTCCATCGCCCGAGCCTAGAGGTAGGATCGTGGCGGTGCCCGACCACGTCCACATCGAGCCGCTCCACGAGGGCAAGCGCGAGCACGCGCGCGAGATCGTGCGCAAGCTGGAGGCGCATCTCGGCCGCCACGCGGAGCGGACCGAGAGCGGTCACCGGTTCGAGCTGCAGGGCGAGCGCGAGCGCGAGGCCACGGACTTCAGCGGTGCGCTCGACTATCTCGCGCCGGACTGGCGCGACCACGTGTCGATGGGTCTCTGACCGCGCCGGCCGACGCCGGGTGCGCCGCGATGTCGGGTCGCTGACAGCAAATCCTCGACATCGGTCCACATACCGCGCCGCGGGGCGGGACCTAGGCTTGCTGCCTTCCTTGGCCATTCCCGAAGGGGCACCGACATGAAGATGGTTGTGGCGTACGTCGATCCGGAGCGGTTCGACGAGATCAGGGAAGGCCTGCTGGAACTGGGCTTCCTCTCGATCTCCGTGCTCAACGCGAGCGGTTCGACGCCGGAGCCGACCGTCACCGGCAGCTACCGCGGCGCGAAGCTCGAGCGGCATCTGCGGCCGAAGGCGCGGCTCGAGCTCGTGGTGGCCGACGACGCCTCCGCGACCGTGGTCGAGGAGATCCTGAGCGCGGGCGGCGAGCGCACGTTCGTGACCGTCACGGCCGTCGAGGAGGCCTACCCGGAGGAGCTCGTCAAGGGGTCGCCGAGAGCGCCGACGTCGGCTAGGGCTCCAGGCCCTCGCGAACGGCCTCGGCCGACTCGGCCTGGCCGGCGGTGACGCCCACCTCGGCCGTGCCGGCCGCCGTGACGCCGAGGGCCTTCGCCCACGACCGGCCGCCGAGCCCGTAGATCACGACGGTCGCGGCGATCACGAGGAAGCAGATCGGGACGAGCAGGTCGGCGTCGGCGACGTGCGCCTGCTCGAGCTGGAGCTGGAACGCCGACGCCGTGCTGGCCACGACGATCCCGCGGGGCATCAGCCCCGCGGCGAAGGCCCGCTCCCGCGTGGAGAGCCGGGTGCCGATCGTCGAGAGCGCGACCGCCGCGGGTCGCTGGACGAGGATCAGCACCGCCACCAGCGCGACCGCCCCGAGCCCCAGGTCCCACACGTCGCTCAGCGAGACCCGCGACGAGAGGATCACGAACAGCACGCCGATGATCAGTCCCACCAGCGGCGTCCCGAAGTGCTCGAACTCGCGCCGCTCCTGCGTCCCCAGGCGCTCGATCCGCGTCGCGACCACGACCCCGCAGGCGATCGCGGCGACCAGCCCGGCGTCGTCGGCGATCGCGTCCGAGCCGGCGACGGCGAGCAGGACCAGCGCGATCGTGCCCGTCGTCCGGGTCGTGATCGGCACGCGCCGCTGCGCCAGGAGCAGGGCGGCGGCCGCCGCGGCCGCCAGCCCGCACCCCGCGCCGATGGCGACCGTCGTGAAGAAGCCGTTCTGCACCCCGCCGGCACCGTCCAGGATGAGCTGGAAGATGAGCACCGCGACGATCGCGCCGATCGGGTCGATCAGGATGCCCTCCCACTCCAGCACGGTGCCGACCCGCCTGGAGGGGCGGATGTGATGCAGCAGCGGCGCGACGACCGTCGGCCCCGAGAGCGTCAGGATCGCGCCGCACAGCACCGAGATCTTCCAGTCGACGCCGAGGAGCAGGTGGATCGAGCCGGCGATCATCACCGCGCTGACGAGGACGCCGACCGAGACGAGCCTGGCGACCGGCCTCCACAGCCCGGAGCCGAGATCCTCGCGGCGGAGCTGCAGCGCGCCGTCGAACAGCACGATCCCGACGGCGAGCGTGACCACCGGCTCCAGCAGGTCGCCGAGGAGCGCGTCGGCGTCGAAGAGCCCCAGCACCTGCGGCCCGCCGAGCACGCCGGCGATCAGCAGCGGCACGATCTGCGGCAGGCCCGTCAGGGCGGCGACCACCTGCGCGCCGCACGCCAGGACGACGATCAGCGCGAGCCCCATCATCGGGTCCGTCACCGCTCGGCACCTCTCCGGTTCCGGTCCGCTGCCGGCGGCGTCGGGCACACAGTGGGCACAGGAATACCCGATCACCGGCCTCCCGCGGCTGACGGCATGTCGAGGAGCGCTCCCCGGCTCCGCTCACGAGGTGAAGGGCCTCGACACCAGGAAGGGAAGATCATGGATCCGCAAGACATCACCGCAGAGCTCGGGCATCCCGGCGCGCGGAACCTGCTCACCGGCGCGACGCTGCTCCGTCTCGCCTACAACGGATCGGACGGCCTCCCGCGGGTGATCCCGATCGGGTTCCACTGGAACGGACGCCGGATCGTCGTCTGCACGGCGGCGACCGCGCCCAAGGTGGCGGCGCTCTCGTCGCGTCCCGACGTCGCGATCACGATCGATGCCGGCGACACGCCGACGGAGGCGAAGGCGCTGCTGGTGCGCGGGCGCGCGAGCGTGGAGATCGTCGACGGGGTGCCCGACGAGTACCTCGCGGCATCGAGGAAGGCGCTGGACCCCGACCTGGTGGCGGAGTTCGAGCGCCAGGTCGGGTCGCTGTACGACCGGATGGCACGCATCTCCGTCGAGCCGGCGTGGGCGCGGTTCTTCGACTTCGGCGCCGGCCGGATGCCGTCCTTCCTGACGAAGCTGGTCGACGAGGCCGCGCCGTGAAGCGGGTCCGGGACTCTCCGATGGATGGGCGCGGCGGGTTTCGAACCTGCGACCTCTCGCGTGTGAAGCGAGCGCTCTCCCACTGAGCTACGCGCCCTCAGGGGCGACGTAGTCTAGCCGCGCCCCGGCACCTCGGCGTCGTCGCGGTGGGCGCCGAACCAGGCGGTCTGGCGCTCCATCCGCTCGCGCGCGGGCGCGTCGCGCCGGAAGCCCGTAGACGGTCCCGGGGAAGTCCAGTCCCTCCTGCACCGCCCAGATCTCGTCGTGTGCGCCCGGCGGGAGGATCCGCGCCGGATCGCCGACCGCGATCCACCCGATCGGGACGACCGCGCCGGCCTCCAGCGCCGTGTTGACGTGCACGACCCCGTGGATCCGGACCTCGGCGCCCTCCCCCACCCGCGCGCCCGGGAACAGCGCGGCGCCGGTCGCGAGGAAGCAGCCGTCGCCGACCTCGGCGCCGTTCACGTGGGCGTGCGGCCCGACGAGCACGTCGGCGCCCAGGCGCGCCGGCGTGCGCGCACGCCCGCGCACGAGCGCGTGCTCCATGACCACGCAGCGCTTGCCGACCTCCACGCGCCCGTCCTCCGCCGTGAGCACGGCGCCGAACAGGATCCGCGCCTCGGCCCCGACGTGGACGTCGCCGCACAGCACGGCGGTCGGGGCGACGTAGGCGGACGGGTCGACGACCGGCGCGCGGCCGCGGTGCTCGAACAGGGGCATGGCCGCGGCATACCCGCTCGGCTACCATGCGGAGCGGACCGTGCTAGGCGGGGAGGTAGCGGTGCCCTGAATCCGCAATCCGCTCTAGCGGGGCTGAATTCCCTCTCGAGGGGCTCAGGCCCCCGGGGTCAGCGCGCCGCCGTATGCGTTGATGGCCGGGTCCCGCACGACGTCGGCCCGCGAACCAGGTCAGGTCCGGAAGGAAGCAGCCTTAAGCGGTTCCCGGTGGGCGTAGCGGGGTCACCCGTGCCGGAGTATGTGGCAGCGAACGCGCCCGGGGAACCGGCTTCGACGGAGGGTGCACGGTCCACTTCTCCACCCCGGCGGAACCGCCGGGCGCGGAGGCTAGACTCAGCCGTCCAGTGCTGCCGGCCCACGCCTCGCTCTACCGCCGCCACCGCCCCCGGACGTTCGCCGACGTCGTCGGCCAGGAGCACGTGGTGCGCACCCTCCGCAACGCGATCGAGCAGGATCGCGTGCACCACGCGTACCTGTTCGTCGGCAGCCGCGGCACGGGCAAGACGTCGATGGCGAAGATCCTCGCCGCGTCGCTGAACTGCGTCGACGGGCCGACCGTCACGCCGTGCGGGGTCTGCGAGTCGTGCCGCTCGATCGCCGACGCGACCTCGCTCGACGTGATCGAGATGGACGCGGCCTCGAACAACTCGGTCGACGACATCCGCGACCTGCGCGAGAAGGTCGCCTACGCGCCGGTCTCCGGGCGCCACAAGGTGTACATCCTCGACGAGGCGCACATGCTCTCGACCGCGGCCTGGAACGCGTTCCTCAAGACGCTCGAGGAGCCGCCGCCGCACACGATCTTCGTGCTCGCCACGACCGAGGCGAACAAGGTGCTGCCGACGGTCGTCGACCGCTGCCACCGGTTCGACTTCGCGCGCCCGGCGCAGGCGCAGATCGCCGGCGTCCTGCGCCGCGTGGCCGACGCCGAGTCGATCGCGATCCCCGACGAGGCGTGCGCGCTGATCGCCCGCTCGGCGACCGGCTCGTTCCGCGACGCGCTCGGGACGCTCGAGCAGCTCGTCTCCTACTCCGGCGCCGCGATCACGCTCGACGACGTGCTCGCCGTGCTCGGCGCGGCCGACGCCGACCTGCTCTTCGGCGTGGTCGACGCCGTCGACGCCGGCGACGCCCGCGAGGCCCTGCTGGCCGCCGCGCGGCTGGCGGAGTCCGGCCGCGACGTCGGCCGGTTCTTCGGCGACCTCGAGGCGCACCTGCGCGGGCTGATGGTCGTGCAGACGCTCGGCGAGGTGCCGGAGGAGCTGCGCGTGACGGCCGAGCAGGACGAGCGGCTCGCCGACCAGGCGCGCCGCGTCGGGCCGTCGTCCGTCGTCCGGCTGCTCGACCTCGTCGCCGACGCGCTGCGCGCGATGAAGGACGGCGCCGACCCGCGGACCCAGCTCGAGCTCGCGCTGATCAAGGGCGCGCAGCCGGAGCACGACGCGTCGCTGCGCGCGCTCACCGCGCGGCTGGAGCGGCTCGAGGCCGGCCGCCCGGCCCCGGCGCCCGCGTCCGCGCCGCCGCCCCCGCGCCGCCCTGACGTCCCCGCCACGGCGGCCGCGCGCGCCGCGCAGCAGCCGCCCGCCCCTGCCCCGGCCGCCCCCGCGCCGGAGCCGCCCGCCGCCGTCACCCCGCCGCACGACGCCCCCGCGGTCGTCGCCGCGTCCGCCGACGTCGAGGGCGCCCCGCCCGTCACCGCCGTCGCGGTCGTCGAGCCCGGCGGGGCGATCTCCGAGCCGGAGGTCCACGTCGGGGTCGAGCTCGACCTGCCCGGGATGGCCGAGCTGTGGCCCGCGGTGCTCGCCGAGGTGCAGGAGCGCCCGATGGTCCGCGCGCTGATCGAGAACGCCCGCCCGTCGAAGCTCGACGGCGGCGAGCTCACGCTCAGCTGGGCCGAGTCGGCCGCGTTCTACAAGCGCAAGGCCGAGGACCCGGACTGCCGCGACCAGATCGCGAAGGCGATCCGGACGGTCACGGGCAGCTCGCTCCGGCTCGCCTACGCGCTCGCCGAGGACGACGCCCACCCCGGGCGCGACGACGTCGCACCCCTGTCGGAGGACGAGCTCATCGACACCTTCATGCGAGAGTTCGACGCCGAGGAGCTTCCAGCGGAAGAGGAGTCCTGATGCCCCAGCCCCCGAACCTCAACGCCCTGCTCCAGCAGGCGCAGAAGATGCAGGCCGACATGGCCGCCGCGCAGGAGAAGCTCAAGGACGAGCAGGTCGAGGCGTCCGCGGGCGGCGGCATGGTCAAGGTCGTGATGAGCGGCGACCTCGAGCTCAAGTCGCTCGAGATCGATCCCGACGCCGTCGATCCCGAGGACGTCGAGATGCTCCAGGACATGGTCATGGCCGCGATCAACGAGGCGATGCGCCAGGCGATGGACCTCCAGGGCAAGGCGACCGGCATGGGCGGGATGGACGCCTCGGCCGCGATGGACGCGCTCGGCGGCCTGGGCCTCGGCGGCCTCGGTGGCGGCGGCGGCGCGCGGCGGCCTCCCGGGCGGCGGCGCCCCGAACCGCGCCGCGCGCCGCAAGCAGAGGTAGCCCTGCTCGCCCCGCCGCTCCAGCGCCTGGTCACCGAGCTGGGCAAGCTCCCCGGCATCGGCAACCGCACCGCCCAGCGGCTGGCCTTCCACGTGCTGCGCGCGTCGCCGGAGGACGCCCACGCGCTCGCCGACGCGATCCGCGACGTCAAGGACAAGATCGGCCTCTGCGAGATCTGCTTCAACCTCGCCGAGGGCCCGCGCTGCGCGATCTGCACCGACGAGCGCCGCGACCCGGCGCTGATCTGCGTGGTCGAGGAGCCGGGCGACGTGATCCCGGTCGAGCGCACGCACGAGTACCGCGGCCGCTACCACGTGCTCGGCGGCGCGCTCTCCCCGATCGACGGCGTCGAGCCGGAGGACCTCAAGATCGCCGCAGCTCTACGCGCGCGTGGAGCGGGCCGACCCGCCGGTCCGCGAGGTCGTGCTCGCCACCAACCCGACGACGACGGGCGAGGCGACCGCGTTGCACGTCGCCGACGGCCTGCGCCGGCGCTCGCCCGACGTCGCCGTCACGCGGCTCGCCTCCGGCCTGCCCGTCGGCGGCGACCTCGAGTACGCGGACGAGGTCACCCTCGGCCGCGCCTTCGCCGGCCGCCGCGCGCGTCTAGCCCGGCGGCGGCCCGTAGACGCCGCGGCGGACGCGGACGATCCGCCCCTCGAGCACCGCGGCCCGCAGCGCGGGGCGGAAGCGGCCCGGTCCCCAGAACCGGCTGCCGACCCGCTTGCGCGAGCTCGCGCCGCTCGAGCGGCCCGTGCTCGCGCACCGCGCGCTCCAGCGCCTCGACCTCGCCCGAGCAGCGCCCGGTCGGACTCGTCGAGGTCGGCGCTCGAGCTCGCCAGGAACGGCGACCACCCGCTGCTCATGCCTCACCTCCGGTCTTCTCGCGCTCCTGTGTCTGCTCGAACCGCTCGGCGTCCTCGCCGCCCGCCTGCTCGCCCTCGAGCTTGCCGACGTCGAGCTCGCCGTCGCCGTCCTGCTCCGCGTCCTGCGCGGTCAGCGGCTTCGCGATGTCCTCGAGCTGGCGGCCGGCCGCCTCGACGCCCAGGATCGCCTGCACGATCCCGCCGCCGATCATCAGCGCGCCGCCGAGCAGGAAGCCGATCATGACCTGGCTGCGCTCCTCGGTCTCGATCAGCTTGCCGAACAGGTACGGGCCGCTGATGCCGCCGATCGCCGTGCCGACCGCGTAGAAGAACGCGATCGCCATCGCCCGCGTCTCCATCGGGAAGACCTCCGACACCGTCAGGTACGCGGAGCTCGCCCCGGCCGAGGCGAAGAAGAAGATGATGCACCAGGCCAGCGTCTGCGTCGTCGCGGTCAGCACGTCCGCGTTGAACAGGAACGCGGTGATGATCAGCAGCGTGCCCGAGAGGATGTAGGTCCCCGCGATCATCGGCTTGCGCCCGATCGAGTCGAAGAAGCGCCCGAGCACGAGCGGCCCGGCGAAGTTGCCGATCGCGAAGAAGAAGATGTAGTAGCCCGCGGAGCCCGAGCCGACGCCGTAGAACGTCGACAGGATCAGCGCGAAGCCGAAGAAGACCGAGTTGTAGAGGAAGGCCTGGCCGACGAACAGCGACAGCCCGACGACCGTCCGCTTCGGATAGAGCGTGAACACGGTCTTGGCGACGGTGCCGAAGCCGATCGCCTTGCGCTGGCGGATCTTGATCGTCCGGCCCGGCTCCGTGAGCTCCTGACCGGTCTCCTCGTGCACCGTCCCCTCGATCGAGCGGACGAGCTCCTCCGCCTCCTCGTCGCGCCCGTGGATGAACAGCCAGCGTGGCGACTCCGGCACGAAGCGCCGGACGAGCAGGATCCCGACCCCGAGGATCGCCCCGAGCCCGAAGGCGACGCGCCAGCCGACGTCGGCGGCGAAGATCGAGGTGTCGAGGAGGACGATCGAGAGCAGCGACCCGGCCGCGGTCCCGAGCCAGAACGATCCGTTGATGATCAGGTCGACCGTGCCGCGCACGCGCGCGGGGATGAGCTCGTCGATCGCGGAGTTGATCGCCGCGTACTCGCCGCCGATCCCCGCCCCCGTGAAGAAGCGGCAGAGGTAGAACATCCACACCTCGGTCGAGAACGCCGTCGCCACCGTCGCGATCAGGTAGACGACCAGCGTGAGCATGAAGAGCTTCTTGCGCCCGATGCGATCGGCGAGGTGGCCGAAGAAGATCGCGCCGAGACACGCGCCGGCGACGTAGATCGACGCCGCGGTGAGGACCTGCGACTCGCTGATGTCGATGCCGGAGCCGTCCTCGGTGAGGCGGCTCGCGATCGTGCCGACGATCGTGACCTCGAGGCCGTCGAGGATCCAGACGGCGCCGAGCCCGATGACCACGAGCCAGTGCCAGCGCGCCCACGGGAGCCGGTCCATCCGCGCCGGGATGTCCGTCTCGATGGTCCGAAGCTCGACGGGACCGGATGCCACGTGGCTCACCTCCTAGGTCAGTTCGCTGCCACCCCGCGGGCTACCCAGCGCCCGATACACGGCAAACCGGGGTGCGCTTTCGGGCAACCTTGCGGGCCGAGCCGCCCGTGCGCCGTTGCGCGGCGGGCGCGCGTTCGCATAGGTTCGCCCCCATGGCCCGCCGCACGTTCGCCCTGCTCGCGCTCGCCGCCCTGGCCGGTGGAGGCGGCGTCGCGCTCGCCCAGGGCGGGAGCGATCCCTACGAGCTGCCGGAGCCGAAGCTGCGCGCCGGCGAGGTGATCGGGCTCGCCGCGGGCGCCGGCTGCGACGCCGACGGCCGCGTGAAGATCCGCTTCCGCCCGCCCACCGGCGCGGTGTTCGGCTTCTTCTCGGTGTCCGTCGACGGCCGCGAGGCGGCGCGGCTCACCGGCGTCCCGCGCGCCGCGAGCGCGACGGTCGCGCTGCGCCGCAGCGGCAGCTCGCGCGTCCGCGTCGAGGGCGAGACGCTCGGCGGCCAGCGCGTGCTGATCCACCGCACCTACCGGCGCTGCGGCCGCTCGACGCGTCCCACGCTGCCCTACGACGGCCCGGTCCAGAACGGCGGCGGCGAGGACTGAGGCTCAGGCGCCGGCTTCGGCGCGCGTCGGCTCCGGCGCGCCGGGCAGCGCCGGGAGCGGCACGTCGGGCGTCCGCGCGACGACGAGCGCCTGGATCAGGTGCCGCATCGCGACCGGGAAGCGGACCCCGGGCGGCGGCGGCGCGAGCTCGGCCTCGTAGCGGTCGAGCGAGTCGAGCACCGCGGCGTGGACGTCGGCGTGCGGCCCGTCGCTGCCGACCGCGCAGGCGAGCCGCGCGAGCACGAGCGTCTCGGTCGCGTCGGCCTCGCCGGCGATCCGCGCGAAGGTCCCGCTGAGGTTGACCACGACGCGCTCCAGCAGCAGGTCGAAGGCGCGGTCGGGCTGGCCGGGCGGCGGCCCGAGGTCGGCGGGCCGCTCGCCCGCGATGAGGCGCGCGAGGGTCCCGCCCGCCACGCCGCGGACCTGCTCGGGCGACAGCCCGGCCTGGAGCGCGCAGCGCAGCGTCATCACGATGCCCGCGATCGGCCGGCCGTAGGGCGAGTCGCTCGCCCACACGATCGAGCGCGGGCGGCGCCAGCGCGAACAGCGCCACGAGGTCGACGGGGTTCCACCACGAGGTGTCGATCAGGACGTTCGGATGGTCGGGCAGCACCTTCCACAGCCAGGCGAGGTCCGAGATCGCGGCGTGGGCGAGGATCAGCGTCGCGTCCGGGTAGCGCTCGGCGAGCCGGACGGTGTTCTGCCCGAGCGCGGGGATCCCGCGGCCGGCGTGGATCAGCATCGGCAGGCTGCGCTCGTGCGCGAGCGCGACGAGCTCGCCGACGACCGGCTCGTCCATCCCGAACTGCTCCGCGCGCGGGTGCAGCTTGATCCCGGCCGCGCCGGCGTCGAGCGCCCGCCGCGCCTCGGGGATCGCGTGGTCGTGCGGGCTGACGCGGCAGAAGGCGACGAGCCGGTCCGGGTGGTCGGCGGCGGCGCCGATCGCGACGTCGTTGGCGGCCGGGTAGCCGTCCGGCTCGTGCATCGGGAAGAGCACGGCGCGCGCGTCGACGGGAGCGAGCGCCTCGAGCAGCTCGTCCGGCGTCTGCTTGTAGCCGTCCGGGTCGTTCTGCCCGATGTGGGTGTGCGCGTCGTAGAGCTCCAGTGGGCCCGTGTCCTGGAGGATCCGGTCCAGCCAGGGCCGCATGGTCGCCTCGACGTCCGTCATCACCGGGGGAGCAGCCTATAGACCCCGCGCGCGATGTCCGATACTCGGGGAATGCACTTCCGCCGCCTCCGCGTCCGCCTCGAGACCGAGCTCCACGTCATCGAGGGCACCCTGCAGCTTCCGAGCGAGGGGTACCGGTCGCGGATGACCGACTTCCTCAACGCGCACGACTCCGACTTCCTCCCGGTCACCGACGCGACCGTCCGGCCCCGCCACGGCGGCGAGGAGCGGCACGACTACCTCGCGGTCTCCGTCCGCCACCTCGTGCTCGGCGTCGAGCTCGAGTCGCTGGGCACCTTCGACGCCGCCGGAGAGCCGCCGTCGGATCCGCTCCACCTCGTCTCGACGCCGCCGCCGCCCGCGGACTGAAGTCGTAGGCTGCGCGGATGACCGTCCTGCGCAGCCCGTACCCAGAGGTCGAGATCCCGCCGCTGTCGCTCTCCGCCTACGTGATGGGCGAGGCCGCCGGGCGCGGCGACAAGGCGGCGCTGATCGACGGCGCGACGGGCGCGGTGACCACCTACGCCGAGCTGGCGCGAGCGGGTCGCGCGGACCGCGGCCGGGCTGGCGGAGCAGCGGGATCGCCAAGGGCGACGCCGTCGGCCTGCTCGGCCCGAACTCGGCCGACTGGGTCGTCGCCTTCCACGCGGCGAGCGCGCTCGGCGCGATCGTCACCTCGGTCAACCCGCTGCTCACGCCGGACGAGGTCGGCAAGCAGCTCGCCAGCGCGGACGCGAAGGCGGTGATCGCGGCCGGCGCCCTGCGCGACGCCGTCGCGGGGTCCGGCACCGTGTTCGAGCTCGAGTCGCTGCCCGAGGCGGACGGCGACGTCGGCGACCCCGGCGTGGATCCGGAGGGCGACCTCGCGGTGCTGCCGTTCTCGAGCGGGACGACGGGGATGTCGAAGGGCGTGATGCTCACGCACCGCAACCTCGTCGCGAACATGGAGCAGATCCGGTCGATCCACCGGATCGGCGCCGACGACGTGCTGATCGGCGTGCTGCCGTTCTTCCACATCTACGGCCAGACGGTCGTGGTGAACCTCGGGCTCTCCCAGGGCGCGACGGTCGTCACGATGGCGCGCTTCGACATGGGGCAGTTCCTCGACCTGCTGGAGCGCCATCAGGTGACGCGCGCCCACATCGCGCCGCCGGTCGTCCTCGGGCTCGCCAAGGCGCCGGGCGTCGAGGGCCGCGACCTCGCGCTCCGCGTCGTGATCTCCGGCGCGGCGCCGATGGACGCCGACACCGCGAACCGCGCCGGCGACCGGATCGGCGCGCCGATCCGGCAGGGCTACGGGATGACCGAGGCGAGCCCCGTGACGCACTTCGCCGACGACGACCAGCTGCTCGACCAGGACCCGGGCGCGATCGGCCGGCTCGTCGGCAACACCGAGGGCCGGATCGTCGACCCCGAGACCGGCGAGGACAGCGACGGCGACGGCGAGATCTGGATCCGCGGGCCGCAGGTCATGCGCGGCTACCTGGGCGACGAGGAGGCGACGCGCGGCGCGCTGACCGAGGACGGCTGGCTGCGCACGGGCGACGTCGCACGGCTCGAGGACGACGACGTCTGGCGGATCGTCGACCGCGTCAAGGAGCTGATCAAGTACAAGGGCTACCAGGTGCCGCCCGCCGAGCTCGAGGCGCTGCTGATCAACCACGAGGACGTCGCCGACGCCGCGGTGATCCCGATCCCCGACGAGGCCGGCGGCGAGGCGCCGATGGCCTGCGTCGTGCCGGCCGGCGACGACCTCGACACCGACGCGCTGATGGCGTGGGTCGCCGAGCGGGTCGCGCCGTACAAGCGGATCCGCGCGGTCGAGATCGTCGACGAGATCCCGAAGTCCGCGTCGGGCAAGATCCTCCGCCGGGTGCTGCGGGACCGCGCGCGCGGCTGACGGCGCGGCGATGAGTTCCCGGTGCGCCACGGGTCTGGGTGGTGCAGGGAACCCGACCCCAGGGAGGCAAGACCATGACCATCGACCGGCTGCAGCTCGTGCGCGACTCCTACACCGCCTACGAGACCGGCGACCGCGACCTCATCGAGCGCGTGATCGCCGACGACTTCGTCTTCTCCGCCCCGCCCGACGTGGGCATCGACCGCGCGACGTACTTCGAGCGCTGCTGGCCGAACGCCGGGCACGTCGCCACGTTCGAGTACGTGCGGCTGCGCGAGACCGACGGCGAGGTGCTCGTCACCTACGAGGCGACCCGCGCCGACGGCACGCGCTTCCGCAACACCGAGCTGTTCGGCTTCGCCGGCGACCGGATCGCGAGCGTCGAGGTGTACTTCGGCTGGGACCTCGAGTGACGAACTGCATCTTCACGTAAACGTGAAGTTGTATGATGGAGGGCGATAGGAAATTCGCGGACTGGGACCGGCCATCGGCCCACAGCCCGCCGGTTGAAAGGAGCGCATCGTGCGCACCAACCGCCGGGCTCCGGCGCTAATGCGCGAAGCGGGGGGGGGCCGGCGCGAAGGCGCGCCGGATCAGCCGGGAGATGCGGTTGCCGAAGGGCATGGGGGGACTCCTTCCGTGGAGCACGTGGGGAGGAACGGGTCCCCAGTGAGAGCGCGCCGGGCGCGGCCTGATACACCCGGTTCCGTCAACCGGCGCCGAAGCAGAGGAACGCGTCGCGCGCGACGGCCTCGGCCGGGTCGTCGCCGCCCAGCGAGCCGCGCGCCGCGGCGAGCGCGAGCGGCCGGGCGGACGCCCGCCCGCAGCTGCTCGTGCAGCGCGGCCATCAGCGGACGGGTCGGCGCGTCGGGGACGTCGACGGTGCTCGCGACGATCACCCCGGCGCCGATCGCGAGCAGCGCCGAGGTCAGCCCCATCAGCTCGTCGCCGGCGCGCACCACGCTGCGCCCCGCGTCGCACGCGGACAGCACCAGCTCGCGCGGGCCGGCGCCGAGCGCCTCGACGTCGTGCACGGTCAGCGGCCCGTCGGCGAGCAGCAGGGCGGAGAACAGCGGGTTGTCGTCGCGGAAGCTGCCGTGGCAGGCGAGGTGCGCGCGGTCGCAGCCGCGCAACGCGGCGGTCACCGCGTCGACGCCGGCGTCCGCGCCGGTGAGCACGGTCGCGCCGTCGTAGAGCGCCGCGATCGCGGCGACCTCGGCGTCGGCCTGGGCGAGCCCCGGCCCCGCGACGAGCAGCGGCGCGGCGGGTCGCGCGGGCGCGCGGCGCTCGCGCGCGCGCAGCCACAGCGCGGCCGACGGCGCGACGGACAGCGGCCGGCCGGCGCACGCCGGCAGCGTCGCCCAGGGCAGCGCGTGCAGCGCGCCGCTCGGCACGATCACCAGCTCGCGGTCGCCGACCGCGGGCAGCAGCGGGGCGAGCAGGGCGCGCTCGAGCTCGGCCGCGGCGTGCGCCGCGTTCGCGCGGTGCGCGCCGGAGCCGCTGCCGGCCGCCATCCGGCGCAGCGCGAAGCGGAGCAGCTCCAGCTCGCGCTCGACCGGGGCGACCGGGCCGAGCGCGACGACCTCCGCGCGGCGAGCGGTGAGCGGTGAGCGCGTGCAGCGCGCCGTCGACGCGCAGATACGCGATCAGCGCGCGCTCCGCGAGCGCCGCGCGCAGCGCGCGCAGGGTCGGCACCCGGGCGCGGCGCCGGCCCGGCGGTGCCGGGGACCTGGAGCAGCCGCCGCCGGATCTCGTGCTCGAGCCGGGTCTGGCGCGCGACGAGCCGCGCCGCCGGCCGGCCGGCGCGGACCTCCTCCGCCGCGAGCGCGACGACGGCGCGCAGCTCGCCGAGCCGCGCCGCGAGCGCCGGGTCGCGCGGCGGCGTGACCGGCGCGAGGTGGAGCGTCTGCGCGCGCGCCCGCTCGACGAGCGCCAGCACGGTCGCGGGCCGTCCGCGCCCGAGCGCGTGGCGCAGCCCGAGGTCGGCGAGCTCCTCGGCCTGGGCGGCGGCATGCGCGCGCAGCTCGGTCGCCCCGAGCGCGGCCCGGTCGCCGGCCAGCGCGCGCAGGCCGCCGCCGACGGCGCGCAGGGCGGCGTCGGCGTCGCCGGCGGCCTCGTGCCGGAGCGCCTCGGCGTGCCAGCCGGCGATCCGGACCGACGCCGGGCCGTGGAGGCGCGCGCGGCGCGCGACGTCCAGGTCGCGCAGCGCCGCCCGCGGACGGCCGAGCGCGAGCGCGACCCGCCCGGCGAGCAGGTGCGCGTGGACCGCCCGCGCCGTCCAGCCGCTGCGCTCGAGCCCGGCGGCCGCGCGGCGGGCCGCGGCGAGCAGCCGCGCGTCGTCCGCGCCGCCGCCCCAGTCCGCCCGCACCACCGCGTCGCGCGCGAGCGCGGCCCACGTCGGCCGGCGCTGGGCGGTGAACGCGCGCAGCGCCGCGCCCGCGGCCTCGCGCGCGGCCGGCCAGTCGCGCTCGGCGAGCGCCACCTCCGCGCGCTGCAGCCGCGCCTCGGCGACCTCCGCGCCCATCGCCGCCTCCACGAGCGCCGCGATCGCACGGTCGGCGCTCGCGCGCGCCTCGGCGGTCAGCCCGGCGGCGAGCAGCAGCGCGCAGCGGTCGAGCTCCAGCAGCGCGTAGCGCGTGCCGCCGATCGCCGCGAACGTCGCCTGCGCCTGCTCGTAGCGCGCGAGCCCGAGCGGCACGTCGCCGCGCTGGGCGGCGACGAAGCCGAGGTTCTGGCACACGCTGGCGCGCATCAGGCCGAGGCCGAGCTCGTCGCACAGCGTCTCCGCGCGCGCGCAGGTCGGCCTCCGCGGCCGCGAGCTCGCCGCGGTAGGTCTGGAGCACGCCGCGGTCGCACAGCGCGCGCGCCTCGCCGTTGCGGTCGCCGCCGCGGCGGAAGCCGGCGATCGCGAGCCGGTAGGCGTCGAGCGCCTCGCCCAGCCGGCCGAGCCGCTCGAGGATGATCGCGCGCTGCAGCTCGCAGCGCGCCGCGGTCCGGGACGCCGTCGATCCGCGTCGCGCGGCCGGCCTCGCCGAGCGCGCGCCGCGTCGCGCCGGCCGACAGGAGCGCGAGCGCGAGCGACATCCGCGCCTCGGCCTCGCGCTGCGGGTCGGCCGCGGCGGCCGGCGCGGACGGCGCGCTCCAGGTGCGCGACGGCGGTGCCCGCGTCGTCGAGCTCCAGCGCCGCCATCCCGAGCGCGCGGTGGGCGGCGGCCGCGGCGCCCGCGTCGGTCCCCGCGCGCCGCAGCGCCTCGCCGGCGAGCGCGCGGGCCCGCTCGGGGTCGTCGACGACGACGCGGTACGCCTCCGCCGCGAGCGCGGCGGGCGGGGCGTCGGTCAGAGCGGAAGCCACGGCGTGGCCACGGCGCGCGGTCCCGCCAGGCAGCGCAGGCTCACGGTGCCGGCCGGGACGCCGCGCGCGATGAAGCGGCCGCGCGCGTCGGCGTCGACGCACGGTCGTCCCGCCGGCGTGGCGGACCTCGATCCGCGCGCGGGCGGGCGGGTCGAGCTGCCCGGTGAGCGTCCGCTCGGCCCCCTCCCCCGCGACCTCGAGCTCGATCGTCAGGCCGCCCGCGCCGAAGCTCAGCATGCGCGCGCCGGACTCCGCGCGGACGCCCGCGGCGAGCTCGCTCGAGTCGTGCAGCAGCTCGGCCAGCTCGTCGTCGATCGTGCGCCAGTCGAGCGCCAGCTCGGCCGCGGCCACGACGTGGTCCGGGACGGGATCGGCGTCGCCCATCACGCGGCGCAGCTCGCCGAGCAGCGTCTCGTCGTCGTCGGGCCGCATCCCGTCCCCCTCGTCTCGTCGGTCAGGCGTCATCGGGCGCCGCCGTCATCCCCGCCACCGCGAGCTTGCGCCGCAGCTGCTCCAGGCAGCGCGCGCGCGTCGGCCCGATGCTCCCGATCGGCATGTCCAGCGCCGCGCCGACCTCGTCGTAGCTCGGCGGCGGATCGGCGGTCAGCACCCGCAGCAGCGTCCGGCAGCGCTCGCCGAGCTGGGCGAACGCGCGCCACAGCGTCGCGTCCCGCTCGCCCGCCAGCAGGCGCGCGTCGAGCGCCGCGTCCGTCCGCTCCTCCGGCAGGTCGAAGCCGTCGGTCAGCACCTGGCGCTGCCCGACCCGGAGCACGCGCAGGCACTCGCGCCGCGCCGTCGTCGCGAGCCACGCGCCGACGCCCTCGGGATTGCGGATCCGGTCGAGCTGCTCGACGAGCCGCAGCCAGGTCGTCTGCACCACGTCGGCGGCGTCCGCGTCGCCGAGCCGGTGCGCGCGCGCCACGCTCCAGATCAGGCCGTTGTAGCGCGCGACCAGCGCGTTCCACGCCTGGCGATCTCCGTTCGCCGCCTGCTGCAGCACTGCTTGGAGGTCCATTGCGTTCCCGTGCCGCGTCTGGTCGAATGGCGACCATAGCCGATCCCTGGAGAGCCGCATGCCCTGGGTGGACAACCAAGACTGGGACGACGCGCTCGAGAGCGGCGCGGACGTCGTGCTGTCCGGCGGCACGGGGCCGGGGTTCCTGTTCCGGCAGGGCGAGCTGATCGTCCCCGAGCCGGTCTGGATCGCCACCGGAGGCCGGCTGGGCGAGGCGCGGGCGCAGATCGCCGACTTCGGCGCGCGCGAGATCAACGCGACCGAGGACGGCGCGCGCCAGGCGCGCAAGGCGGACGAGGCGTCCCGGCTGGGCTTCCGCTACGTCGCCGTGACGGGCGACGTGGACGAGCTGGTCGACGCCAACCGCGACGTCGGCGTGACGTACAACCACGTCGTCGTCGCGAACCCGCAGCGGCACGGCGGCTGCGCGCCGCCGGTGGCGATCAGCGGCACCCCGCGCACCGCGCCCGCGGACGCCGGCGCCGGCATCCGCATCGCCGTGCTCGACACCGGCATGCCCGACCCGGCGCCGTTCGAGGTCGACCCGTTCGGCGCCGCCGACGTCGAGCCGCCGCTCGAGGCGTCCCCGCCCGCCACCGAGGCGATGCCGCTCGCGGTCGGCCACGGCAGCATGGTCGCGGGCGTCATCCGCCGGCACGCGCCGGCCGCGGCGATCGTCGTCCGCCGCGTCCTCGACACGCCGCTCGGCGTCGCCGACGAGCTCGACGTCGCGGCGGCGCTCGACGCGGTGCGCGACGTCGACATCGTCAACGCGTCGTTCGGCGGTCCGGCCGCCGCGCCCGACGCGATGGTCGTCTTCCGCGCGGCCGTCGAGGACCTCCCGGCCGAGCTGGTCGTCGTCGCGTCCGCCGGCAACGAGGGCGAGACCCGCCCGCACTACATGGCGGGGTTCGACCGCGTGCTGTCCGTGGCCTCGGTGCACGCCGTCGGGGGCCACTGGGAGGTCGAGCCGTACAGCAACCGCGGCGAGTGGATCGACGTCTGCGCCGTCGGCACGGACGTGGAGAGCGTCAACCAGCGCAACGAGCCGGTCGCCTGCTCCGGCACCTCGTTCGCGGCCCCGTTCGTGAGCGCGCGGATCGCGGCGCTGGCGAGCGCCGGCGGCATCCCGGTCGCCGACGCGCGCGACACGGTCGCGGCCGATCCCGCGCAGCCGCTGGTGCCCGCCGCGGGTCGCCTGGTCGTCTGATCCGGTCGTCACGAGAGGGAGAGCGCGCCGGCGCCCCCCTGATACGCCGCGTTCAGGCGCGCCTGATCACGACGTCGCCGATCGAGGTGCGGGCGCGCACCTCGACGGTCTGCTCGGCGCCGTCGGGCCGCTCGGCCGCCTCGAGGTCGTTGTGGACGCGCCCCGCGCTCGCGTTGAGGTCGAGCCAGGCGGCCGTGCCCTCGCGGATCCCGACCTCGAGGTCGCCCGCGTGCGTCTCGACCTCGACCGATCCGCCGCCGACGTCGCCGAGCCGGATGTCGCCGTTGGCCGACTTCGCCACGACGCTCGCGTGGGCGCTGCCGACCGCGATGCTGCCGTTCGCCGCCCGCACGCGCAGGTCGCCGTCGGCGACGCCGACCCAGGTGTCGCCGTTCGAGGCCTTGATCGCCGCGCTGTCGCCGGCGCGCTCGACCCGGATGTCGCCCGAGCCGGCGGTGACCTCGGCGTGGCGGCCGGCGTGGTGGACGCTGACGTCGCCGGCGCCGCACTTCACGCTCAGCTTGCCGACCTCGTCGAGCCGGACGGCGCCGAGGCCGAGCTTGATCCGGCAGTCGCCCAGCCGGCCGTCGCCGTGGAAGTCGGCGGACGCCGCGGCGCCGATCACGTCCGACCCCGCGGGCAGCTCGACGGCGACGTCGACCGAGCCGGGGCCGCCGCGGCTGAGCAGCGAGCCCAGCTTGGGCGCCTTGACGAGCAGCCGCCCGTCCCCGTACTCGACGACCGTCAGCTGGGCGGCCTTGACGTCGTCCTCGTTGGCGCCGTCGCTCGGCGTCACGGCGACGCTCGTGGTCGCGCGGTCGCCGGCGCTGATCCGCACGTCGCCCATCACGAGGGCGAGCACGGCGGTGATCGGTTCGCGGGTGTCGAAGGTCGGCATGCGGTGGTCTCCTGTTCGTGGGGCGCTCAGCGCGCCCAGCCGGTGTAGGACTGGCCGATGCGCCCGCCGCGCGGCCGCGCGGGGCGCTCGCCGCTCGCGAGCGCCGCGGCGACGGCGCGGACGAGCCAGCCGTTGACGGACATCCGCTCGCGGCCCGCGGCCTCCTCGACGCCGGCCTTGAGCTGCTCCGGCAGGCGGAGGTTGATGCGGGCGATCGCGCCCTCGTCGCCCTCCGGCGGCGCGGGCGGCGGCGGCGGGTCGGCGGGCTCGGCGGCCGGCCCCTGCGAGGTGACGAACTCCGGCTCGCCCGCCCGCAGCCGCAGATCGACCGCGCCGGGCGCGAGCTCGCGCGTGATCTCGTCCGCCGCCGCCGACAGCGCCTCGAGCAGGGTCAGCCGGACGGCGGGCTCCAGCGCGGCGGTGAGCCGCCCGGTCAGCTCGGCGGCGTCGGGACCGCCCGCGGCGCCGGCGACCGCGAGCTCGCGGCGGAGGTTCTCGACGAACGGCGTCAGCTCCATGGCACCACTATGGCACCACTCTGGCACTATGTCAATGCCAACCTGGCCGAGCGCGCCGCCGGGCGTAGACTCCGCGGCCGCGTGAGCGACGGGTCCTCAGCGCCGCCCCGGGCGGCCGATCTGCCGGAGTCGCAAGGCCGGCGGCGGACAGCCCGCGAAGGGCCGCGGCCCCGCTCACGACGCGGGGATGGCGGTGCTGACCCTCGGCGCGCTCGGCGTCGTCTTCGGCGACATCGGGACGAGCCCGCTCTACGCGCTGCAGACCGTCTTCCACGCCGACCACGGCGCGGTGCCGGCGCGCCAGTCCGCGATCTACGGCGTGCTCTCGCTGATCTTCTGGTCGGTCACGATCATCGTCTCGGTCAAGTACGTGCTGCTGATCATGCGCGCCGACAACGACGGCGAGGGCGGGATCATGGCGCTGATCGCGCTGATCAAGGGCGCGCTCCCGGAGGGTCGCCGCGGCCAGATGGCGCTCATCGCGCTCGGGATCTTCGGCGCCGCGCTGTTCTACGGCGACGGGATGATCACGCCGGCGATCTCCGTGCTGTCCTCGGTCGAGGGGCTCGAGGTCATCTCGCCGTCGTTCGAGTCGGTCGTCGTGCCGATCGCGCTCGCCATCCTCACCGCGCTGTTCCTGATCCAGCGGTTCGGCACCGGCGCGGTCGGCCGCCTGTTCGGCCCGGTGATGGGGGTCTGGTTCACGGTCCTCGCGATCGGCGGGATCGCGCAGATCGCCCAGCACCCCGGGATCCTCCGCGCGCTCTCGCCGCACTACGCGGTCCTCTTCTTCGCCGACCACGGCGGGACCGCGTTCATCGCGCTCGGCTCGATCGTCCTCGCCGTGACCGGCGCCGAGGCGCTCTACGCCGACATGGGCCACTTCGGGCGCCCGCCGATCGCCCGCGCGTGGTTCTTCCTCGTCTTCCCCGCGCTGATGCTCAACTACCTCGGCCAGGGCGCGCTGATCGTCAACGACCCCGCGTCGATCGCGAACCCGTTCTTCCTCGCCTTCCCGCACTGGAGCCGGATCCCGGTCGTCGTGCTCGCCACCTTCGCGACCGTGATCGCGTCGCAGGCCGTGATCTCGGGCGCCTTCTCGGTCACCCGCCAGGCGGTCGCGCTCGGCTTCCTCCCGCGGCTGACGATCCGCCACACGTCGAAGCGCGAGTTCGGGCAGGTCTACGTCCCCGCGGTCAACTGGGGGATCTTCGCCGCGGTCGCGCTGCTGGTGATCGGCTTCGGCTCCTCGACCGCGCTCGCCTCGGCCTACGGGATCGCCGTGACCGGGACGCTCGCGATCGACACGATCCTGTTCTTCGTCGTGGTGCGGATCCTCTGGCACCGCCCGCTCTGGCAGGTGCTGGCGGGCGGGGCGGCGTTCCTGCTCGTCGACCTGACGTTCTTCGCCGCCAACGTGACGAAGATCCTCCACGGCGGCTGGTTCCCGCTGCTGATCGCGCTGATCGTGTTCATCGTCCTCACGACCTGGCAGCGCGGGCGCGAGCTCGTGACGCGGAACCGGACGAAGGAGGAGGGCCCGCTGCGCGCGTTCATCGAGCAGCTGCGCGACGTCGAGCCGCCGGTCTTCCGCTCACCGGGCACGGGCGTCTTCCTCAACGCCGACCCCGAGACGACGCCGCTCGCGATGCGGACCAACGTCGAGCACAACCACTCGCTGCCGGAGAACGTGGTCATCCTCTCGATCCAGACCCTCAACGTGCCCAACGTGCCGGAGTCCGAGCAGGTGTCGATCGACGACCTCGGCTACCGCGACGACGGGATCAGCCACGTCACCGTCGAGCTCGGCTTCCAGGACCGGGTCGACGCGCCGCACCTGCTCACGCTCGCGATCCGGAAGGGGCTCGAGGGCGACTGCCGCACCGACACCGCGACCTACTTCCTCTCGCGGATGATCATCGTCGCGACGCAGGCGCCCGGGATGCGGCGCTGGCGCAAGCGGCTGTTCATGACGCTCGCCCGCAACGCGTCGAATCCGGTGGCGTACTTCGGCCTCCCCGACGAGCGGACGATCGTCATGGGCTCGCACGTGAGCTTCTAGCCGAGCGAGCACTCGATCAGCCGGGCGAGCACGGCCTGCGTGTCGGCCGGATCGCCCGCCGCCCGGCGCTGCAGGCCGGCGCCGCCGCCGGTCTCGACCAGCGCCGCGGAGCCCGTCGAGCTCGGCCTCGCAGCCCAGCTCGCGCGCGCTCGGCCGCGCGAGCTCCAGCGTCCGCTCCAGCAGCTCCGGCACCGGCCGCAGCCGGCCCTCGTCGTCCGGGAGCCGCGCGTCGACGCCGTTGCGGGCGGCGCGGAAGCACGCCTCCTCGAGGATCTCCGGCGGCGGGCCGGGCACCGGGTCGGCGAGCGCCTCGTGGCGCGCGAGCGCGTGCACCGCGGCGACCAGCGCGGCGGTGTGCGCCGGGGCGGCCTGGACGTCGAGCGCGCGGATCTCGACCGTCCCGAGCTTCGGGTGCGGCCGCAGCTTCCACCAGTGGAACGTGTAGTCCGGGCACGTCGGCGACGGTCGTGAGCCGGCGCGCGAACGCGGCGAAGTCGTCGTAGTCGGTCATCGCCCGCGGCGCGCCCGAGCGGGGCCAGGCGCGCAGCGTGATCTCGCGCGCCGAGGCGAGGTCGGTGTCGCGCCCGTGGCGGTACGGGGCGTTCGCGCTCAGCGCCTCGAGCAGGGCGAGATGGCGCCGCATCCCGTTGAAGGCGCGGATCGCGGTCGCGGCGTCCGGCATCCCGACGTGCACGTGGAGCGCCGAGACCGGCGTGGCGATCGCGTCGCCGAGCAGCTCGCGGACGAGCTGGTAGCGCTCCTTGTCGGTGATCTCCGCCTCGCCCTCCTCCGCGGTCGGGTGCGTGCCGCTGCCGACGACGCCGGTGCCGGTCGCGAGCACCGCCCGGCGCAGCTCGCCCAGCACGCCCATCGCGTCGCCGACGGTGTCGCAGACGTCGGTGATCAGCTCGAGCTGGCAGGCGTGGACCTCGCGCTCGACCTCGCCGCGGGCCGGCGTCTCCAGCCGCTCGAACACGTCCCCGCCGCTGTTGCGCAGCGCACCGGTCACGGGGTCGACGAGGTGCAGCTCCTCCTCGACGCCGAGCGAGAACGGGTCGCCGGCGCCGAAGCGCCCCGGGTCCAGCGGATCGTCGGGCATCCCTGGCGGTATCCCCGGAATCGCCTCAGTCGAGCACGAGCGCCGGATCGGCGGTCAGCAGCTCGGTCCGGTGGACGAGCGGCGGCGCCGCGAGCGCGACGCCGCCGGGCGCGACCGCCGCCGGCAGCAGCGCGAGCCCCTCGCCGGCCGCGACGAGCGCGAGCAGCCCGGCGACGTCGAGGCCGTCGTAGCGCGCGGCGGCGCGGAAGCCGTCGGCGCGCGCGAGCACCGCCACGGCGGCGAGCGCGGGGCCGATCGCCGGCGCGTCGATCCAGCGCGCGTCGGCGAGGTCCTCGAGCCGCAGGCCGTCGGCGCCGGCGAGCGGATGGCCGGGCGGGAGCGCGACGGCGAGCGGTGCGTCGCGCGCGCCGGCGACGGGCAGCCCCGTCTCGGGGAGCGGGAGCGGGTCGCCGGGCGCCGCGACGCCGTCGACGACGCCGGCGTCCAGCTCGCCGGTGGCCACGGCGATCGCGACCGCGTCGCGCTCGGCGACCCGGACGGTCGCGGCGAGCGCGGGACGCGCACGCCGCGCGGCCGCCACGACCGCGGCCGCGGCGGGGGCGGCGAGCGGGGTCGCGCCGACGACGAGCCGGCCGCGCGGGCCGGCGGCGACCCGGATGACGTCCGCGCGGGCCGCGTCGAGCCGCAGCAGGATCGCGCCGGCGTGCTCGAGCAGCCGGGCGCCGGCCTCGGTCGGCGCGACGGGGCGGCGCTCCACCAGCGTCGTGCCCAGGTCCGCCTCGAGCGCCGCCACGTGCTGGGAGACGGCCGACTGCGTGTAGCCGAGCTCGCGCGCGGCCGCCGAGAACGAGGCGCGCCGCACGACCACGGCGAGCGTCCGGAGGTGGCGCGGGTCCATCCGCATCAGTATCCCTGATCGAAGAACCGCGAACGATCGTTGGACGTGAACGGCCGTCGCCCTCGACCATGGCGCCATGCCGATCGCCACCCTCGCGCTCGTGGGCGACCGCTCGCCCGCGGTGCGCGCCCACACGCGCATCCCGGGCCTGATCGACGCGCTCGCCGCGCGCGACGGGCTCGTGCTCGACCCGTACTGGATCCCGTCGCAGGACGCGGCCGACACCGCGCTCGAGCGGTTCGACGGGATCTGGATCGTCCCCGGCAGCCCGTACCGGAGCGCGGACGGCGCGATCGGCGCCGCCCGCGTCGCGCTCGACCACGGGATCCCGTTCCTCGGGACCTGCGGCGGGTTCCAGCACGCGGTCCTGATGCTCGCGCGCGAGCGCTGCGGGCTCGGCGACGCCGCGCACGCCGAGTACGGACCGGGCGGGGAGCCGGTGATCGTCCCGCTCGAGTGCTCGCTCGTCGGCCACGAGGGCGCGATCCACTCGGCGCCGGGCTCGCGCTTCCGCTCGATCATGGGCGTCGAGCGCAGCCTCGAGCGCTACCACTGCTCCTACGGCATCGACCCGGCCTACCTCGACCGGCTCGCCGCGGCGGGCGTCGTCTTCGGCGCGCACGACGAGGCCGGCGACGTCCGGGCGCTCGAGCTGCCCGGCCACCCGTTCTTCCTCGGCACGCTGTTCCAGCCCGAGCTGGCCGAGGGAACCCGCGCGCACCCGGTGGTCCGCGCGTTCGCCGCCGCGTGCGCGACGCGCGCGGCCACCGCGGTCACGGCGCGATGAGGACCTCCCGGAGCTTGTCGAGCATGCGCTGCTCGCCCTCGCTCACCCGGACCGCGTGAAAGCCGAGGAAGCCACCCTCCTTCGCCGCGTCCGCGGCGGCCTGGGCGGCCGCGAGCAGCCACTCGCGCATCGCCTCGGCGTCCTCGGCCGACGCCTTCGCGGAGACGATCCCGTTCACCTCGCGCAGCTCGTCGACGATCTCCACCCCCGCGTTCGCGGCGCTGCTGGGCTTGAAGCCGGAGAGCGGGTTCTTGCGCTGCCGCGCCTCGGCGACGACCTCGTCGGCCACCGCGTCGACGAGCTCGCCGCGCCCGCCCTGCTCGGCGGCGCCCATCACGGTCTTCAGCGTGGCCGAGCTCTCCTTGACGGCCTCGATCGGCCCGCCCGGATCGGCGAGCGAGATCGCCATCCCGGCCACGAAGGGCGCGCGCTTGATCGCGCGTCCACTCCTCGTCGGTGAAGTCCGCCTTCGACGTCATCTGCGCCTCCAGGTTGGGTGTGCGGGGATCTTCCCGCATCAGAGCTCCGCCGGCGGGCGGGTGTTGAGGACGTCGGCCGCGGCGGCCCCGCCGCGGCGTGCCGTGCGGACCGCGTTCGGCATGTTCCCGAGCCCCGCGACGGAGTGCGCGTCGGTCGAGCAGACGATCCGCGCGCCGGCGGCGATCGCCTCGGCGACGTGGCTCCCGCTCAGGTCGAGCCGGGCCGGCAGCCCGTTGACCTCGAGCGCGATGCCGCGCTCGACGGCGAGCGCGTAGGTCCGGTCGAGGTCGAGCGCGTTCTCCGGCCGGCGGCCGATCATCCGCCCGGTCGGGTGGCTGAGGCAGCGGACGTGCGGATTGTGCAGCGCCGCCTCGACGCGGGCGGTCATCTCCGCGCGCGGCATCCGCTGGCCGCCGTGGACGCTCGCCTGCACCCAGTCGAGCTCCGCGAGCACGTCGTCGGGGAGGTCGAGCCGCCCGTCGGGGAGGATGTCGCACTCGATCCCGCGCAGGACGCGGAACGGCGCGAGCAGCTCGTTCGCCGCGGCGATCTCCTCGCCCTGGCGCCGGACGTCGTCGGGCGTGAGGCCCTGGACGGCGCCGACGGCCGGCGTGTGATCGCAGATCGCGATGTAGTCGTAGCCGCGGTCGATCGCGGCGCGCGCCATCTCCTCGACCGAGGCGCGGCCGTCCGACCAGGTCGTGTGGCAGTGCAGGTCGCCGCGGATCTCGCCCTCCTCGACGAGGTCGGGCGGCGCGCCGCGGAACGGCGCCTCGCGCAGCTCCGGCGGGCACCAGGGGATGCCGAGCGCCGCGTAGACGCGCCGCCTCGTCCGGCGCCTCCGGGAGCGGCTCGAGCGCCGCGACGTAGGCGGGCGCGCCGGTCGCGCGCAGCAGCGCGGTGCCGAAGCCCTCCGGCGTGGCGGCGATCAGCTCCACGGGGACGCCCTCGACGGTCACGCCGACCGCGCGCCGCTCGCCCTGCTCGAGCAGGGCGACGATCTGCGGGAGCGCGGCGAACCGCGCCAGGAGCGGCCCGGGCTCGTGCGCCGCGGCCACCACCGCGAGCCGCTCGCAGGCGTCGCGCCAGCGGCGGGGGTCGCCCGCCGGCTCCGCGCCGAGCGCCGCGGCGATCGTCGCGACGAGCTCGCGTGCGACGTTCAGCATCAGCGCCCGCTGCGGCCGCGGCTCCGGGTCGCGGGCGAGCGCGTCGAGCAGCTGCGCCTCGAGCTTCGGCCCGACGCCCGGCACGGTCCGCAGCCGTCCGGCGGCGGCCGCCTCGCGCAGCTCCTCCGGGGTCCGGACGTCCAGCGCCTGCGCGATCTCGATCGAGCGCCGCGCGGTGAGCCCGAGGTAGCGCCCGAGCCCGACCAGCCCCGGCGCCAGCTCGCGCTCGAGCTCGGCGAGCTCCGCGATCTCCCCCGTCTCGACGAGCTCGCGCAGCCGCGCCTCGATGCCCGGGCCGATCCCGCGCAGCTGCCGGACCCGCCCCGCGGTCACGAGCCCGGCGACCGGGACCGCCGCGTCGCGGATCACGTCGGCCGCGCGGCGGTACGCGCGGATCGTGTACGGATTGGACTCCGACAGCTCCAGCAGCACGGCGAAGGCGTCGAGGCGGTCGGCGATCTGCGCGTTGTCCACCGCGGGATTGTGCCCCTCTAGGCTGGCGGCGTGCGCGCCGTGGTGTACGAGGCCTTCGGGCGGATGCCGTCCGTCGAGACCGTCGCGGACCCGGAGCCCGCGCCGCACGGCGCCGTCGTCCGGGTCGAGGCGAGCGGGCTCTGCCGCAGCGACTGGCACGGCTGGATGGGCCACGACCCCGACATCCGGGCGTTCCCGCACGTCCCCGGGCACGAGCTGGCCGGCGTGGTCGAGGCGGTCGGCGCCGGGGTCGCGCTCTGGCGCCCGGGCGACCGCGTGACGGTCCCGTTCGTCTGCGCGTGCGGGAGCTGCGCGCAGTGCCTCGCCGGCGACCACCAGATCTGCGACCGCCAGACCCAGCCCGGGTTCACGCACTGGGGCTCGTTCGCCGAGCTGACCGCGATCGACCACGCCGACGTCAACCTCGTCGCGCTCCCGGACGGGCTGGAGGCCGAGGCGGCCGCGGTCCTCGGCTGCCGCTTCGCCACCGCCTACCGCGCCGTGCTCCAGGTCGGGCGCGTCCGCGCCGGGGAGTGGGTCGCGGTCCACGGCTGCGGCGGCGTCGGGCTGTCGGCGGTCATGATCGCGGCCGCCGCGGGCGCGCGGGTCGTCGCGCTCGACGTCGCCGAGCCGGCGCTGGCGTTCGCCCGTTCCGTGGGGGCGGAGATCGCGGTGCCGGCGGGCGCCGACGTGCGCGAGCTGACCGGCGGCGGCGCGCACCTGAGCGTCGACGCGATCGGCGCCGAGGCGTCGTGCGCCGCGTCGATCGCCGGCCTGCGCAAGCGCGGGCGCCACGTCCAGGTCGGGCTGCTGCCGGAGCCGCCGCGCGTCCCGATGGACCTCGTGATCGGCCGCGAGCTCGAGCTCCTCGGGTCGCACGGGATGGCGGCGCACGCCTACCCGGAGATGCTGGCGCTCGTGGCGGCCGGGCGCCTGCGCGCCCCAGCGGCTGATCGCGACGCGCATCGGGCTCGACGGGACGCCCGCGGCGCTCGCCGCGATGAGCGACGGGTCGCCCACCGCGGTGACCGTGATCCGCCCCGGCTAGGCGGCCTTCGGGACCGCGGGCGCGACGGCGGTGACGACGTTCGCGCCCGGGCCGATCACGGCGGCGACGACGAGCTGCACGCCCTGGGCGGCGGCGCGGGCGCAGCCGAGCCGGATCGCGGTCGTGGCGTCACCGGCGAGGACGTGCCGGCGCCAGGGGCTCAGGGTGCTGCGGTCCAGTCCGACGATGAGATAGGTCATGCCCCCTCCTTGGGGATCGCGTGCTCATCGGAGGAGAGGCGCGGGCCGCGCCCGTGATACCTCTCAGGCGAATCCCAGCAACGCCGGGCACCCTCTCGGGATCAGGCATCGACCCAGGGAGGACCGATGAGGAGACAGCACCTGATCGCCGGCGCGCTGACCGCGGCCGCGCTGGCCGGCGGCGCGGCGGGAGCCGTCGCGGCCACGGACGATCACAAGGCGACCGAGCAGAGCATCCTGGACGACGCCGCCAAGCGGCTGGGCGTCAGCGCCGACGAGCTCCGCTCCGCGCTCTCGCAGGCCGAGGACGCGCAGCTCGACGCGGAGGTGAAGGCCGGCCGGCTGACGCAGGCGCAGGCCGACGCGATCAAGCAGCGCCGCCAGGCCGACGGCACCGTGCTCGGCCCGGGCGGGCCCGGCGGCCCGGGCGGCCCCGGCCACTTCGGTCCCGGCGGGCATGGTCACGGCGGGCCCGGCGGCCCGTTCCTGATGGCCGACGTGGCGAAGGCGATCGGCATCGGCGAGGACGCGCTGTTCGCGCAGCTGCGCGACGGCAAGCGCCTCGCGGCGATCGCCAAGGCCCACGGCAAGTCGCTCGCGGACGTCAAGGCCGCGGTCGAGGCGGCGGCGACGAAGCGGCTCGACGCCGACGTCAAGGCCGGGCGGATCACCCAGGCGCAGCGGGACGAGATCGCGGACCACCTGGACGAGGCGATCGACCACCTCGGCGAGGCCCGCGACCGCGGGCCCCACGGCCCCGGGCCGTGGGACCACGAGCGGCCCTAGGGGCTCAGGCCTGCGGCCGGTACGCCATGTAGAGCACGCCGTTGTCGTAGCGCTCGCTCGCCGCGAGCGCGAGCTTGCCCGCGGGCGCGCCCTCGGCGAAGAGCCGCGGGCCGGCGCCCAGGGTGAGCGGGTAGACGAAGAGGTGCAGCCGTCGATCAGGCCGTCGGCGAGCATCGCCCGCACCAGCGTGGTGCTGCCGCTGACGTAGAGGTCGCCGTCGACCTCGTCCTTCAGCCGGCGGATCCGCTCGGGGTCGTACGGCCCGACGATCTCCGAGTTGCGCCACGTCCCCTCGGTCAGCGTGCCGGAGACGACGTACTTGGTGGTGTCGTTGAAGAACGGCGCACCCGGGTCGTCCTCGACCGTCCGGGTCGACCAGGCCGGCTCGAACATCTCGTAGGTCATGCGCCCGAGCAGGATGCCGTCGCAGCGCCCGGTGACCGCCGCCAGCGTCTCGCCCATCTGCGGGTCGAACCCGTATTCGAACGTCCACGTCGGCGCGTCGACCACGCCGTCCAGCGTCATGAACTCGTGCACGTGTACTTCGCCCACTGCCTACCTCCGTGATCGCGGCGGGCCGAGTCTACGCGTCGTCCTGGCCGGCCGGGAAGCGCGGCAGTTCGTCGGCGAGCTCGTAGTAGTCGCCGCGGTCGGCGACGAAGATGTGGGCGGCCGTGCGGAGCCCCGTCGGCGCGTCGAGGGTCCCGGCGGCGATCGAGATCCGGTCGGAGCCGGCCCGCCGCCAGAACAGGCTCGCGCCGCAGGTGCGGCAGAACCCGCGCTCGCGGTCGTCGGCCACGTACCACGCGAGCGCGTCCCCGGGCGCGATGTCCAGGTCCGCGGCGGCCACCTCGGTGTACGCGCCGACGTGCCCGTGCTGGCGCCGGCAGCGGCTGCAGTGGCAGACCACGACGTCGCGGAGCGGCGGCGCGGCCGTGTAGCGCACGGCGCCGCACAGGCATCCGCCGGTCCGGCTCGGCATCGCGCGAGCGTACCGGCCGGCCGAACCTGCGCGACCCGCGCCGCGTACACCTCCGTGACCCGGACCCGCGTCCCCCGTCGACACCGGAGGTGTCCCATGCGCATCGGTCTCGTGCTCCTGCTCGCCGCGGTCGCGGCCGCCCTCCCGGCGAGCGCGTCCGCCAAGCCTGCGACCGTCGACACCCGGACGGGCCCGCTCGGCACGTACCTCGTCGACGGCAAGGGACGCACGCTCTACCTGTTCGAGAAGGACACCGGCAAGCACAGCCGCTGCCCGGGCGCCTGCGCCCAGGTGTGGCCGCCGCTGATCTCGCGCGGGAAGCCCGAAGCCGACGGTCGCGCGAAGGCGTCGCTCCTGTCGACCAGCCGGCGCGGGAACGGCAGCCGCCAGGTCACCTACGGCGGGCACCCGCTCTACCGCTTCGCGCCCGACATGGCGCCCGGCCAGACCAAGGGCCAGGGCGTGAACGGGTTCGGGGCGTTGTGGTGGGTCGTCGCGCGATCGGGGCGCGCCATCACCTCGAGC
>CAWBSJ010000025.1:0-120728 GCA_963791405.1 uncultured Solirubrobacteraceae bacterium | reverse complement strand
TGATCGAGACCAGCACCTCCGAAGGAGCGTCCGACCTTGAAGCTGACGAACACCACATGGATCTCCGTCGACGGCGTCATGCAGGGGCTCGGTGCGGCCGAGGAGGATCGCCGAGGCGGTTTTGAGCGCGGCGGCTGGGCGATGCCGCATGCCGACCCGGAGGTCGAAGCGGCCCTCAACGAGGTCTACGAAAGTGCCGACGCGTTCCTGTTCGGTCGCTGGACCTATGACGTCTTCGCCGGATCGTGGGGCACGCTGCCCGAGATGCAGGATTCGGCGGTCGGACGGGCCTTGAACTCCAAGCCGAAGTACGTCGTGTCGTCCACGCTGTCAGACCCGGACTGGGCCGGGACGACCGTCCTGTCGGGGGACCTCGCGGCGGAGATCGGCAAGCTCAAGGCCGCGGGCGAAGGTCAGCTGCTGGTTCCCGGCAGCCGCACGCTGACGCGCTGGCTGCTCGAGCACGATCTGTTCGATGAGGTCAATCTCTTCACCGCCCCGGTCGTCGTCGGTCAGGGCGAGCGGCTGTTCCCCGACGCCGGGCCGGACCTCGCGCTCGAGCTGACCGAGTCGCGAGCGACGGGCAACGGAGTGATCATCCGGACCTACCGGACGAACGGACGCCCGCACTACGGGGTGACGGAGGACACCACGTCGGCCTGGGAGTGATCGAGACATCCGGCGTACGGCCTGGGCGGACTAGCCTGCGCCGGCATGGCGTCGGCGTACACGATCGAGGCGCTCGACGAATCGAGCTGGGATGCGTTCGCCGGACTGGTCGAGGCGAACGGTGGCGTCTTCGGGGGCTGTTGGTGCATGGGCTTCCACCCGGATGACAGCCGCGACGCGGCACTGAACCGGGAACGCAAGCTCGCACGGGTGCGGGCAGGCAAGGCGCATGCCGCCCTGGTGTTCGATGGCGACGACTGCGTGGGCTGGTGTCAGTTCGGCGCGCCCGACGAGGTGCCGAAGATCAAGAACCGGGCCGCCTATGAGAAGAGCCTCACGGCCTTGCCGGACTGGCGGATCGCCTGCACCTTCGTCGGCAAGGGGCATCGGCGCCAGGGCGTCGCCACGGCGGCGCTCGACGGGGCGCTGGACCTGATCGCACGGCTCGGCGGCGGCAAGGTCGAGGGCTATCCCGAGGCCGCCGGTGCGGTTCCCGCCGGCTTCCTCTTCAACGGCGCCCTGTCGACCTACGAGCAGCTCGGATTCGTCCGCGACCGCAGGATCGGCAAGCACCGCTGGGTCGTCACCAGGGTCGTCGAGCCGACCGGGAACGCCTAGGTCGAGTAGCCCGCGTCGAGCATCCGGCGCAGGAAGCGCTGGGTCTCGGGCCGCTCGGGCGCGGTGAAGATCCGCGCCGGGTCGCCGCGCTCGAGGATCAGGCCGTCGTGGAGGAAGCAGACCTCGTCCGCGACCTCGCGCGCGAACGTCATCTCGTGCGTGGCGATGATCATCGTCATCCCCTCCTCCTTGAGCTCGCGCACGACCTCGAGCACCTCGCCGACCAGCTCGGGGTCGAGCGCGCTCGTGACCTCGTCGAGCAGCAGGGCGCGCGGGCGCGTGGCCAGCGCGCGGGCGATCGCCACGCGCTGCTGCTGGCCGCCCGAGAGCCGGTCGGGGTGGTCGTGCTCGCGCCCGGCGAGCCCGAAGCGGGCGAGCAGCTCGCGGCCGCGCGCCTCGGCCTCTCGCCCGCGCCATGCCGTGCGCGCGCACCGGCGCGAGCGTGACGTTGGCGAGCGCGTCGAGGTGCGGGAACAGGTTGAACTGCTGGAAGACCATGCCGAGCCGGCGGCGCACGCCGACCGGCGCGACGGACGGGTCGGTGATCACCTCGCCGTCGAGCAGCACGTCGCCGTCGTCGATCTCCTCGAGCAGGTCGATGCAGCGCAGCAGCGTCGACTTGCCCGAGCCGGACGCGCCGATCAGCGCGATCGCGGCGTGCTCGGGCACCGCGAGGTCGATCCCGCGGAGCACCTCGCGCTCGTCGTAGGCCTTCGTGACGCCGCGGACCTCGAGGACGGCCGTCATCGCCGCCGCCTGCGCTCCCAGCGGTCGAGGATCCGCGCGAGCGGCACCGTCACGCACAGGTAGAGCAGCGCCGCCGCCACCAGCGGGGTGTAGACGAAGTTCGACGACGCCTCGATCTGCGCGACCCGGAACGCCTCGAGCGGGCCGAGGATCGAGATCAGCGCGACGTCCTTCTGCAGCGAGATGAAGTCGTTGAGGAGCGGCGGCGCGACGCTGCGGACCGCCTGCGGGAGCACGACGTGGCGCGTCGCCTGGCCCTCGGTCATCCCGACCGCGAGCGCGGCGGCGCGCTGGCTCGGGTGGACGGACTCGATCCCCGCCCGGTAGACCTCGCCGACGTAGGCGGAGTACGCGAGCGTCAGCGCGATGCCGCCGAGCACGACCGGGTCGGTCGGCAGGCCCGAGAGCATGAGCGCGGGGACGCCGAAGCCGATCAGGTAGACGACGAGGATCGTCGGGACGCCGCGCAGCACGTCGACGAAGATCGCCGACAGCAGCCGCACCGGGAACAGCGCGGGCGTGCGCGAGATCCGCGCCAGCGCGACCACGAGGCCGAGGATCAGCACCGCGATCTCGACGATCACGAACAGCTTCACGTCGAGCCAGAACCCGCGCAGGACGGCCGGGAACGAGTCCTTGAAGTCGGTCGGGTTGAAGAACGTCTCGCGGACGTTCGGCCAGCCCTCGCTCGTCACCACCACGGTGACGAGCAGGCCCAGCACGACCACCGTCGAGACCACCGAGACGGCCAGCTGGCGGCGGTTCCGGCGCTGCTTCGCCGCCGCGCGGGCGAGCCGGCGCTCGCCGGGCTGGGGGAGCGTCGCGTCTATCGCAGCTCGGGCGCGCCCGACTGGCCGCCCATCCACTTGTCGGTGATCTGCTGGAGCTCGCCCGAGTCCTTGAGCTTCCCGATCGCCTGGTTCACGCAGTCGGTGAGCTCGGAGCCCTTGCCCAGCACGACGCCCCAGTCGTCGCCGCCGGGCGCGGCGAACTGGCCGGTGATCTTCGCCTCCGGGATCTCGGCCGCGGTCAGGTAGAACGCGGTCGGGAGGTCGACGACGATCGCGTCGACGCGCTTCGTCTTGAGCGCGCGGACGGTGTCGTTGGAGTCGTTGAAGACCTGCGGCTGGCTCGACGGCTTGATCAGGTCGTTGACGGCGTCGAGGCTGGTCGTGCCGATCTGGACGCCGAGCTTCGCGTCCGCGAGGTCGGACAGCGAGGTGGCGTCCGCGGTCGGGGACGTCTTGAGCGAGACGACCGCCTGGGGCGCCGTGTAGTACGGATCGGAGAAGTCGACCCGCTCCGCCCGCTTCGGCGTGATCGAGATCTGGTTGATGTCGAAGTCGAACTTCTTCTCGCCCGGGGCGTAGGAGGCGTTGAACGGCACGACGCTCCACTTGACCGCGTCCTCGGCGAACCCGAGCTGCTCCGCGATCGCGTAGGTGACGGCGCTCTCGAAGCCCTTCCCGTTCGCGGGGTCGTCGTCCTCGAAGTACGGCGGGTAGGCGGGCTTGTCGGTCCCGACGGTCAGCTGGCCGTCGTTGACCAGCGCGAGCTGGTCGGGCGAGCAGGCGTCGGCGGCCGCGGTGGCCGTGGCGGTCGCCTCGCCGGACGACGAGCCGCCGCCGTCGTCGTCGTCGGAGCCGCAGGCGGCGACACCGACGGCGAGCAGGGCGATCACGAGCAGGAGGGGCAGACGGGCCACGGCGGCGTCCTTTCCGGAGCGGAGAGCGCCAGGGATGCTAACCGCCGAAGCGGGTGGACCCGCCGGGCGGCAGCACCCGCACCTCCACCTCGGGCGCCAGCGTCGCGACCGCGGCGGCGAACTCGTGCGGCGGATCGGTCAGCCGGTCGTGCTTCCACAGGTGCATGAGCTGGGGGAAGAACGTGCCCCAGTGGATCGGCACGGCGATCCGCGGGCGCAGCAGCGCGGTCGCCCGGGCGGCCGCCTCCGGGTCCAGGTGGCCGTCGCCGAGCGACGGGCCCCAGCCCCAGACGGGGATCAGCGCGACCTCGATGCCGGCCAGGTCGGCCATCCCGTCGAACAGGTCGGTGTCGCCCGCGAAGTAGACGGCGCCGCCGGCGACGTAGCCGAGCGTGTCGGCCTCCAGCCCGTAGCGGAGGCGGTGGCGGTCGTGGACGGCGTCGACGGCGCGCACCTCGACGCCCGCGACCTCCGTCGACTCGCCGGCGGCGAGCTCGCGCACGTCGGCGAACCCGTGGCGGTGGAGCATCTCGGCCGCCCCGCGCGGGACGATCAGCGGGGTGCCCGCGGGGAGCAGGCGCAGCGACGGCAGGTCGAGGTGGTCGTGGTGGAGGTGCGAGATCAGCACCGCGTCGACGTCGCGCAGGACCTCCGCCGCCGGCGGCGCGCCGTGGCGCCGCAGATGCGCGAGCCGCGAGCGCAGGAGCGGGTCGGTCAGCAGCCGCGCGCCGCCGATCTCGATCAGCGCGGTCGCGTGGCCGACCCAGACGAGCCGGCTCATCCCACGAGGCGCGCGACGAGCCGCTCGAGCTCGCCCGGCGGGTCGTCGGTGAGCCCGGTGTGGACCGGCGAGCACTGGATCACCGTGCTCGACGGCGCGACGAGCCAGTGGAAGCGCTCGGACGGCGGGAGCGCCGCCATCGGCCCGGCGTCCGGATCGCCGGCCGCGATCCGCGCGAACGCGTCGAGATGGCCGCGCAGCGCGTCCAGGTCGGCCGCGGGCGCGAGCGCGAGCACCCGCGCCGCGTCGAGCGCGACGCGCGCGGCGAGGAAGCGGCGCGGGCGGCAGAAGAGCACGACGCCCGCGTTCACGCACTCGCCGCGCTCGACCTGCGGGACGACGCGGACGATCGCGTACTGGAACGGGCTAGGCGGCACGGCGCGCCTCCTCGGCCTCGGCGGCGAACCCGCGCGGCGGCGCGAGCCGGCGGTGCAGGTACGCCGCGTACTCCGCGCGCGTGCGCGGGGCGAACCAGTCGTCGGGCACCACGGCGAGGATGTCGTCGACCACCGGCCCGGCGAGCCGCGGCGCGAGCCGCGCGTCGGCGGCCCCGATGTCGCCGGCCGCGCGCAGCAGGACGTGGTTGCGGATCGCGGGGAACGGGCGCAGCGCGTCGGCCGCCGGGTCCTCCCACGCGTGCTGGAGGTAGAGCGCGGCGCCGTGGTCGATCAGCCACAGCCGCCCGTGCCAGATCAGCAGGTTGGGGTTCTGCGGCGAGCGGTCGACGTTCGTGGTCAGCGCGTCGAGCCAGACGATGTCCGCGGCGACCTCGGGCGCCGGGTCGTCGCCGGCCGCGGGGTTGTAGGTCAGCGACCCGGGGAGGAAGTCGAGCGCCACGTTCAGCCCGGCGCTGGCGGCGATCAGCTCCTGGATCTCCGGGTCGGGCTCGGCGGCGCCGAGCTGCGGGTCGAGCTCCATGAAGACGATCTCGGGCACCGCGAGCCCGCACGCGCGCGCCAGCTCGCCGGCGACGATCTCGGCGACGAGCGCCTTCGCGCCCTGTCCGGCACCGCGGAACTTGAGCACGTAGAGGCCGTCGTCGTCCGCCTCCACCAGACCCGGCATCGATCCACCCTCGCGCAGCGGCGTCACGTAGCGCGTGGCGTGGACGGTCCGCACGGCGGCGACGATACCGCCCTGTGCCATCCTCTCTCGATGGCAGGGATGACCAGGGTCGCGGTGGCGCTCCTCGTCCTCGTGGCGGTCGCCTGCGGCGGGGGCGGCGACGACGCCGACGGGCGCCCGTCCTCCCCGGCCGCGTCGCCGGAGGCGGGCGGCGAGAGCGGCGCCGCGAGCGCCGCGCGCGGGGTCCGGCTGCGCAAGGTCGCCGACTTCGACGACCCGGTCTACGTCACGTCGCCGCCCGGCGACCGGGCGCGGCAGTTCGTCGTCGAGCAGGGCGGGCGCGTGATGGTCGTGCGCGACGGGCGCAAGCTGCGGACCCCGTTCCTCGACATCCGCGGCCAGGTCACGGCCGGGGGCGAGCAGGGCCTGCTGTCCGTCGCCTTCCCGCCGGACTACGCCGACAGCGGGCTGTTCTACGTCTACTTCACCGACGCGGACCAGGACCAGCGGATCGTGGAGTACCACCGCGCGAGCGCGGACCGCGCGGACCCCGGCTCGGCGCGGCTCGTGCTGCGGATGCCCGACGACGAGTCCAACCACAACGGCGGCCTGCTGCTGTTCGGGCCGGACGGCCGGATGTACGTCGGGACCGGCGACGGCGGCGGGGGCGGCGACCAGCACGGCGCGCGCGGGAACGCGCAGAACCTCGGCTCGCTGCTCGGGCAAGATCCTCCGGATCGACCCGCGCGCCGGCGGCGGCCGCGCCTACCAGGTGCCGGCCGACAACCCGTTCGTCGGCCGCTCGGGCGCGCGCGGCGAGATCTACAGCTACGGGCTGCGCAACCCGTGGCGCTTCTCGTTCGACCGCAAGACCGGCGACCTGAGCATCGGCGACGTCGGCCAGAACGCCTACGAGGAGATCGACTTCGTGCGCCGCGGCAAGGGCCGCGGCGCGAACTTCGGCTGGCGCCCGTTCGAGGGGCGCTCGCGCTACACGGACGGGGAGTCGGCGCCGGGCGCGATCGCGCCGGTCATCGTCCGCTCGCACGCCGACGGGAACTGCTCGATCACCGGCGGCGTCGTCGTGCGCGACCGGTCGCTGAGCCTCCGCGGCCGCTACCTCTACGGCGACTTCTGCCGCGGCCGGATCGAGTCGGCGCGGCTGACGCCGGGGCGCGCGCGCGACGTGCGCAACACGTCGCTGAAGGTGTCGAGCCTGTCCTCGTTCGGGGAGGACGCGCAGGGCCGCGTCTACGTCGTCTCGCTCGAGGGCCCGGTCTACCGGATCGTCCCGCGCTGAGCGCCGTGGAGATCCTGCTCGTCCGGGCGCCGAACCCGTCGCCCTACACGCTCGACGGCACCAACAGCTACGTCGTCGGGCGCGACCCGGCGTGGGTCGTCGACCCCGGGCCGGCGATCGACGGGCACCTCGACGCGCTGGCCGCCGCGGTCGCGGAGCGCGGCGGCGCCGGCGGGATCGCGCTGACGCACGACCATCCCGACCACGCCGAGGCGGTCGAGCCGCTGCGCGGCGCGGCTCGGCGGCGTCCCCGTCGGGCGGTTCCCGGCGCTCGCCGACGGCGACGCGTTCGGGCCGTTCACCGCGTACCACGTGCCCGGCCACGCGGCCGACCACCTGGTCTTCGTGACCGGCGCGGACGCGTTCACCGGCGACGCGGTGCTCGGCGTCGGCAGCGTCCTGCTGCTGCCCGACGGCGGCGGTCTCGGCGCCTACCTCGACGGGCTGCGGCGGCTGCGCGCGCTCGGGCTGGAGCGGCTGCACCCCGGCCACGGCCCGGAGGTGGACGACGCGGACGGCAAGCTCGACGAGTACGTCGCGCACCGGCTCGAGCGCGAGCGCCGGATCGTGGCGGCGCTCGACGCGGGCGTCCGCGGCGAGGACGCGCTGATCGAGGCGGCCTGGGACGGCGTCCCCGAGGGGCTGGAGCTCGCGGCGCGCTGGACGCTCCAGGCGCACCTGGACAAGCTGCGCGCAGAGGGCCGGGCACCCTGACGGGGCGCCGCTCGCGCGGCGCCCCGAGGGTCCCGGAGGCCTAGGTGAACAGCGGGCAGACGTAGCTGACGCCGGCGTCGCCCACGTTCGTGGCGAGCGCGCCGACCGGCTTGGCGGCGAGCGGATCGCGCCGCACGCTCGGCGCCGTCACCGCCTTCATCCGCCGCGAGGCGTTGACGCCCTTCTTCATCCGCAGGATCTCGACGCCGCGGCTCATGTCGAACAGGTAGACGAGGTCGCCCTCGCGTGCGGTCGGTGCGGAACGCGGTGTCCCACGAGTTCGAGGACGGGTTGTCCGTGCCGGTGCCGGTGACGCGGTAGTAGCCGACCTGGCGCACGTCGCGCGCGTTCGAGATGTCGATCAGGCGCAGGCCCTGGCCGTACCAGGCGGCGCCCAGCATCGGCCCCTCGATCTCGAAGTAGTGCGCCGAGCAGCCGGCGGCCGGGTTCGCGGTCTCCGGCGTGTCGATGAACGGATGGAACGTGTCCAGCGCCTTCATCCGGTACGGCTCCGCGAGCGTCGAGTGCTGCGCGGGCTCGCCGCCCCACGAGTCGGTGAGGTCGGAGAGGACGATCTTGCCGCTCGCGCTCGCACGGCCGTCGTGAACTCCTCCTCGGTGCCGACGAGGACGTTGCCCTTCTTGATCGCCGGACGCGCTTGACGGAGCCGTCGGTCGGGCGGCCCGAGTTGTGCATCAGCATCACGGGCTGCGCGGTCCCGGCCACGCCGCCGCCGGCCACGAGCACCGGGTCGAACGGCGTCGCCCGCCGGACCCGGTTCTGGTACGGGTCGCGGTGCCGGCCGCTCGTGGCGTAGCCGCGGACGCCGCCGCGGCCGCTGACCCACGCGATGCCCTGGTCGTCCTCGTCGACGTCGTGCGAGTAGTCGGTGTAGCCGTCGTTGCGCCACAGGTCGACCGGCTGGTCGGACACCTTCGGCTCGTGACGGGTTGCGCAGGTCGGTGACCCAGATCGGCCGGCCGTCGCCGACGAGCGGCTGAGACGTGTCCGGGTCGCGCTGGCGGGCCGAGGATCGGGCCGAGCCACTTGAGCTCGGGTGCATGATCGGCGCCGCCGTTGTTCGCCGCGGCGCGCCGGGCCGCCGGTCCAGATGTAGCGGCAGTCCTGGATGCAGCTCGACGTGTGGCCCGGACGGCATCGCGACGAAGTCGCCGATCTGCCGCAGGTTCGCCGGGTCGGCGTAGGAGATGACGTAGAAGCCGCTCTTGCAGCGCGGGTTGGCGATCTTGCACGCCGTTGCCGCCGGTGCACTCGGCCGCGCGCGAGCTCGGTGTGGCGCGGGTCGAGCGCGCCGATGATCAGCTTGCGGCGCGTGTCGAGCTCCATGTCCTCGTTCTGCCAGTAGCCGTTCTCCGCGAGCTCGGGCGGCAGGTAGCGTGTCGAGCGGCTGCGGGTCGGCCGGGTCGCTCACGTCGTAGGTCTTGAAGCCGAAGCGGCCGGTGATGACCATCACGTCGTCAGCCGCGGACGCGGTCGAACTTGCCCTCCGTGATGCCCGGCGGCGTCGGGCACGCGCGCCAGGTACTCGAGGTTCGAGGACATCGCCGATCCGGGCGGCGGATCCGCCGCCTGCGCGATCGCGGGCACACCGAGCAGGCTCGCCGCCGCGGCCGCCGCTGCCACCAGTCTCTTCATGACCAACCCCCTGTCGTGCCGCTGCCGCGGCGGAAGCTACTACAGGTCGTCGGATCAGGCCAGGCGGGCGCGGGCGAGCGCCTGCGCGGCCGCGAGCGGGGTCGTCCGCTCGGCCTCGGCGAGGTCGAGCACGGCGCGCACGGTGTCGCCGACGGCGAGCACGCGCTCGCGGGCGCGCGCGGCGTCGTAGCCGGCGTCCTCGAGCTCGACGGCGATGTTGATGATCCCGCCCGCGTTCGCCACGTAGTCCGGGACCCAGAGGATCCCGCGCGCCACCAGCGCGCCGGCGAGCTCCTCGGACGCGAGCTGGTTGTTCGCCGCGCCGGCGACGACCCGGCAGCGCAGCGCGGGCACCGTGTCGTGGTCGAGCACACCGCCGAGTGCGCACGGCGCGACGATGTCGACGTCCGCCAGCAGCGCCGCCTCGGGCTCGATCCACTCGGCGCCCAGCTCGTCGGCGAGCGCGCGGCGGCCCGCGGCGACGTCGGCGACCACGAGCCGCGCCCCGGACGCCGCGAGGCTGCGCGCGAGGCCGCCCCCGACGTGGCCGAGCCCGATCACCGCGACGCTCCGGCCGGCGAGGTCGCCGGCGCCCCAGACGCGCTCCGCGGCGACGCGGATCGCGGCCTCCACGCCGAGCGCCGTCCACGGGCTCGGGTCGCCGGACCCGCCGCGCTCCGGTGCGAGGCCGGCGACGTGGCCCGTCCGCTCCGCGATCACGGTCATGTCGGCGTCGGACGTCCCGACGTCCTCCGCGGTCACGTAGCGGCCGCCGAGCTCGGCGATCGCGTCGCCGAAGTCGAGCAGCACGTCGCGGCGCTCGTCGCCGGTGGGCGGCGGCGCCCCGGGCGGGAGCATGATCACGCCCTTCCCGCCGCCGAGCGGGAGGTCGGCGACGGCGGACTTGAACGTCATCGCGCGCGACAGCCGGAGCGCGTCGCGCACGGCCGCCCGCGCGTCGCCGTAGCCCCACATGCGGCAGCCGCCGAGCGACGGCCCGCGCACGGTCGAGTGGACCGCGACGATCGTGTAGAGGCCCGAGCGGCGGCCGCGCCGGACCACGAGCTCCTCGTGCTCGAGCGGCTCCAGGTAGCGGTCGGCGACGGCCAAGCCGGCGCTGATCAGGGCGCGGCCGGCGGCGCGGCGCCGCGGGAGCGGCGGGCGCCGCGACCGCCGTCGGGGCGGGGCTCGGCGCGGGCGCGACGGCGGCGGGATCCTGCGTCGCGACCGGGACGACGCGCGTCGTCCGGCGCCTCGCCGACGGCGGCGTCCGGCACCGGGGCCTTGTCCGCGGCCGGCGCGTCGTCGGGCGCGGCGGTCCCGCCGGACGAGACCTGCGGGCCGGCGCCGACGCTCACGGGCGGCTCGGCGTTGCCGGTGTACGGCGCGGGATCCGGCGGCGGGGCCACGAGCGGCTCGCTGTCGGCCGGGGCGGTCGCGCGCCGGGCCGCCCGCGGCGGCCGGCGGCGCGGCGACGGTCCGGGCCGGGGCGACCGCGTGGGCGGCCGCCGGATACACGGGCGCCGCGGCCACGGCCGCACGCGCGGGCGAGTTGTGCGCGGCGGCGGCCGCGCGCGGCGTGGCGCGCGTCGTCTCCGCCTTGCGCTCGCGCTTCGGCGCCGGGTCCTGCGTGAGCTTGTTGACCTCGACCGCGCCGCCGGCGGTGATCGCGGTGGCGCAGACGACGGCGGCGGCGACCTTGCAGGCCGTCGCGGCGCCCGGCGCCGCCGGCGAGCGCGGCGCCGCCGGTCCCGCCCGCGGCGGCCGCACCGCCGCCGCCGAGCAGCTTGGCGACGAGCGCCAGCGGGCCGGCGCCGACCGGGCTGAGGGCGGCGAACCGGCGCCGCACGCCGCGCAGGTCCTGGCGGTACGTCGCGGCAGGCGTGGCACTCGCGCATGTGGCGGCGCGCCCGGCCGGAGGCCTTCACGCCGCGGTCGTAGGACGCGAGCAGGTCGCGCTGGATCTCGCCGCAGTCGGCGTCGCGCGACTCCTGCGCCTCGACGAGCCCGACGCGGGCGCGGACGAGCAGCGACTTGACCGCGGGCACGGTGACGTCGAGCGCGCCGGCGAGGTCGGCGTAGCTGAGGCCGTCGATCTCGCGCATCAGCAGCGCCGAGCGCTGCTGCGCGGGCAGCCGGCCGACGTCGGCGACGAGCCGCTTGAGGTCCTCGCGGCGCTGGGCCTCGTCGACCGGGTCGAGCAGCGGCTTGCGCGACATCTCGAAGATCTCCGACGCCGGCGGGTGCGGGCGCCGCAGGTGGTCGATGCAGCGGTTGTGCGCGACGCGGTAGAGCCACGCGCGGACGTTGATCTCGCGCTTGTCGTTGCGCAGCGCGCCGAACGCGCGCACGAACACGTCCTGCAGCACGTCCTCCGCGTCCTGGCGCGAGTGGCCGGAGAGCATCTGGCGCACGTAGGCGAACAGCCGCTGGCGGTAGCGGTCGTGCAGCACGCCGAAGGCCTCGTCGGAGCCGGCGCGGAAGAGCGCCACGAGCTGATCGTCGGACCGGAGCCGCAGCAGTGGCGCCGCGAGCGGGAGCCGGCTCAGCCTGGCGGGGGCCTGCAGCGCTGACGCTTCCACCTTCTCAGAGCTCCTCGGTCGGAGTCAGGGGGGTCCCGGTCGACACCAACCCTAACCGCCATGGTGGCGTGAAGTCGCGCCATTGCCAAGCGGCGGGGATGTGCTGTCGTGTCGGCACCATGGCCGATGTGCTCCCGGTCCGCCCCGGCCTCTCCCTCCCGCTCGCGGAGATCGAGCTCCGCACGAGCCGCTCCTCGGGTCCCGGGGGTCAGCACGCGAACGTCACCGCCTCGCGCGTCGAGGCGGTCTTCGACGTGGCCGCGTCGGCCACGCTGAGCGAGGCGCAGAAGCACCGGATCACCGCGCGGCTGGGGCCGCGCGTCACCGCCGCGGCCCAGGACACGCGCTCGCAGGCGCGCAACCGCGACCTCGCGCTCGAGCGCCTCGCCGCGCGCCTGGCCCACGCGCTCGAGGTCCGCCGGCCGCGCACCGCGACCCGGCCCACGACGTCGAGCAAGCGCCGCCGGGTCGACGCGAAGAAGCGCCGCGGCGACATCAAGCGCAACCGCCGCCGCCCCGAGCTCTGACGCGCCGCCAGGCGGTGCTTCGCGGCGCGTCAGCGGGACCGCGCCGGACGCGTTGCGAAACCCGGCGCGTTCGGGTTTCATCCGACGCCTCGTAGTGGTCGGACAGGGGGTCGGGGAGATGCGACGGCGTGCGGTCGTGGCGATGGGTGCGGTCCTCGTGGCGGTGGCGCTGGCGGGTCCGGCGCCGGCGGGCGCCGCGGACGCGCTCGCGCATGTACCGGGTGACGCTCGACGCGGACGGCGCCGCGGCGCTCGGCGGGCTCGGGGTCGACCTGGGGGAGACCGGCTACAAGCCATCCGTCGGCGTCGCCCAGATCGTGACCGTCGACCTGCTCGACGGGCAGGCGGCCAGGGCACGCGCCGCGGGGCTCGCGCTCGACGAGGTCGTCCCGGGGCCGCACGTGTCCGAGACGCAGGTCGCGCAGCGGCTCGCCGCGGGCGCGAGCGCCCGTGCGCAGGCGCTCGCCAAGCCCGAGACCGGCGGCGACTCGCCGAACCCGTTCTACGACGTGTTCCGCTCCTACTCGGAGCCCGGCGGCATCAAGGACGAGATGGCGCAGCTCGCCGCCGCGTATCGCGGCCTCGCCAAGTACGTCGTGATCGGGAAGACCGGCCAGGGGCAGGACATCGTCGCGCTCAAGGTGACCGCCGGCGCGCGCAACGTCGCCGACGGCGCCAGGCCCGCGATGCTGTTCTCCGCCGTCAACCACGCCCGCGAGTGGATCGCCGCGGAGGTCGGGCGGCGGATGCCGCGCTGGTGGCTCGAGCACGCCGACGACCCGCAGGTCGCCGAGCTGCTGCGCCGCAACGAGCTGTGGTTCCTCCCGATCCAGAACCCGGACGGCTACGACTACACCTTCACGTGCGGGACCGGCTTCCGCGCCGCGGGGAACGAGCAGTGCGGCGCGACGCTCGTCACCGACCCGGCCGACCCCCTGCGCGGCACCTACGTCTACAAGACCGCGGACGGCATCGTGCGCGCGCCGAACAGCCGCCCAGCCGGACCTCGCGCTGCGCAAGCCGACGAACCGGCTCTGGCGCAAGACGCTGCGCGACAACAACGGCGACGGCGTCTTCGGCGACGGCCAGGACGGCGTCGACCCGAACCGCAACTACCCGACCGCGTGGAACCTCGACGAGGAGGGCGCGAGCAACACGTTCGGCGGGCAGACGTACCGCGGGCCCTATCCGCTGTCGGAGCCGGAGGACCTCGCCTACGACCGGCTGCTCCGCAGGATCACGCCCGAGAGCGTCATCAACTACCACTCGGCGGCGCAGCTCCTGCTCTACCCGTTCGGCTACATCACCGACGTCTACGCCGACGACGACCCGTGGTTCAAGGCGCTCACCGGGACCGACGGCGACGCGGCCGTCGACCCGTACATCTCGCAGCGGTCCTCCGACCTCTACATCACGAACGGCGAGACGACCGACCACGCCTACAACAAGTACGGCTCGATGGCGTGGACGCCGGAGCTCGACGAGTGCGAGACCGCGGCGGGCGGCACGTTCTGCAGCGGCGGCTCGGGCTTCACCTTCCCCGACGACGAGGGCAAGGTCGAGGCGGTGTTCGAGAAGAACCTCGACTTCGCGCGCAACGTCGCGGTCACGACGCTCGACCGCGACCGGCCCGACCGGCCGCGCAACGCGACGCCCGACGAGACCCAGTACCGCGTCAAGGGCTCGCCCGACATCGAGCCCAACCGCTTCAACGTCTCCTACGGCGGCGACCAGGTGCTCGAGGCGACGGCGCGGCGGATCCTCGGGCCCGTCGACTTCGTCGTCCAGGCGCCCGCCGGACCTGGCGGCGGCAGCCGGACGCTGACGCTCCGCGCCGACCCGTGGCGCGGCGGCGAGCGCTTCGGCGACCTGCGCGGCAAGTACTACCAGCGCGTGCGCGCGCGGATCCCCGCCGACTTCGTCCAGCCCGGGACCGCGCAGACCCCGCGGCCGCTCGTGGCCGGCGACGTGGTCAACGTGCGCGTGATCGCCGGCTCGCAGCAGCAGCGGTTCTCCTACTCCGTCGTCGCCACCGCGCCGCCCGGCGACGCGAAGCGCGTGCTGGTGGTCGCGGCCGAGGACTACACGGGGCTGTCGCCCAACAAGACGCCCTACGACGACGCGCCGCGCTACCTCGACGCGCACGTCGCGGCGCTCGAGGCCAACGGCTACGCGGTCGAGACGTTCGACGTCGACGCGCCGCCGGCCGGCCCCGACGGCACGGCGCGCCGGCTCATCTCCGACCTCGGCGTGCTCTCGCACTTCGACGCCGTCCTCTTCTACACCGGCGACGACCTGCTGCCCGCAGGCGCCCGGTGAGGGGGTGGACGACACGAACTACCGCCGCGGCGGGCCGGACGCGCGGCGGGACGTTCGCGCTGACCGGGTCCACGCATCTGACCAACGCGGGCGTCCGCAACGCGCAGATGCTGCGCAACTACATGAACGAGGGCGGGAAGGTCGTCTACGCGACGCGCAACGGCTGGGTCCAGCAGACCGCGACGCCCAACCCGGCCAACCCGAACAGCGGGACCGGCCTCACCTCCTACTCGGGCTACACGTGGTGGCAGGACCCGGTCTACGGGTTCGACTACCCGCCGGGCCAGGCCGGCGACGACGACCGGCCGCACACGGCGTTCCTCCGCGAGCTGGACATCTCGAACGACTGGTCGCAGTGGTGGCTCGGCGTCGGCGGCCGCCAGGGCGGCGTGGGCACCACGACGCTGAACACCGCCGCCGTGCGAGCCCTCGGGCCTCGGCGGCATCCTGGCCGGGATGCCGGCCGTTCGCGCTCGACACCGGACCGGGCGCCGGCGACACGCTCGAGCCGACGCAGAACGCCGAGACCGGGGCGGCCGAGCCGCGCGCGAAGGCGCCGGTCCGGCTGCGCTCGCATCTCGAGCGTCACGGCGCAGCGGCCGTTCCGCCAGGAGCGGGTCGAGGCCGACTACGCCGGCCAGGCGACCGCGAACGGCGGGGCGATCATCTCGACGCGCGACTCCGTCGCGATCGGGTTCGGGCTCGAGCAGATCGCCGATGCGGCGATCCGCGAGGACCTCGTCGGACGCGTGATCGGGTACCTGCTGCCGGACGCCGACGGACACCGACGCCCCGACGGTGACCTGGCTGCGGCCGGCCGACGGCGCCACGGTCAACGCGGCCGACCCGGTCGAGATCGAGGTCGAGGCCGTGGACGAGCGCGGGGACCTCGACCACGTGACGCTGAGCGTCGACGGGACGGACGGTCCAGACGAAGGTCTCGTTCCCGTTCCAGCTGCGCTGGCGGCCGACGGCCGCCGACGTCGGGCAGACGCAGGACGCTCGCCGTCGTCGCCGTCGACGCGGCGGGCAACGCGGCGACGTCCACGCGGACGATCACGGTCGGCCCGGCGGACGCGCCGGCCGAGGCGCCGCTCCCGACCGGCGTCACCACGATCGCGGGCACGCCCGCCGCGGGGCAGACGCTGACGTGCGTCCCGTCCGGGTTCTCGGGCGGCGGGATCACGCTCGACGTACGCGTGGCTCCGCGACGGCGCGCCGATCGCCGGGGCGGCGTCCCCGGCCTACGTGGCGGCCGGCGCCGACGTCGGGCACGCGGTGGCCTGCGTGGTGACCGCGACCAACGCCGCCGGCGACGCCGACTCGACGTCCGCGCCGCGTGACGGTCTCGGCCGACCGCCGCCGGCCCGTCCGGGCCGGCCGGCCCGCCCGGGCCGGCGGGCCCGCCCGGCCCGCGGGGGCCGCGCGGCCGCACGCCGGACGTGCGCGTGACGTGCAAGCTCGTCGGGCGCCGCAAGATCCGCTGCACGGTGCAGGACGCGCGGTCGCGCGCAGGCGTCGATCCGGCTCGCCGGGACGCGCGCAGCGCGCGACCGCGAAGGGCCGCGACCGGTTCACCGTGACGCTGCGCGCGCGGCGCGCGCTGCGCCGCCCGGCGCGGCTCGAGGTGCGCGTGCGGACCGGCTCCGCGACCGTGCGCGGAACGGTCCGGACCGGGCGCCCCGCAACCCTCTCCGCGGAGCGCTGAGGAGCCCGTGGGAGCGGCCGCCCGCCGCGGGCGGCCGCTCCTACGCGCCGAGGACGCGCACCGGGCGCGCCGGCGGCGAACGCGGCGATGTCCTCGACCGCGTCGCCGTAGAACAGCTCGTAGTTCGCCGTCGTCACGTACCCGATGTGCGGCGTGACGAGCGCGTTCGGCGCGCTCCGCAGCGGGTGGTCCGGCGCGAGCGGCTCGCGGTCGAAGACGTCGAGCGCGGCGCCGCCGATCGTGCCGTCGCGCAGCGCCGCGACGAGCGCGGCCTCGTCGACGATCGGGCCGCGCGAGGTGTTGACGAGGATCGCGCCCGGCCGCATCCGCGCGAGCTCGGCCGCGCCGATCAGGCCCTCGGTGCGCTCGCTGAGCCGCGTGTGCACGCTCAGCACGTCGGAGCGCTCGAGCAGCGCCTCGAAGGCGACGGGCTCGACGCCCGCGGCGCGCGCGTCCTCCGGGTCCAGGTTCCGGCTCCACGCGATCACGTCCATCTCGAACGCCTGCGCGACCGCCGCGACGCGGCGCCCGAGCCGCCCGAAGCCGATCAGCCCGAGCGTCAGGCCGTCGAGGTCGACGCCGACCGTGGTCTGCCAGCCGCCGGCGCGGACGTTGCCGAGCTCCTCGGGGATCCGCCGCAGCAGCCCGAGGATCAGCCCCCAGGTCAGCCCGGCGGTCGGGACCGGGCATGATCCGCGTCCCGCACACGACGACCCCGTGCGCGGCCGCCGCCTCGAGGTCGATCGCGGCGTTCGCCATCCCGGTCGTGACCAGCAGCCGCAGGCGCGGCAGCCGGGCGAGCAGGTCCGCGCCGAACGGCGTGCGCTCGCGCATCGCGACCAGCACGTCGAACGGGGCGAGCCGCTCCGCGAGCGCATCCGGCGCGGCCAGGTGGTCGGTGAAGACGGTGACGTCGGCGTCCAGGTCGTCCCAGGCCGCGAACGACCGGGCGACGTCCTGGTAGTCGTCGAGGATGGCGATGGCGAGCCGGCTCAAGGTGGTCCCGACGCTAGCAATGGTGCGAACGTGCCAGGCAGGGCACAACCTTTCGGCGCCGAACGTGTTCTGATGCGCATGCGCACGACCGCGATCATCGTGGCCCTGCTCGGTTGCGCCCTGTGGGCGGCGCCGGCCCAGGCCAAGCTCGTCTACGTCAAGGAGGCGGGCACGGCGTCCCCCGTCGTCTACACCTCGAAGGACAACGGGAAGGACCCGCGCCGGCTCGGGATCGGCCGCGCGCCGACGATCTCCCCGAACGGCGGCTGGGTCGCCTTCGTCACCGTCCCGCTGGGCCAGAGCGACATGGACACCGTCGTGCTCCAGAAGCTCAAGGCGGGCTCGCAGCGGCTCGTGATGCGCTCGAAGTCGATCGACTCGCTGCGCTTCTCGCCCGACTCGAAGAAGCTCGCGGCGATCGCGGGCGGCGAGCGCGTGCGCGTGTACGACATCGCGAAGGACCAGCTGCACGTCGCCGCCGTCGGCAACCTGCGCGGCTTCTCGTTCTCGCCCGACAGCACCCAGATCGTCTACGGCATGGCCGCCAAGCCCAAGCTGGAGGCGAAGAGCGACCTCTACACGGTGCCGGCGCTGGGCGGCGAGGAGACGCGGATCACCGAGAACCGCAACGCGCTCTACCCCGTCTGGGGCCCGGACCGGATCGTCTTCGACCGCTTCAAGAAGCGCGAGGGCGAGGCGCCGGCCTACAACCTGTGGACGATCGCGGCCACCGACCCCGGCCCGCTGCAGCGCCTGACCGACCTGACGATCCCGCCGCTGGCGAACGGCCTGGTCCCGCTCGAGCAGTCGGCGGACGGCAAGCGCCTGCTCGCCGCCTTCACCGGCCAGGACGTCGAGGTCGGCTTCACCGTCGCGATGGCCAACGGCACGACCCGCGCGCTGTCGCAGGACTTCGAGACCGGCACGGTCGGCTTCGACCTGTCGAAGGACGGCAGCACGATCCTCGCGCACACGGGCGGGCCGGACCCGGGCAACGCCCACGACGTGGTCACGGTGCCCTACAAGCGGGGCGGCGAGACCAAGGTCATCGTCGAGGACGCCGCGTACCCCGACTGGAACCGCTGAGCGGCGCTACGCGAGCGCCGCGGCCAGCAGGTCGCAGGTGCGGCCGGTGTAGGCGCCGTCCGGGTCCTTCTCCGGGTTCAGGCAACCGAGGCTGAGCCCGGCGAGCCCCGGCGCGGCGCCGAGCGGGCCCATCAGCGCCGCCAGCTCGTCCCAGTCGAGCCCGCCCGGCATCAGGTAGTCGGTGGCGGGCATCGCCGCCTCGTCGAGCACGTCGACGTCGAGGTGGATCCAGAAGCGGCCGAGCCGCGCGGCGGTGCGCTCCGCGGCGGCCGCGAGGCCCTCCGCGCGCAGCGCCCCGGGCCCGAGGACCTCGAGCGCCGCGAGCTCGCCGGCCAGCAGGGCGGCGATGTCGTCCGCCTCCTCCGGGTCGCGGGCGCCGAGCGCCACGACGTCCGCGGCGCCGACCGACGCGCCGCCCGCGGCGGCCACCCAGCGGGCCGGCGCGCGCCCGAGAGCGACGCCGACCGGCATGTCGGCCGCCTCCCCGGTGGGCGAGCTGACGCCGTCGTAGACGTCGACGTGGCCGTCGACGTTCGCCAGCCCGGCGGCGGCGCCCGCGTCGCGCACGCCCGCCAGCGCGCCGGGCACCACGGTGCAGCAGCCGCCGATCACCAGCGGCCGGCCGCCGGACGCGACCGCGTCGCGGACCGCCGCCCGCAGGGCCTCGGTGACGGCGACGACGCCGTCGATCCCGATCACGCCGGTCTCGGCGTCGCGCTCGTCGCCGCGGATCCGCGGGGCGAGGTCGCCCGCGTCGCGCGCGCCGAGCCGGCCGAGGAGATCGCGCTCGCGCACGGCGGCGGGCGCCAGCTCCGTCCCGCCCGCGCGGCCGACGGAGTCGATCGGGACGCCGATCGCGACCCACGGCTCAGTCGGCATAGCCGGGCTCCCCGGGGAGGACGACGCGCGCGGCCTCGCCGCCGATCACGCGCGGCTCGACGGCCACCACCTCGCGGCCGGTCGCCCAGTCGAGCAGCGCCGCGGCCGAGTCGAACGCGGCGAGCTGCTCGAGGTGCTTGATCGTCGGGAACACGAGCTGGAGCTCGCCGCGGCGGCCGGCCGCCAGCGCCGCGGCCGGCGCGTCCCAGCGCAGGGCGACCATCTCGCTGCCGTCCACCTGCGGCTCCTGGCCGTCGGGCAGCGGCGCGAGGAAGAAGTGCGTGTCGAAGCGGATCGCGATCTGCGCGGGCGTGATCCAGCGGCTGAACGCGATCAGGGCGGCGGGGTCCGGGAGCGCCAGGCCGGCCTCCTCGGCGACCTCGCGGATCGCCGCGGCGCGGTGGGCCGCGTCGGCGCCCGGGCCCGCGGCGGCCGCGCCGTCGGCCGGGTCGACCGCCCCGCCGGGGAAGACCCAGGCGCCGCCCATGAAGCGCGCCTCCGGGTTGCGGCGCAGCAGCAGGACCTCGAGGCCGGCGCCGCCGTCGCGGAGGACGATCACCGTCGCCGCCTGGCGCGGTTCGACGGGCGGCCCGTCGGTGAGCTCCTCGCCGGGCGCGGGTCGGGCCTCGTCCATCGCCGCCGATACTAGGCTGTCCGCCCATGAGCACCGAAACCGTCCAGCAGTGGATCTGCGAGTCCTGCGGGTTCATCTACGACCCCGCCGAGGGCGATCCCGACGGCGGGATCCCGCCGGGGACCGCGTTCGAGGACATCCCGTCCGACTGGTACTGCCCGGTCTGCGGCGCCCGCAAGGCCGACTTCGTGCCCTACGAGGACTGAACAAAGCGTCGCCATACTGGGCCGGCCATGCGACTCCGGCCGCCGCTCGAGCTGCTCGTCTTCGTCGTGGGGATCGCGACGCTCGGCTCCGAGATCGCGGTCGCCCGGCTGATCGCGCCGTTCTTCGGCGACTCCACGATCGTCTGGGCGAACACGATCGCCGTCGTGCTCGTCGCGCTGTCGATCGGCTACTGGTTCGGCGGCCGGCTGGCCGACCGGCACCCGCACCTGCCGGGCCTGTGCGGGCTCGTGCTGATCGCGTCCGTGCTGCTCGCGGTCGTGCCGATCGTCGCCCAGCCGCTGCTCTCGCTCTCGGTCGACGCGTTCGACGACATCTCGATCGGCGGCTTCGCGGGCTCGCTGTTCGGGGTCCTCGCGCTCGTCTCGATCCCGGTGCTGATGCTCGGCGCCGTGTCGCCGTGGGCGATCCGGCTGAAGCTCGAGCGCGTGGAGGACTCCGGTGAGACCGCCGGCCGCATGTACGCGATCTCGACCGTCGGCTCGCTGGTCGGGACGTTCAGCGCCTCGCTGCTGCTGATCCCGCTCGTCGGCACCCAGCGCACGTTCCTCGTCTACGCGATCCTGCTCGCGCTCGTGGCCGCGCTCGGCCTCGGCCGGCGCTGGATGCTGGCGCCGCTCGCCGTCGCCGCGCTGCTGCTCCTGCCGGTCGGCGTCGTCAAGGCGGCGGAGGAGGGGCGGGTGATCCACGAGGCGGAGACGACGTACCAGTACGCGCGGGTGATCGAGTACCCGGACGGCCGCCGCCAGCTCGAGCTCAACGAGGGGCAGGCGATCCACTCGATCTGGCGCCGCGACACCGTGCTCACGGGCAACTACTGGGACGGGCACCTGACGCTCCCGTTCACGCTCCGCGACACGCCGCCGCGCAAGGTCGCGATGCTCGGCGTGGCCGGCGGCACCGTGGCGCGCGCGTACGCGAAGTACTTCCCGGACACGGTCATCGACGCCGTCGAGATCGACGGCGAGCTGTTCGAGATCGGGGAGCAGTACTTCGGCCTGGATCCGCGCCCGCAGCTGCGGCTGCACACCGACGACGCGCGCCCGTACCTGCGCAAGACGGACGAGCAGTACGACTTCATCTTCCTCGACACCTACCGCCAGCCCTACATCCCGTTCTACCTCGCCACGAAGGAGTTCTTCGAGCTCGCGCGCGACCGGCTCGCGCCCGGGGGAGCGGTGATCATCAACGTCGGCCATCCGGAGGGCAGCGCGCAGCTCGAGCGCGTGCTGACCGCCACGATGGGCGCGGCGTTCCCGTACGTCACCCGCGATCCCGTGACGGACACGAACACGCTGCTGATCGGCAGCACGGCGCGGCCGTCGGCCGAGCGGCTGCGCAACGCGGCGCTCGACATGCCGCCGGAGCTCGCCCAGGTGGCGCGGACCGACGCGCGCCGGCTCGCCCCGGGGCTGCCGGGCGGCGACGTCTACACCGACGACCGCGCGCCGGTCGAGTGGCTCGTCGACAAGTCGCTGCTCGACTACGCCGAGGGGACCGGGCGGTGATCACCACCGGCCCGCTCGGGCCGGACGACATCGATGCGGCGCTGGCGGTCTGGCGCGCGTCCGAGGAGCACGACGACGGCGCGGCGGAGATCTCGCGCGACGACCTCGTCGCGATGGCGGGGCGGCCGAGCTTCGACTTCGCCCGCGACACCGTCGGCATCCGCGAGGACGGCGTGCTGGTCGCGTTCGGCGTGCAGATCGGGACGCGGCTGACGTTCGCGTTCGTCCACCCGGCGGCGCGCGGGCGCGGGCTCGGGACGTGGCTCCTGGGCTGGGCCGAGGCGGCCGCGCGGGCGATCGGCGCGCAGGCCTGCACGCAGTCGCTCTCGGAGCACGACGAGGGCGCGCGGGCGCTGCTCGCGGCGCACGGCTTCGAGCCGCGCTGGGAGGACTGGTTCTTCGCGCTGGACCTGGAGGCCGAGCCGGCGCCGCCGGAGCTCCCGCCCGGCTACGCGATCCGCCGCTCGGCACCGGCGAGGAGCGGGCCGCGTACGACGTGATCGACCGCGCGTTCTCCGAGTGGCCCGACCGCGACGGCTCGAGCTTCGAGGACTGGTCGGCGTCGACGCTCGGGCGGCCGCGGCTTCGAGCCGGGGCTGCTCGCCCTGGCCGTGCGCGGAGCGGAGGTCGCCGGCGCGGTGCTGCTGGTGATCGAGGACGACGAGGGCTGGGTCGACCAGCTCGCGGTCGCGCGCGAGCACCGCGGCCGCGGACTGGCGCGGGCGCTGCTCCAGCACGCGTTCGGCGAGACGTGGCGCCGCGGCCTGCGCCGCGCCGGGCTGTCGACCGACTCGCGCACCGGCGCGCGCGGGCTCTACGAGCACGTCGGGATGCACGTCCGCAAGACGTACACCGAGTTCGCGAAGCCGCTCTGAGATGCGCGACACTTCGGCCGCGATGGCGGCGACGCACGCCAAGCGGCTGCTGCTCCTGGCGCTGATGGCGCTGGCCGCGGTGAACCTCTTCACCGGCGCGCCGCTGCTCGCGATCTGGATCGGCGCGCAGGTCCAGGGCGACGCGGGCGGGCTCTCGATGAGCGCGGTGCTCACGGTCGTCGTCGTCATGGCGCTGCTCTGCGCGGCGCTGGTCTGGGCGCTGGGCCGCCTGGGCGCCGCGCACGACGCGCTCGCCGGGCGGACCGCGACGCGGCGCCAGACGACCTGGATGAAGCCGTTCAACAGCGGGCCGGCACACGCGCCCGCCGGCGGGCTCTCCGCGCTCGACAAGGTGCTGATCGGCGCCGTGGTCCTCGCCGGCCTCGCGTTCGAGGCCTGGTTCTTCTTCCTCGCGGGCTCCTCGATCGGGTCCGGCTAGCCGACCGCGACCTCGGCGGCGAGCGCGAACGGGTCGACGAGCGCGATCCGGTCGCCGCTCCAGAACCGGCCCGGGTCGTACCAGCTCGCGGGCCGGCGGGCGGGCAGCAGGCCCATCTGCTGGTAGGTGTACGCGACGAGCTCCGCGCAGTAGATCGTCTCCAGCGGCGTGTCGCGCCGCAGCCGGCCGACGAGCCACTGGCGCGCCATCCCCGGCGTGGTCGGGAACGGGCGGCCGTCCATCCGGTCGATCACGCGGATCAGCTTGTCCTCGTGCTCGCGCGTGAGCGTCCCCTCGAGCTGGCGGGTCCACGCGCGCTGGCCGTAGCGCTCGCGCCACTGCCGGACCGCCTTGTCGAGCACGTGCAGCTGCACGCCGCGCTGGCGCTTGCCGCTCCAGACGTCCGGGAGCGAGTGGCCGAGCTCGGCGTGCCAGAGGAGCGGCGGCAGGTCGTCGAGCGCGACGACCATCCCCACGTGGTTGACCGGGCTGTTGGTGAAGGTCTGGATCGCGCGGTCGGCGAACGAGCGGCCGCGGAACAGCCAGATGTCGCCGGTCGCCGCCGTGGCGACCGCGTCGTCGAGCGGGATCGTCGGCTCCGGGCGCACGGGCCGTAACCTACGCGGCCATGCGGATCCCCTGGAAGCTCGTCGGCCTCGCCGGCTTCGCGGGCGTCGCGGCCGGCGGCGTCGTCGTGGCGCGCAAGAAGCGCGCGCAGAGCGCGCTCGAGCCCGACGAGCTGCGCGACCGGCTGCACCGCCGGCTCGCCGAGGTCGAGGCCGAGGCCGAGGACGACGGCGCCCCGCCGGCGCCCGCCTGATTTATCCGCGGCGTAGCGCGATCGGCGTAGGCTCTGGCCATGACCAGGGACGAGGCGATCGCGGAGTGCGGGCGGCTCGCCCGCGAGCACGCCGACCGGGCGACCCACTCGTGGCTCCCGCGCGAGCTCACGCCGGGGCACTGGTCGGTGGTCCGGGTGGGCATGCCGTCGCAGCGCGCGCTCGCCACGGCGCAGGAGGCGCGGCCGAAGCCGCCGACCGCGGACGACCCGCGTCCCGCCCTGTGGCGGAACGTCGGCGGCCCGTACGGCGCGTAGCCGATCGCGCGCCTCGCCCGTTCGCGCCCGCCACCGCCGCGCCGGTGGTCTATGGTCGTGGTGAGGAGCGAATGCGCGATCGTCGCGAGAACGACTCGCCGGACTCCCGCGAGGCGAAGGTCACCGGGATCGGCCGCGCGTACGCCGCCGCGCTGCTGCGCGGCGACGAGATCGCCGCCGAGATCGTGATCCGCGAGGCGCTCGAGGCCCGGTTGAGCGCGGCGGAGATCGACGACGAGATCATCGCGCCGGCGCTGTGGTTCGTCGGCGAGCTGTGGGAGCGCGGGGAGATCTCCGTCGCCGACGAGCACATCGCGACCGAGATCTCGATCCGCGTGCTGGCGCTCGAGCGCGAGGCGCAGCGGACCGTGGGCGCGCGGAGCGGGCTGCGCGTGATGCTCGCGGCGCCCGAGGGCGAGCAGCACGTCGTCGCGCTGCGGATGATCGGCAGCCTGCTCCGGGTCGCCGGCTACCACGTGGTGATGGTCGGCGCCGACGTGCCGGCCGATGCGCTCGCGGTCTCGGCGCGCCGGCACGAGCCGGACGTCGTCTGCCTCACCGCGACGATGCCGGGCGGCGAGGACCAGGCGCTGATCGCGATCCACGAGGTGCAGCGCCAGTGGCCGTCGGTCGGGTTCGTCCTGGGCGGCAGCGGCCTGACCTCGCGGTCGCGGTCGCGACCGGGGATCGAGGTGTGCGAGCGCGTCTCCGAGGTGGTCGAGGCCGTCGACGCCGTCGTCAAGCGCGCCGACCTGAACTGACGCGCGGGGCGCTCAGCCGCGCGGGCGGAGCTGCGCGCCGACGACGTCGAGGCAGAGCCGCCGCGCCGCCTCCGCGGGCAGCGGGTCGGTGCCGAGCACCCGCTCGGGCCCGAAGCCGTCGAGCAGGCAGGCGAGGGTCAGCGCGACGTGCGCGGGGTCGCCGGCCGCGAACTCGCCGGCGGCGCGGCCGCGGGCGACGATCCCGGTCAGCAGCTCGCGCCACTCGCCGTCGAGCCGCGCGCGCAGCGCGGCCATCCCGACGTCGCGCAGCGCGTGGCTCCAGAGCTCGATCCAGAGCGGCCACGTCCCGGCGGCGGGGTCGTCGTCGATCGCCCGCTCGACGACGTGGGCGAGTTGCGCGCCCGCGGAGTCCAGCCGCTCCAGCTCCGCCCGCAGCTCCGCGAACCAGTCGCGCTCGACCTTGGCGATCGCCGCCTCGAGGATCTGCTCGAGGCTGTCGTAGTAGTAGAGCGGCCCGGCGGCGCTCACCCCGAGCCGCGCGGCGATGTCGCCGAGGCGCGTCCGGGCCAGGCCGCGCTCGCGAACGACGGCGCCGGCGGCGGCGAGGATCTCGGCGCGGCGCAGCTCCCCGCCGGGCCGGCCGCCGCGGGCCGGCGCCGCCCGCGGCCGGCGTGCGTGGCCCGCCGACGGGTGCGGGAGCTCCGCACGCTGCTCGTCCGGCGGCCACGGCCCGGCCCCGAGCTCCGCCCCGGCGAGCGCGCCGGAGACGTCGAGCAGGAGCGCCTGGAGCCGCGCGGCCGGCAGCGCGAAGTCGTCGAGCACGACCTGCACGGCGCAGCCGTCCAGCAGCGCGGAGATCCCGCTCACGGCTCGCCCGGTGTCCGCGAGCGCGAACTCGCCACTCGCGCGCCCGTCGCGCAGGACGCCGCCGAGCATGTCGCGGAAGCCGCGCTCCAGGCGGCGCTGCGCCGCCGCCATCTCCGCGCTCCGGAGCGCGCGGCTCCAGAGCTCGATCCAGATCGGCCACATGCCCACCAGGCTGCAGCGGAAGAGGAGGTGCTCGAGCCGTGCGGTCGCCGTCGGCAGCGCGCGCAGCTCGGCCGCCAGCTGCTCGCTGAACCGGCGGTCGCCGTGCATCAGGGCCTCGTCGAGCAGCGCATCCTTGCTGTCCCAGTAGTAGAGCGGCATCGCACTCGTCACCCCGAGCCGCTCCGCGACGTCGCTGAGCCGCACGCCGTCGAAGCCGCGGTCGCGCACCGCGGCGACGGCGGCATCGAGGATCTCGGGTCGCCGCAGGTGATCGCGCCGCGGTCGCGGGCTCATGAACGGGCTATTCAGACGACGGCGTGTCGGAGATCGGCGCATCGGGCTTGACAGGCGACGGCTTGTCGGTCTAGCGTCGCCCTCGAAATCTAAGCGGCCAGTCAAATAATGCGACGGCCGCGAACGACCATCGGAGGGTCGCGTGCGACGAGGTGCCTGGGTCGGATCGCTCATCGCGGTGCTCGCGGCGGGGCTGGTCCCCGCCGCGGCCGACGCGGCAGCCGCCACGGCCGCGCGGCCGACACGGTGTTCGTGGACGGGAAGGTGCTGCAGTTCGGCAAGCACCGCCGGTTCGCGGAGGCGGTCGCGGTCGATCGCGGCCGGATCGTCTACGTCGGCGACGACCGCGGCGCGCGCCGCCTGGCCGGGCGCGGCACCGAGGTCGTCGACCTCGGCGGCCGGGTGCTGATGCCGGGCCTCGGCGACGGGCACCTCCACGGCCCGGACTTCGTCGCCTGCGACATGAACTACGAGGGCGGGCCGGTCGACGCCGTCCTGGCGAAGATCCGCGACTGCCTCCTGCGCGAGGACCAGGCGGCGCTGCTGGCGTCGGGCTACGTGCTGGAGGTCAGCAACCTCTACGGCGCCGCCGTCACGCCCGGCGGCGTGATCACGCGCCACGACCTCGACCGCTTGAGCGCGTCGCCGGCCGACGATCCCGTCGGCACCGGGACGACCCGGCCGATCCGCGTGACGAACCTCGACTACCACCAGACCTACATCAACAGCATCGCGCTGGCGAACTCCGGCGTCACGGCCGCCACGCCCGACCCGCCGGACGGGACGATCGGCCGCGACCCCGACGGGACGCCGAACGGCTTCTTCGCCGACTACCCGCTCGACGTCGGGCCGGCCCCGGACGCGCCGGCGGACGCCGCCTACATCGCACGCAAGGCGAACGTCGAGGAGGCGGTGGGCCGGGGCGTCACGTCGCTGTTCCGCCCCGGTGGGAGCGTCGCCGACCTCGCCGTCTGGAAGCAGCTCGCAGACGACGGCGAGCTGGACATGCGCGTGAACCAGGCGATCTTCACCCCGGAGATCCGGGGCGTGACCGACCCGGCCCCGATCAGGGCGCTGATCGGCACCCTCGACGCGGCCAAGCGGCAGTACGACGGCTACACGAGCCGCAACAGCCCGGGCTCGCTGGCGCTCGACTCGGTCAAGGTCCTGTGCGACGGGATCACGGAGTACCCGGGGCAGACGGCCGCGATGCTGAAGCCGTACTTCGTCAACACCGGGACGGCGGATGACCCGACCTGGACGCGCGGCACGCTGCGCGGCGAGGACCCGTCGTGCGCCGACGCGCGACTCGGCTACGAGCTGCTCGACAAGGCGGGCTGGTCGATCCACAGCCACACGATGGGCAACCGCGCGGTCCGCGACGTGCTCGACAACCTCGAAGCGGCGAAGCGCCTGAACCACACGCGCGACCGCCGGCACACGCTGACGCACCTCGCGTTCGTCACGCCGCAGGACCGCCCGCGCTTCGCGAAGCTCGGCGCGGTCGCCAACTTCTCGCTCCACTGGGCGGGCCGCGACGCCTTCTCGGTCGACGCCACCGAGCACTACGTCGATGACGACGCGTACCGGGACATGTACCCGGCGCGCGACATCCTGGACGCCGGCGGCGCCGTCTCGATGGGCAGCGACTGGCCGGTCAGCGCGCTGGTCCCGTGGACGGAGATCGAGACCGCTGTGACGCGCGTCAACGATCCCCAGCACGTGGCCCGGCTACCCCGGCACGCTCGCCTACCACGAGCACCTCGAGCTGACGCAGGCGTTGAAGGCCCACACGATCGGCGTCGCCTACCAGATGCACCAGGACGACGTGACGGGATCGATCGAGAAGGGCAAGCTCGCGGACCTGATCGTGCTCGACCAGGACCCGTTCGCGGTCAGCCCGTTCGCGCTGAGCGACACCGGGGTGCTGCTCACGATGGTCGGCGGCCAGGTCGTGCACGGCGACCCGGCCGCGCTCGCCGCCGGGTCATCGTCAGCCGGAGCTGAGCGCTGCCGCGACGGCGTCGGGGTCGACGCCGATCGCGCGCAGCGTCCTGGCCGTCACGGAGCCCGGCCCGGCGAGCGCCGTCAGCAGCAGCAGCTCCGGCGTGATGCGGTCGGATCCGCGCCGGCGGGCCTCGCCCGCGACGGCGACCAGGAACGCCTTCGCGTCCGGGCGATCGCCCTCGCGCGCGAAGACACCGCGAGCCGCTCGAGGCCGCGAGGACGTGGGTGCGGGCGCGCTCCGGCGAGACGTCCGCGAGCGCGGGCAGGCTCCCCGGCCGCAGCAGCGCGAGCAGCACGTGCTCGCCGCCGAGCACCGCGTCCCCCGTCGCCTGCGCCTCCGCGACGGCGTGGCGCAGCGTGTGCCGCGCCTCGTCGGTGAGCACGAGCCCGCCGGCGATCCGCTCGGCCGGGGCGACCGGGCGGCGCGTGGGGTCCGGGCGCCGCTCGGTGGCGAGGTCGCCGTAGCGGCGGTGCACCGCCTGGCGCGAGATGCCGAGGTCGCGGCCGATCGCGGCGAGCGACGCGCCCGCGTCGAGCGCGCGGGCGACGTTGGCGCGCTCCACGTCGTCGAGCGACTGGCGCAGGGCCGCGATCCGCTGCAGCGCGGCGTGGGGATCGGGCGTGGCCTCGAGCTCGGCGACGAGCTGCTCGAGCTCCGCGCTCGCGCGCGGCGGCTCGGCGGGGGCGATCATCGTTCGGCCGCCCGAGGGGCGGCCGGCGTCGTGGGTCGGGTCATGGGTTCGGCTCCGTGTTCATCCGGTTCGCGGACTGGGACGCGCGCGCACCGGCGAGGTTGGCCGGATGCGCCCGACGCGCACCATGCCGCGGCGGCCGCACCACGGCACCGGACCCGCGTCCGGGCGGGGACGTCCGCGTGCGGACAACCCGCCCGCGAGCGACCCGGCTACGCGGCGCGGGCGAGCCCGCCGTCGGCGTCGGCGTCGAAGACGCCGCGCGCCGCCGCCGGGCGCGGACCCGACTGCGTCGCCGCCACCGGCACGGTGACCGACGGGCGGAGGCCGTTGCGCAGCGCCGCCCTGGCGAGGATCCGCGCGGCGTCGCGCAGCTCCTCCTTCGTGTGCGAGGCCATGACCGCCAGCCGCAGCCGCGAGGTCCCCTCGGGCACCGCGGGCGGGCGGATCGCCTGCGCGAACACGCCCTGCTCCAGCGCCGCCTCGCAGATCCGCAGCGCCAGCCCGGCGTCGCCGACGATCAGCGGCACGATCTGCGTCTCCGGCCCCGAGACGTCGAAGCCCTCGCGCGCGAGCTCGTCGCGCAGCGCGGCGGCGTTGTCGGCCAGCCGCTCGACGCGCCGCGGCTGCTCGGCCAGCAGCTCGAGCGCCGCCATCGCCGCCGCGACGGCGGAGGGCGGGAGCCCGGTCGAGAACATCAGCGTGCGCGCGCTGTTGACGAGATAGCGCGCCATCGGGTCGTCGCAGGCGACGTACGCGCCGTAGGACCCGAACGCCTTGCCGAGCGTGCCGACGATCACGTCGACCTCGCCGTCGAGCCCGGCCTCGGCGACGGTCCCGCGGCCGCCCGGCCCGAGCGTGCCGTCGCCGTGCGCGTCGTCGACCATCACGCGCACGTCGTGGTGGCGCGCGAGCTCGACGATCTCCGCGAGCGGCGCGACGTCGCCGTCCATCGAGAAGACGCCGTCGGTGGCGATCAGCGCGCCGCGGCCGTCGGCGTTGCGCAGGCCCCAGGCGAGGTGCTCGACGTCGCCGTGGCGGTACGCGAACACCTCGGCGCCGGCGAGCCGGCAGCCGTCGGCGGTCGACGCGTGGTTGAGCTCGTCGGCGAAGACGATCTCGCCGCGCCGCGCGAGCGCCGGGATCACGCCCAGGTTGGCGAGGTAGCCGGAGCCGAACAGGACCGCGCTCTGCGTGCCCTTGAACGCCGCGAGCCGCTCCTCGAGCCGGCGGTGCAGCGTCATGTTGCCGGACACGAGCCGCGACGCGCCGGTGCCGGCGCCCCAGCGCATGGCGGCGTCGGCCGCCGCCTCACGCACGCGCGGATGATCGGCGAGCCCGAGGTAGTTGTTCGAGCAGAGCAGGAGCACGGGCGTGCCGTCGAGGACCACGCGCGGGCCCTGGGGGCCGCTGACCATGCGCATGCGCCGATAGAGGCCGAGCCCCTTGAGCTCGTCCAGTCGGTCCTGCAGATCCAGCATGGGGCTCCTGTCTACGCGGCCGAGCGGGGGGCTCGGGTGGACGACGGCAGCATGGCGGAACCCTACGAACCGCTCCGGACGCCACAATCCAGCGCGTGCCGGTCGACCGCGCCGACATCCGCCTCCCCTCGAGCGACCGCACGCCGCTCGAGGTCCTGCTGCGCCGGCTCGCCATCGCGGCCGGCCTCGTGCTGATCGTCTCGGTCATCACCTACCTGGACCGGGACGGGTTCCGCGACGGCAGCGGCGGCGAGATCGACGCGCTCGACGCGCTCTACTTCGGCGCCGTCAGCGTGACCTCGACGGGGTACGGCGACATCACGCCGGTCAGCGACGGCGCGCGGCTGGTCAACGTGCTCGTCGTGATGCCCGCCGGCGTGCTCTTCCTCGTCATCCTGGTGTCGACCACGCTCGAGGTGCTGGCCGAGCGGACCCGCACCGCATACCGCGAGCGCAACTGGAGGCGGACCTTGCAGGACCACACCATCGTCTGCGGCTACGGCGTCAAGGGGCGCACCGCCATCGAGACCGTGCTCGCGCACGGGCACGACCCCGGCGAGATCGTCGTGATCGACGAGCACGACGCCGCGATCGAGGAGGCGAAGCGCGCGGGCTACGCGGGCGTCGTCGGCGACGCGAGCTCCGCGGCCGTGCTCGAGGCGGCGGGCGTGCGCGACGCCGCCGCCGTGATCGTCGCGCCGGACCGCGACGACAGCGCGGTGCTGATCACGCTCACCGCCCGCGAGCTCAACCCGGGCGCGCGGATCGTCGCCTCGGTGCGCGAGGAGGAGAACGCGCACCTGCTGCGCCAGGGCGGCGCCGACTCGGTCGTCGTGTCGTCGGGCGCGGCCGGGCGGCTGCTCGGGCACGCGATCAAGAGCCCGCGGATCGTCGCCGTGCTGGAGGACCTGCTCTCGGTCGGCGAGGGCCTCGACATCACCGAGCGCGAGGTCGGGGACGAGGAGTCCGGCAAGCGGCTCGGCAGCTTCGCGACCGACGCGCCGATCATCGCCGTCGTGCGCGGGCCGGAGGTGCTGCGCTTCGACGATCCCGGGATCGGGGAGCTCGAGCGCGGCGACAAGCTCGTCTGCCTCTGCACCAACCGCTAGCGGGTCGCGAGCGCCGCGCGGATCGCCGCGCTCGACCCAGGCGGGACGGCGCGTGACCTGGTGATACGTGAAGCGCAGTGCGCGCCAGCCGGACAGCACGAGCGTGAGGTCGCGCTCGCGGTCGGCATCCAGGGCCGTGGGCGTGCGGTGCCACGTGAACGAGTCGCCCTCCACCACCAGCCGTCTGGCGGGCCACGCGAAGTCGCGGACGTGGCCTTCGATGACGACGTTGTGCGCCGGTGGCTCGACGCGGTGACGGTCGCACAGCTCGGCGATCAGCTCCTCGAGCTCACTCCGTGTGTCGCGCGGTCCGCCGTAGCGGGCGAGCGCTGCCTGCATGCCGCGGGAGCCTGCGCGGCCGCGATGGCGCCGCAGGAGCGCCTGGAGGTCCGCGAAGTCGAGCATCCGCTGTTGCTCGGCGCGGCTGATGACGGTGATCAGCCGCGGCGCGGGCAGCGCGATCGCGAGGTCGAGCAGCGTGCGCGCCGGCGTGGTGATCGGCAGGCCGTCGAGGCGGGTGATCTCGTCGGAGGCGAGCCGCCGGCGATGCAGCCGGACGCCGTCCCGCGGTCGTCGGCCGGTCGCGGGGACGGTGACGTGCAGCATCCCTCCGCCGCTCAGCCAGCCGTACGCCGCCGCGGCGGTGCGGTCGCTGAGGACGCCGTCCGGTGCGTACGCGAGCACCGCCGCCCAGCGCCGGCCGCGGGCGCCGAGGTCGCGGTGCCCGACCGCGTACACGCCGCGCTGGAGCGGATGCAGGAGGCCCGCGGCGACCCGTCGCGAGACGGCGGCCCGCGTCAGCCCCGCCGCGAGCAACTGTCCGATCCCGATGACGCCGCCTTGCCGGCCGGCCAGTGCCGCGATCGCGAGACCGATGTCGCGTTTCTCTCGCATCGCGAGACATAGGCGACGCGCACTGAGTTCCGCCCCCTGCGCTAGCGGATCCGCACGTGCATGTGGTCGTCGTGGTGGACGAGCTCCATCACGACGTCGCGCGGCCCGTGCAGCCCGAGGCCCGGGCCGACGAACACGTCGGTCGCCCCCGCCGCCACGAACGCGTCGAGCAGCCGCTGGGAGAGCCGCCGGTCGACGAGGCCCGGCGTCCAGGCGCGGCGCTCGAGCCGGTCCGTGCGCGGGTAGAGCACGTCGGCGTCGAGCCCGTTCTGGTGCGAGGCGTGGCCGAGCCCGCCGAAGTTCGCGCCGAAGCGGCCGCCGTTGACGCGCGACAGGTCCGCGATCCCGACCCGCGGCGCGCCCGGGTTCGTGGCCCGGTAGGCGTCGAGCACGTCGAGCAGCGTGCGGATCAGCCGGTTCGTCCCCCAGCGCCGCCAGGACCGGTTGGGGGAGGCCTTCAGGCCCCAGTCGTAGGTCCAGAAGTCGCGTCCCTCGGCGGGCAGCTGGACGCCGCCGGACAACCGCCCGGCGAACGGCTTGCCGACCGCGACCGAGCGCTGCCAGGCGATCGGCGGATCGATCGCGGGAGCGACCTGGGAGACCGGGTCGATCGGGGCCGCTTCCGCCGCGCCTGGCGCGAGGAGCGCGGCCGCGAGCAGGACGGGCACGAGGCGGCGCACCCCTCCAGTGTGACGCGGACGCTGGTCAGCGCCCGTGCCAGCGCGGCGCGCGCTTCTCCGCGAACGCCCGCACGCCCTCGAGGAAGTCCTCCGACGCGAAGCACGCGTCGCGCAGCGCGACGAGCTCGGCCTCGACGGCCGGGTCCAGCGCGCCCTCGGCCGCGAGCAGCTCGCGGATCACCCGCTTGTTGCCGGCGAGCGACAGCGGCGCGTTGGCGGCGATCTCCGCCGCGAGCTCGACCGCGCGGGCGGCGACGTCCGCGGCCGGCACGACCTCGCCCACGAGCCCCCAGCCGAGCGCCTCGCCGGCGCTCACCGCGCGGGCGGTGAAGAACAGCTCGCGCGTGCGCGGCGCGCCGACCGCGTCGACGAACTTGCGCAGCCCGGTGTGGGAGTACACGAGGCCGAGCCGCGCCGGCGGCATCCCGAGCCGCGCCTCGGCGCTGCAGACGCGCAGGTCGCACGAGAGCGCGAGCTCGAGCCCGCCGCCGATCGCGTGGCCGTTGAGCGCCGCCAGCACCGGGTACGGGAAGGCGTCGACCGCCTCGATCGCCGACGCGAACGGGTGCGCGACGATCGCCTCGGCCGCGCGCGGGAAGTCGTCCTGCGGGAGCGCGGCGATGTCGTAGCCGGCGGAGAACACCCGGCCGGTGCCGGTGATCACCAGGCAGCGCGCGGCGAGCCGCGGCACCAGCCCGGCGAGCGCGTCGAGGATCTCGTGGTCGAGCGCGTTGCGCTTCGCCGGGCTGTCGATCGTCACGCGGACGACGTGCGGGGCGGGCTCGTCGACCCGCAGCTTGCCCCCGGCGAGCGCCTCCATCTAGGAGAGCACGACGAGCACGTCGCCCTCGGAGACGGCCTGGCCCTCCTCGCAGCGGATCTCGGTGACGGTCCCGGGCTCCTCCGCCTCGACCGGCATCTCCATCTTCATCGACTCGACGATCACCACGGAGTCGCCCTCCTCGACGGTGTCGCCGACCTTGACCTCGATCTTCCACACGGTGCCCGTGATGTGGGCCTCGACGTTCGCCACGCGGCTGCTCCTCGGCTCGTCCGGATCAGGAGCGGGGACGATATCTTCCGGGCGTGGCCACGACGCCCCCCGACCTCGCGCCGATCCGCGCCCAGGTCTACAAGGACCCGCGCCCGAAGGAGTTCTTCGACCAGTTCCACGCGCGGTCGCGGACGCGCGAGCCGAACTGGGTCTACGAGGCCACGCGGACGGTCACGTCGCTGCTGGCGTGGACGTTCTTCCGCACGCGCGCGTACGGCGCCGAGAAGGTCCCGCCGGGCGGGCCGGTGATCCTCGCGCCGAACCACGCGAGCTTCATGGACCACTTCTTCGCCGGCTCGGCGATCCGGCGCCGCGTCCGCTTCATGGCCAAGTCGCAGCTGTTCAAGCCGCCGATGCAGTACATCTTCAGCCCCGGCGGCGTGTTCCCCGTCCGGCGCGGCTACCAGGACGACGAGGCGTTCGACACCGCGAACGGGATCCTCGGCCACGGCGGCGCGATCGTCATGTACATGGAGGGCGGCCGCTCGCGCAGCGGGGCGCTGTCCGAGAAGCCCAAGCGCGGCGTCGGGCGGCTGGCGCTCGAGTCCGGCGCGCCGGTGGTCCCGGTCGCGATCCACGGCTCCAACCAGGTGCGCAACTGGAAGCGGCTGCAGTTCCCGAAGGTCACCGTCCGCTTCGGCGACGCCATGCGCTGGGAGCCGGTCGCCGAGCCGACGATCGACCAGCAGCAGGCCGTCGCCGACGAGATCTTCGGGCACGTCAAGGTGCTCTACGCGGCGCTCGAGGAGTAGTGGCCCCGCCGCTAGTGCTCCGGCCGGGGCTCCTGGCGGGCGCCGGGATCACGCTGAGCGGCGCCGTCCCGGACGCCGTCGCCGCGCGGCTCCGCGCGCTCGGCGCGGGGGAGGGCGCCGACGTGCTCGTCCACGCCGCGGCGCCGCCGCGACGACGCCGACGGCGTGCGCGCGGCGCTCGACGACGCGTGGGACGCGATCCGCGCCACCATGCTCCCGCCCGGGCCGGGGCTGATCGTCCTGCTCGCGCCGGCGCCCGGCGACGCCCACCGCGCCGCCGCGCGCGCCGGGCTGGAGAACCTGGCCCGGACGCTCTCGATCGAGTGGTCGCCGCACGGCATCCGGCCGGTCGCCGTGCTGCAGGGCGGCGACGACGCGGCGACCGCCGAGCTGGTGGCCTACCTCGCGTCGCCGGCCGGCGCCTACTTCAGCGGCTGCGCGATCACGCTCCGCCCGCCCACGGGACCTCGACCGAGTCCTCCGTCGGCGAGTCCCGCGCCACCACGTACTCCGCCGGCTCCGTCGCCGAGCGGTTGACGACCACGTGGGTCTGGCGCGGGGGCACGTAGAGCATGTCCCCGGGCTCGACGACCAGGTGCTCCTCGAGGTGGTCGCCCCAGCGGATCTCGATGCTGCCCGCGAGCATGTAGAGCGCGCTCTCGCAGTTGTCGTGGTAGTGCGGGCGCGACTGCGCGCCCGCCGGGACGCGGAAGCGGCCCATGAAGAGGTTCGTCGCGCCCGTCGTCGCCTGTGAGATCTCCGATCCCCCGATGATCCCGCGCGGGGTGTCGCGCTCCTCGGCCGATGGCTTGACGAGCCTCATGTCGTCATGCCGGTGAACTGCCCGCCGGTGATGTTGAGCACCTGCCCGTGGACGAAGTTCGACCACGGCGAGCAGAGGAAGAAGACGCCGCCCGCGGCCTCCTCCGGCGTGCCGGAGCGGCCGAGCGGGATCAGCATCGAGGCCATGCCACGCAGCTGGTCCGGGATCCCGAGCTGGACCTTCTCGCCGTCGATCTCCATCTGGTTCTCCTCGACCTTGGAGGCGGTCAGCCGCGTCTCGATCCAGCCGAACGCGACCGCGTTGACGTTGATCTTGAACTGGCCCCATTCCTTGGCAAGCGTCTTGGTCAGGCCGACGACGCCGGACTTGCCGGCCGCGTAGTTGGCCTGCCCGGCGTTGCCCATCGTGCCGGAGATCGAGGAGACGTTGACGATCTTGCGGAACACCTCGCGGCCCTCCTCGCGCTCGACCTTGGCCGGCTCGCGCAGGTGCGGCGCGGCGGCGCGGATGACGCGGAAGGGGACGACGGTGTGGATGTCGAGCATGCGCTGGAAGGCGTCGTCGGAGAGCTTGTGGATCGGCGCGTCGATCGTGTAGCCGGCGTTGTTGACGATGATGTCGATCTTGCCCCAGGCGTCGATCGCGCTCTGGACGAGCGCGTCCGGCGCGCCGGGCTTGGTCAGGTCGCCGCCGAAGACGACGGTCTCGCCCGCGATCTCGCCGCGCGGTCTCGGCCGCGAGGTCGGCGTCGAGGTCGTTGATGACGACCTTCGCCCCCTGCTCGGAGAGCAGCTCGGCGGTCGCGCGGCCGATACCGCGCGCCGATCCGGTGACGATCGCCACCTTGTCGTCCAGCACGCCCATGGTCTCCTCCTCGTTCAGCGGTTGAGCGCCTGATTCTGCAACACGGCGGTGCCCACCCGTCGCGATCCGCCCACCGGCCTCGTACCGTGGACCGCCGTGTTCCGACGAACCGCTCGTCGCCGCGCTCGCGGTCCTGGCGCTCCTGCCCGCCGCCGCGGCGGCACAGGGGCTGGACGGCTACGCCGCGGCCACGCTGGCGCCGTGGGAGGCCACGCCAGAGCGCCACCGGCGCGCTCGTCGACCCGATGACCGGCTTCTCCGGGATCCGCTACGGCGAGGCGATGTACGCCTACGCGACGCTGCTCTCGCGGCCCGGCCCGGCCGGGCGCGCGTCGGCCGTGCGGGCGCTGTCGTGGCTCGCCACGCAGCCGCACGAGCTGCCCGGCCCCGCCGGGCTGCCGCTGCAGTCGGTGTTCGAGAACGCCGCCTTCGCGGCGTCCTACCGGATCGCGACGGCCCGCCACGCCGCCGATCCCGTCGTGGCCGCCGCGCTGCCCGCGTGGCGCGCCTGGCTGTCCGCGGTCCACTACGAGCGGCTGGAGCGCAGCGGGCGCTACCGCGACAACAAGGCGCTCGTCGAGGCGGTCGCGGTGCTCGAGCTGCTGCGCACCGACGTGCCCGGCGGCGGGCCGGGGACCGTGCTCGCGGACCGGCGCGACGCCGCCAGGCGGGTGCGGCGGCTGCTCAACCGCGGCGTGCCGGCCGCCGCGCGCGACTTCCGCTCCGTCCGCGCGGGGCGGCGCTTCGTCTCGCTCTCGGACCCGCCGCGCAACCCGCCCGCCTACCAGGCGCTCACGGCCGCGTACTACGTGCGCGCGCTCACGCTGCTGCCGCGCGGCGCCCGCTCGAAGGCCGCGCGGCGGACCGCCCGCCAGATGCTGCGCGGGCTCGAGGTCGCGATGGCGCCCGACGGCGACCTGGCGTACTGGGGCCGCTCGCAGGAGCAGGCGTGGGCGCTCGGGTTCGCCGCGGCGGCCGCCGCCCGCGCCGGCCGCGCCGGGCTGCTGCCGCGACGCGAGGCGCGCGGGATCGTCGACGCGGCCGTCGCGCGCCTGCGCGCGCGGCACCTGACCAGCGGCGGGCAGCTGATGACGCTGCCACTGCTGCGCGACGGCGGGCCGCTGCCGCCGAGCGCGGTCGACCCGTACTTCACGTTCCCGTCGTACCAGAACCTCACGGCGATGGCGGTCGAGTGGGCGGCGCGCGACGCCGGCGGGCTGCCGCGCCGCGGCGGCCTGCCGTGGTCCCCGCCCGTGACGCTCCAGCCGCACGGCCCCGGCTCGTTCGCGATCGTCCGGTCGCGGCGCGTCTGGGCCGCGGTGCGCTCGGAGCGCGGCAACGCCGACCTGCGCTACGACTTCGGCGTCGTGGCCGCGAAGCTGCGCCGGCGCGACGGGTCGTGGCGCGACCTGCTGCCGCCGCGCCCGCGGACGACGTCCGGCGCCGACTCCGCCGGCCCGGTGCTGCTGACCCGGCGCGGCGCCGGCTTCCCGGTCGCCCAGTCGATCTGGCGCGACGGGCGCACGCTGCGGATGCGGGGCGAGTACCGCGACGCGAGCGGCCGCCTGCTGCGCAAGCACAAGGTGCGGTTCGCGTTCACGCCGACCGCGCGCGGCGTGCGGATGCGCGTCGCCGCCCGGCCGGGCGACACGTTCCAGCTCTCCGCCTTCTCGCGCGCGCCGCTCGGCCCCGGCGGGACGCCGGGCGTGTACGAGCAGGCGGGCTACGCGATGGTCGTGCGCGGCGCCGCGCAGCGCGCGGTGACCACCTCCGGCGGCTACGCGTCCGGGCTCGACCCCGCGCTCGCGCGCCGCACGGTCACCGTGCGCGTCCCGCGCCGCGGGCACGCCCTCGTCGTGTCCTACGTCGCGCGCGAGGCTAGCGGATCCGCACGTGCATGTGGTCGTCGTGGTGGACGAGCTCCATCACGACGTCGCGCGGCCCGTGCAGCCCGAGGCCCGGGCCGACGAACACGTCGGTCGCCCCCGCGGCCACGAACGCGTCGAGCAGCCGCTGGGAGAGCCGCCGGTCGACGAGGTCAGGCGTCCAGGCGCGGCGCTCGAACCGGTCCGTGCGCGGGTAGAGCACGTCGGCGTCGAGCCCGTTCTGGTGCGAGGCGTGGCCGAGCCCGCCGAAGTTCGCCCCGAAGCGGCCGCCGTTGACGCGCGACAGGTCGGCGATCCCGACCCGCGGCGCGCCCGGGTTCGTGGCCCGGTAGGCGTCGAGCACGTCGAGCAGCGTCCGGATCAGCCGGTTCGTCCCCCAGCGCCGCCAGGACCGGTTCGGGGAGGCCTTCAGGCCCCAGTCGTAGGTCCAGAAGTCGCGTCCCTCGGCGGGCAGCTGGACGCCGCCGGACAACCGCCCGGCGAACGGCTTGCCGACCGCGACCGATCGCTGCCAGGCGATCGGCGGATCGATCGCGGGAGCGACCTGGGAGACCGGGTCGATCTGGGCCGCTTCCGCCGCGCCAGGCGCGAGGAGCGCGGCCGCGAGCAGGACGGGCACGAGGCGGCGCACCCCTCCAGTGTGACGCGGACGCTGGTCAGCGCCCGTGCCAGCGCGGCGGGCGCTTCTCGCGCGAACGCCCGCACGCCCTCGAGGAAGTCCTCCGACGCGAAGCATGCGTCGCGCAGCGCGACGAGCTCGGCCTCGACAGCCGGGTCCAGCGCGCCCTCGGCCGCGAGCAGCTCGCGGATCACCCGCTTGTTGCCGGCGAGCGACAGCGGCGCGTTGGCGGCGATCTCCGCCGCGAGCTCGACCGCGCGGGCGGCGACGTCCGCGGCCGGCACGACCTCGCCCACGAGCCCCCAGCCGAGCGCCTCATCCGCGCTCACCGCGCGGGCGGTGAAGAACAGCTCGCGCGTACGCGGCGCGCCGACCGCGTCGACGAACTTGCGCAGCCCGGTGTGGGAGTACACGAGGCCGAGGCGCGCCGGCGGCATCCCGAGCCGCGCCTCGGCGCTGCAGACGCGCAGGTCGCACGAGAGCGCGAGCTCGAGCCCGCCGCCGATCGCGTGGCCGTTGAGCGCCGCGAGGACCGGGAACGGGAAGGCGTCGACCGCCTCGATCGCCGACGCGAACGGGTGCGCGACGATCGCCTCGGCCGCGCGGGGGAAGTCGTCCTGGGGGAGCGCGGCGATGTCGTAGCCCGCGGAGAACACCCGGCCGGTGCCGGTGATCACCAGGCAGCGCGCGGCGAGCCGCGGCACCAGCCCGGCGAGCGCGTCGAGGATCTCGTGGTCGAGCGCGTTGCGCTTCGCCGGGCTGTCGATCGTCACGCGGACGACGTGCGGGGCGGGCTCGTCGACCCGCAGCTTGCCCCCGGCGAGCGTCTCCATCTAGGAGAGCACGACGAGCACGTCGCCCTCAGAGACGGCCTGGCCCTCCTCGCAGCGGATCTCGGTGACGGTCCCGGGCTCCTCCGCCTCGACCGGCATCTCCATCTTCATCGACTCGACGATCACCACGGAGTCGCCCTCCTCGACGGTGTCGCCGACCTTGACCTCGATCTTCCACACGGTGCCCGTGATGTGGGCCTCGACGTTCGCCACGCGGCTGCTCCTCGGCTCGTCCGGATCAGGAGCGGGGACGATATCTTCCGGGCGTGGCCACGACGCCCCCCGACCTCGCGCCGATCCGCGCCCAGGTCTACAAGGACCCGCGCCCGAAGGAGTTCTTCGACCAGTTCCACGCGCGGTCGCGGACGCGTGAGCCGAACTGGGTCTACGAGGCCACGCGGACCGTCACGTCGCTGCTGGCGTGGACGTTCTTCCGCACGCGCGCGTACGGCGCCGAGAAGGTCCCGCCGGGCGGGCCGGTGATCCTCGCGCCGAACCACGCGAGCTTCATGGACCACTTCTTCGCCGGCTCGGCGATCCGGCGCCGCGTCCGCTTCATGGCCAAGTCGCAGCTGTTCAAGCCGCCGATGCAGTACATCTTCAGCCCCGGCGGCGTGTTCCCCGTCCGGCGCGGCTACCAGGACGACGAGGCGTTCGACACGGCGAACGGGATCCTCGGCAACGGCGGCGCGATCGTCATGTACATGGAGGGCGGCCGCTCGCGCAGCGGGGCGCTGTCGGAGAAGCCCAAGCGCGGCGTCGGGCGGCTCGCGCTCGAGTCCGGCGCGCCGGTGGTCCCGGTCGCGATCCACGGCTCCAACCAGGTGCGCAACTGGAAGCGGCTGCAGTTCCCGAAGGTCACGGTCCGCTTCGGCGACGCGATGCGCTGGGAGCCGGTCGCCGAGCCGACGATCGACCAGCAGCAGGCCGTCGCCGACGAGATCTTCGGGCACGTCAAGGTGCTCTACGCGGCGCTCGAGGAGTAGTGGCCCCGCCGCTGGTGCTCCGGCCGGGGCTCCTGGCGGGCGCCGGGATCACGCTGAGCGGCGCCGTGCCGGACGCCGTCGCCGCGCGGCTCCGCGCGCTCGGCGCGGGGGAGGGCGCCGACGCGCTCGTCCACGCCGCGGCGGAGCCGCGCGACGCGGACGGCGTGCGCGCGGCGCTCGACGACGCGTGGGACGCGATCCGCGCCACCATGCTCCCGCCCGGGCCGGGACTGATCGTCCTGCTCGCGCCGGCCCCCGGCGACGCCCACCGCGCCGCCGCGCGCGCCGGGCTGGAGAACCTGGCCCGGACGCTCTCGATCGAGTGGTCGCCGCACGGCATCCGGCCCGTCGCCGTGCTGCAGGGCGGCGACGACGCGGCGACCGCCGAGCTGGTGGCCTACCTCGCGTCGCCGGCCGGCGCCTACTTCAGCGGCTGCGCGATCACGCTCCGCCCGCCCACGGGACCTCGACCGAGTCCTCCGTCGGCGAGTCCCGCGCCACCACGTACTCCGCCGGCTCCGTCGCCGAGCGGTTGACGACCACGTGGGTCTGGCGCGGGGGCACGTAGAGCATGTCCCCGGGCTCGACGATCAGGTGCTCCTCGAGGTGGTCGCCCCAGCGGATCTCGATGCTGCCCGCGAGCATGTAGAGCGCGCTCTCGCAGTTGTCGTGGTAGTGCGGGCGCGACTGCGCGCCCGCCGGGACCCGGAAGCGGCCCATGAAGAGGTTCGTCGCGCCCGTCGTCGCCTGCGAGATCTCCGATCCCCCGATGATCCCGCGCGGGGTGTCGCGCTCCTCGGCCGATGGCTTGACGAGCCTCATGTCGTCATGCCGGTGAACTGCCCGCCGGTGATGTTGAGCACCTGCCCGTGGACGAAGTTCGACCACGGCGAGCAGAGGAAGAAGACGCCGCCCGCGGCCTCCTCGGGCGTGCCGGAGCGGCCGAGCGGGATGAGCATCGCCGCCATGCGCGCATCTGGTCCGGGATCCCGAGCTGGACCTTCTCGCCGTCGATCTCCATCTGGTTCTCCTCGACCTTGGAGGCGGTCAGCCGCGTCTCGATCCAGCCGAACGCGACCGCGTTGACGTTGATCTTGAACTGGCCCCATTCCTTGGCAAGCGTCTTGGTCAGGCCGACGACGCCGGACTTGCCGGCCGCGTAGTTGGCCTGCCCGGCGTTGCCCATCGTGCCGGAGATCGAGGAGACGTTGACGATCTTGCGGAACACCTCGCGGCCCTCCTCGCGCTCGACCTTGGCCGGCTCGCGCAGGTGCGGCGCGGCGGCGCGGATGACGCGGAAGGGGACGACGGTGTGGATGTCGAGCATGCGCTGGAAGGCGTCGTCGGAGAGCTTGTGGATCGGCGCGTCGCTCGTGTAGCCGGCGTTGTTGACGATGATGTCGATCTTGCCCCAGGCGTCGATCGCGCTCTGGACGAGCGCGTCCGGCGCGCCCGGCTTGGTCAGGTCGCCCCCGAAGACGACGGTCTCGCCCGCGATCTCCCCCGCGGTCTCGGCCGCGAGGTCGGCGTCGAGGTCGTTGATGACGACCTTCGCCCCCTGCTCGGAGAGCAGCTCGGCGGTCGCGCGGCCGATACCGCGCGCCGATCCGGTGACGATCGCCACCTTGTCGTCCAGCACGCCCATGGTCTCCTCCTCGTTCAGCGGTTGAGCGCCTGATTCTGCAACACGGCGGTGCCCACCCGTCGCGATCCGCCCACCGGCCTCGTACCGTGGACCGCCGTGTTCCGACGAACGCTCGTCGCCGCGCTCGCGGTCCTGGCGCTCCTGCCCGCCGCCGCGGCGGCACAGGGGCTGGACGGCTACGCCGCGGCCACGCTGGCGCCGTGGGAGGCCACGCAGAGCGCCACCGGCGCGCTCGTCGACCCGATGACCGGCTTCTCCGGGATCCGCTACGGCGAGGCCATGTACGCCTACGCGACGCTGCTCTCGCGCCCCGGCCCGGCCGGGCGCGCGTCGGCCGTGCGGGCGCTGTCGTGGCTCGCCACGCAGCCGCACGAGCTGCCCGGGCCCGCCGGGCTGCCGCTGCAGTCGGTGTTCGAGAACGCCGCCTTCGCGGCGTCCTACCGGATCGCGACGGCCCGCCACGCCGCCGATCCCGTCGTGGCCGCCGCGCTCCCCGCATGGCGCGCCTGGCTGTCCGCGGTCCACTACGAGCGGCTGGAGCGCAGCGGGCGCTACCGCGACAACAAGGCGCTCGTCGAGGCGGTCGCGGTGCTCGAGCTGCTGCGCACCGACGTGCCCGGCGGCGGGCCGGGGACCGTGCTCGCGGACCGGCGCGACGCCGCCCGGCGGGTGCGGCGGCTGCTCAACCGCGGCGTGCCGGCCGCCGCGCGCGACTTCCGCTCCGTCCGCGCGGGGCGGCGCTTCGTCTCGCTCTCGGACCCGCCGCGCAACCCGCCCGCCTACCAGGCGCTCACGGCCGCGTACTACGTGCGCGCGCTCACGCTGCTGCCGCGCGGCGCCCGCTCGAAGGCCGCGCGGCGGACCGCCCGGCAGATGCTGCGCGGGCTCGAGGTCGCGATGGCGCCCGACGGCGACCTGGCGTACTGGGGCCGCTCGCAGGAGCAGGCGTGGGCGCTCGGGTTCGCCGCGGCGGCCGCCGCCCGCGCCGGCCGCGCCGGGCTGCTGCCGCGGCGCGAGGCGCGCGGGATCGTCGACGCGGCCGTCGCGCGCCTGCGCGCGCGGCACCTGACCAGCGGCGGGCAGCTGATGACGCTGCCGCTGCTGCGCGACGGCGGGCCGCTGCCGCCGAGCGCGGTCGACCCGTACTTCACGTTCCCGTCGTACCAGAACCTCACCGCGATGGCGGTCGCGTGGGCGGCGCGCGACGCCGGCGGGCTGCCGCGCCGCGGCGGCCTGCCGTGGTCCCCGCCCGTGACGCTCCAGCCGCACGGCCCGGGCTCGTTCGCGATCGTCCGGTCGCGGCGCGTCTGGGCCGCGGTGCGCTCGGAGCGCGGCAACGCCGACCTGCGCTACGACTTCGGCGTCGTGGCCGCGAAGCTCCGCCGGCGCGACGGGTCGTGGCGCGACCTGCTGCCGCCGCGCCCGCGGACGACGTCCGGCGCCGACTCCGCCGGCCCGGTGCTGCTGACCCGGCGCGGCGCCGGGTTCCCGGTCGCCCAGTCGATCTGGCGCGACGGGCGCACGCTGCGGATGCGGGGCGAGTACCGCGACGCGAGCGGCCGCCTGCTGCGCAAGCACAAGGTGCGCTTCGCGTTCACGCCGACCGCGCGCGGCGTGCGGATGCGCGTCGCCGCCCGGCCGGGCGACACGTTCCAGCTCTCCGCCTTCTCGCGCGCGCCGCTCGGCCCCGGCGGGACGCCGGGCGTGTACGAGCAGGCGGGCTACGCGATGGTCGTGCGCGGCGCCGCGCAGCGCGCGGTGACCACCTCCGGCGGCTACGCGTCCGGGCTCGACCCCGCGCTCGCGCGCCGCACGGTCACGCGTGCGCGTCCCGCGCCGCGGGCACGCGCTCGTCGTGTCCTACGTCGCCCGGCGCTAGAGCCCGTAGCTGCGGCCGATCACGTCGAGCATGATCTCGTCCGTGCCGGCGCCGATCCGGTTGAGCCGCATGTCGCGCCACGCGCGCTCGATCCCGAACTCCTTCATGTAGCCCGCGCCGCCGTGGATCTGCAGGCACTCGTCGGTCACGTCGCAGGCGACGCGCGCGGCGTTCAGCTTGGCCATCGAGATCTCGCGCACGGGGTACTCGCCGTTCGCGAACCGCCACGCGGTCGTGTAGACGAGCTGGCGCGCCGCCTCGATCTGCGTCGCCATCTCGGCGAACTTGTGGCGCGTGACCTGGAAGCGGCCGATGCTGCGGCCGAACGCCTGGCGCTCCATCGCGTACTCGCAGCGTCACGTCGAACGAGCGCTGGGCGGCCGCGACGCACCCGGCGGCGCCGATCAGCCGCTCGCCCTGGAGCTCCCACATGATGTGGTAGAAGCCCTTGCCGAGCTCGCCGAGCAGCGCGCCGGCGGGCACGCGGACGTCCTGGAAGGCGAGCAGCGCGGTGTCGGACGCGTGCATGCCGAGCTTCTCGAGCCGCTGCTCGCGGATCACGCCCGGGAGGTCCATGTCGACGAGGAACAGGCTGATCCCGTCGTGCCCGGCCTCGCGGTCCGTCTTCGCCACGAGCACGATGAAGTCGGCCCGGTGCCCGTTGGTGATGTAGGTCTTCGCGCCGTTGATCACCCACTCGTCGCCCTCGCGGACCGCGTGGGTGCGGATCGCGGCGACGTCCGAGCCGGCGTCGGGCTCGGTGATCCCGAGGCAGCTGATCTTCTCCCCGGCGATCGCGGGCACGAGGTAGCGCTGCTTCTGCTCCTCGGTGCCGAACAGGTGGACCGGCGGGGTCGCCATGTCGGTGTGGACGGCGACGCCCATCGCCAGGCCGCCCGAGCGCGAGTGGACCAGCTCCTCGGCGAGCACCAGGTTGCAGAAGTAGTCGCCGCCCTGGCCGCCGTACTCCTCGGGATAGGACAGGCCGAGCAGCCCGAGCTCGCCCATGCGCGTGAAGACGGAGTCCGGGAACGTGGTCTCCTCCCACTCGTCGGCGTGCGGCGCCAGCTCCTTGGTCACGAAGGCGTGGATCGACTCGCGCAGGCGGTCGTGCTCCTCCGTGAAGATGAAGTGCCGCCGCGAGGCGGCGAAGTCGGGCTTGAGGACGTCGGCGGCCGGGGTTCCCATGAAAGTGGACAGTAGGACTTCCCACTTTCGATGGCAACCCCGGCCTGGCCGGGCGTCCTAGCGGGTCAGACGGACCGCCGCGCGCGCCGCGATGCTCGCGCCCGAGGAGTCCGTGCCCTTGGCGCTCAGCGTCGCCGTGACCGCCTTGCCGCGCGCGACGGCGCGGCGGGCGGAGCGGGCGACCTTCACGCGCACCTGCTTCGTCTGGCCGGCCGCGACGCTGAAGCGCGCCGCCCCGACCTGCTTCGCGCCGCGGAGGAGCCGCAGCCGGCCCTTCGCGACGGCGCCGGCGTCACCGGCGCCGGCGATCCGCACCTTCACGCGGCCCTTGGCGTCGATCCGCAGCTTGCCCGCCTTCAACTTGGCGTAGGCGCGGCTGCGCTTCGTCGCGGCGACCGTCTGGGTGTTCGCGACGCCGGGCGCCGCCGCCTGCCCGCCACCGGCCGCCGCGGCGGGCTCATCCGCCAGGAGGCCGAGGTGGACGAGCGTGCGGCGCAGGAACTCGCTCCGGGCGGACTCGTTGATCCCCTCGAAGCCGAATCCGCTGTAGACGGTGTCGTCGGTCGTGACGACGCCGCCCTCGCTGAACTCCGCGCCCTGCTGGGTCCAGCCGTTGACCGGGCTGTCGGTGCCCGCCGGCGGCGGCCCGACCTGCCACGTGGCGTCCAGCGGCTGCTCGAAGTCGTTGAACTCGAGCTGCGTGGCGCCGTCGGTCAGCGTCCAGTCGTCGACCCACGCGCCGAGGCCCAGCGTGCCCCAGTCCGTGATGATCGAGATCCGGACGTCGACCTTCTTGCCGGCGTAGGCCGACAGGTCCGCGGTCCAGTCCGTCCAGCCGCCGGTCGACCCGGTGAACCGGTTGAACTCGCCCGTCGTCCCGCCCGACGCGCAGTCCTCGGACAGGTAGTGCAGGAGGAACGGGTGCGGCGCGCCGTCCCCGCTCGCGAGGCCCGACGGGCAGCTGTCGCCGCCCGGCAGCTCGCCGTCCTCCAGCGCGGTCAGGCTCGTGTCCGGCCCGGCGCCGTCCGTGTCCGCCTCGGCGAGCGTGGTCCACGCGTCCGAGTTCGGATCCGTCGTGACGTCCCGCACCTCGAGCACCGCGAAGTCCCACTGGTCCTCGAGGTCAGCCGAGAACTTGAAGTTCAGGCTGGGCGCCGCGGCGCCGGTGAGGTCGAGCGTCTTGCCGAACCGCTTGTACGCGAGGCTGTCCGCCCCGGCGGCCATGTACTGCGTGCCGCTGTAGGGGTCGAACGGCGCCGCGCCCGGACGCAGCCAGGAGGCCGCGCTGCTGGAGTCCGCGTACAGCGGATACCGCTCCGGATCCAGGATCGACGAGGTGACCACGAAGGTCGCCGACGTCGCCTGGTTGTTGGCGCCGGTCTCGTCGAACTGCCACGTCAGCCCGTCGAAGGGACCGTCCTCCGTGCCCGTGAGCGGGTACGGATGGCCGGCCTCGTCGTCGTACGTGTTGCCGGGCGTGGCGCGGATGTAGGCCCCCAGGTAGTACTGGAGGAAGTCGTCGTTGTGGGCGATGCAGCCGTCGGAGATCGTCGGGTCGTCCCGGTCGAACTCCGGCGACGGGTTGACCGCCCCGTTCTTGTTGCAGAACTGCGGCTCGTAGACGTTCTCGCCGACCGCGCTGGTCGAGCGCGCCCGTCGGCTCCGGGAAGCCGAAGTTGCGGAACTCGTTGCCCTCCACGTACTGCTGGCCGGCGTTCTGGCCCGTGTAGAACAGCTTGCCGCCCTCATTGAGGAAGTCCCGCACCGCGATCATGTTCTCGACCGCGTAGCGCGCCGTGCCGGTGCCCGGGCCCTGGTTGGGCAGGCGGCTGAGGTAGTCGTCGCCCGTGTACCAGATCACCGCGTCGTAGTGGCTCAGCACGCCGAGCGGATCCGGCGCCTGGTGGTTGCGCTTCTCGACGTCGTAGATGTCGTAGTCGACACCCAGGTCGTCGAGCGCGTCCGTGTAGTACGTCAGGTAGTGCGGGCCGTCGGGGTCCTGCGCCGGCACGCCGCCGAGGTAGTTCTCGTCGGACATGACCAGCACGTCGGCGCCCGTCTCCACCCGCGCGTTGTAGGTGAAGTGCGAGGAGGACTTGCGCCCGCCGGTGAACCACACCTCGACCTCGTCACCCGGCTTCGTCCCGCGGACCGTGCCGCGGAGCCGGTGGTAGTAGACGCCGCGCTCCTGGTAGTAGCGCTCGCCGCCGCGGAACTCCCGCGTGGCCGCGGTCTTCACCGAGCCCTCGTTGATCCGGTAGCGGATCGAGACGTCGCCGAGCGACCGCTTCGCCGTGACCTGCACCTGCTGCGGGCTCCCGTACGAGTCGGCGAAGTCGTCGACGTAGAAGTCCTTCACGGTGTTGCCCATGTGCGACACGGGGTTGCCCGGGTCGTCGGCGGACTCCGCCAGGTCGATCGCGAACAGCCGGTGACGCTGGAACTCCGCCTCGATGTCCTCCTCGACGTCCTGGAACTCGAAGCCCGAGACGTTCGGGATGTTCGGCGTCGAGCCCTCGGGCGTGAAGCCGAGGATCTTCTTCGACCGGTAGGCGTCGTCGAGCGCGTCGCCGTTGGTGATGTAGAGCTCGGCGGAGAGGTCCGGATCGAACCGGCCGCCGGTGATGTCCCACTCGCCGGTGTCCTCGTTGAAGACCTTGTCGGCGATCGCGGACTCGTCGTCGTTGCCGGCGAGCGCCTCGAAGATGCCGTTGTCCGGCGTCGGCGTGTACTGCTGGAAGCCCTGCGGATACAGCAGCAGCTCCGCCGCCGTGTGGTCGTTCTTCAGGAACGTGAAGTCGACCATGTTCCAGAGCTTGCGGTACGCCCTGGTCTCCGGCTCGGAGTTCGGGGCGGTCCCGCGGTAGGTCTCGGACGTGACGTCGTCCGAGGAGCCCTCGTTGTCGCGGCCCCAGTTCGTGCCGTGGTTGCGGTTGAGGTCGACGCCGTCGCCGAGCTCGCCGAAGACGCCGTTGCCGTTGTTGTCGGCCATGTTCTTGCGCCACAGGCGGTTGCCGGGCGTGAACGTGTACTCGTAGCCGTCCGGGTTGTTCACGCACAGGAACCACAGCTCGCGGCTGTCCACGAGCGGCGTGACGATCTCGCCCGCCGGCGTGTCCTGCCCGTAGTTCTCCGTGAAGTACAGGAGCGTGCGCCGGCAGGTCTCGCCGGCGAGCCACTCGCGGGCGTGCTGCATCGCGTTGTAGAGGACGGCCGGACGCGTGTTGTCGGTGCGCGTCTTCGCGTTCTTCGTGACCTTGAGCGCGATGATGTCGCGGCCGAGCGTCGTCTTGCCGAGCTTGACCTTCTTGACGATGTTCTCGCCCTCGAGCCGGTCGTACAGCTCCAGGTACTGCTCCTTGTCGTCGCCGGCGACCTTGTCGTAGCGGCGCCACACGTCGAACTGCGCGTCGCTGCCGGTCGGCGGCAGCGCGGCCGCGGACTGCGCGACGGCGGCGCGCGCCTTCCCGACCAGCTTCGCGCGGATGCCCTCATCCCGCTTGAGGCCCGCGACCTGGCGCGCCGTCCCGTAGATCTCGAGATAGCGGCCGTGGTCGGCCTCGGTCATGTCGAAGCCGGCCAGCGCCAGCGCCGACTTGTTGTCAGCCGTCGGCGCAACGCGATACGCGTTGAGCGGCTCCCGCGCGGCCTGTGCGGCCGGTGCGATGACGGCAAGCGCGGCCAGCGTCGCGATCGCGACGCCTGTGCGTCTCCCCATGCCTTCCCCTCCAAGGAACGATGTCAGGGCGCAGCTCCCGTGCTACGCCCCGTAGTTAGCGCGGAATCTACATGGCGTCGCAAGTCCGTGCCGGGCGGTCTAGGCTGCGGCGCGCAATGGACTTCGCGCACATCGCCTACGGCGTCGACGGCCCGGTCGCGACGATCGCCCTGGACGAGCCGGAGACCCGGAACGCGCTGTCGGACGCGCTGCTCGACGACGTGCTGGCCGCGCTGGCCGCGGCGAAGGCGGATCCCGAGGTGCGCTGCGTGGTGCTCACCTCGACCCACGACAAGGTCTTCAGCAGCGGCGGCAACCTCGCCGGCTTCGCGTCCGAGCTGTCGCTGATCGAGAAGCACTTCGAGGTCGGCGCCCGGTTCCCGCGGGTCTTCGCGGCGATCGGCGAGCTCGGGAAGCCGGTGCTGTGCGCGGCGAACGGCCACGTGCTCGCCGGGCGCGCTCGGGCTCGCGCTCGCGTGCGACCTGATCGTCGCCAAGGAGGGCGTGCGCTTCGGGACGCCCGAGATCAACGTCGGGGTCTTCCCGTTCATGATCATGGCGCTGATCTACCGCAACGTCGGCCGCAAGAAGACGAACGAGCTGCTGCTGCTCGGCGAGCAGATCTCCGCCGCGGAGGCCGAGCGGATCGGGATCGTCAACAAGGTCGTCCCGGCCGCGGAGTTCGACGCGGCGGTGGCGGAGTGGGCGGCCCGGCTCGCGGCGCGCTCGCCGGTCCTGATGCGGCTGGGCAAGGACGCGATGTTCCGCCAGCAGGACATGGCGTTCGCCGACGCGCTGGCCTTCCTGCAGTCGCAGCTGACGCTCGCGTTCTCGACCGAGGACATGCACGAGGGCGTGCGCGCGTTCTTCGAGAAGCGCGATCCCGTCTGGACCGGCCGGTGACCGCGCGCGTCGCGGTGCTGCGCGGCCGCACGTCCGACCGGACCGGCGACGGCGTGCGCGGGGCGGAGGCGCTCGGCGCGGCGGTCGCGGAGCAGCTCGGGGTCGAGGCGGCGGTGATCGGCGAGCCGGGCGCGCCGCGCGAGGCCCAGTGGCGCGACGACCTGCGCGACGCGGCGCCGGTCCTCGCGGACGCGGCGGAGGCGATCGGCGCCGCGCTCGACGCGGGGGAGCGGCCGGTGCTGTTCGCGTCGGACTGCACGATCGCGGTGTCGACGCTGCCCGCGCTCGTGCGGCGCGAGCCGGGCGTGCGGATCGTCTGGCTCGACGCGCACGGCGACTTCAACACGCCGGACACGTCCGCGTCGGGGTATCTCGGCGGGATGTGCCTCGCGGCGGCGTGCGGGCGCTGGGACGCCGGCTTCGGCGGCGACGTCGATCCCGCCCGCGTCGTGCTCTCCGACGCGCGCGACCTCGATGCCGCCGAGCGCGAGGAGCTCGAGCGCGCGGGGCTGGCGCCGATCACGCCGGGCGTCGTCGCCGGCGCGGTGCGCGGCGAGCGGGTCTTCCTCCACCTCGACCTCGACGTGCTCGACCCGTCCGAGATGCCGTGCACGTTCCCGGCGCCGGGCGGGCTCTCGATGGACCAGCTGCGCGCGGTGCTGGCGCAGCTCGCCGGCGCGGCCGAGATCGTGGGGATCGAGGTCACCTCGATGGCGGCGCCCGCGCCGGCGCCGCGGCTCGCCGAGCTGCTGCTGCCGCTCCTGCGCTAGCCGCGGGAGCGCCGATCGAGTAGCGTCGCCGGCGGCGATGAGCACGGCAGCGATCGTCACCGGCACGGACGGCTCGGACTCGGCCTCGGAGGCCGTGCGCCAGGCGGCCGAGCTGGCGGGCTCGTCGGGCCTCCCGCTCCACCTCGTCAGCGCGCACGCGGCCGACGTCGATCCGGCCACGCGGGTCCGGGCGATCCTCGACGCCGGCCGCGACGCGATCGCCGGCCTCGCGGTCGAGATCCACCTGCACGCCGTGCTCGGCACGCCGGCGGACGCGCTCTGCGCCGTCGCCGACGCAGGTCGGCGCGGAGCTGATCGTGGTCGGCAACAAGGGCGAGGACGCGAGCTTCGCGCTGCGCCGCTCGATCTCCGAGCAGGTCCAGCGCAAGGCGCCCTGCCCGGTGCTCGTGGTCGACACCCGGGCCCACTGGCGCTGAGATAGAGTCGAAAGTGGAACGTCCCACTTCCCACCCTTGACCGCCGAACCCGACACCACGAGCCGCCTGCGCTCGCTCGCCGAGGACCTGCACGAGCGGCGCGCCCGCGCGCGGCTCGGCGGCGGCGAGGAGCGGATCGCGCGCCAGCACGAGGCGGGCAAGCTCACCGCGCGCGAGCGGATCGCGCTGCTGATCGACGACGGGACGTTCACCGAGCTCGGGATCCACGCCCAGCCGCACTTCTCCCAGCGCGCGATGGAGGGCCGCGACGCGCCCGCCGACGGCGTGATCACCGGCTACGGCCGCGTCGACGGGCGGATGGTCGCGGTCTGCGCCTACGACTTCACGGTCATGGCGGGGTCGATGGGGATGACCGGCGAGCTCAAGGTCACGCGCCTGCGCGAGCTCGCCCTGACCCACCGGATCCCGTTCGTCTGGCTGCTCGACTCGGCGGGCGCGCGGATCCAGGAGGCGGTCGGCTCGCTGTTCGCCGGCTCCGGCCACCTGTTCCGCGAGGAGGTCGTGATGAGCGGGGTGATCCCGCAGGTCGCGGCGCTGATGGGCCCGTGCGCGGCGGGCACCGCCTACATCCCCGGCCTCGCCGACTTCGTCCCGATGGTCAAGGGGCGCGGCTCGATGGCGCTCGCGGGCCCGCACCTCGTGCGCGCCGCGATCGGGGAGGACGTCACCCAGGAGGAGCTCGGCGGGTCGCGGGTCCACACGCGCAAGTCGGGCGTCGGCGACATCGAGGTCGCCGACGACGAGGAGTGCATCGCGGTCGTGAAGCAGTACCTGTCGTACTTCCCGTCGCACTGCGAGGAGCGCCCGCCGGTGCGGCCGGTCGTCCGACCCGGTCGAGCGCGGCGACGACGCCCTGCTCGACGTCCTGCCCGAGACGAACCGCAAGCCGTACGACATGTACGAGGTGATCCGCCGGATCGTGGACGACGGCGAGATCCTCGACGTCAAGGGCGCCTGGGCGCGGACGATCATCACCTGCCTCGCGCGGATGGGCGGCCGGCCCGTCGGGATCGTGGCCAACCAGCCCAAGCACCTCGGCGGGATCCTCGACAACGACTCCGCCGACAAGGCCGCCCGCTTCGTCAACCTCTGCAACGCGTTCGGGATCCCGCTCGTGTTCCTCCAGGACGTGCCCGGCTTCATGGTCGGGACGAAGGTCGAGGCGGCGGGGATCATCCGCCACGGGGCGAAGATGCTGCACGCGGTCGCCGCCGCCACGGTGCCGAAGATCACCGTCGTGCTGCGCAAGGCGTACGGCGCGGGCTACTACGTGATGTGCGGGCGCGCGTACGAGCCGGACCTGATCGTCGCCTGGCCGACCGCGGAGATCTCGGTGATGGGCGCGGAGGGCGCGGTCGAGATCGTCTTCCGCAAGCAGGTCGAGGAGGCCGAGGACCCCGTCGCGAAGAAGGCCGAGCTGATCGCGGCCTACCGCGGGCTGATCGACGTCTACGTCGCGGCCGCGAACGACATGGTCGACGACGTGATCGACCCGCGCGAGACGCGGCCGGCGATCATCCGCGCGCTCGAGCTCGCCGAGGGCAAGCGCGTCGAGCGGCCGTGGAAGCGCCACGGCGTCGTGCCGGTCTGAGCCGGCGCTCCGGCTAGCGGTGCTCCTGCGCCTGCGACTCGACCGCGCGCCCGCTGAGCACCAGCGGCCGGCGCGGCGGATCCGGGAGGATCAGCTCGCGGGTGACGGTCAGATCGGGGCCGATGCGGACGAGCTCGCCCGGCGCGACCGGCTGCCAGCCCGGGTCCTCGTCCATCGGCTCGCTCGCCACGACCACGAACGGCCGGCTCGCGCCCTCGAGCGAGCGCACGCGCACGGTGCCGTAGGGGCTGGACTCGTCGAGGTGGTGGCCGCCGCGCGGGCCGCCCGCCGCGCGCTCGAGCACGAACAGCTCGTTGTGCTCCGGGTAGCGGAGCGCCCAGAGCTCCGCGGGCGTCGCGAGCAGGAAGTTGATGCTGAAGAGCTCGGCGCGCTCCGCGAGCTCGGTCGTCGCGGCGACGATCCCGGCGCGGATGTCGCCCTCGTGCGCGCCGATCGCCTGGGTGATGAGCGCGAACACGCGCTCCGAGTCGGTCTCGCCGCCGACGCGGGCGCGGTCCGCGCCGAGCCGCTCGTCCAGCCAGTCGAGCGAGCCGACGACGCCGTTGTGGGCGAACACGCGGCCGTCGAGCGTGAACGGGTGGGTGTTGGCCTCGCTGATCTCGCCGGTGTCGGCGTAGCGGACGTGGGCGAGGAACGTGGCGGCGTGCGTCTCGCGGGCCTGGCGCGCGAACTCCTCGTCGTCCGCCGCCCGCACCGGGCGGCGGAGCAGGCTCGGCTCGCCCGCGGCGCAGAACGTCGCGAGCCCGAACCCGTCGGGGTTGGCGTGGCTCTGGTGGGCGAGCGAGGACGGGGCGTCGAGCAGCCAGAACGTCGCGTCCACGTCGCTCGCCCCGGCGTGCAGTCCGAACAGGCGGCACATGGCGACGTCAGCCCGCCTCGGGGAGCGGCGCGTCCAGGAACGGCGGGATCAGCGCCTCCAGCCACTCGGCCCGGTCCAGCAGGCCGGACCCCGGCGGCACGAAGTGCGTGGTCCCGGGCAGCACCGCGAGCTGCGAGGCGGGGAGGCCCTGGAGGTCGCCCATCACGCCGCCGCCGCGCAGCTTGAACAGGTCGACGGCGTGCTCGAGCCGCACGCCGTCGGAGTCGCCGAGCACGATCAGGGTCGGCGCGGCGATCGCGCGGACGTCCTCCTCCGGCCACGCGAACGGCGTGGTGTCGAGCCGGGTGAGCTTCTCCACCAGCACGGGGAAGTGGTCCGGGTCGGGCGCGGTCTCGAGGTAGGCCCGCTCGATCGGGGACCCGGCGAACATCTCCGGCGTGATCGACGGGAACATCTCGAGCGCGACGGCCGGCATCGCGTCGCTGCTGTACCCGGCCGACGCCAGGACGAGCTTGCGCACGAGCTCGCCGTGGCGGATCGCCAGCTGCAGCGCGACGCCGCCGCCGAGGCTGTAGCCGATCACGTCCGCCGCGCCGAGCTCCAGGTGGCGGATCAGCGCGGCCGTGTCGTCCGCCATCTGCTCGTAGGTGATCTCCCGGTCCACGTCGGCCGTCCGCCCGTGGCCCTGCTGCTCGACCGCGATGATCTGCCGCGTCCGGGCGAGGCCCGAGAGCAGCGGCTGCATCATGTCGATCGTCATGTAGGCGCCGTGCAGCAGGAGCGTCGGCTGCCCCTCGCCGTGCACCTCGTAGTACATGCTCAGCCCGTTCGCCGGCGCGTAGCCGGTCCGTGCCGCGCTGTCCGCCATCCCGTCGCCTCCTCGCTGTCGATCACCGGGTCATAGCGGACGGCGGCGGAGGGACGCGGCGCGCCGTCCAGACCGTCGTGCGCGCGGCCATCGCGGATCTCGCGGACGCCGTGGCGGTCGAGCAGGGCCGCGACGCGCGCCAGGAACGCGCGGCGCTCCGGCTCCGGCAGGCCGCCGACGAAGCTCATCGACGCGACCTGCGCGAGCAGCCGGTCGCGGTCCGTGGCCCGCTCGTGGCGGATCTCGGCGAGGGCCAGCGGCCCGAAGGCGGCGGAGGCGGCGACCGCGCCGCGGCCTTGCTCGTGGCCCTCCGTCCACGACGGATGGTCGGGCCGCGCCCCCTCGAGCAGCTCGCCCAGCTCGACCTGCCACGGCGGCGGCTCGTGCTCGTCGTCCTCCATGTGCCAGAGCAGCGCCAGGCCGCCGCCGGGGCGGATCGCGCGCGCGAACTCGGCGACGGCCGGCGGGCCGTCGAACCAGTGGAACGCGTCGGCGCAGGCGACCGCGTCGACCGAGGCGTCCGGGAGCGGCAGCGCCTCCGCCGTCCCCGCGAGCGCCTCGACACCGGGCAGCACGCGTGCGCAGGCGCTCGCGCAGGCCCGGCAGCGGCTCGACCGCGACCACGTCGAAGCCCGCCGGCGGCCAGCGCGCGCGTGAGCTTGCCGGTGCCGGCGCCGACGTCGGCGATCCGCGCGCCCGGCGCCAGCCCGAGCCCGCGGGCGACGGCGGCGACGGCCTCCGGCGGGTAGCCGGCGCGGCCGTACTCGTAGTCGTCGGCGACCGCGGCGAAGCCGGACACCAGCGGATGCAGCGGCGCCATGTCCGGAGGGTAGGTCGCGACGCCTAACTCTGGCGCGCGCCGGGTAGCGCTCTGGCACTTCAACCGGAGGTCAAAATCATGGTGCCCTTCGCACTTGCAACCGGCGGGATCATCGGGATCCTCGTCGTGATCCTGCTGATCATCCTGATCATCTACTTCCTCCGCCGCGCCTAGCGGCGGGTCGGGCGGCGTCGCGGCCGGGCCGCGACGCCGTCACCCGGCGACGTGCAGGGCGGTCAGTTGCGTGCGGCGATCGTCCATGTGAGGGCGGTGGCGAAGGCCACCCACGCGCCATAGGGCGCGAGCGCGAGCGCCGCGGTGCGGTTGTACGGCGCGACGAGCCGGATCAGCGCGACGATCGTCGCGAGGAGGAAGACGATCTCGACGCCCGCCGCGACCGGTGCGTGGCCCTGGAAGAAGATCCACGTCCAGGCGAGGTTGAGCGCGAGGTTGGCCGCGAACAGGCCGAGCACGATCCGCCGGCGCGGCCCGCCCACGTCGCGGTAGGACAGCGTCGCCGCGACGGCGATGAGGACGTAGAGCACGGTCCAGACCGGGCCGAACACCGCGCCCGGGCGGCTGCCAGGCCGGCCGGTCGAGCTCGCGGTACCAGTCGCTCGACGTGTCGGTCGCCAGCCCGCCGACCACGGCGACGGCGGTCACCGCCGCCGCCCAGCCGGCGGCGACGGCCGCGACGTGACGGTGCCCGGGAGCGGTGCGGGAGAGCGACGGCATCCGTCTCGGGCTACCCGCCCCGGACGGCGCCCAGCGGACCTGGCGCGTGGCCGCAAGGCCCGGCCAACCGGCGGCGGCGGCCGTGCCGTAGCCCCTGCGTCCGATCCACCACCGCTCGGAGGTTGCCCTCGATGAAACGCCTCGCCATGACCGCCGCCCTCGCGGCCGCCGTCGGCCTCGCGGCGCCCGCGGCCGCGACGGCCGCGCCCAGCAAGGACCTCGTCCAGACCGCGCAGGCCGCCGGCCAGTTCAAGACGCTCGTCGCCCTCGTCAAGCAGGCGGGTCTGGCCGGCACGCTGTCGGGGAAGGCGGACTACACCGTGTTCGCGCCCACCGACGCGGCCTTCGCCAAGGTCCCCAAGCGCACCCTGACCGCGCTCGGCAAGAACAAGGCCGCGCTCAAGCAGGTCCTGCTCTACCACGTCGTCGCCGGCAAGGTGCCCGCGAAGAAGGTCGTCAAGCTCTCGTCCGCCAAGACCGTCGAGGGCTCCAAGGTGCGCATCAAGGTCCGTGACGGCTCCGTCTTCCTCAACGGCAAGACGAAGGTCGTCAAGACGAACGTGCGCGCGTCCAACGGCATCATCCACGTGATCAACAAGGTCCTGATCCCGAAGGACCTGGACCTGTAGGCAGCGTCCGCGGCCCCGTCCGGCCGGCGCGGGGCCGCGGCGGCGCGCCGTCGGCGATACTGCAGCCGATGGACGTCGGGATCGTCGTGCGCCCGGAGCTCGAGCCCGAGTCGCTCGCCGAGCGCGCCCGGGAGGCCGAGGCCGCGGGCTTCGCCGAGCTGTGGCTGTGGGAGGACTGCTTCCTGACGGGCGCGATCGCGGCGTCGGCGTGCGCACTCGCCGCCACCGACCGGATCACCGTCGGGATGGGGATCATGCCCGCGCCGGTCCGCAACGCCGCCTTCGCCGCGATGGAGATCGCGACGCTCGCGCGCCTGCACCCGGGCCGCTTCCACGCCGGGCTGGGGCACGGAGCCGACGCCTGGATGCGCCAGATCGGCGTCAAGCCCGCCTCGCAGCTCGCGCTGCTGGAGGAGACGATCGGCGCGGTGCGCGCCCTGCTCGCGGGGGAGGCGGTCTCGGCCGAGGGCCGCTACGTGCGCCTGCGCGACGTCGCGCTCGACCACCCGCCGGCGCGGCCGCCGCTCGTCTCGGCCGGCGTCCGCGGCCCGCGCTCGCTCGAGCTGTCCGGCCGCGTCGCGGACGGGACCGTCCTCGACTGGCTCTCCACGCCCGCCTACGTGCGCTGGGCGCGCGAGCGGATCGACGCGGGGCGCGCCGCCGCGGGCCGGACCGGCGCGCACCGGCTGACGGTCTTCGCCTGCGTCGCGGCCGGCCACGAGGCCGCGTTCGAGCAGGCGCTCGCGGAGCGCCGGGGCCAGGGCGACGCCGCCGTCGCGTTCCTCGACGCGCCGCCCGGGGACCTCGCGCTGGCCGGCGACGCGGACGCCCAGCGGGCGAGCCTGGCGGCGCTCGCCGACGCCGGGCGCCGACAGCGTCGTGCTCGTCAGCCCCGACCCGCGCGTGCCGCTCGACCCGCGGGCGCTGACGCACCTGCTCGCGGCATGACCGCCCGCCGCGCGGCATAGTCCCGGGCATGGCCGAGCCGATCCACGAAGTCCTGCCGGGCGTCCTGCACTGGACCGCGCCGCATCCGAGCGCCGGGATCGAGTCCGGCTCGCACTACCTCGTCGCCGAGGGCGTCCTGATCGACCCGATCGCCCCACCGGAGGGGCTGGCGTGGTTCGACGGCCGCGAGGTCGCCGAGATCCTGCTCACGAACCGCCACCACACCCGCTCGGCGTTCGACCTGCGCGAGCGGCTCGGCGTGCCGGTGCGCGCGCCGCGGACCGGGATGGACGACCTGCCCGCGGACAGCGTCGAGCCGTACGACTTCGGCGACGAGCTGATCGCCGGGATCCGCCCGCACGCGATCTCGGCGACCTGGCCCGACGAGACGGCGCTCGAGCTCCCCGCCCACCGCGCCGTCGCGATCGCCGACGGCGTCACGCACTACGACGGCGAGCTGGGGTTCTTCTCCGACTCGCTGCTCGGCGACGACCCGGAGGCCGAGAAGCAGCGCCTGCGCGAGGGCTTCGCGCGGCTGCTCGACAACGTCGCGTTCGACCACCTGCTGTTCGCGCACGGGACGCCGATCATCGGCGACGGCCGCGCGCGGCTCGAGCGCTTCGCGGCCGGCTAGCCGGCCGGGGCCATGCGCCCCAGCGCCCACGGGCTCGCGTCGCCGAAGTCCTCCGCGGAGAGCTCGCGCATCTGCGCCGCCGCCGACGCCGCGGGGTCGGGGTGCGGGACCCCGGTGCCGTCGAGCAGCAGCGAGCTGACGCGCCCGCGGACGAACCGGCCGTCGCTCCCGAGCTGCACGCGCAGGAGCGCGCTCAGCGACAGCGTCCCGCCGGTGCCGAAGTTGTTCCAGCCGGCGAGGTTGCCGAGCGAGTACGCGGCGAGCCGGTCCTTGTAGACCTCCATCCCGCGCAGGACGTGCGGGCCGGAGCCGAGGATCAGGTCGGCGCCGGCGTCGATCGCGACGCGCGCGAAGTGGCGGCTGTCGCCGCGGTCCTCGCCGAACGCCTCCTCCGCCCCGTCGGGCACGTGCGTCTGCTCGGCGCCCTCGGCGCCCGCGTGGAGGAAGCAGACGACGACGTCGGCCTGCGCGCCGGCCGCCCGCACGAGCGTGCGCACGGCGGCGTCGTCGCTCATCGGCGAGCTCCACGGGTAGGTCGAGAAGCCGACGAACGCGATCCGGGTGCCGGCGCGCTCCAGCACCGCGATCTCGCCGGGTGCGCCGACCGCGTCGACCTTCGCGGCGGCGAGCGCGTCGCGGGTGCCGCGCCAGCCGAGCGGGCCGTAGTCGAAGGCGTGGTTGTTGGCGGTGTTGACGATGTCGACGCCGGCCCCGGCGAGCGTCGCCGCGTTCTCGGGCGGCGCCTGGAACGCGAAGCACGACGTGCTCGGCACGGTGCACTTCGAGCCGCCGCCCGGCGCGAACGTCCCCTCGAGGTTGACGGCGGCGACGTCCGCGGCGCCGAGCGCCGCGGCCACGGGCGCCAGCTGCGGCCGGCCCGCCTCGGGCGGCAGCCCCATCGACGAGCCGAGCGTCGTGTCGCCGCCCCAGACCACGCTGAGCCCGCGCCCGCCCGCCGCCGGCGCGGCGCTCGCCGCGCGGTCGGCCGCGGAGGCGTCCGACCGCGAGAGGGCGGACACGAGGACGCCTGCGAGCACGCCGGCCAGCGCGAGCAGGACGGCGGCGCCGGCGAGGACGGCGGCGCTGGGGAGGCCGCGGCCGAGCGATCGCATAGCGGGTACAGGTACGACGCCCCGCAGCGACTCCCTGCACCGGTGGCGCCGTTCCGGCACGGCCCGGCGCGGTATGAAGCACGGGTGCGGAGCGAGGAGATCAGGCGCAACCTGGCGGCCTTCGAGCGCCGCGCCGCCGACGCCGGCGCCCGCCGCGCCGCGGTCGCGCTGTGCGTCCTCGGCTGCGACACGGACGATCCGCGGCTCCTGATCGTCAAGCGCGTCGCGCGCGGCCGCAACGCCGGGCAGTGGGCGCTCCCCGGCGGCCGGACGGAGCCGGGCGAGACCGCGGTCGAGGCCGCGCTGCGCGAGCTCGAGGAGGAGACGGGCGCGGCCGGCGGCAGCGTCGCCGGCCTGCTCGACGACTTCGTCACCGACTCCGGCTTCTGCATCACCCCGGTGGTCGTGCTCGCCGCCGACGGCACCGTCCCGCGGCGCGCGCCCGCGGAGGTCGCGTCGCTGCACGCGGTCCCGCTCGCCGCGCTGCTCGCCGGTGACGTGCCGCGCTGGCTCGAGCAGCCGGGCGGCCCGCCGCTGCTGCAGATGAAGCTGCGCCACGACATGGTCGTCCACGCGCCGACCGGGGCGCTGCTCTTCCAGTTCCGCGAGGTCGCGCTGCTCGGCCGGCCCACGCGCGTCGCGGACCTGGCGCAGCCCGAGTGGACGCGCCGCTAGGGCCGGACGAGCGTCTCGATCAGCTCGGCGGCGCGCAGCCGACCCGGCGCCGCGCGCAGCCGCTCCCCGATCGGCCGCATCCGCTCCGCCGGGCCGGACGGCCCGAGCAGCCGGCCGACCGCCGCGAGCAGCTCGTCGTCCGTCCACTCGTAGGAGCGGAGCCGCACGCCGAAGCCGAGCTCGTCGACGCGCTGGGCGTTGTCGTACTGGTCCCAGAACAGCGGGTGGACGATCATCGGCAGCCCGAACGTGAAGCACTCGCCGACCGTGTTGTTGCCGCCGTGGGTGATGACGAGGTCGCACTGCGGGACGATCGCCGCCTGCGGCAGGAACGCCTCGCCGTACATCCGCTCGCCGAGGGTCAGCTCGTCGCCGCGCGGCCCCATGCTCACGATCACGCGGTGCCCCGTGCGTCCGAGCACGTCGATGAACCGCTGCATCAGCGGCGTGTCCATGCACCCGAGGCTGCCGAGCGAGAGGTAGATCAGCGGCCCGTCGCCCGGCAGCGCCGCCTCGACGTCGAACGCCGGGTCGGACGCCCGCACGTTGGAGCCGACCCGGTGCCAGGCCGGCCCGAGCGGCGCGGCCCGCGCGTAGTCGGCCGCCTCGGGGAAGACGTAGACGTTGAGGTGCGGCGACTCGTACTGGAACTCGCCGGCGGGCAGCGGGCCGGCGCCGGCCTCCTCGCTGAACGCGGAGTGCGCCGCCTGCACCGGGCCGCTGAGCCGCGCGTACTCGGCCCGGAACGCGTCCCAGCCCGAGCGGTCGGCCGCCGCGTAGCCCGAGAACACCGGCGGGATGTCGGCGTCCGGCATCTCCAGCGGGTTGGCGGAGACGATCCGCGCCCACGGGACGCCCGCGAGCGGGATCGCCGGGAAGCCGGTCACGCAGTCGATCACCACCGCGTCGGGCCGGACCTCGTCCCAGATCGCGAGCATCCGCTCGTGGGCGTAGCGGGCGCCGTCCGCGAGCTCGCCCCAGATCGGCACGGTGACGGTCTCGAGCTGCTCGATCGTCGGCTTGCGGAACTCCGGCGCGGAGGTGCGGATGAACTCGGCCCAGCCCTCGCCGACCGCCTCCGGCTGCTCCGGCGCGGGCGCCATCCGCATCAGCGCCTCCTCGAAGCCGCGCCGCTCGAGCTCGCCCGCGAACGACTCCTCGACGACGAAGACGATCCGGTGGCCGCGGTCGCGGAGCGGCTCGGTGATCGCCACGAGGTTGTTCGTCGGGCCCCACGCTCCGGGCTCCGGGAAGACGGCGATCGTCGCCACGGGCGCGAGGCTAGGGTTCGCGGGATGCGCCTGTCAAGCGCCGTCGGCGCAGCCCGCTGGTACCAGGGGAAGGGCTCCGCCGAGCCGGACGTGCGGGTCACCGCCACGCTCGCGCCGCCGGGCGCGGGCGACCACGCGCTCGCGGTCCTCGCGGTCGGCGACGCGACCTACGTCGCCCCGCTCGACGCGTGCCGGCGGCGCTCGCCGACGACGCGCCGGAGCTGTGGCGCGCGCTCGCCCGCGCGGCGGCGGGCGGCGACGAGCTGCAGGGCGACGGCTGCCGCCTGGTCGGCCGCGCCGGGCCGGCGCCCGCGCCGGAGCTGCGCGGCGCGGTCCGCCCGATCGGCGCCGACCAGACGCACACGACGGTCGTGCTCGGGCGAGCGGACCGTGCTCAAGTGCTACCGGCGGCTGGGGGAGGGGACGGCGCGCGAGCCCGCCCGCGTGCGCGCGCTCACCGCGGCGGGCTTCGACGGCGTGCCGGCGATGCACGGCGCCGCCGAGCTCGAGACGCCCGCCGGCCGCCACGCGCTGCTGCTCGTGCAGGCGTACGTCCCCGGGACCTGGGACGGCTTCGCCCAGGCCGACCGCGACCTGCGCGGCGGCGCCGGGCCGGAGCTGGGCGCCGGCGACCGGCCGCCTCGTGGCCCGCATGCACGCCGCGCTGGGCGGCGCGCGGCCCGCGACGGCGGGCGACCTCGCGGCCTGGCGCGAGCACGGCCGCGGGCTCGTCGCCGCGACCGCCGCGCGGACCGACCGCGCGCTGGTGCTCGGCGCGGGCGCGGCGCTCGAGGCCGCCTGGGACGCGGCCGCCCGCGCGGGGCTCCCGCCCGCCGGGCCCGGCGCACGGCGACCTCCATCTCGCGCAGCTCCTGTTCGGCGCCTCCGGACCCGTCGCGGTGATCGACTTCGAGCCGGCGCCGAGCCTGCTGCCCGACCCGTCGCCCGAGACGCCCGCGCGCGACCTCGCCGCGCTGCTGCGCTCGGTCGACAACGCGGGCCTCTGGACGCAGGCACGAGGGCGGCCCGCCGCCCGCGGACTGGATCGCCGCCGCGCGTGCGGGAATCCACGCGGGCTACGGCCCCGGCGCGCCCGGCGACGCGATCCTGCGCGCCTTCGAGCTCGTGCAGGCGGTCCACGAATGCCTCTACGCCGCCACGATCGCCCCGTTCTGGGCGGACGTCGCGCGGCGCGCCCTGACGACCCTGCTGGCGGGCGCTACTCCGGCGGCGTCGTCGGGTCGAGCATCTTCGCCAGCGCCGGACGGCTGATCTGCGCGATCTCGGCGAGCTCGCCCTTCGGGATGCCCAGCGCGGCCATCTCCTGCAGCAGCGGCGCGAGTTGATGCGAGAGCTCGAGCGACCGTGCGCGCGCGGCCTTGCGCTCGGCACCGAGCGCGCGGATCTGCTCGAGCGTGGGGTTCGCCGCCGCGTAGAGCTGCGCCTTGTCCGGCATCGGCGCGGATCGTAACCCGAGGCGGCCTGGCTAGCGCCGCGCGGCGATCCGCTCCTGGACGAACGCGAGCTTCGCGATCACCGGCTCGGTCAGCACGTACGGGTAGAGGTCGCCGTGGCCCAGGCTGCGGTTCATCGCGTTGAGCGCGTAGGAGAGCGGGAGCCAGTCGCCGACGAGCGCGCCGAGCGGCGCATCGGGGTCGGGCGCCGGCTCGTCCGCGACGCGGAGCCCGAACGCGCGCGCGGTCTGGGCGGCGTCGTGGAGGTGGAGGTACTGCGCGAACGTCTCCGCCCAGTCCTCCCACGGGTGCATCGTCGCGTAGGCGCTGACCGTGCGCTCGGCCCAGTCGGCGGGCGGCCCCTCGTCGTAGTGGCGCTGCAGCGCCGCGCCGTAGTCCTCGCGCTCGTCGCCGAACAGCGCCGCGGAACGCGTCCTCCTCGCCCGCGACCAGGATCGGCCAGTAGTAGTGCCCGATCTCGTGCCGGAAGTGGCCGAGCACGGTCCGGTAAGGCTCGCGCAGCTGCTGGCGCATCAGCTCGCGGTGGGCGTCGTCGGCCTCGGCCAGGTCGAGCGTGATGAGGCCGTCGGCGTGGCCCGTCGCGACCGGCTCCGGGTCGCTCGAGAGCAGGTCGAAGGCGAGCGGGAAGGCCGGGTCGGGCGCGCCGCCGAACAGCCCGAGCTCGCCCAGCTCGAACAGCAGCCGCCGCTTGGCCGCCTCGGCCTCGGCGAACTGCCCGAGCCCCTCGGCGTCGGGGTCGCCGGGCCGCGTGCGCGTCAGGACGCAGCTCTCGCACAGCGCCCCCGCGTCGTCGACCGCCCAGTTGCAGGCGGCGAGCCCGGCGTTCGCGCAGCGGAGCCGCGGCGGGTCGAGCGCGACGACCGTCCGCGGCGCCCACGCGAACGCGAGCTCGCGTCCCGCACGTGAGGCAGCGCGAGTTCTCGAAGAACACCATCGCGGCGCAGACGGGGCAGGTGAAGGCGCGCATCGGCGCACGGTCTACCCGCGGATGGCGCCGAGCAGCAGCGGCAGCGCGCGATGCAGCTCGCGCTGCCAGTACGGCCAGTCGTGGATGCCTGCGCCGTAGAGGTCGGCCCGGACCGGGATCCCGAGCGCCCGCGCGCGGCGGACGAACGCCTGCGTCTCGTCCCCGACCTCGACCTCCGTCGGGTCGACGTCGCCCCGGCCGGCCTCGAACGGGCCGGGACGCCCGTCGCCCGCCGAGACGAACAGCGGGATCCCGGCCAGGGCGGGCAGCAGCGCCGTCGGGTCGTGCTCGCGCCAGACGTCGCGGTCCTCCCGCGGATCGCCCCAGACGGCGTCGGCGTCGTCGGTGTAGCCCGAGAACAGCCCGAGCCAGAGGTCCGGCGTGGCGAGCGGGTGCAGGACGCCGGAGAACGACGCCGCGGCGCGGAACGCGCGCGGCCGCCGCGCGGCGTAGTCCATCGCGCCGAGCCCGCCCATCGAGAGCCCCGCGATCGCGCGCCGGGTGCCCGGCGCCGTAGCCGCGCTCGAGGATCCGCGGCAGCTCGCGCAGGTGGAAGTCCTGCCAGGCCGGGCCGTCGAGCCAGTTCGAGTAGAAGCCGACGTCGCCGCCCTCGGGCATCACGACGAGCACGTCGCGCAGCGCCGCGAGCTGCTCGACGTCGGTCGAGCGGGTCCAGCTGTCGTAGGTGTCGCAGCAGCCGTGCAGCAGGTAGAGCACCGGCCAGCGCCGGCTCGTGCCGGGCTTCCAGCCGTCCGGCGTGAGGAGCCGCACCTGCGCCGTCCGGCCCAGCGCCCGCGAGCGCACCGTCAGGTCGAGCTGGCGGTCGGCGTACTGGTACTCCTTGACGACCGCGCCGGCGTCGCGCTCGGGAGCCGTGGTCGCCGGGGGCGGCGTCGTCACCGCAGCCGGCGACCAGGAGGCACAGCAGGAGGCATGAGCACGACCCGTCCCATCCCGGTCGACCGAGGGTACGGGACCCGGTACCGTCGGTCGCTGGCGTGCGCGTGCTCCTCAACATCATCTGGCTGATCTTCGGCGGGCTGGTCCTGGCGCTCGGCTACGCCGTCGCGGCGCTCGTGATGTTCATCCTGATCATCACGATCCCCTTCGGCGTCGCCTCGGCGCGGATCGCGCTGTTCTGCCTGTGGCCGTTCGGCCGCACGATCGTCCGGCGCCCGGACGCCGGCGCCGGCTCGACGGTCGGCAACGTGATCTGGTTCATCCTCGCCGGCTGGTGGCTCGTGCTCGGCCATCTCGTCACCGGCGTCCTGATGTGCATCACGATCATCGGGATCCCGCTCGGGATCGCCAACTTCAAGCTCATCCCGGTCACGCTGACCCCGTTCGGGCGCGAGATCGTCGACCCGGACCAGGCCGCGCGGCTCGGCTACGGCCCGGGCGTCGGCGTCCCGTCCTGAAGCGCGGGCGGGAGCCCGAACGCGGCGACGACGTCGGCGCCGATGAACGCGGTCCAGCCCGCGAGCCGGTCGCCCTCGACCTCGAGCACGTGCACGCCGTGCGCCGCGTACGTCGTCGCCGTCCCACAGGTAGCCGGCCGCCGCGAGCTGGCCGTTCGCGCGTGGTCGGCAGGCTGCGCCAGCGGTTGCCGGGCTTGAACGGCCCGCGGCGGAAGAACGCCTCGATCGCGTCGCGCCCCTGGTACCAGCTCGCGTACGGCGGCATCGAGATCGTCGCGTCGTCGGTCAGCAGCGCGACGATCGCGTCGACGTCGGCCGCGTCCCAGGCGCGCGTGAAGCGCTCGATCAGCGCGCGCTGGCCGGCGTCGCCGAGCGCGCGCAGCGTCGCCTGCTGGCTGCGCGCGGGCAGCCGCGCGTCGACGGTCCCGTGCGCCCGCTGCAGCGCGCTGTCGACCGCCGCCCGGCTCGTCCCCAGCGCGTCCGCGACCTCGGTGCCGCTGAACCCGAGCACGTCGCGCAGGATCAGCACCGCGCGCTGGCGCGCCGGCAGGAGCTGGAGCGCGGCGACGAACGCGAGCTCGACGCTCTCGCGCTCCTCGTAGGCCTCCGGCGCGCCCGGCAGCGGCGCGAGCCAGATCGGCTCGGCGGTCGCCTCGGGCAGCCCGCCGTGCGGATCCCACGGCGGGCCGTGGTCCTCCGGGAGGACGAGCGGGCGCCGCCGCTCGGCCAGCCGCAGCGCCGCGTTCGTCGCGATCCGGTAGAGCCACGAGCGGACCGAGCTGCGGCCCTCGAACCGCGGCAGCCCGCGCCAGGCGCGCAGCAGCGTCTCCTGCAGCGCGTCCTCGGCGTCCTCGGCCGAGCCGAGCATCCGGTAGCAGTGCGCGTGGAGCTCGCGCCGGTGCGCGGCGACGAGCCGCCCGTAGGCGTCCTCGTCGCCGGCGCGCGCCGCGTCGAGCAGCTGCTGCTCGGTCATCGCCCCGCCTCCCACAGCGCCAGCTCGCCGCCCGCCTCGGACGCGATCACGCTGCGCCGGCCGCGCGGCGGGAGCAGCACCGTCGCCCCCAGCTCGCGCGCCCGCTCGGTCGTCGCGCCGACGTCGGCCACGGCGACGTACGGCAGCCAGACCGGCGCCCCGGCCGGGCAGGTGGTGATCCCGCCCCCGACGCGCGCGCCGACGTCCATCGTCAGGTACGACGCGACGCGCTCGGCGCGCCACTGCAGCAGCTCCGCGTAGAACGCGCTGGCGCGCGGCGCGTCGCCGGTGTGGAGCTCGAGGTGGACGAGCGGGCGGGGGCGCACCCGACGCATCATGCCTCCTCGGGCCGCAGGGCCGGCAGCGCCGGCACGACGTTGCGCGCGGGCAGGGCGAGCGCGGCGACCGCGCCGGCGAGCGCGAGCGCCGCGGAGATCCCGATCGCCGGCCCGAAGCCGTCGACGAACGCCTGCGGCGACGCGTAGCCGCCGGCGCCGGCGAAGACCGCCGCGGCGATCGCGATGCCGAACACGCCGCCGAGCTCGCGCAGCATGCTGTTCGCGCCCGCCGCCTTGCCGACCGCGTCCGGCGCGAGGCCCGCGAGGACCGCGGTCTGCGCGGCGGGGATCGCCATCGAGACGCCGGCCCCGCCGACCAGGAACGGCCCGAGCAGCGACGTGTACGCCATCCCCGGCTCGGCGATCAGCGCGAGCCAGATCATCCCGGCGGCGTGGAGCAGCAGGCCGCAGACGAGCAGCGGCCGCGAGCCGATCCGGTCGGCGAGGTTGCCGGCCAGCGGCGCGATCGTGATGAACGTCGCCGTCCACGGCATCAGCCGCAGCCCGGCCGCGAGCGGGTCGTGGCCGAGCCCGGTCTGGAGCAGCTGCGAGTAGAAGAAGACGTCGGCGAACAGCGAGCCGAAGATGAAGAACGTCGCGACGTTGCCGGCGCTGAACGCGCGCGAGCGGAACAGCGCCGGCGGGATCATCGGCGCGCGGGCGCGCAGCTGCCAGGCGAGGAAGCCCGCCGGCCAGCAGCGCGCCGGCGATCAGCGCGCCGAGCACCTCGGGGCTGTCCCAGCCGGCGCTGTTGCCGCGGACCAGCCCCCAGACGAGGCCGAGCGCCGCGCCGCTGACGAGCGCCAGCCCGGGCAGGTCGATCGCCCGGTCGCCGCCGAAGCCCTCCTGCATGCGGGTGAACACGAACGGGAGCGCGACCAGCCCGATCGGCACGTTGAGCCAGAAGATCCACTCCCAGCTCAGGCCCTGGACGACGGCGCCGCCGACGAGCGGGCCGAGCGCCACGGACACGCCGGTGATCGCGCTGAAGATGCCGATCGCCGCGCCGCGCTTCGCGGGCGGGAAGGCCGCGCTGAGCAGCGCGAGGCCGAGCGGGATCAGCAGCGCGGCGCCCGCGCCCTGGACGGCGCGGGCGGCGATCAGCCAGCCGACGTCCGGCGCGAGCGCGCAGGCCGCCGAGGCGGCGGTGAAGAGGCCGAGGCCGATCCCGTAGAGCCGCCTGCGGCCGAAGCGGTCGCCGAGCGCGGCGCCGGTCATCAGGAGGACGGCGAAGCTGAGGTTGTAGCCGTTGACGGTCCACTCGAGCTGCTCGAGCGAGGCGCCGAGATCGGCCTGGATGGTGCTGAGCGCGCTCGCCACCACGAGGGTGTCGAGCGCGGCCATCAGCGAGCCGACGGCGGTGAGGGCGAGGACCCAGCCCGTGCGCGGGGCGTGCATGGTGGACTCCTTGTGCGGTTGGGGCATGCACAAGGGGTTGATCCGGCCCGCGCGCCGGATCCATCGCTCCGCCGCCGCGATCAGTCGGTGAGGCCCAGCACCTGGCGGGCGCGCAGCGTGTGGTCGTGCGCGACCCGGACCTCGTAGCGGTCGGCGACCGTCGTGCGCAGCGACGAGAAGTCGCGCTGCCCGCGCGTCGCCCAGTGGGCGACGAAGCCGAGCACCGCGCCCCAGAGGGCGCCGATCAGCAGGCCGCCGATCATCAGCCCGATCCACTCCGGCCCGCGGGTGAACAGGCCCACGAGCAGGCCGATGAAGAGGCCGAACCAGGCGCCGCTCGCCGCGCCCGCGAGCGCCGCGCGGCCGGTGGTGAGGCGGCCGGTGACCTGCTCGACGGAGCGCAGGTCGAGGCCGACGATCTGGACGTTCTGCACGGGGAAGTCGGAGTCCGAGAGCTTGTCGACCGCCGTCTGGGCCTCCTGGTAGGAGGGGTAGGTGGCGATCGGCTCGGGGTGCAGGACCGGCATCAAGGGAGTCATCGTCGCCGGATCGTAGCCCGCGGCGGTGACGGTCGTGGCGCTGCGCCGCTTGCCCGCGCGGCGCGCGTCCGGCAGAGTGAGAGGTGGAACGTCCCACTTCCGAAGAGAGACCACTTGGCCGTCGAGGATCCCGTCCTGCTCACCTGCGCGATCTCGGGCGCGGTCGCCAACCGCGACCAGTGTCCCGCGATCCCCTACACGCCGGAGGAGTACGCCGCCGAGGCGCGCCGCGCCGTCGACGAGGGCGCGAGCATGATCCACATCCACGCGCGCACGCCGGACGGCACGCCGAGCTACGAGGTCGAGGACTTCCGCGCGATCAGCGACGGCGATCAGCGCGGAGGTCGACGTGGTGATCAACTTCTCGACCGGCACGATCGGCGTCCCGGTCGCGAAGCGGATCGCGTACCTGCGCGAGGTCTGAGCCGGACGTCGCGGCGCTGAACATGGGCTCGATGAACTACGCGAAGTACTCGCGCTCGCGCCACGACTTCGTCTTCTCGATGGTCTTCGCGAACCCGTTCGAGGAGATCGTCGAGCTGCTCGAGGCGATGAACGAGCACGGGATCAAGCCCGAGCACGAGTGCTTCGACCTCGGGCACGTCGGCTCGCTCGAGCCGCTGGTCGACAAGGGCGTCCTGCACCCGCCGCTGCACGTCAGCTGCGTGATGGGCGTGCTCGGCGGCGTGCCGCCGACCGCGCGCAACCTCGCGGCGATGGTCGACAACATCCCCGCCGGCAGCCACTGGGGGCTGATCGGCGTGTCGCGGACCCAGTGGACGCTCGCCGCCGCGGCGCTCGCGCTCGGCGGCTCGGTCCGGGTCGGGCTGGAGGACAACTTCTACCTCCCCGACGGGTCGATGGCGCGCTCGAACGGCGACCTCGTCGCCCGCGCGCGGCGGATGACCGAGGACACCGGCCGGCGCGTCGCCACGGTCGACGAGGCGCGCGCGCTGCTGCGGGCCGCGGCATGAGCGGGCCGCTCGCGGGCGTCCGCGTGCTCGACCTCTCGCGGCTGCTGCCGGGCGGCTTCTGCTCGCTGCTGCTGGCCGACTACGGCGCCGACGTGCTCAAGGTCGAGGACACCGGCCTCGGCGACTACATCCGCTGGGCGCCGCCGCAGATCGACGGCGTGGAGCCGAGCGCGGCCTCCGCGCTGTTCCTCTCGCTCAATCGCGGCAAGCGCTCCCTCAGGCTCAACCTGAAGGTGAAGGAAGGCTGCGACGTGCTGCTGCGGCTCGTCCGCGACCACGACGTCCTGCTCGAGTCGTTCCGGCCCGGGCGTGCTCGACCGGCTCGGCGTCGGCTACGAGCGGCTGCGCGCGGAGAACCCGGGGCTCGTGTACTGCGCGATCACCGGCTACGGCCAGGAGGGGCCCGATCGCGACCGCGCCGGCCACGACATCGACTACCTCGCCCGCAACGGGATGCTCGGCCTCACCGGCGAGCGCGGCGGCCCGCCGCTCTCCGCCGCCGCCCAGATCGCCGACCTCGGCGGCGGCGCGCAGATGGCCGCGTTCGGGATCCTCGCCGCGCTGCGCGAGCGCGACCGCTCCGGCGAGGGCCAGCTCGTCGACGTCTCGATGACGCGCGGGGCCCAGAGCTGGCTCGCGATGGTCGCCGCCCGCCACCTCGCCGACGGCGAGGTCCCGCGCCGCGGCGAGCTCGAGCTGGCCGGCGGGCTGCCGTGCTACCGCACCTACGCGTGCGCCGACGGGCACGTCGCGCTCGGCGCGCTCGAGCCGAAGTTCTGGGCCGCGTTCTGCGCCGGCGTCGAGCGCCCGGACCTGGTCGAGCGCCACACCGACCCGTCCGTGACGTCCGAGCTGGAGGCGATCTTCGCCGCCCGCACCCGCGCCGAGTGGGCGGCGTTCGACGACGCGCACGGCTGCTGCCTCGAGCCGGTCCGCCACCTCGACGAGGCGCTCGCGGCCGACCCCGGCGCGATCGTCGAGGTCGACCAGCCCGGCGCCACGGCCCCGGTGCGCCTGCTCGGCCCGCCCGTCGGCATGTCGCGCACGCCGCCCGACGGCACGCGCCCCGGCCCGTCGCTCGGCGCCGACACCGACGCCGTGCTCGCGGCCGCCGGCTACGACGACGCGGCGATCGCCGCGCTGAAGGCGGCGGGCGCCGTCGCGGGCCCGGAGCACGTCACCGCCGGGAGCTTCCGCGCATGAGCGCGCGCCCGGGCCTCAAGATGAGCGAGCTGGCGGACGCCTCGGGCGTGTCCTCGGCGACGATCAAGCACTACCTGCGCGAGGGCCTGCTCGGCGACGAGGCCGGGATCGTCCGCACCAGCCGCAACATGGCGTGGTATCCGCCGGAGTACGTCGACCGGATCCGGCTGATCAAGCGGCTGCAGGAGGAGCGCTACCTGCCGCTGCGGCTGATCAAGGAGCTGCTGTCCGAGCGGCCGCCGCGCACGCCGCGCGCCGACGTCGACCTGCCCGACAACGTGCTCGACCGGCTCGCCGAGCTGGGCGTGCTCACCCCCGACGCCGACGGCTACGACCCCGACGACGTCGCGGTGATCGACGCGATCGCGCGCTTCCGCGCCGGCGGCTACGACGAGGCGCTCGGCTTCACCGTCTACGACACGCTGCGCTACCGCGAGGCGCTCGCGCCGCTCGTCGCGCGCGAGACCGCGGTGCTGCTCGAGCGGCTCGGGGACGTCGAGCCGGGCCGCGCGGCCGAGATCGTGCGCGCCGGCCGCGGCCCGCTGCGCGAGCTGATCGGCGCGATGCACTCCAAGATGCTGCTCGAGGAGCTGCGCCGCGTCACCAGCGCGCGGAATGACGCTCCATGACGCCGTAGCCGGCGCGCAGCGCGCCGCCGGCCGGCAGCGCGCCGGCGAACGTCCCGAACGGCTGCTCGTAGTCGGAGGCGACCACGAGCAGGTTCTCGCGCCGCGCCCGCGTGGCGACGGCGTCGAAGCGCAGGCCGCCGACGCCGCGCAGCCCGTCGAACCGCTGCGGCGGCACCTCCTCGGGGACGCCGTCGATCCAGACCGCGCGCTCCGACCCGGTGGCGGCGTCGTGCAGCCCGTCGACCAGGTTCCACGTCACCGGCCGGCCGTCCGCCAGCTCGCCGGCGCCCGCCGACCAGAGCCAGGCCATGCGGCGCGGGTGACGTCCCGCCGACTCGTCGATCAGCCCGGGGAGGTCGACCGTCCGGCCGAGCGCGGTCCCGCGCACGCGCGCCGGCCGCTTGCGCGTCCACATCGGCCCGGTGCGGACGGCCCACGGCGCGCCCGGCTCCAGCTCGAGCTCGAGCACGCCGGGCACGTCGACGCGCGCGGCGTCGACGGCGAGCGCGCGGCGGAACGAGCGCTCGTGCAGCCGCTCCCCGTCCCAGACCGCCCACCAGCCGGCGCGGAACGGCCCGACCCGCACGGTCGCCGCGCACAGCATCAGGTCCGGGCCGAAGGCCCCGACCCAGGTCCAGTCCTTCTGGAAGGGCATTGCGGGGTATCCTCGCGGCTCCGTGATTGACTGACGAGTCAATCTGCGTCTCCGGAGGAGTGACGCCATGCGCGTGGCAGCCGTCCAGCTCAGCTCGACCCCCGATCGCGACCGCAATCTCGAGGCGGCCGACCGGCTCACGCGCGAGGCCGCCGCGCAGGGCGCGGAGCTCGTCGTCCTGCCGGAGAAGTGGCCCGTGCTGGGGACGCCCGAGCAGACCGCCGCGGGCGCCGAGCCGCTCGCGGACGGCCGCGCGCTGACCTGGGCGCGCGCGACCGCGCGCGAGCTCGGCATCGACCTCGTCGCCGGCTCGGTCGCCGAGCGCGTCGAGGGCGCGGAGCGCGGCGCGAACACGAGCGTCCACGTCGGCCCCGACGGCGAGGACCGCGCGACGCTACCGCAAGATCCACATGTTCGACGTCGAGGTCGGCGGCCGCGAGTACCGCGAGTCCGCGCACGAGGCGCCCGGCGACGAGCCGGTGACGTCCGAGCTCGCCAACGGCGAGGGCCTCGGCCTGACCATCTGCTACGACCTGCGCTTCCCCGAGCTGTTCCGGATCCTCGCCGTGCGCGGCGCGACGGTGATCACCGTCCCGGCCGCGTTCACGGAGACGACGACGCGCGACCACTGGGAGGTCCTGCTGCGCGCGCGGGCGATCGAGGACCAGTGCTTCGTGGTCGCCGCCAACCAGGTCGGCGAGCCGGCGCCGGGGCTGCGGACCGGCGGGCGCTCGATGATCGTCAACCCGTGGGGGATCGTGCTCAGCCAGGCGCCGGACTTCGAGACGTTCATCCTCGCCGAGCTCGACTTCGACCGCCTGCGCGGGATCCGCGCCAAGCTCCCGTCGCTGGCCAACCGCCGGCCCGAGGCGTACGCGCAGGAGGTCTCCGCGTGAAGGCCGCGGCCGTCGACAAGCGGCGGCTGATCCTCGACGCGGCGGTCCGCGTCTTCGCCCGCCAGGGCTTCCACACCTGCCGCGTCTCGGACATCGCCGACGAGGCCGGCGTCGCCTACGGCCTCGTCTACCACTACTTCGGGTCCAAGGACGAGGTGCTCGACACGCTGTTCCTCGAGCGCTGGGAGCTGATGCTCGCCGCGATCGACGAGATCGACGCCCAGCCGATCGGCGCGCGCGACAAGCTGTTCGCGATCGCGTCGTTCATCGTCGACTCCTACCGCCACGACCGCGACCTGATGAAGGTGATCATCGTCGAGGTCACGCGCGCCGCGAACACGTTCGGCGCCACCCACCTGCCCGAGATCGACAAGGCGTACGAGCGGATCGCGGACATCGTCGCGCGCGCGCAGGCCGAGGGGACGTTCCGCGACGCCGTCACCGCCCAGTTCGCGGCGCTCGCCTTCTACGGCGCGATCGAGCAGGTGCTCACCGGCTGGATCTTCGGGCTGCTCGGGGACGCCGACGAGGACTTCGAGCGCGCCAAGCACTTCATCGTCGACACGATCTGCGACGGGCTCGAAGCGCATCCCGACGGCGCGCGCGCATAGACTGGGGCGCCTATGGACAACGAAATCGTCAAGCGGCTGGTCTGGTCCGGCCTGCTCGCCGGGCTGGGCGCGCTGGCCTCGATCGCGACCACGAAGCTCGCCCATCAGATTTGGGTCCGGGCGTTCGGGGAAGATCCTCCCGAGTGAGCACCGACAAGCCGACACCGCAGGACCTGGCCGACAACGCCGAGGCGGGCGCGCAGGCCGAGCGCGCCGCCGCCGAGGCGCGCGCCGCGGAGATCCGCGAGGAGGTCGCGATCACCGACCAGCGCCGCGCGGAGGAGGAGGAGGCGAAGGCCGAGGCCGCCCGCAAGAAGGCCGAGGAGGCCGAGGCGAAGAAGGAGCGCGCGCTCGCCGAGTCCGAGGAGCGGCGCAAGGCCGCCGTCGCCGAGGCCGAGCGCGCCCGCGCGCAGGCCACCGCCGCCGCCGACGCGGCCCGCGAGCGCGCGGCGACCACGCCGCGCCAGGGCATCTCCGGCGCCACGCTCGGCTCGCCCGGGCTCGGCGGCGATCCCGCCTCCGCGGCGGCCGCCGGCAGCGGCGCGATCGCCGCGGGGCCGGCGTCCGACGACGTCAAGGCCAAGGCGGAGGAGCTCGCGAACCGCCCCGAGGTGCAGATCGGCGCCGCGTTCGCGGGCGCGTTCGTCCTCGCCCAGGTCCTCAAGAAGCTGGGTGGCTGATGGCCGATCAACCGACAAGCCAGCTGGCCGGCGCGGTCACCGAGGTCACCGAGAAGGCGCAGCTCCTCGTCCGCGAGGAGATCGAGCTCGCCAAGGCGGAGATGACCGACAAGGCGATCAAGCTCGCCAAGGGCGCGGCCTTCGGGATCGTCGCCGGCGTGTTCGCCGTCTTCGCGCTGATCTACCTCGGCCACGCGCTCGCGTGGGCGATCAACGACATCCTGGGCGTCGAGACCGCCGTCTGGGCCGGCTACCTGATCACCGGCGTGCTGATCCTGCTCCTGGGCGTGATCGCGGGCCTGATCGCCGTTCGCCTCATCAAGAAGGGCTCGCCGCCGAAGCCGGCGCTCGCGATCGAGGAGGCCCAGCTGATCCGGGGCACCCTGACGTCGCCGCCCGGCGACCACGCGGTGGGTCCGATCGCGGCCCGGCAGGCCCCCGCCCCGGCCCCCAAGGAGAGCTAGATGTCCGCCAGCAGGACGCCGGAGGAGATCCGCCGCTCGATCGAGGCCAACCGCGCCGACCTCGGGCTCGCCGTGGAGAAGCTGCGCGCCGAGGTGACCGAGGTCACCGACTGGCGCAAGCAGGTCCGCAAGCACCGCAAGAACCTGCTGATCGGCGCGGCCGTGGCCGGCTTCGTGATCGGCGGCGGGATCGGCGCGGTCGTCGGGCTCTTCACGAGCAACGACGACTACTGAGCCGCGTCAGCGCCGGCGGGCGTGCGCGACGTTGACGACGGCGATCACGATCCACGCCACGATCGTCGCGAGCTCGCCCGCGGTCGCGGCGACCAGGATGCCGAGCCCGACCGAGCCGAGCGCGATCGCCACGGTCGTCGCCTCGCGCAGCCACGTCCCGCGGCGCTCGCGCTCGCGCGCGGCCAGCTCGGCGTCGAGCCGCTCGACGAGCGACCGCGCCACCGCGTGCTCGTAGTCGTCGCCCAGCTCCTCCGCCGCGGCGACGGTCGTGCGCAGCTCATCCGTGATCATGCGCCGAGGATGACACGACGCAGTCTGACTTTCAACTCAGTATGGTTTTGAGCGGATGCCCGGGCTCCGAGAGCGCAAGAAGGCGGCGACGCGCAAGGCCATCCACGAGGCCGCGATCCGGCTGTTCGGCGACCAGGGCTTCGCCGGGACGACGATCGACCAGATCGCCGCGGCGGCCGACGTGTCGCGCGCGACCGTCTTCCACTACTTCCCGACGAAGGAGTCGATCGTCTTCGGCGATGCGCCGCAGGCGATCGCCGCGCTCGCCGGGCTGCTCGACGGCGCGCCCGAGGTCGTCCCGGCGATGCGCGACTGGCTGCGCGGCCTGACCGGCTGGCTCGAGCCCGACCTGCTGCTCCAGCGCCGGCTCGCGCGCGAGGTGCCCGACATCGCGGCCCACCGGCTGCAGGTGCTCGACGGGATCGAGGACGTCGTGACGGAGGCGCTCGCGCGTGAGCTGGGCGGGGGCGGCGAGCTCGCCGCCCGGCTGGCCGCCGCGGCGCTGATCGCCGGCTTCGACGTCGTCGAGGACGCGGCGGCCGAGCGGATGGAGGCCACGGGGCGCGCGCTCGCGCCGGCCGAGATCGATGCCCTGCTCGACCGCGCGGTCGCCTTCGCCGGCGCGGGGATCGCGGCGCTGCGCGCGGGCTAGCCGCCGGCCGGCGGCGGCGCCTGCACCGACCCGATCTCGGGCGGGTTGCGGAGCAGGTTGTACTCGATGATCGCGATCTGGATCGCGGCCGCGATCGGGATCGCCAGCAGCGCGCCCATGATCCCGAACAGCGTCGACCCGAACAGCACCGAGGTGAGGACGATGAACGGGTGGATCTGGACCGCGCGCGCCTGGATCCGGGGCTGGATCACGCTGTTCTCGAACTGCTGGTAGATGATCGACCAGGCGATCCAGATGATCGTGACCGTGGGGAAGTCCTGGAACAGCGTGATGATCGCGACGATCACCGCGCCGAGCGTCGCGCCCACGAGCGGGATCAGGTCGAGCACGAAGATCAGCACCGCGAGCGAGCCCGCGTACGGGACGCCGAGGATCGTCAGCACGAAGAACGAGAGCACGCCGGCGACGACCGCCTGGAGCAGCGCGCCGGCGACGTAGTTGCCGACCGCGGTGCCGATCCGGTCGAACAGCCGGTTCAGCCACTCCTCGCGGTCCTCGCCCTGGCGGCGCGCGACCCACGTGAGCCAGGTGCGGCCCGAGCCGATCATGAACAGGCTGAGGATCAGGATCGAGACGCCCGCGAAGATCGAGTTGACGAGCCCGAGCCCGATGTCGGAGAGGATCCCCGCGGCGTCGCCGACCCGGCCGGTCAGGCTGCTCGCCTGCTTCTGCAGCTCCGCGGTGATGTTGTAGTCCTGCTCGAGCTGGCGGAGCTGCTCGTTGCGCTCCACGAAGTCCTGGATGTCCTGCACGTAGGCGGGCAGGTTGTTGATGAGGTTGTTGAGCTGCTCGACGACCGGCGGGATCAGCATCGCCCCGATCACGATCGGGATCAGGATCAGCGCGACGTAGACCGCCGCGATCGCCAGCCCGCGGCGCATGTAGCGCTCCAGGAACGCGACCGGGCCGGAGAGCGCGACGGCCAGGAAGCCGGCGATGAAGATCCACGTCAGCGGCCGGCGCAGCAGGAAGACCAGGTAGATCGTGAAGATGACCGTGAGCACGATCACCACCACGCGCAGCACCGTGCGCGCGCTCAGGGCCCCCCGGTCCGGGAGCAGGGGCGTGGGCGAGATCGCCATCGCATGGCGGATTCGCCCCGGGCGGCGCGCGGTCCTGCCTGTCAGATGGGGCCGAGCAGGTCGCCGCGCATGGCGGTGACGCCGATCAGGCCGGGACCCGCGTGCGCGCCGATCACCGGGCCGATCTCGGAGATGAACTCGGGCGGGCGCCCGTAGATCGCCTCGCCGCGGGCGGCGAGCTTCTCCGCCTGGTCGATCGCCTGGATGTGCTGGATGAAGAAGCGGTCCTTGCCCTCCTCGCGCAGCGCGCTGAGGTGGGCGACCATGCGCTCGAACGCGCGGCCCCAGGTGCGGACGCGCTCGATCGGCTGGATCTCGCGCTCGATCGCGAGGATCGGCTTGATCTTGAGCGTCGAGCCGATCCAGGCCTGGGCGCCGCCGATCCGGCCGCCGCGGCGGAGGAACTCGAGCGTGTCGACGGCGAAGAGGATCTTCAGGTTCGCGCGCGCGTCGCGCGCGCGCTCGGCGGCCTCCTGCAGGCTCGCGCCCTCGCGGGCCAGGTTGTCGGCGGCGATCGCCATCAGCCCGTAGCCCGCGCAGGCCGTCGACGAGTCGAGCACGACCACCCGCTCCGGCGCGACGCCCTGCTCCAGCAGCCGGTCGCGGGCCTGCTCGGCGGAGTGGACGGTGCCGCTGATCCCGCCCGACAGGTGGATCGAGAGGATGTCGTCGCCGCGCTCGATCAGCGGCTCGTAGACCGAGAGGAAGTCGCCGACGGACGGCTGCGACGTCGACGGCAGCTCGCGCGCGGAGCGCAGGTGGTCGTAGAAGGCGTCGAAGTCGGGCAGCTCCGCCTCGCGCGTGTCGGACGGCGGCGTGCCCCAGCGGACGTACAGCGAGACGGTGTGGAACCCGTGGCGCTCGACGACCTCGCGCGGCATGTAATGCGTCGAGTCGAGCACGATGGCGACCGGCATGGGGCGGACCCTAGACGGTCGGGTGCCAGAATCGGGACGATGGGGAGGACGCTGGTCACCGGTGCGTCCGGATTCGTCGGGTCCGCGGTCGCCCGCGCGCTGGTCGCGCGCGGCGACAGCGTGCGGGCCGCGGTGCGGGCCAGCTCGTCGCGCGCGGCGCTCGACGGGCTCGACGTCGAGTTCGCCGTGGCGCAGCTCGGGGACCGCGCGGCGCTGCGCCGCGCGCTGCGCGGCGTCGACCGCGTCTTCCACGTCGCGGGCACCACGTACCTGCGCGCGTCGGCCGCCGAGCTGACGCGCGTCAACGTCGAGGGGACGCGCGTCGTGATGGAGGAGGCGCTGCGCGCGGGCGTCGAGCGGGTCGTGCACACGTCGTCGATCGGCGCGGTCGGCCCCGCGCGGCCGGGCGGCGCGGTCGACGAGCGGGCGATCGTTCCCCCCGGACCTCGACGTGCCGTACGCGGTCTCGAAGCACGCGGCCGAGGCGGAGGCGCTGCGCGTGGCGGCGCGCGGGCTCGACGTCGTGATCGTCTGCCCGTCGCAGGTGTTCGGGCGCGGCGACCTCGGCCCGACCTCGACCGGGGTCGTGCGCCGGTTCCTGCTGCGCCGGATCCCCGCCTACGTCCCGGGCGCGATCAGCGTCGTCGACGTCGAGGACGTCGCCGCGGGGCACCTGCTCGCGGACGAGCGCGGCACGAGCGGCGAGCGCTACATCCTCGGCGGGCGCAACTACACCTGGGAGCGGCTGTTCGCCGAGCTGGCGCGGCTGTCGGGGATCGAGGGCCCGGCGCTCGAGGTGCCGGTCCCGGTCGCGCTCGCGCTGGCCGAGGCCGCGGCCCGCGGCCCGCTCCCGGCCTTCGCGAGCCCCGCCGAGGTGCGGGCGGCCGGGCAGTGGTGGACCTGCAAGAGCACGCGCGCGAAGCGCGAGCTGGGGTGGGCGACGCGCCCGCACGAGGACACCGTCGAGGCGACCGTGCGCTGGTGGGAGGAGCAGCTCGGCGAGCGGCTGGCGGACGCGCCGCGGTCGCAGCCGGCGGCGTGGCGGCTCGCCGGGTACGCGGCGCGCGCGGCGGGGGCGATCGGTGGCCGGATCATCCCCTGAGCCCGTCGTCCTCTACCGCTGCCGGACGCCGACCGACCGGCTCTGCGCCTGCGGCCGGGTCGCGCGCGCGCTGCGCCGCGACGGCTACGCGGTCGAGGAGCGGCGGGTGCCGTGGCGGCGCGGCGCGCGCGACGACGTCGACGCGCTGACCGGCCAGCGCGTGGTGCCCGTGCTCGTCCTCGGGCGCGAGGCGGTCTGCGACTCGCGCCGGATCCTCGAGCTGCTGCGCGCGCGGCGCGGCTGACCGCGCCTCAGCGCGGCAGCACGACCCACTTGCGGGCGGGCCCGTCGTTGCCCGCGGCCAGGGCGCCGGGGAGCGCGTCGAGCCCGATCGGGCCGGCGGCGAGCGCCTGCCAGCCGACCGTCCCGTCCGCGAGCAGCGCCAGCGCACGGTCGACCTCGGCGGGCGCGTGGTGGAACGCGCCGCGCAGGTCGAGCTCGTCGTAGTGCAGCGGGCGCGTCGGCAGCTGCGCGTCGCTGCCCGCGGCGCAGCCGCCGGCGAACACGACGCAGCCGCCCGGCACGGCCGCGCCGACCGCGGCGCGCCAGGCCTCCGGTCGCCCGACGGCCTCGAACACCACGTCGTGGTCGGCGAGCGCCTCGGCGCTGTACGCTCCCAGCGCCGCGGCCTGGTCGCGCCGCTCCGGGTGCCGGTCGGCGACCGTGACCGTCCGCCCCTCGGCGACGAGCAGCGCGGCGATCATCTGCCCCATCGGCCCGCCGCCGAGGACGCCCGCGTCGGGCGCGAGCGCCTTCGCGGGCGCGCGGCCGACGGCGTGGACGGCGGCGGCGAGCGGCTCGGCCATCGCCGCGCCGGCGGGGTCGAGCCCGTCCGGGACGGGGTGCAGCGCGGCGGGCGGCGCGGCGATCAGCTCGGCGAACCCGCCGAGCACCCAGCGCGGGTCGCGGCAGATCTGCGGGCGCCCGGCGCGGCACGGCCGGCATGCGCCGCAGGCGACGCTGTCGCCGACGAGCACGCGCTCGCCGGTGTCCGCCCGCGTCCCGGCGGTCTCGTGCCCGAAGCGGGCGGGGTACGGCGGTAGGATCGGATGCCCGCGGCGCCACATCTTCACGTCGGTGCCGCACGTGGTGGCGGCGTCGACGCGCACGAGCACCTCGTCACCGCGCGGCTCGGGGTCGGGGACGTCCTCGACGCGGAGGTCCTCGGGGCCGTGGAGGATCGCCGCTCTCATGCGGGGATCATCGCGGGTGGCGGGTCCGGAACTGCGGCATTGAAGGAGGCAGGTCCCGGCGCGGGAGGGTGGTCAACGCAGCACGCCCGCTCGCGGACGCAGTTCGTGCTGCATTCACCGCGCAGGACGAGGTCAACGCCGCACGAGCCGCCTCCGCACGCGGGCGTGCTGCGTTGAGCACCCTGCCGCGACACTCCGGGCCCTCCCTCAATGCCGCAGTTCAGGGCACCACCACCGCCTTCAGCGCGACGCCGTCCCGCTGCGCCGCCAGCGCCGCCCCCGTCTCGGACAAGCGCGAACCGGTGCGTGATCAGCTCCTCCCACGGCACCGCGCCCGCCTGCAGCAGCCCCAGCGCCGCCCGCATGTCCGCCGCGCCCGCCGACCACGACGAGGTGACGGTCAGCTCGCGCAGGAAGATCTCCGCGCCGTCGACCGCGATCGGCGCGCCGGGATCCGGCGGCGCGTAGGCGCAGAGCCGGCCGCCCGGCCCGAGCGCGGCGGCCGCCGCGGCGATCGCGGCCGGGGCCTCGGTGGTCACGACCGCGGCGCTCGCGACCTCGCCCGCGAACGGCTCCGCGCCCCAGCGCAGCGCGCGGTCGCGCCGCTCCGCGACCGGCTCGGCCACGAGCACCCGCGCGCCCCGCGCCCGCGCGGCGGCGACGTGGAGCAGCCCGCTCGCGCCCGCGCCGGCGATGAGCAGCGTGTCGTCGCCGTCCACGCCGATCCGGTCCTGCGCGCGGATCGCGCAGCCGAGCGGCTCGACCAGCGTCGCCGCGACCGGGTCGAGCGACCCGATCGGCAGCAGCTCCGCGACGAGCGGCGGCGCGAGCCGGACGTACTCCGCGAACCCGCCCGGATCGAGCGCCGTCGAGCGGAACTGCGGGCAGAGCGTCTCGTGGCCGGAGCGGCAGACGTCGCAGCGCCCGCACGCCGCGTGGTGATGGATCGCCACGACGTCGCCGACCGCCACCCGCTCCACGCCCGCGCCGAGCTCGACGACCTCGCCGACCGGCTCGTGCCCGAGCACCGCGGGCAGCTTGCGCGCCACGTACCAGCCGTGGACGTCCGAGCCGCACGTCGCGCAGGCGAGCACGCGGCAGACCGCCTCGCCCGGGCCGCAGACCGGCCGCTCGACCTCAACCATCACCGTCGAGTCGAGGGTGAGCGTGCGCGCCGCGATCATGCGACGGCGGCGATGCCCGCCGCGTCGACCGGCTGCGCGACGCCGCGCTCGGTCACCAGCGCCCAGACCAGCTCGGCCGGCGTCACGTCGAAGGCCGGGTTGCGGACGGCGGTGCCCGGCACGGTCAGGAGCGTGCCGAGCGCGCCCCGGACCTCGTCCGCCGCGCGCTCCTCGATCTCGATCCCGTCGCCGTCGGGCAGCGACAGGTCGAGCGACGACGACGGGCCCGCGGCGACGAACGGCACGCCCGCCGCGCCGGCGGCGAGCGCCAGCCCGTAGGTCCCGACCTTGTTCGCGACGTCGCCGTTCGCGGCCACCCGGTCGAAGCCCGTCACGACCGCGTCGATCTCGCCGCGGCGCAGCAGCCCGGCGGCGGCGGAGTCGACGAGCAGCGCGTGCTCGATCCCGAGCCGCCCCAGCTCCCAGACCGTCAGCCGCGCGCCCTGCAGCAGCGGCCGCGCCTCGCAGGCCAGCACCCGCACCGGCCGCCGGTCGGCGAGCGCCGCGATCACGCCGAGCCCGGTCCCGCGCCCCGACGCGGCCAGCGCGCCGGAGTTGCAGTGCGTCATCACGGTCAGCGTCCGTCCCGGCGGGCAGCGCCGCATCGAGCAGCGCGGCGCCGTGCTCGCCCAGCGCGGCGCTCGCGGCCTCGTCCTCGGCGGCGATCGCCTCGGCCGCGGCGCGGGCCGCGCCGGCCATCCGCACCGGCCCGGCGGCGAGCGCCGCGTCGCGCACCCGCTCCACCGCCCAGGCGAGGTTGCGCGCGGTCGGCCGGCAGGTGGCGAGCCGCTCGGCGCCCGCCTCCAGCGCGCCGAGCGACGGGGCGCGCGCGACCTCCATCGCCATCCCGAACCCGGCGGCGACGCCGATCAGCGGCGCCCCGCGCACCGCGAGCCGCTCGATCGCGGCGGCGGTGTCCTCCGCGCCCTCCAGCACGAGCACGACCTCCTCGGCCGGGAGGCGGGTCTGATCGAGCACGTGCAGGCGCTCGCCGTCCCAGCGGAGCGGTGGTGGAGCCGTCACGCCTGCGATCCTACGCGCGGATGGCGCCCGCCCTGTCGGTCACCGGTGTACGCAAGTCCTACGGGCAGGTGCAGGCGCTCCACAGCGTCGACCTGGAGGTCGGCCCCGGAGAGCTGTTCGGCCTGCTCGGCCCGAACGGCGCCGGCAAGTCGACGCTGGTGAAGATCGTCTGCGGGCTCGTCCGGCCGAGCGGGGGGACCGCGACCGTCTGCGGCCACCCGGCGGGCTCCGCGGCGGCGCAGACCGCGCTCGGGTACCTCGCCGAGCTGTTCCGCTTCCCCGACTGGTGCACCGCCGGCGAGCTGCTCGGGCTGCACCAGGAGTTGTCCGGCAGCGACGGCGGCGCGGCCGAGCGCGCCGAGCTGCTCGAGCTCGTCGAGCTCGCGGACGTCCCCGACCGCCGGATCGGCGACATGTCGAAGGGGATGCAGCAGCGGCTGGGGATCGCGCAGGCGCTGATCGGCAGCCCGCGGCTGCTGCTGCTCGACGAGCCGACCAGCGCGCTCGACCCTGCGGGCCGGCGGACCGTCCGCGCGCTGCTCGAGGACCTGCGCGAGCGCGGGGTGAGCGTGCTGCTCAACTCGCACCTCCTGTCCGAGGTCGAGCTCGTCTGCGACCGCGTCGCGATCATCGACCACGGCGCGGTGGTCGCGGCGGGCACGCCCGCGGAGCTGAGCCGGCCCGGCGGCGTGGAGATCGAGACCGCCGCCGGGACGCGCACGTTCGCGCAGGCGACCCGCGACGACGTCCCGCGGATCGTCCGCGAGCTGGTCGCGGCCGGGGAGGACGTGTTCGGCGTCGCCGTCCGCAGCTCGACGCTCGAGGACGCCTACCTCGAGGCGGTCGGCCGCGCGTGAGCGCCTACGCCGCCACGCCGCCCGGCGAGCTCCGGGCCGCGCTCATCATCGCCCGCTTCGTGCTGCGCGAGTCGCTGCGCCGGCGCGTGTTCGTCGTCATCGGCCTGCTGACGGCGCTCTTCCTCGGGCTCTACGGCCTCGCCACCTGGCAGGCCTTCGAGGCCGCCGACGAGCTCAGCGCCGGGAACCGCTTCGGCGTCGACGCGAACACGCTGGTCGGCGCCACCCTCGCTGGCCTGAGCCTGTTCGCGATCCTCTTCCTCGGCACGATCCTCGCCGTCTTCCTGACGCTCGGCGCGGTCCGCGGCGACGCCGAGCGCGGGCTGCTGCAGCCGCTGCTCGTCCGCCCGCTGCGCCGCCGCACGCTGCTGCTCGGCCGCTGGATGGGCGCCACCGCGGTCTGCGCGCCGTACGTGATCCTCGTCGCGCTCGGCGCGTTCGCCCTCACCGACGCGCTCGGCGGCTGGTGGCCGGACCGGACGGTCGGGCCGCTGCTGGGGCTCGCGCTGGGCGTGGCGATCCTCGCCGCGCTCTCGCTCGCCGGCAGCATCGTCCTGCCGGCGACCGCGAACGGGATCGCGGTGTTCATGCTCTTCGGCGCCGGGCTGACCGTCGGCCTGCTGGGCCAGATCGCGGAGGGGATCAGCTCGGACCGGCTGGCGCGGATCTCCGACATCGGGAGCTGGGTGCTCCCGTTCGAGGCGCTCTACCAGGCCGGGCTCGCCGACCTGACCGCGGACACGATCGGCTTCGAGAAGCTCGCGATCGACCTCGGCCCGTTCGGCGGCGCCCAGTCGGGGGGCGCCGCCCTGTGGATCTTCGCGCTCGCCTACCTCGCGGCGGTCGGGGCGGCGGCGACCGCCGCCCTCGCGCGCCGCGACCTCTAGTTCGGATCCGCCGAGCATCCGGCCGGGAATCGGCGGATCCGGACTTAGTTCAGGCGGTTCTCGATCGTCAGCGGCGCGGCCTCGTCGCCCGCCGCCTCGTCGGCCGGCTGCTCGACGCCGAGCGTCTCGGCCAGCTCGCCCGACTCGTACATCTCGGTGATGATGTCGCAGCCGCCGACGAGCTCCCCGCGCACGAACAGCTGCGGGATCGTGGGCCACTGCGACAGCGCCGACAGCTCCTGGCGGATCCGCGGGTCGGGCAGGATGTCGACCGCCGCGAACGGCGTGCCGAGCGACTCGAGGACCTGCACCGTGCGGGCGGAGAACCCGCAGCGCGGCGCCTCCGGCGTGCCCTTCATGAAGAGGATGACGTCGTTCTCGGCGATCGCCTCCTGGATCGCCGTGCTGATCTGCTGCTCAGGAGTGCTCATGGGAGAGACCTACGCTTCGGCTCGGGTGGTGAGGGAGAGGGCGTGGATCGGGCCGCCGATGTCGGGTCCGAAGACCGCGTAGACGCGACGGTGCTGCTCGATCCGCGTGAGCCCCGCGAACTCCGGGGCGACGACGGTGGCGCGGAAGTGGTCCCCGCCCCCGTTGAGGTCGACGACGTCCGCGCTGGCGCCCGGGATGGACGCCTCGATACGCTGCTTCAGCTCGTCGGTCGTCGGCACGTTCCGTAGCGTAGCGAGGTCCGTCCGAGTCGCTACACTTCCTGAAGCATTGGACCTCCCCGTGGAGAAGCGACTGTGATCACGTTCACCGAGAAGGGCGCCGAGAAGGTCAAGGAGTTCCTCGCCTCGCAGGGCGCCGACACCTCCAGCTCCGGGCTCCGCGTCGGCGTGCGCGGCGGCGGCTGCTCCGGGTTCCAGTACGCGCTCGCGTTCGACACCGTGCGCGACGGCGACGAGATCTTCGAGGACCAGGGCCTGCGGCTCCTGGTCGACGGCCCGAGCCTGCCGTACGTCAAGGGCGCGGTCGTCGACTACGTCGACACGCTCCAGGGCGCCGGCTTCAAGGTCGACAACCCGAACGTCATCGCGGCCTGCGGCTGCGGCTCCTCCTTCCGCGTCGCGGAGGAGGAAGAGGTGTCCGCGGTCTAACGTGCGGCTCCCCGGGAGGGGAGCTAGCCGCATCGACCATCGCCACGGCCGCCCGTAGGGTCGCGGCCATGACACAGGACCGCTACATCCCCGGCGTACCGTGCTGGATCGACACGAACCAGCCCGACCCGCTCGCAGCCGTCGAGTTCTATCGCGGGTTGTTCGGCTGGGAGCTCGAGGACCAGATGCCGGCGGAGTCGGGGGCGCACTACTTCGCCGCGACCATCCGGGGTGAGGAGGTCGCCGCCGTCAGCTCCGTGCCGGAGGGCGCGCCGCCGATGGCGACCTGGAACACCTACGTCTGGGCGGAGGACGCCGATGCCGCCGCCGAGCGGGTGCGCCAGGCGGGCGGCACCGTCCTGACGGAGCCCTTCGACGTCTTCGACGCCGGCCGGATGGCGGTGTGCAGCGACCCGGAAGGCGCGGTGTTCAGCCTCTGGCAGCCGAACCGTCATCGCGGCGCCACCGTCGTCAACGAGCACGGCGCGGTCAACTTCAACGACCTCCACACGCGCGATCCGGAGGGGGCCGAGCGCTTCTACGGCGAGGTCTTCGGCTGGTCGACGCTCGAGATGGACGGCGGCTTCGCGGCCTGGACGCTCCCCGGGTACGGCGACTTCCTGGAGACGATCAACCCCGGCACCCGCGAGCGCAACGCCGAGCTGGGCGCGCCGGCGGGCTTCGCGGACGTGGTCGCGTCGCTGAACGTGATCGGCGACGACCAGCCCGACACGCCGGCGCACTGGGGCGTGACCTTCGGCGTCGACGACGCCGACGCGGCCGCCGAGCGCGCCACCGCGCTGGGTGGCACGGTCCTGGCCGGGCCGTTCGACGCCCCGTGGGTGCGGATGGCGGTGCTGGCCGACCCGCAGGGCGCGACCTTCGTGGCGAGCCAGTTCGTCCCCGAGCCGCCCGGCGGCGACGCGGGCTGAGCGTCAGACGGTCGCCTGGCTGAGCAGCCAGAGCGCCAGCGACGTGAAGCCGACCATCACCGCGAGCATCCAGTACTGCGAGCGGACGGCGAGCCGCGTGTCGCGGTAGAGCGCCAGCGCGCGGTCGTGCGCGAGGATCAGCGCGCACACGTGGCCGATCACCACGACGGCGACCTGGAGGTACCAGGCGCCGTTCTGGCTCAGGTACGTGTAGTCGATCGCGCGGTCGGCCGTGCCGAAGATGTCCCAGCCGCGGCCGAACGGGTCGGATGCGAGGTAGAACGTCGCCTGCCCCTCGAAGAGCAGGAACGTCAGGTAGTGGGCGACCACGTAGGCGAGCGCGATCGGCACCAGCGTGTGGATGAACGAGCGCCGCAGCTCGGCGGTCCCGTACTCGCCGCCGACCGAGCGCGCCCCGTCGATCCCGAGCCGGTAGAAGAGCCCGATCAGCGCGACCGCGACGAGCAGCCCGACCGTCGCGACCACCTTCGGCGCGGCGTCGAGCCCGACGATCCCGTCGATCGCCTGGGCCGCGTCGACCGACAGGTCCTTCCAGAGCTGGCCCTGGCTGAAGCCGTCGAACGTGACGGTGCCGATCATCACCGTGACGAAGAACACGGTCCCCGCGCAGGCGTCGAGCCGCGGCAGGCCGCCGAGCGGCGGGCGAACGCCGAGCTCGCGGTCGCGCGTCTCCCAGATCGAGATCCGCGAGAAGAAGTTGAAGTAGACGGCGAAGCCCTCGCCGTTGCGGGTCCAGGCCTCGGTCCCGAAGACCGCCTGCATGGCCAGCGTGTAGACCGTGTAGCCCAGCGCGGCGGAGGCGAGCGTCGCCGGATGGTCGCCCCAGCCCGACACGAGCTCGATCCAGGTGAAGAAGAGCAGCGCGATCGCCGCCGGGTAGCGGCCCCAGGACTCCGGGTAAGGCCGGATCCCCGGCAGCCGGACCGCGCGCCACGGCGAGAACGCGCGGAACACGTCGCCGAACAACACGCTCGCGAACACGAGCCCGACCCAGAAGTCGATCAGGATGAACGTCGGGGCGAGGTTGTCGAGCGCCGAGCCGCGCCCGATGTAGCCCGCCAGCAGGATCACCACGAGCAGGGCGACGCCGACCAGCGCGCACAGCCACTCGACCGGGCGCGACCCGAGCGCCCGCCCGATCCCGGCCGGCAGCGGCCGCCAGCCCGGCTCCTGCAGCCGCGGCGACGGCCACAGCACCGCGAGGCCCGCGAACGACGCGACGAGCACGATCGCCGCCGCCCAGCCGAACAGCCACTCGGGGATCGGCAGGTTCGTGCGCTGGACGAGCCCGTGCGCCTCGGCCGCCGCCGGGGCGAGGATCAGCGCCGCCGCCGGTGCGACCGCGACGGCGAGCCGCGCCCGCCTGCTCACAGCGCGGTCTGCAGCGCCTTGTCGAAGGCGTCGAGGCCGAACGAGCCTTCGAGCCGGGCGGTGACCCGGCCGTCCTTGCCGACGACGAACAGCCACGGCTCCGTCTGCAGGTTGAACGCCTGCAGCGGCGGCCGGAGCCCCTTCTTCGGGTCGTTGTCGGTGTAGACCTCCTGGTGGATGAAGTCCACCTGGTCGCCGTACTTCGCGCGCAGCTGGAGGCCGACGTCGACCACCGGCCCGCAGACCCGCGACTGGCACAGCTGCGGGGTGGCGAAGAGCAGGGCGACGGGCTTCTTGCCGACGTCGGCGGCGAAGTCGCCGTGCATGTCGCTGGTCGGGCGGCGCGTGTCGATCGCCTCGACGTCGCCGCCGGCGGACGCGACCGTGTCGGTCTGGACCTTGGGCGCCGGCTCGCCGACCTCGGGGATCGCGTCCTTCGCCGAGGTGGTGACCTGGAGCTGGCCGGGCGCCGCCACCGGCTTGCCGTCGACGAGCGAGACCGACATCACCGAGTACGTGCCCGGCTTGCCGAACGGGACCTGCGCGGCGTAGACCGCGGCGAACGGGTCGGCCTCGGTCGCGGCCTGCTGCGAGCGGTAGGGCGGGTCGGTGACCAGCACGTCGGCGGGCGCGACGTACGGGCCCGCGCGCCTTCGCGCCGGGCGTCTTCGCCACGTAGAGCGCGGTCTTGCCGTAGAGGAAGCCGGCCTGCTTGTCGATCACGCCGAACGCGACGCGGTTGGTCTGGTCCGCGAGGTAGACCGAGCCGGCCATGCCCATCTGCGGGCCGCCGCCGATCGAGTCGGCCAGCTGCTGGAGCGTCTTGCCGTCCGTCGCCGGGAACTCCGAGGCCTTCGGATCCTGGGCCTCGCGGACCTTCGCCTGCAGCCCGCTCGGGACCTGGGCGACCGGGTCGTCGCCGCCGGAGGAGCCGCCGTCGTCCCCGCCGCCGCAGCCGGCCGCGGCCATGGCCACGCCCAGGCAGGCGATCGCGGTCACGAGCAGGCGGCGCACCATCGTCCAGGGTACGACGGGCGCTCAGGCCGCCGGCAGGGCCTCGGACAGCGGCGTGCCGTCGAGCGCGGCCAGCGCCCGCTCGACCGACGTGGCGACGCAGGTGAACGTCGGGGTGTCCTGCTTCGTGTACGTCGAGGACTCGGTCGTCCGCAGCCGCTGGACGAGGTCGAGGAAGCGCGCCGGCTCGTCCGTCTCGAACGCGACGACGAACTCCTGGTCGTCGAGCCCGAACGAGTACGACGTGTTCAGGTCGATGTCGGGGTACTCCTTGCCGACCCGGATGTGCTCCTGCATGATCCGCCAGCGCTCGTCCGCGGGCAGCGTGTACCACGCGCGCGTCTTGATGAACGGGTACACGAACAGGTAGCGGCCGTGGGCCGGGCGGACCTCGAGCCGGGACTCGTCGGAGTACTCCGACGGCTTGGTCATGGCGAGGTAGGAGTACGGCTGCGCGCACCACTTCATGAGCCCGCTCTGGGCCAGCACGACGTGGAACTCGTGGATCCGCTCCAGGTTCGTGGCCTGGCTGAGCAGCATCAGATCGGTGTCGCCGCGCGTGCCGACGGTGGAGAAGGCGCGCAGCAGGCGCTCGGCGGCGAAGTCCTCGCAGGCGGCCAGGAACTCGCGCTTGTCCTCCGCCCGCTGCTCGTCGGATAGCCGACGCCAGGCAGGATCCACCTTCAAGAACGTGTACTTGACGAAATGGCGCTCGGGCACGGTCCCAGGATACGCGGCGGCTTGTTAGCACCCGCTAAGGGTTCGGATGACCGAACCGGAACCGCCGGTCCGCACGCTTAGGATTGGCATACATGCGGGTCGCGCTCGTCAGCCCATATTCCTGGACCTACCCCGGCGGGGTCATGCGCCACATCGAGGCGCTCCGCGGCGAGCTCGCCGCGGCGGGTCATCACGTGCGCGTCCTCGCCCCGTACGACCACGACACGCGCGCGACCGCGCTCGCGCACCGCGGCGCCCGCCCGCAGGTGCGCGAGGTGCCCGACTGGCTGATCCCGCTCGGCCCGACGCTGGGCTGGGCCACCAACGGCGCCGTCTCGAACCTCACCGGCTCCGCGCGCGCCGTGGTGCGGCTGCGCAGCGAGCTGCGGGCCGGCCGCTTCGACGTCGTCCACGTCCACGAGCCCGTCACGCCGCTGGTCGGCTGGGACGCGATGGTCTCCACCGGGCAGCCGATGGTCGGGACGTTCCACTGCTACTCCGAGAGCCGCGCACCGCACGCGGTCGCCAACCTCCTGGGCGCGCGCCGCCGGCTCAACCACCTCACCGAGCGGATCGCCGTCTCCGAGGCCGCGGCCTGGACCGGCAGGCGCTTCTACGGCGGCGAGTACCGGATCGTGCCCAACGGCGTCTCGCTGCCCGCCGGCGGCGTCCCCGCGCCGCGGCTGCGCGAGCCGGGCGAGCCGCTCCGGATCGCCTTCGTCGGCCAGGCCGTCGAGCGCAAGGGCCTGCCCGTGCTGCTGCGCGCCTTCGAGGCGCTGCGCGAGCACGTGCCCGTCGAGCTGACGATCGTCGGCGCGTCGGAGCCCGAGATCGCCCCGCTGCTGGTCGACCGGACGGGCGTCGAGATCCTCGGCCGCGTCTCGGACGAGCGCAAGCACGACGTGCTCGCCGCGGCCGACGTCCTCGCCGCCCCCTCGCTCGGCGGCGAGTCCTTCGGGATGGTGCTGACCGAGGGCTTCGCCGCGGGCACGCCGGTCGTCGCGTCCGACATCGCCGGCTACCGCGACGTCGTCGCCGACGGCGTCGACGGCCTGCTCGTCCCGCGCGGCGACGCGACCGCGCTGGCCGAGACGCTGCGCGACCTCGCGCTGGATCCCGCGCGCACGCGCGTGCTCGGGACCGCCGCCGCGTTCAGCGCCGAGCGCTTCGCCTGGCCGAAGGTCGCCGCCGAGGTCGTCCAGACCTACGAGGACGCGATCGCCGCCCCGCAGCCCGCCGGGGCGAAGGACCGCATCGCGGTCCGGATGGGCGTCAAGCCCGCCGGCGGCGGCGAGCGGATCCCCGCCCGCCGGCTGCCGTCGCTCGAGCCCGCTCCCGCGGGGCAGACGCGCACCGCCGCGCGGATCGCGCGCCGCGCCGGCATGGCGGTCGCCGCGATCGCCGCGCTGGCCGGCTCCTACGTCGCGCTCCAGCACATCGGCCTCGACCGGATCGGCCACTCGCTCGTGACCTCGAGCCCGAGCTGGGTCCTGATCGGCCTGGCGCTGATGTGCGTCTCGATGCTCTTCCGCGCCGTCTCCTGGCACGCGATCCTCAAGGCCGCGCTGCCCGCCATGCGCCCGCGGTTCGCCGACGCCTGGCAGGGCACGGCGGTCGGGGTCCTGATGTCCGCGACGCTGCCGGCCCGCCTCGGCGAGCCCTCGCGCGCCCTGATCGTCGCGCGCCGGCTCGGGCGCCCGCGCGAGGCGCTGCCCGTGGTCGTCGGGACGCTCGTCTCCCAGACCCTGCTCAACGTGCTCGCGCTCGTGATCCTCGGCGTCGTCATGTTCTCCACCGTCGGGCTGTTCGCCGGCAAGGAGCAGGCGCTGATCTGGTACGCCGCCGCGCCGGTGGCGGTCGTCGCGCTCGTGCTGCTGGCGCCCGCGCTCGTGCGCTCCGGGCTGCCGTCGCGCTCCGCGCGCGTGGCGCGCTGGATGCGGATGGCGCGCGCCGCCGCGACGCGCGTCCGCCACGGGCTGATCGTCTTCCGCCGCCCGCGCCTCGGCACGGCCGCCGTGACGATGCAGCTCACGGCCTGGTTCCTGCAGCTGATCAGCTGCTACGTGCTGATGGTCGCGCTCGGGCTCGACGGCGGCGCGGCCGACCTCGGCGCGGCCGCCGCGGTGCTGTTCGCGGTCAACGTCTCGGCGGTCCTGCCGCTCACCCCGTCGAACATCGGCGTCTTCCAGGCCGCGTGCGTGCTCGTGCTCAACCGCGCCTACGGCGTCGGCTACGCGGACGCGCTCGCCTACGGGATCATCCTCCAGGCCGTCGAGGTCGCCGCCGCCGTCATCCTCGGCGCCCCGGCGCTGGTCAAGGAGGGCATGTCCTGGCGCGAGGTCCGGCTGCGGGCGCTGCACACGTCGCCGGTCGAGCTCTCCTCGGTGCCCGCCGGCCGCCGCTCGGCCCGCGCGACCCGCTCCTAGCCGGCGAGGATCGCGCAGACCCGGTCGAGCTCCGCGCCCGAGCGGGCGATCAGCTGCTCGGCCTCCGCGCGCAGCCGCGCGAGGTTCGCGGGGCTCGCGTCGTCCAGGTCGTCGGACGCGATCTCGAGCTCGGTCTGCAGCCGGACGTAGCGGTCGCCCATCAGCGTCCCGGCCTCGAACTCGATCGTGTCGGCGACCCCGTCGAAGACCATGTCGAGCACCGGGCCGCGCCCACTCGAGCTGCCCCCACCAGCGCGTCTGCTCGAACGTGTACTGCGCGCGTGTGCGCGCCGGTGCCGAGCGACAGCATCAGCCGCAGGTCGTCCGCCTTGCCCGGCGCGCACGACGTCGGCGTAGGCGCACATCGCCGGGTTGACCGCGTAGACGCCGCCGTCGATCAGCGGGTAGGTGCGCGCGCCGGCGCGGTCGGTCGCCTCGGCGGGCTCGAAGTAGCTCGGCGCCGCCGACGTGGCGCGCGCCGCGGTCGCGAGCGTGAAGTCGTACTCCGGGTCGTGTGCGCGCCCGGGCCGAGCGGAAGAAGAACGCGAACCGGTCGTGGATGTCGTACGCGGTCGTCATCACGTCGACGAGCGCGTCGGACAGCCAGGCGTCGCCGAGGTAGCGGTCGAGCGCGGCGTTCAGCCCGTCGTCCTCGTAGCGCTCGTCGAGCCAGCCGCCGACGGAGAAGATCGTCTTGAGCAGGTCGTGGCGGAAGATCCGCGGCCCCTCCTCGACGTAGAGCCCGGCGAGCTCCTCGGCGCTGAACTGCGGGCGGCCGTCGGCGCCGGGCCGGGCGAGCGCGCAGGCGAGGATCCCGCCCGTCGACGTCCCGGCGATGAAGTCGACCAGCTCGGCGATCCGGCGCCCGGTCCGCGTCTCGATCTCCGCGAGCACGAGCGCGGGGATCAGCCCGCGGATCCCGCCCCCGTCGATGCACAGCACCTTCATGGCGCGCGAGCCTATCCGCCGCCGCGCCGTCCCGCCCGCGCGCCCCGGGCGGGTAGCGTTCGGGCGATGCGGGTGCTGTTCATCCACGGGGCGTTCTGCCGCGACGGGGCGTGGTGGTGGGCGCCGGCCGGTGCGCTGCTCGCGCGCGCCGGGATCGCGAGCGAGGCGGTCGCGCTGCCCTCGTGCGGCGAGGCGGGGGTCGCCCCGACCGGCGCCGGCCCGGGGCTGCACGAGGACGCCGCGGCGGCGACGGCGGCGCTCGACGCGGGCGGGCCGACGATCCTCGTCGCGCACTCCTACGGCGGGATGGTGGCCGCGCAGGCCGGCGACCACCCGGCGGTCCGCGCCCTGGTCTACATCACGTCGTTCCTGCCCGCCGTCGGCGAGACCCTCGCCGCCATCAGCAGCGGTCCCGATCCCGTGCCGGTCGTCCCGCACCCCGACGGCTCGGTGAGCGTCGACGCGTCCGACCGGGCGGCGTTCGACGCGCGCTTCCTGCACGACGTCGAGGATCCCGAGCTGCGCCGCGGCGCCCACGACCGGCTCTGCGCCCAGTCGGCGGCGGTCTTCGGCGCCGAGGCGACGGCGGCCGCGTGGGAGCGGATCTCCTCGACCTACCTGGTCTGCGCGGACGAGCGCAGCACGGATCCGAAGCTCCAGCGGCGCCAGGCCGCGAGGGCGACCACGGTCCGCGAGCTGCCCGCCGGGCACTTCCCGATGCTGTCCCGGCCCGACCTCGTGGCGGCGTCCGTCGAAGCCGTGGCCGCCCGCGCGGCGTGAGCGAGGTCCGCGGCCGATCACAGCATCGAGCGGCTTGTCGTGCGTTTCGCGCCTTGCTCAGCCGACGCCTTCGAGCGCGACGCCGGTCAGAAAGGCGAGCGCGGCCGCCGCACCGCCGATCAGCAGCGTCTCGGCGCCCGAGCGCCACCAGCGCTGCCCGACGATCCCGGCCTTCAGCGCGCCGACCGCAAAGAACGCGAGGCCGGTGAGCGCGGCGCTCCAGGCGAACGGGTCCGCGACGTCGCCGAACGGCAGCGCGTCGTAGATGAAGACCGCGAGCGGGAGCGCGCCGACCAGCAGGAACGCTCCGAACGTCGTCGCGGCCGCGCGCACGGGGTCGCTCTCGTCGCGACCGTAGCCGAGCTCCTCGGTCATGATCGTGTCGATCCAGCGGCGTTCGTCGGCCGTGAGAACCGCGACGACGCGATCGAGGTCGTCGCCCTCGAACCCCTTTCCGGCGAAGATCGCGCGCAGTTGGGCGCGCTCGGCGTCCGGGTGCACGTCGATCTCGCGCTCCTGCGCGCGCTGCGCCCGATCGCGCTGCTGGCGCTCGGCGCGTGACCCGAGGAAGTTGCTCACCGCCATGCTGAACCCGTCGGCGATCAGGTTTGCGACGCCCATGATCACGACGATCGTGTCGCTCAGGTTCGCGCCGGTCGCTCCCGCGACGACGGCGAACGTCGTGACCGCCCCGTCGATCGCGCCGTACACCGCATCGCGTAGGTACCGCATCGGCGCGATTGAAGTCCGTGGGGCGGACGGATCGCGGCCGGCCCGTAGGGTCGTGCCCGCCCGGCGAGAGAGTCCCGCCGTCGGGACGTGGCAACGCCGTGAAACCGTGAGGCAGGTCGCTGAAACCGCGGCGGCCTAGCGTTCCTTCGGGTGCTTCCGACCGGAGGACCTGACATGACACAGACACCTGCCGTCCACGCCCGTGGGCTGGTGAAGCGGTTCGGCGACCTCCGCGCCGTCGACGGGATCGACCTCGAGGTGGGCACCGGCGAGATCTTCGGCGTCCTCGGGCCGAACGGCGCGGGCAAGACGACGATGCTGCGGATGCTCGCCACGCTGCTGCCGATCGACGCCGGCGAGGCGCGGATCTTCGGCGTCGACGCGGCCCGCGAGCCGCATCGCGTGCGCCAGCTGATCGGCGTCACCGGCCAGTACGCGTCGGTCGACGAGAACCTCACCGCGAGCGAGAACCTCTGGCTGTTCGGCCGCCTGCAGGGACTGCGCTCGGCGGACGCGCGGGCGACCGCGCGCCGCCTGCTCGAGCAGTTCGGGCTCGAGGACGCCACCGACCGCCCGCTGTCGCAGTTCTCGGGCGGCATGCGGCGGCGGCTGGACCTCGCGGCCAGCCTGATCACGCGGCCGCCGCTCATCTTCCTCGACGAGCCGACCACGGGGCTGGACCCGCGGACGCGCGGGCAGATGTGGGACACGATCCGCGGCCTGGTCGCCGAGGGCTGCACCGTCCTGCTGACGACGCAGTACCTCGACGAGGCCGATCAGCTCGCCGACCGGATCGCCGTGATCGACCACGGCGGCAAGGTCGCGGAGGGTACGCCCGACGAGCTCAAGACCTCCGTCGGCAGCTCGGCGCTGCAGCTCGAGCTCGTCGCCGGCGCCGATCAGGGGCTCGCCTGCGACATCGCCCGCCGCGTCCTCGGCAGCGAGCCGGTGCTGACGCCGGAGTCCGGCCGCATCACCGCGCCGCTCACCGTCGCCGACCGGGCCGCGGACGTCCTGATCGCCCTGCGCGAGGCCGGCGTCGCGATCGCCTCGGTCAGCGTCGACAAGCCGACGCTCGACGAGGTCTTCCTCGTGCTCACCGGCCACGACGCCGAGCCGGACGCGGCCGGGACCGATCCCACCGACCACGACGACCGCACCCTGGAGGTGGTCCGATGAGCACCGCGACCCTCACCGTCGACCCGGCCGCCGCGGTGGCGCGCGCACGCGCCCGCGCACGAGCCTCGCCGAGACGATCGGCCAGACCCTCTCGATGGCCTGGCGCGCGCTGAAGACGATGCGCCGCAACCCGGAGCAGTTCTTCGACGTGACGATCCAGCCGCTGCTGTTCACGGCGATGTTCGCCTACGTCTTCGGCGGCGCGATCTCCGGCGACGTCGGGAGCTACCTGCCGCTGATGATCCCCGGGATCGTCGCCCAGACCGTCCTCACCACCTGCATGGCCACGGGCGTGCAGCTGCGCGAGGACATGGAGAAGGGCGTCTTCGACCGCTTCAAGTCGCTGCCGATCGCGCGGATCGCGCCGCTGGCCGGGCCGATGGTCGCCGACCTCGTGCGCTACCTGATCGCGGCGAGCCTGACGTTCGCCACCGGCATGGTCATGGGCTACCGCCCGGGTGGCGGGGTGCTCGGCGTGACGGCCGCGATCGTCCTGGCGGTCTTCACCGGCTGGGCGATCGCGTGGATCTTCACCTGGGTGGGGACGATCGCCCGCAGCGCCCGGAGCGTCCAGGGGATCTCGATGATGATCCTGTTCCCGCTCACGTTCCTCTCGAACGCGTTCGTCCCGGTGGACACGCTGCCGCCGGCGCTGCAGACGTTCGTGAACATCAACCCGGTGTCCCACCTCGTCTCCGCCACCCGCGACCTCGCCAACACCGCGACGGTCACCACCGAGGTCGGCTGGACGCTGCTCGCCGGCCTCGCCGTGATGGTGATCTTCGCGCCGCTGGCCGTGCGCAGCTACAAGCGCCACCTCTAGGCCGGAGCCGCTCGACCAGGCCGCGCGCCCGGTCGAGCAGCGCGGGCGGCCGCCGGTCGCCGAGCGCCTCGCGGAGCGCGGCGATCCGGCCGGGCGCGCGCGCCTCGGCGAGCGGCGCGATCCGCTCCCACGCCATCGTCGGGATCATCCGGTTGTACGCGAAGCGCTCGGCGAGGACGAGCAGGCCGACCGCGTCCTCCGCCGCGCCCGCGTCGCGCAGCAGGCACCAGGTGCCGAGCGCGAGCAGCGCCAGGCCGGCGACGGGATAGTCGAGCTGGGGATCCGCTTCGCCGAGGATGCGCGCGACGCGCCCGCGGCTCTGCGCGAAGACGCCGCGGGCGTAGGCGAGGTCGGCGTCCTCGGTCGCGTAGTGGGCGTGCGCGCCGAGCGCCAGCGACTCGCCGAGCACGCCCCACGGCTCCAGCCCGGTCGCCTCGATGCCCGGCAGCCGCAGCCCCGCGAGCGCCACGGCGCACTCGCGGTACAGGCGCAGGCCGGCCGCGACGTCGCCGCGGGCCAGCGCGAGCTCGGCGGCGCCGATCTGCCGGAACGCGATCCCGCCGAAGAGGGCGCCGCGGCCGTCGATGGCGTCGACGCGCTCGAGCTCGGCCGCCGCGTCCGCGAGCCGCCCCTCGGCGACGGCGCAGAGGACGAGCAGCGAGCGCAGCTGGAGCACGTCGTCCTTCGCGCCCAGCCGTTCCATCACCGGCAGGGCGGCGCGCGCGTGCGCGGCCGCGGCCGCGGTGTCGCCGAGGGTCATCGTCAGGTCGGCGAGGTTGGTGCGGAGCTGCGCCGGCGTCCACGGGCCGACGTCCTCGCGGACGAGCGTGAGCGCGCGCTCGGCCGCCTCGACGGCGGCCACCGGGTCTGCGGCGTTCTCGCGCGCGTGCGCGAGGAACTGCAGCGCGGGCAGCGCGACGTGGGGGTCGGGCTCCGCCACGAGCCGCTCGAGCCGCGGCGGGAACGCGGCCGGATCCTCCGGGTCGTACGCGAGCAGCATCGTGACCATCCCGGCGAGGCGCACGTCGCCGGCGCCCGGGCCGAGCCGCGCCAACAGCGCCCGCACCGGCCGGCTGCGCGGGTCGTCCGTGATCATCGCGCCCGTCAGCGCGATCGCCAGCGCCGCGCGCGCGGTGTCCTCGAGCTCCGCCGGCGGCCGCCAGTCGCGCACGGACTCGGCGACCGCGCCGGTGAGGGCGATCATCCGCGCGTGCTCGCCGCGGATCGTCCAGAAGAGCCCGAGCACGGAGAGCAGCGCGACGACGGCGCCGCGGTCGCCGTCGGCGAGCGCGTCGCGCAGCTCGTCGGCGAGGTTGACCTCCTCGGCCGCGACGGCGTCGATCGTCGCGAACTGGTCCCGGCCCGACAGGCCGGCGCGATGGCGGTCCGCGTAGGCGGTCGCCCACGCCCGCCGGGCCGCGCGCGCCGCCGCCTCCTCGCCGGCGGCGCCGAGCTGCAGGCGCCCGAACTCGCGCACGCTCTCCAGCATGCGGTAGCGCACGCCGCGCGCCGCGTCATGCACGCTCAGGAGCGACTGGTCCGCGAGATCCTGCACCGCGTCCAGCGCGCCGTCGCCGAGCACCGCCTCCGCGGCCTCGAGCGTGAACCCGTCGTTGAACAGCGCGAGCCGGCGCAGCGCGCGCCGCGCGGCCGCGTCGATCAGGTTCCAGGACCAGTCGATCACGGCGAGCAGCGTCTGGTGGCGGTCGGGCGCGCCACGGTCGCCGCCGCGCAGCAGCGCGAAGCGGTCCTCGAGCCGCCGGTCGATCTCCTCGATCGCCATCGCCCGGACCCGCGCGGCCGCCAGCTCGATCGCCAGCGGCAGGCCGTCGAGCCGGGTCACGATGCTGCGCACGACCGGCTCGGGCAGCTCGGCGCCGGGGCGCGCAGCGAGCGCGCGGTCGCGGAACAGCGCCGCCGCGTCCGCGGGCTCGAGCTCGCGGAGCAGGTAGACGTGCTCCGCGGCGATCTCCAGCGGAGCGCGGCTCGTCGTGAGCACCCGCAGGTCGGCCGTCGACGCGACGAGGTACGCCACCAGCTCGGCCACCGCGCCGATCACGTGCTCGCAGTTGTCGAGCACGACGAGGCTCGGCCCCTGCGCCAGCCGCTGCGCGATCCGGCCGCGGAGGTCGAGCCGCTGCTCGGGCGTCAGCGCGCGCTGCGCGCTGACCGAGTCGCGCACCTCGAGCACCGAGCCGATCTCCCCGACGACGTCCTCGGGCGCGGTGACGCCGACCAGCTCGACGACGTGCACCACCGACTGCGTGGCGTCGCGCGCGAGCACGTGGGCGAGGCGCGTCTTGCCGAGCCCGCCCGGCCCGACGATCGAGACCACGCGCGCGTCGGTCAGCAGAGCGCGGAGCCGGGCGACGTCGCGGTCGCGGCCGCGCAGCGAGCTCGCGTCGTGGCGCACGCCGCTGCGGACGGGGCGGTCGAGCGCCAGCAGGTCGCGATGCGCCCGGGCGAGCCGCTCCCCGGGATTGGTGCCGAGCCGCTCGAGCAGGTCCTGCCGGTGGGCCTCGTAGCGCTCGAGCGCCGCGCCGGGCCCGCGCACCACCGCCTCGCTCCGCAGCAGGTCGGCGAGCAGGGCCTCGTCGCCGGGACGCGCGGCGTGCGCGGCCTCGAGGCCGGGCAGCGCCCGCGCGTGCGCGCCGGTCCGGCCGGCGGCCTGCGCCGCGATCACGCGGGCGGTCGCGAGGTCACCGGCCGCGACCCGGCGGAGCTCGGTGAGCGGGTCGGCCTCGTCGTCGCCCGGCGCGCGCAGCCCGTCCGCCAGCGCCAGGGCCTCCCGCGCCAGCGCGCCGGCGCGCTCGGCGTCGTCGTCGAGCGCGGCGGTGGCGTCGCGCACCAGCGCGGCCAGCCGGACCGCGTCGATCTCGGCCGGCTCCACCCCGAGCCGGTAGCCGACGGGCTCGCGCACGATCGCGTCGGCCCCGAGCGCGGTCCGCGTCCGCGAGACCAGCACCTGCAGGCCCTTCGTCGCGTTCGCCGGCAGCTCGTCGCCCCAGACCTCCTCGATCAGCCGCTCGGCCCGCACGGGCCGCCCGCCGGCGGCCGCCAGCGCCGCCAGCAGCGCGCGCGAGCGCTCCCCCGGCACGGGGACCCCGCGCCAGGACACATCTCCGAGCAGGGCCAGCGCGACGGTCACCGGGCCAGTCTGACGAGCGCGAATCGGCGGCCCGGCCGCCGGCCGGCGGCTACGCCGCGCCGGCGAGCTCCGGGTCGGCGTCGTCGAGCAGGCCGAAGCGCGACGGATCGCGCGGCGAGCCCTTGATCACGTCGTCGGCGCGGCCGCGGTGGCCGTCGGGGAGCAGCCGGCCGCTCGTGGTGCCGAAGTAGATCGCCTCGGGGTGGTGCGCGACGACGGCGAGCGTCGACTGCTCGGGCGTCGGCGCGTAGCCGTCCGTGATCGTCATGCCGATCTTGTCGAGGCCGAGCAGCGCGTCGACCTTCAGGTGCTCGGACTGGTCCGGGACCGCGGGGTAGCCCCACGAGTAGCGGCGGCCCTGGACCGCGGGGATCCCGAGGTCCTCGCGGATCCGCGCGTGCACCCACTCGGCCAGGCCCTCGGCGGTCTGGACGCCGAGCCCGTGCGTGAAGAGCTGCTCGGCGAACTCGCCGTCCTGCTCGAGCCGCGCCATCAGCTCGGTGACCTCGTCGCCGACGGTCACGGCCTGGAGCACGACGACGTCGAGCTCGCCGCTGTCCTTCGGGCGGTAGAAGTCGGCCAGGCAGATCCGGTCGCCGTTCGGCTGGCGCGGGCAGACGAGCCGCTGCAGCACGGTCTCGCGGTCCTCCGGGTCGAGGACGACGATCTCGTTGCCCTCGGAGTAGCAGGGGAAGTAGCCGACGAGCGCGCGCGGGTGCAGCCAGTCCTGCTCGGCCCACATGCGCTCCAGCCGCGGCCGGAAGTCGTCGTCGACCAGCTCGCGCCAGGCCTCGCCCTTCACGCCGCGCCCGCCCCAGTGGAGCTTGAACAGCACGTGGGTGTCGAGGTGCGGGTAGACCTCCTCGAGGTCGACCTCGAGCTCGCGCACGCCCCAGAACGGCGGCTCGGGCACCGGGGCGTCGGTGGCGACCGGCGAGCGGACGGAGTCGTCGGCGAAGTTGTGCACGACCTCGGTCTCGCCCTCCTCGCGGAGCTTGCGGGCGTCCTCGCGGAGGTTCTCGGTCAGCTGCGCGCGGGCGTCGCCGTCGACCAGCTTGTCCATCACGGCGAGGCCCTCGAAGGCGTCCTTGCAGTAGAAGACGCCGGGCTCGTAGATCGCGTCGGACTCCTTGCCGTCCGGGTAGTTCGCGCGCAGGCCGAACTTGCGGTTGATCGCGGCGCCGCCGACCAGCAGCGGGAACGCGTCGCCGTGCTGGTGGAGCTCCTGGACGCAGAGCGGCATCTGCTTCGACGTCGAGACGAGCAGGGCGCTGAGCCCGATCGCGGTCGCGTCGTGCTCGCGCGCGGCCTCGAGGATCGTCCCGATCGGCACCTGCTTGCCGAGGTCGACGACCGTGTAGCCGTTGTTGGTCAGGATCGTGTTGACGAGCGACTTGCCGATGTCGTGGACGTCGCCGAACACGGTCGCGAGGACGACGGTGCCCTTCGTGTAGCCCTCGAGCTTGTCGAGGTAGTGCTCGAGCTGCGCGACGGCGCGCTTCATGACCTCGGCGCTCTGGAGCACGAACGGGAGGATCAGCTCGCCGGCGCCGAACTTGTCGCCGACCTCCTTCATGGCGGGGAGGAGGACGTCGTTGAGCGTCGGCACCGCGCCGATCTTCTCCACCGAGGCGTCGATCTGGGCCTCCACGCCGTCCTTCTTGCGGCGCAGGATGTGCCAGTGCAGGGCCTCCTCGGGCTCCATGCCGGCGGTCGGGTCGGCGACCTCGGCCTCGTCGTTCGCCGGCCTTGCCCTCGAAGTGGGCGATGAAGCGCTCGAGCGCGTCCTCGCGGCGGTTGTAGACGAGGTCGTCGGCGAGCGCGCGCTCGGTCTCGTCGATCTCCGCGTAGGGGGTGATGTGGTTCGGGTTGACCATCGCGAGGTCCAGGCCGGCCTCGACGCAGTGGTGCAGGAAGACCGAGTTCAGGACCGAGCGGGCGGGCAGCCCGACGCCGAACGAGACGTTGGAGACGCCGAGCGAGGTGAGCACGCCGGGCATCTGCTGCTTGATCAGGCGGATGCCCTCGATCGTCTCGACCGCCGACGGGCGCCACTCCTCGTCGCCGGTGGTCAGCGTGAAGGTGAGCGTGTCGAAGATCAGCAGCTGCGGGTCGAGGCCGTGCTCCTCGCAGACCAGCCCGTGGATCCGCTGCGCGATCTCGAGCTTGCGCTCGCGCGTCTTGGCCATCCCGACCTCGTCGATCGTCAGCGCGATCAGCGCGGCGCCGTGGGCGAGGGCGATCGGCGTGACGCGGTCGAGCTTGTCGCGCCCGGCCTCGAGGTTGATCGAGTTGACGATCGCGCGGCCGGGGATCTGGTCGAGCGCCTTCTCGATGACCTCCGGCTCGGTCGAGTCGACCTGGATCGGCGCGGGCTGCGTGAGCGAGACCTTCTTGGCCACGAGCCGCATCTGCTCGTCCTCGTCCTGGCGCTCGGTCAGCGCGACGCAGAGGTCGAGCACGTGCGCGCCGCCCTCGACCTGGTCCTCGGCGACCTGGACGAGGCCGTCGTAGTCGTCGGCCAGCAGCAGCTCCTTCGCCTTGCGCGAGCCCTGCGAGTTGACGCGCTCGCCGACGAGCGTCGGCGCCGGGTCCTGGGCGATCGGCGTCGCGGTCATCATCGACGACACGTGCGGCGGGCGCGGGGCGGGGCGCGCGCCGGGGACGCGGTCCTTCACGCGGTCGACGATCGCGGCGATGTGCTCCGTGGTGGTGCCGCAGCAGCCGCCGACGATGCTGATGTCGTAGCGCTCGACGAACTCGCCGAGCACGTCGGCCAGCGGGCCGGGCTCCTCGGGGAAGATCGTCTCGCCCTCCGGGCCCTGGTGCGGGATGCCGGCGTTCGGGATGCAGTGGACCGGGACGCGGGCTGTGCTCGCCGAGGAAGCGGATCGCGTCGCGCATGTCCTCGGGGCCGGTCGAGCAGTTGAGGCCGATGACGTCGACGTTGAGCGCCTCGAGCGTGGTCAGCACCGCGGAGATGTCGGTGCCGAGCAGCATCTTGCCGCCGTTGGGGAGGAGCGAGACCGAGGCCTGGAGCGGCACGGCGCGGCCGGCGGTCTTGAACGCCTCGCGGGCGCCGAAGATCGCGGCCTTGACCTCGAGGATGTCCTGCGCGGTCTCGATGATCAGCAGGTCGGAGCCGCCGTCGATCAGGCCGCGCGCCTGCTCCTCGAAGATCGTCACGAGCTCGCGGAAGGTGATCCGGCCGAGCGTCGGGTCGTCGGAGGCCGGGAGCTGGCCGGTCGGCCCGATCGAGCCGGCGACGAAGCGCTGCTCGCCGATCGCGCGGCGGGCGATCTCGGCCGCCTTGCGGTTGATCTCGTAGGTGTGGTCCTCCAGGCCCCACTCCTCGAGCTTCAGCCGCGAGGCCTGGAAGGTGTCGGTCTCGACGACGTCGGCGCCGACCTCGACCATCGAGCGGTGGAGCTCCTCGATGACGTCGGGGCGGTTGAGGACGAGCGCCTCGTGGGCGCGGCCGGGAAGCTTGTAGTCGCGCTCGAGCGAGAGGTCGAACTGCTCGAGCGTGGCGCCCATGCTGCCGTCGAAGACGACGACGCGGTCGCGGGTGGCGGCGAGGTAGTCACGCATCGGTCGAGCAAGCCTAGCGAACCTTGACAAGGTTGTGGCAAGGTTTGCGGATCTTCACGGGATCCGCCCGTCGCATGTGTCACGGTAAGAGGGCGACTCCATGCGGACCGAGCTCCACTTCCACCTCCTGCCCGGCATCGACGACGGGCCCCGCGACCTCGACGAGGCCGTGGCGCTCGCGCGGCTGGCGGTGGCGGACGGCACCGGGATCGTCACCGCGACGCCGCACGTGCGCGACCTGCTCCGCGCCGGCGCGCTGGCCGAGCTGCCCGCGCGGGTGCGCGAGGTCCAGGACGCGCTCGACGCCGCCGGCGTCCCGCTGGCGGTCCGGACCGGCGCCGAGCTCGCCCACCACGACCTGCCGGAGCTCTCCGACGACGAGCTCGACGCGATCGCCCACGGGCCGGCCGGCCGGCGCTGGGTCCTGATCGAGGCGCCGCTGTTCGGCGACGCCGAGGGCTTCCTCGAGGCGACCGCCGAGCTGCGGAGCCGCGGGTTCGGGACGCTCATCGGCCACCCCGAGCGCTGCGCGGGGCTGATGGCGATGCCGGGCGCGCTCGCGCGCGAGCGGGCCGCCGGCGCGCTCGCGCAGGTCAACGCCTCCTCGCTCACCGGCTACCACGACCGCGCCGCCCGCCGCTGGGGGCTCGAGCTGGTCCGGAGCGGGCAGGCCGACCTGATCGCCTCGGACGCCCACCGGCCCGAGCGCCCGCCGCGGCTGACCGCGGCGCTCGCCGTGCTGGCCGACGCCGGCGTCCCCGCGGAGCGCCGCGCCGCGCTCGCCGCGCTGCCGGGCACCCTGCTCGAGCACGGCATCGCGCCGCTCGCGCACGCCGCCTGAGCCCCGCTCCCGCCGGGTAACCAAGGGTATGGCCGGCGACGACGTCACCATCACCCCGTACCGCGACGGGCCGCTGCTCGTGCGCGGCCCGTTCACGCTCCGCGACCAGGACGGCAACGAGATCGACGCGGGGCGCGAGACCGTCGCGCTCTGCCGCTGCGGCAAGTCGCGGCTGCGGCCGTTCTGCGACGGCACCCACCGGCTCGTGCGCTTCAGCGCCCCGTCGGGCGCCGAGCAGGGCCGCGAGGGCGGCTAGCCGACGGGCGCGACGGCGGCCGGCAGCAGCGACGACGCGCCGCGCTCCCAGGCCCCGAGCACCATCGCGGCCCAGCGGCCCTCGACGCGCGGCGAGCGCGCGGGCGCCCCAGAGGATGTCGCCCGTCAGCGCGGGCTCCTGGCGCGCGAGCCCGCCGGCGAGATCGACGGCCGCCACCGACTCGTGGACGGCGTCGGCCTCGACGTGCTCGTCGAAGAACGGGGTCGCCGCGTCGAGCCCGAGCCGGCGCAGCCCCGTCGCGTAGCGGCGGTTCGGGATCGAGGACGTCATCTCGAACAGCGCGAGGTGGCCGACGATCGCGCCGCGCAGCCGGCGGTGCAGCCCGCACAGCGACATCAGGTTCACGGTCGCGAGCGTCGTGGCCGGCAGCCGGCCGACGTGGGCGCCGTAGCCCGCGTCGAGGCCCACCGCCTCCATCGCGTCGGCGAACAGCTGCGCGTGGATCCGCTCCGGCCGGCCGCCGCCGTACTCGTCCGCCTGGATCTCGACGAGCGCCGCCTTCGGCCCGCCGCTCAGCCGCGGCAGCGCCCACGAGTGCGGGTCGGCCTCCTTGAGCTGGTAGGCGGACCGGTGGATCAGGAACTCCAGCACCTGCTCGCGCGTCGCCTCGCGCTCGACGAAGCGCGACAGCGACGGGCCGTCGTCCTCGATCGCGCGCAGCGCGACGTCCATCGCGCCCGGCTCGGGGAGCGGTCCCAGCGGGCCGACCGCGGCGCGCAGCGCGGCCTCGAACGGCGCCTCGAGCGCGGCCCGCAGCGCGAGCAGCGACGGCTCCCACTCCCAGCGCTCGTCGACGTCCGCGAACCCGCGGTAGTGCAGCTCGTAGCAGCAGTAGAGCGCGAGCTGGAGGTCCTCGTCGGCGATCGGGTCCGGGCCGTCGGGCAGCGGGACCGGGGCGAGCGCGTGCGGCGCGTCGCGCAACGCGCGGAACAGGGCCGCGGTCGTCTCGCCGCGGGGGTCGGGAAGCGCGGGCACTACCGCCGGTTTCCCACGCGCGCCGCGCTTGAACCGGCAATCGGGCGCCGCGCCGTCAGCGCGCGGCGAGCGGCTCGGGCGCCGGGCACGTACGCCCCGGCGAGGTACTCCGCCACGCCGCGCAGCCCTCCGGCCGCGTACGCCCGCCGCTGGCGCGCGGCGCCCGGGTCGGCGCCGAGCGCCTCGACGGTCGCCAGCTCCGCGCCGCAGCCGAGCCGCTCCGCGACCGGCTCGAGCTCCGCCACCAGCGCGCGCAGCGCCTGCCGCGCCGGCGTCCGCACGCCGGTCCGCAGGTCGGCCAGCTCGGCGTCCATCCCGCGCCGCAGCGCGGACCAGCGGTTCTCCTCCAGCCGCCAGGTGTCGGCCGTGGGCAGCGCCTCGCCGGCCTCGGCGCGGTCGGCGAGCCAGGCGATCAGGCAGTGGATCAGCGCGGCGACCGCCGCCGCGTCCGCCACGGTCGCCTGCGCGTCGGGCACGCGGACCTCGAGCGTCCCGTACTCCGGGTGCGGGCGCAGCTCCCACCACCAGCGCCGCGCGTCGGGGAACGCGCCGGAGGCGCTGCCCCAGGCGAGCGCGTCGGCGAACGCCTCCCACGAGCTGATCGCGGGCGGGATCCCCTGGCGCGGCAGCTGCTCGCCGATCTTCGGCCGGATCGACGCGAGCCCGGTGTCGCGGCCGTCGTAGAACGGCGCGTTCGCGGCCAGCGCGCCGACGAGCGGGAGCCACGGGCGCAGGCCGTTGTAGACCGCGAGCGACCGGTCGGCGCCGCCGACCGCGACGTGGACCTGGAGCGCGCAGACGAGCTGGCTGCGCGCGATGTCGCCGAACTCGTCCTCGGTCAGCCGGTAGCGGGCGGTGTCGTTGAGCTCCCCGCGCGGGGCCGCGAACGGATGGACGCCCGCGGCGGCGAGCCGCCCGACCGGCGCGGCCGCCGCGGCGAGGAGCCGGCGCCCCTCGGCCAGGGCGGCGATCGCCGCGGGGACCGAGCGCGCCGGCGGCAGCGTGAGCTCGAGCTGCGCGGCCGGCATCTCGAGCTTCACGCGCGGGTCGGCGGCCGCGTCGACGACCTCCGCGGCGCGCGGCAGGAGGTCGAGCGTCTCCGGGTCGAGCAGCATCAGCTCCTCCTCGAGCCCGAGCGTGAGCGGCTCGGGCGCGTCGAAGGCGGCGCGCAGCTCGGCGGCGGTGGGTGGCGTCGGGCTCACGGGGTAGCGGAGGGCATGCGGATCGCCAGGTTGCCAGGTGTGTTCCGCCCGCGCAGCGACACGTGGCTGCTGGCCGGCGCGCTGCGCGACCGGCCGGAGCTGCCCGGCGGCGCGGTGCTCGACGTGTGTACCGGGTCGGGGGCACTTGCGATCGCCGCCGCGCTCGGCGGTGCCAGATCGGTGACCGCGGTCGACGTGTCGCGCCGCGCGGTCGCGCCGCCCGGCTCAACGCGCGGCTCAACGGCGTCCGCGTCGACGCGCGGCGGGGGAGCCTGCTCGCCGCCGTGCCCGGTCGCGGTTCGACGTGATCGTGTCCAACCCGCCCTACCTTCCCGGCGCGGCGCCTCCGCGCCGCGGGCCGCCCGGCATACCGAGGCGGGCGCGACCGGGCGCGCTGCTCGACCGCCTGATCGACGCCGCCCCGGGCACCTGCGCCCCGGCGGCGTCCTGCTCGTCACCCACTCCTCGGTCAACGGCGAGGCCGCGACGCTCGCGCGGATGCGCGCCGCCGGCCTGTGCGCCGAGGTCGTGTGCCGCCGGCACGGCGCGCTCGGCCCGCTGCTCGCCGCCCGCGCGCCCGCGCTCGAGGCGCGCGGGCTGCTCCCGCCCGGCGCACGCGACGAGGAGCTGCTCGTCGTCGCCGGCGCGCGCTAGCGGAGGTGGTGCACCTCCTGGAGGCCGTACACCGGCGTCTCGAGCCCCACCTGGCGGGCCTTGAGCTGGAGCGCCAGGAAGGTCGAGTAGTGGCGCGACTGGTGCAGGTTGCCGCCGTGGAACCAGAGCGCCTCGACCTGGGTCGGCTTCCACATGTTGCGCTGCTCGCCCTCCCACGGCCCCGGGTCCTTCGTCGTGTCCGAGCCGAGGCCCCAGACCTTGCCGACCGTGTCGGCGACCTCCTGCGAGATCAGGTCGGCCGCCCAGCCGTTCATCGAGCCGTAGCCGGTCGCGTAGACGACGAGGTCGGCGGGCAGCTCGGTGCCGTCCTCGAGCACGACGGCGTCCTCGGTCAGGCGCTCGACCTGGCCGCTCGCGAGCTTGATGTCGCCGCTCGCCACGAGGTCGGACGCGCCGACGTCGATGTAGTAGCCCGAGCCCCGGCGCAGGTACTTCATGAACAGGCCGGAGCCGTCCTCGCCCCAGTCGAGCTGGAAGCCGGCCGCCTCCAGCCGGTCGTAGAAGTCCTTGTCGCGCTCGCGCATCTGGTCGTAGAGCGGGATCTGGAACTCGTGCAGGATCCGGTACGGGAGCGAGGCGAAGATCAGGTCCGCCTTCTCCGTCGTCACGCCGGACGCGACCGCCTGCTCGGAGTAGAGCGCGCCGAGGCCGATCTCCATCAGCGAGTCCGAGCGGACGATGTGGGTCGAGGAGCGCTGCACCATCGTCACGTCGACGCCGTGCTCCCACAGCGCGGCGCAGATGTCGTGGGCGGAGTTGTTCGAGCCGATCACGACGACGCGCTTGCCCTCGAGCCCGTCCGGCCCCGGGTGCTGGGACGAGTGCTGCTGCTCGCCGCGGAAGACGTCCTGCCCCGGGATCTCGGGGACGTTCGCCTTGCCGGACATCCCGGTCGCGAGCACGAGCTGCTTCGGCCGCAGCGGTGACCGGCTCGCCGTCGCGCTCGAGCTCGACGACCCACTCCTCCGCGTCCGCGTCCCAGCGCGCCGACGTCGCGCTGGTCGAGGTCCAGTAGTTGAGCTCCATCACGCGCGTGTAGGACTCGAGCCAGTCGCCGATCTTGTCCTTCGGCGAGAACACCGGCCAGTTGTCGGGGAACTTGATGTACGGCAGGTGGTCGTACCAGACCGGGTCGTGGAGGCAGAGCGACTTGTAGCGGCTGCGCCACGCGTCGCCCGGCCGCGCGTGGCGGTCGACGATGATCGTCGGGATGTCGAGCTGGCGCAGCCGCGCGCCGAGCCCGATCCCGCCCTGGCCGCCGCCGATCACGAGCACGTAGGGCTGCGTCTCGTAGCCGAGCTCGCGCGCCTCGCGCTCGCGCCGCTCGAGCCAGGTCTCGCGATCCCGGTTGGCGCCGTGCTCGGCGCCCATCGGCCGCTCCGGCCCCTTGCGCTCCTCGTGGCCCTTGAGCTCCTGCAGCGTCGTCAGGAGCGTCCACGCGGCGCCGTCGCGCAGCCGCAGGTGCCCGACGCCGCGCCCGGCCTCGGTCTCGAACGCGAGCCACGCCTCGGTCACGCCGTCGGCCTCGGCCGGCGCCTCCGTCGTCACGAACCCGCGCGGCCGGGCGTGCGCCAGCGTGTGCTCGAGCATGTCGCGCACCCCGGCCGGGCCCTCGACCGTGCGGAGGTTCCACGTCAACGCGACGAGGTCGCGCCAGAAGCTGGTCTCGAGGAACAGCCCGGACGCGGCCTCGGCGTCCCCGCGCTCGAGCGCGTCGTTGAAGGCGGCGAGCCAGGCGTCGACCTGCTCGCTGGCGGTCTGCGGGCGCTCGGCGGTCTCGGACACTGCTTCCTCCCTCGGTCGGCCTGCCCGCGATTGTGCCACCGGCCGGCCTCCCGGCACGAGGAGGGGCCCGGGATGGTCAGGCTTCCGGGATCTCGCGGCCGAAGGCCTCGAGCGTGATGTCCTCCGGCTCGGGGCCGCCGCGGCGGCCGGTGTCGAGCGCGTCGATCGCGGCCAGCTCGTCCGGGGTGAGCTCGAAGTCGAAGACGTCGAGGTTCTCGGCGATCCGCTCGGGCCTGGTCGACTTCGGGATGACCGAGCGCCCGTGCTGGATCCCCCAGCGCAGCATGACCTGGGCCGGGCTCTTGCCGTGCGCGTCGGCGATCCCGCCGATGACGGGGTCCTCGAGGGTGCTGGTGTGCTGCCCGTCGCGGTAGAAGGTGATGCCGCCGATCGGCGACCAGGCCTGGGTGAGGATGCCGTGCTCGGCGTCGAGGGCCTGGACCTCCGGCTGGGCGAAGTAGGGGTGCAGCTCGATCTGGTTGACGGCGGGCACGACGCCGGCGCGGTCCAGGAGGGCCGTGAGGTGGTCGACCATGAAGTTGCTGACGCCGATCGCGCGGACCTTGCCGTCGGCGAGCAGCGTCTCGAGCGCCCGGTAGGCCTCGAGGGTCCGGTCGAAGGCGCCGGGCAGGGCCTGATGCAGGATCAGCAGGTCGATCTGCTCGACGCCGAGCTTGCCGGTGCTCTTCTCGAAGCCGTGCAGCGTCTCGTCGTAGCCGTAGTCGGAGATCCAGATCTTGGTCTCGAGGAAGACGTCGGAGCGGTCGAGGCCGGACGCGCGGACCGCGTCGCCGACCTCGCGCTCGTTGCCGTACGCAGCGGCGGTGTCGATGTGGCGGTAGCCGGCGTCGAGCGCGGCGCGCACGGCGCCGCGCGTCTCGTCGGGCGGCGTCTGGAAGACCCCGAGGCCGAGGGCGGGCAGCTCGACGCCGTTGTTCAGCGTGAGGGACGGGACGGTGATGCTCATGGGGGAAGTCTCCCGGAACCGGGGTACCCATGACGGTGGACCATGGAGATGCTGTGACCACCTGGCTCATCACCGGATGCTCCACCGGACTCGGGCGCGCGCTGGCCGGGGCCGTGCTCGAGCGCGGCGACGACGCCGTGGTCACCGCCCGCGACGCGGGCCACGTCCGCGACCTCGCCGAGCGGTACCCGGACACGGCGCTCGCGCTGGACCTCGACGTCACCGATCACGCGCAGGTCGCCAGGGTCACGGCGGCGGCGCTGGACCGGTTCGGGACCATCGACGTGTTGGTCAACAACGCCGGCTACGGCTACCGCGCCGCGCTCGAGGAGGGTGACCCTGGCGACGTCGACCGGCTGTTCGCGACGAACGTCTTCGGCGCCGTCGCGATGATCAAGGCCGTCCTGCCCGGCATGCGCCGGCAGCGGAGCGGCTCGATCGTGAACATCTCCTCGATCGGCGCGCGTGCGATGCCCGCCGGCTCCGGCTACTACTCCGCGACCAAGGCCGCGCTGGAGGCGCTCACGGGCGCGCTGCGCAAGGAGCTCGAGCCGCTCGGGATCACCGCCGCGAGCGTCGAGCCGGGCGCCTTCCGCACCGACTTCGCCGGCCGCTCGCTCCAGCAGTCCGCCGTCGCGATCGACGACTACGCCGGGACGGCCGGGAAGCGACGCAAGGAGCACGACCGCACCCACGGCACCCAGCCCGGCGATCCAGCGAAGGCCGCCGCCGCGATCGTCGCCGCGGTCGACTCCGGCCGTCTGCCGGAGCTGCTGATGCTCGGCGGCGACGCGGTCGACACGATCCGCGGCGTCCTCGATCAGCAGCGCGCCGAGATCGACGCGTGGGAGACGACCAGCCGCAGCACCGGCTTCGATCGCTGACGCGCGCGGGGCAGGTCAGCCTCAGGCTGACCTGCCCCCACGCTTCCCAGTGCTCGCCCAGAGCCCAGGTTCCCCCTGCGGATCGCAGGGCGGGTCCTACTTGACGAAGAGGATCTCCGAGTACTTCGGCAGCGGCCACAGGCTGTCGGGGATGTGCCGCTCCAGCGTGTCCGCCGTCTCGCGCACCGCCGCCATGGCGGGCACGACGGTGGCCTGCACGTACTTGGCCTCGTCCAGGACGTCGAGGACGTCCGGGTGGTTCGTGTTGGCGTTCTCGAGCGCGCCGATCTGCGTCACGAACGTGTCGAGGTAGCCGCGGACCTCGTCGGACACCGCGCTGATGCCGGGCGACTCGCCGGCCAGGTTCAGCTCGCCGAGGTAGCGGACCGCCGCCGGCAGCAGCATCGTCTTGGCGATCGAGTACGTCGTCTCCGCCTCGATGTTGAGCTTGACGACGTACTGCTCGACGAACACCTCGTAGCGCGACTCCAGCTCGCGCTCGGAGAGGACGTCGTAGTCGCCCATCACCTCGACGGCCGACTCCGAGACCAGCGCCGGCAGCGCGTCCGGCGTCTGCTTGAGGTTGGACAGCCCGCGCTCCTCGGCCTCCTTGTGCCACTCCTCGGAGTAGCCGTCGCCGTTGAACACGATCCGCTTGTGGGCGGCGTAGGAGTCCTTGATCACGGCGAGCACTGCCTCGGCCGTCTCGGCGCCGCCCTCGAGCTGCGCCTCCAGCTTGTCCGAGAGCTGGTCGATGGCCTGCGCGGCGATCGTGTTCAGCACCGTGTTCGGGAGCGCCGTGGACTGCGAGGAGCCCAGGGCGCGGAACTCGAACTTGTTGCCGGTGAACGCGAACGGCGACGTGCGGTTGCGGTCGCCGCCGTGCATCGGCAGGTGCGGCAGCACGCTCGCGCCGAGCTTGAGGTAGCTCGACGGGGTCGCGGCGTCGCCCGAGCCCGACTCGATCGCGTCGTAGATCTTCTGCAGCTCGGCGCCGAGGAAGACCGACAGGATCGCCGGCGGGGCCTCGTTGGCGCCGAGCCGGTGGTCCTGCCCGGCCGAGGCGATCGAGGCGCGCAGCAGCTCCTGGTGCTGGTCGACGGCCTGGAGGACGGCGCTGCAGAAGAACAGGAACTGCAGGTTCTCGTGCGGCGTGTCGCCCGGCTCGAGCAGGTTCGTGCCCGTGTCGGTCCCGAACGACCAGTTGTTGTGCTTGCCCGACCCGTTGACGCCGGCGAACGGCTTCTCGTGCAGCAGGCAGACGAGCTCGTACTTGCGCGCGACGTTCTGCAGGATCTGCATGCAGAGCTGCTGGTGGTCCGACCCGACGTTCGAGTTCTCGAACACCGGCGCGAACTCGTACTGGCCCGGCGCGACCTCGTTGTGGCGGGTCTTGATCGGGATCCCGAGCTTCGCCATCTCGCGCTCGGCGTCGAGCATGTACGCGAGCACCCGCTCGGGGATCGACCCGAAGTAGTGGTCGTCGAGCTCGTGCCCCTTGGGCGGCTTGGCGCCGAACAGCGTCCGGCCGGTGGTCACCAGGTCGGGGCGCTCGAAGAAGTAGCGCTCGTCGATCAGGAAGTACTCCTGCTCGGGCCCGATCGTGGTGAAGACGCGCGTGGCCTCCTCGTCGCCGAGGAGCTTGAGCGCGCGCACCGCGGAGCGCGAGAGCGCGTCCATCGAGCGCAGGAGCGGGATCTTGTGGTCGAGCGCCTCGCCCGTCCACGACGCGAACGCGGTCGGGATGCAGAGCAGCGCCCCGTTCGGGTTCTCGAGGATGAAGGCGGGCGACGAGGGGTCCCACGCCGTGTAGCCGCGGGCCTCGAACGTCGCCCGGATGCCGCCGGTCGGGAACGAGGACGCGTCCGGCTCGCCCTGGATCAGCTCCTTGCCCGAGAACTCGGCGAGCGCGTTGCCGTCACCGGTCGGGTTGTAGAAGGAGTCGTGCTTCTCGGCGGTCGAGCCGGTGAGCGGCTGGAACCAGTGGGTGAAGTGCGTGCAGCCGCGCTCCATCGCCCACTCCTTCATGGCGGAGGCGACGGCGTCGGCGAGCTCGGACTCGAGCGGGAGGCCCTGGTCGAGCGTCGCCTGCAGCTTCTTGTAGGCCGCCTTGGGCAGCCGCTGGCGCTGGACCGCCTCCGAGAACACGTTGTCCCCGAAGCCGTAGACGCCGGCCTGGGTCAGATCGTCCTGGCCGAGGGAGCCGCCGTTGGGGCTCCACTGCGCGGCGGCCACGTTGGTCGTTCGGGTACGGGGCATTTCGTCGAGCTTCCTCCTCGAGGGTCGGGGCGAGCGCGCGTAAGCGTAGATCGGGGTCGCGCGCGGATGGTTGTCCACGTGGCCAAAGATCGGCGGCGGCGATTCGCCGCCGCGCCGCCGCTCGACCGGCGGGACAGCGTGGCCGCGGGAATCCTCGACACGTGGACAAAGACCGTCGCGCCCTCCGGTCCGACCCTATGGATCGGTGATCCACGGACCGACCCGAGGAGGACGGATGCACAGCGGTACGAGGGTGGCGCGCGGCGCGCTGCTCGGAGTCGCGATCACGCTGGCCGCTCCCGCGGTGGCGTCGGCGTCGAGCCTCGACGCCTACAACAACGGGGTCCTGCCGAACTCCGTCGCGATCAACTCCCTCTGGGTCGTCGTCGCGGGCTGCTTCGTGATGTTCATGCAGGCCGGGTTCGCCTTCCTCGAGATCGGCTTCTCGCGCGGCAAGAACGTCGGCACGATCGTGGCCAAGATCCTCGTGAACTTCTCGATCGCCGCGATCATGTACTGGGCGATCGGCTTCGCGTTCGCCTTCGGCGTCGGCGACATCATCGGCCACGACGGCTTCTTCCTGCGCGACTACGGCGACCCGCAGACGGCGTTCCCGGTCATGGGCCTCTCCGACGCGACCGTGCACGCCAAGTGGTTCTTCCAGTTCACCTTCTGCGCCGTCTCGCTCGCGATCGTCTGGGGCACCACGCTCGAGCGGATCAAGTTCGGCGTGTACATCATCTACGCGATCGTCTTCGCCGGGTTCATCTACCCGATCGGGTCGCACTGGGTCTTCGGCGGCGGCTGGCTGCAGTCGAACATCGGCATGCAGGACTTCGCCGGCTCGACGGCCGTCCACATGATCGGCGCGACCGGCGGCCTGGCGGTGCTGCTGCTGCTCGGCGCCGCGGCGCGGGAAGTACAGCGCCGACGGCAAGCCGCGGGCGATCCCCGGCCACAACATGCCGCTGTTCGGGCTGGCGGTCCTGATCCTGTGGCTCGGCTGGTTCGGCTTCAACCCGGGCTCGACGCTCAACGCGCAGGACGGCCGCTTCACCGAGATCCTGCTCGTGACGCAGCTCGCCGCCGCGGCGGGCGTGATCACGGCGATCATCACCGCGGCCTGGAAGACGAAGTACATCGACATCGGCATGGCCGGCAACGGCGCGATCGGCGCGCTCGTGGCGATCACCGCGCCGTCGGGCTACGTCGAGCTGTGGACGGCGCCGATCATCGGCGGCATCGCCGGCGTCATCGTCCCGCTCTCGATCTACGCGATCGACAAGCGGCTCGACGATCCGGTCGGCGCGCTCTCCGCGCACGGCGTCGCGGGCATCTGGGGCACGCTGTCGTGCGGGTTGTTCACCGCGCCGCGACTGGCCCAGTACAACGGCTTCGGCGATCCCGACGGCGGGCTGATCTACTCCGGCGCGTTCACGCAGCTGTGGTACCAGGCGCTGGGCATCGTCGTCGTGTTCTCCTTCGTCTTCGGGTTGTCGTTCCTGACGTTCTGGGCGATAAAGAAGACGTACGGGCTGCGGGTCACGCCCGAGGAGGAAGAGGCCGGGCTGGACATCTCCGAGCACGGGATGTACGGGTATCCGGAGCAGTTCATCCCAGCGCCGGAGCTGATCGGCTTCTCCGTGGCCCCAGGGTCGCGTGACATCCCGACGGCGGCGCCCACCAGCAAGGAGGTCCCCGCATCATGAAGAAGGTCGAGGCGTTCATCCGGCACGAGGCGTTCGAGCCGATCCGGATGGAGCTTCTGGATCTCGGCTTCCCCTCGCTCTCCATCATGGAGGTGAAGGGCTCCGGACGCCAGAAGGGCATCACCGAGCGCTATCGCGGCGCCGAGCTGACCAACTACCTCCGGCCGAAGGTCAAGGTCGAGTGCGTGGTGGCCTCGGGCGACGTGCAGACGGTCGTGGACACGATCCTCAAGCACGCGCGCACCGGGTCGATCGGCGACGGCAAGGTGTTCGTGCTGCCCGTCGACGAGGCGTACCGGATCCGCACCGGGGAGTCGGGCGAGGAGACGCTCCAGGCCCACCCCGGAGCCGCCGAGGCCGAGCGGGTCGCGTAGAGGACGTATGGCCGCCGCCCAGCCAGCAGAGCCCGCACGCCACCGCTCGCTCGTCGAGCGGCTGCGGGCCGTCCACCTGGAGATGGTGGACGCCGTGCTGGGCGGCGACGGCCTCGGCCGCGTCGCCCAGCTCGCCGCCGACGCGGCGGGCGCGACCGTGGCGATCGTCGTGCCGCGGCTCGGCGCCGCGGCGGTCTCGGCCGGCGGCCCGGGGGATCTCGCGCCGCTGCGCCGCTACGTCGGCGACCGCGCGAAGGACCGGCCGGTCCAGGTGCCCCCGGGCGTCCTGGCGGAGGTCCCGATCGCGTCGGGCGACGACGTGCTCGGGCTGCGTCCTGCTGCTGGGCGACCCGGCCGTGGACCTCGATCCCGAGGCGACCGAGTTCCTGCACCTCGCGGCGGTCGCGTCGCTGACGGAGGTCGCGGTCGAGGAGGCCAAGGAGGAGGTCGAGCAGAACCTGCGCGGCTCGTTCCTCGAGGAGCTGCGCGCGAAGCCGGACGAGCTCGACCCGCACGAGGTCGTGCGGCGGGCGGCCCGGCTCGGCTGCGACCTCGCGCGCGGCGCGATCGTGCTGTGCGCGGAGCTGTCGACCGACCGCCCGCGCCACGTCGTCGCGACGATCGCGGGCGAGCACCCGGGCGCGCTCGCGCAGCACATGGAGCTGCCGGGGGACGCGCCGCGGGTCTACGCGCTGCTGCCCGCGACCGGCGGCGACGAGGCGCCCGAGGCGACCCTGGCCGCCGCGCGGCGGCTGGCGGCGCGGCTGCAGCGGCACGGCACCGTCGGGCTGTCGAGCTTCTACGCCGACCCCGCCGAGCTCGGCCGGGCGATCCAGGAGGCCGAGCTCGTGCTCGACGTCCTGCGGCGCTCCGACGTGCCGATCGCCGAGGACATCGGGACCGGCACCTACCGGCTGCTGTTCCGCGTGCTCGCCTCGCACCCGGAGGAGGTGCGCTCGTTCTACGACGACACCGTCGCGCCGATCGTGAAGTACGACGACCAGTACGCGACCGACCTCGTCGGCACGCTCGAGGCCTACCTCGAGCAGAACTGCAACATGAACGCGACGGCGGCGGCGATCTACGCCCACCGCCACACGGTCGCGTACCGGCTCGACCGCGTGAAGGAGCTGACGGGGCTCGACCCGATGCAGTCCGAGGACCGCGAGCGGCTGGGGCTCGGGCTCAAGGCCTACCGCATCATCGCGCCGCGGTTGCCGCGCTGACCACCTCATCGCGCGGCGCCGCGCTGCCGATACCTTGGGGCGATGGTGCTCCGCTCCCTGCTGGCCGCGGCGGTGGCCCTGCTGGTCCTCGCCGCCCCCGCGGGGGCCGTCGAGACCGGCATCAACCAGACGCTCGGGCACACGAAGCCGATCCCGCGCACCGCGGACCGGCTCGGCGCCGACTGGGTGCGCCTGTGGGCGCTGTGGTCGGACACCGAGCCCGCGCCCGGCCAGCTCAACGCGCACGTGATCGCGTCGCTCGAACGCGGAGGTCGCGGCACTGAAGGCGCGCGGGGTCAAGGTGCTCGTCGTCGTCCACCGCGCGCCGGCGTGGGCGAGCGGCGGCCGGGGCGGGATCGCGCCGCCGTCCGATCCGGCCGCGTTCGGCCGCTTCATGGGCCGGATCGCCGGCGCGGTGCCCGGCGTCGACGCGTGGGAGCTGTGGAACGAGCCCGACTCCGGCCAGTTCTGGGCCGGCGGGGCGGACCCGCCCGCCTACGCGGCGCTCCTGCGCGCCGCGTACCCGGCGATCAAGGCGGCGCAGCCGTCCGACGTCGTGGTCACGGGCGGCATGGTCGGCAACAACTTCGACTTCCTCTCCGCGCTCTACGCGAGCGGCGCGGGCGGGGCGTTCGACGCGGTCGGCGTCCACACCGACACCGCGTGCCTGACCGACGGGCCGGGCGTCTTCTACCGCGACCCGCAGGGGCGCGTCGGCCGCTACACGTTCTCCGCCTACCGCGAGGTCCACCAGGTCATGGCCGACCACGGCGACGGCGCCAAGCCGATCTGGATGACCGAGCTGGGCTGGAGCACGCAGGGCGGGCGCTGCCCGGTGGGGGAGAAGGCGGGGACGAAGCCGCTCGGCGTCTCGCCGAAGCGCCAGGCGCGCTACCTGCGCGCGGCGTACCGCTGCCTCGCCGCCGACCCGGTGATCGGGGTCGCGCTGTGGTTCGGGATCCAGGACATCCGCGGGTCGCGGCACGCGGGCGGGTTCGGCCTCTACCGCAGCGGCGGGCGCGCCAAGCCGGCGGCCAGGGCGTTCCGCGAGCTCGGCGGGGGGATCCGGCCGCGGCGCGGCTGCGGCGGGTACGTCGACCGCACGCCGCCGACGATCGAGGTGCTCACCCCCTCGACCGGCCGGCGCTTCAAGGACAAGATCAGCGTCAGCGTGCGCGCGCGCGACAACCGCGGCGGGACGGGGATCGGGCGGATCAGCATGGCGCTCGACGGCGAGCACGTCACCTCGTGGCGCTCGCGCGGGTCGATCTCGCCCTGGTGGGCGAGCGCGGACTGGGCGCCCGGCGTCCACACGCTCACGTTCAGCGTCAAGGACCGCGCGAACAACGCGACGACGACCTCGGTGCAGGTGGTCAAGCTGCGCCGCGGGCGCGGCTGACGCGCCGATCTCCGAGCACGGGATGTACGGGTATCCGGAGCAGTTCATCCCAGCGCCGGAGCTGATCGGCTTCTCCGTGGCCCCAGGGTCGCGTGACATCCCGACGGCGGCGCCCACCAGCAAGGAGGTCCCCGCATCATGAAAAAAGGTCGAGGCATTCATCCGCCACGAGGTGTTCGAGCCGGTCCGCATGGGAACTCGCTGGCGTTGGGCTTCCCCTTGCTGAGCATCAGCGAGGTCAAGGGGTCCGGCAGGCAGAAGGGGATCACCGAGCGCTACCGCGGAGCGGAGCTGACCATCTACCTCCGGCCGAAAGTGAAGCTGGAGTGTGTGGTCGCCCATACCACGCCCGACGATCGTTGACACGATCCTCAAGCACGGGCGCACAGGGGCGGTGGGTGACGGCAAGGTGTTCGGTCAGCGCCCGTCGACGCCGCGCCCCACAAGGTCCCGAACCGGCGAGTCCGGCGAGGAGATCCTGCAGGCCCACCCTGCACCCGGCGGCGGCCTAAGACCATGAGCACGCGGACTGGAACTGGGCATGGAGGCCCGTTCCATCCCGCGGTTATCGCCGTCTGATCGTCACGACCTTGTCAACCGGCCCGAGCACAGAATCAATTGGCCGCCCTCCCGGGTGGTCTGGTCGAGCGCCTGAGATTTTTCCATCTGCCGATGGTCGACGTCGTGCTCCGGCGACGGGCTTATCGGGTCGCCCAGCTCGCATCGGATGCCGCTGACCCGCCCGTCGCCATCGTCGTCCCGCGCCTCGGGGTGGGCGCTGGCCTTCCCGGCGGATAGAGGATCTCGCGCGCTGCGCCGTTACGTCGCCGACCGCGCGAAGGATCGGCCCTCGCAGGTGCCCCCGGTTTCCTGGCCGAGGTCCCGATCGCCTCCGGCGACGAGGTGATCGGCTGCGTCGTGCTGCTGGGGCCCAGCCGCTCGACCCGAGGCCAGCGAGTTCCTGCACCTCGCCGCCGTCGCCTCGCTGACCGAGGTCGCCGTCGAGGAGGCCAAGGAGGAGGTCGAGCAGAACCTGCGCGGCTCCTTCCTCGAGGAGCTGCGCTCGCGGCCCGCCGACCTTGATCCGCGCGAGGTCGTGCGCCGCGCCGCCCGGCTCGGCTGCGACCTGTCGCGCGGCGCCGTGGTCCTCTGCGCGGAGCTGACGACCGACCGCCCGCGCCACGTCGTGGCCACGATCGCCGGCGAGCACCCGGGCGCGCTGGCCCAGCACATGGAGGACTCGCGCGGTCTACGCGCTGCTGCCCGCGACCGGCGGCGACGACGCGCCCGAGGCGACGCTCGCGGCCGCGCGGCGGCTGGCCGCGCGGCTCCAGCGCCACGGCACCGTCGGCCTGTCGTCGTTCTACGCCGACCCGGCCGAGCTCGTCCGCGCGATCCAGGAGGCCGAGCTCGTGCTCGACGTCCTGCGCCAGTCGGACGGCCGATGGCGGAGGACATCGGCACCGGCACCTACCGGCTGCTGTTCCGCGTGCTCGCCTCCCACCCCGAGGAGTGCGTTCCTTCTACGAGGACACGGTTGCACCGATCGTCCGCTACGACGACCAGTACCCGACCGACCTCGTGGGCACGCTCGAGTCCTACCTCGAGCAGAACTGCAACATGAACGCGACGGCGGCGGCGATCTACGCCCACCGGCACACGGTCGCCTACCGCCTGGAGCGGGTGAAGGAGCTAACCGGACTGGACCCGATGCAGTCCGAGGACCGCGAGCGCCTGGGCTCGGTTGAAGGCTTACCGCATCATCGCGCCGCGGCTGCCGCGCTGACCACCTCATCGCGCGGCGCCGCGCTGCCGATACCTTGGAGTGCGATGGTGCTCCGCTCCCTGCTGGCCGCGGCGGTGGCCCTGCTGGTCCTGCGCCGCCCCCGCGGGGGCCGTCGAGACCGGCATCAACCAGACGCTCGGGCAGCACGAAGCCGATCCCGCGCACCGCGGACCGGCTCGGCGCCGACTGGGTGCGCCTGTGGGCGCTGTGGTCGGACACCGAGCCCGCGCCCGGCCAGCTCAACCAGCACGTGATCGCGTCGCTGAACGCGGAGGTCGCGGCGCTGAAGGCGCGCGGGGTCAAGGTGCTCGTCGTCGTCCATCGCGCGCCCGCGTGGGCGAGCGGCGGCCGGGGCGGGATCGCGCCGCCGTCCGATCCGGCCGCGTTCGGGCGCTTCATGGGCCGGATCGCCGGCGCGGTGCCCGGCGTCGACGCGTGGGAGCTGTGGAACGAGCCCGACTCCGGCCAGTTCTGGGCCGGCGGGGCGGACCCGCCCGCCTACGCGGCGCTCCTGCGCGCCGCGTACCCCGCGATCAAGGCGGCGCAGCCGTCCGACGTCGTGGTCACCGGCGGCATGGTCGGCAACAACTTCGACTTCCTCGCCGCGCTCTACGCGAGCGGCGCGGGCGGGGCGTTCGACGCGGTCGGCGTCCACACCGACACCGCGTGCCTGACCGACGGGCCGGGCGTCGTACTACCGCGACCCGCAGGGGCGCGTCGGCCGCTACACGTTCTCCGCCTACCGCGAGGTCCACCAGGTCATGGCCGACCACGGCGACGGCGCCAAGCCGATCTGGATGACCGAGCTGGGCTGGAGCACGCAGGGCGGGCGCGTGCCCGGTGGGGGAGAAGGCGGGGACGAAGCCGCTCGGCGTCTCGCCGAAGCGCCAGGCGCGCTACCTGCGCGCGGCGTACCGCTGCCTCGCCGCCGACCCGGTGATCGGGGTCGCGCTGTGGTTCGGGATCCAGGACATCCGCGGGTCGCGGCACGCGGGCGGGTTCGGCCTCTACCGCAGCGGCGGGCGCGCCAAGCCGGCGGCCAGGGCGTTCCGCGAAGCTCGGACGGGGGGATCCGGCCGCGGCGCGGCTGCGGCGGGTACGTCGACCGCACGCCGCCGACGATCGAGGTGCTCACCCCCTCGACCGGCCGGCGCTTCAAGGACAAGATCAGCGTCAGCGTGCGCGCGCGCGACAACCGCGGCGGGACGGGGATCGGGCGGATCAGCATGGCGCTCGACGGCGAGCACGTCACCTCGTGGCGCTCGCGCGGGTCGATCTCGCCCTGGTGGGCGAGCGCGGACTGGGCGCCCGGCGTCCACACGCTCACGTTCAGCGTCAAGGACCGCGCGAACAACGCGACGACGACCTCGGTGCAGGTGGTCAAGCTGCGCCGCGGGCGCGGCTGACGCGCCGTACACGGC
>CAWBSJ010000024.1:0-230974 GCA_963791405.1 uncultured Solirubrobacteraceae bacterium | reverse complement strand
CCGCAGCAGCGTCCGCACCGCCGTCGACTCGACCCCCGCGCCGGAGACGCTGCGCACCTCGACGGGCGTCCCGCCCTCGGGCAGGTCGCCGAGCGGGATCGCCGTGGCGACGATCGCGTCGCGCCCGCCGATCCGCACCCGGTAGCCGCGCACGCCCGACACCGGCGGCGTGCCCTCGGCGGAGAGCGGCAGATCGGCCCCGCGCTGCCAGCGATCGGCCGCGGAGACGTCGGGCGCGCCCGGCGGCGTGTCGTCGAACCGCAGCGTCACGGCCGGCGCGAACGGCCCGACGTTCCCCGCCGCGTCCTCCAGCGCCACCCGCAGCCCGTACTCGCCCGGCCCGTCGAAGCGGCGCGAAGGCCGCGCGCCCGCCCGCTGCCAACCCCGGCGCGAAGTCCGCGCAGCGCCCGCCCACCCGGCACGCCTTCACGCGCGCGCGCACGAGCGGCGCCGCCTGCCCCGGCGGCAGCGGGATCGACGACGGTGCGCGACCGCGAGGGGCTCCACCCGGCCCCGCCCTCCACCACGGGCGCGGGCTCGGCCGGCGCGGTGTTGTCCACCCGCACGGTCCGCGCGACCGACGACCAGTTCCCCGCCGCGTCGGCCGCCGACAGCGCCAGCGAGTGCGCGCCGTCCGCCCAGCCGCGCGTGTCGAACGACGCGCTCGTCGGCCCGTTCGGGCACGGCACCGGCCGCGTGAAGTCGCAGCCGCGCCCGTCGTCGTGCACGACCCGCCCGTCGAGCGCGATCCGCCCGAGCCGGATCCCCGCGTTGTCGGCCGCGTCGAACGCCACGTCCTGCACGCCGCGCAGCCAGCCGTCGCCGGCCAGCCCCCCGCGCACGCCGCCCAGCGCCGGCGCCGAGCCGTCCGCGAGGTACACGCGCACGGACCGCAGCGACACCCACGCGCGCCGCACGTCGCGCTCGCAGCGCGCCGCCACGCAGCGCACCAGCGCCTCGACCCGCCCGGTCGACAACCCGCGCAGCTCCTGATGGATCCAGGCGCCGTTCGTCGTCTCGCAGCCGCGCCCGCACCACAGCCAGCGCGCCCCCGAGCCGTCCCACACGCCCGCCTGCCAGCCCGGCGTCGCCAGCACGGAGCCGTCGAAGTCCAGCCCGGTGATCGCGGTCCCGGCGGGGGCGTCGAAGCGCATCGACGCGGTCGTCCCGCGCGCGGCGCGCCCCGGCCCGCCGACGTTGCGCGCGATCAGCCCGTCGCCCACCTGCGGCCGCGCCGGATCGATCACGCCGCCGGGGCAGTTCCAGTACGCGGTCGCGCCCGGCGTCGGGCGCCACGCGGTCCACGACGCGTTCTCGACGCCGAAGCAGGCGCTCACGGAGTACCCGCCGGCGGACGCCGGAAGCGGGCAGGAGGAGCAGCAGGAGGAGGGAGGCGAGGAGGGGGCGCATGCCTCCCGATAGGGGGCGGGGTGGCCGAACTCGCCCCCCGTAGACTCGGCGCCATGACCGACCCCGACATCCGGGACTCGATCCTCGACACGATCGGCGACACGCCGCTCGTCCGGCTCAGCCGCATCGGCGCGGGCCTGACGCCGCAGCTCGTCGCCAAGCTCGAGGTGTTCAACCCCGGCGGCTCGATCAAGGACCGGGTCGCCGTCCGGCTGATCGACGCCGCCGAGCGCGACGGCAGCCTCCGCGCCGGCGGGACGATCGTCGAGCCGACCTCCGGCAACACCGGCACCGGGCTCGCGATCGCCGCCCGGCTGAAGGGCTACCGCGTCATCGCGGTCATGCCGGACAAGATGTCGCGCGAGAAGATCGACCTGCTCCGCGCGCTCGGCGCGGAGGTCGTGATCGCGCCGACCGACGTCGACCCCGAGTCGCCGCAGTCCTACTACCGCGTCGCCGACCGCCTGACCGAGGAGATCCCCGGCGCGTTCCAGCCGAACCAGTACCGCAACCCGGCGAACCCGCAGACCCACTACGACACCACCGGCCCGGAGATCTGGCGCCAGACCGCGGGCCGGATCACCCACCTCGTCGCGGGCGTGGGGACCGGCGGGACGATCACCGGCGTCGGCCGCTACCTGAAGGAGCAGAACCCGGACGTCGAGATCGTCGGCGCCGACCCCGAGGGCTCGATCTACTCCGGCGACGAGGTCCACCCGTACCTGGTCGAGGGCGTCGGGGAGGACTTCTGGCCGGCCACCTACGACCCGTCCGTGGTCGACCGCTACGTCCGCGTCTCCGACCGCGACAGCTTCCTCACCACGCGCCGGCTCGCCGAGGCCGAGGGGATGCTGCTCGGCGGCTCGTGCGGGCTCGCCGTCCACGCCGCGCTCGCGGTCGCCGAGGGGATCGACGACCCGGAAGCGCTCGTCGTCGTGATCCTCCCCGACGGCGGCCGCGCCTACCTCAGCAAGATCTTCAACGACACCTGGATGGCCTCGCACGGGATGCTCGAGCGGACGAGCGACCGCAGCGTCGGCGACGTCCTGCGCGCGAAGCAGGCGGCGGGCGAGATCCCGCCGCTCGTCGTCGTCGAGTCGCGCCAGCAGGTCAAGGACGCGGTCGCGCTGCTGCACGAGCACCGGGTCAGCCAGCTCCCGGTCGTCTCCCACACCGACCCGGAGACGATGGTCGGCTCGATCGGGGAGCGCGGCCTGCTGCTCCACGCGGCCGACAACCCCGGGATCATGGGCACCCCGATCGTCGACGTGATGGAGCCGCCGTTCCCCGCCGTCGCGGCCCTCGCCCCGGTCCGCGAGGCCGTCGAGCTGCTGTCGGGCGACCGCCAGGCGCTGCTCGTGACCGAGCACGGCCGGCCGACGGGCATCCTCACCCGCGCCGACCTGCTGGAGGCGCTCGTCTGATGACCGAGTTCGCGACCCGCGCCGTGCACGCCGGGCTGACGCCCGACCCGACGTACGGCAGCGTCGTCCCCGCGATCCACCAGAGCTCGACCTACCGCCAGCCCGCGCCCGGCGAGTTCGTCGAGGACTACGACTACAGCCGCGCCGCGAACCCGACCCGGCGCGCGCTCGAGAACGCGCTGGGCGAGCTCGAGGGCGGCCACGCGAGCGCGTTCGCGTCCGGCATGGCCGCCACCCACGCGCTGATCACCGCGACCTGCAGCGCCGGCGACCACATCCTCATCCCCGACGACCTGTACGGCGGGACGTTCCGGCTCGCCGACAAGATCATGGACCGCTTCGGCGTCGTCCACGACATGGTCGACCAGCGCGACCTGGACGCGGTCGAAGCGCGCGCTCCGCCCCGAGACGAAGCTCGTCTGGGTCGAGACGCCGACGAACCCGACGCTCAACGTGATCGACCTGCCCGCGCTGCTCGAGGCGGTCGGGCCGGACGTGCTCGTCGCCGTCGACAACACGTTCGCCACGCCGGTCAGCCAGCGCCCGCTCGAGCTCGGCGCCGGCGCGGTCGTCCACAGCACGACGAAGTACCTCGGCGGCCACTCCGACGCGATCGGCGGCGCGGTGATCGTGCGCGACCGCGACGGTCCACGAGGCGGTGCGCTTCGTGCAGCTGAGCGTCGGCGCCGTCCCCGGCCCGCTCGACTGCTTCCTCGTCCACCGCGGGCTGCGGACCCTGCACCTGCGGATGGCCGCCCACGCCGAGAACGCCGCCGCGGTGTGCGACTTCCTGCGCGCGCAGCCGGAGGTGTCCGACGTCCGCTGGCCGGGCTTCTCCGGCATGGTCTGCTTCCGCCACCCGCGCGCGACCGCGATCGTCGCCAACACGCGGATCTTCACGCTCGCGGAGTCGCTCGGCGGCGTCGAGTCGCTGATCGAGGTCCCGCAGGCGATGACCCACCAGTCGGTCGAGGGCTCGTCCGCCGCGGTGCCGGCCGACCTCGTGCGGCTGAGCTGCGGCGTGGAGGCCGCGACCGACCTGGTGGAGGACCTGCGCCAGGCGATTCAAGCCTCCGCCGCAACCGCCGATGCCTGAGGTGTGTCCATACTGGACGTGATGCGAAGGACCGCGCTGATCGGCGCGGTCGCGGCATGCCTTGCCGCGGCCGGCTGCGCGAGCGACGAGCAGGCCGCGCCCCAGCGCGCGACGGTGGCCGCTGCGCCGGCGCCGCAGACCGAGCTCCCGCCGCTGCCCGACGACCACCAGGCCAAGGTGGTCGAGCCGGTCGCCGGCGCCGCGACGCCCGAGCCGGAGGCGGCGAAGCCGAAGGCGGTCGAAGACCCCGAAGCCGGAGCGGGCGAACGGCGCCGCCGCCCCGTCGGTCGACGTCCCGCGCCCCGTCACGGCCGGCGACGGCGTCCACAAGGCGACCGCGCTCCCGAACGGGATCGCGCTCCCGCCGCTGGACGCGCCCGAGGCGGTCCGCCAGATGATCGACGCCGGCAACGTGATCGCCCGCACGCCGTACCTCTGGGGCGGCGGCCACGGCAAGTGGGTCGACACCGGCTACGACTGCAGCGGCTCCGTCTCGTTCGTGCTCGCCGCCGCGGGCTACCTCAACTCGCCGCTCGCCTCCGGCCCGCTGATGTCCTGGGGCGAGCCCGGCCCCGGCAAGTGGGTCACGATCTACGCCCACTCGGGCCACGTCTGGATGACGGTGGCGGGCATCCGCTTCGACACCTCGGGCGCGCGCGAGACCGGCTCGCGCTGGCAGAACGAGATGCGCTCGACGGCGGGCTTCACGGTCCGCCACCCGCCCGGCCTCTAGTCGCCGAGGAAGCGCCCCTCCTCGAGGTCGAGCTCGTGCTCGACGCGATGCATGACGTCGTCCGAGATGACGCCGTCGGCGCGCAGCTCGTCGAGCGCCTCGCGCTGCGCCTCGAGCACCGCCGCCACGATCCGCAGGTAGTCGCTCGTGCGCGACTCGATCGCGTCGCCGTCGGCCTCGGCGTCGAACCGCGCCGCGAAGCGGTTGTAGCGGTAGCGGTACATCCCGCGCACCCGCTCGAGCGTGTCCTCGCGCGGCCAGTCCTCCTCCGCCGAGCACGGTCGATCCGGTCGAGCGCGGCGCGCGCGGCGTGCTTGCGCGCCTTGTTCTCCTCGACCTCCGCGGCGTCGTCGGGCTCGATCCGGAGCAGGCGGACCACGAGCGGCAGGCTCAGCCCCTGGACGACGAGCGTGACCAGGATCACGACGAACGTGATGAAGAGGATCAGCGGCCGCTCGGTGAACGGCGCGCCGGAGTCGGTCGTCACGGGGAGCGCGAGCGCGGCCGCGAGCGAGACCGCGCCGCGCATCCCCATCCAGGCGACGAGCGCGACGTTGCGCTGGTTGAGCTGGGTCCCGCGCAGCCGCATGAGCCAGGTCAGCGTGAAGACCCAGCCGATCCGGACCACGATCACCGCCGCGCTGGCCAGCAGGCCGTAGCCGATCACGGTCGAGACGTCGAAGTCGGCGGAGCGCAGCTCGTCCAGCAGCCCGGGCAGCTGGAGCCCGATCAGCACGAACAGGAACGAGTTGAGCAGGAAGATCAGGATCTGCCACACCGGGACGGTCTGCATCCGCAGCGTCGCGTTGGTGACGCGGCTCGTCTGCGAGCCCATGTAGAGCCCGACGGTGACCGCGGCGACGACGCCCGACAGCTCCAGCTGCTCGGCCGGCAGGTAGGCGAGGTAGCCGCTGAGGAGCGAGATCGTGATCTCGACCGGCGGGTCGTCGAGCCGGGAGCGGACGAACGCGACGACGTATCCGACCGCGAGCCCGATCACCACGCCGCCCGCGGCCGCGAGCACGAAGCGGCCGCTCGCGTCGGCGACGCTGAAGGTCCCCGCGGTGACCGCGACGACCGCGACCCGGTAGGCGGTGATCGCGGTCGCGTCGTTGATCAGCGACTCGCCCTCGACCACGACGACGACCCGGCGCGGGAGCCCGAGCCGCGAGGCGATCGCCGTCGCCGCGACCGGGTCGGTGGGGGAGACGATCGCGCCGAGCACGAACGCCGCCGCCCACGACATGCCGGGGACGACGGCGTGGACGACCACCGCGACGGCGACGCAGGTGGCCAGCACGAGGCCGACCGAGAGCGCCGAGATCGGGCCGACGTTGCGCCGCAGGTCGCGCAGCGAGGCGAAGAACGCGGCGCCGTAGAGCAGCGGCGGCAGGAAGATCAGCAGCACCAGCTCGGGGTCGAGCTGGATGTCCGGCATCCCCGGGATCGCGCCGAGCGCGAGGCCGCCGAGGACGAGGAAGATCGGGTACGGCACGTTGAGGACGCGCGCGAGCGTGACCAGCGCCGCGACCGCCAGCAGCAGCCCCGCGATGATGATCTCGGTGTGCTCCCCGCCCGCCATCTGGGCGGTGTCTAGCAGCTTGGGGTAGCGACCCCATCGCGCCGGGCGCGGCGGCGTCCGATCCTCTTCTCAGCGGCCCTCCTGAAAGGACCCCCCCGAAATGCCCCGCCCCTTCACGACCATCATCGACCTGCCCGCCGGACCGCCGCCTGAGGTCCTGGAGCAGATCGACGTCGCCTGGGGCAGGGCGCGCGAGCTGTTCGCCGCAGACCTCGAGCTCCACTTCGAGGTCGACGCGGCGCTCGGCACCGTCTGGGCCGAGCTGCGCAGTGCCGACGGATCGGTCGCCGAGCGACTCTCGGCGCCCGAGGCACTTGCGCTCGCATGCGGTGACGCGGCGCCACCTGTGGCGCTCGCGGCCTGAGGACCCCCGGACGGCCTCGGACGCGCGGCCGGCGCCCTCGTGGGCGCCGGTCGCGCCGCCGTCCGCTTTACCCGGCGGCGCGTCCGCGGATACGGTGGGCCGATGCGTCCCATCCCCGCCTCCCGCCTGGGCGACGCCCACGGGCTCCTCCGCGCGATCAACGACCGCGAGCGCCTCCGGGTCGACGAGTTCGTCACCGAGTTCAGCGTCGACGAGCTCTTCCCGCCCGGGCTCGAGAACGCGCTCGGGCGCACGCGCCAGTTCGTCTCCTACGCGCGCGCGGCGGGGCTGCTGAACGAGGACCGCGGGACGGTCCAGCTGACCGACATGGGCAAGCGCTACGTGCGCGCCGGGGACGACGAGCGGCCGTTCGACGTCGTGCCGGCGCAGGCGGAGTGGCTGCGGCGGCTGCTGCGCGAGCGGCACATGACCGACTCGATCTACCACGGCGCGGCGGTGGCGCTGAGCCTGTTCGCGTCGAACCCGCCGGACTTCCGGCCGTCGCGGATGGACGTCGGGCGGGCGATCTCGCACCTCGGCCGCGCGGGCTGGGACAGCGACAGCACGTTCGAGTCGCAGGGCGAGCGCTACACGACGTTCCTGATCGACCTCGAGCTGATCCAGGCGGACCGGGCGCTGACCGACGCGGGGCGCGAGCTGCGCGACGACCTGACGCTGCCGATCCACGCGTCGCTGAAGGACCTGGCGGCGCAGCTGAACCCGGACGGGCTCGAGGGCGCGATCCGCGACGGCGAGGCGGAGGCGGCCGCGGAGGCCGCGGCGGCCGCGCCGGAGCCCGAGCCGGACGGCGGACGCGCCCGGCGAGGAGTTCGAGTACGAGGACGTCGGCCCGGGGGCGGCCGAGGCGCCCGCGGCGACGCCGCCCGAGGCCGCGCCGGCCGGGGCGGAGACGGAGGAGGTCGCGGCGCCCGCCGCCGCCGCGCCGGTGGGTGAGGCGCCCGCGGCGACGCCGCCCGAGGCCGCGCCGACCACCGCCCCGGCCGGGGCGCAGACGGAGGAGGTCGCGGCGCCCGCCCCGGCCGCGGCCCCGCGTCGGCGGGCGCCCGCCCGCGGCCGCCGCGCCGGTCGCGCGAGCCGCCGGCGGTCGCGCCCGCGGCCGCCGCACCGCCGCCGCCCCCGCCCGTCGACGACTGGCACACGACCGCGCTGCCGACGGTGGCGTCGCCGAAGCCGCCCGAGCCCGAGCCGGAGCCCGAGCCGACCGCGCCCGAGCCGGCGGCGCCCGCGCCCGCCGCCGCGCCCGCCCCCGAGGCCCGGCCGATCACCGCCGACGCGATCCGGATCGCCGCCGAGGCCGCCGGCCTGCGGCTGCCCGGCGGGCTCTACGCCGTCCTCGCCGCCGCGCTCGCGGCCGGCCACGTCGTGCTCGTCGGCCCGCCCGCGAGCGGCAAGACGACGCTGGCGCTCGCGATCGCGCAGGCGGCCGTCCAGGCCGGCCAGGCGGACGGCGCCGCGCTGGTCAACCCCGCGCCCGGCTGGACCGCGGCGGACGCGACCGGCCACGTCACCGGCGCCGCGCAGCGCGGCCGCTGGCTGATCGCCGACGAGCTCGACCGCGCGCCGCTCGACGACGCGCTCGGCGGCCTCTCCTCCTACCTCGCCGGGCTGCCCGTCGCGCTGCCGGACGGCGAGGCGACCGCGCCGGAGCGCTGGCGGGTCGTGGCCACGGCCGGTCAGACGCTCGACGGCTCGCCCGCGCTGGTCGGGCGCTTCGCGCACGTCCGCATCCCGTCCCCGGGCGACACCGGCATGGCGGCCCAGATCGACGCCGCGGCCGGCGGCGACGCGACCGCCGCGGCGGCCGTCAAGCGGCTGCTCGGCGTGCGCGAGCTCGGGCCGGTCGGCGCGGGCGCGTTCCTCGCCGCCACGCGGCTCGCGGTCGCGCGCAACGCCGCCGCCCCCGCCGACGAGCGGACGCTCGCCCGCGAGGCGCTCGCGGCGCACATCACGCCGCTGCTCGGGCCGCTCGACGACGACGCGCGGCGGCGGCTCGCCGCGCTCACGGGGTGAGCGGCGGGTTCGGGATCCTGGGCCGCCGCGGGCGCGGCCCCGCGGAGCGCGCGGCGATCGACCGCGCCGCGCGGCGGCTGGAGCGGCTCGCGCTCTACCCGCGCCCGCTCGACACGAGCCGGGTCCGGATCCTCAACCCGCGCTGGCTCTTCGCGCTGCCGTGGTTCAAGCGCTTCCACGGCTACAACATGGGCCACCTGATCCTGCTGCGCAAGCCGCTCGCCGAGGTCTCCGACGACCTGATCACGCACGAGCTGACGCACGTCTGGCAGGACCAGGACCACCGGCTGCGGATGTGGACCTCGTACCTCCATCAGGGCTACGCGCACAACCCGCACGAGCTCGAGGCCCGCGCCGCGGTCAGCCGGACGCGCTAGGCCGCGGCCGGCGCCGCGAGCCCGGCGGTGAAGTCGGTCGCGAGCGAGGAGACGAGCCCGCCGAGGCCCGGCCCGACCGTGTCGCCCTGCGCGACGCCGGCCAGCAGCCGCTGGCGGTGGTAGCCGGGCTCGGCCGCCAGCGCGGGCACCGCGGCCAGCTCGGACTCGGAGCCGAGCGCGGCGGCGTGCGGCCCGAGCGCGGCGAGCAGCTCCTCGAGGATCTCGGCCGCGGGCCGGCGGCCGGAGCGCTCCGGGTCGAGGAACTCGGCCTGCATCCCGTCGCGCGTGGCCAGGAAGCGGTTCTCGTCCAGCACCTCCGGGCGGCAGGCGATCTCCTCGTCGGCGTAGCCCTCGAGCGCCTCCAGCCGGACGATCGACTGCACGAGCGCGGCGAGCGCCGCGTTGTCGGCCGCGCGGGTCTGGGCGTCCATGATCCGGACCTCGATCGTCCCGAGCTTCGGCTGCAGCCGCACGTCCCACCACAGGAAGGTCGGCTCGGGGAACGCGCCCGAGCGCAGCAGCACGTCGATCGCCTCGACGTACTCCGGGTAGCTGTTGAACGGCCGCGGGATCCCGACGCGCGGGAACGTCCCGAAGACCGGCACCCGCGCCGACGCCAGGCCGGTGTCGCGGCCCTGCCAGAACGGCGAGTTCGCGGCGAGCGCGAGCAGCAGCGGCACGTGGACGCGGAGCCCGCGCAGCGCCCGGATCGCGGACTCCGGGTCCGGCACCGCGACGTGGACGTGGAGCGCGAACGTCGGCTCGCGCCGGGCGAGCTCGCGCATCGAGTCGTAGATCGACTGGTAGCGCGCGCCCGGCGACACCTCGACGTCGCTCCACTGCGCGAACGGGTGCGTCCCGGCGACCGCCGCGCGCAGCCCGAGCGGCGCGAGGTCCGCCGCGAGCCCGGCGCGCAGCCCGGCGAGCTCCTCCGCCGCTCCGCGCGCGCTGGCGTGCGGCCCGCTGAACAGCTCGAGCGCCGACCCGTGCGTCTCGGCCGCGGCGTGGTCGGCGACCTCGCGCGCCAGCACCGGCAGCACGTCGTCGATCCGCGACGCGAGCGCCCAGCCGTCCGGGTCGAGGAGCATGACCTCCTCCTCGATCCCGACCGTCCACGGCGTCCCGGCGCCGTCCTCGTTCCACTCGGCCCAGGCCGGCAGCCCGCTCACGGCATCACCCACGTGTCCTTGGCCCCGCCGTTCTGCGACGAGTTGACGACGAGCGCGCCCGCGTCGAGCGCCACGCGCGTCATCCCGCCGGGCAGCACCCGCACGTCGTCCGGGGCGGCCATGAAGACGAACGGCCGCAGGTCGACGTGGCGCGGCTCGAGCGCGCCGCCGAACTCGGTCGGGTGCGTCGAGAGGTCGACCAGCCGCTGCGCGATGTAGTCGCCGGGCGCGGCGCGGACCTTCTCGCGCAGCGCCTCGACGTCCCCGGGCTCCGCGTGCGGGCAGATCATCACGCCGATCCCGCCGTAGGAGCCGCGGTCCTTGATCACCAGCTCGCCGAAGATGTCGAGCGCGCGCTCGAGGTTCGACGGGTCGGCGAGGTCGAACGTCTCGACCTGCTCGAGGCTCGGCTCCTCCCCGAGGTAGAAGCGGACCATGTCCTCCACGTAGGCGTGGGCGAGCTTGTCGTCCGCGACGCCCGTCCCGAAGCGGTTGACGAGCTTGAGCGCGCCGGACGCGACCGCCGGGTAGAGCATCCGCCCGACGTCGGAGTCGACCTCGTCGGCGTTGGTGCGGCGATAGATCGCGTCGAGCCGCGCGCCGAGGTGGTGGACCTCTCCGTCACGCACCTCGAGGTCCGCCGGGACGGCGAGCGGGAGCCCGAGGTGCTCGGCGATCCAGCGGTGCTCCCAGAACGCCGAGTTGTCCTCGCCGTCGGTGAGGACGACGGCGTTGCCCGGGCCGATCACCTGCCGCAGCGCGTCGCTCAGCCCGTCGATCGAGCGCGGCCGCAGCTCCGGCGGCGGGTCGAGCCGGGCGAGCGTCGCGGCGCGCGCGGTCGGCCAGTAGCCGAGACCGCTCGGCGTGCGCAGGTTGTCCTCCAGCACGAGCCAGCGCCCGTCGCCGTCGCGGACGATGTCGAGCCCGGCGATCCCGATCCAGACGCCGTCCGCCGGGGCCAGGCCGTGCATCGCCGGCTCGAACGCCTCCGCGCTGTCGAGCACCCGCTGCGGCACGACGCCCTCGGTCACGATCCGCCGCTCGCCGTAGACGTCGGCCACGAAGGCGTTGAGCGCGCGGACGCGCTGGATCAGCCCCGCCTCGAGCATCGCCCAGTCGTCGCCGGCGATCACGCGCGGCACCGGGTCGACGTGCCAGAGGTCGTCGCCGTCGACCGACGCGAAGCGGATGCCGAGGTTCGTGATGTCCTCGCGCAGCGCCGTCCCGAGCGCCGCCAGGTCGTGCGTCAGCAGCGTCTCCATGACGGCCCGCGCCTCGGGCCGCACGGACCCGTCGGGCGCCACGGCATCGTCGAAGAAGTCCGAGTGGTAGCCCTCGAGGGCGTTGCCGGTGGCTGGTGCGGTCATGGGTGCGGAGGCCCTACCCGGTTGCAGAGTGCCGCAGCCGCGCGGACACTCTTGTCCCAATGTCGCAGTTCAGCGTCCCGCTCGCCACCATCGAGGACTTCGCCGGCCGCACCGGCGCCGAGCGCGTGGTCGCCCTGCTCGACCGCGGCGACGCCGCGCCGCCGGTCCTGCTCGAGCGGCTGGAGGACGGCTCGCTGCAGGTGACGGAGGACGCCGACCCGGTCGCCGTCGACCGCGATCCCGCCGCGCTGCCGGTCGCGCTCGGCGAGCTGCGCGCGGTGCCGGCCTCCGCGATGAGCGCCGACCCGGAGGTGGGCGAGCTCGCGGCGCCGGTGGGGAGCGTCCAGCTGCTCGCCGACTCCGTCCTCGCGCTCGCGCGGGCGCTCGGCGGGCGCTCCGTCGCGACCGCGACGTTCGCGACGCGCGACCCGGACATGCCGCTCACGGTCGCGGCCCGCGAGGGCGAGCCGGTCGTGCTCGACATCGCCGGGCGGCAGTTCTCCATGCCGGTCTAGGCCGGCCGGATCCGCACGACGAAGCCGCCGTCGCGCGCGTACGGGACGCTCAGCGTGCTCGCCGCCGTGACCGCCTGGCTGCTGCTCGCGAGCGCGTCGCCGGCGGCGTCGGCGACGATCTCGGCCACGTAGCCGCGGCCGGGGTCGAGGAAGGAGAGCGGGACCGCCTGCGTCCCGGCCGCGCCGGCGTGGATCGAGCCGACGTACCAGCGGTCGCCCGACCGGCGCGCGAGCGTCGCGGCGCTGCCGGGGCGGCCGGCGACCAGCCGGGTGTCGTCCCACGCCGCGGGGACGTCGGCCAGCCAGGCGGCGGCGAGCGGCCGCGCCGCGTAGGCGGCGGGGCTGTCGGCGAAGTGCTGCAGCCCGGAGGCGAACACGACCGAGAGCGCCAGCTCGTGGCCCGCGCTCGTCGTCCGGCCCGGGGCCGAGAACGTCACCGGGGTGTAGTCCATCGCGCCGATCGCGTTGCGGGTGAACGGGAGGACCGTGTTCTGCGCGGGCGTCGGCGGCGTCGCGCCCTTGTAGCCCTCGGCGCCGCGGACGGCCTCGCTCGTCAGCACGTTCGGCCAGGTGCGCTCCAGCCCGCGCGGGGCGGTCGCGCCGTGGAAGTCGACGACCATCCGGCGCTCCGCGGCGGCCCGCGCGACGCCGCGGTACCAGGCCATCCGGGCCGGCGAGTCGGACTCCATGAAGTCGAGCTTCACGCCGGCCACGCCCCAGTCGGCCCACTGCGCGAACAGCGCGTCCCGCTGCGCGGCCGTGCGCAGCGCGTCCCAGCGCGACCAGAGCAGGACGCCGACCCCGCGCGCGCGGGCGTACTCGACGAGCGCGGGCATCCACGCCGGATCCCAGCCCTCGTCGGCGAGGACGTACTCCCAGCCCTGGCGCGCGGCGAAGTCGACGTGCGCCTCCTGCGCGGCGAGGCGCGCGGTGCTGCCGCTGTCCGCCCACCACGACCAGGCCACGCGCCCGGGCCGCACCCAGGACCAGTCGACGCCGGCGGCCGGCGCCGCGAGGTCGTCCACGAGATCGGACCCGGCGATCGTCGCCGGGGAGCCGACGACCGCGACCCGCCACGGCGTCGCGTCGCGCTGGACCGGCCGCTCGACCCGCAGCACGCCGGGCGCGCCGCGCAGGATCCGCAGCCGCGCCGCGGGCTGGCCCGCGCCGAGCCCGCTCTCGGCGAGCAGCGCCCAGTGGTCGCCCGCGCCGACGAGCGCCGGGAAGCCGATCGCGCCCGGCGCGGCGGCCCGCAGCGCGCTCTCCTCGTAGGGCCGCTCGTAGCTCGTCCCGTAGCGCTGCAGCCAGGCGCGCGCGCCGGCGGGCGCGGCGGCGGTGCTGCACTCGGCCGTCACGTCCGCGCCGTCGACGCTCGTGCGCCAGGCGACGCCGTCGTCGGACGCCTGGAGCCGCACCTCCGCCCGGGTGCGACCGCTGCGGAAGGCGAGGACCAGGCGGCGCGCGACGTAGCGGTGGTCGCGGCGCTTGCCCGCGGGGGTCGTGTAGCGCTCGTCGACGCGGGCGCGCGCCGAGCCGCGGTAGCGGAGCCCCTGCGGCAGGCAGCGGCCGCCGGCGCGCAGCCCGATCCGCAGGTCGAGCACGCGCGTCCCGGCGTGGCGGACGGTCGCGCTCAGCGGCGCGCCGTCCGCGCCGCGGACGCCGACCGTGACCTGCCCGCCCGGGGAGCTGAGGCGCCACGAGCGCGCGTCGGCCTGCGCGGGCAGGGCGACCGCGAGCACGGCGAGGATCGCTACGGCGAGGCGGCGCATCAGGGTTCCCAACAGGGCCCCGGCGGCGAAGTTGTGGCCGGCGCGCGATCATGGGCGGCGTGGAGGAGCTCCCGCCCGGCCCCGCCGCGCCCGCCGCGGCGCAGACCGTGGAGTGGATCGCGCGGCCGACCGACCTGCTGCGCCGCAGCGCCGCGCGCCACGGCGAGCCGTTCACGCTGCGCACGCTCTGGGCCGACGCGCCGATGGTCCTCGTCTCGGATCCGGAGACGATCCGCCGCGTCTACGCCGCGCCCGGGCGACGTCCTGCGCGGCGGCGCCAGCTCGACCGTGCTGGAGCCGTTCGCCGGCCCGAGCTCGATCCTCGTGACCAGCGGGGAGCCGCACCTGCGCCGCCGGCGGCAGATGCTGCCGCCGTTCCACGGCGCGCGGATGGAGGCCCACCGCGCGGAGATCGCCGCGCTCGCGGAGGCCGAGCTCGACCGCTGGCCGCCCGGCGTACCGCTGCGGACGCTGCCCCGGATGCAGAGTCTCACCCTCGACATCATCCTCAGGGTTGTCCTCGGCGGGTCGGATCCGCCGCTCCGCGCCGCGATCCGCGACACGCTCGACATGACGACCTCGATGGCGCGGCTGATCGCGCTCTCCCTGGCGCCCCGCGGCACGGCGCCGTGGCGGCCGTTCAGCGCCGCGATCGCGCGGGTGGACGCGCTCCTGCGCGCCGCGATCACCCAGCGCCGCGCGGCGCCGGGCGACGCGGTGCTCGACGAGCTGATCGCAGCCGGCGCGGACGACGACGAGCTGCGCGACCAGGTCGTCACGCTGCTCGCGGCCGGCCACGAGACGACGGCGGGCTCGCTCGCCTGGGCGTGCGAGCGGCTGGCCCGCCACCCGGCGGTCGCCGCGCGGCTGCGCGACGGCGACCCCGCCTACCTCGACGCCACCGTCAAGGAGGTCCTGCGCACCCGTCCCGTGCTCTCGATCACGCCGCGCAAGGTCATGGCGCCGTTCGCGGTGGGCGGCTGGACGCTGCCGCCCGGCGTCCACGTCACGCCGTGCCCGTACCTCGCCCATCGCCGCCCGGAGCTGTGGGACGACCCGACCGCGTTCCGGCCCGAGCGCTTCCTCGCCGGCGCGCCCGAGCCGTACGCCTGGCTGCCGTTCGGCGGCGGCGTCCGCCGCTGCGTCGGCGCGGCGTTCGCGACGATGGAGCTGCACGAGGTGCTGCGCGCGATCGTGCGCCGCTACGACCTGCGGCCGGACCGGCCCGCCGGGGAGCGGATGCGCCGCCGCGGGGTGACGCTCACGCCGGCGCGCGGCGGTCGTGTCGTGCCGGTCGCCATCCTCTAGCGTCACGGTGCCCCGATGACCTCGCTGTTCTGCCGCCACAACCGGATGACCGCGAACTGCCCGATCTGCTCGAAGGAGCTGGAGGCGGAGTTGCGCGCGAAGGCTCCGCCGCGTCCCGGCGGCACGCGCCGGACCACCGCGCCCGGCACCCGCCGGCGCGCGTCGGGCCAGCGCGGCAGCGGGTCGCTCGTCACGCGCCGGCTCGCCCGCGCCGCCGACGACGGGTATCGCAACCGGCTCGTGCCCGGCCTGCGCGCGTCCGCCGATGCCGAGCGGCTCGCCGCGGCGATGCTGATCGGCGCGGCGCGGCTCGAGCCGCCCGGGCCGTACGCGGAGGTCGCGACCGAGCCCGACCTCGAGCGCGCGGCGTGGCTCGCCCTCCTGCTCGCGCTCGCCGGCCCCGGCGACCCGGACCGCCAGGCCGCGGTGCTGGCCGACCCGCCCGCGGTCGGCGCCGTCCCCGACGCGCTCGCGGAGCACGCGCGGACGATCGCCGCCTACGCGACCTGGGCGGAGCGCGCCGGCTCGCAGGAGGCCGGCCTGACCGGCGAGCCCGACTGGTCGCCGCAGCGCCGCTTCGCCCGCGTCTTCGAGCGGCTCGCCCTGCCGGGCTTCAGCCGCGCGGCGCGCTTCGAGCTGCTCGTCGCGCTCGGCGCCGCCGGCCGCATCGCCCTCGTCCCCGACCAGCTCGAGCTCGGCGCCGAGGGCGACCCCGCGGCGACCGCCGCCAAGCGGATCCTGCAGTCGGGCGACCGGATGCTGCTCGAGCGCCGGGCACGCGACCTCGCGGCGGCCTGCGCGCTGCCGCTCGCCGCGCTGGACCGCGCGCTCGGGCTGTGGGGCGATCCGGAGGCGGAGATCGACGCGGCCGAGGAGCTCCCCGCCGCCATGCGCTCCGCCCTGGCGCTGCGGTGAGCGCCGCCCTGCGGCCGCGGGCTCCCCGCGGCCGCGGCATCACCTGGCTGGTGCTCGGCTGCCTGGGCCTGGCCGCGCTCGCGCACCTGCTCCCGGCGGCCCCGACGTACGACCCCTGGGCCTGGATCATCTGGGGCCGGGAGATCACGGAGGGCGCGCTCGACACGCGCACCGGCCCGTCCTGGAAGCCGCTGCCGGTGCTGTTCACGGCGCCGTTCGCGCTGACCGGCGACCGGTGGGCGCCCGAGCTGTGGCTCGTCATCGCCCAGGCGGGCGGGCTGCTCGCCTTCGCGTTCACGTTCCGGCTGGCCCAGCGGCTCGCGGGCTGGATCGCGGGCCTGGTCGCGGTCGCCGGGCTCGTGGTGGCCGAGGAGTTCATCCGCAACTTCGCGCGCGGCAACTCCGAGGGGCTGCTCGTCGGCCTCTGCCTGTGGGCGATCGAGCGCCATCTCGACGGCCACCGCCGCCAGGCCTTCCTGCTCGGCGTCGGGGCCGGGCTGCTGCGGCCGGAGCTGTGGCCGTTCCTGCTCGCCTACGGGCTCTGGCTGATGTGGACCGACCGCGGCACGTGGGCGCTGGTGATCGGCTGCGGGATCCTCACCGGGCTGCTGTGGTTCGTGCCGGAGTACCTCGGCTCGGGCGACTTCCTGCGCGCGGCGTCGCGGGCGCGTGACCCGAACCCCGACAGCGCGGCGTTCGCGTCGTTCCCGTTCGCCGAGACCTTCCGCCGCTCGGCCTCGGTGCTGATGGTGCCGATGCTGGTGGGCGCGGTGATCGCGCTCGTGCGGGCGTGGACGGCGCGCGACCGCCTGCGGCTCGGGCTCGGGGCGATCGCGCTCGCGCTGATGGTCGCGGTCGCGCTGATGACCCAGGCCGGGTTCGCGGGCAACCTGCGCTACGTCGCGCTGCCGGCCGCGCTCGTCTGCGTCCTGGCCGGCGCGGGCTGGGTCGAGCTGGTGCGCGACACGGCGCGCCGGTTCGGCACCGCGGCGGGCGTGGCGCTGACGCTGCTCATCTGTGCCGGCTCGGCGCCGTTCGTGGCCACGACGCTCGACCACTTCACGCACGACATGGACGTGGTCCGCGCCGAGTCCGAGCTCTACGACCGGCTGCCGCCGATCGTCGCCAAGGCCGGCGGATCCGAGGCGCTGCTGCGCTGCGGGCACGTGTACGCGCCGCCGTTCGAGGTCCAGGCGGTGGCCTGGGCGATGCACGTCCACAGCGAGGAGGTCGGGATCTTCGCGTCGCCGCCGGGCACGACGATCGCGGGGCACTTCTCGGCGCTCGGCCGCGACCCGCGGTTCGCGGAGGTGACCAAGAACCGCCGCTGGGTCGTGGCTTCCAACTGCAACGGGCGGAGCCCCTAACCTCATGCGCATGGCCACCTACGCCTCCCGGCCGGCGTGGGATCTGCGGGCACGCGCGGTCGGCAGCGCTCGCGTCGCGATCCCGCTCGGCCTCGGCCTGCTCGTGGCCGGCTCCGTGCTGCTGCGGACGCGTCAGCTGGACGTCGGCTTCTGGATCGACGAGGGCCTCTCGGTCGGGATCGCGGACCGCCCGCTCGGCGACATCCCGGGCGTGCTCCGCCAGGACGGCTCGCCGCCGCTCTACTACGTCCTGCTGAACCTCTGGATGCAGGTCTTCGGGCGCTCGGAGGCGAGCGTCCACGGGCTCTCCGTGCTGTTCGCGGCGATCATGGTGCCGGTCGCCTTCTGGGCGGGCTGGTCGTTCTTCGGCCGCCGGACGGCGTGGATCGCCGCGCTGCTCGCCGCGGTCAACCCGTTCCTCACCGACTACGCGCAGGAAGGGCGGATGTACGCCCTGGTCGCGCTGCTCGCGATGGTCGCGCTGGGGTGCTGGCTGCACGCGTTCACGACCGACGGCGACGGGATCCGGCGCGCGCCCGCGATCGGCTTCGCCGTGGCCCTCGGGGCGATGCTCTACACGCACAACTGGGCCTACTTCTTCGGCGCGGCGACCGGGATCGCGTGGCTCTGGCTGCTGTGGCGCGCGGAGGCTGCCGAGCGCCGGCGGTTGTTCCGCACCGGCCTCGTCGCCTACGGCGGGGCGATCCTGCTGTACCTCCCGTGGCTGCCGACCGCGCTCTACCAGGCGGCCCACACCGGGGCGCCGTGGTCGCTCTCGCCGTCGCTCGCCACGCTCGCCTCGGTCCCCTCGCGGCTCCTGGGCGACGTCGCCGCGGTCGCCGTCCTGCTCGCCGCCGGCGCGGGCGTCGTCGCGCTGCTGCGGACCCGTCGCGGCCCGCTCTACCGGGCGACGGTGGCGCTGCTGCTGATCGCCGTGCTGACGATCGTCATCGCGTGGGTCGCCTCGCAGGTCTCGCCGGCCTGGGCGGCGCGCTACCTCGCGGTCGCCGTGCCCGCGCTCGTGCTGCTCAGCGCCGCCGGGTTCGCGTACGCGGGGCGGCTCGGGCTCGCCGGACTGGCCGTCGTCGCGATCCTCTGGGCGGTCCACGGCGCGCCGGACGAGAAGAGCAATGTGCGCGACGTCGCGCAGGCGATCGCGCCGTCGCTGCACCCCGGCGACCTCGTCGTCGCGACGCAGCCCGAGCAGGTCTCGGTGCTCGACTACTACCTCCCGGACGGGCTGCGCTTCGGGACGCTCACCGGGCCGGTCGCCGACCCCGGCGTGACCGACTGGCGCGACGGCGTCGAGCGGCTGGAGGCGACGTCGGCGCCGCGCGACCTGCAGCCGCTGGTCGACGCGATGAAGCCGGGCCAGCGGCTCGCGCTGGTCGTCCCCGAGATCACGTCGATCAACCGCTGGCGGGCGCCGTGGACCTCGCTCGTGCGCCTGCGGACCGAGGAGTGGCTCCAGACGCTCTCCAACGACCCGAGCCTGTCGCTGGTGTCGGTCGAGCCGGCCGACCCGTTCCCGCTGAGCCCGTATCCGGTCCGGGCCCAGGTCTACCTCAAACGCTGACCCGGTCCTGGCCCGAGCGCGGCGGCCCGGCGGGCGAGCGCGTGCTGCGCAGCGTGAGCGCGAAGCGGGTGCCGTGGCCGCCGGTCTCCTCGACGTCGAGCTCGCCGCCCATCCGCCGGGCGAGCTCGCGGCCGATCGCGAGCCCGAGCCCGAAGCCGCCGGACGACCCGCCCCCGCTGCCGCGGTGGAAGCGCTCGAAGATCCGGTCGCGCTCCTCGGGCGGGATGCCCGCGCCGCGGTCGGCGACCGTGATCCGGGCCTCGCCGCCGCCGGCCCCGGCGCCGACGACCACCGGCTCGCCGCGCGGGCCGTGGCGGAGCGCGTTGTCGAGCAGGATCCGCGCGACGCGGGCGACCGCGTCGGGGTCCCCGCGGCCCCAGCACGCCTCGTCGGGGAGGACGACCTCGATCGCCGTCGAGCGCTCCCGCGCGCGTAGCTCGAACTCGGCGGCGACCGCGCGGACGACCTCGCCGAGCTCGACCTGCTCGGATCGCAGCGGCACCGCGGCGTCGAGCCGCGACAGGTCGAGCAGCTCGCCGGAGAGGGCCGACAGGCGGTCGAGCTCGCGGCGCGCGTTGGAGACCTGGCGCAGCGCGTCGAGCTCGTCGATCTGGCCCGAGCGGATGTCCTCCTCGAGCAGCTCCATCGTGCCCTGGAGCATCGTCAGGGGCGTGCGCAGCTCGTGCGACGCGGTGGCCACGAACGCGCGCCGCGCCGCCTCCTGCCGGCGCAGCTCCTCCTGCATGCGGGCGAGCGCGCGGCCGAGGTCGCCGACCTCGTCGCGGCGGTCGTCGCGCGGCATCTGCACCTCCGGGCCCTCCTCCGAGATGCGCAGCGCCGCGGTCCGCAGCCGCGCGAGCCGGCGCAGCAGGGTCGAGGAGAGGCCGATCGCGATCAGCGCGGCGAGCCCGAGCGCGATCGCGGCGCCGGCCGCGAAGCGCGTCCGGACCTGGCCGACGAGCTGCGTCGCCTCGGTCAGCGCGCGCTCGGCCACCAGCGCGCCGACCGGGTCGCCGCCCGTGCCGTAGAGCGGGGCGGCCACGAGCACGCTGTCGCCGTCGAACTCCGTCAGCGACTCCTGCAACCGCATCGCCCGCAGCGCCATCAGCTGGGCGCGCTGGGGCTCGGAGATGAAGGACTCGCTGTCGTACAGCCAGCCCGGCGTGCGCCTCGACGCCGTCGCCGGTCAGCGTCGAGCGGTCCATGACCATGACCCGCGCGTCGGTCTTGTCGTTGAGGTCCGTCGACGCCGTCGGAAGCTGCCCCGCGCGCTCGTTGAGCGACTCCGTGCCGTTGAAGATCGTCTGGAAGTCGCCGCTCCCGTCGCGGACGGCGTCCTCGAGGTTCTCCGCGCTCTGCTCGCGGAGGCGGTCCTGCATCGGCGGCAGCACCATCAGCGCGACGGCGCCGAGCGTGACCGCGCTCGTGGCGAGGAGGGCGAGCAGCAGCCGCCAGCGCAGGCCGGCCGGCAGCCGCCGTCTCATGGCTCCCGGAAGCGGTAGCCGGTGCCGGGCACGGTGAGGATCAGGTTCGGCTCCTCGGGCACGGGCTCCAGCTTCTCACGCAGGTGGCGGATGTGGACGTCGATCGCGCGCGGGTCGCGGTAGGCGCTGTCGCCCCAGATCGCGCGCAGCAGCTCCTGGCGGTTGAACGCGTAGCCCGGCCGGCTCATCAGGCAGCCGAGCAGCTCGAACTCCGAGAACGTGAGCTTGACCTGGCCCCCGTCGACCGTCACGCGGCGCAGGTCGCGGTCGATCGAGACCGGGCCGACCGTGAGGTTGCCCTCGACCACGCGGCCCTGGGCGCGGCGCAGCACCGCGCGGATCCGGCTGCGCAGCTCGGCGAGCCCGAACGGCTTGGTGATGTAGTCGTCCGCGCCGGACTCCAGGCCCTGGACGGCGTCCGCCTCGCTGTCGAGCGCGGTCAGCATGATGATCGGGACGACGTCGCGGCGGGAGCGCAGCATCCGCGCGACGTCGTGGCCGGTCGGGCCGGCGCCGAGGGCGACGTCGAGCAGCACGATGTCGAACGGGCGCTCGGCGGCGGCGTCGAGGGCGGACTGGCCGTCGGCGACCGCGGTGACCTTGTGGCCCTCGCGCTCGAAGCTGCGCGAGAGCATGTCGCGGAGTGGATCGTCGTCGTCCACGAGCAGGATGTCGAGCGCCGCCGTCGTCAGCACGCTGGCCAGGGTATCGCCCCGATTAAGGCCTGTTAGCGGTCATTAGAAGGTGAAGGACGCGCGCGGTGAGAGCGGGCATGGTGATGGACATGTCGACCGTTGAATTCGATCCGCCCCGGCACGCCCCCCACGACGAGGGCGGCGACAGCCGGCCCGTCGCGGTGCTCGGCGGTGGCCCTGCGGGCCTGACCGCCGGCTACCTGCTCGCGCAGCGTGGCGTGCCCGTGATCGTGTTCGAGGCCGAGGACCAGGTCGGCGGCATCGCCAAGACCGAGGTCCGCGACGGCTACCGGTTCGACCTCGGCGGGCACCGCTTCTTCACCAAGAGCCACGAGGTCAACGAGCTCTGGCAGGAGGTCATGAAGGAGGAGTTCCTCAAGCGCCCGCGCCAGTCGCGGATCTTCTGGAACGGCAAGTTCCTCAAGTACCCGCTCGACGGCATGGACGTCGTCCGCCAGCTCGGCCCCGTCGAGCTCGTCCGCTCCGGCCTCTCCTACCTGTGGGCCGCGGTCAAGCCGAAGGGCAAGGAGGAGAACCTCGAGCAGTGGGTCTCCAACCGCTTCGGCAAGCGGCTCTACCAGCACTTCTTCAAGACCTACACCGAGAAGGTGTGGGGCGTGCCCACGACCGAGCTGCGCGCCGAGTGGGCCGCCCAGCGGATCAAGGGCCTCTCGTTCATGTCCGCCGCCAAGGCCGCGTTCTTCGGCAACAAGGGCAACAAGATCAAGTCGCTGATCGAGGAGTTCCACTACCCGCGCTTCGGCCCGGGCCAGATGTGGGAGACGATGGCCGACGAGATCATCGCCAACGGCGGCGAGATCCGGATGAACACGCCGGTCGACAAGCTCGAGATCCGCGACGGCGAGATCGTCGCGCTCGAGGCGGCCGGCGAGCGGATCGAGCCGCGCTACGTGATCTCCTCGCTGCCGCTGCGCGCGACGGTCGGCATGGCCGGCGCGGCCGCGCCCGGCGAGGTCCAGTCCGCCGCCCGCGGCCTCCGCTACCGCGACTTCCTCACCACCGCGCTGATCATCGACGGCGAGGACCCGTTCCCCGACACGTGGATCTACATCCACGACCCGTCGGTGCGCGTCGGCCGGATCCAGAACTTCCGCGCCTGGAGCCCGTGGATGATCCCGGACGCGACGAAGGCCTGCGTCGGGATGGAGTACTTCTGCTTCCAGGGCGACGACCTCTGGGAGATGGACGACGACGCGCTCGTCGAGCTCGGCCGCCAGGAGCTCGCGCAGCTCGGCCTCGTCGACCCGGCGAAGGTCATCAAGGGCTACGTCACGCGCGTCCCGCTCGCCTATCCGATGTACGACCCGGAGTACGGCGAGCGCGTCGACGCGGTCAAGGCGTGGCTCGGCGGGATCGGCAACCTGCAGCAGGTCGGCCGCAACGGGCTGCACCGCTACAACAACTCCGACCACTCGATGCTGACGGCGATGCGCGCGGTCGAGAACCTGCTCGACGGGACCGACCACGACATCTGGGCCGTCAACGCCGAGTCCGTCTACCACGAGACCGACGTGAAGGACGAGAACCCCTACCGCAGCGCGCCCGAGACGAAGGCGATGCGGGAGCCGCTCACCGCCTCCCGCGGCGCCTGATCAGCTCAACAGACCGGAAAGCTGGTGTTCTGGACGTTTGTCCGATGGAAGGGACGGATGTCTGGTGCCAGTCTTATGAATCGTCTGGAGGGCGTCCAGGACCGGGCCTGAGGGTCCGAACCCACGGAAGGGGCGCGGAAGGATTCGCTGAGAGGCGGTGGGGCGACGAGGAGGGTCGCGCCACCGCCTTTCGCTCTTAACGGACGCGCGCCCGGACCCGCTGGGCGCCGCGGCCGCCGTCGGCGGTCCGCGTGCGGATGCGGATCCGCACGCGCTTGACGCGGTCGCCCCGCTCGAGCTTGCGCAGCCGCTTGCGCGTCGGCGTGATCCGCACGACCCGCGCACGGCCGGCCGCGAGCGCGACGCGGCGGGCGCGGAAGCCGCGCGAGCGGAGCGCCACCGTGCACGCGCGCCGCGCGCGGAGCCGCAGCTTGACGCGCCCGGCGCGCTGGACGCGCGGCACGCGGACCTTCAACCCGCAGCCCGGGTGGAACGACGGCATCGGCGCCGTCGGGGCCGCGGGCGCCGGGGTCGCGACGCCGCCGGTGCAGACCGTGCCGTTGCCCTCCTCGATCCGCGAGACCGGGCCGTCGAGCGACGCGACGTAGACGCGGCCGCAGCCGTCCTCGCCGAGCGAGCTCGCCCCCGCGACCGGCAGCGACGACTCCGTCCGCGGGGTCGGCTCCGCGCCGAGCGCGGCGGACATCAGCGTCGGCTTGGCGAGGTCGCCGAAGACGTAGCGGCCGAGCAGCGACGGCACGCCCGGGTCGCGGACGACGAAGCCGCCGATGACGCCGCTGTAGCCGGCGCTGTGCGGGAGCGTGAGCGCGGGCAGGACGGAGCCCGCCGGGCAGCTGGGCTGGAGCCCCTCGCAGACGTTCCAGCCGAAGTTGCCGCCGCCCGCGGGCGCGACGCTGACCTCCTCGTTGACGCCGCCGCCGACGTCGCCGATCACCATCGCCCCGGTCTGGCGGTCGAACGAGAACCGCCACGGGTTGCGCAGCCCCCACGCCCAGACCGACGGCGTGGTGCCCGACGGCGCGACGCGGAGGATCTTGCCGAGCAGGCTGGCGGTGTTCTGCGCGTCGCCCTCGGGATCGCCCTGGGTCCCGCCGTCGCCGACGCTGACGTACAGGAGGCCGTCCGGGCCGAAGGCGAGCTGGCCGCCGTTGTGGTTGTCGAGCGGGTGCGGGATCGTGAACAGCGTGCGGCCGATCGCGCCGCGCTGCGGATCGGCGCCGCGCTGCCCCTCGCGCACCGTGAGCGTCCCGTCGTTCGCGGTGTAGAAGACGTAGAAGCGGCCGCTCGCCGCGTAGTCGGGCGCGAAGGCGATCGAGAGCAGGCCGCGCTCGCCCGTGTCGTCGACGCTCGCGTCGAGGTCGAGGAACGGCGCCGCCGCGCGCACGCCGTCCACGAGCACCTGCACGCGCCCCGCCTTCTCGACCACGAACAGCCGCGACGGGTCGCCGGGCGGCCCGGCGACGTGCACGGGCTGGGCGAAGTCGCCGACCTTCGTGAGCCGCGGCGCGGCCTGCGCCGCCGCCGGGACCAGGGCCAGGACCAGCGCGGCGGCGAGCGCGGCGCGCACGTCAGTGGTCCGCGACCGAGCCGTCCTCGGGCTCGAGCGGGAGCTCGCGCCGGTCCCACTCCGTCAGGCCGCCGTCGAGCGAGTAGGCGTCGTAGCCGGCGCGCCGGAACGCGTTCGCCGCCATGCCCGAGCGGGCGCCGAGGCGGCAGTAGAACAGCACGGGCTTGTCGCGGTCGATCGACTCCGCCTCGGAGGCGAGGCGCTCGAGCTCGATGTGGCGGGCGCCCGCGATCCGGCCGGCGTCCCACTCGTGCGGCTCGCGCACGTCGACGAGCTGGACCTCGCCGGCGTCGATCAGCTCCTTGGCCTTGGCGGCGTCGACGTCGACGTCGTCCGCGTGGAAGGGATGCGTCATGGGGGCTGGACGGTACAGCGTCGAGCGGGGTGTGTAGGATGCCCGACCGCAGATGACATAACGCCGAGTCCCCGGGGATCAGATCGCCGGGGAGCGGGGGAACCACACGGCCGGTACGACCGGCCCGGGGCGAATCGCCGCCTGCAAGAACGGTGGCGTAGCGCGAACTTTTCCGCGCGAGCCCGACAGCTAACCCCGTAGGCGCTCGAAAAGGAATGGAGAAGCGCTTGTCACGCTGTCGCACGTTCGCCGTGGCCCTGGTGGCCATGTGCGCCGCCGTACCGATCACCCAGGCCGAGGCCGCGCGGAGCTTCGGCACGCGCCCGCTCGCCAAGCCGATGCGCGGCGCCGACGTCAAGCAGCTGCAGCGGCTCCTCACCGCCTACGGCGTGCCGACGGGCGCCGACGGCCAGTTCGGCCGCCAGACGAAGCGCGCCGTGAAGGCCTGGGAGCGCAGCGGCGAGCGCCGCGCGAACGGCCGCGCGAGCGTGTCGGAGCAGGTCGCGCTGCAGGCGGCGGTCGAGCGCGGCGAGACGCTCGACGGCGCCGAGGCGGCCGAGCCGGCCGCGCCCGCCGTCCCCGGCGAGGAGGCGACGCTCGGGGCCGACGGCCTCGCCGTGGCGCCGGCCTCCGCCCCGCAGCAGGTCAAGGACATCATCGCGGCGGGCAACGAGATCGCGAGCAAGCCCTACAAGTACGGCGGCGGCCACGGCCGCTGGAAGGACACGGGCTACGACTGCTCGGGCTCGATGTCCTACGCGTTCCACGGCGCCGGGATGCTCGACACCGCGCTGGACTCGACCGGCTTCATGAGCTGGGGCGAGGCGGGCAAGGGCACGTGGGTCACGACCTACGCGAACGCCGGCCACTCCTACATGGTCGTCGCCGGGCTGCGCTTCGACACCAGCGGCGCGACCGCCGACGGCTCGCGCTGGCACACCGGCATGCGCTCCGGCGGCGGCTACACCGTCCGCCACCCCGAGGGCCTGTAGCGCGCGACGGCGGGGCGGCCCCGCCGGCCGTCCCGCCGCGTCGACTACGCTTTCCGGGTGCTCGCCAACTGGCCCACCGGCCGCCGGGTCCTCGTCTCCGCCGCGCTCTCGCTCTGCGTCGCGATCGTCATCGTGACGCTGTTCCGCGGGATCGCCGACAACTTCCTCGTCCGCGGCGTGCAGACGATCGCGATCGCCGTCGGGGCGATCGCCGTGATCGGGCTGATCGTCTCCGCGATCACCGGCCGGCTGGCGGACTACACCGACCCCGCCGACGAGGACGAGTTCGAGGCGCTCGTCCGGCGCTCGGAGCGGCTCGCGCACGAGAACCTCGCCGCCGAGCCCGACGAGTCGGAGTTCCTCGAGCTCGACCCGCGCAACCCCGCGGACTTCGAGGAGCTGGTGCGCGAGGCCCTGGACGACCTGCCCGACCTGCTGATCCGGTCGCTCGACCACGTCGCCGTGGTCATCTCGGACAAGGGGCGCAAGCACCGGGCGTACGGGCTCTACCAGGGGGACGGCGTGGCGCGCGACGACCACCCGGACCGCATCGTGATCTTCCGCGACACCCTGCTGCGCGACTTCGGGGACGACCCCGACGAGCTGCGCGCGCAGGTCACGCGGACCGTGCGCCACGAGCTGGCGCACCACCTGGGGGCCGACGAGCTCGGCGTCCGGGAACTCGGCCTGTGATGGTCGTGATGACACCCGAGGCCGGCGAGGCGGAGATCGCCGCCGTCCGGGCCCGGCTGGAGACGACCGGCGTGCACGTGCTCGTGCTCCCGGGCGAGCTGACCACCGCGATCGGCGCGATCGGCGACCCGGAGCGCGTCGCCGGGCTCGGGCTGGAGGGGATGGCCGGCGTCGACCGCGTCGTCCCGATCTCGCGCCCCTACAAGCTCGCCTCGTCCGAGCTCGCCCACCACGAGCCGACGTCGTTCGCCGTCGACGGGCACACGATCGGGTCGCCGTCGACGTTCGCGCTGATCGCCGGCCCGTGCACGGTCGAGTCGCGCGACCAGACGCTGCGCGTCGCGCGGACGGTCGCCGCGGCGGGCGCCTGCATGCTGCGCGGCGGCGCCTTCAAGCCGCGCACGTCGCCGTTCGCGTTCAAGGGACTCGGCCCGCCCGGGCTGGAGATCCTCTCCGAGGCGCGCGCCGAGACCGGGCTGCCCGTCGTCACCGAGCTGCTCGACGCCGCCCACGCGCCGCTCGTGGCCGAGCACGCCGACGTGATCCAGATCGGCGCGCGCAACATGCAGAACTACGCGCTGCTGGAGGTCGCGGGCAAGCTCGGCAAGCCGGTGCTGCTCAAGCGCGGGCTGTCGTCCTCGCTCGACGAGCTGCTGATGGCGGCCGACTACGTGCTCAAGGAGGGCAACGAGCGCGTGATCCTGTGCGAGCGCGGGATCCGCACGTTCGAGACCGCCACGCGCTTCACGCTCGACCTCAGCGCCGTGCCGTGGCTCAAGCTGCACTCGCACCTGCCGGTGATCGTCGACCCGAGCCACGCCTCGGGCGACCGGCGGCTGGTCGAGCCGCTCGCGCGCGCCGCCGCGGCCGTCGGGGCCGACGGCATCATCGTCGAGGTCCACCAGGACCCCGAGCACGCGCTCTGCGACGGGCCGCAGGCGCTCTACGCGAGCGACTTCGCCGGCTTCGCCGAGCGGGTCGCCGCGCACGCGGCGCTCGACGGCCGCGCGCTGTCCTAGTCGTGGATCCAGAGCGGCGTCCCGACCGGCATCAGCCGGTCGAGCGCGAGGATCTTGTCGTTGCGGACGCGGATGCAGCCGTGCGACGGCCGGCCCGGGATCAGCCCGGGCGCGTTGGTGCCGTGGAGCCCGACCACGCCGCCGCCCGGCCACTCCGACAGCCGCGAGTAGGCGGCGGTCCCGAACGCGAGCGGTCCGTAGGCCGCGTTGCCGCCGAGGTTGCGCAGCCGCTCGCGGATCCAGTAGCGGCCGTTCGGCGTCGGGGTCGACGACCCGCCGACCCCGATGCTCGCCGTCCACACCTCGCGGCCCGCGTCGAACAGCCGCGCCTTGAGCGTGCGCTGGTCGACCTCGAGCGCGGTGGTGCGGATCCGCAGCCGCCCGAGCGCGTCGCGCGACACCCAGCCCTTGGAGCCGTTCGGCCGGCGCGGGACGCGGATCTGGAACCACAGGTGGCCCTTGGCGTCGCGGGTCGAGCGGAGCACGAGGTAGATCTCGGGCGCGCGGTCCTCGGTGAAGAAGGAGAGCCGGCCGGTGGTGCGGTAGCGCTTGCCGGGGCCCGAGCGGATCGGGCGGATGCGTGCGGGATAGGCGACGCGGGTGAGCGTGCGCTCATCCGAGAGGCGCTCGTGGCCGAGCTTCCCCTTCGCGTCGGCGGGGCGCAGCGGGCCAGGGCTCTCGGCCGCCGCGGGGGCGGCGAGGACGAGCAGGACCAGCGGCGCGATCAGGAACGGTCGCGTCATGGCGCCGAATTCTGGCAGAACGAGATGCGGCATCCTGTCCGGCCGTGATCCGGCTGCTCTTCGTGTGCATGGGGAACATCTGCCGCTCGCCGACGGCGGAGGGCGTGATGCGCGGGCTGCTGCGCGAGCAGGGGCTCGAGGACGCGGTCGCGGTCGACAGCGCCGGGACCGGCGACTGGCACGCCGGCGACCCGCCCGACGCGCGCGCCACCGCGGCCGCCGCCGCGCGCGGCGTCGCGCTCGCCGGCGCGGCGCGCCAGGTGACGCCGGCCGACTTCGCCGACCACGACCTGATCCTCGCCGCCGACCGCGCCAACCTGCGCGACCTGCGCGCGCTCGCGCCGCCGGAGGCGCGCGACCGGATCCAGCTGCTGCGCGCGTACGACCCGGCCTCGGCGGGCGCGCCCGACCTCGACGTCCCGGACCCCTACTACGGCGGCGACGACGGCTTCGAGCACGTGCTCGACCTCGTCGAGGCGGCCTGCCGCGGGCTGCTCGACGCACTGCGCGCCGACGGCCGGCTGTGACGGCGGCGGAGTCCGCGGCCGCCGCCGCGGGCGGCCGGGTGGCGCAGGCGCGCCGCGTGCCGGGCGGCGACATCAACGACGCCTGGGCGGTCGAGCTGGAGGGCGGCGGGCGGCTGTTCGTCAAGACGCGCGCGGACGCCCTCCCCGGCGAGTACGCGACCGAGGCCGCGGGCCTCGCGTGGCTCGCCGCGGCCGGTGCGCGCGTCCCCGACGTCGTGGCCGCCGGGGACGACTTCCTCGCGCTGCGCTGGATCGACGCCGGGCGGCTGGACGCCGCCGGCGAGGAGGAGCTCGGCCGCGGCCTCGCCGCCGTCCACGCCGCCGGCGCGCCGGCCTTCGGCGCCCCGCCGCCGGGCGCGCCGTTCGCGGGGCTCCGGCTCGGCCCGCTCGAGCTCCCGCCCGCGACCGCGCCCGACTGGCCGGCGCTCTACGGCGAGCACCGGCTCGCGCCGCTGCTGCGGATGGCGGCGGACCGTGGCGCGATCGACGCCGGCGACGCGCGCCGCGGTCGAGCGCGTGCTCGACCGGCTGCCCGAGCTCACCGGCCCGCCCGAGCCGCCGGCGCGCCTGCACGGCGACCTCTGGAGCGGCAACGTGCTCGCCGACGGCGACGGCCGGCCGGTGCTGATCGACCCGGGCGCCTACGGCGGCCACCGGGAGATCGACCTCGCGATGCTGCGGCTGTTCGGCGCGCCGTCGCCGCGCACGCTCGCCGCCTACGCCGAGGCGCACCCGCTCGCCGCCGGGCACGAGCAGCGGGTCCCGCTCCACCAGCTGCTGCCGCTGCTCGTCCACGCGATCCTGTTCGGCGGCTCCTACGGCGCCGCCGTCCGCGCGGCCGCCGAGCGCGCTGCGCCATGATGGCCGCATGGAGCTCGGCATCGAGGGACGCACCGCGGTCGTGACCGGCGCCACGCGCGGGATCGGGGAGGCGGTCGCCGCGCGGCTGGCCGCCGAGGGCGCCACGGTCGTCCCGGTCGCCCGCTCGGAGGGGATCGACGTCACCGCGCCCGACGCGGCCGAGCGGATCGCCGAGCGCGCGGGCGGGCCGGTCGACATCCTCGTCAACAACGCCGGCACGTCGGAGATCAAGCCGCTCGACGAGCTGGTCGACGCCGACTGGTACGCGGCGCTCGAGCTCAACGTGATGGCGCCGCTGCGGCTCATGCGCCACTTCGCGCCGGGGATGGCGGAGCGCGGCTGGGGCCGGATCGTCAACGTCACCTCGACCGCCGGCAAGCGGCCGTCGCAGACCTGGCCGGCCTACTCGGTCGCGAAGGCGGCGCAGCTCTCGCTCTCGCGCCTGCACGCGGACTTCTGGGCCGTCGCGCGGCGTCCTCGTCAACGCGGTCGCGCCCGGCCCGACCGGCACGCCGCTGTGGAAGGGCGAGGGCGGCCTCGCCGAGCAGGTCGCCGCGCGCTCCGGCGGCACCGCCGAGGAGGCGATCGCGGCCCACGCGCAGAAGGTGCCGCTCGGCCGCTTCGGCGAGCCCGACGAGGTCGCGGGGGTCGTCGTCTTCCTCTGCTCGGAGCGGGCGTCCTGGGTCACCGGCGCGGCCTGGTCGGCCGACGGCGGGACGTTCCAGTCGATGCTCTAGGGGCCGACGACGGCGTAGTTGAACGTGTAGGTCGCGGCCGGGACCCAGTCGCGATCGGTGCTCAGGCCGGTGTGGCGGTAGCAGACCTGGACCTTGAACTCGCTCGACGAGTTCGTGCCGTTGACGGAGTAGACGAGCTCCTGCGGCCACGGCGTGACCGGCGAGGCGAGCACGAAGCTCCCGGCCAGGTCGATCCCCGCGATCGGGACCCAGCGCGCCTCGCAGTCGTTCGGCTCGAGCCGGCTGACCGGCCAGGTGAAGGTGCCGACCTTGCGCGCCACGTCGCGCACCGACAGCCCGCCGTCGACGATCTCGCGGCCGTCGATCGAGTCGTCCGCGATCTCCGACGCGGCGACGCCGTTGGGCCGGATCTGCGCCTGCCCGACGGCGTTGTCGGCGATCTCCTCCGGCCCGACCGAGTTGATCCCGAGGTCCGCGGCGGTCAGCGTGCCGTCGGCGACGTTGCCGGTCAGCACGCTGTTCGGGGCGAGCGCGTCGGTGGTCACCGCGTTGACCCCGAGCTGGAGCGGGCCGATCGAGTCGGCCGGCGTCGTCGTGAGCCGCGCGACGGCGCCGGGCGCGAGGTCGCGCGCCTTCACGCCGCCGTCCGCGAGCTGCTTCGAGCCGACCGTGCCCTTCTTGATCTTCGATCCGTTGATCAGCTTGGCCGCCTCGGCCGGGCCGCCGAGGGCGACGAAGAGGGCGAGCAGCGCGACGATCATCGGCGCCGTCGGGCGCCGGAAGCGGGGGGACTTCGTCGGCATGTGCACCCACGATAGGCGCGGGGACGGCGCACAGGGCCGGACTAAGCGGAAGTACGAGGCGCGAAGCGCCCGTTGGGTGGGCGTGCGCAGACGGATGCCCTGGAGGGCCGCCCTGGCAGGGGCGATCGCGATCATCATGGGTGCGCCCGCGGCGGCGGGCGCCGCCGTGCCGGCCGGCTTCACCGACACGCCCGCGTTCAGCGGGCTCGTGCAGCCGGTCTCGGTGCGCTTCGCGCCCGACGGCGACGTCTTCGTCGCCGAGAAGCGCGGCACCGTCCAGCGCTTCGACGGGGTCGGGGATGCGACACCCGAGCAGGTCGTCGACGTCCGCGGGCAGACGCACGACTTCTGGGACCGCGGGCTGATCGGGCTGGCGATCGATCCCGGACTACCCCGCCCAGCCCTACGTCTACGTCTCCTACAGCTTCGACCGCAACAACAGCTTCAACGACGACTGCGGCGATCCGACGGGCGCGCTCGGCTGCGTGATCCGCGGCCGGATCTCGCGCGTCGACGTCGACCACGCAGGCCGAGACCGTGCTCGTCGAGGACTTCTGCCAGCAGTACCCGAGCCACAGCGTCGGCGGCCTCGCCTTCGGGCCGGGCCGGAGGCTGTACGCGAGCGCGGGCGACGGCGCGAGCTTCAACTACGCCGACGAGCGCCCGACGGCGACCCGGACCGAGAACCCGTGCGCGGACCCGTTCGAGGAGGGCGGCTCGATCCGCAGCCAGGACCTCCGCACCAGCGGCGACCCGCTCGGCCTCGACGGCTCGATCCTCGCGCTGGACCCGGACGTGCCGCTCGCGAACACGGACCTCGCGCGGACCGCCGCGATGATCGGGCACGGCATGCGCAACCCGTTCCGGATCACCGTCCGGCCCGGGACGAGCGAGGTCTGGGCGGCCGACGTCGGCTGGAACCGCTGGGAGGAGATCGACCGGCTGCAGCCCGGCGGCGTCCGCAACTTCGGCTGGCCGTGCTACGAGGGCAGCGCGCGCATGGGGACGTGGGACGCGCTCGACAACCCGGTCTGCGAGGGGCTCTACGCCGCGGGGCCGGCGGCGCACACCGCTCCGCACTACGCCTACGACCACGGCGCCAAGGTCGTGCCCGGCGAGTCCTGCCCGATGCGGGACCTCGTCGATCTCGGGGCTCGACTTCTACGACGGCGGGACGTTCCCCGCCGAGTACGACGGCGCCCTGTTCTTCGCCGACTACGCGCGCCGCTGCGCCTGGGCGATGCTGCCCGGGGCGAACGGCCTGCCCGACCCGGCGCGGATCCGCACGTTCATCACCGACGCGGCCGTCGTCGACCTGCAGGTCGGTCCCGGCGGCGACCTCTTCTACGTCGACATCGGCGGGCAGACCGTCCGCCGCGTGCGGGCGGAGGCCGGCAACCGGGCGCCGACCGCGCGCGTCTCCGCGACGCCCGACCGCGGCCCGTTGCCGCTCACCGTCGCAGCTCGACGGGCGCGCCTCCAGCGATCCCGACGGCACGGCGCTCGCCTACGCCTGGGACACCGACCTCGACGGGTTCGACGACGGCGCCGGCGCGCAGCTGACCGCGCAGCTCACGACGTCCGGGCAGCACCGGATCCGGCTGCGCGTGACCGACCCGAGCGGGCTGTCCGACATCGCCGAGACCACCGTCTACGCCGGGCTGCCGCCGGCGGCCACGATCGCGACGCCCGTCGCCGGTACGACCTGGAAGGTCGGCGACCCGATCGCGTTCAGCGGCTCCGCCACCGCGGCCGACGGCACGCCGCTGCCGGCCTCGGCGCTGCGCTGGCAGCTCGACCTGCACCACTGCCCGCGCGGCGGCTGCCACGTCCACCCGGTCCAGACCTGGCTCGGCGCGTCGGGCAGCTTCAACGCGCCCGACCACGAGTACCCGTCGTGGCTCGAGCTGCGCCTGACCGCCGAGCGACGGCGGGCTGGAGACCGCCGTCACGCGGGAGCTGCATCCGCAGACCTCGCGGCTGCGCGTCGCCAGCGTCCCGCGCCGGGCTCACGGTGTTCGCCGGCTCCGAGAGCGGGCCGGCGCCGCTCGACGCCGAGGTGATCGTCGGGTCGGAGAACTCGATCGGCGCCGCGACCCCGCAGCTGTTCGACGGCCGCAGCTGGGCCTTCACCGGCTGGCCGGAGCCGGGCGAGGCGAACCGCACCGTGATCGCCGGGGCGGCCGACAGCACCTACACGCTGCACTTCGCGGCGGCTCCGGCGCCGGCGCCCACGCCGACCCCGACCCCGACCCCGGGTCCGGCGCCCGGCGGCGACGGCGCCGTGGAGCCCGCCGCGGCCGGTCGCGCCCGTGGCCGCCTGGAGCTTCGACGGCGGCGGCGGCCGGACCGGCCGCGACGACAGCGGCAACGGCCACCGCGCGGCGCTGCGCGGCGACGCCCGCCGGGCGGCGCGCGGCCGCCACGGCGGCGCCCTGCGGCTGGACGGCCGCGGCGACTCCGCCGTCGTCCGCGCCACCGGCGGGCTCCAGCTCCGCGGCGGGTTCACGCTCTCTGCCTGGGTCCGGCCCGGCGGGCGGGCGGCCGACGCCTCGGTCCTCGCCGGCGAGCGGCGCGGCTCGACCGCGTTCGCGCTCGGCGTCCGCCGCGGCGCGGGGATCTGGCGCGGCGGCCTGCGGCGCGACGCCGGCATGCGGCCCGGGCGCTGGACGCATCTCGCCCTGCGCTGGGACGGCGCCGACCTGACGCTGTTCCGGGGCGGCCGCCAGGCGCGAACCCCCGCGCCCGGTGCCGGCCGGCCGGATCGGGGAGCTGGTCCGCCTGCGGCTCGGCGGCGACGTGGCCGGCCGCCGCTTCCGCGGCAAGCTCGACGACGTGCGCGTCTACGACCGCGCGCTCGACGCCGCGGCGATCGCCGCGGACGCCGCGAGTCCCGTCGACTAGACCGGGATCGGCGCGTTGTCGCGCGTGACCATCGCGGCGTAGCGGCCGCCGCGCGCCATCAGCTCGTCGTGCGTCCCGCGCTCGGCCACGCGGCCGTCGGCGAGGACGACGATCTGGTCCGCGTGGCGGACCGTGCTGAGCCGGTGCGCGATGACGATCGTCGTGCGCCCCTCGGCGAGCCGCTCGAGCGCCTCCTCGACCGCGCGCTCCGTCTGCACGTCGAGCGCGCTGGTCGCCTCGTCGAGGACGAGCACCGGCGGGTTGCGCAGGACGGTCCGCGCGATCGCGATCCGCTGCTTCTCGCCGCCCGAGAAGCGGAAGCCGCGCTCGCCGACCACCGTGTCGTAGCCCTCGGGCAGCGACGCGATCAGCTCGTGGACCTGGGCGGCGCGGGCCGCCTCCTCGATCTCCTCGTCGGAGGCGTCGGGGCGGGCGAAGCGCAGGTTCTCGCGGATCGAGGCGTGGAACAGGTAGGTCTCCTGCGACACGACGCCGACGGTGTCGGCCAGCGTGTCGAAGCGCAGGTCGCGGACGTCCGCGCCGTCGATCGTGATCGCGCCCTCGGCGACGTCGTAGAGCCGCGCGACGAGGTACCCGAGCGTGGTCTTGCCCGAGCCGGTCTCGCCGACGATCGCGGTCCGCGTGCCGGCGGGCACGTCGAGGTCGATCCCCGCGAGCGTCCAGTCCTCGTCGCCGGCGTAGCGGAACCAGACGTCGCGGGCGGCGACGTCGCCGCGCGGGTGCTCGAGGGTCCGGTCGCCCGGGTGGATCTCGACCGGCATGTCGAGGTACTCGAACACGCGCTCGAACAGCGCGCTCGAGCTCTGGATGTCGACCCCGACGCTGAGCAGCGACTGGATCGGCATGAAGATGCGGGTCTGCAGGGTGGTGAAGGCGACCACGGTGCCGATCGAGACCGCGCCGCCGTCGAGCCCGGCGAACAGGTAGACGAGCGCGGGCATGACCGCGAACGACGTCTGGATCGTCGCCATCATCCAGCGCCCGGCCATCCGCGACCGGACCTCGAGGTCGGCGAGGCTCTCGGACTCGCGCGCGAAGCGGTCGGCGAGCGCGTCGCTGCGGCCCATCGACTTGCCGAGCAGGATGCCCGAGACGCTGAGCGACTCCTGGACGAGCGAGGAGATGTCGGCCATCACGCCCTGCTTGGTGGCCGTGATGCGCTTGCGCTGGCGGCCGACGCGGCGCGCGATCAGCACGAAGAACGGGGTCAGCGCGAGCGAGAAGACCGCGAGCCGCCAGTCGAGCAGGAACATCGCCACGACGGTCGCGACGACCGTGGTGACGTTGGAGACGATCGACGTCGCGGTGTTGGTCACGACGGTCTGGACGCCGCCGATGTCGTTCGCGATCCGCGACTGGATCTCACCCGTGCGGGTGCGCGTGAAGAAGGCGAGCGAGAGCCGCTGCAGGTGCGAGTAGACCTGCGCGCGCAGGTCGTGCATGACGCGCTGGCCGACGAGGTTCGAGAGCCAGGTCTGCAGGACGCTCAGCACGCCGGTGGCGATCGCGATGCCGATCATCCCCGCGACGAGCGCGATCAGCAGCCCGTCCTTGTTCTCGGGGATGGCGACGTCGAGGATGTCGCGCAGCAGGAACGGCGAGACGACGCCGAGGCCGGCCGAGATGACGATCAGGATCAGGACCGTCGTCAGCCGGCCCCGGTAGGGCCGGAAGAGGCGTGTCACACGTCGCCACGACACCGGAGCCTGCGGAGGTGCGAGTGGCGAAACCGTTTTCAAGCAGTGCACTCCCGCGCTGCGGTCCAGGACGTCCTGGGCGCGCTCATAGGCGTCCCGCATGCGCTGGATGATCGTGCGCTCGTCGACGAGCCCCGCCAGCGGCAGGGCGCCGAGGATGAAGCGGCCGAAGCGGAACTCCGTCGTCCCGAAGCGGCCGCGGCGCTTGGTGACCCCCTCCCAGGAGGTCACCTCGCGCTCGATGTTCTCTGCGAATCCCATCACGCCACGTTCGCCGGAACGGGCTCCAGCGCCTGCTCGAGGACCTCGCCGATGCTCATCACCGGGTGGAAGGTCATCGCCTCGCGCACGTCGGCCGGGACGTCGTCCAGGTCGCCGCGGTTGCGCTCGGGGAGGATGACCTCGGTCAGCCCGGCGGCGTGCGCCGCGAGGACCTTCTGCTTCAGCCCGCCGATCGGGAGCACGCGGCCCTGCAGCGTGATCTCGCCGGTCATGCCGACCGTGTGCTTGATCGGGCGCCCGCTCAGGAGCGAGGCCAGGGCGGTCGTCATCGTGATGCCGGCGCTCGGCCCGTCCTTCGGGATCGCGCCCGCGGGCACGTGGACGTGGAACTCGCGGTCGTCGAAGGCGTCCTCGTCGATGCCCAGCTCGGCCGCGTGGCCGCGGACGTAGGAGAGCGCGATCCGCGCCGACTCCTTCATCACGTCGCCCAGCTGCCCCGTGAGCACGAGGTTCTCCTTGCCCTTCATCGAGGTCGCCTCGATGAAGAGGACGTCGCCGCCGGCGCCCGTGACGCTCAGCCCGGTGGCCACGCCCGGCACCGCGGTGCGCAGCGCCGTGTCGTGGAACACCTTCTGGCGCCCGAGCGCGTCGCGCACGGCCTCCAGGTCGATGACCACCGGCGCCTCCACCCTGCCGCTGAGCGATCTTCGTCGCGGTCTTGCGCAGCACCGTCCCGAGCTCGCGCTCGAGGTTGCGGACGCCCGCCTCGCGGGTGTACTCGCTGACGATCGTGGTCAGCAGGTCGTCGGTGATGACGACCTCGTCCTCGCGCAGGCCGTTGCGCTCGCGCTGGCGCGGCCACAGGTAGTCGCGCGCGATCGCGGTCTTCTCCGCCACGGTGTAGCCGTCGAACCTGATGACCTCCATACGGTCCAGGAGCGGTCCGGGGATCGTCTCGGCGACGTTCGCGGTGGCGATGAACAGGACCTGGGAGAGGTCGAGCTCGACGTCGAGGTAGTGGTCGCGGAACGAGTGGTTCTGGGCCGGGTCGAGCACCTCGAGCAGGGCCGCGCTGGGGTCGCCGCGCCAGTCGGCGCCGACCTTGTCGACCTCGTCGAGCATGATCACCGGGTTCATCGTCCCCGCGTCGCGCAGCGCGCGCACCAGGCGGCCCGGGAGGGCGCCGATGTACGTGCGGCGGTGGCCGCGGATCTCGGCCTCGTCGCGGACGCCGCCGAGCGACATGCGGACGAACTCGCGTCCGGTCGCGCGTGCGATCGACTCGCCGATCGAGGTCTTGCCGGTGCCGGGCGGGCCGATCAGCGTGAGGATCGCGCCGGAGCGCCGGTCCTCCGTGATGCCGCGCTCGACGCGCAGCTTCTTGACGGCCAGGTACTCGACGATGCGGTCCTTGACGTCCTCGAGGCCGGCGTGGTCGGCGTCGAGCACCTCGCGGGCGTGGACGGGGTCCAGCTTCTCGTCCGAGGTCTTCGACCACGGCACGGCGATCAGCCAGTCCAGGTAGGACCGGATCATGCCGGCCTCGGCCGACTGCTCGCCCATCCGCTCGAGCCGCCCGAGCTCCTTGTTCGCCTGCTCGCCGACCTCCTCGGGCATGCCGGCCTCGGCGATCTTCGTCCGGTACTCCTCGACGATGTTCGCGGAGTCCTCGCCCAGCTCGCGCTGGATCGACTCCATCTGCTTGCGCAGGAAGTACTCGCGCTGCTGCTGGTCGGCGCCCTCGCGGACGTCGTCGCGGATCTTGCGGCGCAGCTGCAGCTCGACGAGCCGCTCGCGCTGGATCTTCACGGCGAGCTCGAGCCGCTCGGTGACGTCGAGCGTCTCGAGGACCTCGACCTTCTGCTCGAAGGTGACGTCGGGCGCGTAGCCGATCGTGTCGGCCAGCGGGCCGGGCTCGCCGATCGCGCGCAGGAACTGCGCGACGCGCTCGTCGGCGCCGCGGGCCTCGAGGATCTCCTCGACCACGGCGCGGTACTCGCGCTCGGCGTTGCGGGTGCGGCCGTCGACGGGGACGTCGTCGGCGATCTCGGTCACCTCGATGCGGAGGCGGCCCGAGGGGTCGGAATGCGCGGCGCCCGCGACGCCGCGGGCGACGCCGGAGAGCTGGACGGCGCGCGCACCGCCGGGGAGGCGGACCGTGTCCGTGACCTCGGCGATCGTGCCGACCTTGGCGAACTCGCCCTCGTGACGCGGGATCAGCAGCACGCGCTCCTCGTCGCCCGCGTCGACGGGGAGGGTCACATCCATGGTGGGGAAGACGACGGTGTCGTCGAGGGGGAGGAGCAGGAGAGAATTCATACGAGAGGCTTTCTCCGCAATAGCTGCTTACGAATCGTGCGTAAAGGTAGCACCGGCGGACACGCCACGCAAGGGGCGTAGCGCGACAGATCTTAGTTGGCGCGACTGAGATCAGCTATCGGGTGCCGACTCAGCGTCAGCGCGGCGGCATGCGGAGCGCGCCGTCGAGCCGGACGACCTCGCCGTTGAGCATCGGGTTGGCCACGATGTGCGCGGCGAGCGCGGCGTACTCCTCCGGCAGCCCGAGCCGCGCCGGGTGCGGGACCTGCGCGCCGAGCGCGGCGCGCGCCTCGTCGGGCAGCCCGGCGAGCAGCGGCGTGTCGAACAGCCCCGGGGCGATCGTGCAGACGCGGACCCGCGCGCTCGCGAGGTCGCGCGCCGCCGGCAGGGTCATCCCGACGACGCCGCCCTTCGAGGCGGAGTACGCGATCTGGCCGATCTGCCCGTCGAACGCGGCGATCGAGGCGGTCATGACGATCACGCCCGCCTCGTCGCCCTCGGGCGCCTCGGCGACCATCGCCGCGGCGGCCGCGCGCAGCAGGTGGAACGAGCCCAGCAGGTTGACGGCGATCACCTTGTGGAACGGCTCGACGGCTGTGCGCGCCGCGCCGGCCGGCGGTCTTCTCCGCCCACCCGATCCCGGCGCACGTCACCGCGATCCGCAGGCCCGGGCCGGCGGCCTCGACCGCGGCCTCGACCGGCGGCCGGGTCGGTGACGTCGCAGGCGGCGAAGGCGCCGTCGAGCTCGCCCGCCAGCGTCTCGCCGCGCTCGGCGTCGATGTCGGCGATCGTGACCTGCGCGCCCTCGGCGCGCAGCCGCCGCGCGGTCGCCGCGCCGAGCCCCGACGCGCCGCCGCACACGAGTGCCTTCGCTCCCTCGATCCGCATGGCGCCGGACCCTAGCCGCGCGACCGTGCGCCACGCGCCGCGGCGATCGCGGCGGCGGAGCGGTCCGCGTCGTCCGCGGTCGTGCGCCAGCCGGAGACCGAGATCCGCATCGCCGCGCGGCCCTGCCAGCGCGTGCCGCCGAGCCAGCACGTCCCGTCCTCCTGGACGCGCGCGACCACCGCGTCGGTGGCGGCGTCGTCGTCGCCGAAGCGGACGAGGACCTGGTTGAGCACGACGTCGTTGAGGATCGCGACGCCGGGCTCGCGCGCCAGCCGCTCCGCGATCCGCGCGGCGAGCACGCAGTGGCCCTCCACGAGCTCGGCCACGCCGCGGCGCCCGAGCTGGCGCAGCGCGGCCCAGAGCGGGAACGCGCGGCCCCGGCGCGACGCCTCGGGCGACCAGTCGCCGCCGTTGCGCTGGTCGCCGGCCGCCGGCGTGAGATAGGCGGCGGTGAGCGACATCGCCGCGGCGAGCGGCGCCGGGTCCGCGACGAGGGCGAGCGCGGCGTCGTACGGGACGTTGAGCCACTTGTGGGCGTCGACCGCCCAGGAGTCCGCGCCGGCGGCGCCGGCGACGAGGTGCGCGCGGGCGGGCGCGGCGGCGGCCCAGAGCCCGAACGCGCCGTCGACGTGGCACCAGGCGCCGTGGGCGCGGCACGCGGCGACGATCGGCTCGAACGGGTCGAACGCGCCGGTGTTGACGTTGCCGGCCTGGGCGCACACGATCGTCGGGCCGTCGTCCCGCGCGAGCTCCTCGGCGAGCGCCTCGGCCCGCATCCGGCCCTGGTCGTCGGCGGGGACGCGGATCGCGCGGTCGCGCCCGAGCCCGAGCAGCCGCAGCGCGTAGAACACCGTCGCGTGCGCCTCGGCCCCGGCGATCACGCGCACGGGCGGCGCGCCCGCGAGGCCCTGCGCCTCGACGTCCCAGCCGGCGCGGCCCAGCACGGCGTTGCGCGCCGCGGCCAGCGCGGTGACGTTGGCGAGCTGCGCGCCGGTGCACAGGCCGGCGGCGGTCCCCGCGGGCAGGCCGAGCAGCTCGCGGCACCACTCGGTCGCGGCACGCTCGGCCGCGGCGGCGGCCGGCGACATGCTGTGCAGCATCGTGTTCTGGTCCCACGCCGACGTCAGCCAGTCGGCCGCGAGCGCGGCGGGGAGCGTGCCGCCGGTGACGAAGCCGAAGTAGCGCGGGCCGGAGCTCGCGACGAGGCCCGGCTCGGCGCCGGCGGCGAGCGCCTCCACCACCGCGGCCGGGTCCGCGCCCTCCTCGGGCAGCGGGCCGCCCAGCGCGGGCGTCCCCGCGGGTCCGACGCGGCGTTCGCCGAGCCCGGCCAGCCAGGCGCGCGCGAGCTCGCTCGCGCGGTCGAGCGCCTCATCCGTCATGGCTCACCCCGTAACGCAGATAGAGCTCGTGCTCGTGCTGGAGCACCCATTCGAGCCGGAGCTCGATCGTGCCCGGCAGGTCGTCGCCCTCGACGATCCGCAGCGCGTCGGCGTTCCCCGCCAGCTGCGGGGCGAGCGTGAGGAACAGCTCGTCGACGAGCCCGGCGGCGAGCAGCGCGCGGTTGAGCGTCGGCCCGCCCTCGCACAGCAGCGCGCGGATGCCGCGCGCGCGCAGGTCGGCGAGCGCGGCGGCCGGCGTGGCGTCGGGGAGCCGGACGACCTCGACCGGCGCGGCGACGTCCGGCGGCGCGGGCGCGTCCGCGCGCGTGAACACGATCACGGGCTGGTCGGCGGCCGCGAACAGCCCGGCGTCCCACGGCAGGTCGAGCGAGCGCGAGATCAGCACCGCCGCCGGGGTCTCGGGGAGCCCGGCCGCGACCCGCCGGGCGATCCGCCCCGGGTCGCCCACCAGCCGGCCGTAGCCCTCGGCGCGCAGCGTCCCGGAGCCGACCAGGACCGCGTCGGCGAGCGTGCGCAGCTCGGTCAGCAGCAGCGTGTCGGCGTCGGAGCCGAGGGCGCGCGAGCGGCCGCCGATCGTCGCCCGCCCGTCGACCGTCGCGACCATGTTCAGGTACACGAACGGCCGCTCCGCCGGCGCCCGCTCGGCCGGCCGCAGCTCCGCGAGCCACTCGTGCGGCGGGCGCTCGCCCGCGACGTCGAGCCGCGCCAGCCGCGTCATCGCGCCCAGCAGCCTTCGAGGTGGTCGTTGACCAGCCCGCACGCCTGCATCAGCGCGTAGGCGGTGGTCGGCCCGACGAACCGGAAGCCCTCCCGCTTCAGCGCCTTGGCCATCGCCGTCGACTCGGGCGTGATCGCGGGCACGTCGGCGAACCGCCGCGGCGCCGGCCGCGTGGCGGGATCGGGCGCGAACGACCACAGCAGCCCGGCCAGGTCGTCGAGCTCCGCCGCCGCCCGGGCGTTCGCGATCGCCGCCTCGATCTTGGCCCGGTTGCGCACGATCCCGGCGTCGGCCATCAGGCGCTCCACGTCGTCCGGCCCGAACGCGGCCACCGCGTCGATGTCGAAGCCGGCGAAGGCGGCGCGGAAGTGCTCGCGCTTGCGCAGGATCGTCAGCCACGAGAGCCCGGACTGGAACGCCTCGAGGCAGAGCTTCTCGTACAGCGCGCGGGCGTCGCGCACCGGCTTGCCCCACTCCTCGTCGTGGTAGGCGGCGTAGTCGGGCGTGCTCGCGCCCCAGCCGCACCGCGCCCGGCCGTCGTCGCCGGTCACGAGGTCGCTCATGCGAGCCCGTCGATCAGGCCCGGCAGCAGCTCCGGCGGGCAGAGCGGCAGCAGCGACAGCGTCGTCACCCCGGCGGCGGCGAACTCGAGCAGGCGCTCGCGCATCGCCCCCGGGCCGCCGAACACGAACACCTCGCGCAGCAGCTCCTCCGGGGCGAGCTCCGCGGCCGCGCGGCGGTCGCCCGCGCGCCAGGCGACGACCATCGGGTCGATCGCGTTGCCCCAGCCGAGCTGGCGGAAGAACGCCTCGTAGACCGGCACCGTCGCGTAGCCGGCGAACATGACGCGCGCGACCGCGAGCCCCTCCTCGAGCGGCTGCGGGATGCAGAAGAAGCGGCACACCACGTCGTGCCCCGTCGGGCGGCTGGATCGCCGCGACGACGTCGCGCGCCGAGCCGAGCGGGAGGAAGTTGAGGATCGTCCCGTCCGCGACCTCGCCGCCGAGCCGCAGCATCCGCTCGCGCAGCGCGGCGATGTAGATCGGCACCGGGTGCTCCGGCGCCGTCTCCAGCTTGAAGCCGCCGGGCCCGCGCCCGCCCGCGAGCACCGGGCGCAGCTCCGCGACCGTCTTGCGCACGCGGCTCAGCGGCCGCTCGAAGCGGACCTCGTTCCAGCGCTCGACGATCACGTCGGACGACGAGCCGACCCCGAGGACGAAGCGACCGCCGGACGCGTCGGCGAGCGCGGCCGCGTGCTGCGCGAGCACCGCCGGCCCGCGCGTGAACGCGCTGACGATCGCGGTGCCGAGCCGCATCCGCTCCGTCCACGCCGCCGCCAGCGCGAGCGGCGTGAAGCCGTCCGGGCCGTTCGTGTCGGACGACCACAGGTCGTCCCATCCGGCCGCCTCCGCGCGCCGCACGAGCAGCTCGGTCTCGTGGAGCGGCACCCCGGCGAACGGCACGGTGAGACCCCAGCGCGGCATGGTCCGGACGGTATAGGGTCCGCGGCCATGAGCGTCGCTCCCGACCGGAACCTCGCGCTCGAGCTCGTCCGCGTGACCGAGGCGGCCGCGCTGGCGAGCGCGCGCTGGGTCGGCCGCGGCGACAAGGAGGCCGCCGACCAGGCGGCGGTCGACGGCATGCACGCCGTGCTCCACACGATCCACATGGACGGCATCGTGGTGATCGGCGAGGGGGAGAAGGACGAGGCCCCGATGCTCCACAACGGCGAGGCGATCGGCGACGGCACGCCGCCCGAGGTCGACATCGCCGTCGACCCGCTCGAGGGCACGCGCCTGTGCGCGCTCGGCATGCCGAACGCGATCGCCGTGATCGCGCTGGCCGAGCGCGGGACGATGTTCGACCCCGGCCCGATCGTCTACATGGAGAAGCTCGCGGTCGGCGATCGCTTCGCCGACCTGCTCGACCTCGACCGGCCGCTCGGCGAGACCGTCGAGCGGATCGCGGAGCGCAAGGGCACCGACGTCAACGACGTGATGGCGGTCGTCCTCGACCGGCCGCGGCACGAGGCCGGGATCGACGCGATCCGCAAGGCGGGCGGGCGCGTCCAGCTGATCACCGACGGCGACGTGGCCGGCGTGCTCAACGCGGTCTCGCCCGACCGCACGGCCGACTTCCTGTGGGGCATCGGCGGCACGCCCGAGGGCGTGATCAGCGCCTCGGCGGTCAAGTGCATCGGCGGCGCGCTCGTCGGCCGCCTGCACCCGCGCGACGACGCCGAGCGCCAGGCGGCGGTCGACGCCGGCTACGACGTCGACCGGATCCTCACCCACGACGATCTCGTGCGCGGCGAGGACGTGTTCTTCTCCGCCACCGGCGTGACCGACGGCGACGTGCTCCAGGGCGTCCGCTACGAGGGCCAGCGCGGGGCGAGCACGGAGTCGCTCGTCATGCGCTCGCGCTCGGGCACCGTGCGGCGCATCGCCTCGCGCCACGACCGCACCAAGCTGCGCGCGCTGACCGGCTACGCCCGCGGCTAGCGGAAGCGCCGCACGAGCAGCGCGATCGCGCCCGCGAGCAGCCCGGCGAGCGCGCCGACGGCCGCCCACGGCGTGTCGCCGACGTTGACCGGCGGGTGCTCCTGCGGCGGGTCGGCGAACCGGCCGACGGCCGACTCCTCGAGCTCGAGCCGCGCGAGCGAGCGCAGGAAGCCGTGCGTGACGAGCACGTGGATGCGCGACTGGGTGTTCGCGTAGAGCCAGCGGACGTTGCGCAGCACCAGGGCGGGATAGAACGACGCGATCTCGACCTCGACGTGCAGCCGCGCGCGGCCGGGCTCCTCCTCCGGGCAGCGGGTGATGTCGATCTCGAGGTAGCCGTCCTTCTCGCGGCCCGTCGAGGCGACGAGGATGCCGTCCTTGATCTGCCAGCGGACGATCCCGTGCTCGGCGTCCATCGTGTACTGGGGCGCGTCGAACCGCAGCAGCACGAACGGGCGGCCGATGAACACCACCGCGCGCTCGGCGGGCGTGTAGACGACGCGGATCAGGCCGAGCGTCACGCGCGAGAGGTACTTCCAGTAGGTGCGCGCGAGCCGCTCGAGGTGCATCGGCGACCAGATCGCGTCGAGCTCCTTCTCGGGCATCGTCAGGTCGGCGGCCTGGATCGAGCGCACGCCGCCGTCGTCGTCGAAGGTCGTGTGCTCCTCGGGATCGCGGATCACCGCGTCCGCCACGCGCTGCTCGCGGCGCCGGTTGAGGAGCTTCACGCCAGCGCCGCCTGGACGGCGTCGTCGAAGCCCATCGGGTGGTCGTTGATCCCCGCCGGCGGCGGGTGGTCGACGAGCATCTCCTCCTTCAGCCCGTCGACGAGCGGGCGCACGAGACCGAACTCGACCGGGGTGACGAGCGCGATCCAGTAGGAGGAGAGGCGCGGGGAGAGCAGCGGCACGCTGATCACGGCGGGCTTGCGACGGCCGAGGAGGTCGGCGGTGCGCGAGATCATGTCACGGTAGGAGAGGGCCTCGGGGCCGCCGAGCTCGACCTCGGCGGGCGCGTCGTCCCGCTCGCCCAGGTCGGCCAGCGCGCGGGCGACGTCCGCGATCGCGATCGGCTGCGTGCGGGTCGACAGCCAGCGCGGGGCGATCATCAGCGGGAGCCGCTGCGTGAGGTGCTTGAGGATCTCGAACGACGCGCTGCCCGGGCCGATGATCATCGCCGCGCGCGCGTGGATCAGCTCCGGCACGCGGGCGCGCAGCAGCTCCGCGACCTCGGCGCGCGAGCGCAGGTGCTCCGACGAGGCCTCGGCGCCGAGCCCGCCGAGGTAGACGATCCGCTCGACGCCGGCGTCGCGCGCGGCCTCGCCGACGTTGACGGCCGCCTCGCGGTCGCGGGCCGCGAAGTCGCCGCCGCGGCCCTCCATCGAGTGGATCAGGTAGAAGAGCGTCCGGACGCCCTCGAGCGCCGCCGGGAGCCCCTCGCCGCGCACGGCGTCGCCCTTGCGGACGTCGACGTCCGGCGGCAGCCGGCCGGGCGCGGGGTTGCGGACGAGCGCGCGCACGCGGCGGTCGCGGCGGCGCAGCTCGTCGAGGAGGTGCGATCCGACGTAGCCGGAGGCGCCGGTCAGGAGGATGGGTTCGGGATCTCGCATCTCGCCGGGTACGTACCCCGGATACGCCCGGATTGGATCCCGGACCCGCGGCCGCCCGTACGTGCGGCAGGAGCTTGTAGGCAGCTTCAACGAACCGTGGAATGTATGGTGCACACGCCGTGAAGGGTCTGGCGATCAAGGAGGTGGCGGAGCGGACCGGTCTCGCGCCCGGCACGATCCGCATGTGGGAGCAGCGCTACGGCGTCCCCGTGCCCGGCCGCGCGGACTCCGGCTACCGCGTCTACAGCGCCGACGACGTCGAGCTGCTGCGGCGGGCGGTGTCGCTCCGCGCAGCGCGGCTGGTCGGTGCCGGCGGCGCTCGAGCGGGCGCGCACGCTGGTCGACGCCAGCGACCGCCCGTCGATCTACGGGGCGATCGCGAGCGCGGACGTCGCGGCCAGGCCGCAGGTGCTGCGCAAGCGGACGCTGATCGCGATCTCGCACGCGATCGAGGACGAGACGATCGCCCGCGCGGCCGGCCCGGTCGTGTTCGGCGCGTTCCAGCACGAGCGCAACTACCGCCACGAGGAGCACCGCTACCGGCGGATGGCCGAGCGCGCCGACGCCGCGGTGGTCTTCGCCGACTTCCCCGCGCCGCGGCTCGACGTCGCGCCGGCCGAGATCCCGATCGCAGCCCGACGCGGCGCTCGGCAACGAGTGGGCGGTCATCGTCGACGCGCCGGGCTTCGCCGCCTGCGTGCTCGCGTGGGAGCGCCCGCGGACGCCCGCGGAGGAGCGCGACCTGCCGGAGCTCGACCGGCGCTTCGAGTCGCTCTGGACGATGGACCCCGCGATCGTGCGCCGCGCGGCGCTCGTCGGCTGCGCCCTGGCGCGCGACGAGGCGCCGGAGCTGGCCGGGCGGATCGAGCGCGTGCTCGCCGACCGGCCGCTCGCCGTCGAGGCGCCGGCGCCGGGGCTCACCGCCCTGACGAACCGGCTCGTCGGCTACCTGGAGGACTGAGGCGCCGCGCCGACCCGGACCGCGCCGACCGTGTCGGTGTGGCCGAGGCCGAGCGCCTTCGCGGCCGCGAACGTGAGGTCGAAGCGCATCTTCCCGTTGAACGGGCCGGTGTCGACCACCGGCACGGTGATGCTGCGGCCCTTGTAGAAGAACGCGACCTCCGTGCCGCACGGGAGCGAGCGGTGGCCGACGCCCATCAGCCTGCGGCTCATCCGCTGGCCGCAGTAGGTCCGCTTGCCGAAGAAGCCCGGGCCGAACCACGTCGTGAGCGTCCGGCGGTAGATCGTGACGCCGGCCTCGGGCGGGGCGCCGGCGAGCGCGGCGCCGGGGTCGCCCGCGCGGCCCACGGTCACGCGCGTCGTGATCCGGCCGGCGACGTCGGCGGTCCAGGTCGCGGCGTACGAGCCGTCGGCGGCGATCGGCGCGGCGGCGATCGGCAGCCACGCTCCCGTCCGCGCGTCGAGCCGCTCGACCGTCGCGGTCGCACCGCCCGCGAGCGGCAGGACGCCGCTGAACGTCGTCGGCTTCCCGAGCATCACGTTCGGGCTGGTCGCGAGCCGCGGGTCCGGCGGGGGCGCGGCGGCGCCGCCCGTGCCGGGGCCGGCGGCGCGGACCGCCGCGGGCGCGAGCAGCGCGCACGCGACGAGCAGGATGAGCAGGCGGCGGACGGTCATCGGCGGGACGGGCACGCGGATGGCGGCGTGCGTCGTCCCCACGACGTCGGCGCCCCCCGGCTGCCGGCGCGCCACGCTATCAGCCCGGGTGGGGTTCCCGGAGCGCCGCTAGGGCTTGGGGATCCGCTCGGCTGCGCGCTTGAGCAGCTTGCCGCTGATCGCCAGGCCGAGCTGGGCGACCTCGCCGGCGGCCTTCGCCGCGGTGGCCGCGAGGTCGGTGCCGCTCGGGCGCGACGTCCCGGGCTCCTCGAAGTCCTCGCGGCGGCCGCCGATGCCGGGCGCCGCGTCGCGGACGGGGCGCGGGCGCGATGCGGCGGGGCGCGCCTCGCGCGGCGGCCTCCGCGGCGGCGGGGGTCGGCTCGAACGTGCGCGGCGCGGCGGCCTTCGGCTTCGCCTTCGCGGCCGGCTTCGCCTTGGCCTTCGCCTTCGTCGCGCGCTTGCGCGGCGCGGCGGTGGCGGGCGTCGCGCTCGCGGCCGCCTCGGCGGCCGGCGTCGGCTCGAACGTGCGCGGCGCGGCGGCCTTCGGCTTCGGCTTCGCGCGTCGGTCTTCGGCTTCGTCTTCGCGGCGGCCGTCTTCGCCGCGCCGGCCTTCGCGGTCGCGGTGGGCTGCGCGGCCTCCTTCGCCGCGGCGGTGGTGGCCGTCGTCCGCGCGCGGGTCCGCGCCGTCGGGCGCGCCCGGGGCCGGCACGGCGGCGGCGGCGCGGGCCTTGCCGGTGCTGCCGCGGCGGGTGCCGATGCGCTCCGGGCGGGCGCTCGAGAGCGAGCCGAGCACGCCCGGCTCGTCCTTCTTCGCCTTCGTCTTCTGCTTCTTGGGCTTGTCAGCCATGAGCACCCGAGTGTAGGCTGCCGCGTCAGGACGCGGCGAACGCCCGCCGAGCACCTCAGGCACCCAGATGATTCCGCCGCGCCGTCCTGCCCAGCACAGTAGGTCGCTCTCGCGCGCCCGCACGATTGACGACCGAATTTTAAGCTCCTAGACTGGCAACAGTCTCGGTGGTGTCTTCGCAGCCGGACCCCGGTGAACGAAGGCGAGACGGGGTGGTTCCAATCCCAACAACGAGGCGGTCGAGGGTTGAACCCGCGGCACCTCGAAGCTAGACAGGACACCGATGTCAGTAGTTGAACTGCAGGAACTCGAAGAGGTGAAGGGCCTGGTCCTCAAGGGCCAGCAGGTGGGCGTCCTGACCTTCGCCGAGATCGCGACCGCGGTGTCGGAGATCGATCTCGACGAGGCCGACGTCGAGGAGCTGCACGGCTTCCTCGAGAAGTCGGAGATCGAGCTGGTCGAGGAGATCGACCCGGCGATCGCGGGTGCCCAGGAGGAACGGGCCCCCGACAAGCGTGGTCGCCGCAAGGCGAAGACGACGATCGATCTCAAGCCGGACATGACGACCGATTCCCTTCAGCTGTTCCTGAAGGACATCGGCAAGGTGCGGCTGCTCACCGCCCAGGAGGAGGTCGACCTCGCCCGCCGCATCGAGCGCGGCGACCTCGACGCAAAGCAGAAGATGGTCGAGTCCAACCTGCGGCTCGTCGTCTCCATCGCGAAGAACTACCGGAACCAGGGACTTCCGTTCCTCGACCTCATCCAAGAGGGCACGCTCGGTCTGGTACGCGCGGCGGAGAAGTTCGATTACCGCAAGGGCTTCAAGTTCTCGACCTACGCCACGTGGTGGATCCGTCAGGCGATCGCGCGTGCGCTCGCGGACAAGGCGCGCACGATCCGGATCCCGGTCCACGTGGTGGAGAAGCTCAACAAGATCGGCCGCGCCGAGCGCAAGCTCGTCACGGAGCTGGGCCGCGAGCCCACGCCGGAGGAGATCGCCGAGGTCACGGGGATCGATCCGGAGGAGGTCGACTCGATCAAGCGCTCCGCCCAGGCGCCGGTCTCGCTCGAGAAGCCGGTCGGCGACGAGGAGGAGTCGGAGTTCGGCCAGTTCATCGCCGACGAGCGTGCGGAGTCCCCGTACGAGCGCGCGGCGGAGATCCTGACCAAGGAGGCGCTCCGCGAGGCGCTGGAGAACCTCTCCTACCGCGAGCGGCGCGTCCTCGAGCTGCGCTACGGGCTCGGCGGCGAGCACCCGCGCACGCTCGACGAGGTCGGGCGGACGTTCAACGTCACGCGCGAGCGGATCCGCCAGATCGAGAACCAGTCGCTCAAGAAGCTCCAGAGCCTCGCCGAGGCCCAGAAGCTCCGCGATGTGGCCTAGTGCGAAGCACCGGGCCCAGCGGTGATCGCGTAGTCGTTCCCATCAGCATTCGCCGACGGGCCCGGGAGACCGGGCCCGTCGTCGTTCCGGGGGCGATCAGCCGCGGAGGTGGCCCTCGAAGGTCTCGGTCAGGTAGTCGAACCCGTTCGGCCGCCCGGCCGACGGGCACCTTCAGCCGGAGTGTGTAGAGACCCGCCTCCGGCGCGCGCCACGAGGCCGCGAAGCCGCCGTCCGCGCCGACGGCGACGTCGGGCGACGGATCGTCCGCGAGGCCCGACCCGAACTCGACCTGCGCGCCGGCCAGCGCCGGGTCGGTGCGGCCCGTCACCGTCACCACCTGCCCGGCGGCCAGCGGGGTGGCCGCCGCGTCGGAGTCGCCGAGCGGCGGGTCGAACGTCACGGTCGCTCCGCCGGCGGCCGGGCAGCGTGGCGAGGTCCAGCGCGACCGGCGCCGACGCGTTGCCGGCCGCGTCGACGACCCGCACCTGCGCGGTCGGCGCGCCGCCGAGCGGGACGCGCACGGTGCCGCGCCCGCGCGTGGCGAGCCCCGGGACCGTGTCGGCGTCCACCCGCGTCACCGCGCCGCCCTGGTCGACCGCGACGCGCAGGACGCCGGCGCCCTGCGCGGCGGCCTGCGACGCGCAGCTCGAGCTGCGGCGCCGCGCCCGGCGACCGCGACGATCCGCGCGCCCGCGACGGCCAGCTGCGGCGGCGTGCGGTCGAGCCAGGTCGTGCGCACCCGGCGCCCGTCGCCCAGCACCTGCAGCCGGAACGCGCCGGGCACCGTGAACGTGCGGCCGGGACCGAAGATCTGGCGCGCGAGGCAGGCGCGGCTGCCGGCGCGGCACGGTGCGCTCGGGGTCGGTGGCCGGGATCCGCTGCGTGCGCGGCAGGATCGAGTTGCCCGCCTGGTAGCGCGGCGGCACGTGCAGGATCGCCGCACCGCGCGGCGCGCGCTGCCTCGGCGCGTCGCGGGTGTCGACGGACCGGCGGGTGTCGACGAACCAGTCGCTCCGCGCGGTGCGGAGGCGCAGCAGCGTCGGCCGCCGGCGCTCGAGCGGCCGCAGCGCCGTCACCGCGCGTCCCGCCGGCGCGTCGTGCACCGGCGCGAGCCCGAGCGCGACGAGGCGCGTACGCGCCGAAGCGGTCGCCGCCGAGCCCCATCACGTCGAGCCCGTCGCCGTACTCGAAGTCGTTCCGCGGGTGCCGCGCGCAGGCGAGCGGCCGGAACGGGCGCGGGCACGCGGTCGGGGCGCGCGCGTGATCGAGGCCGAGCGCGTGGCCGAGCTCGTGCGCGACGGTCGCGACCCGCCGCCAGGAGGTGCCGCGGATCTGGACCTGGCCGGGGTTGCCGAAGCTCACCTCGGGCTGCCCGGTCGCCTGGATCAGGACCGGGATCGCGCCCGCCACGTCGATGCCGCGGGCCGCGGCGATCCGCATCGCGGCGCGGGCGAGCCCCTCCTCCGGGTTGCGGCCCAGGGTCGCGGGCGGCGCGATCCGGTAGCCGAGGCGGTAGCGGCCGTAGCTCGCCCGGCGGAACCAGCGCGCGCACGCCGCGCATCGTGCGGTCGAGCTGCGCCGTGGTCGGGACGCGCTCGCCGGGCTGCGGGAGCGGCAGGACGACGACCTTCAGCGGCGTGCCGCGCGGGACGAGCGCACGCGGCTGCGCCTGCGCGGGCGCCGCGACGGCGCACGCGATCACCAGCGGCGCGAGGCAGCGGCCGAGCACGCCGGCGATGGTAGCCCGCGGCGCTACGCCAGCGCGGCGGCGAGGACCTCGATCAGGCGGCGCGTGTCGGCGCCGTCGGCGGCGCCGTGGTGCGGGTTGAACTCGGTCACCGTCAGCGCGGCCACGCGCGGGTCGGCGCACAGCGTCGCCAGCGCCCGTCCCGCCGCGGCGAGCGGCAGCCCCGGGCGCGCGATCGGTGTTCTCGGCCAGCGGCGCGTCGCGGAAGTCGAGCACGTCGACGTCGAAGTGGACCGCGACGACCGCGGCGCCGAGCGCGGCGAGCGCCTCGCGCGCGGCGCCCTCCGGATCGGCGATCGCGCGGTCGAGCCCGACGACGTGCGGGCCGCGGCGCTCGAGCTCGGCCGTCTCGAACGGCGTCACCGGCGCCAGCGCGAGGAAGCTGAGCCGGTCCGCGGTGAGCATCGGTCGCGTGCCGGTCAGGCCGGCGAGCTCGTCCGTCGCGCCGTCGACGTCGAGCAGGTGCGCGACGCCCATCCAGTCCAGCGCGCCCTCGATCGTGCTCGACGGGACGTTGAGGTCGGCGTGGCGGTCGAGGTAGACGAGCCCGGGCTCGTCGCCGCGCGCGATCAGCCCTGCCACCGTGCCGACGCCGGTCGTGCAGTCGCCGCCGAGCACGAGCGCGAACCGGTCGCGCGGGACGGCGGCGACGCGCTCGGCGACCTGCCGCGCGCGGTCGGCGGCGGCCGCCGCGTTCGCGGCGCGCGGCCGGTCGGCGATCCGGCCGCCAGCGGAACCGCTCGACGTCGCCGGCGTCCACGACGTCGCCGCCGAGCGCCGCGAGCAGCCCGTGCTCCCGCAGCGCGGCGGGACCGTCCTCCTGCCCCGGCGCGTAGGCGGCCGCGCTGGTCGGGGCCCCGATCACGGTGACTGCGCGCATCGCGCACGTGCTACCCATCCGTGGCGATGGCGGACCGCCTGCTGGTCAACTTCTTCTACGCGCACCCGGTCGGGCACGCGATCGAGGCGCTCTACTACGCCAACGGCCACCACGCCGCCGACCCGTCGCTCGACGTCGCGGTCGCGCTGAACGCGGCGACACCGGTGGAGCTGGCGGACTACGTGCCGTCCGTCGGCGCGGCGTACGCGATCGAGCATCCGTTCCTGGAGCCGTGCCCCGACTCGGCGCCGGCGCTCGCGGGGATCCCGCGCGACTGGACCTACGTCGCCGACGACGCCCGGCGCCACCAGCCGAACCAGCTCGAGCTGTTCCCCGGCATGCGCGACTTCTACGCCGCGAGCGACGCGCACCTCCGGGCCGCGCGGCGGCGCGGCGTCGCCGGGTTCCCGCCGCTCCCGTACGCGCCGCACACGCCGCTGCGGCTCGAGCTGCCCGACGCCGCGCGCGCCGCGGCGCGCCGGCGGCTCGGCGGCGACGACCGCCCCGCGCTCGCGCTCATGCCCGCCGGCGGCTCCGCCGACCGCGCGCTGTACCCGTCGCTGCGCTCGTGGGAGCTGATCCTCGACGCGCTGCCCGGGCTGCGGATCGTCCTCGTCGGGAAGCTGCGCGCCGACGGGCGCAGCACGAGCGCGTTCGGCGCGGACGAGCTGGCCGCCCTGCGCGCGCACCGGTCGGAGCCGCTCGACGCGTTCGACCTCCCGCTCGCCGAGCAGCTCGCGCTCGTCGAGGCGTGCGACGTCTTCCTCGCCCCGCACACCGGCTTCGGGATGGCGGCGCTCGCGGTCGGCACGCCGTGGCTCGCGCTGTCCGGCGGCCGCTGGTTCGAGTACTTCTTCAACCACGTCCCGTTCCGCTCGCTGATCCCCGACCCGGAGCGCTTCGGCGGCTTCACCCAGTTCGCCGAGCCGCCGCGCGTCGACGACGACGGGCCGCGGGTCCCGGCGATGACGGAGGCGCGCGTCCGCGCCGACCGCGAGCGGATCGCCGCCGCGGCGCACGAGCTGATCGACGGGCGCGCGAGCTACGAGGACTGCCTGCGCGACCACTTCGCGGCGCTCGTCGCCGCGCACGGCGGGGACGCCGCGGCGATCTGGTCGATCGACGGCGTCCACCGCGCGTACGTGGGAGAACCGCCGGCGCCGGGCTGACTCAAGTGCCCGCGGCGGCGGGCCGATGAAGGTCGCGATGCCGTTCGACCTCGACCACGCCCTCCGCTACCTGATCGCCGCCGAGGGCTCCGACCTCCACCTCAAGGTCCCCGCGTACCCGCTCGTCCGCCTGCACGGCAAGCTCGAGCCGATCGTCGGGACCGAGCGCCTGACGCCGCAGGACACCGAGCGCGTCCTGCAGGAGATGCTCAACGACCCGAACAAGCTGGCCGAGTTCGAGGCCGAGCACGAGGTCGACTTCTCCTACGCGCTCGAGGGGCTCGCGCGCTTCCGCGTCAACGCCTTCCGCCAGAAGGGCTTCGTGTCGCTCGTCCTGCGCGCGATCCCGGTCAACATCAAGTCGATCGAGGAGCTCTCGCTGCCGCCGGTGATCCGCCGGCTCGCCGAGGAGGAGCGCGGGATCATCCTGCTCACCGGCACGACCGGCTCGGGCAAGTCGACCACGCTCGCCGCGATGATCGACCACATGAACCGGACGATGCACAAGCACATCGTCACGATCGAGGACCCGATCGAGTTCCTGCACCCGGACCGCAACTCGATCGTCAACCAGCGCGAGGTCGGGCAGGACACCGCCAGCTTCAAGCGCGCGCTGCGGCGCGTGCTGCGCCAGGACCCGGACGTCATCCTCGTCGGCGAGATGCGCGACGAGGAGACGGTCCAGACCGCGCTCTCCGCCGCGGAGACGGGCCACCTCGTGCTCTCGACGCTCCACACCGTCGACGCGTCCGAGTCGATCAACCGCATCATCGACTTCTTCGAGCCGCACCAGCAGTCGCAGGCGCGGGCGATGATCGCCGGCACGCTCAAGGGGATCGTCTCCCAGCGGCTCGTGCGGACCGCGGACGGCACCGGCCGCGTGGCCACGGCCGAGATCCTGGTCATGACCGGCCGCGTCCACGACATGATCCTCGACCCGAAGCTCACCGGCCAGCTCCCCGAGGTGATCTCCGAGGGCGGCTACTACGGGATGCAGACCTTCGACCAGCACCTGCTCGAGCACCTCGAGGCCGGGCGGATCACGATGGAGGAGGCCGTCCACATGGCGACCTCGCCGCACGACTTCAAGCTGATGGTCGCCGCGGGCGGCAAGCCCAAGGGCGAGGGCCAGGCCGCAGCATCCGGGCGGCGGCACCGACCCGTCGGCGCCGGTCGACGGCGTCGCCGACGTGGCGCCGGCCCCGGCCGTGGCCGGACCGCCGCCGTCCGCCCCGCCGGTCGCCGCGCCGCCCGCGCCCGCGCCGGCCGTCGCCGGCCCCGCGCCCGCCTCGGCGCCCCCGCCCGGCTTCTGAGCTTGACGCGCGACGCCCGTCTCCGCGAAGGTTCCCAGCCCGGACACGACACGCGGTAGGAGGCCCGGTCCCCGTGCAGACGACGCTGGCGAGGTTCAACGAGACGAAGTCCGAGGACGCGTTCGCGCTCCAGAACTCCAAGCTGCTCAAGGTGCGGCTCGGCGCCTCGGGCGAGATCCAGGCCAAGGCGGGCTCGATGGTCGCCTACCAGGGCAGCGTGAACTTCGAGCACGCCGGCAGCGGCGGGCTCGGACGGATGCTCAAGAAGGCGGTCACCGGCGAGGGCACGACGCTGATGCGGATGTCCGGCAGCGGCGAGGTGTTCCTCGCCTACGAGGCGCAGGACGTCCACCTGCTCTACCTCGAGAACGACTTCATCACGGTCAACGGCCCGAACCTGCTGGCCTTCGACTCCGACATCGCGTGGGACATCAAGCGCGTCCAGGGCGGGTCGGGCGCGATGGCCGGCGGCCTCTACAACATGGAGCTGCGCGGGACCGGCTGGGTGGCGATCCTCTCCGACGGCCCGCCCGTCCTGCTCAACGTCGCCGCCGCGCCGACGTTCGCCGACGCCCAGGCCGCGATCACCTGGTCCTCCGGCGTGACCACGTCGCTGCGGACCGACATCAAGATGAAGGACCTCATCGGCAAGGGCTCGGGCGAGCAGTTCCAGCTCGCCTTCGGGGGCCAGGGCTGGGTGCTCGTGCAGCCGTCCGAGGGCCGCGTCGCCGCGCCGTCGTCCGGCGGCGGGAGCGGCGGGCTGGGGAACCTGCTCGGCGGCTAGCGCTCAGACGTGGACGACGTCGCCCTCGCCGGCGTCGTCGACCACCTGCTCGCAGTCCGGGCACCACCAGCGCGCCTCGAGCGACGCGCCGCAGCGCGCGTGCCGCAGCGGCTCGTCGTCGCCCGCCGACGCGGGCGCCCCAGTCGGCCAGCAGCCGCAGCGCGCCGGCCAGCTCGCGCCCGGACGCCGTGAGCTCGTAGACGAACCGCGGCGGGCGCTCCGAGTACGCGCGGGCGACGACCAGACCCTGCTCGCCGAGCAGCTTCAGGCGGCCGCTCAGCACGTTCGGCGCGATCCCGTCGAGCCCGTCCTGGAGCTCGTTGAAGCGCTTCTCGCCCTCGAGCAGCGCGGCGACGACGAGCAGCGTCCAGCGATCGCCCACGCGCGCGAGCGCATCGGCCAGCGGCGTCGACGGCGCGCGCGTGGAGCGGCGGTGTCCCATGGCGTCAGAGCGTACTGATAGTGTGTTGCTTGCAAGTTGCAAGTCACTGCTCTTCGACCCGGGCTGACGGCCGGGCGGGGAGGCAGACCGCCGGCGGCCGGCCCGGCCCCGGAGGGCGATCGGGCCGGCCGGCGGTGGACCTCTTCCCGGAAAGGACGACGCGCGATGGACCTCCTCGACCAGCTGCAGGCGGCGGTGACCTCGGCGTCCGAGCGCGTCGGCCCGTCGGTGATCGGGCTCGGGCGCGGCTGGGGCCGCGGGTCGGGCGTCGTCATCGCCGAGGGCCGCGTCCTCACCAGCGCGCACGTGCTGCGCGGCGACGAGGTCGCCGTCCGGCGCGGCGACGGCGAGGTCGCGCTGGGCTCGGTCGCCGGCGCCGACGCGGACCTCGACGTGGCGGTGATCGCCGTCGACACCGGCGACGCCCCCGCCGTCGCGTGGGATCCCGCGATCGTCGACGCGGTCGCGCCCGGCCACCCCGTCTTCGCGCTCGCCGACCCCGGCGGCCGCGGGCTGCGCACCACGTTCGGCCTCGTCACCGCCACCGGCCGCAGCTTCCGCGGCCCGCGCGGCCGCCGCATCGGGGGCTCGATCGAGCACACCGCGCCGCTCCCGCGCGGGGCGTCCGGCGGCCCGCTCGTCGACCGCGACGGCCGGCTGCTCGGCCTGAACGCCGTGCGGATGGAGGGCGGCCTGCTGCTCGCCCTGCCCGCCGACGCCGCGCTCGCCGCGCGCGTCGAGGCGCTCGGCCGCGGCGAGGCGCCGCAGCGCCCGCGGCTCGGGGTCGCCCTCGCGCCGCCGCGCGCCGCCCGCCGGCTGCGCGCCGCCGTCGGGCTGCCCGAGCGCGACGGCCTGCTCGTCCGCGGCGTCGAGCCCGACAGCCCGGCCGAGCGCGCCGGCCTGGAGCGCGGCGATCTGATCGTCGCGGCGGCCGGCAGGCCGCTCTCCGGCTTCGACGAGTTGTTCGACGCGCTCGACGGCGCAGAGCCGCTGGCGCTGACCGTCGTCCGCGGCACCGAGGAGCGCACGGTCACCGCACACTTCAGTTAGTGAAGCCACGCGGTAGAATCACTGGTCGATGCCGAACTCCGACTGTCCCGTCTGTCGTACCGCCGACATCGTGTGCGGCAAGTGGACGCTCCTGGTGATCCGCGACCTCGCCGACGGCCGGGCCCGGTTCTGCGAGCTCGAGCGCTCGCTGGAGGGCATCTCCCCGCGCACCCTCTCGCTGCGCCTCCGCGCGCTCGAGGAGGAGGGCATCGTCGCCCGCCGGACCTTCCCGGAGGTCCCGCCGCGGGTCGAGTACACGCTGACCGAGAAGGGCCGCGCGCTCGTCCCGATCATCGAGTCGATGCGCTCCTACGGCTCCGAGTGGCTCGGCGCCGAGGGCTCCTGCGTCCCGGCCGACGCGTCGGTCGCCGTCGCCGCGTAGCAGCAGCGCCGGACTGCAAGCACGCGTTCGTGCGGGAGGAGCCGCCCGCGGCCCGGCGAACACGCGCCGCATGCACAACCGAGCGCTGCACGACACCCTCGCCTCCTTCGTGGAGGAGGCCGCCTGGCAGCTGGCCGACGAGGTCTCGGGCGGCGCGGAGATCCCCTTCGAGCTGATCGAGCAGGGACGCAGCTCCAGCCCGCTGTACTGCTACCGGCCGCTCACGCAGCGGTTCCTCGCCGAGCGCGCCGGGCTCGCTGGCGCGGCTGCCCTCCTACGTCCCGGCCGTCCAGGGGATCATGGGGCTGCCCGACCTCCCCGCGTACCTCAGCGCCCGCGGCCGCCGCCCGCAGGGCGCCGACGCGCGCTCGCAGGCCGACGCCGCGCTGCAGGCGTTCATCGCCGCGATGTGGGCGGACGCGACCGACTTCACCTACGACGACGAGCGCTTCGAGGCCGCCTTCGCGGAGCTCGAGGACGCCGCCTACAGCGGGGTCGCGCTGTCCGTCGTCGTCACGCCCGTCGACGGGCTCGTGATCGACGCCGACGAGGTCCCGCTCGGCGACGGCATGGCGCTGGTCCGCGGCGTCACGCTGCAGGACGTCCCGCCCGAGCTGCGCGGCGACGAGTTCGCGACGGTCGCCGTGCTCGCGCTGGACGAGCGAAGCGGTGGCGAGGCCTCCGGCCGAGACAGGAATGCGGGGCTCGAGCAGGCCGGCCGCCGCCTGCGCAGGCTGCAGACCGCGCTGCGGCTGTGGGACGAGGCCGAGCCGGCGCTCGGCCCGACCGCGTGGGCGCGCACCGACGGCTCGCCGTGGCTCGCGATCCCGCTCGCCACCGGGCTGCGCCGCGGCACCGGCGACTGCCTGCTGGCGCCCGAGGAGGAGGACCAGCTGCGCGCGTTCTGCTCGCTCGTCGCGCGCCGGATGCCGAAGGCGGGCGAGCTCGCCTGGGCGCTGCGCCGGTTCGAGCTGGGCTGCGAGCGCGGCTCCGCGCTCGAGGGGCTGACCGACTGGCTGCTGTGCGCCCGCGCGCTGCTCGCCGAGCCCGACGCCGTCGGCTACGAGGGCCTGTCCGAGCGGATGGCCGCGATCTGCGCGACGCCGGAGGAGCGCGACGAGCTGATCTCCGGGCTGCGCCGCGCGATCGCGATGGAGCGCGCGGTGGTCGCCGGGCTCGTCCGCCCGGAGCCCGCGGTCGAGGAGCTGATCGCCTCGGTCGGGTCGTGCCTGCGCGCGATCCTCCGCGACGTGCTCTGCGGCCACCTCGACCCGGACCTGCGGCGCGTCGCCGACGGGCTGCTGGCCGACGCCGCCCCCGCACCGGCTTCCTGAGCGTTGGCCGGGCGGGCGCGGGCGGCGTAGAGTCGCCCGATGCTCGCCCAGGTCCTCAACCGCGACTTCACCCTCGGCACGGTCGCGGCGACGGAGAAGCAGCTGCGCAGCGTGATCGCGAACCGCCGCGCCGGCATCCTCGGCCGGCCCGGCGACCCGCGCGAGATCCCGACGGACGAGCTCGAGGAGCTCGCCGACGCGCTCGCCGGCGCGTTCGCCGCCGAGTCGGCGCCGGACGACGGGCCGCGCCCCGCCCAGCCGGGCGAGCAGGCGCCGCCGCCGAAGAGCGACTACGCGTACCTGCCGGGCAACCCGGTCGTCGGGCTCGTCCAGGTCGCGCTCGAGGCGCACGCGGCCGGCGCGATGGACGTCGAGGAGCGCACGATGGACGACGACCGCCGCGGCGGCCCGCTGCCGGTCGTCACCGACCGCCGGCTGGCCGGGGTCGAGCTGCGGATGACCGGCGACGGGCGGCGGCTGTGGGGGCGGATGGAGGTCGCCAACCCGAAGCTGCTCTCCGACCCGGGCTGGCTGCGCTCCGTCGCCTCGATGGTCAAGCGCCGGTTCCGCGGGACGGCGCCGTTCGTCGACCGCCCGGGCGCCCCGCCGCGCGCTGGCCGAGTCGGCCCGGATCGTCCTGGTCGGCGACTGGGGCTCGGGGCTGCCGCGCGCGAAGCGGGTCGCGGAGCAGATCGCCAAGGTCCTCGACGACCCCGCGGCGGAGCGGCGCCAGAAGCACGTCGTCCATCTCGGCGACGTCTACTACGGCGGCGAGCACGACGAGTACCGCGACAACTTCCTCGGCCCGTGGCCGGTCAAGCCGGGGCGGACCGACGTCGCCTCCTACACGCTCAACGGCAACCACGACATGTACGCGGGCGGGCAGGACTACTTCGCCGCGCTCGGCGATCCCCGGTTCGCCGCGCAGGGCGGGTCGAGCTGCTTCGCGCTCGCCAACGACCACTGGCAGTTCCTCGGGCTCGACACGTCCTACGAGGACGCCGGGCTGCACGGGGACCAGGCGGCCTGGGTCGCCGCGCAGCGGGCCGACCATCCCGGCCGCCGGACCGCGCTGCTCAGCCACCACCAGCTGTTCAGCGCCTACGAGGCGGGCGCCCGGACGCTGCGGGCGAAGATCAGGCCGGCGCTCGACGGCGCGCCGCTGGACGCCTGGTTCTGGGGTCACGAGCACCGCTGCCTCGTCTACCGCGACCTCGAGAACGTCCGCTTCGCGAGCTGCGCGGGCCACGGCGGGATCCCCGAGTACCTGGTCGAGCAGCACGCGGTGCCGCCGGACGGGCTCGTCTACGAGTACCGCAAGCAGTACGGCACCGGCTGGCAGCCGTGGAACACGTTCGGCTTCGCGGTGCTCGACGTCGACGGGCCGCAGATCGACCTGCGCTACATCGACGAGGACGGCCACGAGCACTACCGGACCGCGCTGCCGTGAGGTTCGTCGCGGCGGACCGGATCGCGGTGATCGACGGCGGGACGCCCGAGCTCGCGGGCCGGCTCGCGCGCGGCGAGGCGGTGCTCGCGGGGATGGACGCCCTGCTCGTGCGCGAGCCCGCGGCGGCGGGCGCGCCCGCGTTCGTGTTCGGCGCCGTGGAGTTCGGGGCGATCGAGGCGCTGCTGCGCGCGCGGCCCGAGCTGGGGCCGGCGGGGCTCGCGACGCTGCTCGGGGTGAACCCGGCGGCGACCGTCGGCGACCGCGCCGCGGGCGTCGAGCGCGGTCTACTGGTGACTGGCGGCGCGCTGCGCGGCGCGTGGGCGCCCGAGACCGCGGCGCGGCCGCCGACGCCCGCCCCGCCGCCGATGACCGCGCCGCCGCCCCGGGTGAGGGGCCCGTCGCCGGGCGCCGGGCTCGAGGCGGCGCCGCCACCGACGGGTCAGCAGCCACAGCAGCAGCAGGAGCAGCGCCAGCAGAGCGCCGAGCCGCCGGTCGCGGCCGACGCCGTCCTGCGCCGCACGCCGCACCTCGACGCGCCCGACCCGCTCCCGGCGCAGGCCGGCGCGACGTTCACGGTGCGCGTCTGGACCGACGAGGCGCCGGCGCGGCTCGGCGAGGAGGCCGAGGACGTGATCGTCGAGGCGCCGCCGGACGTCGACGTGGTCGAGCTCGGCGTCCTGCTCGTCGCCGGCGCCCACCTCGAGGTCGACGGCGAGTACTTCCGGACGCTCACGATCGAGCGCGACAAGCCCGACTCCGCGCCGGTCGAGTTCGCCCTGCGCGTCGCGCACCCGGACGCGCCCGGGGACCCGGAGCTCGTCGCCCAGTTCATGTACCGCGGCCGCCCGTGCGGGCGGATCCGGCGCCGCTGGCGGTTCCCGGACGGTGCGCCGGTGCCGACCGAGGCGACCCCGGCGGGCGTGCCCGTCCACACCGACGCGCGCGCGGTCGACCTGACGGTGCTGATCACGGCGACCGGCGGCGGGAGCGCGTACACGTGCAGCGTGCACGCGCCGGGCGTCCCGGGCTTCGAGCAGCCGACGCCCGCCGTCGAGTGGCCGCTCGCGGAGGCGGCCGACGCGATGATCGCGAAGGCGCTGGGCAAGCTGGTCGACCGCGGCACGCCCGACCCCGAGCGCAAGCTCGCGCTGAAGGCCGCGGGCCGGACGTTCTGGAACGCCGCGCCGGCCGCCTTCCGCGACGCGTTGTGGGCGCTGCACGACGCGCGCGGCGGCGCGCCCGGCCGCGCGTCGGTCTACGTCGCCTCGGACGAGCCGCTGCTGCCGTGGGAGATCATGCTGCCGAGCCGCCCGCGGCCCGGTGCGCCCGACGAGGACCTCGGCGCGCCGCTCGGCGCGGCCTTCGCGGTCGGCCGCTGGGTCCGCGGCGACGCCAGCTCGCCGCCGCAGCTGCTGCCGGTCCGCGACGCGTTCCTGATCGCGCCCGGGTACGACCAGCCCGAGCAGCAGCTCGACGCGAGCGCCGAGCTCAAGGTGCTGGAGGAGCACTTCGGCGGCGTCCGGCTCCAGCAGGAGGACCTCGCCGGCCTCGACGCCTTCCTCGCCGGTCACGCCGCCTCGCTGCTGCACTTCGTCTGCCACGGCGCGGCCGAGGGCGACGACTCGGTGATCTTCCTGAAGGACTTCGCGCCGTGCTCGTCGGCGCAGCTGCGCGAGTCGGACGGGTTCCGCGCCGCGTGCGCACAGCGCCTCCCGGTCGTCTTCCTCAACGCGTGCGACGCGGGCCGCGGCAACCTCACGCTCGGGCCGGGCGGCGCGGGCTTCCCGGCGGTCTTCGGCCAGCTCGGCGCGCGGGCGATCGTCGCCCCGCTGTGGCCGGTGACGAAGACGAGCGCGCCGGTCGTGGCGGAGGAGATCTACCGCCAGGCGATCGCCGCGCCCGGCCGCCCGCTCGCCGACGTGCTCGCCGAGTTGCGCGCGCGCAGCTACGAGCGCGACCCGTTCGACGACAGCTGGGCGGCGTACTGCCTGTTCGGCGACCCGCTCGCGGTGCTACAGCCCGTCTGACGCCGCGTGCATCGCGGCGCGCCCGGCCTCGAGCCCGGCGGCGACGAGGGCGACGTCGCGCTCGAGCCGGCCGGGCGCGGGCGAGCCGGGCGCGGGGCGGACCGACAGCACGTGCGGCGCGCGGTCCGGCTCGGCGTCGTGGCGGGCGAGCACGGCCTCGTCCTCGGCCTCGCGGACCGCGCGGGTGCGGAACGCCTGCGCGACCGCGGGGTCGAGCCGGCGCAGCAGCCGCGCGGTCAGCGCGCCCGCGATCCGGCCCGGCGGCTGCGCGGTCTCGCCGGCGCGGCGCGAGCGCAGCACGAGCACGTGCGTCGCGCCGTCCGCGAGCGCGGCGCGGAACGGGATCGCCGCGGACAGGCCGGCGTCGAGCAGCCGGCGGCCGCCGAGCTCGACCGGCGGGCCGGCGAGCAGCGGCAGCGCGGCCGACGCGCGCAGCGCGAGCCGCAGCGACGGCGGGTCCGCGATCGCGCCGTGCAGATCGACGGCGGTGCCGCTGCGCACCTCCGTGGCGACCGGGTGCAGCTCGGTCCCGCTCGCGAGGACCGCGTCGAACAGCCCGGGGGAGAGCTGCTCGTAACGGCGCTCGACGAGCGTCGTCACGTCGACCACCGGGCCGCCGCGCAGCGCGCGCCGCGGCTGGATCAGGGCGTGCACGAGCCGCGGGTCGACCCACGTCGGGATCCCCTCCGGCAGCCGCCCGGAGACCAGCCACATCGCGTTGAGCGCGCCGGCGGAGGAGCCGTAGGCGGCGTCGAACGCGCCGGCGAGGCCGAGCTCGTGGAGCCCGAGCGCCATCCCGCCGCTGACCGCGCCGCGCATCCCGCCGCCCTCGACCACGAGCGCCACGCGCGCCCCGTCCGGGCGCTCGCCGCAGCGCGGCGAGCACGGGGTGCGTCACGCGGCCCAGAGGTGCGCCTGCATGAGCGCGAGGCCCTCGACGTCGTGGACGTCGTCCTGCTGCTCGGGCACGATCACGAGCGGCGGGTCGCCGAGGCTGGCGCGCAGGTGCTCGACGTTCGCGGCGTCGCGCGCGGCGAGCGCCGCGAGCTCGTGCGCCGACGTGGCGACGCGACGGGCGAGCGCGTCGCCCAGCGCGTCGGCGAGCCCGTCGGGCAGGTCGCCGTCGACCGCCGGCGGGAGGTGGACGCGATTCACCACCAGCCCGGCGAACGGCAGCCCGCCGTCGACGCAGCTTGCGGTGGAAGTAGATCGCCTCCTCGACCGGGTCGTGGCGCGGGGAGGCGACGATCAGGAACGTCGTGCCCGGGTCGGCGAGCAGCGCGCCGACGCGCTCCGCCCGCGCGACGAAGCCGTCGATCATCCCGCCGAGCGCGCGGAAGAAGACCGAGAGGTCCTCGAGCAGGTCGACGCCGGTCACGCGCCGCAGCAGCCCGAACGCGACGCCCGTCCCGCGGCCGATCAGCCGGCCGCCGAAGCCGGCGGGGCGGAGGAAGACCTTGACCGCGCGGCCCTGGAAGAAGCCGGTCAGCCGCTGCGGCGCGTCGAGGAAGTCGAGCGCGTTGCGCGACGGCGGGGTGTCGAGCACGATCAGGTCGAAGTCGCCGCTCGCGTCGAGGTCGTAGAGCTTGGCGATCGCGGTGAACTCCTGCGACCCGGCCACCGCGCTCGAGAGCTGCTGGTAGATCCGGTTGGCGAGGACGTCGTCGCGGGTCCTGGCGTCGGGCGCGAGGTGCTCGATCAGCTCGTCGAACGTGCGCTTCGCGTCGAGCATGAGCGCCCACAGCTCGCCGCGCATCTCGACGCCGTGGGCGCTGAAGCGCTCCGGGTCGATCAGGCTCGGCTCGTTCCCGAGCTCCTCCAGCCCGAGCGCGGTCGCGAGCCGGCGCGCGGGGTCGATGGTCACCACGGCGACCTTCTGGCCGGCGGCGGCGGCGCCCATCGCGAGCGCGGCGGCGGTCGTCGTCTTGCCCACGCCGCCGGAGCCGGCGCAGATGACGATCCTGCGGCCGGCGACCAGCTCCTCGACCGAGGTCAGATCAGCCCCTCGCGCACGGCGTGCGCGACGGCCTGTGAGCGCGAGCGGGCGTTGAGCTTCGTCACGACGTCGTGCAGGACGTTCTTCACGGTGCGCTCGGAATAGCACAGCTGCTGCGCGACCTCACGCGTGGGATGCCCCTCGGCGATCAGCGACAGCACCTGCTGCTCGCGGTCGGTCAGGCGCGCGCCGGCCGGCTTGCCGTCGTCGCCGCGCGATGCCGTCGAGCAGCTCGCGCAGGAGCTCCGAGGTGACGACGCCGGTGCCGTCGACGGCCGCGCGCACGGCGTTCGCGAGCGAGTCCGTGGTCAGCGTGTCCTTGCGCAGGACGCCGGCCGCGCCGGACTGCAGCGCGCCGAGCACCGCGGCCTCGGAGACGACCGAGGTGCAGACCACGACCGGCGCGCTCGCCGCTTCCGCGACCGCGCCGACGAAGTCGGGCCCGCCCGGCATCGCCGGGTCCACGATCACGAGATCGGCGGCGAACAACGCCTCGTCCTCCCACGCGGTCCGCACGCTGCCGGCCTGTCCGACCGACTCCACCTCGGGCAACGCCTCGAGGCATACCGAGAGCCCACGACGGTAGATCGTGTGGGGATCGACGACGAAGAGCTTCACTCCATCCCTGCCTCTTGTCCTGAGCGCCTCCGTGGCGCTGTTGCCCGCCCTGACTGGTGTCGCCATACTAGGGATGAGCCGAGCTGATGGAAAGTGTCGTACCAATGAACTTCGACGACAGGGACGTCAGCCGGTGCCGGACGTCCTGAAGACCGTCGGGCGATACGAGGTCCTGCGCGAGGTCGGGCGGGGCGGTATGGCCGTGGTCTACCTCTCGCGCCAGACCGACCTGGATCGCTTCGTCGCGCTCAAGGAGCTCGCGGCCTTCCACGCGTCCGACCCGGCGTTCGCGCAGCGCTTCCTGCGCGAGTCGCGCGTGGCCGGCTCGCTGAGCCATCCGAACATCGTCACCGTGCACGACTACTTCGAGCACGACGGGACGCCGTACATCGCGATGGAGTACGTCGAGCGCGGGTCGCTGCGGCCGTGGGTCGGGCACCTCACGCTCGCGCAGATCAGCGGCGTGCTCGAGGGGCTCCTCGCCGGGCTCGCCCAGGCGGAGCAGCACGGCGTCGTCCACCGCGACCTCAAGCCCGAGAACCTGATGGTCACGGCGGACGGGCGCGTGAAGATCGCCGACTTCGGGATCGCCAAGGCGACGAACCAGATGCAGACCGGCGCGTTCCTGACCGCGACCGGGACGACGGTCGGCACGCCGACCTACATGGCGCCCGAGCAGGCGATGGCGCAGGACATCGGGCCGTGGACCGACCTCTACTCGGTCGGCTGCATGGCGTTCGAGATGTTCACGGGGCGCGTGCCGTTCCACGACTCCGACGCGCCGATGGCGATCCTGCTGCGGCACGTCAACGAGCCGATCCCGCCGATCACGTCGGTCGACCCGGCGCTCGACGCGGGCGTGTCGGAGTGGGTCGAGAAGCTGCTCGTGAAGGACCCGAAGGAGCGGACCCAGAACGCCAACGACGCCTGGGACGACTTCGAGGAGATCGTCATCGGGCTGCTCGGCCCGCGCTGGCGGCGGTCGGCGCGGCTGTCGCCGGAGGCCCGTTCGGCCGACACGCCGAAGCCGCTCACGCCGGCGCCGTTCGAGGGCGCGCCGGAGGCGCAGCCGTCGGACGAGTTCCAGAGCTTCGCGTGGGGCGCCGGGGGCGCGACCGAGGCGCCGCCCGGGCCGGCGACGCCGCCGCCGTCGGACGCGCCGTAGGGGCCGCTCGAGCCGGGGCCGATCGACGTGCCGACCGGGCCGCCGACGCCGCCGCCGCTCGAGCCGGTGGCCGACTCGGGGTTCGTGACGTTCGGCGCGCCCGGCGAGACGCCGGCCGCGGACGCGCCGGCGGCGCCCGCCGGCACGCCGCCCGCCGCAGACCGCCGGCCGCCGACACCCCGGCGGCCGCCGACACCCCGGCCGCCGACACCCCGGCCGCCGACACCCCGGCCGCGGCGGCCGCCGCCGCGCCCGCCCGCGACGCGCCCGCCGCGACGCCCCGCCCGCCGACGACGCCCGCCGCGAGCGCCCCGCCCGCCGACGACCCCGCCGCGCGACGACCCCGCCCGCCTCGACTCCGCCCGCGTCGACCCCGCCGGCCGAGGACAGCGGCTTCATGACCTTCGGCTCGCCGCCCGTGGCCGAGCCGCCCGCGACGGCCGAGCCCGCGGCCCCCGCGGACGAGCCGCCCGCCGCCGAGCCGGCGGCGCCCGACGACGGCTTCCAGACGTTCGCGGCGCCCGGCGCGGCGGCGCCGCCCGACACGCCCGCGACGCCGGCAGCGCCCGAGACGCCGGCAGCGCCCGAGCCCACCGAGCCGGCCGGCGCCGACGAGGGCTTCGAGACGTTCGCGGCGCCCGGCGCGGCCGCCGCCGCGAGCCACGCGCCGGCGGCGCCGGACACCGGCGCGTCCGACAGCGCCGCGCCGCCCGACACCGCCGCGCCGGCGGACGAGCCGCCCGAGAAGGCGTTCGACACCTACGTCGCGCCACCGCCGCTGCGGCCGCCGACCGAGGAGCCCAAGCCGCAGGAGCCCGAGCCGGAGCCCGAGCCGGCGGAGCCCGAGCCCGAGCTCCCGCCGCGCTCGCTCGACGACGAGGACGCCGGCCCGGCGACCGCGATGCCGCGCGCCCTCGACGGCGACGCCGGCGCCGCCACGGCGATGCCGCAGTCGGTCGGCACGGGCGGTCGCGGCGCGCCGCCGGAGCCGCCGCGCTCGCTCGACGAGGAGCCCGAGCCGCGCGAGCCCCGCGAGCGGCGCAACCTCGCCTTCCCGCTCGCCATCGGCGCCGCGCTCGTCGTCGCCGTCGTGCTCGGCCTGCTGCTCGGCGGCGGCGGCGGGGACGACCCCGACCCGCCCGCGACCCCGGCGAGCATCGTGCCCGAGCAGCCGGTGCAGTCGGGTGCGATCGCGCTCGAGGTGCCCAAGGGCTGGCAGGAGCTGGGGACGGCGCCGGAGATCCCCGGGCTCGAGCTGGCCGACGCCGCCGCCTACGCCCCCGCCGGCCGCGACGGCGGCAAGGCGGTCGAGTTCGGGATGGTCGACGCCGACGACTCGACGCTGCTCCTGCAGGGCTTCCGCAAGCAGCTCGGGCTCGGGCAGGGCGAGGTCCCCGAGCGGACGGCGGTCAAGCTCGGGCCCGACGACATCCAGGCCTACCGCTACGCCGGCCTGCAGCCCGAGGGCTTCGACCGCACCGTCACCCTCTACGCGGCGCCGACCGCGGCCGGGGTCGCGACGGTCGCCTGCATGGCGCCCGCCGAGGCGGCCGAGGGCTTCGGCCCGGAGTGCGAGGGGATCGCGGACACGCTCCAGGTGAGCGACGCGAAGGCGTTCCCGGTCGGCCCGGACCCGGCCTACGCGAAGACGCGTCAACCGGACGCTCAACCAGCTCGACCGGCGCGTCGCCGCCGGCCGCAAGGCGCTCGGGCGGGACGGCGCGACGTTCCGCGCCCAGGCGCGGGCGGCGGGGAACATCCAGGCCGCGTACGCCGACGCCGCCAAGCAGCTCTCCCGGGCGGAGACGAGCCCGGCGGACCGCACGGTCAACCAGGGCCTGGTCGACAGCCTGACCGCGTCGAAGGAGGCGTGGAAGAAGGCGGCGTCCGCGGCGTCTGACAAGAACAAGGGCGGATTCGAGCGCTCCTCGGCCGGGATCCGGCGCACGCAGCAGCAGTTGGCCGCGCAGCTCCGCACGCTCGAGGCCGTGGGGTACACGCTCGACGGCTGACACGGGTGAGACGGTTCACCCATCCGCCGGTTGACAAGCACGGCGCCCGCCCAGGAAGGTAGACCCATGCATCCCCGACAGCTCCTCATCGTCGCCGGCATCGCGGTCGTCGCCTTCGGCGCCGCGTTCGGCATCGCGTCCGCCAGCGGCGGCGACAAGGAACCGGCAGCCGCGCCGAAGGCGAAGGCGCCCGCGGCCGCCGAGGTGATCGAGGTCGGGGACGCCACCGTCTCGGCGAAGGTGCGCGCCGCCTCGGCGCTGCCGGCGCTCAAGGTGCCGAAGAAGAAGCCCGAGGAGAGCTCGACGTCGAGCGGCACGACGACCACGCCCTCGACGGGCACGACGACGACGCCCTCGACCGGCACGACGACCACGCCCTCGACCGGCACGACGACCACGCCCTCGACCGGCACGACGACCACGCCGTCCACCGGCACGACGACGCCCCCGTCGACCAGCGGCGGCGGTGGCGGCGGCGGTGGCGGCGGCACCGTCATCCGCAACGGCGGCGGCGAGGACTGAGCCCCGGGCGGCGCGCCCCGCGCGCGCCGCTCAGCGCAGCAGCCGGCGCGCCTCCTCGAGGCGCAGCTGGTAGCGGCCGCGGTACTGCTCCGCCGGCCGCTCGACGTCCGCGATCCACTCGCCCCACGCGTTCGGGTCCTTGCCGAAGCTCGCCGTCGCCGCGCGCGATCGCCTGCTTCTTGACCGCGAGCGCGTGATCGATGAACCACTTCGCCTGGAGCCCGGGGTTCTTGCCGTAGCCGGCGTACTCGCCCTGGTCCCAGATGCTCGTGCGCATCTGGAAGAACCCGACGCTGTCCGCGTCGCCGTAGTCGAGGTTGCGGACGCCGGACTCGACCAGCGACGCCATCACCGGCAGCTCCGGCGGCAGCCCCGCCTTCTCGGCGTGCTTCGCGAGCCACTTCGCGAGCGCCTTCTGGCCGGCGTCGTTGCCGGGGTAGCCGGCGGGGACGTCGGAGAGGTCCGGACCGGGCCGGCGGGCGTCGCGGCGGCGACCTCGGGCGCGGCGGCGGCGGCGGGCGCGGCCGCCGGGGCCGCCGGGGCGGCGGGCGCGGCGGCCTCGGGCGCCGGCGGCGGTGCGGGCGCGGACTGCGCGGCGGCCTTGGCCTCCGCGGCGCGCTCGGGCGTGATCGCCTGGAGGAACATGGCCGAGTCGCTGCGCCGCGGAGCGCTGCCGTCGCTCGCCAGCGCGCGCGCCTCCTCGTGGTTGCGCGCCTCCTGGACGCTGAGCGCCTTGAACAGCCCGCTGTCGCTGGCGTGCGGCCTCGGCGGCGTCGCGGGCGACGGCGGCCTGCGCGCTGGCCACCGCGACCGGGTCGGCGACCGGCGCGGGCGCCACGGCGGGCGCCGCGACGGCCGGCGCGGCGGGCGCCGCCGGCGCGGCGGTCGCCGCCTTGTCGAAGCGGCGGCCGCCGGTGAACTGCTCCTTGTAATAGGGCTCGTCGAGGCTGGAGATCTTCACCACGTCGCCCGTGTGCGGCGCGTGGATGAACTTGTCGCCGCCGAGCGACATCCCGACGTGGTGGACGTAGCCCGTCGAGTCGCGGAAGAACACGAGGTCGCCGGGGAGGAGCTCGGAGCGCTTCACGGAGATCGCCGTTCGTGGCGAGGATCTGCTGGTCGGTCACGCGCGGGATCTGGATCCCCTGCTGAGCGTAGGCCCACTGGACCAGACCCGAGCAGTCGAACCCGGTCTGCGGCGTCGAGCCGCCCCACTTGTAGGGCGTCCCCAGGAACTTCTTCGCCTCGGTCGAGGGCGGCCTCGGCGCGATGGCCGGGGCCCTGCGCCATCGTCGGCGGGACGGCCGACTCGGCGACGGCCTGCGCGGGGGCAGCGGGCGCGGCGGCCGCGGCCTCGGGCGCCGCGGCGGGTGCGGGCGCGCTCTTGAGCAGGCCGTTGGCCGCGTCGAGCTGCTCCTGGTAGCGGTAGCGGTACTGGGCGGCGGGGCGCTCGACGTCGGCGATCCACTCGCCGAACTGGCTTGGGGTCGGTGACGGACTGACCGCGGGAGAGGCGCTGGGCCTTGACCTCCTCGGCGTGGTCGAGGAACCAGTCGACCTGCTTCGCCGGATCGTCCGCGTAGCCCGCGTAGGGGCCGCTGTTCCAGATGCTGACGCGCATCTGGAAGAAGCCGACGCTGTCGGCGTCGCCGTAGTTGAGGTTCTTCAGCCCGGACTCGACGAGCGAGGCCATGACGGGCAGCTGCGGCGGCAGCCCGCGCTTCTCGCGCGAGCTTGGCCATCCAGGCCGCGTACTGCTCCTTGGTGGCGTCGTCGCCGGGGTACGCGTCGGGTGCGCCGCTGACGTCGACCGCTCCGCCCCCGGCTGGGGTGTCGGCCGGTGGGGCGCCCGGGGCGGGCGCGGCGGCGGCGGGCTGCGCGGGCGCGGCGGCGGGTTGGGCGGCGGCCGGGGCGGGTTTGGTGTCGGGGTCGAGCGCGCTGAACAGGCCGGAGTCGGTCGCGCGGTTGCCGGGGTCGCCGGCCGTCGCGGTCTGGGCAGGTTCGGCGGGCGCGATCGCTTCAAAGAGGCCGGAGCCGCGCTGGGGGTCGGTGGGCGCGGCTGGCGTCGCCGGTGCGATACCGGCGGCGGGGGCGGCGGCGGGCGCGGCCGGGGCGGCCGGTGCCGCCGCGCCCGCCGCCTCGCCCTTGACCCGGATGAACACGACGTTGCCGTCATCGACGGTACGCGGGACGGAGTTGACCGCGTCGGCGTTGTTGCCCTCTAGGGCGGTGAACCGGCCGTCCTCGACCTGGCTCGCGAGGAACCCGATGTGCCCGTCCGCGCCGAAGTCGCTCCCGCCGCCCCAGTCGTAGGCCACGATGTCCCCGGGCCGCGCCTCGTCAGCGCTCACGAGTTCGAGATCGCCGCCGCCCTGCTCGGCGTTGCGCACCCACGTCGCGACGGCGGCCCAGCCCCCACCCGGCATCGTGTGCCCGGCTTGCTCGAGTGACCAGGTCACGAACGCCGCGCACCACGGGTTCCCCGGCGCGACCTCCGCCGCCTCGAGGTACTGATCGACCTTCGGGCCGGTGTTCGTCCCGACCTCGCGCACCCCGCGCTGGGTCTGGGCGATGCGCAGCGCCGCCTCACCGAGCGAGCTTCGGCCCCCGCCCCCGGCTCCCGGATCCGGCACCGCGCCGGCGACGGGCGCGGACGGGGCGGCTGGTGCGGTGGCGGGGGCGTCGGCGCGCAGGCCTGGGGGTGGTTTCCAGTCGGGGGTGATCTCGGTCTTGAAGCCGACGTGGATGTGGTTCTGGTGCGCGGCGTCGGTGAAGTAGCCGGGGCCGCTGATGGCGAAGGGGCTGCCGATCTCATCGCCGCGGATCGAGGGTGGGAAGTCTGAGAGTTCTGAGGCGACTTCGCGCGCGAGGGCGCTGCCGGGGCCGACGATCTCGCCGTCGATGGAGGCGATGTCCAGGCCGCGGCCGTAGGTGTGGTTGCTGACGAAGCCGCTGGTGGTCATGCGCGGGTGATCGGAGCACATGCAGGAGACGACGATCTTGTGTTCCTGGCTGAGCTTGGTCAGCACGGCGATGATGCGCGGGTCGATCCGGCCGGCCTTGATGTCTGAGATACCGACGTCGTCGAAGGTGATGTTCTTGTTCTTGAGGATCGCCAGCGCTTCGGGGTCGGGCTCCCCGCCCGACCCCGTCCCCTCCTGCCCGAACTGATCCGCATCCACCGGCGCACGCCTCACCGGCTCCACGGCCCGCACCGGCGCCGGAGCCGCCGCGGCCTCCGGTGACACAGGCGCGGCCGGCGCGGCGGGCGCGGCTTTGAGGAGGGTGTTGGCTTGATCGAGTTGGAGTTGGTAGCGGTAGCGGTATTGGGCGGCGGGGCGTTCGACGTCGGCGATCCATTCGCCGAACTGCTTGGGGTCGGTGACGGATTGGCCGCGCGTCGAGCCGCTGCTTCTTGACCTGCTCGGCGGTGTCGAGGAACCAGTCGACCTGTTTCTTGGGGTCGTCGGGGTAGCCGGCGTAGTCGCCCTGGTTCCAGATGCTGACGCGCATCTGGAAGAAGCCGACGCTGTCGGCGTCGCCGTAGTTGAGGTTCTTCAGCCCGGACTCGACGAGCGAGGCCATGACCGGCAGTTGCGGCGGGAGGCCGCGCTTCTCGGCCTGCTTGCCCATCCAGGCGGCGAGCTGCTCCTTGGTCGCGTCGTCGCCCGGGTAGGCGTCGCCGACCGCGCCGACGTCCACGCCGCCCGCGCCCGGCGGCGCGGCCGGCGTCGGCCGGCGCCGCGGCGTCCGGCGGCGGGGCGGGCGTCGCCGCGACCTGCGCGGGCTGCGCGGCCTTGGGATCCAGCGCGGCGAACAGGCCCGAGTCGCTGCCTGCCCGCGGCGCGACCTTCGCGTCGGCTCGGGCGCGCGTGATCGCCGTCGAAGAGCCCGGAGCCGCGCTTCGGGTCGGTGGCCGCGGCGGGCGCTGCGCGCCGCGACGCCGCGGCGCGATCCCGGCGGCCGGCGCGCCGGCCGGCGCGCCGGCGACCGCGGCGCGGGCGATCGGGTGCGACGGCGGGCGCGGCGGCGGGCGCGTCGGCGCGGAGCCCGGCGGGTGGTTTCCAGTCGGGGCTGATCTCGGTCTTGAAGCCGACGTGGATGTGGTTCTGGTGGGCGGCGTCGGTGAAGTAGCCGGGGCCGCTGATCGCGAACGGGCGAGCCGATCTCGTCGCCGCGGATCGAGGCTCGGGAAGTCCGACAGCTCTGAGGCGACTTCGCGCGCGAGCGCGCTGCCGGGGCTGACGATCTCGCCGTCGATCGAGGCGATGTCCAGGCCGCGGCCGTAGGTGTGGTTGGAGACGAACCCGCTGGTGGTCATGCGCGGGTGGTCGCTGCACATGCAGGAGACGACGATCTTGTGCTCCTGGCTGAGCTTGGTCAGCACGGCGATGATCCGCGGGTCGATCCGGCCGGCCTTGATGTCGGCGACGCCGACGTGTCGAAGGTGATGTTCTTGTTCTTCAGGATCGCCAGCGCCTCGGCGTCGGGCTTGCCGCCCGTGCCCGTCGCCCTCCTGGCCGAACTGGTCCGCGTCGATCGGCGCGCGCTTCACCGGCGCCGGCGTCCACCGGCGCGCGACCGCCGGCGGCTGCTGCGCCGCCGCCGCCGGCTGCGGGCGGGGCCGCGGCGGCCGCCTCCGGCGACGCCGCCGCCGGGGCGGCGCGTCCGGGTGACCGGCCGCCGGCACGCCGGGCAGGCTGCGGAGCCGCGGGCGCCGCGGGCGTGGCGGTGCGGCCGGCGCTGCAGGTGCGGCGGCGCCGCCGGCGCCGCCGCCGCGGGCTGCGCGCGCGGCGCCTTCGCCGTCCGGCAGCTCGCCGCCCGTCGCCGCCTTCGGCTCGACCTGCTCGGTCGGCAGCGCGCTGCCGCCCGGCGTCGCCGCGCCCGGCGCCCGGCGGGCGCGTCCGCGACGCCGCTCGCCGGCCCGTCCGCCCGGGAGCTGCGAGCCGCCGCCGGCGTCCGCCGCCGCGTCGTCGCCGCCTTGCCCCCGCCGCCTCCACCGCCGCCGTCCGCGCCTTGCCGCCGCCCTTGCCGCCCTTCGCCGCGACCTCGCGGCGCCGCCGCGCCGCCCTGCTTGCCGGCGACCTCAGGCGCCGCCGCGGCCTTCGCGCCCGCCGCCGCCGGCGCCGCGGCGCCGCGGCGCGGCCGGCGCCGCCGCCGCGGCGGCGCCGAGGCGCCGCCGCCGCCGCCGCCGCCGCCGTTGCCGTCCGCTGCCGCCTCGGCCGCGTCGGTCGCCGGCAGCGGCGCCGCGCTCGGCGGCGGCGCGCCCGCGAGCGACCCGCCGCCCGGCAGCGCCGGCAGGTTCACCCGGCTGAGCACGTCGCCGATCGAGCCCGACAGGTCCTCGATCTGCGGCACGACGTGGCGCGAGAACTCGTACAGCCCCATGCCCTCCATCGCCGCCGCCATCATCGACGCCGGCGAGCGACGAGCGCGACTCGCGCATGTCCAGCGTGTGCATCGCCTTGCCCGCGCCGATCGCCATCTCGTCGGCGAGGCTGTCCAGCCCCGCCTCGCGGCAGGCCGCCGCCGGGTTGCGGCGGAAGCGGTCGCGGAAGCCCGGATCGGCGAGCAGTCGCTCGATCAGCTTCGCGGCGATGTCGGACTCGGTCGCGGCCACGACTCATGTTCCCACAGGCTCAGTCATCGCCCCGCACGCGCGCGACCAGCGGCTTCGACCACGACGACCAGCGCCGGGACGAAGAACACGACCCACATGGTCCCCAGCACCGTGTAGACGATCCACTCCGGCGCCAGCGCCTTCATCACCGGCAGGTAGCGCAGTGACATCGCCGACCGCGAAGCAGCCCGCGAGCACCGTCCACGCCAGCCCCCAGAGCGAGTAGCGCGCGAGCACCGGCGAGTCGTCGCTGCGCCCGCCGCCCGACAGCCGGCGCGCGAACTGCTCGCGCGCCCGCCGCCGCAGCCCCGGCTCGCGCAGCCAGTCGACGAGCATGTGGTAGCCGTCGCGCTCGATGAACGGGTTGAGGTTGAAGATCGCGCCGACGTAGCCCGCGAACGCGACCTGGAAGCAGATGTCGCGGACCGTCCCGTCGGGCAGCAGCAGGCAGGCGATGGCGAACAGCGCGCCGACCGAGAAGTCCGACACCGGGCCCGCCGCGCTGATCGCGATCCGCCGCGCGCGCGGCTCGAACCACGCCTCGCTCGTGTCGACGAACGCGTAGGGGAAGATCGCCACGAGCTTCAGCCCGGCGCGGTCGATCCGGCGCCCGTAGGACGCCATCACGAGCCCGTGCGCGGTCTCGTGCACCGCCACCACGAGGAAGCGCCCGAGCAGGAACACGAGCCCGCCGATCCCGATCTTGCTCGCGACCACGAACGGCGTCCCGTAGCGCAGCGCGATCAGCGCCGCGAACACGCCCACGCCGGCCACGCAGAGCGCGCCGATCAGCCACAGCGCGGGCCGCGTGAACAGCACCCAGCCGCCGTGGCGGTAGACCGAGTCGAACCAGCGCCCGAGCCCGGGGAAGAGCTTCTCGCGCGGCGTGACCAGCCGGCGCCAGAAGCTCTCCGGCGCCTCCGTCCGCGCGGTTCGACGCCGCGACGCCCGACATCAGCCCGCGCTCGCCGAGGTCGGCGAGCAGCCGCGCGAGCCGCGCCGCGCCGGTCGGGCCGAAGCGGCGCTCGGCCTCCCCGACGAGCTCGACCAGCGAGCGCGACCCGTCGAGCAGCCGGAACAGCTGCGCGTCGTTGTCGGAGAGCCGCAGGAAGCTGTTGCTCTCCAGGTCGCGCAGCACCCATCGGCGCGAGCCCTCCGACGCGTCGAGCTGCTTGAGCGCGTAGCCGGAGCGCACGCGCGGGCGCATCCCGAACTGCGTCGCCTGCCCGACGACGCCGGTCGGCGTCACGGCGCTCGCGACCAGCGAGGCGCCCGGCCGCACGACGATCGTCTTCCCGGCCTCCGCCGTGTCGCGCCGCCGCTCGACGGTCAGCTCCTGGTCGCCGATCCGGATCCGCGCGCCGTCGCGCAGCAGCAGCGGCCCGGTCACGCGCGTCCCGTCGACGTACGTCCCGTGGCTCGAGCCGGCGTCCTCGATCCGCGCGCCCGAGCCGCTGCCCGCCGCCGAGATCCGCGCGTGCAGGCGCGAGACGCTCGGGTCCTCGAGCCGCAGCGTCGCGGCCGGGCCGCGGCCGATCATCAGCTCCTCGACGAGCGGGATCCGGATGCCGCCCGACAGGACGAGCTCGAGCGGCGGCCCGGTGTGGCCGAGCGGCGACCCGCAGCTGCCGCAGAACGCAGCGCCCCGCGTCACCTGGCGGCGGCAGTCCGGGCACAGCACGGGCGGTGACCCTACTCCACGGAGAGCGGCTGGAAGACCGGGTTGTCGCCGGTCAGCCCGAGCGACGTCTGGGCCTTCGGGTCCGCGACCGGCAACCGCACGAGCTCGCCCGTCGACGAGCCGCAGTCGTCCGCGCGCACCACGACCAGCTCGAGCCCGTCGGGCCGCCAGATCGCCTTGCACGCGCGCACGTTGAGCGCCTTGGCGTTCGCGAGCAGCGTGTCGTCCGCCTTGGTCACCAGCAGGTTCGTCCCGCTCTTGGTCAGGACGACCGCGGCGAGCTGCTTCCCGTCCGGGGAGACGACCTCGTCGAGCACGCCCTCGCCCTGCTTGGAGACGTCGGTGACGAAGCCCTTGCTCTCCCAGTCCTCCGGCTTGGCCGAGAACGGCTTGTCGGTCGTGAACTCCATCATCCCGAACGCGGTTCCGTCCGGCTTGCCGGCGAACACGAGCAGCGACCTGCCGTCCGGCGACCAGTTGACCTTGCGGCCGAGCAGGTTCTCCGACACCGGCTTGCACGCGGTCGTCATGCCCTTGGCGTCGATCGCCCCGAAGCAGAGCGAGGACTGCGCGTCGGACAGCTGATCGCCCGTGCCGGACTTGATCAGCGCGAGCGTGTTGACGTCGGCGGTGGGCGCCCAGGCCAGGTCGCGGAAGCGCTCGCCCTCCTTGGTCAGGGGGATCGGGCTGGCGTCCTTGTCGGCGAGGTTCTTCAGGAACACCTGGCCGTCGCTCGTGTAGGCGATCGCGCTGCCGTCGGCGCTCCAGGCCGGGTCCTTCTCCTGCTGGGATGCCCTTGGCCACCGCCTCGAGCGTCTTGCCGCGCGCGCTGGACTTGAGCAGCACGTCCTTGTCGTCGTCGTAGGCGATCTGCGGCGAGCCGGCCGAGACGGAGATCTTGACCTCCTGGCCGGGCTGCACCTCCGTGCCCGGCTTCGGATCGACCTGGAACAGCGTCCCCTTCTTCGCGTCGTTGAACTCGCTGACCGGATCCGGCGCGAGGCCGAGGTCGGCGACCTTCTTCGCGTAGACGTCGCGGTCGGCGCCCGCGATCGGCGGGACCTTGACGGCGCCGCCCTCGCCACCGCCGTCGTCTCCGCCGCCGCCACCGCCGCCGCCGCCGTCCGCGTTCGCGTCCTCGGCGCCGGCCCCGGCGGCCGCGCCCGCACCGGCGCCCGCGGCCGCGCCGGCCGCGCCGGCGGGCTTCGGCACGACCATGAAGATGTCGACCGCCTTGCCCTCGTTGACGACCTCCTGGGCGGCGGGGATCTGGGTCTTGATCTGCGCCTTCGGGTCGACCGGCTGCGGCGTCGCCTGGCCGAGCGAGAGCCCGGCCTCGCGGAGGATCTTCTCCGCGTCGCCGACGGTCTTGCCGGTCACGGCGGGCACGGTCAGCTTGCCGTCGCCGATGGCGATCTGGATCGCGATCTCGCTGCCCTCCTCCGCCTCCTCGCCGGCCTTCGGCGTCTGGGCGATCACGGTGCCGGGCGGGACGTTCGGGTCGATCTTCTCCTTCGTGCCCGGCGCGAGCTTCATCTTCGCCTCGGTGATCACCTTCTCGGCCTCGAACGCCGACTTCTTCCCGACGACCTCGGGGACGGTGGCGTTCTTGGGCAGGAAGAGGAACAGCAGCAGCGCGAGCAGGAGCAGCAGCGGGACGACGATCGCGAGCCACCAGGGCAGCCACGGCTTCTGGCGGAAGACGGCCTGCGTCGGCCGCAGCGGGATCGACGGCGGCGCGACGGCGCCCGCGCCGCGGCTCGGCATCTTGAGCTGGTCGAGCCGGATGTTCTGCTGCTTGAGCTGCGGGCCGCGGACGCGCGGCCCGCGCAGCTGCGGCTCGCGCAGGCGGACGCCCTGCGGGCCGACGGAGAGCCCGCCCTTGCCGAGCTTCGGCCCGGTCACCTTCGGGCCGCGGACGCCCTTCTTCGCGAACCCCTTGAGCGCCGCGCGGCCGTCGTCGCCGTCGTCGTCCTCGTCCTCGAGCTCCTCCTCGGGCGGGAGCTCCTCCTCGGTCACCGCGCCGCCGTCGGTCAGCACCTCGAGCCGGCGCTCGTGCGGGCGGCCGATCCACATCTGCTTCGGCGGGCGGACCGTCATCGTCGTCTCGATCGCCTCGCCGGGGGCGACGTCGACCTGCGCGGGCTTGAACGCGAACGCGCACTCGCCGTCGGTGTCGGAGCCGGCGAACTCGACGCGCGACGGCGCGTTCGCCTTGTTCTCGACGCGCACCTGGTAGCGGACCTTGCGGCGCCCGGACGCGCGCTCCGGGTCGACCTTGGTGGCGAGGTCCTCGAACGGCTGGATGCCCAGCAGGAACGGCGCGGTGGCCGCCTCGGTCCCGCTCGCCTTCGAGTCGGCGACGAACTCGAGCTCCCAGACCCGCGCCTCGGCCTCGGCGCTCTTGGGCGGGTGGAGGTGGATCTCCACCTCCTGCTCGTACGTGCCGCCGGCGCCGTACGGGACGAGGTAGACGGTGTCGGGGAAGATCGACCACCACGAGTCCGGCATGCCGCGGACCGAGAGCCCGTAGTTGTCGACGATCCCGGACGTGTTGCGGATCAGCGCGAGCACGCGCTCGCGGCCGCCGGCCTCGACGCCGAGCGCGATCACGTCGTCGGGCGAGCTCGAGTCGTCCGGGAGCCGCAGCGAGACGGAGGCGATCTTCGGCGCCTCGGGCTCCGGCTCGGGCTCGGCGGGGCCGGGGCGGCGGGCTGCTGCGGGGCCGTGCCGTTGGGCGGCGGGGGCGCGGCCGGCGGCGGCGCGGCGTGGCGGCGCGGCGGCCTGGGGCGCCGCAGGAGCGGGCGCGCGGCGGCGGCTCGGGCGCGGCCGGGGCCGGCGGCGCGGCGGCCTCGGCCGCGGACTGCGCCATCTCGGGCGTGACGGCCTCGACGACCCCGGTCGGGTCCCAGCGCAGGTACTCGCCGCACGAGCAGAAGTCGCGGTCGTCCGGGTTCTCCTTGCCGCAGCTCTGACAGGTCCTCATGACGTGTCTTCCTTCGGTTTCTTCGGCGCCTTGACCCGCAACCGGTAGGTCGTGTGGACGGGCTTGTACTGCTCGATGCAGCGCGCGACGCCCGCCTGCGTCGTCTCGGGGATCGGCTTGTCGCAATAGACGACGAACGAGCCCGTGGATGATTCCTTCGGCTGCTGGTCGCCCCAGGTCACCCCGCCATTGTCCTCCACCCGCAGCGGGACGCCGGGGAACGAGAGCTGCAGCGCCAGCTCGAGCCCGCGCACGGTCCCGCGGCGGCGGCTCAGCTCGGCGGCCTCGCGCACCAGCCTGCGGCGCTCGGGCAGCGGCTGGGACTCGTCCACCTCGATCCCCAGCCACGCGGACAGCAGGTTGAGCAGGTCGCGCGGCGCGTGGTCCGGGTTGAAGTGCGCGGGCAGCGCGTCGATGATCGCGACGATCGGGTCGAGCACCGACTCGAGCGCGCCGACGAAGCGCATCCCGAAGTCGCCGTCCTGGTAGAGCGCGGGGAGCCCGCCGCGCAGGTACGCGCGGCTGGAGGCGACCGGCGGCGTCTCGCGCGAGCCGCTCGCCAGCTGCACCATCAGCGTGCCGAAGCCCGCCCCGGCGAACGTCTGGTAGTCGCCGCCGCCGTTCTGCTCCGCGTCGGCCACCTAGGTCTCCCGGTGGGTCGCCTTCACGATGTGCTGCCCCGAGGCGATCAGCTCCCCCGGCTCGAGCACGATGTGGGTGCCGGCGGGCTTGTGCGACTGCTCGCCGGTGACCATGTCGGTCTCGTAGATGCGGAGGATCTTCACGAACTCGACGCCCTCGATCGCGTGGACGATCCCGTACAGCTCGCCCTGGTTGAGCGCGCGCCCGAACGGCCAGCCGCCGCCGATGCCGTGCGCGTCCCCGCCGACCAGCGGGTTCAGGTACGTGTAGAGCGCGTGCGTCACGTCCTCCTCCACGCGCGCCGGGTCGGCGAGCGGCGAGGCCTGGAGGTTGAGCACGACCGACAGCCCGCGGAACCGGCACGGCATCAGCTGGACGCTCGTGCCGATCAGCCGCCGCGCGTCGAGGTACTCGCCGACGTCCTGCAGCAGCTGCTCGTCCGGGACGAGCTCGTCGTAGCGCAGCTGGCGGTCGGCGGGATAGACGTGCGGGAGGATCTGCAGCGGCACCGGCCCGCCGTCGTTGGGCGGGAGGCAGACCGCGCGCGCGACGCGCGGCGACGCCTCGCCGGCGAGGAACTCGAAGTCGTCCGCGGTCACGGCGCGGTAGCGGGTGCGGATCTCCATCGACGCGCGCTGGCGCGCGTGCTCGAGCGGCTCGGCGTCGACGCCGCCGGTCGCCGCGAGCGGGTTGCCCACGGTGTCCACGCCGGGGATCGGGCTGCGCATCACGTTCAGCGTCCCGGCGGCGACGTTGCCCGCGCGGCCGCCGCCGAAGCGGTAGCGGCTCATGCGGACCACCGCGCCCTTGGCGGGCACCGCCCCGTACTGCGACCAGCCGCCGTCGGTCTCGCGGATCGCGGGGCCGAACTCGATCTCGCCGGAGACGATGTCGAGCGTGTAGTGGCGCTCGAACGCCGTCGAGTCGACGAAGTTCTCGCGCAGCTCCCAGCGCTCCCAGTCGCCCGACTCCGGGTCCTGGATCTCGAGCCGCTCGTTGCCGGCCGGCTTGAGCACCGGCGCGTTGCGGAGCCGGAACTGCTGGCCGGGCGTGCCGTCGCTGAGGCCCAGGACCTCGCTCTCGGCGCGCGAGGAGTGCGACGCCTCGAGCAGCGCGCCGACCGGCGCCGCGGTGATCGAGTAGATCTCGGGCGGGTGCGTGTAGGTCGTGGTCGCGCCGGTGCGGGTCTTGTCGTCGATCCGGCAGCGCAGCCAGCGCAGCCGCTTGCCGGCCAGCGGCTCGACCGCGCTGCGCGGCGGGCACTGCAGCTCGACGGTGCCCGAGCCGTAGTTGAACCCGCCGGTGAGGTCCTCGAGCACCTCGGCGTCCTCCCAGTTGCCGTCGCCCGCGCTGACCTCCCAGCGCAGCGGCGGGTCCTCCGGGTCGACGCCCGCGCCGCGCGCGGTCGAGGCCTCCATCGAGACCTGGATCATCAGCTTGCCGATGTCCTCCTCGAACCCGAGGTAGAGCGCGTCGCCGACGAGCGGCGGCGCGCTGAACGGCAGCTGGTCCGCGCCCTGCGGCCGGGCGATCCCGTCGACGACGCCGATCTCGGAGAACTTGTTGCCGCGCTGCACGACGTACGCCGCGGGCGTGGCGGGCGGGATCGCGAAGTCCTCGTCGACCTGGAAGACGATCGACTCCTCGGTCGCCGTCCGGCGGGTCCCGACCTCGGTCGTCGCGCCCGGGATCTCGATCGTCCGGTCGGCCGGCGCGCTGAGCCGGAAGCGCAGCTTCGTGAACGCGCCGGTCGGGCCGTCGAGCCGGATCCCGAGCAGCTCCATCAGCGCGACGTGGAGCTTGTCCGGCACGCGGTTGAGCCGGTAGATCGTCATCTCGGTCATCCACGCGAACAGCTCGATCAGCGTGATGCCGGGGTCGGAGACGTTGTGCTCGGTCCACTCGGGGCAGGCCCGGTGGATCCGCATCCGCGCCTCGGAGACGAGGTCCTGGAAGCGGCGGTCGTCGAGCTCGATCGGCGGGAGCTTCACTCGCTCTCCTCCTCCGGGATCACGTAGAAGGGGTAGACGAGGTTGCGCTGGTTGTTCGTGGTGCGGACGCGGTAGGTGATCGTGATCAGCAGCCGGCCGTCCTCGACCTCGGACAGGTCGAAGGCGAGGTCCTCGACGTCGATCCGCGGCTCCCAGCGGTCCAGCGCGCCGCGGATCGCGGTCTCCAGCTTGCCGATCATCGACGCGTCGATCGTGTCGAAGACGAGGTCGTGGACCGCGCAGCCGAACTCCGGGCGCATCTCGCGCTCGCCCGGCGCGGTGCCGAGGATGAGCTCGATCGCCTGCGCGATGTCGTCCTCGCCGCCGGCGAGCGAGAGCGCGCCGCGGGCGTCCACCTGGAGCGGGAAGGCGAGGCCTGAACCGAGGATCTCCGACATGGTCCCGACCCTATCCCAGGCTGATCAGCGGGCCGCTGATGGTCACGCCGGCGGACGAGATCTGGATCTGCGAGCCGCCGCACTTGAGGGTGAGCGAGGCCGAGCCCTCGACGGTCACGTCGGCCTGGCCCTTCACGCTGACGCTCTGGCCCTCGAGGCTCATCGCCTGCGTCGCCTTGATCGCGGTCTTGCCGGTCGTCTCGCGGGTCCAGTCGCCCTGGACCGTCTCCTCGGCCTTGCCGCCGACCTGGATCACGAGGTCCCCGTCGGCCTTGATCGTGTACGTCTCCTTCGCCTGCGTCTGGATGTGCTTGTCGCTCAGCACGACGAACGAGCCGTCCTTGTCGTGCAGCAGGTCGTCGCCGGGCGTGTCGGAGCCGTTGAACAGCGAGCCGAGCACGTAGGGCCGGGTCGTGTCGCCGTGCTCGAAGCCGACGAGCACCTCCTCGCCGACGACCGGGAGCATCAGCAGCCCGCGCTCCTTGCCCGCGCTCGCGGTCGCGACCCGCGCCCAGGCGCCCTCGGTGTCGGAGCTGAGCGCGGGGTACTGGACGCGGACGCGGCCCATGTCGTCGGGGTCGTTGTTGTTGGTGACGACGCCGAGCACGAGCTGGGCGCTGAAGTCGGGTGCGGGGCCGCCCGCCGTTGCCGATCGCGCCGAGGATCGTGTGGCTCGGCGCGTTGGCGAACGTCGTCACGTACGCGCCGCCGCCGCGCAGCAGGTGCGTCGAGGTCGCGACGCGGTAGCTGCCGCTGAACGAGGAGCCGACGCCCTTGACGTCGACCATCACCCCGGACTTGATCCTCGGGTTGCCGGGGCCGGTGCCCTCGGCCGAGATGTAGCCGTTGGCGAGCTTGTCGAGCAGCGCCTGGGCGAGCGCGGTGCCCTCCGCCATCGACTTGACCGGCTCGGTGGCGACGTGCATGTCGGCCTCGGGGAAGGCGCCCGCGACGCTCTGGCGGTCGATGCCGATCTGCGCGATCTGCTCGGGCGTCGTGGCCTGCGCCTCGATCGCCGACTTCGTCATCGGGTCGTGGGCGAAGACGCTGACCGTGCCGACCTGCTGGACCGCGGTCATCCGCGGGCGGAACGAGGAGAGCGTCGTCGGCCACTCGAGCTCGACCGCGCCGGCGCGGCCGGGCTTGCGGAAGTACGCCTTCTGGTCGTCGACGACGAACTCGAACCCGCAGCGCTCGGCGAGCCGCCAGATGAAGTCCCAGTCGGTCTCGTTGTCCTGCTGGATGAAGTCGTGGGGGTCGCCGCTCGAGTCGCCCTCGAAGGCGAGGCCCTGCTCGCCGACGACCTTCTTGACGACGTCGGTCGCGGTCTGGTTCTGGAACACGCGCACCTTGCGGCTGCGGTGCAGCAGGTGCGCGCGGTCGTAGGCGTTGACGATCAGCGCGCAGCCGCCGGCGCCGAACGTCGGCTCGAGCGAGACGACGTCGCCCTTGAACAGGACCTGCGGCGCCTGCTGCTCGCGCGCGCCGAGCCGCACCTCGAGCGACTTGCCGATGCCGAACGGCTGGCTGTCGATCCCCTCGGTCTTCGGGAACGAGATGCTCACCGTGCAGACGTCCGGGAGCCGCAGGTGGTCGACGATCCGGATCTCCTTGATCCGGTCGCGGTGCTCCTGCGCGAGCTCGCCGCCGTCGACGACGATCTCGTAGGTGGGGACGTGCTCCTTGGACGTGTCGCGCGGCATGTCAGTCGAGCGTGGGGATCGTGAGCTCCGAGCCGCGGCGCAGGCTCAGCGGGTTGTCGATGCCGTTGGCCTCGGCGATCGGGCGCCAGCGGGTCGGGTCGCCGTAGGCGTCGTAGGCGATCGAGGGGAGGCTGTCGCCGTCGCGGACCTGGTGGACGCGCAGCCCGCGCTGCGCGCGCGTGGTCGGGTTCTGGCCCTGGCTCGTGCCCGAGCCGGACGCCGTCGACGCCTTCTCCGCCTGCGCGAGCTCGAGGTCGACGGTCGCGCGGATCGGCTCGCCGTTCGGGTGGAAGAGGATGAACTGGATCGTCAGGCTGACCGGGACCGACTTCGGGAGGTCGACGCTGCCCCAGCGGAAGGTCACGAACGGCGGCGCGGCGCCGCCGCCTCCGCCGCCCCCGCCGGTCTCCATCATCTTCAGGAGGTTGTTGGCGGTGTCCTTGACCGACTGGTCGGGGCCGAGCAGCGAGACGTCGAGCAGCAGCGCGAGCGTCGTGCGCCGGGGGAGGCCGCCGCCGAACTCGCCGTCGGGGAGGTCGACGCCCGTCGTCGGCTTGAAGTTCCACACGTTCGTCTTGGAGACCGTGTAGCTCTGGGGGTTGAAGGCGCACTCGATCGGCTGGGAGCCGTCGACCTCGAGTTGCGCGCGCTGGAAGCCCTGCGGGATCGCCATCTCAGATCATCTTCAGTCCGCCGTGGGCGATCTCGAGGGTCTCGGTCGCGATGTCCGCGCCGCTGCTGTCGATCTGCGGCCCGGTCCACTCGACCGGGAAGGCGTCGGAGAACGTCCACGTCCGCTCGGCGTCCGCGGTGCTCAGCGTGAGCGTGATCTCCTTGCGCTCGGCCTTCGTGTGGGTCGCGTAGAACCACTTGAGCAGGACGTCCTCGCGCGTGAGCCCGCGGCTCAGCACGAGGTTCGGGTAGTGCAGCCCGCCGGGCAGGCGGTGGACGAAGTCGTTGTTGCCGCCCTCCTGGTACTCGAGGACGTCGAAGCCCAGCTTGAGCCCGCTGCAGTGCATGAAGAACCCGACCGTGTCGATGTCGGGGATCTTCAGGACGAAGGAGTGGACGCTGAGGGGCTGGATGGCGGCGGACATGGGGCGCTCAGAACGGGTGCTGGATCAGGGTGCCGAGCTGTTCCTGCTCGTCGCGGAGGCGGCGCAGGAGCTCGTCGTGGGCGGTGTCGCCGGACCCGCCGGCGGCGGCGTGCCCGCCGCCGCCGCCGAGCGCGCGCGGCGCCGGCCTGCGCGGCGGAGCTGACGGCCGACGCGCCGGCCTGGGCGGCGGCGCCGGCGAGCTGGCTGCCGGCCTGCGAGGCGGCGCTGGTGAGCGAGCCGAGCGGGGAGCGGGCGAGCGTCGCCGGGGTGCGCGACAGGGAGCGTGCAGGCGCGGCCGGGCGCGGCGCGGGCGGGCGGCGGCGGGGCCGAGCGCGGGGCCGGGGGCGCGGCGTGGACGGTCATGGGGGGCGGGAGGACGGCCGGTGCCGCGGTCACGGGCGGAGCGGCCGGCGCGGCCATGGCGGGCGGGGCCGCGGTGGCGGCGGACGGGGCGCCGGCGGCAGCCGGCGGCGCGGCGGTGGGCTGCGGGGGCGTCGTCACGCGGGCCGGGACCGGCGCGGCGGTGCGCATCATCGGGCGGCTGGCCGCGGGGGCGGACGGTCGTGCCGCCGCCGGGGGCGTCACGTGCCGGATCTGCGCGCGCGGGGGCGCGGGCGCGGCGTGCCGGGCGCGCGCTCCGGCCGTGGCTTCGCGACGACCGGAGCGTCGCGGGTCGTCGCCGCCTCGGCGACGACCGGCGGAGCATCGGTCAGCACCGGGGCCGGTGAGGCCTCGATGCCGGTCGGGCTCGGGGAGCCGTTCCGCGCCGCTTCGTGCGGCGCGGCGGCGGGCGCCGGCACGGTTGCCGCGCGGGGCGAGTTCGGGCGGGCTCGCCGGCGGCGCGGGGCGCGTCACCCGCACCACGGCCGGGCGCGCGGGCGTCGGCGGGGTGGGCGGCGCGGGCGGGGCGGTCCGGCCGAGCAGCGCGTCGACGGCGCGGCGGACCGGCCCGGGCCGCGGTGCCGGCTCCGGCGCGGGTCGCACCGCCGCCGGTGGCGCCTGCACCCGCCGCACGGGCTGCCGGGCGGGCGGCGCGGGCGTGGCGGCGCGGCGGATCGGCACCGGCCCGGCGGGCGCCGGCGGAGCGGGCGGTCCGGGGCTCGTCGTGCGACCGCCGCTCGGATCGACGACCGGCGCCGGCGCGGCGCTCGCGGGCTCCGCGGCCTGGACCGCCGTCGCGGGCGGGGCGGGCGACTCGGGGCTGCGGGCGCCGCTCGGCGCGGGCTCGGCCGCCGCGACGTCGGGCGCGGGCGGGGCAGGCGGCTCGGGGCTCCGCGTGCGGCCGCCGCTCGGGTCGAGCACCGGCGCCGGGGCCGCACTCGCGGGTTCGTCGGCCGCGACCGGGGCGACGTCCGGCGCGGGCGCCGCGGCGTCCGGCGGCGGAGTCCGCGAGAGGCGGCGGCGCGTCGTCTGGCTGTCGGGCGCGGGCGCGGCCGTGGTCGCCGTCGGCGTCGCAGCGGCGGCCGGGGCGGGCGCCGGGGTCGCGGCCGCTGGCCGGGGGCGCAGGAGTGGGCGGGGTGGCGGCGGCCGGGATCGCGGGCTCGGCCCGGGTGGCGGGCGTCGGCGTGGCCGTCCTCGCCGGGGCGGCCGGGGTGGGGGCGGACGGGGTCGCCGGCCTGGCGGCCGTGGGCGTCGACGGCCGGGCCGGCGTCGGGATGGCCGGCGGGGCCGGCGTCGCGGCGCGCGGGGTCGCCGGGGTGGCGGCGGTCGGGGTCGCGGGCTTGGCCGCGGTGGCGGGCGCCGGCGTGGCCGCCCTGGCCGGGGCGGGCGGGGTGGCGGGCGGCGGCGTCGCCGCCCTGGCCGGGGCGGCCGGGGTGGCGCCGGCCGGGCTCGCCGGGTCGACGGGCTTTGGCGGCGGCCGGGTCGCGGGCTTGGCGGAGGTGGCGGCGGCCGGGGTCGCGGGCTTGGCGGAGGTGGCGGCGGTCGGGGTCGCGGGCTTGGCGGCCGGCGTCGCAGGCCTGGCCGGGGTGGCGGCGGCCGGGGTTGGCCCCTTCGCCGGGGTCGGCGCGGCCGGAGTCGGGGGCTTGGCCGGGGTGGCGGCGGCCGGCGTCGCGGGCGTTGCCGAGGGGGCGGGGCCGGGGCCGGGCGCTCGGCCGGTGTGGCGGCGGCCGGGCTCGCGGGCTTGGCGGCCGGCGTCGCGGGCGTCGCCGGCGTGGCGGCGGCCGGCGTCGCGGGCTTGGCCGGGGTGGCCGTCCTGGCCGGCGTGGCGGCGGCCGGGGTCGCCGGCTTGGCCGGCGTCGGCGTCTGCACGCGGGCGGCGGGCGGTGCCGGCGGCGCGGGCGGGACGGGGGTCGGGCTCGCCGGCGCGGCCGGTGCGGGCTGTGCCTCCGCCGCCGGCGGGGCCGGGGTCGCGGGCTCGGGCTCGGGGGTCCGCGTCCGTCCCGCGGCTCGGGTCGAGCGCCTGGGTGGCCTCGTCCGCAGCGGCGCTCGGCGCCGGCGGCGGCGGAGGCGCGTCCGCCGGGTCGGGGGCGGCGGCCGGCTCCGGCCGCTTGCTCGACAGCCGCCGCCCGCGCGGCGCGGCGCCCTCCTCGATCCGCGCGGCGCGCACGGGCGTGAAGCCGCCCGGCTCCGGCTGCGTCGGTCTTCGCCTGCCGCGGTGCCGCGCGCGCCGGCTCGGGCGCGGCCTCGACGTCCTCGCCCCCCGCCTCGCGCGCCGCCTTCTCGCGCATCTCGGCCATCCAGGCGAGCGCCTCCTCCATGCCGTGCGTGTTCGCCAGCTCGAGCGGCTCTTCCGGCTCGGGCTCGGGCTCCGGCTCGGTCACGACCGGCGCGACCACGGCCGCGACGGGCGGCGGCGGCGCGGAGAACTCCGGCGCCGGCGGCTCGGGCGGCCGCGCGACCGGGGCGAGCCGGGTCGCGTCCGGCAGCAGCTTCGGCGCCCGCGCGTCCGCCACGGCCTCGCCGAGCCACGCCCGCTGCGCCGCGCGCGCCGTGCGATGCTCGACGAAGCGCAGCGTCATGCGGACCGGCCGTGGCGGCTGGTGCGACGACTCGCTGGGGTTCCGGTCTTCCACGTCTCAGCTCTGGTCGGGGGCGGGCATCGCCATCCGGTCGGCTTCCGAGAGGAAGCGACGCCGGTCGCGATGCTCGAGGTCGAGGATCACATCGAGCGGCCAATGGACGTGATAGGCGAGACGGGCCGTCTCCGCGAGCAGCTGCTCGGAAGACGGCCTCATCATTCCCCCAATCGACCGTCCTCGACCTCGGTCATGTCCACTTCGAACTCGTGCGCGCAGGCCGGGCAACTCACCACCCCGACCGCCTCTCCGTCGCTGTTGATGCGCTCGTAGAGGCGCTGCAGATGGTCGAAGTCGGCCGCGAACAGCCCTTCGACCAGCTCCGGCGTGATCTCGGTCACGTTCCCGATCCGGGTGATCGTGCGCGCGAGCAGGAGGATGGAGAGGTACGCCTGGTTCTGGCGCACCTCCACCTCCCGCAGCGGCTCGATCTCGTCGCGCGCCGTCGCGAGCCGCATGCGGCCCTCGCGGTGCACGGCGCCGCCGGCGTCGACGAAGCCCTTCGGAAGCGTGAACTCGACCTCGGTCTGCATCCTGCGTCACCGGCGGCCGGTCAGCCGTTCTCCTGGACCGCCTCCTCGTAGGAGATCGTCGCGGTCTCGGTCATCAGGTCGTGCGTCTGGGCGTTCGCGGCGTTCTGCGAGTAGCCCGTGATGACCGCGTTCGTGAGCTTCCACGAGGTGAGGATGTTGTCGTTGGAGTGGACGACGATCGTCGGGCTCTGCTTCGTGTCGCCCTCGACCGCGCCGACCTCGGTGACCTTCTTGAACCAGTCGTAGAGCGCGGTGCTCGCGTCCTTGTAGCGCGTCATGGTGATCGGGTTCCAGGTGGTCTGGTGCCCGCCGCCCGACAGCGGCACCGGGGTGCCGTTGTCCGCGCCGAAGTGCTTCACGTTCGAGATCTGCACGGTTCCGCTCGGCATGTCGCACTGGAAGAACTTGAGGTCGTCCGCGCCCTCGAGATCGGAGATCGTGACGGCGTAGTTTCCGTGGACCAGATTGTCAGGCATCGTTGGAGTTCCTTTCTAGCGTCAGGGGAGGATCACTCGGCGACTTCGGCGCCGCCGCCACCGGTGAACTGGCTCAGCCGGAAGACGACGAACTCCGCCGGCTTGACCGGCGAGATGCCGATCTCGCAGACGACCTGCCCGGCCTCGACGACCTCCGGCGGGTTCGTCTCGGCGTCGCACTTCACGTAGAACGCCTCGGACTCGGTGGCGCCGAACAGCGCACCCGAGCGGTAGACGGTCTTCAGGAAGCTCGTCACGGACGCGCGCAGCCGGAGCCAGAGCATCTGGTCGTTCGGCTCGAACACGCTCCACTGCGTGCCTTCCATGATCGACTCGGAGACGTAGTTGAAGAGCCGGCGCACGTTGATGTAGCGCCACTCCGGGTCGCTCGACAGCGTGCGGGCGCCCCAGATCCGGATGCCGCGGCCGGGGAACGCCCGGATGCAGTTGATCCCGACCTTGTTGAGCCCGCCCTGCTCGGTCTGGGTGATCTGGAACCCGATGCCGTTCGCGCCGAGGATGACCTCGTTCGCGGGCGCCTTGTGCACGCCGCGCGTCCCGTCGATGCGGCACCACACGCCGGCCACGTGGCCGGACGGCGGGCACATCATCGGCCGCTTGGTGAGCGGGTTCATGACCTCGACCCAGGGGTAGTAGAGCGCGGCCATCTTCGAGTCGTAGCCGGCCGTGTTCATCCGCCACTCGAGCACGTCCTGCGGGAGCAGGTCGGGCGGCGTGTCGAGGATCGCCATCCGGTCGCCGGCGTTCTCGGCGTGGGCGATCATCTTGCCCTGGAGGTCGCGCAGCTGGGCGTCGTCGCCGTTCGAGGCGAGCGTCATCAGGTCCGGCATGACGAGCATCGTCACCTCGTCGACGGCGGCCAGGCCGCCCATGCCGGAGCGGCGCGCCACGTCGCCCTCGAAGTGCCCCGCCTCGACCGACTCCGGCTTCTGCGCCGGGGCGGAGAGCGTGTAGGAGCCGGTCGCCACGCGCGACTCGGGCAGCGAGGCCGAGACGTCCTCGATCTTGATCAGCTTCGAGGCGGCGTTGACCTTGGTCGCGATGTTCGCGCGGCCCTTCTTCAGCGTCAGGCCCTCGTGCTCCTCGGACTGGTCGCCGGCCGTCACGACGAGCTTGTACGTCGTGTCGCCGGCGTCCTTCGCCGCCGACTCGGGCTCCTCGGTCACCTCGACGGTGACGGGCCCGCTGACGTCCTTCAGCGCGACCGCCTGGAACGCCTCGACGCTGTTGTCGCCGGCGGCGGGGAGCGCCGCGCGGGCGAGCCCTGCGGCGCCGCCGTCGTCGGCCCCGACGCGGACGATCCAGCACAGGCTGCCGCCGTTCTGGAAGAAGCCGTAGACGGAGTGGGCGAGATAGCTGCCCTCCATGAACGGCCCGTTGTCCGGGTTGACCGGATCACCGAAGATCTTGGCGAACTGGGTCCAGTTCGAGATCCGCATCGGGGTGTTGACGGGACCTCCGGGCGCAAGGCCGACGAACGCGGCCACGGCCGTGCCGACGCCTTCGATCGGCTTGTTCGCCGAGGGGATCTCCTCGACGTACACGCCAGGGGTCAGATAGTTGGGCACCTCAGTCCTCCAGTCCGTCTCGACGGCGTCCGCTGCTCAGCTCTTGGGGAAGCCCGTCATGGGTTGTCATGTCGACGAGTCGTGGTGTGTCCGACACCGATTCCAGGACGCCCATGACGGTCTCGTCCCGGGCCCAGAGGATCACCTTGGCCCGGGGGGCGGCCTGCCGTACATCCGCCGCGAGCGTCGTCGCGCCGTCGCGGTCCAGATCGAGGACGACGACGTCCGGCTGGAGCCGCTGCGCGCGCTGCACGATCCGCGCACGCTCGGTCTCCTCGCCGATCACGTCGATGCCCTCCTCCTCCAGCACGGTCCGCAGTCCGATCGCCATGATCGGCGCGAGGTCGCCGAGGAGCACCCTGAGCACGGGGGCCGTCTCCATGGGGACAGCCTCTCCGGCCGCGCGCCGCGGCGAAAGGGACGATCGGGCAGCGATGCGTGCACATTCGGATCAGCTGCTGCGGCGGCTGCGCGCGGGCTTCGCGCCGATCGTCAGGTCGACGGTCCCGGCGGGGACGTCGAGCGCGGCCTGCGCCTCGCCGCCGTCGGCGGTGCGCGCGATCACGCTGTGGGCGCCGGGCTGCATCCGGTCGAAGCGGAAGCGCCCGTCGCGGCCGGTCGCGGTCCACAGCCCGGCGGACGGGACGGCGACCCACGCGTCGGCCACCGGCTGCCCGTCGGCGTCGCGGACGGTGCCGGCGATCCGGTGGAACTCGGTCATGGTCCGCGCCGGCGCGTCGATGAGCCGCGTGCGCACGGTCTGCGTGCGCACCTCGGGCCCGCGGACGAACGAGGCGCCGGACGCGATCTGCGTGTGGACCACGAAGTCGATCGAGGCCTTGTACTGGCCGCCGATCGAGGTCCAGAAGTCGGCCTTCTCCTCGCGCGGGCGGCCGACGGACGTCTCGGCCTCGGCGAGCAGCGCGCCGCCGTCGAGCGCGCCCTCGACGACCTCGGGCGGGAGCCGCCGGTAGGAGAAGAGGATCGCGAGCACCTGGGAGAGCAGCCGGTGCTCGTCCTCGACCGCCTTCGTCCACGCGGTGACCGCGAACGTCAGCTCGAGCTGGAGCGCCGGCGGCGTGACGACCGCGACGCCGTTCGCGCGCACCTCGTCCGACGTGCCCTGGGCGCGCAGCCCGGCCTCGCGCAGGTCGTAGAGGAAGAGGTCGACGGTCGGGTTCGTGAGCTTGCCCGACCACTCCTTCGAGGGTGCGTCGAAGGCGACGTCGACCCCTTCGAAGCCGTGCCGCTTGAGCTCGCGGCGCAGAAGCGTCCGCAATGCCTCGTCGAGGTCCGCGATCGCGGTGTTCAGCGGTACGTCGACGACCAACGGCATGTCAGGCCGACCGTACCCGAGCGCAGGGCCCGCGTGGGAAATGTTGCGCGAACGGGGGGTTGACCGCGGTCGCCGGACCCGGGTACGGTCGTCCCACGGTGCACGTCCCCGATCGCGAGCCGACCCCGGACCGGCGCTCCACCCCCCAGCCGCCCGCGCGCACCCCCGCGGGTCCGCAGGCCAAGGCGCTCGCGCTCCAGCGCGCCGCCGGCAACCGCGCCGCGCGGCGCGTCCTGTCGCGCTGGACCAAGCATCCCGACCCGGAGCAGAAGGGCGTGATGGTGCCCGACTCGAGCGCCGGCGAGTACACGCGCTTCAACCCGCCCAAGAACGAGTAGGCCGGCGTGCGCGCGCTCGCGGAGCCGGCGGGTCGCGCCACGGCGCCGCACCGGCCGCTGCTCGCGCGCACCCCGGCGAACGTGACCCGCGTGCGGGAGCTCCAGCGCACCGCCGGCAACCGCGCCACGCGCCGGCTCCTGCAGCGCCAGGTCGTCGCGCCGGCCAAGCCGCAGCCGACGGTCACCCCCGGCGGCGACGCCAACCGGATCGAGGTCGACGCTCCCCGACGGGACGCGCTACCGCGTGACCCGCAGCGTCCGCGCCCGCCGCGTGATCGATCCGGGCCGGCGCGCGACTCGACCTCTGCCACGACGACAAGCGCGTGTTCCTGCGCGTCGCGTGGTGCAAGGGGACGAAGGGCCGGATCGACATCGGCGCCAACCCGCAGGGCGCGTTCGAGGACCTGCTCGACAAGATCGGCAAGGACATCCTCGGCGGGCAAGGGCGTCGACGACGTCATCAACACGGTGAAGGACGCGAAGATCGAGCCGTTCGCCGAGGTCGACATCGCCCGGTCCGAGGATTGGAAGGTGAGCGCCGACGTGAAGCTCGACGTGAACCGCACCGGCGTGCTCGGCGGCAGCGCGGGCGTCAGCTTCGACAAGGGCTGGATCAGGATCCGCGCGTCCGGGCCAGGCCGGGCAGGACGGGCCGGGCGGCTCGCTGACCGTCGAGATCCCGCTCGGGCGGCCAGCCGCCGAAGCACGACTGCCCGCCCCAGAACGTCGAGCTGCTGTGGCAGTACACGTGCGAGCGGATCGGCAAGGGCTCGGTGACGATCCCCGGCCTCGACACGCCGCACCACGACGACGCGGAGGTCCGGCTCTACTTCGACTACGAGACCGCGGACCCGGCCACGGCCGGCGCCACCGGCGCGGTCAACGCCGAGCAGCGCGCGGAGCTGCGCCGGCTCGTCGGCGAGGGGTTCAAGGTCACGCGCGTCCGCGGCTGGACCTCGCCCGAGGGGAAGCGCGAGCTGCCCGCGGGCACGACGGCCGGCCGCTTCCCCGGCAACGTCCCGCTCTCCGAGCAGCGCGCGGCCAAGGCGCGCGACGAGGCCGCGACGCTGTGCTCGATCCGGCGCGACCCGTGCGCGACCGACGCGACGCCGGCGGACGGGATGGGCGAGAAGCTCGGCCTCGCCGCCGACGTGGGCGGGGCGCCGCTCGAGCGCGCCGTGGTCGAGCAGTTCACGGGCGACGCGGCCGAGCTCGACCGGCTCCCGCCGGCCGAGCGCGCTGCCGTGACCGACACGGGCACGAGCGTCCACCGCCGCGCCGAGCGGATCTATCCGTGGCTCCGGCGTGCCGATGTCGCGCTCGTCCACGACTGGGTCGAGCCGGGCAAGCCGGTCGAGGTCCCGATCGACACGTTCGACGCGGTGGCCTGCCCGCTCGACGTCGAGCAGGCCGCCGACGGGCACTGGGGCAGCCGGATCCCGTTCACGACCCCCGAGCCGTCGATCTGCAAGCAGCGCTAGCCCGGCTCGGGCACGCGCACGAACTCGTGGAAGCGGGCGAAGTCCGCCTCCAGCGTGAGCCGTCCCTGCTTCGAGTACTCCTGCGCGACCGCGCGGATCAGGTGCGGCATCCCGATCGCCGTGCCCTCGTCGGCGGCCTGGAAGGCGGCGGCGAGCGAGCAGTTGCGGATCGCGCCGCCGGACAGCTTGAACTGCGTGGCGAGGAAGTCGAGGTCGACGTCGTCGGCCACCGGCGCCTCGTCGGGGATCACGAGCGCCCAGATCCGCTTGCGGTCCTCGGCCTCCGGGAACGGGAAGTCGACGACGAAGTCGAGCCGGCGGATGAACGCGTCGTCGATGTTGCGCTTGTAGTTCGTCGCGAGGATGACCGCGCCGGGGTACGCCTCCATGCGCTGGAGCAGGTACGCGACCTCGATGTTCGCGTAGCGGTCGTGCGAGTCGGAGACCTCGGAGCGCTTGCCGAACAGGGCGTCGGCCTCGTCGAAGAAGAGGATCGCGTTCGAGCCGTCGGCGGCGCTGAAGATCCGCTCGAGGTTCTTCTCCGTCTCCCCGATGTACTTCGACACGACGGTGGCGAGGTCGACCCGGTAGAGGTCGAGGCCGAGCTCGGCGCCGAGCACCTGCGCGCCCATCGTCTTGCCGGTGCCCGACTCGCCCGCGAACAGGACCTTCAGCCCCTGGGTGCGCGCGACGGTCTTCTCGTAGCCCCAGTCGGACAGCACGCGGTCGCGATGGCGCAGGTAGGCGGAGATCGAGCGCAGCAGCACGCGCTGGCGCTCGGGCACCACGAGGTCCGCCCAGCGGAAGGCGGCGTCGAGCCGCGCGGCGAGCTCGCCGAGCGAGGAGACCGACGCGTAGCGCGCGCCGCGGTCCAGCTCGGCGTGGTCGGGCGCCTCGCTGCCGCGCGAGCGCGCGGAGATCCGGCTGACCTCGGCGGCCGCGCCGATCTGGTCGAGCGAGAGCCGGAACTTCGCCGCGACGTCGCGCGTGTCGGCGACGCCGGTGAGGTCGGTCCAGGCGACCTGGCGCTCGGCGAACGACGGCAGCGGGACGTCGACGATCAGCACGGTCCGGCCGCCGAGCGCGAGCGCCTCGGAGCGCGAGTGGGCGAGGATGACCACCCGGCGCTCGGTCTCGTCGATCGCCTGCAGCAGCCGCGCGCGGTCCGGCGGCGCGAGGCCGTCGAGCCCGGTGATGCAGAGCAGCCGCTGCTCCAGCGCGGCCGCGAGGGTCGCGTCCGCCATCACCCCGGCGCGCTCGAGCGCCGCGACGTCGAAGACGAGCAGCGGGCCGGCCGCGGCCGCGACGATCGCCGCGGCGTCGGGGCCGCAGACCAGCAGGGTCAGCCCGGTGTCGACGCCGAGCAGCCGCGCGACCTCCTCGACGATCTCGTGCCGGCCGGCGACCGGGAGCCGCGGGTCGACGCGCCGCAGCGCCGCGGGCGCGCCGGCCTCGGCGAGCCCGCCGCCCGCGCCGAGCAGGTAGGCCGCGAGCCGGTCGGCGACCTTGACCGGCCGGTCGGCGAGCGCGACCGGGCCGTCGGGCTGCAGCAGCCGCAGCGCGCCGGCGCGCGAGAGCCGCGCGGCGACGCCGAACGAGGTGAGGACGTCGGCGCGGTCGACGCCCGCGCCCTCGAGCAGGTCGGCGACGAGCCGCGGGCTGGCGAGCCGGCGGGTCACGTCGTCCTGCAGGTAGGCGTAGAGGAAGCCGTAGCGCGGGTGCAGCTCCGGCGCCGCGCAGATGCTCAGCACCGCGAGGTCGAGCGCGTCGAGCCCGAGCCGCTCGCCGGCCTCGGCGAGCCGCGCGTCGGCGTCGGGCGCGGCGCTGCCGTTGGCCAGGGAGAGCGCCTGCTCGTCGGAGATGTAGAGGCCGCGGAGCGCGTCCTCGGCGCCGTCGTCCGCGGCCGCGGCGGCCTGGACGGCGGTCCGCAGGCGCTCGTTGAGGAAGCGGAGCCCGACCGCGGAGAGCTCAGCCGAGGGCATGCCGCGCCGCAGCCTCGGCGTCGCGCTCGAGCGCGTCGCCCGGCTGCGAGACCATCAGGGGACCCTCGTCCGGCGCGCCCCGCTGCTGGACCGTGTGCGCGACCTCGTGCGCGATCAGCTCGTTGCCGTCGGGCGTCCCGGGCCGGTACTCGCCGCGCGCGAAGTAGATGTCGCTGCCGACGGTGAAGGCGCGGGCGCTCACCGCCCGCGACAGCGCCGCGGCGCCGTCGTCGGTGTGGACGCGGATGTCCCCCAGGCCGCCCATCGAGGACTCGAGCACCGAGCCGACGCTGCGCTCGATCGGGGAGCCGCCGCCGCGCGTCGCGGCGATCGCGGCCTGCACGTCCGGGTGGACCAGCCCGCTGCTCATGATCCCCTCGCCGTCGCCCATGCGGGCGACGAGCTGGCCCATGCCGCGGTTGCCGATCCCGCTCGCGAGGCGCTCGAGCGACGGGCGCTGCTCGACGTGGAAGTCGGGCGCCTCGGGCTCGCGCTGCGGGACGCTCCGCGCGCTCTCGGGGACAGCGTGTGCTTCCGTCTCGACGGAGTCCACGCGGCTACCTTACGCCCGCCTCGTCGCGGGGCGCAAGTCCGACGGGGCGGCCGAACGGGCAGTCCGGGTCAGCCCGGCAGCAGCGCCAGCGCCGGCGCCAGCGTCAGCGCGACCAGCACGGCGTCCGGTGCGCGCAGCCGGAGCCGCGCGGCGGGCGCCGGCGGGCCCGGCCGGAAGCCGCCGGACTCCGCGGCCACCCAGGCGGTGACGGTGTCGCACAGCTCGGCGGGCTTGAGCTCGACCTCGGCGAAGCGGTCGGCCGCGGCGCGCCCCGCGGCGACGAGCCGCGGGCCGCTGTCGAGCCCGGCCATCAGGTCGGCGCCCTCGCGCACCGACGGGAGCGCCCGCAGCCGGTGCAGGGCGCGCCGGAACGTCTCGCGCAGCCCGGGCGCGCCGGCGGCGGCGCGCATCCAGGTCGCGACGGCGACCAGCAGCACCGCGCGCAGCGCCCGGCGCAGGGTGAGCTCCAGCCCGGCGCCGCTGAGCAGGCCGCCGGTCAGGGCGGCGAAGGCGAGCAGCCCGGCGAGCGCCAGCCCGAGCTTCAGCCCGCTGTTGTCCGGGCGCGACAGCAGCCAGGCGGGGACGAGCCAGGCGGCGACCGCGAGCAGCAGCACCCACGCGGTGCTGCAGAGCAGGATCCCGGTCGCGAGCAGCGCCGCGAGCACGACCGCGCGCGGGTCGAAGCGGCGGCGCCCGTCGTGCTCCTCGGCCGGCGGGGCGTCCGGCGCCGGGCGCGACGTCGGCCGCCGGCCAGTCGCCGAGCGCGCGCCGGTAGGCCGCGACCTGGACCGCGCTGAAGAAGATCGCCCACAGCACCTGCCCGATCGCCGTGACCGCGACCGCCGCCGCGGCTCCCTGCGGCACGATCCCCAGCCAGCCGGTGAGCGTCTCGTAGGACCCGGTGAACGCGTCGAGCCCGCCGAGGATCACGTAGATGAAGATCGCGAGCATGACCGCGTAGTGGACGAGCCGCAGCGCGAGGCAGGCGGCGAACTCGGTCAGCGGGCGGACGCCGCGGGCCTGCAGCCGGCCCATCATCGGCGCGGTGATCGCCTGGGTCAGCGGCGCGCTGATCCGCGCCGGGCCCATCACCGCCACGGTCTGCAGCATCGAGGCGAGCGCGGCGCCGTAGCCGGTGCGCGCATCCCGCGTGCGTGCCGCGCGCGCGAGCGCGATCCCGCCGCCGAGCGCGAAGAAGAACTGCAGCGACGGCGCCGCGCGGCTCGCCAGGAACTCACCGTCGCGACGTGGGTCAGGCCGGTGGCGGGTAACGTCGCCGAAGGCGAGAGCGAGGAACGAGCGTCTCGCCTGGCAGGCGAAACCGCAGATGGGCGGGGTGGCAGCCACTTCATCGCGCCGTCCCATTGTGGCGGGCGCGCTACCACGGGTTGTCGGCGCGGTGCAGGAGAACGCCGCGGGGACGCGAATCGGGGGCCGATGGTTCTCCCACCCGACCCGAGGAGTCTCGCCGTGACCGGCAAGGCCAAGGTCATCGCGTTCGCCAACCAGAAGGGCGGCGTGGCGAAGACGACCACCACGCTCAACCTGGCGGCGGCCTTCGTCGAGGAGGGCCACCGGGTGCTCTGCGTCGACATGGACCCGCAGGGCAATCTCACGATGTCACAGGGCATCGACCCGGACTCGCTCGAGCTCTCGATGTTCGACGTGCTCGTGCACGACGTGCCGATCAAGGACGTCGTCCGCACCCGCGAGGTGGACGTCGCGTGCGCGTCGATCGACCTTGCCGGAGCCGAGATCGCCATGTCCACCAAGATCGGCAGGGAGCGCTCGCTGGCCAAGGCGCTGCGCGCCGTGCGGTCCGATTACGACTTCATCTGCATCGATACGCCGCCGTCGCTGGGACTATTGACGATCAACGCGCTGACCGCGGCCGACAAGGTGATCGTCCCCGTCCAGTGCGAGTATCTGTCCATGCGCGGCCTGATCCAGCTGCAGAACACCCTCGCGATGATCCAGGAGAACCTGAACCCCGACGTCGTCATCGCCGGGATCCTGCCGACGATGGTCGACACCAGGACGCTCCACGCCAAGGAGGCGATCGAGATCCTCGAGGAGAACTTCGGCGACCGGGTGTTCGGGGCCCGGATCCGCAAGACGGTCCGGTTCGCCGAGGCCCCGGTCAAGGGGATGTCGGTGCTCAAGTACGATCCAAACGGCACGGCGGCCGACGCCTATCGCCAGCTGGCGAAGGAGGTGCTCTCGAATGGGTAGCGGCAAGCGGGCGAGCATGCGCGAGGGCCCTCTGGCGGCGCTGTTCCGCAAGACCGAGACGGAGGGGCTCGAGCCGCAGGCCGCCCCCGCGCAGGAGCCCCCGGCCGAGCCGGCGGCGCCGCCCGTCGCAGAGCCGGTCGCGGAGCAGCCAGCCCGAGCCGGCGCCCGCTCCGCGCGTCCCCACGCCGCAGGAGCGCCTGCGCCACGCGTTCTCCTCCGACCTGCCCGAGAACATGATGAGCCCGCCCTCCGCGCACCCGCCGCAGGAGGCCGCGCCGCTGCCGTACCACCCGCCCGCCCCCGAGTCCGTCGGGAGCCCGCAGCTGCGGGTCGTCGGCGTCGGCGGCGCCGGCGTCAACGCGGTCAACCGGATGATCGAGGCCGAGGTCGGCGGCGTCGAGTTCATGGCCATCAACACCGACGCGCAGTCGCTCCAGCAGTCCGACGCCGACCGCACCCTGCAGATCGGGGCGGACCTGACGCGCGGGCTGGGCTCGGGCTCCGACCCCGAGCGCGGCCGCAACGCCGCGATGGAGGACTACGACCGCATCAAGGCGATGCTCAAGGGCGCCGACATGGTGTTCATCACCGCCGGCGAGGGCGGCGGCACCGGCACCGGCGGCGCGCCGGTGGTGGCGCGGATCGCCCGCGAGCTGGGCGCGCTCACCGTCGGGATCGTCTCCAAGCCGTTCGGGTTCGAGGGCTCGCGCCGCGCGCGGGCCGCCGAGACCGGGATCGACGCGCTCGGCGACGAGGTCGACACGCTGATCGTGGTGCCGAACAACAAGCTGCTCTCGGTGCTCGACAAGCAGACGTCGATGACGGAGGCGTTCCGCGTCGCCGACGACGTGCTGCGCCAGGGCGTCCAGGGGATCTCGGACCTGATCACGCTGCCCGGCCTGATCAACCTCGACTTCGCCGACGTGCGGACGATCATGTCCGAGGCCGGGCCGGCGCTGCTGGGCATCGGCATGGGCCAGGGCGAGAAGCGCGCGACCGACGCGGCCGCGCAGGCCGCCTCCTCGCCGCTGCTCGAGACGACGCTCGAGGGCGCGCGCTCGATCCTGCTGTCGATCACCGGCGGCTCCGACCTGTCGCTGTGGGAGGTCAACGAGGCGGCCCAGGCCGTCGCCGACGCCGCCCACCCCGAGGCGAACATCATCTTCGGGGCGATGGTCGACGAGAAGCTCGAGGAGGCCAGGTGTGGGTCACGGTCGTGGCCACGGGCTACGGCGAGAAGCGCGCGCCGCGGCACCGAGGAGCGCGGCGCCGGCCTGCGCGAGCCGGCCGGCGAGCCGCGCGTGAGCCGCCTGCCGCGCCAGCGAGCGCGACTCGCGCGGCATCGACGTCGACGTGCCCGAGTACATCCCGAGGTTCTGACCCGCCCCGAGCGTAGCGGTGACGAGGCCGCAGGCCGAGGCAGAATGCGCGGCGTCGTCGCCGCGGGCCATCCCGTCACCGCCGGTGCCGGCGCGGACACCCTCCGCGCCGGCGGCAACGCCGTGGACGCCGCGCTCGCGTCGATGTTCATGTCGTTCGTCTGCGAGCCGATGCTCACCGGGCTCGGGGCGGGCGGCTACATGCTCGTCGCGCCGCCGGACGCGGAGCCGGTGCTGCTCGACTTCTTCGTCGAGGCGCCCGGCCGCGGGCTGCCGCCCGGCACCGAGCCGGCGCCGCTGCGGTCGGTCGACGTCGACTTCGGCGACGCCGTGCAGGCGTTCAACATCGGCGCCTCGGCGGCCGGCACGTACGGCGCGGTGGCCGGCACCGCCGCGGCCGCCGAGCGCTTCGGCCGGCTCCCGCTCGACGCGCTCGTCGCGCCCGCCGTGCGCGCCGCGCGCGACGGCGTCGAGGTCAACGAGCAGCAGGCGTACCTGTTCGCGATCCTCGCGCCGATCAGCGCGGCGACCGCGGAGTCGCGCGCCCTGCTGATGCCCGCGGGCGTGCCGCTGCGGGTCGGCGAGGTCCACCGCGACCCGGCGCTCGCCGACGCGCTCGAGCTGCTCGCCGCCGAGGGCCCGGCGCCGTTCTACACCGGCGCGATCGCCGCGGCGGTGTCGGACTGGATCCGCGCGCGCGGCGGGCTGCTGACCCGTGAGGACCTCGCCGCCTACGCGGCGGTCGCGCGCGCGCCGGTGCGGATCGGCTACCGCGGGCTGACCGTCCTGACCAACCCGCCGCCGAGCGCGGGCGGCGTCCTGCTCGCGCGGGCGCTCGCGCTGCTCGACCGCGACGTGCCGCCGCCGCCGGTCGCCGCCGTCGTCGCCGCGATGGAGGCCGCCCAGGCCGAGCGGACGCCGGCGTTCCTCGCCGGGCTCGCCGACCCCGGCTTCCTCGAGCGCTTCGCCGCGAGCCGGCTCGGCGCCACCACCCACATCTCGGCGGCCGACGACGAGGGCTGGGCCTGCGCGGTGACGTGCACGAACGGGGAGGGCTGCGGCGAGGTGGTGCCCGGCACCGGCATCCACCTGAACAACATGATGGGCGAGCAGGACCTGTCGCCGTTCGGCTTCCACGCGCATCCGCCGGGCCGCCGGCTGCCGTCGATGATGGCCCCGACGATCGTGCTCGGCGACGCCGGCCCGCGGCTCGTGCTCGGCTCGGCCGGCTCGAACCGGATCCGCTCCGCGATCCTCCAGGTCGTGCTCGGCGTGATCGACCACGGCCGCGGCGTGCAGGAGGCGATCGACGCGCCGCGGATCCACGTCGAGGACGACATCGTCTACGCCGAGCCCGGCGTCGACACCGGCGCGCTCGAGGCGCAGGAGCGCACGATCGTGCGCTTCTCCGAGCGCAACCTGTTCTTCGGCGGCGCCCAGGCGGTCGAGCGGCGCGGCGGCGCGCTCTCGGGCGGCGGCGACCCGCGCCGCGGCGGGCGCCGTCGCCTTCGCCTAGCCCGGGCGCTCGCCGACCAGCTCGCGCGCGAGCCGGCGCAGCAGCTGGTCGACCTCGGGCCGGCTCGCCGTGCCCTCGGTGATCCGCTGCGCGAGCTCGTCGCGGACCGCGGCGAGCAGCTGGTCGATCAGCGCCCGCCCGGCCGGCGTCTCGACCGCGTGCCCGTCCACGTCCTCGACGAGCCCGCGCTCGCGCAGCTCGGCGCGCACGGCGTCGATCCGCTCCTGCGGCACGCCGCGCTCCTGCGCCATCGCCCGCGCGCCCGCCATCCCGAGCGAGTCGATCCGGACGAGCGCCCAGATCGCGCCCGGGCTGAGGTCGGCGCCGACCCGCCGGCCGACCTTCTCGTGGAACTCCATCCGCGCCTCGCGCGTCGTCGCGAGCGAGAGCTGCCGGTCGAGCTCCGCGAGCGAGTCGGCGCTGCGCGGCGCGGCGAGCCCGTCCTCCAGCCCGCGGCTCGTCTTCGCCGTCTCGCGCAGCGGCTGCTCGGGCAGGCGCCAGCTGAGCAGGAAGCCGAGTGCGGCGACGCCCGCGGCGGCGAGGAAGACGGGGGAGAGCGCGTCGACGTACGCCTGCTGGTAGGCGACGCGGGCGATCTCCGGCAGCCGCTCGACCTGATCGCCGGTGAGCCGCCCGCCGCCGCCGAGCACCTGCTGGAGCTGCGCCGGCAGCGTCGCGCTGCTCAGCCCGTCGATCAGCTTGTTGGTGAAGATCGCCCCGAACGCCGCGGTCCCGAGCGAGCCGCCGACCCCGCGCAGCAGCGTGACCCCGGACGTCGCCGTGCCGAGCGTCTCGTAGGGGACGCTGTTCTGGACCGCGAGCACGAGCACCTGCATGACCAGGCCGAGGCCCGCGCCGAGCACGAACAGGTAGAGCGAGGCCAGCCCCGTGCTCGTCCCGACGCCGAGCCGCGAGAGCAGCAGCAGCCCGACCGCCATGACCGCCGTCCCGACGACGGGGAACACCTTGTAGCGCCCGAGCTTCGCGATCGCCTGGCCGGAGGCGATCGACGTGATCAGGATCCCGGCCATCATCGGGATCATCCGCAGGCCCGACTCGGACGGCGAGGCGGCGTCGACGGTCTGGAAGTAGAGCGGCAGGAACGTCACCGAGCCGAACAGGGCGAAGCCGACGATCGCCGACAGCACGCCGCCGACGCGGAACACGCGCTCGCGCCAGAGCCCGAGCGGGAGCACCGGCTCGGGCGCGCGCCGCTCGACGAGCACGAACCCGACGAGCGCGACGATCCCGATCGTCGCGGTGAAGTAGGTCTCGGCCGAGGCCCACTCCCAGGTCGTGCCGCCGAGGCTGGTGACGAGCACGATCGCGCTGAGCCCCGCCGCCAGCAGGCCGGTGCCGAGGTAGTCGATCACCGGCTTGCCGGCGCCCTGGGTCCGCGGCAGCGTGACGGCGAGCACGACGAGCGCGACGAGCCCGACCGGCACGTTGACGTAGAAGATCCAGTGCCACGACCAGTGCTGGACGATGAAGCCGCCGAGCAGCGGCCCGGCGACGCTCGCGAGCCCGAACACGCCGCCGAAGATCCCCTGGTAGCGGCCGCGCTCGCGCGGCGGGACGATGTCGCCGATCACCGCCTGGGTGAGCACGATCAGGCCGCCGGCGCCGAGGCCCTGGACCGCGCGGAAGGCGATCAGCTCGGTCATCGACTGCGCCTGGCCGCAGAGCGCGGAGCCGATCAGGAAGATGACCACCGCGGTCTGCAGGATCCGCTTGCGGCCGTAGAGGTCGCCGAGCTTGCCGTAGAGCGGGGTGACCGCGGTCTGCGCGAGCAGGTAGGCGCTCGTCACCCAGGAGATGTGCTCGAGCCCGCCGAGGTCGCCGACGATCGTCGGCAGCGCCGTGGCGACGATCGTCTGATCGAGCGCCGCCAGCAGCATGACGAGCATCAGGCCGCCGAACACGATCCACAGCGGACCGCGCTCCTCCCCTGCCCGCTCGGCGGGCGACACGGCGGCGCTCGTCAAGGCGGATGCATACTAATGGCCATGACCACCACCGCCCTCGAGACCGTCGCCCACTGGATCGGGGGCGAGCGCGTGTCCGAGGCCTCCCGCTTCGGGGAGGTCACCGATCCCGCCACCGGCACCGTCGTCCGGCGCGTCGCCTTCGCCAGCAGCGCCGACGTCGACCGCGCCGTCGCGGTCGCCCAGGCCGGCTTCGCGACCTGGAGCGAGCTGTCGCTCGCCAAGCGCTCCAACGTCATGTTCAAGTACCGCGAGCTGCTCGCCGCGCGGACGACCGACCTCGCCCGCGTGATCACCGCCGAGCACGGCAAGACGCTCGACGACGCCCGCGGGGAGGTCCAGCGCGGGCTCGAGGTGGTCGAGTTCGCCTGCGGCGCGGCGCACCTGCTCAAGGGCGAGGCGTCCGAGCAGGTCGGCACCGGCGTCGACTCGCACTCGCTGCGCCAGCCGCTCGGCGTGTCGGTCGGCATCACGCCGTTCAACTTCCCGGCGATGGTCCCGATGTGGATGTACCCGCTCGCGCTCGCGTGCGGCAACGCCTTCATCCTCAAGCCGAGCGAGAAGGACCCGTCGGCGTCGCTCCTGATGGCCGAGTGGCTCGCCGAGGCCGGGCTCCCGGACGGCGTCTTCAACGTGGTCCACGGCGACCGCGAGGCCGTCGAGGCGCTGCTCACGCACCCGGGCGTGGCCTCGGTCTCGTTCGTCGGCTCGACGCCGATCGCGCGCTACGTCTACGAGACGGCGACCGCGGCACGGCAAGCGCGTCCAGGCGCTCGGCGGGGCGAAGAACCACGCCGTCGTGATGCCCGACGCCGACGTCGAGATCGCCGCGGACGCGATCGCCTCCGCCGCCTACGGCTCCGCCGGTCAGCGCTGCATGGCGATCTCCGCCGCGGTCGCGGTCGGCGGGGCCGGCGACGCGCTCGCCGAGGCGCTCGAGGCGCGCGTCGACGCCGTCAAGGTCGGCCCCGGCGCCGAGGAGGGCTCCGAGATGGGCCCGCTCGTCACCGGCGCCGCGCGCGACCGCGTGGTCGGGGCGATCGAGGCCGGCGTCGGCGAGGGCGCCGAGCTGCGGCGCGACGGCCGCGGGCTGAGCGTCGACGGCCACGAGGACGGCTTCTGGGTCGGCCCGTCGCTGTTCGACCGCGTCACGCCGGAGATGTCGATCTACCGCGAGGAGATCTTCGGGCCGGTGCTGATCCTGCTGCGCGCCGAGACGTTCGAGGAGGCGCTCGCGCTGGTCAACGAGAACGAGTACGGCAACGGCGCGGCGATCTTCACCTCCGACGGCCGCACGGCGCGCGAGTTCGAGCACCGCGTGCAGGCCGGCATGGTCGGCGTGAACGTCCCGATCCCGGTGCCGATGGCGTACTTCTCGTTCGGCGGCTGGAAGCACTCGCTGTTCGGCGACCTGCACGTGCACGGCCGCGAGGGCGTCCAGTTCTACACGCGCGGCAAGGTCGTCACGGAGCGCTGGCCGCAGCAGCGGAGCGGCGCCGAGTACGGCTTCCCGACCGCGCACCGGTGATCGCCGGCGTCATCTTCGACTGCGACGGGACGCTGGTCGACTCCGAGCCGCTCGCGCGAGCGGCGTGGGAGCGGTCGCTCGCGCCCTACGGGTACGTGCCCGACGCCGCCGACTACGCGCGGGCTGATCGGCCTGCCCTACGCGCGCGTGCACGCGTTCTTCGCCGACCGGATCGACGGGCTGGCGCCGCGCGAGGTGTTCTGGGAGACCTACTCGGGGACGCTGTTCGGCCTCATCGACGAGCGGCTGGTCCCGTTCGACGACGCGCTCGAGACGCTGCGCGAGCTGCGCGCGCGCGGCGTGACCGTCGCGGTCGCCTCGTCGTCGCCGCGGGAGCGGCTGGACCGGACGCTCGCCCGCGCGGGGCTGACCGACGCGTTCGCGGTGACCGTGGCGGGCGACGAGGTCGAGCACGGCAAGCCGGCGCCCGACATGTTCCTCGCGGCGGCGGAGGCGATCGGGCTGGCGCCGGGGCGCTGCGCGGTGATCGAGGACTCCGGCCCGGGCGTCGCGGCCGGGCTCGCGGCGGGGATGCGCACCATCGGGATCGCCCGCGACGGCGCGGACGGGCTCGGCGACGCCGACGTGGTGCTCGCGCGGCTCAGCGCGGACGCGGTGCTGGCCGCCTGAGCGTCAGGCGCCAGACGCCGCCGGCCTCGTCGGCGGCGAACGCGCAGCCCGCGTCGGCCGCCACCGCGGCGACGTCGATCGGCGCCTCGGGGTCGGTCGCCAGGACCACCAGCGCCGCGCCCGGCGGCACGGCCGCGAGCGCCCGCCGCGCCTTGACGGCGGGGAGCGGGCAGGCGAGGCCGCGGGCGTCGAGCGTCGTGTCCATACGATCTGTGCACAGCATGATCGCCGTCATCCTCGCGTCCGAGCGGCTCGACCGCCTCTACACCGGGCTCTCGCTGCTGGTCTCCACCGCCGCCGAGGGCGAGCGCGCGCTCGGGCTGGCCACGTTCGGCGCGCTGGCGCCGCTGCTCGACCCGCGGCTCGAGGCGCTCGCGCTGCGCCCTGGCGCCGTGCCGGCGCTGAGCGAGCCGGGCCGGGCCACGTTCGCGCGCTCGCTCGCCGAGCTGCGCGACACGGCCGCCGAGCTGCCGGACTGCGCGATCTGGGCCTGCGCCGCGGCGGTCGAGACGACCGGCGCCGACCGCGGCGCGATCGCCGAGCGGCTCGACGGCGTGTGCTCCACCCCGCGCTTCCTGCGCGAGGCCGGCGACGCGCGCCTGGTGGTCGTGTGAGGGCGGCGCTCGCCGCCCTCGTCCTCGCGGCGCTCGTCGTCGCGGGCTGCGGCACGCCGTCGCCCGACCTGTTCGTGGTCGACCGCAGCGGCCCCGACCCGAACGCGAACGTCGAGCTGCTCGTCAACGACGGCGGCAGCGTCACCTGCAACGGGGACGAGCATCCGCTCGACGCCGACCGCCTGCTGAAGGCGCGCCAGCTCGAGCGCGACCTCGAGCCGCAGGCGCAGCTCGACATCCAGCTGCCGAAGGGCCCGGGCACCGACCTCTCCTACGCCGTCCGGATGGAGGGCGGGTCGATCGCCTTCTCCGACCGCAGCGCCGGGATCCCGAACACGTTCCAGCGGCTCGCCGCGTTCACGAAGGACGTCACCGAGCGCGTCTGCGGGATCGAGCGCTGATGGCGGCCGCGGACACGCTGATCGCGGCGGTCAAGACGGGCGACGTCCCGGCGATCGAGCGGCTCGTGGCGCGCGAGCCGGCGCTCGCCGCGACGACCGACGACGGCGTCTCGGCGGTCCGGATCGCGCTCTACCACCGCCAGCCGGCCGCGCTCGCCGCGCTGCTGGCCGCCGTCCCGCCGCTCGACGGGTTCGACCACGCGGCGCTCGGCTGGGCCGAGGACCTCGGGCGCGACCTCGCCGCCGATCCCGGGCTGGCGCACGAGCACGCCGCCGACGGCTTCACCGCCCTGCACCTCGCCGCCTTCCTCGGCGGCCCGGCCGCCGTCCGCCTGCTGCTGCAGGCGGGGGCGAGCCCGAACGAGCCGGCCGGCGGCGGCCTGCGCCCGCTGCACTCCGCCGCCGCGGCGCAGGACGCGGAGTCCGCCCGGCTGCTGCTCGACGCGGGCGCCGACCCCGACGCGCGCCAGACCGGCGGCTTCACCGCGCTGCACGCCGCCGCGCAGCACGACGACGAGGCGACGGCCGAGGCGCTGCTGCGCGCCGGCGCGGACCCGGAGCTCCGCACCGACGACGGCGCGGACGCCGCCGGCATCGCCCGCGCGGCCCGCGCCGGCTCGGTGCTGGCGCTGCTCGGCGGCTAGCCGTCGAAGTGGACCTTGCCGTTCGAGCGCGCCCGCGCCTGGGCGCGCTCGACGAAGTCCAGCCGCTTGATCGCGCCGCGGAACAGCCGCGTCACGAGCTTGAGCCGGGCCGACTCCGAGCGCAGGTCGAGCAGGCCCTGCTTGGCCTCGAGCCCGAAGTCGACGGTCGCCGCCATCTCGTAGGCGGACATCGCGCCGACCTCGTCGGCGTCCGGCGTCCGGTCCGTCGCCTGCGCGACGAGGTCGGCGTAGATCGCGTGCGCCGCGGCGGCGGCGTCGCCGTCGAGGTCCTCGGCGCGGTCCTCGAGGAACTCGACGACGCCGGCCGGGTAGGCGAGCTCGTCCTGGCGGCGCTCGATCCGGAACGCGCGCGTGCCGCGCGCGACGAGGTTGAGCCGCCCGTCGGGCATCCGCTCGAGCACCTCGGCGACCTCGCACGCGCAGCCGATCGGCCGCAGCCCGTCGTCGGACACCCAGACGATCCCGAACTCGCCCTCCTCCTCGAGGACGCGGGCCATCATCGTCTTGTAGCGCTCCTCGAAGATGTGCAGCGGGACCAGCTCGCTCGGCAGCGCCACCAGCCCGAGCGGGAAGAGCGGGAAGTCGCGCACGAGCGGCCCCATGGGCGAAGCGTACCCCGATGGTCGCGCCGGCCCACTCGCCCGTATCCCTGCTGATGCGCACCGCGATCGTCTGGTTCCGGCGCGATCTCCGCGTGCACGATCACCCCGCGCTGACGGCCGCCCACCGCGACGCCGACCGGGTCGTCCCGCTGTTCGTGCTCGACCCGCGGCTGCTCGACGCGGGGCGCTTCCCGTCGCGCAACCGGGCGTGGTTCATGCTCGCGTCGCTGCGCGAGCTGCGCGGCGCGCTGCGCGACCGCGGCGGGCAGCTGTTCGTCCGCGCCGGGCGGCCGGAGCACGTGCTCCCGCGGATCGCGCGCGAAGTCGGCGCGGAGACGGTCCACTTCGCGTCCGACGTCTCCCCGTTCGCGATGGCGCGCGACCGGCGCGTGACCGACGCGCTCGACGGCGTCGCCGAGGTCCGCCGCCATCCGGGCAACTTCGTCGCCGACGTGGGGAAGCCCGCGACGAAGCAGGGCAAGCCGTTCGTCGTCTTCAGCCCGTTCTGGCGCGCCTGGGAGCAGCTGCCCGCGGCGCGACGTCCACGGCGCGCCGCGCGCGCTGCACGTGCCGTCGGACCTCGCCGCCGGCGACATCCCGAAGGGCCCGGAGCCTGAGGCGGCCGAGCCGTTCGCGCCCGGGGAGGCGGCCGCGCGCGAGCGCGCTCTCGCGCTGGCTCGCCGACGGCGATCGAGCGCTACGCCGACCGCCACGACCGGCTCGCCGGCGGCACCTCCCGGCTCTCGCCGTACCTGCACTTCGGCTGCGTGTCGGCGCGCGAGGTCGAGGCGCGGGCGCGCGACAAGGGCGGCCGCGGGACCGGCGCGTTCGTGCGCCAGCTCGCCTGGCGCGACTTCTACGCGCACGTCCTGCTCAACCACCCCCGCAACGCGCAGCACGCGTACAAGGAGGCGTTCGAGGCGCTCGAGTGGGCGTCCGACGACGACGCGCTCGAGGCCTGGCAGGCGGGGCGCACCGGCTATCCCGGTCGTCGACGCCGGGATGCGCCAGCTCCTGCACGAGGGCTGGATGCACAACCGCGCGCGGCTGATCGTCGCCTCGTTCCTGACCAAGGACCTGCACCTCGACTGGCGGCTCGGCGAGGCGCACTTCATGCGCCATCTCCTGTGCGGCGACGAGGCGCAGAACAACGGCAACTGGCAGTGGATCACCTCGATCGGCGTCGATCCGGCGCCGTACTTCCGGCGGCTGTACAACCCGTCCGCCCAGCAGGAGCGCCACGACCCGGACGGCGCGTACGTCCGCCGCTGGTGCCCGGAGCTGCGCGACGTGCCGGTCGAGCGGCTCGCCGAGCCGTGGACGATGACCGACGCCGAGCAGGAGGCCGCCGGCTGCGTGATCGGCCGCGACTACCCGGCGCCGATCGTCGACCACAAGCGCGAGCGCGAGCGGGCGATCGAGCGCTACCGCGCCGTCTCCGGCTAGCCTCCGGCCGCGTGGCCGAGCTCTACGTCCAGCGCGACCAGCCGCCCGGCGTCCCCCCGCTCCACCTCACCGGCGAGCGCACGCTCCCGGACGTGCCGGAGGAGAACTACTGGTTCAGCGCCACCTGGCCGTCTACGAGTGGATCGCGGAGCGCGCGCACGGGCGCCGGATCGTCGACCTCGCGTGCGGCGAGGGCTACGGCAGCGCCGTGCTGGGGCGGACGGCGGCGTCGGTCGTCGGCGTCGACGCCAACCCGGAGGCGTTCGAGCACGCGCGGCTGAAGTACACGGGCGGCGGCGTCCGCTTCGAGCGCGACATGGTCGAGACCTGGACGGGCGACGTCGACTGCGTCGTGTTCCTGCAGACGATCGAGCACGTCCAGGACCCCGGGCGCGGTGCTCGACCACCTGCGCGAGCTCGTCGGGCCGGGCGGCGTCGCCTACGTCTCGACGCCGAACGTCCTCACGCTCGCGCCGGCGGGCGCCGAGCGCTCCGGCAATCCCTGGCACGTGCGCGAGTACCGGCCGGAGGAGTACCGCGCGCTGTGCGAGCGCCACTTCGCGCACGTCGAGCTGCTCGGGCTGTTCCACGCCCGCCGGCTCCGCGCCCACCAGTGGGCGATCGAGCACGCGGGCTGGGACGCGGTCCACGCGCGGCTCGGGATCACGAAGCCGTTCTACGACCGCTTCACGCCGGCGATCTCCGTGCGCGACTTCCGCCTGCGCCGCGACGGGCTCGAGCGGGCGCTCGACCTGCTCGCCGTCCTGCGGCCATGACGCCGCGCGGCGCGCTCGCCCTCGTCCTCCACACCCACATGCCCTACGTCGAGGGCTTCGGGACGTGGCCGTTCGGCGAGGAGTGGCTGTGGGAGGCGGTCGCCGCGTGCTACGTCCCGCTGCTCGACGTGCTCGACGCGGCGCCCGGCCGCGTGACGCTGTCGGTCACGCCGGTGCTCGGCGACCAGCTCGAGGCGCCCGGGCGCGCTCGACCGCTGCGCGTCGTTCCTGCGCGAGATCCGGCCCGCGTCGCACGCGCTCGACCTCCGCGCCACGTCCGACCCCGGCGAGCGCGCGGCGCTCGAGCACTCGGCGGCGGCGTACGCGGCCGCCGCGGAGCGCGTCGCGGACGTCCCCGGGCGCCTCGCCGCGCACGCGACGTGGACCTCGGCCGCCACCCACGCGATCCTGCCGCTGCTGGCGACCGCCGGCGGCGTCCGGCTCCAGCTCGCGACCGGGATCGCGGCGCACCGGGCGCGGTCCGGCGCGTGGGGCGGCGGGCTCTGGCTGCCGGAGTGCGCGCACGCGCCGTGGCTCGACCCGCTGCTCGAGGAGGCCGGGGTGCGGGCGGTCTGCGTCGACCTGACCGACGTGCTCGGCGCGCCGCGGCGGCCGCTGCGCTCGCCGGCGGGCCCGCTGCTCGTCCCGCTCGACCGCCCGCTGCTGGAGCTCGTCTGGAGCGCGCGACGGCTACCCGTCGCGCGGCGCCTACCGCGACACGCACCGGCTCACCGAGCGGCGCCATCAGGCGTGGGCGGTCGTCGGGCGGCGCGTACGAGCCGGAGCGCGCGACCGCCCAGGCCCGGGCCGACGCCGCGGCGTTCGTGCGCGCCGCGGCGGCGCGCGTGCGCGACGGCGGGCTGGCGACCGTCGCGGTCGACACGGAGCTGCTCGGCCTGCACTGGCACGAGGGCCCGCTCTGGCTCGCCGCCGTGCTCGACGAGGCGGAGCGCGCCGGGCTGCGGGTCGCGCCGCTCGACGCGCTGCTCGGCGACGGCCGACCCGGCGCCGCCGCTGCCGGTCACGTCGTGGGGCGCGCCGCGCGACCTCACCACCTGGAGCGGCCCCGGCGCGGCGGGGCTCGCCTGGCGCCAGCGCGACGCCGAGCTGCGCGCGCTCGCGGCCGGGCCGGAGGTGCCGGAGCGCGCGCTGCGCGAGCTGCTCGCGCTCCAGTCGTCGGACTGGGCCTTCCTCGCCACGCACGGGACCGCCGGCGACTACCCGCTCGAGCGCGCGGCCGGCCACGCGGCGGCGTTCGCCGCGGCGCTCGGCGGCGAGGACCCGCCGGCGCTGCGCGGGCTCGCCCCGCACCTCGATCCGACGGCGTTGTTCGCAGCCTGACCGGAACGCCGCGACGCATTCCGTCCGCGAGGGTCGTATGCTCTCCGACCTGAAGTGGAACCAGCCGAGTCCCGGACGCCAGGTGCGGCCGGGAGCGGGGGACCCAATGGAGCCTGAGGCTCCTGGGGCGAATCGCCGCCAGAGCGCGGCGTAGCGCAGGTCAACGCGCGAGCCCGACAGCTAACCCCGTAGGCGTGATGACCAGCGAGGTTCATACGTGCCGACAACTGATCCGTCCCCGTCCGACCCATCCCGAGGTCGGCTGCGCCTCCGCCCGCTGCTCGCGGCGGCCGCGCTCGGGCTGACGCTCGCCTGCGCCGGCGGCGCGACCGCCGCGGAGGCGGCGACCGGCGGGGCCAAGACCGTCGTGCCGGGCGTCGACGTCGCCGCCGTCCAGACGCGCGCTCGGCCTGGAGGCCGACGGCGTCTACGGGCCGCAGACCCGGCGCGCCGTCAAGCGCTTCCAGCGCAAGCACGGCCTCGACGCCGACGGCATCGTCGGGCCGCAGACCGCCGCCGCGCTCGGCCTCACCGCGCAGAAGACGTCCAAGGCCAAGGCGCCGTCCAAGCTGCTGGCCCGGATCGCCGAGTGCGAGTCGGGCGGCGATCCGACCGCCGTCTCGGCCGACGGGCAGTACCGCGGCAAATACCAGTTCTCCCGATCGACTTGGCGGGCAATGGGGGGCAAGGGCGATCCGGCGAAGGCGCCGGAGGCCGAGCAGGACAAGCGCGCTGCGGCGCTGCTGAAGCAGGCCGGCACGAGCCCGTGGCCGGTCTGCGGCCAGGGATGACCTAACAAGCTTCGCGCTGGGGAGCGCGAATACGTGCGGGGCGGCACCGGGGGGCGCCGCCCCGCACATCTACTTCCATCGCAGCCGCCTCGGCGCCGGGCGCATCCGCAGCGTCCGCGCCGGGGCGCCCGCGACGACCGCGTTGTCGGGCACGTCCTTCGTCACGACCGTGTTCGTCCCGATCACGCAGTTGTCGCCGACGGTGACGCCGCGCAGGATGCAGGCGCCGTAGCCGATCCAGCAGTTGTTGCCGACGTTCACGTCGCGCTTGTAGATCCCCTGCAGCCGGACCGGCCGCTCGACCTCGACGACGCCGTGGTCGAAGTCGATCAGCATCACGCGGTCGGCGACGATGCACTCGCGGCCGATCGCCACGTGCTGGAAGGCCGAGATCGTGCACTCCTGCCCGAGCACGGTCTTCGCCCCGATCGACGCCTCGCCCTCGTGGACGCGGACCTTCGTCCCGTGGCCGATCCACGACCAGCGGCCGAGGTGCAGCGTGGCGCCGCGGCCGATCTCGAACGTCACGCCGGGGCCGACGAAGCACAGCCCGTCGGTCGTCAGCCGGCCGCGCCAGCGCAGCTTGAGCCACGCCCAGCGCAGCACGAGCCGGCCGTACTTCGCGTTGAGCATCCCGTTGGCGCGCGCGAACCGGAGCAGCGCGCGCGGGCCGCCGGAGGGCGGCATCGGCGCGCCGCGGACGAGGGTCTGCCTCGGCCGGGGCCTCGTCACCGCTTCGCTCGTCGGGTGGCTCGGTGAGCGGTCGTCATCTGCGCCGCCGATCCTAGGTGGCTGCGATGATCCCCGCCCGATGGCGGACGACCGTTCCCTCGCCGAGCGCCTCCTCGCGGGCGACAAGCGCGCGCTGGCGCGCGGCATCTCGCTCGTCGAGGACGACGACCCGGAGGGCTGGGCGCTCGTCCGCGAGGTCTATCCGCAGACCGGCCGCGCGCAGGTCGTCGGGTTCACCGGGCCGCCCGGCGCGGGCAAGTCGACGCTGATCGGGGCGCTCGTCACCCACCAGCGCGCGCTCGAGCGCACGGTCGCGGTGCTGTCGATCGACCCGAGCTCGCCGTTCCGCGGCGGCGCGCTGCTCGGCGACCGGATCCGGCTGACCGAGCACTTCCTCGACCCGGGCGTCTTCATCCGCTCGATGGCGACGCGCGGCGCGCTCGGCGGGCTGGCCGAGGCCGCGCTCCAGGCCGCGCTGCTGATGGACGCCGCCGGCCGCGACGACGTGTTCCTCGAGACCGTCGGGGTCGGCCAGGCGGAGGTCGACGTGATCGACCACGCCGACTCCGTCGTGCTCGTGATGATCCCCGGCAGCGGCGACTCGATCCAGGCGCTCAAGGCGGGCATCATGGAGATCCCGGACGTGATCGTGGTCAACAAGGCCGACCATCCGCTGACCGACACGATGGTCCGCGAGATCCGGGGCGTGCTCACGCTCGCGCCGGCCGAGGGCGGCTGGAGCGTCCCGATCGTCAAGACGGAGGCGCGTCCGCGGCGAGGGCGTCGAGGAGCTCGCCGCGAAGCTCGCCGAGCACCGCGCCTTCGTGGAGTCCGAGGGGCTGCTCTCCGAGCGCCGCCGCCGCAACCTCTTCAACGAGGTGCTCGGCCTGGCGACGGTGCGGCTCCGCCGCGCGCTCGAGGCGTCGCTCACCGAGGACCCCGAGATCCAGGCGCTGCTCGACGAGGTCGTCGCGCGGCGGCTCGATCCGGCCAGCGCCGCGAGCGCGGTGCTGGAGCGCGGCGCGGTCGACGCGTCCGACGCCGCGCGCCGCGTCTGAGGGACGAACGTCAACGGCGGCATTGAAGGAAGCGGGTCCCGGCGGACCTGGTCAACGCAGCACGAGCCCGTCGATCCCTCCGCCGGTGCTGCGTCGACCTCGCAGAGCCGTGCCAACGCAGCACGCCCGCTCGCCATCCGAGCCCGTGCTGCGTTGACCTCGCGACCGCCCGGTCCGTGCTCCCCTCAATGCCGCAGTTCGAACGCGCCCCGCGACCGCCGGAGGTCGAACACGACGGCGGCGGCGACCACGACGGCGGCACCCACGGCGACGACGGTCGCGCCCGCGCTCCCGTCGACCGGGAACACGCGCACGAGCGGCCCCCACGGCGCGTCCGACGACGCCGACCACGCGCCCTCGGCCACGAGCCAGACCGATCCCGCCAGCGTCAGCGCCCCGAGCAGCCAGCCCGCGACCGGCGCGTGCCGCAGGCCCCACGCCATCGGCGCGACCGCGCACGGCAGCGCGGGCACGAGCGCGGCGCCGAGCCCGGCGAGCGACGGCGTCGTGAACGCCGCGGCGATCAGCTGGGCGCCGCAGACGGCGAGCGCGAGGAACGCCGCGTGCTCGGCGTCGCGCTGCTCGGCCACGAGCCGCGCGAGCCGGACCCGGCGCGAGCGCCACAGCAGCCACGCGCCGAGCAGCACGAGCGCCACCACCGGCGCCCAGCGCAGCAGCCCGGCGTCGCGCTCGAGCCCCGCGCCGGCGAGGCGCGGCAGCCGCGCCGGCGTAGTCGGCGAGCGACGACGCGCCCGTCGCCGGCGGGTCCGCCACCGCCAGCGGCGTGAGCCCGCCGTACAGCCGCTCGTTCAGCGACGCGTAGAACACGAGCGAGGCGAGCTGGATCTCGAGCGAGCCGAGCGCGACGACCGAGCGGCCGCGGCGCGCCGTCCAGCGCGCGAGCAGGAACGCGACCGGCGCGGCCGGGACCAGCAGCCACGGGTCGAGCCACGGCAGGAGCGCGAGCGCGAGCCCGCCGCCGAACGCGTTGCGCATCAGCGGCCGCTCGCGGGCGCGCAGCGCGCACAGCGCGGCGGCGCACAGCAGCGCGCCGGCGGGCAGCAGCGGCGCGACCGCCGTCGCCTGGGCGAGCGCCGGCGGCGAGAGCGCCGCCAGCACCGCGGCCCACGTCGCCCACGGGTCCGGCACCACGCGCCGCGCGAGCGCCGCGGCGAGCACGAACGCCAGCGCGGCCACCGCCGCCATGAACAGCTCGACCGCGAGCGCGCCGCCGACCGCGTAGGCCGGCGCGATCAGCAGCGACATCCCGATCCCGTACGGCTCGACCCGCCGCCCCGCGACGACCGCGCCCGCGGGCCGGACCGCCGGCCCGCCCCAGTCCTCCCACACACGCGCCCGGTACGCGCCGGCGAGGTCGGTCCACTCCCCGCGCGTCACCGCGGCCGCGCCGACGAGCCGGTGCCCCTCGTCGCCCGCCCGGCGCGGGCCGACCCCGAGCGTCGCGGCGTAGACGGCGAACAGCACCGCCCACAGGGCCAGCGCGCGCAGCGGCTACGCCCCCAGCGCGCGGGCGATGACCATCTGCTGCACCTCGTCGGTGCCCTCGCCGATGGTGAGGATCTTCGCGTCGCGGTAGAAGCGGCAGACCGGGTACTCCTCGATGTAGCCGTAGCCGCCGTGGATCTGGACGGCCTCCTCGGCGCAGCGGACCGCGAGCCGCCCGGTCTTGAGCTTCGCCTGCGCGGCGGTGAGCGTGAAGTCGCGCCCGGCGTCCTTGAGCCGCGCGGCCTTGTAGGTCAGCAGGCGCGCGGCCTCGATCTCCGTCGCCATGTCGGCGAGCTTGGCCTGGATCGCCTGGAACTTGGAGATCGGCTGCCCGAACGCGCGCCGCTCGCGCGCGTAGGCGAGCGCCTCGTCCAGGGCGCCCTGCGCGAGGCCGACGCCCATCGCGGCGACGCCGATCCGGCCGATGTCGAGGATCCGCAGGAACTGCCGGAAGCCGGCCCCGCGCGGCCCGAGCAGCGCGTCCTCCGGGACGCGGCAGTCGTCGAAGCTCAGCGGCCGCGTGTCCGACGCGTTCCAGCCCATCTTCCGGTACGGCTCGCCCTGCGCGTAGCCGGGCGTCCCGTTCGCCACGATCAGGTTGCGGATCTCGTCGTCGCCGGTCCGCGCGGTGATGCAGACCACGCCGGAGATGTCGGTCCCGGCGTTGGTGATGAACTGCTTGGCGCCGTCGATCACCCACTCGCCGGACTCCAGCCGCGCGCGGGTGCGCACGTTCCCGGCGTCCGAGCCCGCCTCCGGCTCGGTCAGCCCGAACGCGCCCAGCCGCCGCCCGGCGGTCAGCTCCGGCAGCCACTCCTCCTTCTGCTCGGCGCTCCCGAACAGGTAGATCGGCTGCGTGCCCAGCGACGTGTGCGCGCACATCGTGATCGCCACGGAGGAGTCGACGCGCGCGAGCTCCTCGACCGCGATCGCGTAGGCGAGCGTGTCGCCGCCCGCGCCGCCGACCTCCTCCGGGAACGGGATCCCCATCAGCCCCAGCTCGCCGAGCTGCGCCACGATCTCGTACGGGAACCGCTTCTCGCGGTCCAGCTCCTCGGCCACCGGCGCGATCTCGCCCTCGGCGAACGCGCGCACCGTCCGCCGGATCAGCTCGTGGTCGGGGGAGAGGTCGAAGTCCATCAGGCCATTGAAGCGGGCGGCGTCATGCGGTGACCCGCTCGAGCCAGGCGAGCGCGCGGTCGCGGGCCTCCGGATCGGCCACCAGCGCGGTGCCGTGCCCGGTCGCCTCCGTGACGTGGATCGTCGTGCCCTCCCCGTGCGCGTCGGCGCGCAGCGCGCGCGCGTTGCCCGCCTCGCGCCGGTCGGTGATCAGCAGCAGGCCGTGCGGGCGGAAGCGCGTGGCGCGCGCCCAGCGCGCGCTCGCGCGGGCCCTCGAGCGCCGAGAACGCGACGCCGCCCCGGACGGGCAGCCCGGGGCGCGTGCCGAGCGCGTACGCCACGGTCGAGCCGCCGACGCTGGAGCCGGCCAGCGCGACCCGGTCGGGGTCGATCTCGGGCCGGGCGCGCAGCGCCCGCACCGCGCCGACGAGGTCGCGCGCGAGCACCCCTTCGTCCGGCTGGTGGTCGCTGCGCGAGGCGTAGGCGAGCGTGGCGAACCCGGCCCGGTGGAGGACCGTGCGAACCGGTCCCACTGGGCGGGCTCGCCGTAGAGCCCGTGCACGAGCACGACCGCGGGCGCGTGCGGGCGCGCGGCGGGCGTCAGCCGGCCGTGGAGGCGGCGGCCGTCGCTCGCGGGGAAGCGCAGCACGACGTGGGGCGGGCCGGCCGTCGCCGCCGCGTCCCGGGGCGCCGCCGCCGGATCGCCGCCGCAGCCCGCGACGAGCAGCAGCGCGGCGAGCGCGGCCAGGCGCGGCGCCATCAGCCCGGGTCGGACGCGCCCGCCAGCTCGAGCAGGAGCCGCACGCCCCAGCCCGAGGCGCCCTTCTGCGCGTACGGCTTGCCGAGCCCGTCGGCGACCCCGGCGATGTCGAGGTGCGCCCACGGCACGTCGCCGGCGAACCGCGCGAGCAGCGACGCCGCCGTGATCGACTGCGCCTTGCGACCCTCGCTCGAGTTGATCAGATCGGCGTAGCGTGCCCTTGATCAGCTCGTCGTAGGCCGGGTCGAGCGGCATCCGCCAGACGCGCTCGCCGGTCGCCTCGCCCGCGGCGCGGACGGCGTCGCACCAGGCGTCGTCGTTGCCCATCAGCGCGGCGTGCACGTTCCCGAACGCGCTGATCACGCCGCCGGTCAGCGTCGCGAGGTCGATCAGCCGCTCGGCGCCCGCCTCGCGCGCGTGGGTCAGGCAGTCGGCCAGCACGAGCCGGCCCTCGGCGTCGGTGTTGTTGACCTCGATCGTGATCCCGGCCCGGGTGCGGACGATGTCGCCCGGCCGGACCGCGCCGCCGGAGACGAGGTTCTCGGTCGCCCCGACCACGGTCAGGAGCCGGATCGGCAGCCCGAGCTCCGCGATCGCGCGGGTCGCCTCGAGCGCCGCCGCCCCGCCGCCCATGTCGAACTTCATCTCGTGCATCCGCGCCGCCGGCTTGATCGAGTAGCCGCCGGAGTCGAACGTCACCGCCTTGCCGACGATCCCGACGAGCGGCCCGGCCGCCCCGGGCGGCTCGTAGCGCGCCGTGATCAGGCGCGGCTCGTTCACCGACCCCTGCGCGACGGCGGCGAACGCGCCCATCCCGGCCGCCTCGATCTCCGCCCGGCCCAGCACCTCGACGGCCACGCCCGGCAGCGCCCGCGCGTGCTCGGCCAGCGCCTCCGGCGTCATCGCGTTCGGCGGCGCGTTCATCAGGTCGCGCGCCCGGTTCGCCGCCACCGCGCCCACGCGCCCCAGCTCGACGGCCCGCGCGACGTCGTGGTGCGCCGAGACGATCAGCTCGGCGGGCGCGCGGTCCGCGCCCGGGTCGGACTTGAAGTCGACGTAGCGGTACGCGGCCAGCAGCGTCCCCTCGACGATCGCGCCCGCGACCGCGTCGGGCACCTTGTGCGGCAGCTCCCAGCAGAGCGAGCGCGCGCCGAGCTCGCGCGCGCGCCCCAGCGCGGCCGCCGCGACCAGCCGCGCCCGCTCGCCGTCGAAGTCGTCGCGCGATCCGCCGCCGGCGAGGATCCAGCGCTTCCCCGCCGCGTGCGCGACCGCGAGCGAGCGCAGCTCCGACCGCGCCTCGCCGGATTCCACGAGCGCGCCAAGGGCGCCGTCGGAGACGTCGTGGGGGATGCCCTTGCCGTCGAAGACGCCGACGACGATCGTGTCCGCCCCGGTGTCGGCCGGCGCGTCGGTGGTGGCTCGGACGTCGATCGCCGGAGGCTATCGTCAGACCCATGCCCAAGACCGTGATCCTCGGAACCGCCCGGACCCCCGTCGGCAAGCTCGGCGGCGGCCTCTCCACGCTCAAGGCCACGGACCTCGGCGGGATCGCCATCGCGGCCGCGCTCGAGCGGGCGGACGTCGAGCCGGAGCAGGTCGACCACGTCGTGATGGGCCAGGTCCTCCAGGCGGGCGTCGGGCAGATCCCCTCGCGCCAGGCGCAGATCAACGCCGGCATCCCGAAGGAGGTCTCCTCCGAGACGATCAACAAGGTCTGCGCGTCGGGCGTCCGCGCGACCGGGATCCTCGACGCGGCGATCCGCGCCGGCGACGTCGAGGTCGCCGTCGCCGGCGGGATGGAGTCGATGTCGCAGGCGCCGTACCTCCTGCCGCAGGCCCGCTTCGGCGCGCGGATGGGGGACATGAAGGCGCTCGACGCGATGGTCCACGACGGGCTCACCAACCCGTTCACCGGCAAGCAGATGTTCGTCGAGGCGACCGAGGTCGGCGACGAGCTCGAGATGACGCGCGCGGACATGGACCGCTGGGCGCTGCGCTCGCACGAGCGCGTGATCGCGGCGACCGACGACGGCCGCCTGCCCGAGGAGATCGTCGCCGTCACCGTCAAGGGCCGCAAGGGCGACACCGTGGTCGAGGTCGACGAGGCGCCGCGCCGCGACTCCAGCCTCGAGACGCTCGCGAAGCTGCCCGGGCTCGCCTCGAAGGAGGGCTCGCACACCGCCGGCAACTCGCCCGGCGTCAACGACGGCGCGGGCGCGCTCGTGCTCGCGTCCGAGGACTGGGCCGAGCGCGAGGGCAAGGAGATCCTCGCCGAGATCCTCAGCCAGGCCCAGGTCGCCGACGACTACGCCTACCTCGCCCGCACGCCCGCGAACGCGGCGATCAAGGCGCTCGACCGGATCGGGATGCAGCCCGGCGACATCGACCTGTGGGAGATCAACGAGGCGTTCGCCTCGGTCGCGCTGAACTCGATCCGGATGCTCAACGTCGACGAGGACCGCGTGAACGTCAACGGCGGCGCGGTCGCCATCGGCCATCCGATCGGCGCCTCCGGCGCGCGCATCCTCGGCGCGCTCGTGCACGAGCTGCGGCGCCGCGGCGGCGGGCTCGGCTGCGCCGCGATCTGCTCCGGCGGCGGCCAGGGCGACGCGATCGTCGTACGGGTGTGACCGAGCGCCCGCACATCCTCCCGCCGCCGCCCGGCGGCGCCGCGCTGCGGCGGCCGGACGAGCGCGGGGCGGCCTTCTTCGACCTCGACCGGACGCTGATCGCCGGCTCGTCCGCGTTCCAGTTCGGCCGCGCCGCCTACCGCGCCGGGCTGATGTCGCGGCGCGACCTGGCGACCGACGCGTGGGAGAACCTGCGCTTCCGCCTGCGCGGCTCGACCGACGCCGCGACCGACCGGCTGCGCGAGCGCGTCGGGCAGACGCTCGAGGGCGTCCGCGTGCGCGACCTGCAGCGGCTCGCGCCGGACGTGCTCGCCGGCGTGCTCCCGCGGCTGTACCCGCGGATGCTCGAGATCGCCTACGAGCACCAGGACGCCGGCCGCCCGATCTTCATCTGCACCGCCGCCTCGCAGGAGATGGCCGAGCTGATGGCGATCGTCCTCACCTTCGACGGCGCCGTCGGCAGCGTCTCCGAGGTCGTCGGCGGCCACTACACCGGCCGGGCCGGCGGCCCGTTCACCTACCGCGAGGGCAAGGCGGAGGCGATCCGCGAGCTGGCGCGGCGCGAGGACATCGACCTCGGCGCGAGCTGGGCGTACTCGGACTCCGAGTCCGACCTGCCGATGCTGCGGCTCGTCGGCCACCCGGTCGCGGTCAACCCGGACGCCGAGCTCGGCCGCGTCGCCCGCGCCGAGGGCTGGGAGGTGCTGCGCTTCGAGCAGCTCGGGCGGCGCCTGCGCGCCGGCGGGGCGCTCGCGCTCGCCGCCGCGCTCGGCGGGCTCGGCTCGGTCGTCCTCAGCCGCCGCTCGACCCCGCCGCGCCGGCTGCCGAACGTGATCCCCCTGCGCCGCCGATGAGCCTGCACGAGCTGACCGCCGAGCAGCGCGAGATCCGCGACCTCGCGGCGCGCTTCGCCGCCGAGCGGATCGCGCCGCACGCCGCGGAGTGGGACCGCGAGCACACGTTCCCGCGCGCGCTGTTCTCCGATCTCGGCGACCTCGGCCTGATGGGCGTCTGCGTCCCGGAGGAGCACGGCGGCGCCGGCGCCGACTTCCTCGCCTACGTGCTCGTGCTCGAGGAGCTCTCGCGCGCCGACGCCGGCGTCGGCGTCACGGTCGCCGTGCACACGAGCGCGTGCACGCTGCCGCTGCTCGCCCACGGCGGCGAGCGCTGGGTCCCGGCCGCTCGCGAGCGGCGCGGAGATCGGCGCCTTCGCGCTGACCGAGCCGGGCTCCGGCTCCGACGCGGGCGCGCTCCGGACCCGCGCGAGCGACGGCCGGCTGAGCGGCACGAAGCAGTGGGTGACCAACGGCTCGCACGCCGCGACGATCATCGTCTTCGCGCGCGACACCGAGGACGACCGCGTCAGCGCCTACGTCGTCCGCGGCGACGCGCCCGGGGTCGAGGTCCTGCGCGAGGCCGGCAAGCTCGGGCTGCACTCGTCCTCGACCGCCGACCTGGCGCTGGACGGCGCCCCCGGCGAGCGGCTCGGCGACGCCGGGGCGGGCATGCGGATCGCGCTCCGGACGCTCGACGCCGGCCGGATCGGGATCGCGGCCCAGGCGGTCGGCATCGCCCAGGCCGGGCTCGACCTCGCCGCGGGCTACGCGCAGGAGCGCCACGCGTTCGGCGCCCCGATCGCCCGGCTCGGCGCGATCCAGCAGAAGCTCGCCGACATGCAGACCGAGATCGAGGCGGCGCGCGCGCTCGTCTGGCGCGCGGCGCGGCTCAAGGACGCGGGCCTGCCGCACACGGTCGAGGGCGCCCAGGCGAAGCTGTTCGCGTCGGGCGTCGCCCGGCGCCAGACCGGCGAGGCGATCCAGATCCTCGGCGGCTACGGCTACACGACCGAGTTCCCGGCCGAGCGCTACTACCGCGACGCGAAGATCACCGAGATCTACGAGGGGACGAGCGAGATCCAGCGGCTCGTCATCGCCCGCGCGCTGCTCGGCGACGCTATTCGGTGAGTCGCGGCGCCTCGCGCACGAAGCGCGTGCGGCCGGCGTTGCGGCGGGCGTCGCGGGCGAACCGCTCGCGCACGGCGCCGGTCAGGAACGCGGTCTCGTCCACGGTGACCGCGGTCAGCGTCGTGCCGCAGTGCCGGCACGCGATCGCCTCCTCGGTCTTGCGGGACCGCATCCAGGCGGTGCGGTGGCAGCGGGGGCAGTGGAGGTACGGCATGACGGCTCTCCTACGAGGGGCTGGACGCCCCGGCGACGGGCGACGAGGCTGATCTACCCAGGCGGAGCCGGACCGGAAACACCGCCGGTGCGCCTACACTCCCGGCCCAGTTCGAACCGGCGCGGGCACGCGTGCGTACCGCCAGCCGTCCCCGTCTCCGGAGGTCCTCCTTGCGCAAGCTGATCGCCCCGCTCGTCATCGCCGGCCTGCTCGGCCCCGCCGTGGCGCCCGCCGTCGCGGGGGCCGCCATCAACGTGGGCGACAACTACTTCGTCCGCAAGAGCGGCGTGCCGACCGTCACCGTGGCGAAGGGCAAGAAGGTCACGTGGAAGTGGATCGGCAAGAGCGTCCACAACGTGAGCGTGACGAAGGGCCCGGCGACGTTCCGGTCGCCGACCAAGTCGTCCGGCACCTTCACGAAGAAGGTCACGAAGAAGGGCACGTACACGCTGATCTGCACGGTGCACGGCGCGAGCGACCAGAAGATGAAGCTCGTCGTCCGCTGAGGGTGCTGAGGCGCGGCGCGGCCATGGCGGGTTACGATCCGGCCATGGCCGCAGCCACCACCGCCCGCCGGATCCGCGTCGTCGTCGCCAAGCCGGGGCTCGACGGCCACGACCGCGGCGCGAAGATCATCGCCCGCGCCCTGCGCGACGCGGGCATGGAGGTCATCTACACCGGGCTGCACCAGACGCCCGAGCAGATCGTCGAGACCGTCCTGCAGGAGGACGCCGACGCCGTCGGGCTCTCGATCCTCTCGGGCGCGCACATGACGCTCGTGCCGCGCGTCGTCGCGCTGCTGCGCGAGCAGGACGCGGGCGACGTGGTGGTCACCGTCGGCGGGACGATCCCGGCGCAGGACATCCCCGAGCTCAAGGAGCTCGGCGTCGCCGAGGTCTTCACGCCCGGCGCCCCGACCGCCGCCATCATCGACTTCATCCGCGCGTCCGTCACCCCGTAGCGTTACCGTCCGGACGGTATAGTTACGGCCCATGCCGGCCGGGATCCTGCTCGCCATCGCCATCGCCTCGGAGGTCGCCGCGACGATCTCGCTGCGCTACGCCGACGGCTTCAGCCGCCCGCTGCCGAGCGCGATCGTCGTGCTCGGCTACGCGCTCTCGTTCTGGCTGCTGTCGCTCGTCCTGCGCGACATCCCGGTCGGGACCACGTACGCGATCTGGGCCGGCGCGGGGACGGCGGCGATCGCCGTGATCGGCATGGCCGCGCTCGGCGAGCCCGCGACCGCGCTGAAGGTCGGCTCGATCGCGCTGATCATCCTCGGCGTCGTCGGGCTCAACGCCTCCGGCGCGCACTGATGCCGCGCCCGAGCCGCCGCACCGCGCTGCTCGACGCCGCGCTGACCGTCGTGCGGCGCGACGGCGCGTCCTCGCTCACGCTCGACGCCGTCGCCGCCGAGGCCGGGGTGTCGAAGGGCGGCGTGCTCTACCACTTCGGCTCCAAGCGCGCCCTGATCGACGGGCTGCTCGAGCGCTGGCTCGACGAGTTCGGCGCGCGGCTCGCCGGCCCGGGCTTCGCGGCCGCCTACGTGCGCGCGAGCGAGGTGACGGGGCCGGAGAACGCGGCGTCGGAGTTCGGGATGCTCGCCGCGATGATCGAGGACCCCGCCGTGCTCGGGCAGGTGCGCGAGCGGTACGCCGCCTGGATGGACCGGATGCTGGAGGAGGTGCGCGACCCGGTCGACGCGTGGCTGGTGCGACTTGCGGCCGACGGTCTGTGGTATTCCGATCTCTTCGGCATCGCCGCCCCCCAGGGCGCCGACCGTGACCGGCTGATCGAGCGCCTGCTGGCGCTCGCCGCAGGCGGATCAAAGTAGATTGACTCGTCAGTCAACCGGCTACGATTGCCAAGGCTGGTTCCGATTTAGGAGGCTCGATAGGCCGTGAAGATCTGCGTCCTGGTCAAAGAAGTGCCGGACGCCGCAGTCGAGAAGCGCATCAACCCCTCCACGGGGCGGCTCGACCGCAGCGGTGAGAAGAACCTGAACCCGTTCGACACGCACGCCATCGAGGCCGCCATGCAGCTCAAGGAGGGCGGCGCGGTCGAGGTCGACGAGGTCGTCGCGGTCACGATGGGCCCGGAGTCCGCGCAGCGCGCGCTCCAGAAGGCGGTGTCGCTCGGCGCCGACCGGTCGCTGCAGCTCACCGACGAGGCGCTCGCCGGCTCCGACGTCAACGGCACGGGCTACGCGCTCGCCAAGGCGCTCGAGTCCGAGGCGCCCGACCTCGTCCTGCTCGGTCAGCAGTCCGACGACGGCGAGTGCTACACGATCGGCGCGGTCGTGGCCGACCACCTGCAGATGCCGTCGCTCACGCAGGTGATCAAGATCGACGTCGAGGACGGCAAGCTGCGCTGCGAGCGCCAGGCCGAGTACGGCTACGACACGGTGCTCGTCGAGCTCCCGGCCGTCATCTCGGTCGGCGACGCGATCAACGAGCCGCGCTACCCGTCGCTGAAGGCGATCATGGGCGCCAAGAAGAAGCCGCGCGAGGAGAAGACCGCCGCCGACCTCGGGATCGAGGCGGACCGGATCGGCTACGACAACGCGCGCGCCCACTGCGCCGACTTCAAGGCCCCCGCCGCCAAGGAGGCGGGGCGCATCATCGAGGACGAGGACACCGGCGAGACCGTCGAGCAGATCGTCTCCTGGCTCGACGAGAGGAAGCTGCTGGCATGAGCTCGATCCTGGTCTACGCGCTCCACTACGACGGGGCGTTCAACAAGAACTCGCTCGGCGCCGTGGCCGAGGGCGCCCGCCTGGCCGGCGAGCTCGGCGGCGAGTGCCACGCGGTCGTCGTCGGCGACAAGGCCGGCCTGACCGACGAGCTGTGCGCGTCGCTCGGCGGCTACGGCGCGACGAAGGTGTTCCGCGTCGAGGGCCCCGAGGGCCTGGCGCAGCCGGTCGTCGACGCGATGGCGAAGGTCATCGACGAGGGCGGCCACGGCTACGCGCTGTTCGGCGGCGGCCTGCTCGGCTTCGAGATCGGCGCGGGCCTGACCGCGCGCCTCGACGCCGGCGTCTGCATGGAGGTCACCAGCGTCCGCGTCGAGGACGGCAAGCTCGTCGCCGAGCGGCCGATCCTCCAGGACTCGTCGATCTCCGACGTCCACTACCGCTCGGGCGTCGGCGTGATCATCGGCCGGCTGAACGCGTTCGAGGCCAAGGAGGCCGGCGACGGCACCGCGGCGGTCGAGGACGTGACGGTCGAGTTCGCCCCGCACTCGCTCAAGGCGCAGATGGTCTCGCGCGGCGAGCAGCGCGGCGCCGACGTCAACATCGAGGACGCCGACATCCTCGTGGCCGGCGGCCGCGGGCTCGGCAAGGCCGAGGGCTTCGAGGCGCTGGAGGACCTCGCCGGCGCGCTCGGCGGGGCCGTCGCCGCGACCCGCGCGGTCGTCGACGCCGGCTGGTACTCGTACTCGGCCCAGATCGGCCAGACCGGCAAGACGGTCGCGCCGAAGCTCTACCTGGCCGCCGGGATCTCCGGCGCGATCCAGCACAAGGTGGGCATGCAGGGGTCCGAGAACATCGTCGCGATCAACAAGGACGCCAACGCCCCGATCTTCGAGTTCTCCGACCTCGGCGTGGTCGGCGACCTCAACAAGATCGTGCCGAAGCTCACCGAGGCCGTGAAGGCCCGCAAGGGCGGCTGATGGCCTCCGCCAACGGCTCCGTCGCCCCGAGCGAGTTCCCGCCGCCGGTCGACCCGGTGGCGGAGTTCGTCGGCGCCCCGACCGATCCGGAGGACGAGCGGATCGAGGTCGGCGTCGCGATCGTCGGCGGCGGGCAGGCCGGCATGGCCTGCGCGATCCGGCTCCTGCAGCTGCTCGAGGACGACCCCGAGCTGATGGAGTCGCTGGGCGAGGTGCCCGTGGCGGTGATCGAGAAGGGCCGCGTCGCCGGGGCGCACCAGCTCTCCGGCGGCGTGATGAACCCGAGCGCGATCCGCTCGCTGCTGCCGGACGACGACTCCTGGCCCCACTTCGGCGAGGTGAGCAAGGAGACCGTCTACTTCATGCTCAACCGCAAGCGCGCGCTCCCGCTCAAGCCGACGCCGCCGCCGTTCCGCAACCACGGCAACTACGTCGTCTCGGTCGCGGAGCTCAACCGCTGGCTCGCCGACCGGGCGGAGGAGGCGGGCGCGTACGTGCTCTCCGAGACCGTCGGCGCGAAGCTGCTCGTCGAGGGCGACGCGGTGGTCGGCGTGCGCACGGGCGACAAGGGCCGCGACAAGCAGGGCGGCGAGAAGTCGAACTTCGAGCCCGGCTCGGACGTCGTCGCGAAGGCGACCGTCCTGGCCGAGGGCTGCTGGGGCCACCTGACCGGCGCCGCGGTCAAGGCGCTCGGCCTCGCCGGCACCGACCCGCAGGTCTGGGCGCTCGGCGTCAAGGAGGTCTGGGAGGTCGACAAGCCGCTCGACCGCGTGATCCACACGCTCGGCTGGCCGCTCCGGCCGCAGGCGAAGTACAAGGAGTTCGGCGGCTCGTGGATCTACCCGATGAACCGCGAGGGCGACCCGCCCCGCGTCTCGATCGGCTTCGTGACCGGGCTCGACTACGCCGACGCGAGCCTCTCGGTCCACGACGTGCTGCAGGAGTTCAAGCTCCACCCGCTCGTGCGCAAGATCCTCGCCGACGGCAAGCGCGTGGCGTGGGGCGCGAAGGCGATCCCCGAGGGCGGCTACTGGGCGATGCCGCGCCTGCACGCGCCCGGGATGGTCATCTGCGGCGACGCCGGCGGGCTCGTCAACGTCCCGAAGCTCAAGGGCATCCACTACGCGATCCGCAGCGGGATGCTCGCGGCGGAGACGATCTTCCGCCGGCTCAAGGAGGGCTCGACCGACTTCTCGGCCTACGAGCAGGCGATCCTCGACTCCGAGATCGGCAAGGAGCTCTACGAGTCGCGCAACATGAAGCAGCCGTTCGCCAAGGGCCTGATCGTCGGCGGCGCGATCACGAACGCGATGGTGGTCACGAAGGGCCGGATCCCCGGCGGCCACTGGGCGACGCACCGCGACAGCGAGCAGCCGCTGCTGCGCACGGACCGCGCCAAGCGCTATCCGAAGCCGGACGGCAAGTACACGTTCGACAAGCTCTCGGGCGTCTTCCTGACCGGCAACGCGACGCGCGACGACGCGCCGAGCCACATCCGGATCCAGCCGCGCGTCCCGCGCGAGCTGGGGGAGGCGTGGGCCGCGATGTGCCCGGCCGGCGTCTACGAGGTGCCGGAGGACGCCCCCGACGACGGCAGCCACATCGAGCTCGTGGTGAACCCGTCGAACTGCGTCCAGTGCGGGGCGATCACCGCCAAGGGCGGCCGCCTCACGCCGCCCGAGGGCGGCGACGGGCCGGTCTACCAGATCACATAACGCAACTCCGGCGGACCCCGCGGTGTTCAGGGCGCGTCAGATGCGACGCGTCCTGCTCCTCACCCTGCTGGCCCTCGCCTTCCCCGCGGCCGCCCACGCCGCCTCGGTGAAGACCGTCGGCTGCACGCCCGCGCTCGACGGCGCGGCGCGCGGCGCGACGTTCGAGGCGCGGATGAAGGCCGTCAAGGCGACCGAGCGGATGCAGGTCCGCTTCACGCTCCAGGTCCGCGACGACGGCGAGACGAGCTGGCGCCGCGTCGCGGCCACCGGGTTCGACACCTGGCTGAGCTCGCAGGCCGGCGTCCGCCGCTACAGCTACACCCGCACGATCCAGAACCTCGCCGCCCCCGCGGTCTACCGCACCACGGTGCGCTTCCGCTGGCTCGACGCCGACGGCGCGACGCTGCGCTCGCGGCGCGACACGTCGGGCTGGTGCCGGCAGCCCGACCTGCGGCCCGACCTCGAGGTCACGGCCGTCGACGTGCTCCCGGCGCCGCGGGCCGACCGCCGCCGCTACACCGTGACCGTCCGCAACGCCGGCCGCACCGCCGCCGCGGCGTTCGACCTCGGCCTGCGGGTCGGCGCCGAGGAGCTCGGCCCGCTGCCGGTCTTCGGCCTCGCCGCCGGCGCGAGCCGCAGCGTGACGGTGACCGGGCCGCCGTGCACGCCGGACGCCGCGCCGCTGGCGACCGCCGACGCCGGCGCGGCGATCGACGAGCGCGACGAGGACGACAACGTGCTCGCCGCCGCCTGCTCCGCGTAGATCCGGCTCCGGCGAGGGCATAAGCTCCCGTCGGATGGCCGAGCCGGCCCCAGCCCCCGCGCCGCCGGACGCGCTCCGCGACCGCTATCGCGACGCGTTCCGGCGCGTGGCTCGCGCGCCGCGACGAGCAGGAGCTCGGCACGGCGTACGCGCTCGGGCGCGAGGCGGTGAGCACCCAGGCCAGCCTGCTCGAGCTCGCGGAGGAGCACCACCGCTGCACGCAGCTCGCGCTCCGCGACGTCGACGATCCCGCGCGCCGCGCCGAGCTGCTCGAGGCGGCCGGGACGTTCTTCGGCGAGGCGCTGTCGGTCTTCGAGATCACGCACCGCGGCTACCACGAGGTGCAGGAGGTCGCGCGGCTGGAGCACGAGCACGTGACGCAGCTGCGGTCGCTCGCCGAGGCGTCGGTGAAGATCAACGCCGCGATGAGCACCGAGGAGGTGCTGCAGCTCACGGTCGAGGCCGCGCAGCGGGTGCTCGGCGCCCGCCGCGCCGCGATCACCGGCCTCGCCGGCGACCCGTACGCCCGCGCGGTCAGCGCCGCCGTGCCCGCCACCGGGACGGGTCCCGAGCCCGACGGCGCGCCGATCGGCGTGATGCTGCGCAGCGCGGGCCGACCGCTCGGCGCGCTCGAGGTGTCCGACGACCCGGGCCGGGCGTTCACGCCGCGCGACGAGGCGATCCTCGCCCAGCTCGGCCAGCTCGCCTCGGTCGCGATCGCCAAGTCCCAGGCCTACTCGCGCGAGCGCCACATCGCCCAGGTGCTGCAGCGCTCGCTGCTGCCGCCGGGCATCCCGGCGCTGCCCGGCCTCGCCGTCGCCGTGCGGTTCATCGCGGCCGGCGAGGGGATCGAGGTCGGCGGCGACTTCTACGACGTGTTCCCGGCGCGCGACGGCCGCGTCGCGGCGCTGATCGGCGACGTCTGCGGCAAGGGCCCGGAGGCGGCGTCGGTCACCGCGCTCGCGCGCCACACGCTGCGCGCGGCCGCCGCGTACGAGTCGCGGCCGTCCGCCGTGCTGGCGCACCTGCACCGCGCGCTGACCGAGGCGCGCGACGACGGCCGCTTCTGCACGGTCGCCTTCTGCGACCTCCAGCTGCACACGGGCGGCGCGCGGGTGACGCTCGCGTGCGGCGGGCACCCGCTGCCGCTCGTGCTGCGCGCGTCCGGCGCGGTCGAGCCGGTCGGCCGGCTCGGGACGCTGCTCGGCGCCGACATCGAGCCGGTGCTGACCGACGTGACGATCGACCTCGCGCCCGGCGAGCTGATCGTCCTCTACACGGACGGGGTGACCGAGGTGCGCGCCGGCCGCGAGGAGCTGTTCGGCCACCGCGACCTCGCCGCGCTGCTCGCGCGCTGCGCCGGCGAGCACGCGGAGTCGGTCGCCGAGCACGTCCAGGAGGCGGTGCTGGAGGCCGCCGGCGGGCGACCGCGCGACGACATCGCGATCGTCGTCATCGGCCCGGCCCCGCACGCGCCCGTTCCTGGCACACTCCCGGGCGCGCGACGACCCACGGAGGAGACGGATGGCCGACAGTGAGAGCGAGGAAGGCGTCCCTGCGCCCGACAACAGCGCCGTGCTGCTGCGGGAGCTCGTGGCGCACCTGCGCGAGAACCGCACGGACCTGCGCGAGGAGTGGGCGCGCCGGATCACCGAGGCGCAGCTGCTGACGGCGCTGACCCCGGAGGAGATCTTCTCCGAGGCGACCTCGGTCTACGACAACTACGTCGAGGTGCTCGAGACCGGCTCGGTCGAGGCGCTCCAGGACTACGCCCGCAACCTGTCCGAGCGGATCATCCCGCGCGGGGTCGAGACCGACGAGGTGCTCGGCATCGTGCTGCTGCTGCGCGACGTCCTCGCCCGCTCGCTGTTCCAGCGCTATCCCGAGGACTTCAACCGCGTGCTCGACGTCTACGAGCCCGCCGCGAACCGGATCGCCAACACGGTGGCGATCAACTTCGTGCAGGAGCGCGAGCGCGTCATCCGCCAGCAGCAGGAGGCGATCCGCGAGCTCTCCACGCCGGTCCTCCAGGTCCGCGAGCGGCTCCTGATCCTCCCGATCATCGGCGTGCTCGACTCGCAGCGCGCGCGCCAGCTCACCGAGCAGCTGCTGCGCGGGATCCGCGCGAACCGCGCGAAGGTCGTCGTGATCGACATCACCGGCGTGCCGACGATCGACTCGACGGTCGCGAACCACCTCGTCCAGACCGTCGAGGCCTCGCGCCTGATGGGCGCGAGCGTGATCATCACCGGCCTCTCGTCCGAGATCGCCCAGACGCTGGTGACCGTCGGCGTCGACCTCTCGAAGGTCAACGCGGTCGGCGACCTCCAGGGCGGCATCGAGGAGGCCGAGCGGCTCCTCGGCTACGAGGTCACCAGCGGCATCGAGGCGTCCCAGGTCGAGGTCCGCTGACGCCGCCCGGATGGCCGTCCCGATCCTCAAGCAGGGTCCGTTCCTGATCGCGTCGATCCAGGCGGCCCTGACCGACACCGACGTGCTGCGCCTGCAGGACGACGTGATGGTGCAGGTCGGGCGCTACCGCTCGCGCGGGATCGTGGTCGACGTCACCGCGCTCGACGTCATGGACTCGTTCGTCTCGCGCTCGCTGCGCAGCATCGCGCACATGACGCGGCTGCGCGGCGCCCAGACGGTGATCGTCGGGATCCAGCCCGAGGTCGCCTTCGCGATGGTCCAGCTCGGGATGAACTTCGAGGACGTGCACACCGCCCTCGACCTCGAGGAGGGGCTCGCCTTCCTCCAGCAGCAGCTCGACGGGGAGCCGGACGCCGGTGGCGGATGAGATCCGGGTGGCGATCCGCACCGACGCGGACGTCGTCACGGCCCGGCAGGAGGCGCGGACGCTCGGCGCCTCGCTCGGGTTCGGCAGCACGGACCTGACGCTGCTCGCGACGGCGATCTCCGAGATCGCGCGCAACATCACCACCTACGCGGGCGAGGGCGAGGTCACGCTGCGCGTGGTCGAGCGCCCCGGCCGCCAGGGCGTCGAGGTCGTCGCCAGCGACGCGGGGCCGGGGATCGCGGACGTCGAGCGGGCGATGCAGGACGGCTACACGACGGGCAACGGGCTCGGCCTCGGGCTGCCGGGCACGCGCAGGCTCGTCGACGACTTCCAGCTCGACACGACGCCGGGCGTGGGGACCACGATCCGGCTCGTCAAGTGGACCCGTGCCTGACCGCCACGATCCCTCCTGGCCCGCCGAGCTCGAGCTCGGGATCGCCGAGCGGCCGCTGCCCGGCCAGGCGCGCTCCGGCGACCGCGCGGTGCTGGCCGAGTTCGCCGGCGGCGCGCTCGTCGCCGCGATCGACGGGCTCGGGCACGGCGACAAGGCGGCGGACGCCGCGGCGATCGCCGCCGAGGTGCTCGCCGCGGGCCGCGACGACGATCCCGAGGACCTGATCGAGGCCTGCCACGCCGCGCTGCGGTCGACGCGCGGCGTCGTGATGACGCTGGCCTGGTTCGACCTCGCGGGCGGGCGGATGAGCTGGACCGGCGTCGGCAACGTCGAGGGCCGGCTCGTCCACGCGGCCGCCGGCCCGCTGGCGCCGACCGAGGGCGCGTTCACCCGCGGCGGCGTCGTCGGCTACAACCTGCCGTCCGTCCGGGTCACGAGCGCGGCGCTCGAGCCGGGGGACCTGCTCGTGCTGGCCACCGACGGGGTCGGATCGGGCTTCGCCGAGGCGCTCGCCGCCGGCGGCGGGGCGCAGCAGATCGCCGACCGGATCCTGGCCGAGCACGGCAAGCCGGCGGACGACGCGCTGGTCGTGGTCGTCCGGTACCGCCCGGGGGTATGAGGGGGCGGCTACAATGGAGAGACCATGAAGACCGACATCCATCCCGAGTACGTCGAGGCCCACGTGCGCTGCACGTGCGGCAACGAGTTCACGACGCGCTCGACCACGCCCGAGATCCGCGTGGAGATCTGCTCCAACTGCCATCCGTTCTACACCGGCCGTCAGAAGCTGGTCGACACGGGCGGCCGCGTGGAGCGCTTCAAGCGGCGCGCCGCGAAGCGCGCGAAGTAGACAGCTGCGCGGGGCATCCCGCCGATGATCGAATCGCTCGTCGAGCAGATCGAGGCTCGCCATGCCGACGTGCAGGCGCAGATGGCGGACCCCGAGATCATCGGGGACCGCCATCGCTTCGCCGAGGCGGGCCGCCAGTTCAACCAGCTCGCCGTCGCGGCGCGGCTCGCGGAGCAGTGGCGCCGCGCGCAGGACGACGCGGCCGGCGCGCAGGAGCTGCTCGCCGAGGACGGCGAGGACCCGGAGCTGCGCGAGATGCTGGAGACCGCGCGCGCCCGCAGCGCCGAGCTGGAGGAGGAGATCCGGCTGGCGATGGTCGAGCGCGACCCCGCCGACGACAAGAACGTGATCGTCGAGATCCGCGGCGGCGCCGGCGGCGAGGAGGCGGGCCTGTGGGCCGGCGACCTCTACCGCATGTTCACCCGCTACGCCGAGCGGCGCGGGTTCAAGACCGAGACGCTCGCCGCCTCCGACGGCTCGTACACGTTCGAGGTCCGCGGCGACGGCGCCTACTCCGTGTTCAAGTTCGAGGGCGGGACGCACCGCGTCCAGCGCGTGCCCGAGACCGAGTCCCAGGGCCGGATCCACACCTCGACGGCCACCGTCGCGGTCCTGCCCGAGGCCGAGGAGGTCGACATCCAGGTCGACCCGAACGACCTCGAGATCGACGTCTACCGCTCCTCGGGGCCGGGCGGGCAGTCGGTCAACACGACCGACTCCGCCGTGCGGATCACCCACAAGCCGACCGGCATCGTGGTCTCGATGCAGGACGAGAAGTCGCAGCTGCAGAACCGCGAGCGCGCGATGAAGGTCCTGCGCGCCCGGCTCTACGAGGCGAAGCTCGCCGAGCAGCAGGCCGAGCTCGCCGCCGCGCGCTCGGCGCAGGTCGGGACGGGCGAGCGGGCGGAGAAGATCCGCACCTACAACTTCCCCGAGCGCCGGGTCACCGACCACCGGATCAAGCTCACGGTCCACAACCTCGACCAGCTGCTCGCGGGCGAGCTGGACGACGTGACCGCGGCGCTCCAGGACGACGAGAAGCGGCGCCGGCTCGATGCCGCAGCCGCCTGAGCACGACTGGCGCCGCGCGGCCCGGCTGCGCTTCGCGCTCGCCGGCGCGCTGTTCGTCATCGGCGCGCGTGCTCGCCGCGGTCGGCGACGGCTGGGTCGACATCGCCGGCGTCGTCATCGGCGGCGTCGGAGCGACGCTCGCGGTCGTCTTCGTCTTCCTCGAGGTCGGGCTGAGCGAGGACCGCGAGCGCGCACGCGAGGAACGCGAGCGCCGACGGGCGTAGGCTAGCGGCGCGATGCGCCGCCCGCTCGCCCAGACGTCGGTCCGCGACGCGCTCGACTCGGCCGTGATCGCGCTCGAGGCCGCGGGCGTCGACACGCCGCGGCTCGACGCCGAGCTGCTGCTCGCCGCCGCGATGGGCGTCGACCGCGCGGTGATCGTGTCCGACCCCGGGCCGGCTGCTCGAGCCGGTCGCCGCCCGGCTGTTCATGGACTTCGCCGCGCGCCGGCGCGACCGCGAGCCGGTCGCCTACATCCTCGGCTGCAAGGGCTTCCGCTCGATCATGCTCGAGCGTCGACCCGCGCGTGCTGATCCCGCGGCCCGAGACCGAGCACCTCGTCGAGGCGGTGCTGGAGCTGCCGCAGGGCGCGCGCGTGTGCGACGTCGGCACCGGCTCGGGCGCGATCGCGCTCGCGCTGAAGACCGAGCGGCCCGACCTCCGCATCGCCGCGACGGACGCCTCGGCGGACGCGCTGGACGTCGCGCGCGAGAACGCCGCGCGGCTGGAGCTCGACGTCGACTTCCACCTCGGGGACCTGCTGGCCGACGTCGGCGGCGCGCTCGACGCGGTCGTCTCGAACCCGCCCTACGTCGAGGACGGCGCGCGGCTCGCGCCCGAGATCGCCGGGTTCGAGCCCGCGCTCGCGCTGCGCGCCGGGCCGGAGGGGCTCGAGGTCATCCGGCGGCTCCTGCCGGCCGCGGGCGCGACCGACGCGCGGCTCGTCGCGCTCGAGATCGGGTCGACGCAGGCGGACGCGGTCGGCGCGCTGATGCGCGCCTCGGGCTTCCCGGACGTGCAGGTCGCGCAGGACCTCGCCGGGCTCGACCGGGTCGTGGTCGGGCGCCGCCCGTGACGGCGCCGGGCGACGCGGCCGCGCGCCTGACGCGGACGCTGGCGGCCGGGGGCGTCGCGGTCTTCCCGGCCGACACGGTCTACGGCCTCGCCTGCGACCCGGGGTCGGCGGACGCGGTCGCGCGGCTCTACGCGCTCAAGGGCCGGCCGCCCGACAAGCCCGCCGCGGTCATGTTCTTCGACCGCGCCGCCGCGCTCGCGGCGCTCCCCGAGCTCCCGCCCCGCACCCGCGCCGCGGCCGGGCGGCTGCTGCCGGGCGGCGTGACGCTGCTGCTCCCCAACCCGCGCGGCCGCTGGCCGCTCGCCTGCGGCCCGGATCCCGCCACGCTCGGGCTGCGCGTCCCGGACGTCCCGCTGCTGCGCGACGTCGCCGCGCCCGTCCTGCAGAGCTCGGCGAACCGGTCCGGCGGCGCCGACGCGCGCCGGCTCGCCGACGTGCCCGCCGGCATCCGCGACGGCGCGGATCTCGTGCTCGACGGCGGCGAGCTGCCGGGCACCCCGTCGACCGTGATCGACCTGCGCGCGTACGAGGCGGAGGGGACCTGGACGGTGCTGCGCGAGGGCGCCGTGGACGCTGAAGCGGTTGCTACGGTCCTCGGATCATGAGCGAGCTGCCCGCCGACTACTTCGACCGCCCGATCGCCGACGTCGACCCCGAGGTCGCGGAGGCCATCGGTCACGAGCTCGAGCGCCAGCAGCGGACGCTGGAGATGATCGCGTCCGAGAACTTCGTGCCGCAGGCGGTCCTGGAGGCCCAGGGCAGCGTGCTGACGAACAAGTACGCCGAGGGCTATCCCGGCAAGCGCTACTACGGCGGCTGCGAGTTCGTCGACGTGATCGAGCAGCTCGCGATCGACCGCGCGAAGGCGCTGTTCGGGGCCGAGCACGCCAACGTCCAGCCGCACGCCGGCGCGCAGGCCAACACCTCCGTCTACCACGCGCTGCTCGAGCCCGGCGACACGATCATGGGCCTCGCGCTGCCGCACGGCGGCCATCTCAGCCACGGGATGAAGATCAACGTGTCCGGGCGCCTGTACGACATCGCGCCCTACGAGGTGTCCCCCGACACGTACCTGATCGACATGGACGAGGTCGAGCGGATCGCGAAGGAGCGCCGCCCGAAGCTGCTGCTCGCGGGCTGGTCCGCCTACTCGCGGATCCTCGACTTCGAGCGCTTCCGCGCGATCGCCGACGAGGTCGGCGCGTACCTGATGGTCGACATGGCGCACTTCGCCGGGCTCGTCGCCGCCGGCGTGCACCCGAGCCCGGTGCCGTACGCCGACGTCGTCACGAGCACCGTCCACAAGACGCTCGGCGGCGCGCGCGGCGGCCTGATCCTGTGCCGCGAGGAGTACGCGAAGAAGATCAACTCCGCCGTCTTCCCCGGCCAGCAGGGCGGCCCGCTCGAGCACGTGATCGCCGGCAAGGCCGTCGCCTTCCGGATCGCCGCCACCGACGTCTTCCGCGAGCGCCAGGAGCGCACCGTCGAGGGCGCCAGGGCCGTCGCCGCCGAGCTGCTCGAGGCGGGCTCGGGCGTCAACGTGCTGACCGGCGGGACCGACGTCCACCTCGTGCTCGTCGACCTGCGCGACTCCGAGCTCGACGGCATGCAGGCCGAGGACCGGCTGCACGCGATCGGGATCACCGTCAACCGCAACGCGGTGCCGTTCGACCCGCGGCCGCCGGCGGTCTCGTCGGGGCTCCGGGTCGGGGCGTCCGCGCTCGCCACGCGCGGGCTCCAGGCCGACGACTTCACCGAGGTCGGGCGGATCATCGCCGCGGCGCTCCAGCCCGGGTTCGACGGCGCGAAGGCCGAGCTCGCGGAGCGCGTCACGGCGATCGCCGACCGCTATCCGCTGTACGCCCAGCTGGGCGCGCCCGCCGCGGTCTAGGCGCGCGCCACTGGGCGCGCGCCGCGCGCCCTGCGATCCTCTGGGCTCGTGAAGGACGACGCCCTGCTCGGGTTCCTCGTCGCGCTGGTCGTGGCCGCGCTGCTCACGCCGCTCGTGGCCAGGCTCGCGCGCCGCGTCGGCGCGGTCGACGCGATGACCGAGCGTGGCCTCGCGCGCGACGCCACGCCGCTGCTCGGCGGCCTGGCGATCTTCGGCGCGGTGATCGCGGCGGCGCTGCTGTTCGTGCCGCTGACCACGCCGGTCAAGGGGATCCTCGGCGGCGCGGCGCTGATCACCGCCGTGGGGGCGATCGACGACTGGCGCGCGCTCGGCGCCGGGCCGAAGCTCGCGGGGCAGATCGCGGCGGCGCTGATCCTCGTCCTCTCCGGCGTGAGCATGGACGTCGTCACGCTGCCGTTCGTCGGGCGCGTCGAGTTCGACGCGGCGGGCGACGTGCTGACGCTGATCGGGCTCGTCGGGCTGATGAACATCGTCAACTTCTCCGACGGCATCGACGGCCTCGCCGCCGGCGTGTGCGCGATCGCCGCCGCGGCGTTCGCGATCATCGCCTTCGACCTCGGCGAGGACGCCGCCGGCGTGCTCGCCGCGATCACCACCGGCGCGGCGGTCGGCTTCCTCGTCCACAACTTCCACCCGGCGGCGGTCTTCATGGGCGACTGCGGGGCGCTGCTGCTCGGGCTGCTGCTCGGCGGCGTGATCGTCGAGGGCTCGCTCAAGACGAACGCCGTGATCGCGCTGATCGTGCCGCTGGTCGTCCTGGCCGTGCCGTTCCTCGACACCGGCTTCGTCGTCGCGAAGCGGATCAAGTACGGCCGGCCGGTCTACCGCGCCGACACGAACCACTTCCATCACCGCCTGAACCGGCTGGGCTTCTCGCAGCGGCGGACGGTGCTCTACCTGTACGCCTGGACCTTCACGATGGCCGGCCTCGCGGTCGCGCTGCGCTTCATCCCGTACTCCGACGACAGCGGCCATCTCCACCTCGGCTGGACGCTGCTGATGGGGGCGTGCTTCCTCGTCGCGATCGCCGCCTCCGTGTACCTCGTGGTCGTGCTGGAGATCCTCAAGCTGCGCCGCGTGCGCGCCTGGCAGCTCCGCCGCCAGGACCCGGACACGTCCGAGCACGAGATCGACAGCGAGGTCCAGCGCGAGCTCGAGACCGGCGAGTTCCGCGAGCTCGACCCGCACTCCTGAGCATTCGCGCCGCACGGATTCGAACCCGGATCCGCTTGCACGGCGCCGGATCGGCTGGTACCTTGCTACGACCGCACCGAGACCGCAACGCATCAGGAGGTGAGCAGATACCAATGACGACCATGACGTGCCACATGTCCGGGAACCCCACCTGGGCCGCGCGTTTCTCCGTTCGCGACGGCCTGCTCGCCCTCCCGCGCGTCTCGCGTTAGCCGTTCCGGCTGACATCCCGAGTAGCGCCACGGGCATCCGGGCCGCCCGCGTTCGCCGTTGCCGGCGGTCGCGCTCCCAGCCGTCTTCGACGACGGCGTTCGCGGGCGGCGCTCATCAATCACAAACCCTCTCCACTCAAGGAGTCTGCGTAATGCATTCGAACCTGCATTTCGAGCTGTACCGTGCCGAGACTGCTGAGCGCATCCGGCACGCGCAGAGCGTCGCATCACGACGGCGCCGTCAGCACCCACCGCCCTGGCGCCAAGCCGTCGCCCGCGAGGTCGCGCGGATGGCCGGCCGGCTCGATCGCGAGGCGGCCCGCAAGGCGGTGGCGTAGTCCCCACGCACGGCCCGCCCGTTCCCCGGAGCGGGCCGTGCCTCCTCACGGCCGGTTCGCACACGCCGGCGCCGCCGTCCCCCGCGGCGGCGCCGGCGGGCCGTGCCGTTGCGTCGCGGCCCATGGATTAGGCTTTCGCCTGCCAGGCAAGCCACTCGTTCCTCGCGCTTGCCTTCGGCGACGTTACGTATGCAGATCGCGCGACTCGAGCAGCGCGAGCCGTTCATCACCCTCGACGGCTCCGAGATCCGCGAGCTGGCCGGGATCCCGACCGGGAACGCGGCCAACCAGTCGCTCGCGCAGGCGACCGTGCCGGCCGGCGCGGCGACCGAGGCGCACTACCACCGGGTCTCCGAGGAGATCTACCTGTTCACGTCCGGCGCGGGCCGGATGCGGATGGCGGGCGAGGAGGCGGCGGTCCGCGCCGGCGACATGGTCGTGATCCCGCCCGGCGCCGAGCACCAGCTCGTCAACGACGGCCCCGAGCCGCTCGTCCTGCTCTGCTGCTGCTCGCCGCCGTACTCGAACGAGGACACCGTCCTCACCTAGCGGAGCGGGGCCGATGCTCCCTACTCGCCGTAGTCGGGTAGGGGGCGTCCATGACCACCGCAAGCGCGACCGCCGGCAGCACCGCGCAGGACGCCACCCCGCTCAAGCCCGCGATCACGCGGACGATGCTCACCGTCTTCGTGATCGGCGACGTGCTCGGCGCCGGCATCTACGCGCTCGTGGGCGAGGTGGCGGGCAAGGTCGGCGGCGCCGTCTGGACCTCGTTCCTCGCCGCCGGCATCCTCGCGGCGTTCACCGCCGCCGCCTACGCGGAGCTGGTGACGAAGTACCCGCAGGCCGCCGGCGCGGCGCTCTACACGCAGAAGGCGTTCAAGCGGCCGTTCCTCACCTTCCTCGTCGCGTTCGCGGTCATGTGCTCCGGCGTCGCGTCGGCCGCCACGCTCGCGACCGCGTTCGGCGGCGACTACCTGTCGGAGTTCGTGACGCTCCCGAACATCCTCGTCGGCGCCGTGTTCATCGGCGTCCTGTCGCTGATCAACTTCCGCGGGATCAAGGAGTCGGTGACGCTCAACCTGGGCCTCACCGCGATCGAGCTCACCGGGCTGCTGCTCGTGACCGCGATCGGGCTCGCGTTCCTGCTCGACGGCGGCGGCGACCCCGGGCGCGCGCTGGAGTTCAAGGCCGGCGAGGCCGTGCCGCTCGCGATCCTCTCCGGCGCCTCGCTCGCGTTCTTCGCGCTGATCGGCTTCGAGGACTCGGTCAACGTCGCGGAGGAGACCAAGGAGCCGAGCCGGATCTTCCCGCCCGCGCTGTTCCTGGGCCTCGGGATCGCGCTGGTGGTCTACATCCTCGTGACGATGATCGCCGGCATGGCGGTGCCGGTCGACACGCTCTCGGAGTCCGACGGCCCGCTGCTCGAGGTCGTCCAGCTCGGCCCGCTCGCGATCAACACGAAGGTCTTCTCGGCGATCGCGCTGTTCGCGCTCACGAACGGCGCGCTGATCAACATGATCATGGCCTCGCGGCTGATCTACGGGATGGCGTCGCAGGGGATCGTCCCGAGCGCGCTCGGGCGCGTGCACCCGAGAACGCGGACGCCGTGGATCGCGATCATCTTCGTCGGCGCGCTCGCGTTCGTGCTCGTGGTGGTCGGCGACCTCGAGACGCTCGCCGACACCACGGTCCTGCTGCTGCTCTTCGTCTTCGTCGGGGTCAACATCGCGGTGCTCGTGCTGCGCCGCGACCCCGTCGACCACGACCACTGGCACGCGCCGACCGTCCTCCCGATCCTGGGCGCGATCGCCTGCGCCGGGCTGATCGTCCAGAAGGCGCTCGACGAGCCCAAGGACCTGCTCCTGGGCGCCGGGCTGATCGTCTTCGGCGTCGTGCTGTGGCTGATCGCGCGGGCGATCGCGGGGCCGGCCCAGCCGATCGACCCCGCGCGCCTCGTCGACTAGCGGCTAGGACTCGAGCGTCGCGTCCAGCGTGATCTCGGGCACGGCGGCGAGCGCCTTCGAGATCGGGCAGCCGGCCTTGGCGCCCTGCGCGGCCTCCTGGAAGGCGGCGTCGTCGATCCCGGGCACGCGGCCGACCGTGACGAGGTCGATCTTCTTGATCGCGAAGCCCTCGCCGTCCTTCAGGAGCTGGACCTTCGCCTCGGTGCGGATCGACTCGGGCGGGTTGCCGCCCTGGCCGAGGACCAGCGACAGGGCCATCGAGAAGCAGCTCGCGTGCGCCGCGGCGATCAGCTCCTCCGGGTTGGTCCCGCCGCTGTCGCCGAAGCGCGACCCGGCCGAGTAGTCGCCCGCGAGCTTGCCCGAGGCGCCCTCGAAGCTGCCGCTCCCGCTCTCGAGGTCGCCCTTCCACTCCGCCGTCGCGTTCCTGAACGCCATGTCTGTCCTCCCGTGATTGCCTGGCCCGGATCGTCGCACTCGAAAGCGGTGTCGTCCGCGTGACGTACAATGACGTCATGGCGACGACAACGGTGCTCGACCTGGCCGATCCGGCCGCCGCGGCGGCCGCGATCGACGCGCTCAACGACGAGCTGGCGTCCGTGCCCGCGGTGCGCGCCGGCATGGGGGAGGCGGTGGCCGGCGTGGCCGGCGCGGTGCGCGCGACGCCGCTCGACCGCTGGACCGCGGCCGATCCCTACCTGGCGCTGCTCGTCCACCGCGCGGTGCTCGACGCCCGCGCGGCGGCCGACGACGGCGAGCGCGACGCGCTGCGGGTCGCGCTCGAGCGGCTCAGCCACGCGCTCGCGGCGCTCGCCGAGGCCGAGGCGGTCGGCGACGCGCGCACGCCGAAGGAGCTCGCGCGCTGGCTCGCCGACACGCTCGAGGTCCCGCAGCGCGACCTCGCGGCGCTGCTCGGCGTCGACCTGCGCCGGTTCCAGCGCTGGATCTCCGCGCGCGAGCGGACCCAGCCCGAGGGCGAGGAGGCGCGGCGCGTGCGGGCGGTGGCCCGGATCGCCGCGCAGCTCCGCCACGCGTTCACGCCGGCCGGCGTGCTCGCCTGGTTCGACTGGCCGCGGCCGGAGCTGGCGGGCGCGACGCCGCGCGCGCTGCTCGGCGACCCGGTCCGGCTGCCCGAGCTCGTGCTCGCCGCCGGCGCGACGCGGAGCACGTCCTTCGCGTGACGGCGGCGCCGGTCACCGCGTTCCGGCTCGCGTCGTGGCGGCGGCCGCTGCGGACCGAGCCGAGCCGCGTCGCCGGGCGCTTCCACCGCGCCACCGAGGCCGTGCCGACGCAGTACCTCTGCCTGCACCCGCTCGGGCCGTGGGCGGAGTTCCTGCGCGCCGCGGACCTGCGCACGGCCGAGCAGCTCGCGCTCGTCCGGCACCGGACCTGGGCGCTGCGGGTCGCGCTCGACGACCTGCCGCGGATCGGCTTCGCCGAGGCCGGGGACCACGGGCTGCGCCCGGGCGACCTCGTCTCGGACGACCTGCGCGCGTGCCACCGGCTCGCCGACCGGCTCCGGGCCGCGGGCGCGCCCGGCGCGATCGTGCCCAGCGCGGCGCTGCCGGGCACCGACAACGTCGTGCTGTTCGGCGAGCGGGCGGCGTCGCCGTACCTCGTCGATCCGCTCGGCGCCGTCGACGTCCCGGCCTCGCCGACGGCGGAGGGCGGCCGGCCCCCGGCGGGGGTGCTCGACCGGGTCCGCCGGCGCGGCGCGCCGCACGCGGCGCTCGAGGCGTGGCGCGCCGGCGAGCCGTTCCGGTTCCGCGAGCCGAGCTGGGCGCTCCCGTAGCCCCGTCGCGCGGCGACCGCGCGACACGGGAGGATGTGCGCGTGCGAACCCTCCGGGTGCTCATCGCGATCGGGATCGGCGTCGCGCTGGCCGACGCCTCGATCGTCACGCTCGCGCTGCCCGAGCTGCTGATCGACCTCGACACCGGGGTCGAGGGCGTCGCGGCGGTGATCGGCGTCTACACGCTCGCGCTGGCGCTCGCCCTGCCGCTCGCCGCGCTCGCCCGGCGCGCGCTGCCCGACCCGGCGCTCGGCGCGGCGGGGTTCGCGGTCTTCGCCGTCGCCGGCGGGTTCTGCGCCGCCGCCGACACGCTGGACTCGATGCTCGTCTTCCGCACGCTGCAGGCGCTCGGCGCGGCGGCGGCGCTCGTCGGCGGCTTCGGGCTGCTGCGCGGCGGCCGCCTGTGGATCGCGGCCGCCGTCTTCGGCACCGCGGTCGGCCCGGCGCTCGGCGGCGCGCTGACCCAGGCGTTCGACTGGCGCGCGATCTTCGAGTTCCAGGTGCCGGTCGCGCTCGTCGCCGCGGTCGCGGCCGCGGCGTGGGCGGCGCTGCCACGGCTCGCCCGGGAGCCGGCCGCGCCGGCGGAGGACCGCGCGGAGGCCGGCGGCCCGCTCTGGGCCGGCGCGGAGACCGCGCGGGCCGAGGCGGAGACCGCGCGCGCCGAGGAGGCGCGCGCCGCCCGCGCCGACACCGCGGTCGTGTTCGGCCGCCCCGGGGCCTGGGTCGCCCTCGCCGCGCTCTCCGCCGCGCTCACCGGCGTGCTCTTCCTGCTCGTGCTGCTGCTCGTCTCGGGCTGGTCGCTCGACCCGCTCACCGCCGCGCTCGCGGTCTCGGTGCTCCCGGTGGCCGCGGTGGCCGGCGAGCGGATCCCCGGCGCGGCGGCGACCCGGGCGAGCGCCGGCTGCGCGCTCGTCGGCGGCGGCGTGCTGGCGCTCGCGGTGCTGCCCGCCGCGGAGGTCGCCTGGATCATCCTCCCGCAGGTCCTCGCCGGCGCCGGCATGGGCATGGCGCTGCCCGCGCTGGCCGGCGAGCTGCTGCCGGAGAAGACGCCGGGCCAGGCGGCGCGGCTGCTCTCGTTCCGGCACGCGGGCATCACGATCGCGCTGCTGATCCTCGCCCCGATCGCCGCCGGCCAGCTCGACTCGACGATCAGCGACGTGCGCGAGCAGGGCGCCGCGCTGGTGCTCGACGCGCGGCTCCCGCCGCTCGACAAGATCGAGATGGCCGGGCCGCTCGTCGCCGACCTCGACCCGACGGACGCCCGCGACGGGCTGAAGCGCGCGCTCGACGGCCAGGCGCACCGGTTCGCCGACGACGCCGAGGACAAGGCGGAGTTCGCGCGGCTGACCGAGCGCGCCGACGAGGTGCTCGTCGGGGCGATCGACGACGCGTTCTCGACCGCGTTCCTGATCACCGGGGCGCTCGCGCTGCTCGGCGCCGTCGCCGTGCTCCCGCGCCGCCCGCGCGCGCTCGCCGTCACGGGCGCGGTGGCGGCCGCCGCGCTCGCCCTGCCCGCCTTCCACGCGATCGTGCGCCCGCAGGTGGAGCCCGAGCCCGTGGTCATCGCGGATCCGTGCGAGGACCGCGCGCTGCCCGACACCGGCGGCATCACCGGCTTCCTGCAGGACCGCGCGCTCGAGCTGCTCGACAGCGCCGCGTGCCGGTTCGGCTCGTCGCGCGAGGCGCTCGTCCTCGCGCTCGCCGACGAGGGCGACGCGCGCGCCTACCAGGCGAAGTACGGCGTCGACCCGCGCTCGACGCGCGGGATCCTCGAGGGCGTCGGCATCAACCTGCCCTGAGCTCCCAGCGCAGCGGGACCCACGGGGCCGCCGCGAGCGCGGCCCGGGCCGCGCCGGCGTCCGCGAACGTGCCCGGCAGCCGCCGCGCCTCGCAGCCGACGACGACGCGATCGGCCGCGAACGGCCACGGCGCGACGGTCCAGGGCTCGGTCGCGGTCCCGGGCGGCACCGCGTGGTCGTCGCGCGCGGTCCCGCCGCCGGCGGGACCGGCAGGGGCGACGGCGATCGGCGCGCCGAGCTCGTCGAGCGTCGCCGGCCGCCCGTGGCAGAGCGCGAGCGAGAGCCGGTCCAGCGCGAGCAGCAGCCGCCGGTTGCGGTCGATCTCCGCCGGATCCAGGCCGGCCGCGAGCGACGCCTGGAGCGCCCGCTCGCCCGCGACGTAGCCCGCGGATCGCGCGCGGCGACGTCCGGCGGGTACGCGTCCGGGTCGATCCGCTCGTAGAGCGACGTGCCGTGGAGCGACACGAGCAGCGCCGCGTAGCGCGACTGCGCGAGCAGCCGCCGCGCGGCGCCGCGCCAGATCGCCACGTGGTCGGGGCGCGGGTACGCCAGGAAGCTGCGCGGCCGCCCGTCGTCGTCGAGCAGCGGCGCGAGGTCCGCGTCCGCCCAGCCGACGTCGTGCTGCTCGGCGGCGAGGCAGAACGGCTCGCGCGGCGACGGGGCCGGGAAGGCGCCGTTGCCCCACGCGCGGGCGAGCTGCCCGGACACCCAGGCGTGGGCCGGCTGGCCGACGACCAGGTCTTCGCCGCGCCGCAACATGGCAGTGGCTAGATTGCCTTCCGTGTCACGGAGCCAGCGTCTCACGTTCCTCGGGATCGCCGCCGTCATCGCCGTGGTGGCGATCGTCGTGCTGCTCGTGGCCGGCGGCGGGGACGACGACGAGCAGGAGGCGGCGGCGACGCCGACCGCCACCGCGACCGCCACGCCGGGCGGCGACGCGACCGCGACGCCCACGGCGACGCCGACGCCGACCCCCACGAGGACCCCGAAGCCCGAGCCGCCGCTGCTGCGGCCCGGCAAGGTCACGGACCTGGAGTTCAAGGAGGGGCAGACCGTCCGCTTCCGCGTCACGGCCGACGAGGACGAGGAGATCCACGTCCACGGCTACGACATCGAGGAGGAGGTCCCGGCAGGCGAGACGGTCGACGTCTCGTTCCCGGCCACCATCACCGGCATCTTCGAGATCGAGTTCCACCACAGCGAGGAGCAGATCGGCTCGCTGCGGGTCGATCCGGACTGACCGGACGACGTCGCGTAGTAGTCCGGCAGCGGACGATTGAGGCGCCATTTGGACTCGTGCGCTAGAGGCGGGTCGCACAATGTTGTTACAAAGTCCCGCGCGTCGCTAGACTGCGCGCCCCTGCGCGGCCCGGCCATCTGTCCTAGAGTCCGCGGCGCACCGGGCACGCGGAGCGTGCCCGCCAGGCAGGACCCACCGTTCCCATGTCCGAACCCATGCCCAACGCCGTGAGCACCGCCGACCCCCTGGCGCCCCTGCGCTACCTGGACGTCGTGCTCGTCGTGCTCGCCGCGCCGTTCGTGATCCTGCTCGGCGGGCCGGTGCTCGGCTACGTCGTCGGCGCCGGCGTCTGGATCGCCCAGCGCCTGCTCGAGGCGTGGCTCGACGGCGCGGCCCGCCGCTCGGACACGAAGCGCGCCGTCGGCATCAAGGTGAGCTCGATGATCGGCCGCGTCTGGCTGATCGGGATCGGCGTCCTCGCGGTAGGACTCGGCGCCGAACGGGAAGACGGGTTCACCGCCGCGGTCGTCTGCCTCGCCGCGTACACCGTCCACCTGGCCACGTCCCTGCTGCTCCGTCCGTTGGAGAGGAACCCCCGCACCCCATGAGCACCGGCAAGCGCATCGCCCTCATCGTGGGCGGCATCTACCTCTTCCTGATCGTCCTGACGATCGGGATCTTCGGGTGGTCGCGGCTCGACAACGAGGGGTTCAAGCCGCAGAACGAGTTCAAGCTCGACGACTGGGTGGACCTCGGCCCGTTCAGCATCAACAAGGCGGTCCTCTACCTCGTCCTCGCGTCGCTGCTGACGATCGGCTCGATGCTGTGGATCTCGAAGCGGATGAAGGCCCGCCCGAACCGCGTCCAGACCGCCGTCGAGTGGCTCTACAGCGCCATGCGGGACAACATCACCGGCGGCAACATGGACGACAAGATGGCCCGCAAGTGGTTTCCGTTCATCGGGACCCTCTTCCTGTTCATCTGGTTCTCGAACCTGATCGGCTACATCCCGCTGCCGACGAACACGGAGCACATGGTCGACGTGTTCGGCGTCGAGATCCCGAGCTTCGCGCTCTACGCCGCGACCGCCAACCTCTCGATCCCGCTCGCGCTCGCGCTCGTGGTGTTCATCGCCTACAACGTCGAGGGCATCCGGGCCAAGGGCCTCGGCGGCTACCTCAAGAGCCTGATCCCCGCGGGGATCAGCGGGTTCGCCGTCGTCCCGATCTTCGCGCTCGAGGTGCTCTCGAACTTCATGCGGCTGATCTCGCTCTCCGTTCGTCTCTTCGCCAACATCCTCGCCGGCCACCTGATCATCCTGTTCATGACGGGCGGGCTGGCGGTGCTGCTGGGGATCGAGGCGCTCGGCGTCGTGATCATCCCCTTCGGCATCGCGATCTTCCTCTTCGAGGTCGGCCTCGTCGCGACGCTCCAGGCGTTCATCTTCGCCACCCTGACTGCCATCTACCTCGGCGGCGCGGTCGCCGAGTCCCACTAGCCCAAAAGGAGTCCCCTCAGTGCTCGCAACGTTCCTCACCTTCATCTTCGCCGCCGCCGAGGATGGCGCGGACGCGGGCAAGGCGATCGCGCTCGGCGTGGGCGGCGGCCTCGGTGCCGTGGGCGCCGGCGTCGGCATCGGCATCATCTTCGGCAAGGTGATCGAGTCCGTCACGCGCCAGCCCGAGATGCGCGACGAGATCACCGGCATCCAGTGGCTCGGCTTCGCACTGACCGAGGCGTGCTTCTTCTACGGCCTCGTCGCGGGTCTGATCGCGTTCTTCCTCTAGGAGACCGATGCTCGCGACCGTGACAGGCACGCTCGTCTTCGCCACCGAGGCCGGTGGCGAGGATTCGGGGGGCAGCTTCCTCGTCAGCCCGGGCATCGGGCTGATGGTGTGGACGCTCGTCCTCTTCGGGGTGTGCCTCTACATCCTCAAGAAGCTCGCGTTCCCGCGCATCGCGGAGGCGCTCGACCGGCGCCAGAAGGCGATCGAGGACTCGATCGACACCGCCGAGCGGACGCGCAAGGAGGCCGACGAGCTGCTGGCGGAGTACCGCGAGCGCCTCACCGCCGCGCGCCAGCAGGCCGACGACATCGTCGCCCGCGCACGCAAGGCCGGCGAGCAGGTCGAGGCCGACCTCGCCACGCAGGGCCGCGAGCGCCGCGAGGAGCTGCTCCAGCAGGCCCGCCGCGACATCGAGACGGAGACCCGGCGCGCGATCCAGGAGATCCGCACCGAGGTGGCCGACCTGACGATCATGGCGACCGAGAAGGTGACGCGGAAGACGCTCACCGGCGACGACCAGCGCCGGCTCGTCGAGGAGGCCGTGGCCGAGCTCGACTTCGCCACCCTGGCCAAGGACGAGGGGCGCTAGGGCCGTGGAGGGGATCGCCGACGTCTACGGCCGCTCGCTGTTCGAGGCCGCGCAGGACTCGGAGAGCCTCGACGTGATCCGGGACCAGCTCGGCCAGTTCGCGGACGCGCTGGACGACGACCATCAGCTGCAGGTGTTCTTCTTCTCGCCGTACTTCTCCACCCAGGAGAAGAAGGACGGCCTGCACAAGATGGTCGACGGGGCGGAGCCGTTCTTCCTCAACTTCCTCGAGCTGCTGCTGGAGAACCACCGGATGCCGGTGATCTTCCGCATCCGGCGCGAGTACGACCGCCTCTGGGAGGACTTCAACAAGCGCCTGCCGGTCTCGATCGTCTCGGCGGTCGAGCTCGACGCGAGCACCGTCGAGCGCATCGGCGACCGGATCGCCGAGCAGACCGGCCGCAAGATCGACCTCTCGTCGACGGTGGAGCCGGGCATCATCGGCGGCATCGTCGTCCGCGTCGGCAACCAGGTCCTCGACGCCTCCATCCGCAACCGCCTCGACACCCTTCGAAAGCAGGTCGTCCGGGCGTAGCCGGCGCGACACCAAGGAGCCAACGGAAGCCACCATGCAGATCAAGCCTGACGAGATCACGTCCATCCTCAAGAGCCGCATCGAAGGCCTCGACGCCGGCCAGGCGGACCTCACCGAGGTCGGCACGGTCCTGTCGGTGGCCGACGGCATCGCGCGCATCCACGGCCTCGACAACTGCATGTCGTTCGAGATGCTCGACCTGCCGCACGACGTCACGGGGCTCGCGCTCAACCTCGAGTCCGACAACGTCGGCGCCGTGCTCTTCGGCCCGTGGGGCCACGTCAAGGAGGGCGACACGGTCAAGCGGACGAACCGCCTGCTCGAGGTCCCCGTCGGCGACGCGCTGCTCGGCCGCATCATCGACCCGCTCGGGCGCCCGCTCGACGGCAAGGGCGACATCAACCTGGAGGAGAGCCGGCCCGCCGAGGTCAAGGCTCCCGGCGTCGTCCAGCGCCAGCCGGTGAAGGAGCCGCTCCAGACCGGCATCAAGGCGATCGACGCGATGATCCCGATCGGCCGCGGCCAGCGCGAGCTGATCATCGGCGACCGCCAGACCGGCAAGACGGCGATCGCGATCGACACGATCATCAACAACAAGGACTCCGGCGTCATCTCGATCTACGTCGCGATCGGGCAGCGGATGGCGACGGTCGTGGGCGTGGCGCAGACGCTCGAAGAGGCCGGCGCGATGGACAGCACGATCATCATCGCCGCGGCCGCCGACGAGGCCGCTCCGATCAAGTTCCTCGCCCCCTACGCGGGCGCGGCGATCGGCGAGTACTTCCTGCACCAGGGCAAGCACGCGCTGACGGTCTACGACGACCTGACCAAGCACGCGTACGCGTACCGCCAGATGTCGCTGCTGCTGCGCCGCCCGCCGGGCCGCGAGGCGTACCCGGGCGACGTCTTCTACCTGCACAGCCGCCTGCTCGAGCGCGCCTGCAAGCTGTCCGACGATCTCGGCGGCGGCTCGCTCACCTCGCTGCCGATCATCGAGACGCAGGCCGGCGACGTGTCGGCCTACATCCCGACGAACGTGATCTCGATCACCGACGGGCAGATCTTCCTCGAGCCGAAGCTCTTCTACTCGGGCGTGCGCCCGGCGATCAACGTCGGCATCTCGGTGTCGCGCGTCGGCGGCTCCGCCCAGATCAACCCGATGCGCAAGGTCGCGGGCCGGATGAAGGGCGAGCTCTCCCAGTTCCGCGACCTCGAGGCGTTCGCCTCGTTCGGCTCCGACCTCGACGAGGACACGCAGCGCACGCTCGCGCGCGGCAACCGCCTGGTCGCCACGCTCAACCAGGGCGAGCACCAGCCGATCCCCGCCGCGGAGCAGGTCGTGATCATCTACGCGGCCACGAACGGCTTCCTCGACCGCGTCGCGGTCGACCGCGTGCCGGACTTCAACCAGCAGCTCGTGGACCGGCTGCGCGCGGAGGCCGCCGACACGCTGGAGGCGATCAGCGGCGGCGACTGGTCCGACGAGACGCAGGCCAAGGTCAAGGAGCTCGTCTCCGAGTTCGCCGACGACTTCGGCTACGACCTCGACGAGGAGGGCAAGGCCGTCGACGAGGACGCCGAGGTCGACGACCGCACGAAGGCGTCGTCCGACGACGAGCGACGAGGAGCAGGCCGACGAGCAGCAGGAAGAGGAGGAGACGGCGGGCGCCGCCGCGTAGTCCATGGCCGACAAGGAGCTCAAGGGCCGCGTCGCGTCGGTCAAGAACGTCCAGAAGATCACCCGGGCGATGGAGATGATCTCCGCCGCCCGGCTGCGGCGCGCGGAGCAGCGGATCGAGTCGCTGCGCCCGTACGCGTCGGCGGTCCGGCGGATGACGCGGCACGCGGCCCAGGCGGCGGAGCACCTGCCGAGCCTGCCGATCCTCGACGAGCACGAGAACGGTCAAGCAACATCGGGCTGATGCTCGTGACGAGCGACCGCGGGCTGGCCGGCGCCTTCAACGGCCAGATCATCCGCGCGGGCGTCAGCGCCGCCGGACGAGCTCGAGCGCGACGGCAAGGACGTCGGTGTTCTCCGCCTCCGGCCGCCGCGGCGTGGGGTCGCTGACCTTCCGCAAGCGGACGCCGGCCGGCGCCTACGTCGGCTTCACCGACCGCCCGTCCTACGCGAACGCGCGCGAGATCGCCGCGGACCTCATCACGGCTTACGTCGACGGCGACGTCGACCAGGTCGACGTCTTCTACAACAGCTACATCTCGCCGCTGCAGCAGCGGGTCACGCGCGAGACGCTGCTGCCGCTGCAGCACGCGACGATCCTCGAGCGCGGGCCGTGGGCGACGAGGACGAGGAGCGCCGCGCGCGAGGAGCACGAGCATCGACGCGCTGGTCGAGTACGAGCCCGAGCCCGTGGACATCCTCGAGCGGCTGTCCCGGTCTACGTCGAGATCTCGATCTTCCGCGCGCTGCTCGAGTCGACCGCGTCCGAGCACGGCGCGCGCATGACCGCGATGCGCAACGCGTCCGAGAACGCGGGCGAGCTCATCGACACGTACACCCTGCAGATGAACCGCCAGCGCCAGGCGGACATCACGCAGGAGATCATGGAAGTCGTGGCCGGCGCAGAATCGCTGGTCTAAGGAGAGAAATGGAAGCCAGCACCGCCGAGCAGAACGAGCAGGAGGGCACCGCGGGCAACGTCGGCCGGATCGAGGAGATCCAGGGCGTCGTCATCGAGGCCGTCTTCCCCGACGAGCTGCCCGAGATCAACAACGCGATCACGATCAAGCGCAACGCGGCCAACCGCGAGGAGCTCGGCGACAGCCCGGGCGAGGGCGAGTACCTCGTCTGCGAGGTCCAGCAGCACCTCGGCGACGACCGCATCCGCGCGGTCGCGCTCGACGTGACCGACGGCCTCGCGCGCGGGATGGAGGTCGTCGACACCGGCGGCCCGATCACGGTGCCGGTCGGCAACGTCACCCTCGGCCGGATCTTCAACGTCCTCGGCGACGTCATCGACGAGGGCGAGCCGATCGAGGTCAAGGAGCGCTGGCCGATCCACCGCGACGCGCCGACGGTCGAGAACCTCACCCCGACGACGGAGATGTTCGAGACCGGCATCAAGGTCGTCGACCTGCTCGCGCCGTACGCCAAGGGCGGCAAGGTCGGCCTGTTCGGCGGCGCCGGCGTCGGCAAGACGGTGATCATCCAGGAGCTGATCCACAACCTCGCCAAGGAGCACGGCGGGCTGTCCGCGTTCTGCGGCGTGGGCGAGCGCTCGCGCGAGGGCAACGACCTCTGGCTCGAGATGACCGAGTCGGGCGTGATCGACAAGACCATGCTCTGCTTCGGCCAGATGAACGAGCCGCCCGGGGCGCGCATGCGCGTCGCGCTGTCCGGCCTGACGATGGCGGAGTACTTCCGCGACGTCGAGGGCCAGGACGTGCTGCTGTTCATCGACAACATCTTCCGCTTCGTCCAGGCGGGCTCCGAGGTCTCGGCGCTCCTGGGCCGGATGCCGTCCCAGGTCGGCTACCAGCCCACGCTCGAGTCCGAGATGGGCCAGCTGCAGGAGCGGATCACGTCGACCCGCAAGGGCTCCGTCACGTCGATCCAGGCGATCTACGTCCCGGCGGACGACCTCACCGACCCGGCGCCGGCCTCGGTGTTCGCGCACCTGAACGCGACGACGACGCTGTCGCGCGCGATCTCCGAGAAGGGCATCTACCCGGCGGTCGACCCGCTCGACTCGACGTCGACGATCCTCAAGCCGGAGATCCTCGGCGAGGAGCACTTCAACGTCGCCAACGAGGTCAAGGGCGTGCTGCAGCGCTACCGCGAGCTGCAGGACATCATCGCGATCCTCGGCATCGACGAGCTCTCGGACGAGGACCGCCAGCTCGTGCAGCGGGCGCGCAAGATCGAGCGCTTCCTGTCGCAGCCGTTCTCGGTCGCCGAGCAGTTCACCGGCACGCCCGGCCAGTACGTGCCGATCGCCGACACCGTGCGCTCGTTCCGCGAGGTGCTCGACGGCAAGCACGACGACCTGCCCGAGTCCGCGTTCTTCCTCAAGGGCGCGATCGAGGACGTCGTCGAGGCGGCGAAGAAGGGCTAGATGGCCCGCACGCCGTTCACCGTCGAGGTCCTCACCCCCGAGGGGGAGGTCTTCAACGACGAGGTCGAGATGGTGTCCACGCGCACGAGCGTGGGCAGCATCGGCCTGCTCGCCAACCACCAGCCCCTGCTGGCGATCCTGGACCCGACCGAGCTGCGGCTCCACCGGTCGGAGTCCGAGGTGATCCGGTTCGCGCAGGGCGAGGGCTTCCTCCAGATGTCCGGCACCCACGCGCTCGTGCTCGTCGACGAGGCGCTCCCGATCGACGAGCTCGACGCGAGCCTGGTCAGCGAGCGCCTGCGCGAGGCGGAGCAGACGCTCGAGCGGGCCGAGGAGGACTCCGAGGAGCGCCGCCAGGCCGAGCGCGAGAAGCGCCGCTACGAGGCGTTCTCGAAGCTGGCCGGCGGAAGCTGACGATCGGCCGGTCGGAGCGGCCGCCACCGCGGTGGCGGCCGCGGCGGCGGCTACCCTGCTGCGGGTGGACGAGCGCGCGCTTGCCGAGCGGCTGATCACCTATGACACCTCCAGTCCCGATGGGATCCGCGCCTGCGCGGGCTTCATCAAGGGCTGGCTGGAGGCGCGCGAGATCGACGTCCACGACAGCGTGTTCGGCGAGCTGCCGGTGCTGTCGGCCGACATCGGGCCGCGCCAGGGGCCGACCGTGATCCTCCACGGGCACCTCGACGTCGTGCCGGGCCGCGCGGAGCAGTTCACGCCGCGGATCGAGGGCGACCGCCTGTACGGGCGCGGCGCCTACGACATGAAGGGCGGGCTCGCGGCGATGATGTGCGCGCTCCGCGACCTCGCCGAGCAGGACGCGGTCCGGGTGCGCTTCGTCTGCGTGCCCGACGAGGAGTCCGAGGACATCGACACGCGCTCGACCGACGAGGTCGTCCGCAGCGGCTTCACGGGCGACTTCGCGATCACCGGCGAGCCGACCGGGCTGCACGTCGGCGTCCAGGCCAAGGGCGTGCTCGCCTTCCGCCTCAACGTCCACGGGCGGGCCGCGCACGGCTCGACGCCGTGGCTCGGCGACAACGCCGTCCTGAAGGCGATCGACGTGTTCCGGCGAATCGAGACCCTGCCGTTCTCGCGCGAGTCGTCCGAGCTGTTCGACCGGCCGTCGGTCAACCTCGGGCGGATCCAGGGCGGCGACGCGCTCAACAAGGTCCCCGATCTCTGCACGATGGTCGTCGACATCCGCTATCTCCCGAACCAGGACGCCGGTGAGCTCCTCGAGCAGATCCGGACGATCCCGGACATCGAGGTGGTCAAGACGTTCGTGCGCGCGCCGGCCTACGTCTCGCGCTCCAACCCGTACGTGATCGCGCTCGTCGCCGCCGTCGGGCGGCTGACCGAGGGCGAGTCGATGAGCGTCGGCCGCGACGGCGCCTCGGACGCGATCTCGTTCCTCAACGCCGGGATCCCCGCGGTCGAGTTCGGCCCCTCGGGCGCCGGCCACCACGGGCCGGACGAGTGGGTGTCGATCGCCTCGCTCGCCCGCTACCGGCAGGCGCTGCGCGACTTCGTGCTCGGCCTGCCCGTCGCGCTGGGCCGGCCCGAGGGCCTCAGCGTGGTCGACGGAGGGCTCGCGTGAGCGACGCGCCGCACCCGGTCCTGCCGGACGACGACGAGGCGCCGCCGCCGCGCGTCGGCCGCGGGCTCGTCCTGCGCGCGCTGCTCGCGGGCGTGCTGATCTGCCTCGCCACGGCGGGCGCGGTCTCCGCCACCGTGCTGCTCCAGGTCAACGAGGTGCTCGACATCCTGCGCGACGAGGGTCGCGCGCCGATCGAGATCCCCGAGATCGACCGCGCCGACGCCGGCAAGGCGCAGACGCTGATGATCCTCGGCTCCGACATCCGCTACGGCGACAAGAAGGCCGGCGTCAAGCCGCGCTCGGACACGATGATCCTCGTCCGCCTGGACCCGGACAAGGAGGTCATCGCGATGATGTCGATCCCGCGCGACCTGCTCGTGGACATCCCCGGGGTCGGCAACCAGGTGAAGATCAACGCCGCGTACGAGACCTACGGCGAGCGCGGCGCGGTGCGGACGGTCAAGAAGCTGCTCGAGGTCGACGGCGAGCCGTTCCCGATCAACCACGTCGTCACCGTCGACTTCAGCGGCTTCCGGCGCGCGATCGACTACGTCGGCTGCGTCTACGCCGACATCGACCGCGACTACTTCAACGACCAGGGCGGCCCGAGCGGCTACGCGGTGATCGACATCGACCCGGGCTACCAGAAGCTCTGCGGCACCGACGCGCTGGCCTACGTCCGCTACCGCCACGGCGACAACGACCTCGTCCGCGCCGCGCGGCAGCAGGACTTCCTGCGCCAGGTGCGCAACGCGAAGGGCGTCAAGGAGCTGCGCGAGGGCGGCATCGCCCCGGGCAACCTGAAGAAGCTCGCGCGGGTGTTCGGGCGCTACTTCGACCGCGACAAGTCGCTCGACTCGACGCAGGAGATCTTCAAGTTCGCGAAGACCGTGCTGTTCACCGCCGGCAACCCGGTCCGCGAGGTCCGCTTCCGCGTCGTCGACGCGCCCGACCACATCAACCTCGAGGCCTCGCCGGACATGATCCGCACGAGCGTCGAGGAGTTCATGGACGCGAAGGGCTCGGCGACGCCGCGCGAGCAGACCGAGCCGACGGCCGCCGACGTCAAGGCGTCCAAGGAGCGTGCGAAGAAGCGGTCGAACAAGCCGTCGGACATCGCGGGCCTCGAGCAGGCCGCGTCCGAGGGCGAGAACCAGGCGATCCTGGCCGCGCGCAAGGTCGACTTCCCGTTCTACTTCCCGACGCTGCGGACGACGAACGCCGCGTACCAGGGCACCGAGCCGCGCACGTACACGATCCGCGACGAGCAGCGCAAGAAGCACGACGCCTACCGGCTCGTGCTCGCGAAGGGCGTCGTCGGCGAGTACTACGGCATCCAGGGCACGACCTGGCGCTACCCGCCGATCCTCGACGACCCGCACACCACGGTCGTCCGCAACGGCCGCAAGCTGATGGTCTACAAGGAGGGCGGCCGGGTGCGCCTCGTGGCCTGGCGGACGCGCAAGGCCGTCTACTGGGTGTCGAACACGCTGACCCAGTCGCTGAGCTCCGACCAGATGATCGGCATCGCCGCCTCGCTGAAGCGTCTCGGCGGTTAATAGACTCACCGCCTTCATGAGCGGCTCCTCGTCCACACGCGAGCCGATCGGCGTGATCGGCACGGGCTACGTCGGCCTCGTCACGGCCGCGGGCTTCGCCGCGCTCGGCTCCGACGTGTTCTGCGTCGACATCGACGCCGAGAAGGTCCGCGGCCTGCAGGAGGGCCGGATCCCGATCTGGGAGCCGGGCCTCGAGGAGCTGATCGCCGAGCATCGCGAGCGGCTGCACTTCTCGACCGACCTGGCGCCCGCGCTCGAGCACGCGCGGCTGCTGTTCGTCGCCGTCGGCACGCCGCCGACCTACTCGGGCGACGCCGACCTCTCCGCCGTCCACGCGGTGGTCGGCGCCATGCCCGCCTCCGACCGCCACGCGCTGGTCATGAAGTCGACCGTGCCGGTGGGGACCGGGGAGAGCATCGAGCGCGCCTTCGCCGAGCAGGGCAAGGGCGGTTCCGCTACGTGTCGTGCCCGGAGTTCCTCAAGGAGGGCAGCGCGGTGCGCGACTTCCTCGAGCCCGACCGCGTCGTGATCGGCGACCGCGGCGACTGGGCCGGCGACGCGGTCGAGGCGCTGTACGCGCCGCTCGACGCGCCGGTGGTCCGCACGGACATCAAGTCGGCCGAGATGGTCAAGCTCGCCTCGAACGCGTTCCTGGCCACGAAGATCTCGTTCATCAACGAGATCGCCAACGTCTGCGAGGAGACGGGCGCCGACGTCGTCGAGGTCGCGCGCGGGATGGGGCTCGACGACCGGATCGGGCCGAAGTTCCTCCAGGCCGGGATCGGCTTCGGCGGCTCGTGCTTCCCGAAGGACGTCACCGCGCTCAAGCAGCTCGCGGGCAACTCGGGCTACCACTTCCAGCTGCTCAACGCGGTGATCGAGGTCAACGAGCTGCAGAAGCGGCGCGTGATCGCGAAGCTGCAGAAGCACCTCGGCCCGCTCGTCGGCAAGGAGATCGCGCTGCTCGGGCTCGCGTTCAAGCCGAACACCGACGACATGCGCGAGGCGTCCTCGCTCGTGCTCTCCTCGCGGCTGCAGGGCGCGGGGGCGCGGGTGCGCGCGTACGACCCGGTCGCGGAGTCCGAGGCGCGCAAGCTGATCCGCGGCGTCGAGTTCTCGCCCAGCGCGGCCGAGGCCGTCGCGGGCGCCGACGCGGTCGTGCTGGTCACCGAGTGGCCGGAGTTCCGGGCGCTCGACCTCGGCGCGGTCGCCGCGTCGATGCGCGGGTCGCTGTTCGTCGACGGGCGCAACTTCATCGATCCCGAGGCCGCGCGCGCCGCCGGCCTGGTCTACGAGGCGATCGGCCGGCCCGCGGCCAACGGGGCCGCCTGATGCAGGCGCTGATCCTCGCCGGCGGCGAGGGGACGCGGCTGCGGCCGCTGACCTCGACGGTGCCGAAGCCGGTCGTCCCGCTCGTCGACCGGCCGTTCATCGCCTTCATGCTCGACTGGCTGCGCGGCCACGGCGTCGACGACGTGATCATGTCGTGCGGGTTCCTCGCCTCCGGGGTGCGCAACGTGCTCGGCGACGGCAGCGCCTACGGGATCCGCCTGCGCTACGTCGAGGAGCCCCAGCCGCTGGGCACGGGCGGGGCGCTGAAGTTCGCGGAGGAGTGGCTCGACGAGCGCTTCCTGATGCTCAACGGCGACGTGCTCACCGACCTCGACGTCACGGCGCAGCTGGCGCTGCACGAGGCGCGCGGCGCTCGCGCGACGCTCGCGCTCACCCCGGTCGAGGATCCGTCGGCGTACGGCCTCGTGCGGACGACGGACGAGGGCGCGGTCACCGGCTTCGTCGAGAAGCCCGCGCCCGACGAGATCGACACGCCGAACATCTCGGCCGGGATCTACGTGCTGGACCGCTCGGTGCTCGAGCTGCTCGCGCCCGGCGAGCCGGCCTCGATCGAGCGCGACGTGTTCCCGCGGCTCGTCGGCGAGGGGCTGTACGCCTACGTCGGCGAGGGCTACTGGCTCGACATCGGCACCCCCGCCCGCTACCTCCAGGGGACCTACGACATCCTCGAGGGCGCGGTGCGGACCGCGGTCGGCGAGCGGATGGGCGACGGCTTCCTGGTCGTCGGCCCGCGGACCGAGAACGCCGGCGCGATCATCCCCTCGGCGCTGGTCGAGAGCGACTGCCGGATCGGCGCGGACGCCCGGATCGGCGGGCGCGTGGTGCTCGAGGCCGGCGTCCACGTCGGCGCCGGCACGACGATCGAGCGCGCGGTCGTCCTGCGCGGCGCGCGGATCGGCGCGAACTGCACGCTGCGCGGCTGCATCGTCGCGGCCGGCGCGCACGTCGGCGACAACACCCACATCGAGGGCCTCGCCGTGCTCGGCGAGGGCGTGACCGTCGGCGCCGGCAACGTCGTCACCAACGGGGCGCGGCTGTTCCCCGGCGTGACCATCCCCGACGGAGGAATCCAGTTCTGATGCCCGCACTCGACGCTGCCGCCTGCCGGGCGGTCGACTCCACCGGACAGCTCGCCGAGACGCTGGGGCTCGCCGAGCACCTGCGCGACGCGGTCTGGCGGGTCGACTCGGCCAACGTCGCACCGGTCGACGCCCACGGCGGCCTGATCGTCGCGGGGATGGGCGGCTCGTCGGTCGGCGGGCGGCTCGCCGCGGGCGCGCTCGCGCCGCGGCTGCGGCGCCCGATCGCGCTCGCCATGGGCTACGACATCCCCGCCTGGATCGGGCGCGAGACGCTCGTGCTGTGCGCGAGCTACTCCGGCTCGACCGAGGAGACGCTGGCGACCTACGACGCGGCCAAGGCCGCGGGCGCGCCGCGGATCGTGGCGACCACCGGCGGCCCGCTCGCCGAGCGCGCGCGCGAGGACGGCGTCCCCGTGATCCCGCTCCCGGGCGGCTTCCAGCCGCGCGCGGCGGTCGGCTACTCGCTCGTCACCGCGCTCGAGGCGGCCGCGCTGTGCGGCGCGGCGCCGTCGGTGCGCGACGAGATCGAGTCCGCGGCGGCGCTGGCCGCCGAGCTCGCGGGCGAGTGGGGCCCGGACGGCGACGAGGACGGCGACGCGAAGCGGATCGCCCGCGCGCTGCACGGCACGATCCCGGTCTTCGTCGGGGCCGGCCTCACCGCGTCGGTCGCGTACCGCTGGAAGACGCAGGTCAACGAGAACGCCGAGCTGCCCGCGTTCGCGAGCAAGCTCCCGGAGCACGACCACAACGAGGTCGTGGGCTGGGGCGGCGCGGACGGCCGCCTCGGCGCGGTCTTCCTCGACGACCCGGACGGCGACGAGCGGGCCGTTCCGCCGGATGGAGGTCACCGCCGAGATCGCCGCCGACGGCGCGGCGGTCGTGGAGCGCGTGACGCCGCGCGGCGACTCCCGGCTCGAGCGGCTCGTGTCGCTCGTGCTGCTCGGGGACCTCGTCTCGCTCTACCTCGCCGTGCTGCGCGGGGTCGACCCGGTCCACGTCCAGGCGATCGACCTGCTCAAGGAGCGGCTCGCCGCCTCCTCGCCGAGCGGCAGCCGGTAGACGCGCCTAGTCGCGCGGGCCCGGCGCGACGCCGTCGTAGCTCCCGGCGCGGGCGCTGGCGCGGCGAGGTGGCGTAGTCGCGTAGCCAGGGGTCGGAGGTCGCGCGGTGACGGCGCGATCGTCATCCCCTTGTCCTCCAGCCCGGCGGGGGCGAGCGCGGCGACCCTGACGGCGAGCCTGCGCGGCGGGCGGTTCGCGGCCTCCGCGCGCTCCTTGCGGATCACCGCGGCGCGCACGACCTGCGCGCCGAGGAACCGCGCCGGCTCGGGCACGAACGGGTCGGGGGTCTGGTCGACCAGACCGCAGGCGCGCGCCTCGGCGTCGCCGAGCACGAGGCCCGCGAGCACCTCGCCCCCGACGTGGCTCGGCCCGACGCCGTTGCCGCTCCAGCCGATCCCGTAGACGAGGTGGTCGCGGCCGCCGAGATGGCCGAGCATCGGCAGGCTCGTCGGCGTCCGGTCGATCGGGCCGCCCCAGGCCTGCTCGAGCGGGACGTCGGCCAGCATCGGGTAGTAGCGGCGCAGGTCCGCCGCGGTCATCGCGGCCCTGGCGTCGCTGCGGTCGAACGCCGTGCCGACGCGGCCGCCGTAGGTCACCGACGCGGTCCCCTTGCCGAACGCGATCCGCCCGTCCGCCGTGGTCCGGTAGTAGGCGACCATCATGTGCGAGTCGGTGATCCCCTCGCCGCCGGTCCAGCCGATCTCGGCCAGCCGGTCCGGGATCGGCGCGGTGGCGACGATGTCGCTCGAGACGACCACCAGCGCGCGGCGCAGCTCGGGCAGCGCGGCCGCCCACGCGTTCATGGCGACGACGAGCTTCTCCGCCCGCAGCGAGCCGCGCGGCGTGTCGATCCGCAGCGGTCGCTCGCGCGTGAACCGGAGCGCCGGCGTCCCCTCGTGGATCCGCACGCCGAGGCCGAGGGCGACCCGCCGCAGCCCGCGCGCCAGCTTCGCCGGCTGGACGGTCGCGGCGACCGGGTCGAACACGCCGGCGAGGTGCGCCGGCGAGCCGGAGCGGCGCGCGACCTCGGCGGGCTCGAGCCGCTCGAACGCCTCGACGCCGTGCGCCTCGCAGGCGCGCAGGACGCCGTCCCAGGCGCCCACGTGCGCGGGCGTCGTCGCGGTCCAGAGGAAGCCGCCGCGGCGGAAGTCCGCCGCGATCCCGTGCTCGTCGCAGAAGGCGCCGATCGCGTCGACCGCCGCGGCGGACGCCCGGCCGAGCCGGACCGCCTCCTCCGGCCCGCAGCGCGCGACGAGGCTCGACAGCTTCGGCCACCACGACAGCACCATGCCGCCGTTGCGGCCCGACGCGCCGCCGCCGCAGACGTCGCGCTCGAGCACGACGACGTCGCAGGCGGGGTCGCGCCGCTTGAGCTCGATCGCCGTCCACAGCCCGACGAAGCCGCCGCCGAGGATGGCGACGTCGGCCTGCGCGGCGCCCTCGAGCGGCGGCTCGGCCGGCGCGTCGCCCAGCGCCTCGCGGAGCCACAGCGAACGGTGCGGCGCGTCCATCCCGCGATTATCGCGTCCGGCTAGGGTGGACGCCATGTCCGACACCGCCACCGCAACCCGCACCGCCGCGTCGATCGTCGACGGCGTCGCGCGCACCGACGCGCCCGGCGGCCGCCTCGAGTCGACCAATCCCGCGCAGCTCTCCGACGTCGTCGCCGAGGTCCTGCTCGCCGACGCGCAGGGCTTCGAGGACGCCTGCCGCGTCGCGCGCGCCGCCCAGCGCGAATGGGCGACGGTCCCCGCGCCCGCGCGCGGGCGCGTGATCGCGGAGGTCGGGCGCCTGTTCGAGGCCAACAAGGAGGCGCTCTCGCGGCTCGTCACGCGCGAGATCGGCAAGCCCTATCCCGAGGCGCTCGGCGAGGTGCAGGAGATCATCGACACCTGCGACTTCTTCCTCGGCGAGGGCCGGCGCCTGTACGGGCAGACGGTCCCGTCGGAGATGCCCGACAAGCAGCTCTTCACGTTCCGGATGCCGGTCGGCGTCGCGGCGATCATCACCGCGGGCAACTTCCCCGGCGCGGTGCCGTCCTGGTATCTCGTGCCGGCGATCCTGTGCGGGAACGCGGTCGTCTGGAAGCCGGCCGAGTACGCGTCGGCGATCGCGACCGCGATGACGGAGATCTTCCACGCCGGCGGCGTCCCGTCCGGCGTCCTGAACCTCGTGCTCGCCGACGGCGGGCAGACGTTCGCCGGGCTGGAGCGGGCGCTCGACGAGCGGCTCGTCGACAAGGTCGGGTTCACGGGGTCGAGCGCGGTCGGCGCCGAGGTCGGCGCGCTGTGCGGGCGCCACCTGCAGTCGCCGTGCCTCGAGCTGGGCGGCAAGAACCCGATGGTCGTGATGGACGACGCCGACCTCGACCTGGCCGTCGAGGGCGCGCTGTTCGCGGGCTTCGGGACCGCCGGGCAGCGCTGCACGTCGCTCGGGACGGCGATCGTCCACGAGTCGGTCCACGACGAGTTCGTCCGCCGGCTCGACGAGCGCCTGAGCGGCTCGCCCGTCGGCGACCCGACGCAGGACGTGCTCTACGGGCCGATGCTCCACCAGCGCTTCGCCGACCGCTTCGAGGAATGGCTCGAGTTCGTGCAGCCGCACCACACGGCGTACGGCTCGTCGGGCCGCGGCCGGATCACCGCGGACAACCCGCGCGACGGGTTCGTCGGCGACCCCGAGGCCGGGATCTTCTACCACCCGACGTTCGTGACCGGCGTGACCGCCGAGGACGACATCTACGGGACGGAGACGTTCGGGCCGCTCGTCGGCGTCGCGCGGTTCTCGACCTTCGACGAGGCGATGGAGCTGGCCAACGGCCACGGCTACGGGCTGTCGGCCGCGATCTACACGACCTCGCCGACGCACGCCTTCCGCTTCCGCGAGCGGATCAGCGCGGGGATGGTGTCGATCAACAACTCCACCTCGGGCGCCGAGGCCCACCTGCCGTTCGGCGGCAACGGGAAGTCGGGCAACGGCTCGCGCCAGTCCGGCATCTGGGTGCTCGACCAGTTCACGCGCTGGCAGTCGATGAACTGGGACTACGCGGGCAAGCTGCAGAAGGCGCAGATGGACCTCGTGGAGATCGAGGCCCGGCCGGACTTCCGGCTGCCGGACTAGGCGGCCTCGGCGGCGGCGGCGAGCCGCGGCGCGGTCTTCGTCCGCCACTCGAGCGCCAGCTCCGGCACGTCGAGCACGGCGCGGACGAGGCCGGGATCCGGCGCGCGGTCGAACCGCGCGGCGACGGCGTCCGCGACGGTGATGCCGTGGGCGGCCGGCTCGACGAGCTCGATCGCGTCGCCGGCGCCGAGCTCGCCCGGCTCGAGCACCCGCAGGTGCAGCCCGGTGATGCGCTCGCGGCGCGCGCGCATCACGAGATCGGGGACCCCGAGCCGCGCCGCCGGCTTCGGGCACGGCGAGCGCGGCTGGCTCACCTGCAGGAGGGCGCCGCCGATCCGCCACACGTCACCGATCCGCGTCGTCGTCTCCAGCACGCCGAGCGAGGTGAGGTTCTCGCCGAGCGCGGGCGCGACGCGCGCGTCCCAGCGCGCGTAGTGCTCGTGCGGGTAGAGGCAGACCGCCCGGTCGGGGCCGCCGTGCGTGGGATGGACCTGCACGTCGCCCGGCAGCCCGAGCACGTCGACGCGCACCCGGCCGGCGACCGGCCGCTTCGCGATCGCGGTGGTGATCGGGCCGGACGGCGTGTCGAGCGTCCCGGGACCGCCGGCGTAGAGGGCGAGCACGGACGGCATCCGCACGACGGTACAGCGCGCTGGTAGCGTCGCGCCGCGATGGGGCGCCTCGACGGACAGGCCGCGCTGGTCACCGGCGCCGCGGCCGGGATCGGCCGCGCGACCGCGCTGGCGCTCGCCGCGGAGGGCGCCGTCGTCGTCGCGGCCGACCTGGACGAGGCCGGGCGCGCGCGCCGTCGCGGCGGAGACCGGCGGCCACGCGTACGCGTGCGACGTCGCCGACCTCGAGGCGGACCGCGCGATGGTCGCGTTCGCCGCCGAGGCCTGCGGCGGGCTCGACCTGGTCCACCTCAACGCGGGCGTCGCGACCGGCTGCGGCGTCGGCGACGACTTCGACCTCGCCCGCTACCGGCGGGCGATGGGCGCGAACCTCGACGGGGTCGTCTTCGGCGTCCACGCCGCGCTGCCCGTGCTGCGGGAGGGCGGCGCGATCGTGGCGACCGCGTCGCTCGCGGGGCTGACCGGCGTCCCGTACGACCCGCTCTACGCCGCGAACAAGCACGCGGTCGTCGGGCTGGTGCGCTCGCTGGCGCCCGGCCTGGCGGAGGCGGGGATCCGGATCAACGCCGTCTGCCCCGGCTTCGCCGAGACCGCGATCATCACCGACATCCGCGACGCGCTGCTCGCGGCCGGGCTCGACCTGATCGCGCCCGAGGCGGTCGCCGCCGCCGTGATCGAGCTGTTCGCCGGCGACGCGAGCGGCGAGTGCGTCGTCGTCCAGCCGGGACGGGAGCCGCTCCCGTTCGCCTTCCGCGGCGTGCCCGGGCCGCGCTGACCACGGAGATCCCATGGACGCAGGTGTCGCCTACTTCCCCACCCACGACGCGGTCCCGCCCGGCGAGCTCGCGCGGCTCGTCGAGGCCCGCGGGCACCGCTGGCTGATGTTCGCCGAGCACACGCACATCCCGGCCAGCCGCGACACGCCGTGGAGCGGGAAGGAGGGCGCGCCGCCGCTGCCGCGCAAGTACGCCCACACCTACGACCTGTTCGTGGCGATGGCGATGTCGCTCGCGGCGACCTCGTCGCTGCGGGTCGGCAGCGGCATCTGCCTCGTGACCGAGCGCGATCCGATCATCACGGCGAAGGAGGTCGCGAGCCTCGACCACCTCTCCGGCGGCCGGGTCGACTTCGGCGTCGGCGCGGGCTGGAACCGCGAGGAGCTGGCGAACCACGGCACGGACCCGCGCACGCGGATGCGGCTGATGCGCGAGCGCGTGCTGGCGATCAAGGAGATCTGGGCCGAGCACGAGGCGACGTTCCACGGCGAGTTCGTCTCCTTCGACCGCATCTGGTGCGACCCGAAGCCGCTGCAGGTGCCGCACCCGCCGGTCTACGTCGGCGGCGGCGGGCCGACGGTGTTCGACCGCGTGCTCGAGTACGGGGACGCGTGGATGCCGAACCACCGCGACGTCGACCCGGGGCGGATCGCCGAGCTGCGCGAGCGCGCGGGCCGCCGCGTCCCGGTCGTGGTCATGGGGCCGCCGGCCGACCCCGCCGAGCTGCAGCGGCTCGCGGACGCGGGCGTCGACCGCGTGCTGTTCTGGCTGCCGTCGGCGCGCCAGGCGGTCGTCGAGTCCGAGCTCGAGGCGGTCGAGCGCGCGATGGACGAGCTGACCGGCGCCGCGCTCTAGCCGCGCTTGCGGTACCAGTTGGGCGAGGTCGTCGGCGGCGGCACGAGCGCCTCCGCCTTCGCCACCAGCACGCTCGGGCCGCCGCCCGCGACGTGCTCGGCGAGCGCGACGCCGAACGCGTCGTCGAGTCCCTCGACCGTCTGCGCCGGGACGCCGAACGACTCGGCCAGGGCGGCGAAGTCCGGCGTGGCGAGGTCGACGCCGTACGACGCCTCGCCCGCGAGCTGCTGGTCGTAGCGCAGCATCCCGTAGCCGCCGTCGTCGACGATCACCGCCGTGAACGGGAGCTGCTCCTGCGCCATCGTGGCGAGCTCGCCGCACGCGAACAGGAAGCCGCCGTCGCCGGAGATCGACACCGTCGGGCCGGTGCCGGCGAGCGACGCGCCGAGCGCGGCCGGGAACGCGAAGCCGAGCGTCCCCCAGCCCATCGGGTACTGCAGCTTGCGCGGGGCGTGGAAGCCGTGGAAGCCGGAGATCCAGTAGCCGGGGATGCACATGTCGCAGACGAGGTTCGCCTCGTCCGGGACCGCGTAGGAGATCGCGTCCAGGAACCGCAGGGCGCGGGCGTCGAGGTCGCGGCAGGCCTCGGCGCGGACCGCGCGGCAGACGGCGGCGACGTCGTCGTCGCGCTGCCGCAGGCGGTCGGGGTCGAGCTCGGCGACGACCGCGTCGACCGCGTAGTTCTTGCTCGCGTCCGCGGCGTCGGGGTTGACCGCGACGATGTGCGGCGGCTGCGGCTGGAGCCAGTTCTGCGTGTTCATGCCGTCGAGGTCGGACCCGAAGGCGATGACGAGGTCGGCCTCGTCCCAGAGCCGGCCCGCCGGCTCGACGTGCGGCGGCATGCCGACGCAGCACGGGTGCCCGGGCGGGATGACCCCGCGGGCGCCGAACGTGGTCAGCACCGGCGCGGTGAGGCGCTCGGCGAGCGCGACGACCTCGTCGGCGCGGTCGCGCGCCCCGGCGCCCGCCCAGATCAGGATCCGCTCGGCCGCGTCGATCAGCGGGTACGGATCGCCGCGTCGGGCACCGGCGTCGGCGAGGACCTCCGTCGGCGGCGCCCGTCGGCGCCACCTCGGCGCGGAGCAGGTCGGTCGGCACCTCGAGGTAGGCCGGGCCGCCCGGGGGCGCGAGGAACGACGGCGGGAGGCCCGCGAGGTCCTCGGCGCGGCCGATGACGGCGGCCGCCATCGTCACCGGCCGGAACATGTCGGCCTGGCCGGCGGTCTCGTGCAGCACGCCGCGGTACACGCCCTCGCGCCGCAGCGACGTCGGGATGTCGGTGGCGATCACGAGGATCGGCGAGCGCGACGCCCACGCCTCGCCGACCGCGCCGAGCGTGTTGGCGGCGCCCGGCCCCGTCGTCGTCAGCGCGACGCCGAGCCGGCCGGTCGCGCGGGCGTACCCGTCCGCGGCGTACGCGGCGGCCTGCTCGTGGCGCACGCCGACGAGCCGGATCGGCGACGCGCGCAGCGCCTCCCACAGCGCGAGGTTGTGGACGCCGGGCAGGCCGAAGCAGACCTCGACGCCGGCGTCCTCGAGCTGCGCGACGATGACCTCGGCACCGGTGGGCATGGCGCCATCCTGCCATTCAACCTTGACACAAGTGTGTCAGGGTGCGCTACGCTGGGCGGCAGATGGACGCCCTGACGATCCACGAGGCCGCCGGGACGACCGGCTGGTCGCCGCGCATGCTCCGCTACGTCGAGCGCGTCGGGCTCGTCGAGCCCGAGCGCTCCGCCGCGGGCTACCGGCTGTACGGCCCGGCCGAGCTGCAGCGGCTCCGCACGCTGCGCGAGCTGCTCGAGCAGCACGAGATCGGGCTGTCCGACGTCGCCTTCGCCCAGCGCCTGCGCGCCGACGACGGCCTCCGCACCGCCGTCGACACCTGGCTGGCGGCGACGGCACGGCGTCCCGAGCACGTCCCGGCGCCGAACTGGCTGCGCTGGGAGCAGGAGAAGCACTCGAAGCTGCTGCGAGGCCGCCGCGGCGGCCGCACGACCCACGACCCTGATGGAGACCGCATGACGACGACCACGAGCGACTACAAGGTGGCCGACATCGGCCTCGCCGACTTCGGCCGCAAGGAGATCGAGCTCGCCGAGCACGAGATGCCCGGCCTGATGGCGCTGCGCGAGGAGTTCGGTCCTTCCCAGCCGCTCAAGGGCGCCCGCGTCACCGGCTCGCTGCACATGACGATCCAGACGGCCGTCCTGATCGAGACGCTGGTCTCGCTCGGCGCCGACGTCCGCTGGTGCTCGTGCAACATCTTCTCCACCCAGGATCACGCCGCCGCCGCGATCGCCGCCGCCGGCATCCCCGTCTTCGCCTGGAAGGGCGAGACGCTGGAGGAGTACTGGTGGTGCACGGAGCAGGCGCTGACCTGGCCCGAGGGCGGCCCGAACATGATCCTCGACGACGGCGGCGACGCCACGCTGCTCGTCCACAAGGGCGTCGAGTTCGAGGCCGCCGGCGCCGCGCCGTCGCCCGACTCGGCCGACAACGACGAGTTCCGGATCATCCTCGAGACGCTCAACCGCACGCTCGACGAGGACCCGCAGCGCTGGACCCGCGTCGCGGCCGACATCAAGGGCGTGACCGAGGAGACGACGACGGGCGTCCACCGCCTGTACGAGTTCGCCCGCGACGACAAGCTGCTGTTCCCGGCGATCAACGTCAACGACTCCGTCACGAAGTCGAAGTTCGACAACCTCTACGGCTGCCGCCACTCGCTGATCGACGGCATCAACCGCGGCACCGACGTGATGATCGCCGGCAAGACCGCGGTGATCCTCGGCTACGGCGACGTCGGCAAGGGCTGCGCCGAGTCGCTCCGCGGCCAGGGCGCCCGCGTCCTCGTCACCGAGGTCGACCCGATCTGCGCGCTCCAGGCCGCGATGGAGGGCTACCAGGTCGTCCGGCTCGAGGACGTCGTCGACAGCGCCGACATCTTCATCACCGCCACGGGCAACTACAACATCATCACGGCCGCGGACATGGGCCGGATGAAGCACCAGGCGATCGTCGGCAACATCGGCCACTTCGACAACGAGATCGACATGGCCGGGCTGGCCAAGGTCGGCGGGGTCGAGCGGGTCAACATCAAGCCGCAGGTCGACAAGTGGGTCTTCCCCGACGGCCACGCGATCATCGTCCTCTCGGAGGGCCGCCTGCTGAACCTCGGCAACGCGACCGGCCACCCGAGCTTCGTGATGTCGTCGTCCTTCTCGAACCAGACGATCGCCCAGATCGAGCTGTTCACGAAGGAGGGCGAGTACGACCGCCAGGTCTACGTGCTCCCCAAGCACCTCGACGAGAAGGTCGCCCGGCTCCACCTCGGCGCGCTCGGCGCCCAGCTCACCGAGCTGAAGCCCGAGCAGGCCGCCTACATCGGCGTGCCGGTCGAGGGCCCGTACAAGCCGGACCACTATCGCTACTAGGCCGGCCATCCCCGACGCGCGCCTGGCCGAGGCCGGCCGGGCGCGCATCGCGTGGGCGGACGGGCAGATGCCCGTCCTGCGGTCGATCCGCGAGCGGCTCGCGGCCGAGCAGCCGCTCGCGGGGCTGCGGGTCGGCGCCTGCCTCCACGTGACCGCGGAGACGGGCTGCCTCGTCCGCGCGCTCGCCGCCGGCGGGGCCGACGTCGCCCTCGCGGCGGCCAATCCCCTGACCACGCAGGACGAGGTCGTGGCCGCGCTGGCCGCCGACGGCTGCGCCGCCTACGGGCAGCGCGGCGAGGACGCCGACGCCTACGCCCAGGGCGTCGTCGCCGTGGTCGACGGCGCGCCGCAGGTGACGATCGACGACGGCGCCGACCTGCTCACCGTCCTGCACGCCGCGCGGCCCGCGCTGCTCCCCGGGCTCGTCGGCGGGACGGAGGAGACGACCACCGGCCTGCTCCGGCTCCGCGCGCTGGAGGCCGAGGGACGGCTCGCCTGCCCGGTGATCGCGGTCAACGAGGCGCGCACCGAGCGGCTCTTCAACGACCACTACGGCACCGGCCAGTCGACGCTCGACGGCATCCTCCGCGCGACGAACCTGCTGCTGGCGGGGAAGACGATCGTCGTCCTCGGCTACGGCTGGACGGGGCGCGGCGTCGCGCTGCGCGCCCGCGGCGCCGGCGCCCAGGTGATCGTCTGCGAGATCGACCCGATGCGCGGGCTCGAGGCGCGGATGGAGGGGTTCGAGGTCATGCCGGCGCTCGTCGCCGCCGAGCGCGGCGACGTCTTCGTCACCGTGACCGGGTCGCGCGACGTGCTCGGCGCGCCCCACTTCGCGGTCATGAAGGACGGCGCCGTGCTCGCCAACGCGGGCCACTTCGACGTCGAGATCGACCTCGCGGCGCTCGCCGAGGTCGCGGACGAGCCGCCGGAGGACGTCCTCCCGCTCGTCACCCAGTACACGCTCGGCGACCGCCGCCTGAACCTGCTCGCCTCGGGCCGCGTGGTCAACCTCGCCGCGGGCCAGGGCCATCCGGCCGCGGTGATGGACATGTCGTTCGCCAACCAGGTGCTCGCCGTCGAGCACCTCGTCCGCTCCTCGCTCGGGCCGGGCGTCCACCCGGTGCCGGAGGCGATCGACCGCGAGGTCGCGCGGCTCAAGCTCGCGTCGCTCGGGGTGGAGATCGACACGCTCACGCCCGAGCAGACCGACTACCTGCGCGGCTGGCTAGGATCGGCGCCGTGAGCGAGGAGGGGCTGCGGGCCGCCGAGGAGAAGATGCGCCGGGACGGGGTCCCGGACCCGGCGATCGCCACCTTCGCGCACTACTACGAGCAGCTCGAGGCGGGCGAGTCCGGGCTGATCGGCGAGGACGAGATCGAGCCGGTCCGCGACCTGCCCGACGCCGAGGCGCTCCCCGACGCGGACGCCCCGCTCGACGCGGCGGTCGTGATCAAGCTCAACGGCGGGCTCGGCACGTCGATGGGGATGAGCCGCGCGAAGTCGCTGCTCGAGGTCAAGGACGGGCTCTCGTTCCTCGACGTGATCGCGCGCCAGGTGCTGTCGCTGCGCGAGGCGAGCGGGGCGCGGCTCCCGCTCGTGCTGATGAACTCGTTCCACACGCGCGACGACTCGCTGGCCGTGCTGGAGGGCTACGAGGGGCTGGCGTCCGACGTCCCGTTCGACTTCGTCCAGCACAAGGAGCCGAAGCTGCTCGCCGACGGGCTGACGCCCGCGGAGTGGCCGGCGGACCGCGCGCTGGAGTGGTGCCCGCCGGGGCACGGCGACATCTACCCGGCGCTGCTCACCTCGGGGATGCTCGCGACGCTGCTGGAGCGCGGCTACCGCTACGCGTTCATGTCCAACGCCGACAACCTCGGGGCGGTGCTGGATCCGCGGATCCTCGCCTGGGTCGCGTCGGAGGGGCTGCCCTACGTCGCCGAGGTGACCGAGCGGACGCCGGCGGACCGCAAGGGCGGCCACGTCGCGCGGCTGAAGGCGACCGGCGGCCTGATCCTGCGCGAGACCGCCCAGACGTCCGACGCCGACATGGACGCGTTCACCGACGTCGAGCGCCATCCGTACTTCCACGTCAACAACCTCTGGGTCGACCTGCGCGCGCTCGACGCGCTGCTGCGCGAGCGCGACGGCGTGCTGGGGCTGCCGATGATCGTGAACGAGAAGACGGTCGACCCGTCCGACAAGTCGTCGCCCGCCGTCTTCCAGCTCGAGACGGCGATGGGCGCCGCGATCGGCGTCTTCGAGGGCGCGCAGGCGATCCGGGTGCCGCGGGCGCGGTTCGTGCCGGTGAAGAAGACGAGCGACCTGCTCGTGCTGCGCTCCGACGCCTACCGGCTCGGCGAGCACGCGGCGATCGAGCTCGATCCGTCGCGGTCGGCGCCGCCGCTCGTGGAGCTCTCCGACGACGAGTTCAAGCTGCTGGGCGACTTCGACGCCCGCTTCCCGGGCGGCGCGCCGTCGCTGGTGGAGGCGTCGCGGCTCGCCGTCGAGGGCGACGTGACGTTCGGGCGCGACGTGGTCGTGCGCGGCGACGTCTCGGTCTCCGGGCCGCGCTCGGTGGCCGACGGCGAGGTCCTTCAGGCCGAGTAGCGCTCGAGCCGCTCGTCCTCCTCGTCCGACTCGCCCAGCATCCGCACGAACAGCCAGGCGAGCGCGATCCCCATCACGATCGACTGCTCCAGGGCCATGATCAGGCCGGCGACGTGCTGGTCGTCGAGCGCCGACATCCCCCAGCGGGTGCCGGCGTGGTCGTACGGGCTGTAGAGCAGCTCGGGGCTGAAGGCGAGCAGGATCCCGAGGAAGCCGACGAGCAGCTTGGTGCTGGCCATGTAGGCGACCGGGCCCATGCCGCCGAGGCGCTGGCGCGAGCGGATCGGGCTGAGCAGGAACCACCAGTACAGGAGCCCGGCGGCGGCGAAGCTGAGGTGCTCGAGCGTGTGGACGCCGGAGTGGTTCAGCGCGGCGTCGTAGAGGTACGGGATGTGCCAGAGCCACATCGCGCCGACGTAGGCGACGACGGCGAACCAGGGTGAGCCGAAGGGGCCGGCGGCGCGCTCGATCCGGTGGATCCGCCGCGTCGCGGGGCGGAGGATGTGGCGCGTCAGCCCCAGCGTGAGCAGGATCGCGGCGACGTCGGCGATCAGCAGGTGCTGGACCATGTGCATCGAGGCGAGCTGCTCCCCGAGCACGTCGACGGGCGAGACGAGCGCGACGAACAGCGCGGCGATCCCGCCGCAGAAGGACGCGAGCCGCCAGCCGGACGCGGCGCGCGCGCCGCCCTCGCGCCGCGCGGTCCGCCAGCGCGCGACGTAGACACCGAGGTAGCCCGCGAGCGCGACCAGCACGATCGGGGCGAAGGTCCACGAAGTGTCCAGGGACACGGCACGGGATTGTGACGTTCCGATGCTGTTCCGTGCGGCCGTCGCCGGGATGCTCGTCGCATGCCCGACCGCGAGCCGCTCCGATCGCCGTGACGCGGCGCGGGCTCGCGGAGCTGCTCGCGATCGTCGCGCCGCCGTCCTGCCTCGCCTGCCGCGAGCCGCTCGGCCGCGCCGATGCGCTGGTCTGCGGCGGCTGCCTGGCCGCGCTGCCCTGGCTGCGCGGGCCGCGCTGCTCTCGCTGCGGGCTGCCGTCGCACCGGCGCGAGCGCTGCCCGGCGGCGGGCGCGGCGTTCGCCCGCGCGTGGTCGCCGATGGCCTACGACGGCGCGGCGCGGGCGCTGGTCGGGGCGCTGAAGTGGCACGGCGCGCTCCCGGCGGCGGGGCTGATGGCGGCGCAGATGACCGCGACGCTGCCGGGCGCGCTGCGGGGCGGCGTGGTCGTGCCGGTGCCGCCGCAGCGCTCGCGGCGGCGGCGGCGCGGCTTCGACCCGGCGGGGGTGCTGGCGGGCGAGGTGGCGACGCGGCTCGGGCTGCCGCTCGCGCCGGCGCTCGTGCGGCGCGACCGCGCGGGGCGGCAGGCGCGCGCGGGCCGTGCCGAGCGGCGGGTGGCGGGGCGGATCGTGGTCGAGCCGGCGGCGCCGGTCGCCGGGCGGGTGCTGCTCGTGGACGACGTGCACACGACGGGGGCGACGCTGGACGCGTGTGCCGTGGCGCTGCGGGGGGCGGGGGCGCTGCGAGGTCGTCGCGGTGACGTACGCGCGGACCCTGCGGGCGCGGTGAGGTGCGTGGCGAACTGCGGCAGTGACGGGAGTGGGTCGGCCGGCTGCGGGCGCCGGGGAGGGATGCAGAACGTCGATCTCGCCCGCCGGGACACCGCGCGGTCGACGTTGTGCACGCTGACGGTGCAGAACGTCGACCACGGCGGTCGGCGCGCCGCGATATCGACGTTGTGCACGCAGAACGTCGAACTCGCCCGCCCGCGCGAGACGGCGCTGTCGACGTTGTGCGCCCTGACGGCGCAGAACGTCGATCGCCGCGCGACGACCGGCGGCGATTCGACGTTCTGCGGCCGTCCGAGCCTCCAGTCGATGCCCGCCGTTCGCCGGCGCCCCACCGCCGCACCGCGAGACCGCACGACGGAGCCGCCCAAACGACGCCGTGTCGTCGATACGCACCCCGGCCACCGTGGCGCCGACCAGCCAACCTGCCGCACACGGTTCACAACGCCGCCCGAGTGGCCTACGATCAGACCGATCCGGTACCTGCTCGACGAGAGGAGCTCCCCTCCATGCAGATCGAGGTCAAGGGTCGCAACCTTCCGGTCTCCGACGAGCTGCGCGAGTACGTCACGCGCCGCTTCGAGAAGGTGGGCAAGCAGGTCAGCGAGCTGGCGGTCCTGCAGGTCGAGGTGTTCGAGGAGCGCAACCCGGCCAACCCCGACTCGCAGGTCGCCGAGGCGACGCTGCACCTCAAGGGCGTCACGCTGCGCGCCTGCGAGGCCAGCCGCGACCTCAAGCACTCGGTCAACCTCGTCTCGGACGAGCTGGCGCGGTCGGTGAAGAAGCACCGCGACAAGCGCCGCCGCCGGCGCGAGCAGCGCGCCGGCGCGGCCGCCCCGCCGGGCGTGGCCGACGAGGGCCGGAGCGAGGCCGCGCAGGCCGGGTAGACCGGCCGTCGCGGACGCGCGCGCGGACCGTGCGGCGAGCGTCGCCGCACCGTCCGCTGCCGCCGCCGTCCGGCCTCTATCCTCTGACCCATGACGATCCTCGACCGCGCCCTCCGGCTGGGAGAGGGCAAGCAGTTCAAGCAGTACGCCAAGCGCGTCGACCGCATCAACTCCTGGGAGCCCGAGCTCGAGCTCCTCGACGACGAGGAGCTGCGCGCCCAGGCCGACAGCCTGCGTGAGCGCGCCCGCGACGGCGAGTCGCTGGACGACCTCCTCCCCGAGACCTTCGCCGTCGTGCGCGAGACCTCGCGCCGCACGCTCGGCATGCGCCCCTTCGACGTCCAGCTGATCGGCGGCATGGTGCTGCACTCCGGCTCGATCGCGGAGATGAAGACCGGCGAGGGCAAGACGCTGACCGGCACGCTCGCCGTGGCGCTCAACGCGCTGGCGGGCAAGGGCGTCCACGTCATCACCGTCAACGACTACCTCGCGCGCCGCGACGCGGCCTGGATGAACCCGCTCTACGCGGGCCTCGGCCTCTCCGTCGGCGTCCTCCAGAACATGCAGCCCTACGAGGAGAAGCGCGCGGCCTACGCCGCCGACATCACCTACGGCACCAACTCCGAGTTCGGCTTCGACTACCTGCGCGACAACATGGCGACGTCGCTGGAGGAGAAGGTCCAGCACGGCGGCCGCATCGACGAGGCCGGCAAGCCGGTCGGCATGCACCACTACGGGATCGTCGACGAGGTCGACAACATCCTCATCGACGAGGCGCGGACGCCGCTGATCATCTCCGGCGCGCCCGAGCAGGCCGCCGACTTCTACGTCCGCTTCGCCAAGCTCGCCCGCCAGATGACCTCCGGCAAGCGCCCCGAGGGGATGGACCCGCGCACGAAGAAGGAGTTCGTCGCCGACTTCGACTACGAGTTCGACGAGAAGCACAAGACCGTCTCGGTCACCGAGCCCGGCGTCGAGAAGGCCGAGCGCTTCCTCGGCATCGACAACCTCTACAAGGCCGAGAACGGCCCGCTGGTCAACCACCTGATCCAGTCGCTCAAGGCCGAGTCGCTGTACAAGCGCGACGTCGACTACGCGGTGGTCGACGGCGAGGTCAAGATCATCGACGAGTTCACCGGCCGGATCCTCGACGGCCGGCGCTGGTCGGAGGGCCTGCACCAGGCGGTCGAGGCGAAGGAGGGCGTCCGGGTCCAGGAGGAGAACCAGACGCTCGCCACGATCACGCTGCAGAACTACTTCCGCATGTACGACAAGCTCGCGGGGATGACCGGCACGGCCATCACCGAGGCGAACGAGTTCATGAAGATCTACAAGCTGCCGGTCGTGCAGGTCCCGACGAACCAGCCGATGGTCCGCGCCGACCGCAACGACCAGGTCTTCAAGACGAAGACCGGCAAGTGGGCGGCGGTCGCGCGCGAGATCACCGAGCGCCACGAGCAGGGCCAGCCCGTCCTGGTCGGGACGATCTCCGTCGAGGTCTCCGAGTCCCTCGGAGCGGAGCTGGCCAGGCGCGGCGTCCCGCACACCGTGCTCAACGCCAAGCCCGAGTTCGCCCAGCGCGAGGGCGAGATCGTCGCCGAGGCCGGCCGCTCCGGCGCGGTCACGATCGCCACGAACATGGCGGGCCGCGGCGTCGACATCAAGCTCGGCGGCAACGCCGAGCACCTCACCGAGGTCGAGCTCGCCAAGCTCGGCCTGCGCCCGGGCGACCCCGACTACGACGACCGCTACAAGGACGTCCTGCCGACGATCGAGGCGCGCGTCGAGGAGGACCGCGAGAAGGTCCTCGAGGCCGGCGGCCTGTTCATCGTCGGCACCGAGCGCCACGAGTCGCGCCGGATCGACAACCAGCTCCGCGGCCGCTCCGGCCGCCAGGGCGATCCCGGCGAGTCGCGCTTCTTCCTCTCGGCCGAGGACGATCTCGTCCGCCTGTTCGCCGGCGACCGGATCTACCGCATCCTCGACCGCCTCGGCCCCGTCGGCGAGGACGGCGAGGAGGAGCCGATCGAGGCGAAGATGCTCTCGAAGCAGATCGAGAGCGCCCAGCGCAAGGTCGAGGAGCAGAACTTCCTCATCCGCAAGCGCGTGCTCGAGTACGACGACGTGATGAACCAGCAGCGCGAGATCGTCTACCAGTACCGCGACCGCGTGCTCGAGGGCCAGGACATGGGCGAGACGGCGCGCGAGCAGGTCTCCCAGGTCATCGGCCGGATGGTCGACGAGTACACCCCCGGCGACTACGTCGAGGAGTGGGACCTCGACGGCCTCTGGGTCCAGCTCGATCAGGTCTACCACGTGGACTTCGAGATCGAGGAGCTCGACCGCGAGGGCCTCGACCGCGAGCGTCTCAGGCAGCTCCTCGTCGACGACGCGATGAAGCTCTACGACGAGCGCGAGGAGGAGCTCGGCGACGAGCTCATGCGCGCGCTCGAGCGCTTCATCCTGCTCCAGACGATCGACCAGCGCTGGCGCGAGCACCTCTACGACATGGACTACCTGCGCGAGGGCATCCACCTCCGCGGCTTCGCCCAGATCGACCCGCTCGTCGCCTACAAGAACGAGGGCTTCGGCCTGTTCGAGGACCTGATGCACAGCATCTGGGCGGACTTCGCGCGGATGGTCTACAACGTCCAGGTCGAGGTCGAGGGCCAGAACGGCGACGCCCCGCTCCAGCCGCAGCAGGGCGGCGGGACCGCGGCGGCGCTGAACTACTCCGGCGGGACCGAGGACGACCAGCCGAGCGCCTACGGCGGCGAGGGCTACGACGTCGAGGCCGACGAGCCGCACGCGGCGCCGACCGTCGTCGAGCAGCGGCGCGTGGACGAGCACGAGCAGATCGGCCGCAACGACCCGTGCTGGTGCGGGTCGGGCAAGAAGTACAAGAAGTGCCACGGCGCATAGCGGGCCGGCCGGTCCGCATCGCAGTCCTCGGCTTCTGGCACGTCCACGCCGCGGACTACGCGGACCTCGCCGCGGCGCATCCGGAGACGGAGCTCGTCGCCGTGTGGGACGACGACGCCGAGCGCGGCCGCGCCGGCGCCGAGCGCTACGGGCTCGCGTTCGAGGGCGACCTCGGCGCGCTGCTCGCGCGCGACGACGTCGACGCCGTGACGGTCACGACGGCGACCCGGGCGCACGACGAGGTGACCGGCGCCGCGCTGGCGGCCGGCCGGCACGTCTTCACGGAGAAGCTGCTCGCGCCGACCGTCGCCGGCTGCGAGGCGCTGATCGCCGCGGCCGACGCCGCCGGCGCGGCGCTCGTCGTCAACCTGCCGCGGCTGCACCACGGCGTCACGCTCGCGATCGACGAGCTGCTCGCCGCCGGCGCGCTCGGCACGCTCACCTACGGCCGCGTCCGGCTCTCCCACGACGGCGCGGTCGCCGGCTGGCTGCCCGAGCGCTTCTTCGAGCCCGAGGACGCGATCGGCGGCGCCCTGACCGACCTCGGCTGCCACCCGGTCTACCTGATCCAGCGCTGGCTCGGCGCCCGGCCGGAGACGGTGAGCGCGACGTACGGCGCGGTCACCGGCCGCGCCGTCGAGGACCACGCGGTCGTGACCGCCGGGTACGCCGACGGGCGCATCGGCGTGATCGAGACCGGCTTCGTCAGCGCCGGACCCGTACGCGATCGAGCTGCACGGGACGGGCGGCGTCCTGCACTACGTCGACCCGCCCGGCGTCCTGCGCGTCTTCGACGGCGAGGCCTGGAGCACGCGGCCGATCCCGGGCGACGCCGAGGACGCGTTCGCGCGCTGGGTCGGCCACATCCGCGCCGGGACCCGCGCGGACGAGAACCTCGAGCAGGCGGTCGAGCTGACGCGCCTGGTCGTGGCGGCCAACGCGTCGGCGGCGTCGGGCCGCGCCGTCGCGCCGTGATCCGCGTCGGCCTGCTGGGCGGCGGCGGGATCGCCGACGAGCACCTCCGCGGCTACCGCGCGCACGCCGACCGGATCGGCGTCACCGCGGTCGCCGACCCCGCGACCGGGGAGCGCCGCGCCCGCGAGCTCGGCGCGACCGCCTACGACGACTTCCGCGCGCTGATCGCCGCGGCGGACGTCGATGCCGTCGACGTCTGCCTCCCGCATCACCTGCACCGCGACGCCGTCGTCGCCGCGGCCGCCGCCGGGCGCCACGTCCTGTGCGAGAAGCCGCTGTGCCTGACCGCGGCGGAGGCGGCCGAGGTCCGCGACGCCGTCGCCGCGGCCGGGATCACGCTCATGTGCGCCCACAACCAGCTCTTCCTCCCCGCCGTCGCCGAGGCCAAGGCGGTGCTCGAGGCGGGCACGATCGGCCGCGTCTACGAGGTCCGCACGACCGACAGCTTCTTCAACGCCTTCGACCCCGCGAACATGGGCTGGCGCGCGAGCGCGGCGACGAGCGGCGGCGGCGAGCTGATCGACACCGGCTACCACCCGACCTACCTGCTGCTGCACCTGGCCGGCGGCGCGCCCGCCGAGGTCACCGCGATGCTCTCGACCCACCGGCTCGCGTTCATGGAGGGCGAGGACTCGGCGCAGGTGCTCGTGCGCTTCGACAACGGCGTGGTGGGGCAGATGGCCACGAGCTGGGCCTACGACCCGGCGCCCGTGACCGAGCGCTTCTCGGCGGTCGGCGAGCGCGGCTCGCTCCACAGCGACGGGACGAGCCTGACCGTCGCCCTGCGCGAGGGCGAGACGACCACACGCGCGTTCGCGCCCGTCGACCAGTGGGTCGCCGAGATCGGCCACTTCGCCGACTGCCTCGCGCACGGGCGCCGGCCGCTGCACACCGAGCACGAGGGGATCGAGGCGCTCGGGATCATCCTCGCCGCCTACGAGGCCGCCCGGACCGGCCGCGTCGCCCCGGTCATCCGGGCCTGACAAGTAGGCTGCGTCGATGGAGCGCACCGCGTTCCGGACGTGTCCGTTCTGCGAGGCGACCTGCGGCCTGGAGGTCACCCTGCGCGGCGATGAGGTCGTCAAGGTCCGCGGGGACGCCGACGACGTGTTCTCGCGCGGCTTCCTCTGCCCGAAGGGCGTGGCGCTGAAGGACCTGCACGAGGACCCCGACCGGCTCCGCACCCCGATGGTCCGCGGCGCGGACGGCGAGCTCGCGCCCGCGAGCTGGGAGGAGGCGTGGGCGCTGATCGGCGACCGCCTGCCCCGGATCGCCGCCGAGCACGGCCGCGACGCGGTCGGCGTGTACATCGGCAACCCCGCCGCCCACGGCCTCGCGGCGCTGCTCTACGGCCGCGTCGTGATCAAGGCGCTCGGGACCCACAGCGTGTTCTCGGCCAGCACGGTCGACCAGCGGCCGAAGGAGATCGCCTGCGCGCTGATGTTCGGCGCGCCGCTGTCGGTGCCGATCCCCGACGTCGACCGCACGATGCACCTGCTGATGCTGGGCGCGAACCCGCTGGCCTCGAACGGCTCGCTGATGACCGCCCCCGACATGCGCGGGCGGCTCAAGGCGCTGCAGGCGCGCGGCGGGAAGCTGGTCGTCGTCGACCCGCGCCGCAGCCGCACCGCCGAGGTCGCCGACGAGCACCATCCGATCCGGCCGGGGACCGACGCCCAGCTGCTGTTCGCGCTCGTCCACGTGCTGTTCGAGGAGGGCCTGACGCGCCCCGGCCGGCTCGCGGAGCTGACCGACGGGATCGCGGCCGTCGAGGAGCTGGCGCAGCCGTTCACGCCGGAGGCGGTGGCGCCGGTCACCGGGATCCCCGCGGACGCGATCCGGCGGATGGCGCGCGAGCTCGCCGCCGGCCGAGTCGGCGGCGGTCTACGGCCGGATCGGCACGACGACGCAGGCGTTCGGGACGCTCGCCTCCTGGCTCGTCGACGTGCTGAACGTGCTGACCGGCAACCTCGACCGGCCCGGCGGCGCGATGTTCACCCGCGCCGCCGCCGGGCAGCGCAACTCGTCCGGCGCGCCCGGGCGCGGCCGCGCGACGCAGCTCGCGCGCCGCCGGACCCGCGTCCGCGGGCTCCCCGAGTCGCTCGGCGAGCTGCCGGCCGCGGCGCTCGCGGAGGAGATGGAGACGCCCGGCGAGGGGCAGATCCGGGCGCTGATCACGCTTGCCGGCAACCCGGCCCGCTCGACGCCGAACTCGGACCGGATGGAGCGCGCGCTCGACGGGCTCGACCTGCTCGTCTGCGTCGACATCTACGTCAACGAGACGACGCGCCACGCCGACGTGATCCTGCCCGCGCCGTCGCCGCTGGAGCGCTCGCACTACGACCTCGCGCTCTACCAGCTCGCGGTCCGCAACGTGGCCAACTTCTCGCCGCCCGTGGTCGAGGCGACGGTGCCCGACGAGTGGGTCACGCTGCTGCGGCTCGCCGCCGTCGCCGCCGGCCAGCCGGTGCCGGATGACGTCGAGCCGTTCGACCGCTTCGTGGCGTCGGAGCTGATCCGGCGCGAGGCCGCCGACGAGCACTCCCCGCTGCACGGCGCCGATCCCGACGCGCTGCTCGCGGAGGTCGCGCCGCGGCGCGGTCCCGACCGGCTGCTCGACCTGCTGCTGCGCGCCGGGCCGTACGACCTCACGCTCGCGGATCTCGAGGCCGCCCCGCACGGCGTCGACCTCGGCGCGCTGGAGCCGCGGCTGCCGGACGCGCTGCGCACCCCGAGCGGCCGGATCGAGCTGGCGCCCGAGCCGATCGTCGCCGACGTCGCGCGGCTGCGCGCCGCGCTCGTCGCCCCGGCCGACGGCGGCCTCGTGCTCGTCGGCCGCCGCCAGCTGCGCTCGAACAACTCGTGGATGCACAACCTCGAGCTGCTCGTGAGCGGCCCGGAGCGCTGCACGCTGCAGGTCCACCCCGACGACGCCGAGCGGCTCGGGCTCGCCGACGGCGGCGCGGCGCGGGTCGAGAACCGCGCGGGGGCGCTCGAGGCGACCGTCGAGGTGACCGACGCGGTGATGCCCGGCGTCGTCTCGCTCCCGCACGGCTGGGGCCACGACGCGCCCGGCGCGCGGCTCGGCGTGGCGGCCGCGCACGCCGGGGTCAACGCGAACGTCCTCGCCGACGAGGGGCTCGTCGACGCGGTCAGCGGCAACGCGGTGCTGAACGGCATCCCGGTCGCCGTCGCGCCCGTGGCGGCCGCCGTCCCCGCGTGACCGGGCCGGACTTCGCCGCGCTCGGGCTGCTCGACGGCCTCGACGAGGACGCGCGCGCCTCGCGGCTCGCGCTGCTGCAGGCGCTGCACGCGGACGGCGTCGGGGTCGAGGAGCTGGGGACCGCGGTCGCCGAGGGCCGGCTGGCGCTGCTGCCCGCCGAGCGCGCGCTCGGCGCCGACGGCGACATCACCCCGCGCGCGCTCGCGGAGCAGGCGGGCCTCGACCTCGCGATGCTCGAGGCGGTCCGGCGCGCGTCCGGCCTCGCGCTCCCGCCGGCCGACGTCCCGGCGCTCGGGCCGCTCGACGTCGCGGGCGCGGAGATCATCGCCCGCTTCCTCGACGCCGGCCTGCCGGTCGCGGGGCTGATCGAGGCGGCCCGGGTGTTCGGCGAGGCGACGGCGCACGCCGCCGCGGCGGCGGGCACGATCGCGAACGCCTCGATCCCGCAGGAGGGCGACACCGAGCTGGGCTATGCGCTGCGGCTGGCCGCCGCCACGCGCGAGCTCACGCCGCCGGCCGCGGAGCTGCTCGGCGTCCTCTACCGGCTCCACACGCGCGAGAACCTGCGCCAGCAGATCATCGACGCGGAGGAGCTCGCGTCCGGGCGGCGCTCCGACGTGATCGAGATCAGCGTCGCCTTCTGCGACCTCGTCGGCTTCACCCGGCTCGGCGAGGGCGTGCCGGCCGCGGACCTCGGGGCGATCGCGACGCGGCTCGCCGCGCTCGCCGCCGACGTCGCCCGGGCGCCGGTCCGGCTGGTGAAGACGCTCGGCGACGCGGTGATGTTCGTCGCGCCGGAGCCGGCGCCGCTGCTCGACGCGGCGCTCGGCCTGATGGAGGTGGCGGCCGGGGAGGGCGCGAGCTTCCCCGACGTCCACGCGGGCGCCGCGCACGGCACCGCGCTGCGGCGCTGGGGCGACTACTACGGCGGCCCGGTCAACCTCGCGGCGCGGCTCGCCGAGCGCGCCCGGCCCGGCGCGCTGATCACCGACGGCGCGGCCCACGACCGGGTCGCGGACGACGCGGCCTTCGCCTGGTCGGCGGCGGGCGCGAAGCGGCTCAAGGGCATGACCGAGCCGACGCAGGTGTGGCGCTGCCGGCGCGCGGGGGCCGCGCCCGCCGGGCCGGTGTCCAGCCGCCTGACCGGCACCGGATACCGGTCTGAAACCTTGCTGACACTATGTCAGGTAACGCCTAGGGAACCTGTACGGCGGCCGGTTACCGTGCCCGGATGCCTCCCCACGCGCTCCGCCGGACGGCAGTCCGGTCGCTCCTCCTCGCCGGTGTGGCGGTCGTCGCCGCGGCGCTGCTCCCGCGCCCGGCGGCGGCCGCCGACGCCGCCCCCTGCGCCGCCGCCGTGCGCAACGCCGCCTTCGGCGCCGTCCAGTACTGCCCGATCTGGATGCCGCGCCGCGGATCGATCCCGGTCCACCACCTCGACGGCGGCCGCGTCACCGAGGCCGGCCGTCTGCTGAAGGCGGGGACGGCCAACTGGTTCGTGTGCCAGTCCGACCGCGTGGGCGGGCGGCTGATCCGCTACCGCGACCCGTCGTACCCGTACACGAACGTGTGGTGGGCGCGCACGCTGTCGGACACCGGCGCCTGGGGCTGGACCTCCGAGGTCTACTTCACCGGCGGCGGCAACGACGAGCCGGACGCGCGGCTGCGCCGCTGCAGCGCGGCGGAGGCCGGCGTCACCGGCAACCCCGGTGCCGCGCCGGCGCCGTCCGCGCCGCCCGCCGCGCCGGCGCCGGCCCGGCTGCCGCTGGTCCTGGCGAACGGCCGCCCGTGCCAGGGCGGCACGCTGCGGACGGGGCAGCGGGTGTCCGTGCACTACCGGCTGCGCGACCGCTACCTCGAGCTGACCTCGAACTTCTCGATGGGCGCGCCGGTCATCCGCGACATCTCCAACCGCTCGGGCTGGATCGGGTACCTGTCCGTCAAGGCGCAGACCTGCCGCACCGCCCAGGGCTGGCGGATCCTGCCCGACGCGGACGTGCAGACCGCCTCGGAGGGCCTCGACGGCGTGGGCCGGCCGCGCGGCGCCGCGCCGGGGAAGGGCTGGGGCCTCTACGCGAGCGGCGCGCTGAACGGCACGATCGCGGTGGCCGCGAGCCGCTGCTACGCGAACGGCTCGCCGTGGAAGGCGCTGAAGCTCGCGCTCGGCCTCCCGTACAAGACGACGCGGTACTCGCCCTCGCTCGCGCCTCTGGCTGGCGGGGAACCTCATCCCGGACCCCCCGGCGAAGCTGAACTGCCGCGACCTCGGCGAGACGACCCTGCAGCTGGGCGTCGACCGCCGCGGGCGCATCACCGCGAAGGGCACGGCGCTCGGTCCCGTCTGGCTGCGGCAGGGCCGTTCGACGTTCTGGAGCACGTACACCGTCACGCCGTTCGTCACCCTCGGGCGCAACACCGGGCCGGCGCAGTGAAGGCGGCTAGACTCGCTCGCACGATGGCGAGCCCGCAGACCCTCACCACCCCCCAGCGACTCGCCGCCATCCGCGAGCAGATGTCCCTGCTCTCGGACTATCTTTGACCCGGCAGGACTGCGTGAGCGCGCGGCCGCGCTCGAGGGCCGGATGGGCGAGGTCGGCTTCTGGGACGACCCGGAGGCCGCCGCCAAGGTGAACGCCGAGTACGCGCGCGTGCAGCGCCGGCTGGAGACGTTCGGCGCGCTCGAGTCCGACACCGCGGACCTCGACGGGCTCGTCGAGCTGGTGGAGGAGGACCCGGAGCTCGAGTCCGAGCTCGAGGAGACGCTCGACTCGATCGAGGAGCGCCTCGCGGTGCTCGAGGAGCAGCGCCTGTTCACCGGCCCCTACGACGCCGGCGACGCGCTCGTCACCGTCAACGCCGGCGCGGGCGGGACCGACGCCCAGGACTGGGCGGAGATGGTGCTGCGGATGGAGATGCGCTGGGCCGAGCGGCGCGGCTTCAAGGTCGAGCTGCTCGAGGCGAGCCCGGGGGAGGAGGCCGGCATCAAGTCGGCGACCTTCCGCGCCGCGGGCGAGAACGCCTACGGCCTCTACGGCGCCGAGAAGGGCGTCCACCGGCTCGTCCGGCTGTCGCCGTTCGACTCCGCGAACCGGCGCCAGACGTCGTTCGCCGGCGTCGAGGTCGCGCCCGTGGTCGAGGAGGCCGGCGAGATCGAGATCGAGGACGACGACCTGCAGATCGACACCTACCGCGCCTCGGGCGCCGGCGGCCAGCACGTGAACAAGACCGACTCCGCCGTCCGCATCACGCACAAGCCGACCGGCATCGTCGTCCAGTGCCAGAACGAGCGCTCGCAGTCGTCGAACCGCGCCACCGCGATGGCGATGCTCCGGGCCAAGCTCGTCGAGCGCGAGGAGCGCGAGCGCAAGGAGGAGATCGCGCGCGAGCGCGGCGAGGCGCAGGACGTCAACTTCGGCTCGCAGATCCGCTCCTACGTGCTGCACCCGTACACGATGGTCAAGGACCACCGGACCGACTTCGAGGCCGGCAACGCCAACGGCGTGCTCGACGGCGACCTCGACGGCTTCGTCCACGCCTATCTGCTGGCCAGCGCGACACCGGAGTAGCCGGTGACCCTCGCCGACGAGCAGCGGACGGGCCTGGTCCACCCGGAGCAGCCGACCGCGCCCTACCTCGACGCGGTCTGGGGCTACGCGTTCCGCGGGCCGACGCGCTTCCACGTGCCGGGCCACAAGGGCGGTGCCGGCGCCGATCCGGGGCTCCGCAGCGCGATCGGCTGGTCGGCGCTGATGGTCGACGTGCCCGCGGACATCCAGGGGATCGACCTCGGGCCCGCGCCGACGCCGTACCAGCGGGCGGAGGCGCTCGCGGCCGAGGCGCACGGCGCGGCGCGCTCGTGGTTCCTCACCAACGGCGCGAGCCAGGGCAACCACGCGCTCACGCTCGCGCTCGCCCCGCTCGGCGCGCACGTCGTCGTCCAGCGCAACTCGCACGCGAGCGTCGTCGACGGGCTCGTGCTCTCCGGCGGCGTCCCGACCTACGTCGCGCCCGAGTACGAGCACGGGCTGGGGATGGCGCACGGCGTCACCCCCGAGGCGCTCGCCGCGGGGATCGCCGCCGCGGACGGCCCGCGCGCGGTCTTCATCGTCTCGCCGACCTACTACGGCATGGCCGCCGACGTCGCCGCCTGCGCCGAGGTCTGCCACGACGCCGGCGTCCCGCTCGTCGTCGACCAGGCCTGGGGGCCGCACTTCGGCTTCCACCCGGACGTGCCCGAGAGCGCGCTCGCGCTCGGCGCCGACGCGGTGCTGACCTCGACGCACAAGATCGTCGGCTCGCTCACCCAGTCGGCGATGCTGCACGTCGGGCCGACCGGCCGGATCGATCCCGACCAGGTCGCGCGGATGGTCCGGCTGACCCGCTCGACGTCGCCGTCGGCGCTGCTGATGGCGTCGCTCGACGCCGCCCGGCGCCAGCTCGCCGTCCACGGCGAGGCGCTGCTGGACCGGACGATGGCCGCCGGCGACCGCGCGCGCGTCGCGATCGACGCGGTGCCCGGCGTGCGCGTGATCGGCGACGAGTTCGTCGGCCGCCCCGGCGTGGCGGGCTGGGATCCGATGCGGATCGTCATCGACGTGCGCGGGACCGGCTGCACCGGCTACGAGGTCGCCGCGTCGCTGCGCGACCAGTTCGACATCCACGTCGAGCTCGCGACGCACGCGACGCTGGTCCTGATCCTCGGCCTCGGCCAGCCGCCGGACGACCTCGAGCGCTTCGCCCACGACTTCGAGGCGGTCGTGCGCCGGATCAGCCGCCCGGGCGACGCCGCCGCGCTCGTCCGCGCGCCCGGGCGCGCTGGAGAACGAGGTCGTCGTCGCGCCGCGCGAGGCGTTCCTCGGCGACGCCGAGGCGATCGCGGTCGACGACGCGGTCGGCCGCGTCTCGGCCGAGGCGATCGCCGGCTACCCGCCGGGCATCCCGGCGCTGCTCCCGGGCGAGCGGATCACCACGGAGCTCGTCGCCTACCTGCGCGAGCTCAAGGCGTCGGGGGCGCGGCTGCACGGCGCCAGCGACCCGGACTTCCGCACGATCTGCGTGCTCCGGGCGCCCTAGGCGCGATCCGGGCGGGCGCGGGAGCCGTAGAGCAGGTCGCGTGCGCGCGTTCGCCATCCCGATCAGCCGCTACCGCCGCGCGGGCGCGGACCCGCCGTGGTTCGACCCGCGGCGCTACCACGGCGTCGCCATGGAGGGCTACTTCTGGCGCTTCACCCACGCCGCGAGCGGCCGGGTGGCGATCGTCATGTGCGGCGTCAACCGCTCGTCCGCGGGTGAGCGCTGGGCGTTCGTCGGGCTGGCCGCGCACCCGGGCGGGTTCTTCCGCTGGGCGGCGCTGCAGGACGCCGAGGCGGACGCGGGCGGCTACGGCGTGCGCGCGGGCGCCGCGTTCAGCGCCGGGCCGGACCACGTGACGGTCGACCTCGGGCCCGACTGCCGGCTCGACGTGGCGCTGCGCGAGCCGCGCGCCTGGCCGAAGCGCGCCTACGGCGGGCTCGGCGGCGCGCACGCGCTGCCCGGGCTGACGCAGTACTGGCACCCGCACCTGTTCGCCGCCGAGGTGCGCGGGAGCGCGGTCGCGGGCGGCGACGCCTTCACGCTCGACGGCGCCGGCGCCTACGCGGAGAAGAACTGGGGCGGCGGCTTCCCCGATCGCTGGTGGTGGGGCCAGGCGCACGACTTCGGCGAGGACGTCTCCGTCGCCTTCGCCGGCGGCCCGGTCGGCGTCGGCCCGGCGACCGTCGACGCGACCGCGGTCGTCGTGCGGCTCGACGGCACCGTGCTGCGCTGCCGCCCGACCGGCGCGGTCGAGCTCGGCAGCGGCTCGTGGCGGCTGCGCGCCCGCGCGGGCGGGCGCCGCGTCGAGATCGAGGGCGCGGCCGATCCCGCGACCGCGCACGCGCTCACCGTCCCGGTCCCGTCGGAGCGCCGCGCGGTCGACCGCTCCCAGCACCACCTCGCCGGCGAGCTGCACCTGCGCGTGCACCGCCGGGGGCGGACGGAGTTCGCCGGCGCCTCGGCCCTCGCGGGGCTGGAGCGCGGCGGCGACCGCTAATATTGTCGGCGTGACCAATACTGCGGCCCTGATCGACGCGGCGCTGGCCGAGGACGTCGGCGACGGCGACGTGACCGTCGCCGCGACCGTCGACCCGGCGGCGCGCGGCGTGGCGACGATCACCCAGAAGGCGCCCGGCGTCATCTCCGGGCTCGGCGTCGCCGAGGCGGTCTTCCGGCGGCTCGACCCGGACGCGCTGATCGAGCGGCTCGGGCCCGAGGCCGAATGGCGCGAGCCGCCGGCGCCGGTGCTGCGGGTCACCGGCAGCGCGGGCGCGCTGCTCACCGCCGAGCGCACCGCGCTCAACTTCCTCGGCCGCCTGTCGGGCGTCGCGACGCTGACGGCGCGCACGGTCCGCGCGATCCGCGACGCCGGCGGGACCGCCACGCTGCTCGACACGCGCAAGACCACGCCGGGCCTGCGCGCGCTCGAGAAGCGCGCCGTGGCGGACGGCGGCGGGACCAACCACCGCGCCGGCCTCTACGACTTCATCCTGATCAAGGAGAACCACGCCGCGCTCGCGGGCGGGGTCGGCGCGGCGGTGCGGCGCGCCCGTGCCGCGCGGCCGGACCTCCCGCTCGCCGTCGAGGTCCGCGACGCCGCCGAGATCGACGAGGCGCTCGCCGCCGGCGCGCCGCGGCTCCTGCTCGACAACATGACCCCCGCCCAGGTCGCCGACGCGGTCGCGCAGGTCGGCGGCCGCGCCGAGCTCGAGGCGTCCGGCGGGGTGAGCCCGGACACAGTTGTAGTCTATGCGACCATAAAGGGTCTACACTACGTCTCGATGGGTGCGCTGACGCATTCGGCGCCCAATCTCGACCTTTCCCTCCTCCTCGAGATCAGGCCATGACACTGCTCCAGCTCGACAACATCCCCGCCATGCAGGCCGAGGTCCGCGCGCTCGCCCGCGAGCGCGGCGCCGTGATCCTGGCCCACAACTACCAGCGGCCCGAGGTCCAGGACGTGGCCGACTACGTCGGCGACTCGCTCGGGCTGTCGATCCGCGCCGCGGCCGCCGACGAGGAGGTCATCGCGTTCTGCGGCGTCCACTTCATGGCCGAGACGGCGTCGATCCTCTCGCCGGAGAAGACCGTGCTGCTGCCCGACCTCGACGCGGGCTGCTCGCTCGCCGACAGCATCACCGCCGAGCAGCTGCGGGGGTGGAAGGCCAAGCATCCGGGCGCGGTCGTCGTGATGTACGTCAACACGACCGCCGAGGTGAAGGCGGAGACGGACTACTGCGTGACCTCGTCGAACGCGGTGAGCGTCGTCGAGCACATCTACCGCGAGCACGGCGCGGACACGGAGATCCTCTTCGGCCCCGACATGTTCCTCGGCGCCTACGTCGAGAAGGTCACCGGGCGCCCGATGCACGTGTGGGACGGCGAGTGCCACGTCCACGCCGGCATCCGCCCGCGCGACATCTCCGACCTGCGCGCCGCGCACCCGGGCGCCGACTTCCTCATCCACCCCGAGTGCGGCTGCTCGACCTCGGTGATGGAGTACGTCGCCGCGGGCGACGTCGACCCCGAGGGCGTGCACATGCTCTCGACCGGCGGGATGATGGACTACGCGAAGACCGCCGTGCCCGGCACCACCGCGATCATGGCCACCGAGGTCGGGATGCTCCACCCGCTGCAGATGGCCGCGCCGGACGTCGACTTCGTCGCCGCGAACGAGGCGGCGAGCTGCCGCTACATGAAGATGATCACGCTGCCGAAGCTGCGCGACGCGCTGCGCGAGGGCAAGCCGGTCGTCAAGGTGCCCGAGGCGATCGCCGAGCGCGCGCGGGTGCCGATCGAGCGCATGGTCGCGATCGCGCCCTAGGGTCAGGGCAGCAGCGGGCGCAGGAACGTGCGCTCGTAGCGGCGCACGCAGCCCGACTCGTCGCGGATCCGGTCGGCCGCGACGAACTCCGGGTCGACGCCGAACCGCGCGCGGTAGCGCTCGTAGTCGGCGAGGCTCGGGAAGCTGAAGAGGGCGTAGGCCACGTCGCTCGCGCCCTCGGACGGGAGGAAGTAGCCGTGGTGCGTCCCGCCGTGGCGCGCGACGAGCTCCATCCAGGCGCGCGCGAAGCGCTCGAACGCCTCGATCTCGGCCGCGTCGATCTCGTAGCGGACGTGGCAGGTGATCATTCGCGCAGCGACCCGATCCCCAGCGAGGCGTCGGGCGCGCCGTCCGCCGCCGCGGCGGGCGCCTGCGCGAGCGTCGTCGAGCATGGCCGCGGTCGGCACGAAGAACGTCGACCCGGTGAGCGCGGTGGAGAAGTCCAGCAGCCGGTCGTAGGCGCCGGCGGGCTCGCCGACGAACATCCGCTCGAGCATCCGCTCGATCACCCACAGCCGGCCCGCGTAGCCGATGAAGTACGTGCCGAACTCGCCCGCGCCCGGGCGGCCGAACGGCATGTTGTCGCGGAGGATCGCCAGCTCGCCGCCGGCGCCGTCGTCGATCGTGGTCAGCGTCTTGTGGGACTTGCGCGGCGCGGCGTCGTCGTCGAGCTCGACGTTCTCGAGCTTGGTGCGGCCGATGATCGCCTCCTGCTCCTCGACCGACAGCGCGGCCCAGCCGGCCATGTCGTGGAGGTACTTCTGGACCACCACGTAGCTGCCGCCGGCGAAGTCCGCGTCGGCGTCGGCGCCGATCAGCGCGGCGCCGGGCAGCTCGGCGCCCGCCGGGTTGGCCGTCCCGTCGACGAAGCCGAGCAGGTCGCGCGCGTCGAAGTAGCGGAAGCCGGTCGTCTCGTCGACCACGCGCGCCGCGTCGCCGATCAGGTCGAGCAGCTGGCGCTCGAGCTCGAAGGTCATGTCCTCGCGCTCGGCCCGCAGGTGGAACAGCAGGTCGCCCGGCGTCGACGGCGCGCGTGTGGACCGGCCCGCGGATCGCGGGGAACGGGCGCAGCTCGGCCGGGCGGCGGCCGGGCGACAGCCGGTCCCACAGCGCGGACCCGATCCCGGCGATGCACGACAGCCGCCCGCCGAGGTCGCGGAAGCCGACGTTCTTCACCAGGTCGCCGACCGAGCCGAGCACGTCGCGGATGCCGGCGAGCGCCGCGTCGTCCTCGCCGGCCGCGAGCACGAGGAACACGGCCGAGCGCGACAGCGGCGCCTCCACGCTCTGCGCGTCGATCGGGACGCGCTCCCACGCTCCGTGCTCCATCGCGACGATGTTCGCACGGCCGGGGTCAGCAGGCGACGATGAGGTGGAACGAGGGTCGGAGGGGGGTGAAGAACGAGCCGTCCGCGTCGCGGACGAACACGGTCACCACGTGGTCGTCGCTGGGGCGGGTCTCCACGTCCAGGATCACCGGGGCGAGGGTGCCGCCGCGGCGCGTCTTGCCGGGGGTGGCGGTGTACACGCACTGCGAGATGTCCTCGTGGAAGCCGACGTCGTAGATCACGCCGCCGCCGACCTGCTCGATCTTGCGCGTCCGCGACTGGTCGACCCCGACCGACTGCGCGCTCGACACCGTCCCGTCGGCGTCCACGGCGGCGGTGAAGATCGGATTGCTGAGCTCGGCGTTCGTCACGGAGCGGTCGCCGAGATCGCTGCGGGTGAGCGCGTTCGTCGCGACGGCGCGCGAGTCGACCGCGCCGGTCGCGAGCTTCGGGCCGGTGACGACCTGGTCGGCGAGCTGCGACGGGTTGCTGACGACGACGGCGGCGAACGCCGTGCCGCTCGTGGCGACGATCAGGGCGACGATGGAGACGATGAGTGCGGGGGAGGGACGTCTGGTCATGTCCCCCCATACGTGCCGGCGGTCGCGTCTATTCCCGGCGCGCGCGCCACTGCTCGCTGCGGATCGCCCAGCGCTCGTGGTCGCGCCACCGGCCGCCCACCTTCAGGTAGCGCTCGGAGAACCCCTCGCAGACGAAGCCGCAGCGCTCGGCCAGCCGCTTCGAGGCGAGGTTGCCGGGCTGGATGTTCGCCTCCAGGCGGTGCAGCCGGAGCACCCCGAAGGCCTCGCGCAGCACGAGCTGCATCCCCTCGGCCATGTAGCCCTGGCCGGCGAACTCGGCCACGCCGCCGTAGCCGAGGAAGGCGCTCGAGAGCTTCCCGCGGATGATCTCCGAGATGTTGAAGAAGCCGACCAGGGCGTCGTCCTCCGCGCGGCACGCGATCCGCTGCGCGCGCGACGGATCGCCCTCGGCGCGCGTGACGTAGGCGCGGTACGCCGCCGGGGTCAGCGGCATCTGGATCCACGGCCGGTGATGGCGGCGGCTCGCGCGCATCCGCCGGATCCACTCGTCCTCGTCGGCGAGCGTCGGCTCGCGCAGCACCACCCGCAGCCGCGCCGCTCATGGGCGGCCACTCTACGGATCCCGGCGGTTTCGGCGCCGCCCGGCGCGGGGAACGTTCGCTGCCATGGGCAAGCGCGACGCATACGCACCGGGCGTCTTCTGTTGGGTCGACCTCGCCACGCGCGACGTGGACGGGGCCAAGGCCTTCTACGAGCGGCTGTTCGGCTGGGAGTACGACGACCGCGACGTCGGCGGCGGGCGCACCTACACGCTCGCCGGCCGTGACGGGCAGGTCGCCGTCGGGTTGATGGCCGCGATGGATGACGGACCGCCGCGCTGGCAGTCCTACATCGCGGTGGCCTCGGCGGATGCGGCGACGTCGAAGGCCGAGGCGGCCGGGGCGCAGGTGCTGATGGCGCCGATGGACGTCGGTCCCGCGGGCCGGACGGCGCTGCTCCAGGATCCGGCGGGCGCGGCCGTGTTCGTCTGGGAGGCGAACGAGCGCGCGGGCGCCGAGGTCGTCAACGAGCCGGGCGCGCTGTGCTGGAACGACCTGATGACCCGCGACGTGGCGAAGGCGGTCGCGTTCTATGCGGACACGTTCGGCTGGGAGCTCGCGCGCGTCGAGGGCGCGCCGGACGACCGCCACAGCATCCAGGCCGGCGAGACCCTGAACGGCGGGATCGCGGCGATCCCGGAGGCCGCCGGACCCGAACTGCCGTCGTACTGGCTGGCGTGCTTCGCGGTCGACGACGTGCCGGCGTCGCACGCGGACGCCGAGGCCGCCGGCGGCCGGCAGGTGACCGGCGTCCTCGACCTCCCCAGCGGCCGCTTCGCCGTCGTCGCCGACCCGCAGGGCGCGGCGTTCGGGATCGTCGACGGCGAGATGGACCCCTAGGCGACCGATGCGCGTGCTCGGGCTGACGTGGGTCGGGACGCGGACGACCGAGTACACGGCCACGGTGGCGTTCTTCCGGGACGTGCTGGGCCTGGGCGTGCACGCGACGGAGTCCGGCTTCACGGTGCTGGACGTCCCCGGCGGGGCGACCGTCGAGGTGTTCGGTCCGGACAGCGCCTACAACGAGCACCTCACCCATCCCGTCGCCGGGTTCCTGGTCTCCGACCTCGACGCGGCGGTGGAGGAGCTGCGCGCGGCGGGCGCCGAGATCGTGCTGCCCGTGCAGCACGGCGAGCCGCGGTCGTGGCTGCACTTCCGCGCGCCCGACGGCTTCGTCTACGAGCTCGCGGCGGACGCGTCGACCGCCTGAGCGCGCCCGCCGCCGCCTCACCGCCGCCGCGCGCGGATCACCGCGTCGACGCCGGTGCCGGCCGCGGCGCGCGGGCGCTCCTCGGCGACGAGGACGTCCCAGCGAGCCGGGATCCAGCGCCGCGGTCGCGGCGGCGACGGAGACCTGCACCTGATCCGCCGCGGCCGTCGCGAGGCCCGTGGCCGGGTCGACCGGGCGATGGCCGACGAGGAACAGCGTCCCGCCGGGCGCGACGCCGGTCGCGAGCCGCCGCACCAGCTCCTCGACCGACCCCGCGACGTGCACGTACAGGCAGGCGACGAGGTCGTGGCGTCCCCGCTGCGGCGCCCAGGTCGTCAGATCGCCCTCGACCCAGTCGATGCGCCCGGCGACGTCCGCCCCGAGGGCCTCGGCCGCCGACCGCGCGTGGGCCAGCGCCGTCGACGCGAAGTCGAGCGCGGTGACCTGCCACCCGCGCGCGGCGAGCCAGAGCGTCTCGGCCCCGTGACCGCAGCCCGCGTCGAGCGCCGACCCGGGGCGCAGGTCGGCGACCTCGGCGAGCAGATGGGCGTTCGGCGGGCGATGCTCCAGCCGATCGCCGTGCTCGCGCAGCGCCCGCGACCAGCGCTCCTCCCAGTCGCTCCGGTCGAACCTCGTCACGACGGATCGGTCGCTCCGCCTGCGGTCATCTCCCGAACCGGACGACCTGGAGCCCCATCGGCATCGCCGATCGGATCCGGCCGCTCATCGCGCGCGGGTCGACGGGGACGACGTCGCCGCTCTGCAGGAGCGACTCGTCGGTGACCACCCCTTGCCCCTCGAACCGCGGGTGCACGAACGGCAGCCCGTTCGACTGCAGCGGCGACGGTCCGTCCATGACGTGGAAGTGCAGGTGCGGGGCGTCGGTGTTGCCGGAGTTGCCGAGCAGTCCGATGACCTGGCCGCGACGGACGCGGTCGCCCACCTCGACCCGCACGCTCCCGGGCTGCATGTGGGCGTAGAACGCGAAGCGCCTGGGGGCGAGCTTGACGACGACGTGGTTGCCTCCGGCGGTCTGCACGGTCTGGCCCTCGGGCAGCGCGCCCGGGGTCTGCTCCGCGAGGCCGTCCTGCACGCTGACCACCTTGCCCGCCGCCACCGAGTGGATCGGCTCGCCGAAGAACGGCGTAGCTGGCCAACCGGTCGACCGGACCCTCGAACAGCCGCATGCCGGGCGTCAGCTGGACCCAGTCGATCGCGAAGCGCTCGGGAACGCGCACGGTGCCGTCGATCGACAGCGTCGCGCCGCGGTGGGCGTTGATCGGGTCACAGCACCCGTTCCCGGCGACCCAGCGCGGACCGCGCAGCGGCGCGGCGATCCGGATCGCGCGGCCGGCTCGCGACGCGGGTCGGGACGCCGACGAAGCTGAAGCGCTGTTCGGGCTCGGGCGGCTGGCTGAGCGTCATCGTCAGCGCGTGCGCCAGCCGCCGCGGGCGCGGCGCGCCGGCGGGATACGCGACGTCCATGAAGAGCAGCGCGCTGCCACCGCCGGGGATGACGGGCCCCTCGCCGCCGTTGACGCGCAGCAGCGCCGCGAGCGAATCCCCTTCCAGACGCGCGCCGATCGCGCGCTTCCCCGCGAGCGCCTGGACCGACCGGAGCGTCACGTCACCCGGCGTCTGGTTGACGATCGTGATCTCGTAGGCGAGATGCCGCCTGCCGTCCGCGCCCAGCACGGCATGTGGTGCGTGATCGACGGTCATCCCGAGCGGCACGATCTCCGCCTTCGCATCCGGCCCCGCGACCGCGGGCGCGGCACACGCCACCGCGATCAGCGACGCGAGAACGACGATCAGTGCACAGCGACGGCGAGCAGGCATGAAGGGTCCTCTCCAGCTCGAAAACGCGACCCTACCCCCGACCGCAGCACGCGCGCCCGCGGTTGGCGCGCACGCGGCATCACCCGGACAGGGGATGCACGGCGGCGACGTCGTACTCGGCCGACCGACGCCGAGCGGATCGCGGCGCCCTGCTCGTCGCTCGGGCCGTCGTCGCCGCGGAACGCCTCGACGGCCGCCTGGGACTCCCAGCGCTCGAAGACGTCGACGCGACCGGGGTCGACCAGGTCGGCGGTGATGGCGAAGTCGAGGCAGCCGGCGGCCCGGCGTCCCTGTTCGACGATGCCCGCGCAGCCCGCGAGGTACGACTCGCGCTGCTCGGGATCGACCGTGATGTGCCCGGCGACGATGACCATCCCGTACAGACACAGCGGCCGCGCGGAACTCATCGTGAGTAGGGTGACCCGGACCCCCGGTCCTCCCCACCGACAGGAGCAGACATGCCGAAGCCCACCATCGTCCTCGTCCACGGCGCCTGGGCCGACGCGTCCAGCTGGAACGCGGTCGCGACCGGGTTGCAGGATCAGGGCTTCGACGTGCTCGCCCCGCCGAACCTGCTGCGCGCCGTCCCGACGGACTCGCCGTACATCAGCTCGTATCTCGCCCAGCACACCAGCGGACCGGTCGTCCTGGTCGGGCACTCCTACGGCGGCTTCGTCATCACCAACGCGGCCGGCGACGACGTCAAGGCGCTGGTCTACGTCGACGCGTTCATCCCCGACGAGGGCGAGACCGTGTTCCAGATCCTCGGCGGCTCCGGGTCGGCGTTCGACATCCCCGACCCGACCGCCGTCTTCGACATCGTCGGCTACCCGGGCGCGCCGGAGGGCGACGCCGAGGCGTTCCTCAAGCCCGCCACGGTGCACGACTCCTTCGCCCAGGACCTCCCCGAGGCCGACCGCCGGCTGATCGCGGCGGGCCAGCGGCCGATCACGCTGAGCGCCAACACCACGCCGTCCGGCGCCGCCCGCCTGGAAGGCGCTGCCGAGCTGGGCGGTGATCGGCACCGAGGACCGCGTCATCCCGCCCCAGACCCAGCGCAGCATGGCCGAGCGCGCGGGAGCCACCATCACCGAGGTGGCCGGCTCGCACGTCTCGATGGTCTCCCATCCGCAGGTCACGATCGACGCGATCCTGGCCGCCGCCGCCGAGACCGGCGGCTGACGCACGGCGCCGGTCACGGCAGCGTCCAGCGCTGCGTGACGGCAGCCGTGCAGTCGGCGATCACCAGCCGGGCGCCGTTGCCGGTGCCGCCCGCCGCGGTGTCGAGGCAGCGGCCGGACTGCGGGTTGCGCAGCGTGCCGTCCGACTGGGCCCGCCACGTCTGGGCGCCGGTGCCGTTGCAGCCGTACAGCTGCACCGGCGTGCCGTTCGCGGTCCCGCCGCCGGCGACGTCGAGGCACTTGCCGAGCGCCTCGACCGTCCCGTCGGCGCTGACGGTCCAGCGCTGCGCCGCGGTCCCGTTGCAGTCGAACAGCTGGACCGGCGTCCCGTCGGCGCTCGCCCCGCCCGCGACGTCGGCGCACCTGCCGCCGGCCCCGGTGATCGCCCCGCGCCGCAGCACCGGGCTCCTCCTGGCCGGCGCGACCGTGACCGCTCCGGTCAGCCGGATGTCGCGTGACGAGCTGCCGACGGAGATCGGCACGCGCCCGCCCGGCGTCACCCAGGCGCTGCGGCCGGTGTCGAAGTACGACAGCGAGCGCCGGCTGACGGTGACGGTGACGCGCTCGCTCTCGCCCGGGTCGAGCGTGACCTTCGCGAAGCCCGCCAGCTGCCTGGGCGGCGTGGGCACGCTCGTCGGGAGCTCCCCGACGTAGACCTGCGCGGACTCCGCGCCGGTGCGGCGCCCGGTGTTGCGCAGGTGAACCGCACCTGCACCGTGCCGCCCTGGGTGCTCGACTGCAGGTTGCGGTACGCGAACGACGTGTAGGACAGGCCGTGGCCGAACGCGAACAGCGGGCGACAGGCTCGGCGCGGTCGTAGCCGCGGTAGCCGACGAAGATCCCCTCGTCGAGGTCGACGTTGAGATCCCCGCGCGTGTCCCACGGGTTCTCGATGCCGATCTGCGTGGGCTGCGCCTCGCTGCGCGGGAAGGTGATCGGCAGCTTGCCCGACGGGTTGACGTCGCCGAACAGCACGCCGGCGATCGCGCTGCCCTGTTCCTGCCCGGCGAGTAGGAGTCGACGACCCCGTCGACCCGCCCGAGCCACGGCATCGTGACCGGGCCGGCGGCGCCGAGCACCACGACGGTGTTCGGGTTGACGGCGGCGACCGAGCGGATCAGCTGGTCCTGGTCGTTGGGCAGCGTCAGGCTCGCGCGATCGCGCTGCTCGTTCTCGTACGTCGTGGCGTAGACGACCGCCACGTCGGATTCGCGGGCGAGCGCCACGGCGTCCGCGACGTCCGGCGCGAGCGCGTTGGCGGGATGCGTCCAGCCGAGCTGCAGCGAGCCGGGCTCGAGGCCGGTGAACGCCTGGGTGGCGCGGTACTCGATCGTCAGCTCGTGCGTGTCGCCGGCCTCGAGGTCCAGCGTCGGCGTGCTCTCGGTCGCCACGTCGGCCGGATCCGTGGCGAGGTCGACGAGCTGCTCGCCGTCGAGGAAGAGCTGCGCCTCGCCCCAGCCGGTCAGCGAGAAGCTGTACGCGCCGGAGGCAGGCACCGTGAACGTGCCCGTGTACCGGGCCGACTGCGCGTCCGCCGGCGTCGGCTCCAGCTGCGAGCCGTAGAGGCTCGAGAACGCCGGCCCCCCGCCGAGGAAGCCCAGGTCGAAGCGGACGCCGGGATCCGTCCGGGTCACGAGCGGCGACCCGCTCGAGGTCGGTGGTGGCGAAGTACTGCGCTCGCAGACCCGCACCGCCGCCCGCCGGCCGGGGTGAAGACCGACGACGGCGCCGCGGCGGGCCCCGGCAGCATCGACGTCGGCCCGACGGGATCGGAGCCCGGCGCGTAGTCGACGCTGACGCCGGCCGGCGCGCGGTCGCGCAGACCGTCGAGCACCGACACCTCGTACACGGGCGTCACGTGCGACGCGCCGCCCTGGGCGTGGACGCGGTTCGCGTCGCCGCCGATGACCGCGACCGAGCCGAGCCGCCGCCCGTCGAGCGGCAGCACGGCGTCGCTGTTCTTGAGCAGGGTGATGCCCTGCTCGGCGATCTCCCGCGCGGTCTCGCCGTGCTCCTCGACGGCGAGCGCCGACGGCGCGGGATCGTCCTCGAACAGGCCGTGCTCGAACATCGTGCGCAGGATCCGATGCACGTGCTCGTCGATCGTCGCCTCGGTCACCTGACCGGACGCACGGCGGCGAGGATCGTCTCGGGCGTGTAGAACTGGCGGTTCCCGGTCTCCATGTCGAGGCCGTTGTTGAGCGACTCGACCGTCGAGTGCGCCGCGCCGAAGTCGGTCAGGACGAAGCCGTCGAAGCCGAGCTGGCGCTTGAGGATGTCGACGAGCAGCGAGCGGTTCTGGCACGCGTACTCGCCGTTGAGCTGGTTGAACGAGCACATCGTCGACCCCAGCCCGTTCGCGACGGCCGCCGCCCACGGCGGCGTGTAGATCTCCTGCACCGTGCGCTCGTCGGCGCTCGACGTCGTAGGGGACGTTGCGGTTGATCTCCTGCGTGTAGAGGTTGTAGTGCTTGAGGTCGGCGATGACGCCCTGGTCCTTCACGGCGCGGCACGAACGGCCCGACCATGCTGCTCGTCAGGAACGGGTCCTCGCTCTCGGTCTCGGGCGCGCGGCCCCACCAGCGGGTTGCGCACGATGTCCCCGTTCGGGCCGAGCAGGACGTTGCCGCCGACCTGGCGGACCTCCTCGGCGACGGTGCGGCCGTAGCGGGTCGCGAGCGCGGGATCCATGCTCGCGGCCAGCAGCATCGTCGACGGCATCGCGGTCGCCCGGTTCTCCGTCCCGGGCAGCGTCACGCCGCCGAGCCGCAGGCCGCTGCCCGCGTCGAGCATCCGCAGCGACGGGATCCCCAGCCGGTCGATGCCCGCGTTGAAGTACGCCCACGGCGTGCCGGGGTCGTTCGACATCAGCTCGGCCTTCTCGCCGAGCGTCATCGCGTCGACGAGCAGCGCGGCGCGCCGGTCAGGCCCCAGCGAGGGATCCGACCACGGCTGGTCGGGATCCTGGGCAGCCGCCGTCGCGGCCGCGCCGGCCATCACCATCAACGTCGCGCACAGCGAAGCTCGCGCGACAATCGCGCGCACCGAGACCGGCATCGTCGACCTCCTCACATAACCCCACCCCTGGGGACCGACGGCTGCGACTTCCCGGTTGCAGCTCCCTCGGCGGCGACTGAACCACCGACCTCCCGCGCGGTTCAAGGGGGCCTTCCGGCCTAACTCGGTCCCGATCGTGACCACCGGCGGCACCGGCTCCGGCGCGCGCCCGTCGCAACGACCCGGCCGCGCGTCGCGCCGGATTCCGGGCTCCTTCCGGCGTCTGCAGACCCGGGCGTTTCGGAGGAGGAGAAAACTGACAACCGCCGAGCGCGTGGGCTCAGCGCAGCGCGCGGCGCGAGACCGGGAAGTCGAAGTAGGTGTCCGGGAACGGCTCGTCGTCGAGCGTGTAGTGCCACCACTCGTTCTCGTAGTTGGCGAACCCCGCCGCTTCCATCGCCGATCCTCAGCCGCAGCCGGTTCTCGCGCTGGAGCCCCTGGATGCGCGGGTCCAGCGTGTGCGCGAGCGTGTCGAAGCAGTCGTACCCGGTGCCCATGTCGATCGTGTTGTCGGGGAAGCGCCGGTCGTACGGCGCGAAGCACGGCGACCAGCGCCGAACGTGCGCATCCGCCAGCGCGGCTGTCTGCGGGCGGGCAGCGCGACGAGCGTGAGGTCCATCGTCGAGCCGCGACTGTGACCCGAGCGCTCGGCGATGTAGCCGTCGGCGAACAGGCGCGACTTCTCCACGCGCGGGTAGAACTCGCGCTTCATCCGCTCGTCGCGCAGCCTGCGCGCCCAGCGCACGAAGTCGTCGACCGCCCGCTGCGGCCGGTAGCAGTCATAGACCTTCAGCGTGTACCCCTGCCGCACCACCGCGGCCTGCACGCGGGCCAGCCCCTTGGCCGCGGCCGCGCGTGAGGATGCACATCGGCGCGCGATACCCGCGGACGCGCCGGCCGACGAAGTTGTGCCGCGTGAAGTAGCGGATGTCGAGCAGGATCGACGGATCGACGTCGTGCAGCGACACGAAGGCCGGCGGCGCCGTCGGACGCGGCGGCGCTGCGTGCGCATCCCCCGCCGCCGGCCACGCGGTCGCACCCACGGCGACGACGAACAGTGCGAGCAACGTGCGACGTGCAGACATGACCCCTCGGTTCACGACGGTCCCGGGCGGTGCGGAAGCTACCAGCGCAGCGAGCGGGCGCTGTCTGGCGACCCGGCGCTCGGGGTAGTGCCAGGGGGCCACCATGACGCGCTTTCGCATCGGCCACTACCTGAAGACGAGCCTCTGGGTCGTCCCGCTGTCGTTCGTCCTGGGCGGTATCGCGCTCTCGCTGCTCGCGACGGCGGTCGACGACGGGAGCCTGATCCCCCAGAGCGTCAGCGGCGACCCGCACGCCGCGCTGCAGATCCTGTACCTGATCTCGTTCGCGATGCTGACGCTCACCGGGCTCGTGTTGTCCCTGCTCGTGGTGGCCGTCCAGCTCGCGATGGGGACGTTCTCCCCGCGGATCGTGCGCCAGATCCTGCAGGACCGCCCGAGCCAGTGCGCGATCGGCCTGTTCGCCGGCACGTTCACGTTCTCGCTGCTGGCGATGCGGACCGTCAAGACGACAGAGGACGGCGGCACCGTGCCCGGGCTCGCCGTCGTCATCGCGATCGTCCTGGTGATCCTCTGCATGGGGACGCTCGTGTGGTACCTGAACCACATCGCCCAGTCACTCCGCACGGCGGCGCTCGTGGAATGGGTGGCCGGCGACACGGTCACCGCGCTCGACCGGCTCTATCCGGACGAGGGGCACGCGCCGGCGCTCGCGCCCGACCTGATCCCCGCCCCGCGCAGCGGCGTGGTCTTCATGATCGGCTACGACCGGCTCGTCGCGCTCGCGGAGCGGGCGGACTGCCGGCTCGAGCTCCTCTGGGGCGTCGGTGACTTCGTGCCGTTCGGCGCCCCGCTGGTCCGGATCGTCGGCGAGCCCGGGACCCTCTCCCACGCGGACGTCGCGCGGGCGATCGCGCTCGGCCCCGAGCGGACGCTCAACGAGGACGTCGCCTACGGCATCCGCATGCTCGTCGACATCGCGGAGCGGACGATCTCGTCCGGCCCGTTCGAGGACCCGACCACGACCGTGCAGGCGATCGACCGGCTCCACGACATCGTGCGCCAGATCGCGTGGCGTCCGATGCATTCCGGCGAGTACCCGGACACCGCCGGCATCGTGCGGGTGACCGTGCCGACGCTGCAGTGGGAGGGCTTCGTGCGGCTCGCGTTCGAGGAGCTCCGCCAGGCCGGCGCGGGCTCGCCGCAGGTGTCGCGCCGCCTCACCGCCGCGCTCGAGGACCTGATCGAGTTCGCGCCCGGCGATCGTCGGCCCGCGCTCGAGCGCGAGCTGGCCCTCCTGCAGGCGCAGGCCGTCCGGGTCGCGCTCAGCGACGCGGACGGTGAAGCGGCGCTCGAGCCCGACCCTGCGGGCATCGGATCGGCGGCCTCCCTGGTCGCGCCGTCCGACGGCGACGACGGGCGGCACTGACCCTGAGCGAGATCCACAGCCGCTCCTCGCCCACGCCCCGCGCCCAGTCGGGGGCGCGCTCGACGATCTCCTGGACGGGCATCGCCCAGGGGTTGGCCTCGTCGACGTTGCCGGCGGCGAAGCGGTCCAGCACGGCGTCCTCCCGTTCCCCGGGAGCGATGAGCGCTGACGGAGGGGCTACCGCGTCTCGAGGTGGATGTCGCCGGAGCCGGTCGTCGCGGAGATGCTCCGCGCGGCGTCCGGCGACGTCCGCAGCGCCCGGTCGTCGACGTCCCCGGAGCCCGCCTCGGTGTCGACGCGGTAGCGCGCGTCGGGGACGCTGACGTGGATGTCGCCGGAGCTCGCCACCGCCGTCGACGCGGTCGGCCGGCCTCGGCGAGCCCGAGCCGGACGTCGCCCGAGGAGGCCCCGACGGTCACCGTGTCCGCCCGCACGCGGCTCGCCTCGATGTCGCCCGAGCTCGTGTGGATCCTCAGCGCCGGCGCGGTCACGCCGACCGCGTCGACGTCGCCGGAGGAGGCGGTGAGCACGACCGGCCGGGTCGAGCGCAGCTGCTCGGCGTGGACGTCGCCCGACGAGGCGTCGACGTGCACGCGCGTGCCCGCGGGGACGCGGATCTCGTAGTCGACGGCGCACGAGTTGCCGAACACCCAGCCGCACGAGGACGAGAGGTGCAGCGTCCCGTCGCCGGTGACCTGCGCGTCGTGCGACGGCCTGCGCAGGCCCTCGGTGAGCTTCGTGACGAGCTCGAGCGGGGCGCCCGCCGGCGCGCTCGTCAGCCGCACGTCGCTGGCGTCGTCGATCACGAGCGAGCGGACGCCGTCGAACTGCCGGACCTGGGTCGTCGTGTGGCGCGCCGCGAGGTCGAGCAGCGCGACGGTCCCCTGCGCGACCACGAACGCCGCGATCAGCGCGATGCCCGCGAGCAGCGCCCGGCGCAGCCCGCGCGGCGTGCGGTAGCCGCTCGACGGCTCGGTGGCGACGGCGCTCATCTCACACCCCCAGGTAGGTCAGGACCGCGAGCACGCGGCGGTGGGAGTGCTCGGTCTCGGGCAGCCCGAGCTTGGTGAACACCTTGCGGACGTGCTTCTCGACCGCGCTGTGGCTGATGCCGAGCCGCTCGACGATCGCGCCGTTGGACTGGCCCTCGGCCATCAGCCCGAGCACCTCGCGCTCGCGCGGCGTGAGCGCGTCCAGCGGCTGGTCGCGGGCCGCGGCCGAGCAGCTGGGCGACGACCTCGGGATCGATCACGGTGCCGCCGGCGGCGACGCGCTCGGCGGCGGCGACGAACTCCTGCACCTCGGCGACGCGGTCCTTCAGCAGGTACCCGACGCCGACCGCGCCGCTGGAGAGCAGGTCGGACGCGTAGCGCTCCTCGACGTACTGGCTGAGGATCAGGATCGCGGCGTCCGGGCGGCGCCGGCGCGCCTCGACCGCGGCGCGCACGCCCTCGTCGGTCTGCGTCGGCGGCATCCGCACGTCGACGATCGCGAGGTCGGGCGCGTGCTCGGCCATCGCGTCGAGCAGGCCGTCGCCGTCGCCGACCGCCGCGACGACCTCGTGCCCGTGGTCGGCGAGCAGCGCGGCGATCCCCTCGCGCAGCAGCACGAGATCCTCGGCGATCACGACGCGCATGGGAGCCAGGCCGTGATCGTGGTCGGCCCGCCCGCGGGGCTGGTCACCGCGAGCGTCCCGTCGAGCGCCTCGACGCGCTGGGCGAGCCCCTCGAGGCCGGAGCCGGGGCGGCGCTCGGCGCCGCCGTGGCCGTCGTCGGCGACGCTCAGCACCAGCTGGCCGTGGTCGACGCGCACGTCGACCTCGGCGCGGCTCGCGCCGGAGTGGCGGCCGACGTTCGTCAGCGTCTCGGCGACGACGTAGTAGGCGGCGGTCTCGACCGCGGGCGGGAGCCGCTCCGCGAGCGAGCTGTGGATCTCGACCGGGACGCTCGCGCGCTCGGCGAGCCCGGAGAGCGCGGCGTCGAGCCCGCGGTCGCTGAGCACGGACGGGTGGATCCCGCGCACGAGGTCGCGCAGCTCGCGCATCGCGCGCTTGGACTCGTCGTGGGCGCCGGCCAGCAGGCGTGTCGACCGCGGCGGGATCCTCGGGCAGCTTCTGGCGCGCCCGGCCGAGCTCCATCGCGATGTAGGCGAGCCGGTGCTGCGCGCCGTCGTGGAGGTCGCGCTCGATCCGGCGCAGCCGCGCGTCGGCGGACTCGACGGCGCCGGAGCGGCTCGTCTCGAGCGTCGCGATCCGCTCGGTCATCTGCTCGCGCTCCGTCGTCGGCGAGCAGCCCGTGCGCCATCGCGCCGCAGCCGACCGCCAGCGCGCGGGTGACGGCGAGCGCGACGGCGGCGATCAGGACGCTCGAGGCGGCGACGGCGGCCGCGTCCCAGCCGCTGAGGTCGCCGAGCAGCGAGCCGTCGGGGGCGCCGCCGCTGAACACCGGGGCGAGCAGCGCGGCGAACGCCGCCGACCACAGCGTGCAGACGATCATGCCGCTGACGATCCCGACCGGGCCGAGCAGCAGCAGGTAGCCGAGCCCGCGCCACGTCCAGCGGTCGCGCACGCGGGCGCCCCAGCGGTCGAGCCAGCGCGGCGACCGCGGCGCGCGCGGCGCCGGGCGCGGGATCGGCGCGCCGAGCACGAGCGCGGCCCGCTGGCGCTCGGTGTTCGCGCCCCAGCGCCAGATCAGCATCGAGACGGCGAGCACCGGGATCCCGATCGTCACGATCGCGAGGCTCAGCCCGACCGACAGCGCGGTGACGAGGAACGTGAACCAGGCGATGCCCAGCGGCAGCCCCCCGGCCACGTAGAGGAAGTCGCGCCCGGCGCGGGCGGGGGAGAAGCGCTGGAGCGCGACCGGCATGCCACAGATCCTGCTCTCCGGCGCGCGGCCGTGCCAGGCGGCGACCCTGTGGCTCCGCGGTGAGGTTCTCCCCACCGCTAGGTCGCGGCCGGCAGCAGCTCCAGCCCGTGCTCGGCGGCGTCGCGGACCACCCGCATCCCCTCGCGCTTGCGCTCGAACTCGGCCGGCGTGTAGCAGTGCACGTCGACCTGGCCGCCCATCTCGTACGCGTCCCAGAGCGAGCTCGCCTGGTAGACGCGCTCGAGCCACGGCACGCCGTCGAAGTGGTCCGAGACGAAGACGACGACGAACTCCGGCCCGCGCTCGCGCTGCGGCGGCGCGCCGTTCAGGTCCGCCACGCGGGCACCGCCGAGCAGCGCCCGCTGCGCCGGCCACCGGTCGGTGACCCGCTGCACGTAGCGCTCGAGCTCGCGGCGGTCGATCCCTTCTCCGGGCACCCGCGGCAGATCATCGCGCACCACGCCGCGGGATCGCAAACCGGCGTTCACACGGCGGCGAAGTCGTCGACCTCGTGCGGGCCGACGCAGGCGACCGACGCGGCCTCGGAGATCCCGGCCGCGACGTCGGCGACCTCGGCGAAGCTGACCTCGTCGAGCGCGGCGATCGCGACGTCCGGGTCGATCTCCTGGCCGTGGACGACCGTCTGCGCGGCGGCGTGGCGCGCGACCGCGTTCGTGTTCTCGAAGGCGAGGACGCGCCGCCCGGCGGCGTACGCGCGGGCGCGCTCGACCTCCTCCTCGGTCGGGCCGTCCTTGCGCAGGTCGTCGACGATCCCGCGCATGCAGCGGTAGGCCTCGACGCACTTGGCGGAGTCGAGGCCGGCCGACAGCTGCAGGATCGGCACGTCGGCGAACGAGTGGTCGATCGAGTAGACGGAGTAGGCCAGCCCGCGCCGCTCGCGGATCTCGTCGAACAGGCGCGAGCCCATCGAGCCGCCGAGCAGCGTGCCGTAGACGGTCAGCGCCGCGCGTGCGCGCGCGTCGCGCGGGTCGATCGCCGGGCGGTAGGAGAGCCGCAGGTGCGACTGGTTGGACTCGCGGCCCTCGACGAGCGTGACCGGGTCCTGCGCGGGCGCCGGCTCGAACGCGCCGTTGGCCTGGATCGACGGGAAGCGCCCGAAGGTCTCCACGAGCTCCTGGTTCTCGGGCACGTGCTCGAGGTTGCCGACGAGGAACGCGCCGCCGCGGCCGCCGGCCCACTGGCGCCGGCGGAAGGCGAGGATCGCGTCGCGCGAGAACGTGCGCAGGTGCTCCTCGGGCCCGAGCACGGGGCGGCCGAGCGGGTGGTCGCCGAACGCGGCGCGGTCGATCAGGTGCTCGGCGACCATCGAGGGCTGGTCGTTGGCGCGGGCGATCTCCTGGATCACGACGCCGCGCTCGCGGTCGAGCTCCTCGGCGTCGACCTTCGGCCGCCCGACGAAGTCGGTCAGCAGGTCGATCGCCTCGCCGACGACCTCCGCGCGGCAGGTGATGTGGAAGGCGACGAGATCGTGCGAGGTGTAGGCGTTGAGCATCGCGCCCATCCGCTCGGCGGTCTCGTTGACCTGCTTGTAGTCCGAGAACTTCTCGCCGCCCTTGAACACCAGGTGCTCGAGGAAGTGGGCCATCCCGTTCTCCTCCGGGCGTTCGGTCCGTGCTCCGGCCTCGAAGGCGACGAGGACGGTGACCGCGCGCGTGCCCGGCAGGTCGACCCGGTACAGCGGCAGCCCGTTGGGCAGGGTGGAGGAGTGGATCTTCGCCATGGCAGAGACAGTACCGGCGCTCGCGCAATTCCCCTTGCAGCCAGGGGAAAACCCGGCGGCAGCCAATACCCTGCCGGTCGTTCATGGCTGCCACAGAACGTCACATCCGCCGCCGCGCCGAGGCCGCCGCACCACGCCAGCGCGTGGTCGGGGACCCCGTCCCGGGCGCCGTCATCGACTTCCGCTCGGTCACCAAGAAGTACCCGAGCGGGGACATCGGCCTGGAGGACGCGACGTTCGCGATCCACCCCGGCGAGTTCGTCTTCCTCGTCGGCTCGACCGGCTCGGGCAAGTCGACGATCATGCGCCTGCTGATCAAGGAGATCGAGCCCACCTACGGCTCGATCGCGGTCGCCGGGCGCGACCTCTCCGAGATCACGCACCGCAAGATCCCGTACTACCGCCGCAACCTCGGGGTCGTGTTCCAGGACTTCAAGCTGCTGCCGAACCGGACCGTGCACGACAACGTCGCCTACGCGCTCCAGGTCACCGGCGGCACGCGCCGCCAGGTGCGCGAGAAGGTGCCGGACATCCTGCGCCTGACCGGCCTCTCGCTGAAGCTGCACAACTACCCCGACCAGCTCTCGGGCGGCGAGCAGCAGCGCGTCTCGGTGGCGCGCGCGTTCGTCAACCACCCGCCGCTGCTGCTGGCCGACGAGCCGACCGGCAACCTCGACCCCGAGACGTCCGTCGGGATCATGCAGCTGCTCTACCGGATCAACCGCACCGGGACGACGGTCGTCGTGGCCACGCACGACAAGGCGATGGTCGACCGCATGCGCCGGCGCGTGATCGAGGTCTCGCACGGCGCGATCGTCCGCGACGAGCAGACCGGCGCGTACTCCGTCCGACCAGTCGACGGGCGACTTCGGCGCGCTCTGGGGCGAGGGCCTCGGATGAGGTTCGGCTTCTTCCTCCGCGAGGCGCTGCGCGCGCTGCGCCGCAACGCGGTGCCGTCGTTCGCCGCCGTCGCCACCGTGCTGGTCACGGTGCTCGTGCTCGGCGTGTTCATCCCCGTCGTCCAGGCGACGACCGGCGCCGCGAACGAGATCCGCTCCAAGGTGCTCGTCGACGTGTACTTCAAGCGCGACGCCACGAAGGCGGACATCGACCGCGTCGAGCGGATCGTCCGCACCGACACGCCGGGCGTCGGCCGCGTGCAGTTCATCTCCAAGCAGCAGGCGCTCAAGTCCGAGCGCGAGGCCGGCCGCGGCGAGTTCTACGACCTGCTCGGCTCGAACCCGCTGCCCGACCTGCTGCGCGTCACGCCGGTCAACCCGGACGCGATCGGCCAGGTCCGCGACGCGCTCTCGCCGATGTCCCCGTCCGGCCAGCGCACCGTGGTCGACGCCTCGATCGACGAGGTCCAGGACCGCAAGGAGAACACGGACAAGATCCTCTCCGCGACGCGCGTGGTGAAGCTGACGATGGGCCTGCTCGCGGGCCTGCTGGCGCTCGCCTCGCTGCTGCTGGTGGCCAACACGATCCGGCTCTCGATGTACGCCCGCCGGCGCGAGGTCGAGGTCATGAAGCTCGTCGGCGCGACCGACTGGTTCATCCGCTGGCCGTTCGTGATCGAGGGCGTCGTCGTCGGCGCGCTCGGCGGCGTCACCGCGATCCTGCTGCTCGGCGTGGTCAAGGTGACGCTCGTCGATCCGCTCGCGAGCGACTTCGCGCTGATCGCCGCCCCGGACACGATGAACTTCGGGCTCCTGGTCGCGGTGCTGCTCGGGTCGGCCGTCGGCGTCTCGGCGCTGGGCTCCGGGCTGTCGCTGCGCCGCTTCCTGCGCGTCTAGAGGGGACGTTTACCCCTCCGTCCTACGGTGGAGCGCGTGCGTCCCCGCCGATCGTCCACGCCGTGGCTGGCCGTGCCGCTGGTGCTCGTCGTGCTCGTGCTCGGCGTGTGGCTCGGCGGCCATCCGGCCAACCTGCCCGGGCCGGTGCGCGACGTGCTCGTGGGCGACGAGCAGGGGCAGACGTACGACGAGGCGATCGACACGATCTCCGACAACTACTACCGCAAGGTCTCGCGCGACCAGCTGCTCGACAAGAGCCTCGGCGCGGCGGTCAAGTCGCTCGACGACCGCTTCTCGAACTACTTCGACCCGAAGCAGTACCAGGCGTTCCAGGAGGCGACGAACGGCGCGTTCGAGGGCGTCGGGATGAACGTCGCCGAGGTCAAGCGCGGGCTGCGCGTCCTCACCGTCTTCGACGACTCCCCGGCGCAGGCCGGCGGCCTGCGCGAGGGCGACGTGATCACCGCCGTGAACGGCGAGTCGATCGCCGGCAAGACCTCGCAGCAGGCGACCGCCCTGATCAAGGGCCGCGCGGGGACCGAGGTCACGCTCACCGTCGTCACCGGCAAGCAGGAGCCGCGCGACCTGAAGCTCAAGCGCGCGAAGGTCGACGTCCCGTCGGTGAAGTCCGAGATGAAGCGCGCGAACGGTGAGAAGATCGCGTGGGTGTCGCTCGCGGGCTTCACATCGGGCGCGCACGGCGAGGTGCGCAAGGCGGTCGACGACCTGCTCGCCAAGGGCGCGAAGGGCGTCGTCCTCGACCTGCGCAACAACGGCGGCGGACTGCTCAACGAGGCCGTCCTGATCTCCTCGATCTTCGTCGACAAGGGCACGATCGTCTCGACCGACGGCCGCAACCGCCCGAAGCGCGTGTTCGAGGCCACCGGCGACGCGATCAAGGGCGACATCCCGGTCGTCGTGCTGGTCAACCGCGACTCGGCGTCGGCCTCGGAGATCGTCACCGGCGCGCTGCAGGACCACGATCGCGCCGAGGTCGTCGGCACGCGGACGTTCGGCAAGGGCGTCTTCCAGGAGGTCCGCGAGCTCGAGAACGGCGGCGCGCTCGACATCACGGTCGGCGAGTACTTCACGCCCGACGGGCGCAACCTCGGCGGCGGCGGCGTCAAGCAGGGCGCCGGCATCAAGCCGGACATCGAGGCCGAGGACGATCCGGACACCCCGGCCGACGAGGCGCTCGACAAGGCGCTCGACACGGTGGCGTCCGAGGCGCGATGACGCGGGGCGGCGCGGCGCCCGTCGTCGCGGTGCTCGAGCGGCGCGGCCGCTTCCTGACCGCCGAGCCGTTCTTCGCCCGCGGGCGGAGGATGAACGTCGACAAGCCGAAGTCCGGCCAGCGGGCGGGCGCGGGCGACCTCGTGCTGATCGCCCCGAGCGGCCCGCGCGCGGGCCACGGGCGCGTGGTCGCGCGGATCGGGCGGCCGGACGTCGCGCGCGACGTGCTCGAGGCGCTGATGCTCGACCGCGGGCTGCGGCGGCGCTTCGACCCGCTGGTCGAGCGCGAGGCGCGCGGCGCGGCGGAGCGCGCCGCGGCGACCGACGACGCGCGCCGCGACCTGCGCGCGCTGCCGACGTTCACGATCGATCCGCCGAGCGCGCGCGACTTCGACGACGCGATCAGCGCGGAGCGGCTCGAGGGCGGGGTGATCCGGGTCTGGGTCCACATCGCCGACGTCGCCGCCCACGTCCCGCCAGGGTCGGCGGTCGACCGCGAGGCGTACCGGCGCGCGACGAGCGTCTACGTCCCCGGCAAGGTCGAGCCGATGCTGCCCGAGGCGCTCTCCAACGAGGCCTGCTCGCTCGTCCCGCACCAGGACCGCCGCGCCGTGACGGTCGAGCTCGACCTCGACGGCCCGCGCGTCGTCCGGACCGCGTTCCACCGCAGCCTGATCCGCTCGGACGCCCGGCTCGACTACCCGCGCGTCGACCGGATCTTCGCCGGCGAGGAGCGCGCAGAGGCGCCGTGGGCGCAGCCGCTCGACGCGGCGCGGGCGGCGTCCGCCGCGCTCCAGGCCGCGCGCGAGCGGCGCGGCGCGCTCGCGGTCGAGTCGGTCGAGCCGGAGTTCGACTTCTCGCACGAGGGCCACGTCACCGGGCTGGCGCCGTCGCGTGCAGACCGAGTCGCACCGCGTGATCGAGCACCTGATGATCGCCGCCAACGAGGCGGTCGCGACGCTGCTCGACACGCGCAAGCTGCCGGCGCTGTTCCGCGTCCACGACCGGCCCGAGCCCGCGCGCGCCGAGCACCTCGCCGCGCAGCTCGCGGCGCTCGACGTGCCGACGCCGCCGCTCCCCGACCCGATGTCCCCGCAGCAGGCGGGCGACGCGGTCGCCGAGATGTCGCGGCTCGTCGACGAGCACGTGCGGCGCACCGGGCGCGGGCGCCAGGCGCTCACCTCGCTCGTCCTCCGCTCGCTCAAGCAGGCGCGCTACGCGGCGCGCAACAGCGGCCACCACGGCCTCCAGTCGCCGCGCTACTGCCACTTCACCTCGCCGATCCGGCGCTACCCGGACCTGATCTGCCACCGCGCGCTGCTCGCCGCGATCGGCGCGGGGGAGGAGGCGCCGGCGGCGTCCGCGATGGAGGGCGCCGCGGAGTGGTGCTCGACGCGCGAGCGCGACGCCGCCGTGATCGAGCGCACCGCCGACGACGTCGCGCGCAGCTTCCTGCTCGAGCGCGAGCTGTTCGAGCGCGGCTGGCAGTCGGAGTGGCCGGGGGAGGTGATCGGCGTGATCGGCGCCGGCGCGTTCGTCGCCTTCGGCGACGGGCACGAGGGCCTGCTGCCGGTGCGGCGGCTGCGCGGCGACTGGTGGGAGCTCGACGAGCTCGAGGTGATGCTGGTGGGATCGCAGTCGGGAAAGGCGATCCGTTTGGGCGATCCGGTTGTTGTGCAGGTCGAGCGGGTCGATCCTCCGCGCGGCCGCGCGGATCTGTCCCCCGTAGAGTTGTGAGCCCCGATGCCCGACGTCGCCACCAACAAGCAGGCCGCCTACCGCTACCACCTGATGGAGCACTGGGAGGCCGGCCTCGTGCTCACGGGCACCGAGGTCAAGTCGCTGCGCGGCGGCAAGGCGCAGCTGAAGGACGGCTACGCGCAGGTCCAGAACGGCGAGGTCTGGCTGCACAACGTGCACATCCCGCCCTACGCCCCGGCGACGCGCGAGAACCACGAGCCGGAGCGCCCGCGCAAGCTGCTGATGCACAAGCGCGAGATCGAGCGGCTGATGGGCAAGACGCGCGAGAAGGGGCTGACGATCGTGCCCACGCGGCTGTACTTCAAGGGCGCGCGGGCCAAGGTCGAGATCGCGCTGGCGCGCGGCAAGGACGTCGGCGACAAGCGCCAGGCGATCAAGGAACGCGAGATGAAGCGCGAGATGGAGCGCGCCATCCGCCGCTGATGCGCGGCCGGGCCGGGCTGGTGCTGGTGGCTGCGCTCGCGGCCATGCTGGCGGTCGTCCCCGCCGCGGGGGCGCAGAAGGCGCACAGCTCGATCGTGGGCGGGTCGCGGATCGCCGTCACGAGCGTGCCGTGGCAGGTCTACGTCGCGGTCGGGAGCAACCTCGCCTGCGGCGGCTCGGTGCTCGACGCCCGGCACGTGCTGACCGCGGCGCACTGCGTGGTCCCGGAGGGCCAGGGCACGCCGCGGCCGGCGTCGCGACTTCACGCGTCTGGGCGGGCTACGACAACCTCACCGTCGCGACGGCGCCCGCCGGCAGCCAGAAGGTCGCCGTGACCGGGCTGCGCGTCCATCCCTACTACGAGGAGCGGTCCAAGGCCGACGACGTCGCGGTCCTGACGCTCGGCGCCGCGCTGGCCTTCGGGCCGCGGATCCAGCCGATCGCGCTCGCGCCGGTCGGCGGCGGCCCGGCGCCCGGCACCGCGCTCGGGCTTCAGCGGCTTCGGCACGCAGCAGGAGGGCGCGCTGCCGAACGGGCTCCTGTACGGCGCGGCGCTCGGCGCGATCTCCGACGTCCAGTGCCGCGCCGCGGCGGTCCCGAACTCGACCGCGAGCGTCCAGTGCGTCGCGCCCGGGCCCGAGCGCGCCCGTGCTTCGCCGACAGCGGCGGCCCGCTGACCGCGGGCGGCGCCCAGGTCGGCGTCGCGAGCTACGCGCCGCCGAGCGGCTGCGGGCACGGCCCGTCGGGCTTCGCGGACGTCACGGTGCCGGAGGTCCGCGCGTTCATCGACGGGTCGCCGACGCCGCCGGCGGCGCCGCGCCAGTCGACGCCGACGCTCCTCTACGCGCTGAACACCCCGGTCGTCGGGAGCCCGATCACGTGCGCGCCCGGGACGTGGGCGAACGCGGCGGCGCTCGGCTACACGTTCCTGAACGAGGCGACGGGCGCGGCGCTGCAGGCGGGCCCGGCACCGTCCTACACGCCGCCCGCCGCGGCGCGCGGCGCGACCGTCTCGTGCATCGTGACCGCCTCGAGCGCGGGCGGCACGTCGACCGCGTGGAGCGGGATCAGCGCGGCCGTGCAGGCCGACGTCGTCCCGCCCAAGGCGGTGCTGCGCTCGGTCCGCTGCCGCAAGCGCCGCTGCACCGTCCGGCTCGAGGCCGCGGACCCGAACTCGCAGGGGGCGCTCAAGGTCCGCGTGACGGCCGAGCGCCGCGTGCGGGCGCGCTGCGGGAAGCGCAAGCGGCCCTGCGTCAAGACGCGCTCGCGCTCGCTCAAGGTCGTGCACGGCGACGTCACGAAGTACCGCGCGACGTCGAAGCAGCTCAAGCGCGGGAGGACGCGGATCCGCGTGCGCGTCGTCGACGCGGCGGGCAACCGGCGCAAGCCGGACCTCACCAAGCGCGTGCGGATCCGCTAGCCGCGGCGTCGTCCCCGCCGCGCGGACCGACCCACGCGCGGCTTAACGAAAGCGACGCGGTGGAGAGCCGCTTGAGGAGCCCTCCGGCCCGGCGCAAGCGCCAGACCCTCTGGGCGGCGGGCCTCTCACCTCGGTGGCCTCGCTCTCTGCGGCTCATCCTCCGCGTCTGGGTGAACCGTAGATGCCGCCGGCCGCCCGGTGCAAGACCGGTGCGCGCGTTCTCGCCGCATCCTCCGGGAAAAGCTGCGCTTGAGGGTCCGCTGCCAGACTGGAACCCACATGGAGACCCGCTGGATCCCGCCCACCGCCTACGAGCCCGTTCCCGCCCCGGCGCCCGCCCCGCCGCCGCGCCCGCAGCGCAGCGGCTGGCGCCGCATCGGCACGCCGCTGTTCGTCGCGCTGCTCGCGATCCTGAAGTGGGGCAAGGCGCTCCTGCTGCTGCTCCCGAAGGCGAAGCTGCTGACCACGTCGGGCTCGATGCTCGTCTCCGTCGCGGCCTACGCGCTGATCTGGGGCTGGACGTTCGCGGCCGGCTTCGTCGCGCTGCTGTTCATCCACGAGATGGGGCACTACATCCAGCTGCGCCGCGAGGGCGTCAAGCCGTCGGGGATGCTGTTCATCCCGTTCCTCGGCGCGGTCGTCGGCACGCGGTCGCTCGGCGGCAGCGCGCTCGCCGAGGCGCGCGTCGGGCTCGCCGGCCCGATCCTCGGCACGCTCGCGACCGCGGCGCTGCTGCCGATCGCGGCGGCGACGGACGACGACTTCTGGCGCGCGCTCGCGTTCACCGGCTTCTTCCTCAACCTCTTCAACCTGGCGCCGGTCGTCCCGCTCGACGGCGGCCGCGCGATGGCGGCGATGGCGCCGTGGATGTGGTTCGTCGGCTTCGGCGCGATCGTCGGGCTGTTCTTCGTCTGGCCGAACCCGATCCTGCTGCTGATCGTCCTGCTCGGCGGGTTCGAGACCTACCGGCGCTGGAAGCAGCGCAAGCAGGGCGAGGAGGGCAACGCCGACTACTACCGGGTCGCGCCGCGCGCGCGGCTCGCGGTGGCGGCCGTGTACATCGGCCTGATCGTCGTGCTCGCGCTCGGGATGGACGCGACCCACGTCGAGCGGACGTTCTCCGACATCTGATCTTTCCGCAGAATGCGAGGAGATCCGCCGCGCGGATCTTGCACCGCGGGGAACGCTTTCGTAGGTTTTCCCCAGACGCGGAGGACGAGCCGCAGAGAGCGAGGCCACCGAGGTGCGAGGCCCGCCGCCCAGAGAGTCCCGGCGCTTCACAGCGCTGGACAGGAGGGCTCCTCAAGCGGCTCTCCGCCGCGTCGACTTTCGTCGGCTGCCCCTCACGGGGCGCTGCGAGCTTCTTCGGCCGCCCCCGGGCGGCCGAGGTCGTTTAACGGCCCAGTGCGCCCGCCCGCGGGCCCGACCTCGTCATGGCGGCGATGACCGACGAGCGCCGACGGGCCTGGACGCTCGTGCTCTGCTGCCTCGCGCAGTTCATGGTGATCCTGGACGTGTCGATCGTGAACGTCGCGCTGCCGTCGATCGCCGCCGACCTCGGGTTCACGCCGGCCTCGCCTCGCGTGGGTCGTCAACGGCTACACGCTCGCCTTCGCCGGCTTCCTGCTGCTCGGCGGGCGCGCCGCGGACCTGCTCGGGCGGCGCGAGGTGTTCGCGGCCGGGCTCGGCCTGTTCGCGCTCGCCTCGCTCGCGGGCGGCCTGGCGCAGAGCGAGCTGACGCTCGTCGCCGCCCGCGCGGCGCAGGGCCTCGGCGGCGCGGTCGTGGCGCCGGCGTCGCTCTCGATCCTGATGAACGCGTTCCCCGAGGGCGCGCAGCGCAACCGCGCGCTCGGCTACTGGGGCGCGATGGGGGCGATCGGCGGCGCGTCGGGCGCGCTGCTCGGCGGGCTGCTCACGCAGGCGCTCGACTGGCGCTGGATCCTCTTCATCAACGTCCCGATCGGGATCGTCGGGGCGCTCGCCGCGCTGCGGATCGTGCGCGCGGCCGGGCGCGACACCGGCGCGGCGCGCGACTTCGACCTCGCGGGCGCGCTGAGCGCGACCGCCGGCCTCGTGATCGTCACCTACGGGATCGTCGAGACCGAGTCGCACGGCTGGGGCTCGGCCCGGACGCTGATCACGCTCGCCGTCGGCCTCGCGCTGCTCGCGCTGTTCGTGCTGATCGAGGGGCGCTTCGCGCGCCACCCGCTCGTGCCGCTGCGGATCTTCCGCTCGCGCGAGCTGACGGGCGCGAACATCGTCGTCTTCTGCCTTGGCGCCGCGGTGTTCGCCATGTGGTACTTCCTCTCGCTCTACATGCAGGAGGTGCTCGGCTACACCCCGATCGAGGCCGGGCTCTCGTTCCTGCCGATGCCGCTCGCGATCGCGACCTGCACGCAGTTCGCGACGCGGCTCACGACGCGGTTCGGCGCCGGCCCCGTGCTCGCCTTCGGCATGGCGCTGATCGGGACCGGGCATGCTGATCTTCAGCGGGCTCGACGCCCACGGGACCTACGTGGCCGACGTGCTGCTCCCGTCGCTGCTGTGCGCGACCGGGATCGGCTTCGCGTTCGTGCCGGTGACGATCGCCGCGACCGCCGGCGTCGAGCGCCGCGAGGCGGGGCTCGCCTCCGGCCTCGTCAACACGTCGCGTCAGATGGGCGGCTCGGTGGGGCTCGCGCTGCTCGCCGCGATCGCCACCCAGGTGTCCGCCGATTCCGGCGCCGGCCGCGCGCAGGCGCTGACCGACGGCTTCACGCGCGCGTTCGAGATCGGCTCCGGGATCGCGTTCACCGGTGCCGTGCTCAGCGTCCTGCTCCTCATCCGCGTCCGTGCGGAGCCGCAGAAGTCGAGCTCCGGCCCGATCGGGATGATCCGCGACGGCTCGAGCGAGTCGTGCGTCGTGTAGTAGTGCCGCTTGATCTGGTCCATCGCGACGGTCGCGGCGATGTCCGGCCGCTGGTACAGCTCGCGCGTGTAGCCCCAGAGGTTCGGGTGGTCGACCAGCCGGCGCAGGTTGCAGCGGAAGTGGTCGACGTAGACCGGGTCGAACCGGACGAGCGTGGGGAAGAGGCGCCAGTCGGCCTCGGTGATCCGGTCGCCGGCGAGGTAGCGGCGCTCGCCGAGCAGCTCCTCGAGCCAGTCCAGCGTCTCGAAGACGCGGACCGCCGCCTCCTCGTAGGCCGCCTGGGAGCCCGCGAAGCCGGCCTCGTAGACGCTGTTCTGCAGGCCGTCGTAGACGCGCTCGCCGATCGCGTCGATCTCGTCCGCCAGGTCGGCCGGGTAGAGCGCGCCGCTCCCGAAGACGGTGCCGAGCATGCGGACGATGTCCGCCGACTCGTTGTTGACGATCCGCTCCTCGCGCTTGTCCCACAGGACCGGGACGGTGATCCGGCCGGCGAAGTCCGGATCGGTCGCGTCGTAGGCCTGCTGCAGGAACGACCAGCCGTGGAGCGGGTCGGAGAACGCCTCGCCGGTGAAGGCCCATCCGCGCGCGTCGCGGTACGGGTGGAGCGGGCTGACGCTGATCGCGTCCTCGAGCCGCTCGAGCCGGTGGACGATCATCGCCCGGTGCGACCACGGGCACGCGGGGGCGACGTAGAGGTGGTAGCGGCCGGGCTCGGCGGTCGCTACGTGCTCACGGAAGGCGCTGCGCTGGCGGACGAAGCGGCCGTCGGCCACCTCCGTCCCGAGGACGGACGTCTGATTGCTCACGCAACTTAGATACCCAGTTCGTTGAAGAGATAGAGCCAGATCTCGCTGCGCGTCGGGAACGACGGGATCGCGTGGCGGAGGCGGCTCAGCGGGACCTCGCCGACGATGGCGATCGTCGCCGCGTGGAGGAAGTCGGCGATCTCGGACCCGACGAACGTCGCGCCGATGATGAGCCCGCGGTCCTCGTCGATCAGGAAGCGGGTCGTGCCGGGCGCGTCGTGGCCGTAGAACGAGCCGCCGGCGTTGGCGGACGTCCCGAGGTCGACGACGCGCGGCTTCAGGCCGGCCTCCTCCGCCGTCTTGGTGGTGTGCCCGACGGACGCGACCTGCGGGTCGGTGAAGATCACGCGCGGGGCGAGCTGGCCGTTCGCGCCGTGCGGCGCCGCCCAGTCCTTCCCGAGCAGGTGGTCCGACGCGATCGCCGCCTGGTACTTCGCCATGTGCGTGAAGGCGGCGATCCCGTTGAGGTCGCCGATCACGAACAGCCAGTCGTGCCCGGGGACGCGGGCGTACTCGTCGACGTCGATGTAGCCGTCGGGCTCGAGGCCGATCGTCTCCAGCCCGAGGCCGTCGACCTGCGGGACGCGGCCGACCGCGACGAGCAGCTGCTCGCCGGTGACGTCGCTGCCGTCGTCGAGGCTGACGGTGACCGTGCCGCCCTCGCGCGCGACCTTCGTCGCCTTGCGGCCCGTGCGGATGTCGACGCCCTGGCGCTCGAGCGCCTCGGTCACCTCGCCGCAGGCGTACTCCTCCTCGTTGGGGAGGAGCCGCCGGGCGCCCTCGACCAGCGTCACGCGCGCGCCGAGCGACACGTACGCCTGGCTCATCTCCGAGCCGACGACGCCGCCGCCCATGATCACGATGCTCTCCGGGATCCTCTTGGCGATCGTGCTGTCGCGGTTCGTCCACGGCTCGGCCTCGGCCAAGCCGTCGATCGGCGGGAGCATCGGCGTCGTGCCGCCGGCCAGGATCACGGCCTTGCGCGCCTCGAGGACCGTGTCGCCGACGACGACGCGCCGCTCGCCGTCGAGCCGTCCCCAGCCGCGGTGGAGCTCGATCCCCTTCTTCTCCAGCCACGGGAGCATCGAGGAGTCGTCGAGGTCGTGGATGATCTCGTCGCGGCGGTCGAGCACGGCCTGGACGTCGAGCTCGCCGCGCGCCGCCTCCGCCGCGCCGGGGACGCGCCGGACCTCGGCGAGCACCTCGGCCGGGCGGAGCAGCCCCTTGGACGGCATGCACGCCCAGAACGAGCACTCGCCGCCGACCAGCCGGTCCTCCACGATCGCGACGCTCAGGCCGGCTCCCGCGAGCCGTCCGGCCGCCACCTCGCCGCCGGGTCCGGCGCCGATCACCACCACGTCGTAGCTGGGCATCCGCGCAGGCTACCCGTGCGCGAACGCTGCTTATCCGGTGCTTAGGGCCGCTATAGGACCCGCTGATGCCGCAGGCGCAGACTGATTCTCGTGCGCCTGACCTATCCCGAAGACGCTGTAGTGGTCGTTGCCGGCCTTCCCGGAGCCGGTAAGTCGACGCTCATCCGCAGGGCCGTCAACCCCTCGGTCGTGCGGATCGTCGACACAGACGACCAGCGTCGGGAAGGCGGGCGCGCCTCGTATGTGCGCCACTACGCGCGCATCCTGGCCGCCGTGCGGGGGAGCGGGCCGGTCGTGATCCACACGCGGGGGACACTGGGGACGCTCCGCCGCTCGATCACGCTGCTCGCTTCCCTGCGCGGTCGGCCAGCCCACTTGATCCTCCTCGACGCTCCCCGCTCGGACGCCGAGGCTGGCCAGCGCCACCGCGGACGCCGTCTGCCCCGCCGGCGCATGGACCGCGAGGTCGCGCGTTGGGAGCGCCTGCTCCGGCGTGGCGTCCGCGGCGAGCGCTGGCATTCCGTCCACACGCTCGATCGCGCCCGCGCGGCGCGCGTCGAGGGTCTAGAATGGACTGCAGTACATAACCCCCGGGGACGACAGGCTTCGACGTGGTCGGTTCGTGGGGGTGGTTGCGAGTCGAGGTGGCGGAGGCCTCGTAAAACCCCGCCAAAAACACAAGTGCGAAGTCTCACGACTTCCAGCTCGCTGCCTAGCCGAAACTAGGTACTGAGCCTTCGTCCCCGGCGCCTGCGACGGGAATCGGCGGAGTCAACAGCAGGCCAATGTCCCCGGAACGCCCGCCTGAGCCGCCCGGGGAGACCTTTGATCAGGCTGGCCCTTTGCAACCTCGCCGGCGGTAGCGAGCGAAGGGTGAGATCCAGAGCGCCGGACATACTCGTAGACGCCACCTTTCACGCGATTGCGGACGCGGGTTCAATTCCCGCCGTCTCCACTCCAGTTTCCGGTGTGTCATGATTACTTCGGCGCGCGGAACGCAGACGAGCGCGTTCCGCCGCGCGACACCGCCTTGACTAGAGATTGCTCCGTGCAGCGAGCAGCTCGCCGAGACCTGCTTCGAGCAGTGCGTAGCTCGTCGTCAGGTTCTCCTCGAGGTCGCCGGCGGGCTGGCTGATCCAGCGGACGAACGCCGCCATCGACGTGCCGAGCGCGGCCATGCCGACCGTCGTGCGGGACGAGGTCGTCGGGCTGCTCGCCGAGGCGCTCGGCGACGAACTCGGCGACGACGCGCGCGCCACGCCGCGTAGCGCAGCATCGAGTGCGCCTGCAGCGCCGGGACGGTCGCGATCAGCGTCATGCGGATCCGCAGCTCGGGCAGCTGCGTCGGGCTCGTAGTGGTTCGACGCGACCACCGCGCGCCGGCAGCGCCGCCATCAGCGGCGTCGTCGGGCGCCTGCGTGCGCAAGGCCGGCGCGCAGCCGGTCCAGCACCCAGTCGAAGTCGCCCCAGACCATGTCGTTCTTCGAGGGGTAGTAGCGGAAGAGCGTGCGGCGGCGATGCCGACCGCGGCGGCGATGTCGTCCATCGTCGTCTCGTCGAAGCCGTGCTCGGCGAACAGCTCGAGCGCGATCGCGCGCGACCTGCGCGTGGGTCGTGCTCCGGGGACGGCCGCGCGCCGCGGTCGCTTGAAATCTGGCACTCGAGTGCTGTAATGTCCTCGGCCTGAACCTGGCCACTGCCCGAACGAGGAGGTTCCCATGGCCGAGCCCATCTGCCGACGACGGGAGCTCGATCCTGCCGACGGTCGACGTCGCGCGAGCCGGAGGTGCCGACGAGCGCGCTGCGTCGAGGAGGACCTGCTGGTCGAGGACGTCTCGATCGACGGCATGTGCGGCGTCTACTGAGTCGCCGATGGCCGAGTTCGACCTCGACCGCGCCTGGGCGCTGACGCCGCAGGTCGCGCTGCGCCCCGAGCCGTTCGGGGCGCTCGCCTACCACTTCGGCACGCGCCGGCTCTCGTTCCTGAAGAGCCGCAAGCTGCTGCGCGGTGGTCGCAGGCGCTCGGCGAGCAGCCGACGCGCGCCGCGACGGCGTGCGCGGCCGCGGGTGTCGAGCGACGACGAGCTCGCCGCGCTACGAGCGCGCGCTCGCCACGCTCGCCGACTCGGGCATGATCGCGCGAGCGAGTGCCGCGTGAGCGCCGTCGCCGCGTCGGCCGCCTCGTCGACCACTTCGAGCCCGGCCTCGACGCGCCGATCTGCCTCACGTGGGAGCTGACCTACGCCTGCAACCTCGCGTGCGTCCACTGCCTGTCGAGCTCGGGCCGCCGCGACCCGCGCGAGCTGACCACCGCGGAGTGCAAGGCGCGTCATCGACGAGCTCGCAGCGGATGCAGGTGTTCTACGTCAACATCGGCGGCGGCGAGCCGACGGTGCGCGCGGACTTCTGGGAGCTCGTCGACTACGCGACCGCGCACGACGTCGGCGTGAAGTTCTCGACCAACGGCTCGCGGATCACGCCGCGAGATCGCGCGCGCCGGCTGGCCGGCCAGCGACTACGTCGACGTGCAGATCTCGCTCGACGGCGCGACCGCCGAGGTCAACGACGCGGTCCGCGGCGCCGGCTCGTACGCGACCGCGATGCGGGCGATGGAGCACCTCGCCGACGCCGGCTTCGAGCGGCTTCAAGCTGTCGGTCGTCGTGCACGCGCGAGAACGCCGGCCAGCTCGACGACGTTCAAGGCGATCGCCGACCGCTACGGCGCGCAGCTGCGGCTGACGCGGCTGCGCCCGTCGGGTCGCGGCGCCGACGTCTGGGACGAGCTGCACCCGACCGCCGCGCAGCAGCGCGAGCTCTACGACTGGCTGCTGCGCGCACGGCGACGACGTGCTGACCGGCGACTCGTTCTTCCACCTCGCCGCGCTACGGCGAGCCGCTGCCCGGGCTCAACCTCTGCGGCGCCGGGCCGGGTCGTGTGCCTGATCGACCCGGTCGGCGACGTCTACGCGTGCCCGTTCGCGATCCACGACGAGTTCCTCGCCGGCAACGTCCGCGACGCCGGCGGGTTCGCCGAGCGTCTGGCGCGAGTCCGAGCTGTTCACCGAGCTGCGCAGCCCGCAGACCGGCGGGCGCGTGCGCGTCCTGCGGCTTCTACGACTCCTGCCGCGGCGGCTGCATGGCGGCGAAGTTCTTCACCGGCCTGCCGCTCGACGGCCCCGACCCCGAGTGCGTGCTGGGCCACGGCGAGGCGCTGCTCGCCGCGCGCGGCGGCGAGCCGCCGCCGCGCTCGTCGGTCGACCACTCGCGCCGCGGCCGCCCGCCCGAGCGCGCCTGCGACGAGGACCCGCTCGCGAGCTTCTGCGCGAGGCGCCACGGGCGTTGGCGAGCACTCAGCGACTGGTTCGAGTCGGTCGCCGAGGCGCAGCGGCGGGCGCAAGCGGCGGCTGCCGCGGTCGGTCTACGCGCGCGCTGTTCGCCGGCGCCGAGCACGGGATCACGCTCGACGACAACGTCAACGCGTTCGGCGAGCTCGGCTTCGTGCCGCGCGATCGCGACCGGGCTCCGCGCTGCGCGCGAGCTGGCCACGACGGTGCTCGGGCAGCGAGTCTCGTTGCCGGTGATCATCTCGCCGACCGGCGTTCAGGCCGTCCACCCCGGCGGCGAGGTCGCGGTCGCGCGCGCGGCCGCGGCGGCTGGCACCGCGCTCGGGCTCAGCTCGTTCGCCAGCAAGCCGGTCGAGGAGGTCGTCGCGGCCAACCCGCAGACGTTCTTCCAGATCTACTGGTTCGGCACGCCGCGAGCGGATGTCGCAGCTGCTCGACCGCGCGCGAGCGGCCGGGGCGCCAAGGGCCTGATCGTCACGCTCGACTGGACGTTCTCGCACCGGCGCGACTGGGGCAGCCCGGCGATCCCGGAGCGGCTCGACCTGCGCAGCGATGGCCGAGCTCGCGCCCGCAGGTGCTCGCTGCGGCCGCGCTGGCTGCTGGACTTCCTGCGCGACGGCGGGCTGCCCGACCTCGTCGTCCCGAACCTGGCCGCGCCGGCGAGCCGGCGCCGACGTTCTTCGGCGCCTACGGCGAGTGGATGAAGACGCCGCAGCCGACGTGGTCGGACCTCGCCTGGCTGCGCGAGCAGTGGGGCGGCCCGTTCCTGGTCAAGGGCGTCATGCATCCCGACGACGCGCGCCACGCGGTCGAGATCGGCGCCGACGCGATCTCGGTCTCCAACCACGGCGGCAACAACCTCGACGGCACGCCGGCGTCGATCCGCGCGCTGCCGGCGGTCGTCGACGCGGTCGGCGACGAGATCGAGGTCCTGCTCGACGGCGGCATCCGGCGCGGCAGCGACGTCGTGAAGGCGCTGGCGCTCGGCGCCCGCGCCGTGATGATCGGCCGCGCCTACCTGTGGGGGATGGCCGCCAACGGCGAGGCCGGCGTCGCCAACGTGCTCGAGATCCTGCGCGCCGGGATCGACGAGACGCTGCTCGGGCTCGGCCGCGCGTCGATCCACGACCTGGCGTCCGGACGATCTCGTGATCGCCGCCGGCTTCGCGCCGGCGGCTCGCCGCGGGCGCGTCCACGATGAGCAGCTCGGCTCGCCGCGCTCGCCGACTGGCCGGAGGCCGAGGCGCGGACGGCGGTCGGCGATGCTCGCGGTGCCCGTCGGGCGCGACCGAGCAGCACGGCCCGCACCTGCCGCTCTCGACCGACACCGACATCGCGGTCGCGCTCGCGCGAGCGCCTCGCCCGGCGCTGGCCGACGTCGTCGTCGCGCCGCCGGTTGCCGTACGGGGCCAGCGGCGAGCACGCAGGACTTCGCCGGCACGCTCTCGATCGGCCACGAGGCGCTCGAGCTGCTGCTCGTCGAGCTCGGTCGCTCGGCGTCCGCGACGTTCGCGCGGATCGTCCTCGTCTCCGCGCACGGCGGCAACGCCGAGCCGGTCGCGCGCGCGGCCGCGCGGCTGCGCGACGGAGGGCCGCGCCGTGCTGGCTGGTCGCCGCGCTGGGACGGCGACGCGCACGCCGGGCCGCGACCGAGACCGTCGATCATGCTCGCGCTGCGACCCGGCGCGCGTCCGGCCGACGCGCGCGCGCGGGCAACCCCGCGCCGCTCGCGGCGCTGCTGCCGCGGCTGCGGTCCGGCGGCGTGCGCGCCGTCAGCGCCAACGGCGTGCTCGGCGACCCGGCCGGAGCGTCGGCCGACGAGGGCCGGCGGCTTGCTCGATGCGGCGGCGGACGAGCTCGTCGCCGACGGTGGCGCGTGGAGCGGACGCGACGGTGCGTGACCCGCGTCGCGCTCGTCACCGGCGCGGCGCGGGGCATCGGCGCCGCGACGGTCCGCGGCGCTCGCGGCCGACGGCTGGGCGGTCGTCGCCGTCGACCGCTGCGCCGACGACCCGCGCCTGCCGTACGCGCTCGGCACGCGCGGCGGAGCTCGAGCGCCGTCGCCGCCGCGTCGGCGGCGACGCGTCGTCGCCGGTCGTCGCCGACGCGCGGACGTCGCGGCGATGGCCGCGGCGGTCGCGCTGGCCGAGGAGCGCTTCGGCGGGCTCGACGCGATGATCGCCGTCGCCGGCGTGATCGCCGGCGGCGGCCGCTGTGGGAGATGCCGCGCGAGCAGGAGCGCGCCGTGCTCGACGTCGACCTCGGCGCGGTCCTGGTCGCCGCGCGGGTCGGCGTCCCGGCGCTGCTGCGCCGGCCCGAGCCGCGCGACGGCCGGTTCCTCGCCGTCGCCTCCGCCGCGGCGACGCGCGGCCTGCCGCTGCTCGCCGCGTACTGCGCCGCGAAGGCCGGCGTCGAGGGCTGGTCCGCGCGCTCGCGGCCGAGCTGCGGCGGCACCGGCGTGACCGCCAACGCGGTCAGCCCCGGCTCGACCGGCACGCGCGATCCTCGACGAGAGCGCGCGCCTGTACGGGCTCGAGTCCGCGGAGGCGTTCGCGGCCCAGCAGCCGCTCGGGCGGCTGATCGAGCCCGAGGAGGTCGCGGCGATGCTCGCGTGGCTCGCGGGCCCGGCGGGTCAGCGCGGTGACCGGCGCGTCGATCCCCGTCGACGGCGGGCTGTCGCTGTGACGTCCGCGTGCCGGCCGGGCTCGTCCTCGACGTCTCGGTCCGAGCCGATCGCAGGCTGGCCGCGTGCTGGTCGGCGGGCGCCGGCGCGGCTCGTGCGGCTGACGCCGGCGGGCGCGGCGTCCTCGACGCGGCGCTGGCCGGACGCCCGCCCGGCTCCGCCTCGGGGACGCGCGCTGATCGCCCGCCTGGTGGCCGGCGAGCTGCTGCACCCGCGCCGAGCACGCCGGAGCGCTCGCGCCGGCGCGTCACGTTCGTCGTCCCCGTGCGCGACGGCGCCGCAGCACCTGACCGCGCTGTCGCCGCGCTGCCGCTCGGGCCCGTCGTCGTGGTCGACGACGGCTCGACGCGACGACAGACGCCCGCGTGGCGCGCGGGGCGGGCGCAAGCGTCCTGCCCAACGCCGGCCCGCCCGGCCCATCCGGCGGCGCGCAACACCGGCCTGCGGGCCGCCAGCGACCGATCTCGTCGCGTTCGTCGACAGCGACTGCACCGGTGCGGAGCGACTGGTGAGCCGCTCGCGCGCGACTGCTCTTCGAGGATCCCGCGCTGGCGGTCGCCGCCCCGCGCGTGCGGGTCGCCGGCGCCTCGCGGCGCGAGCGGTACGAGCTGGCCTGCTCGCCGCTCGACCTCGGGCGATCAACCGCGTCTGGTCGCTCCCGGGCGCCGGCTTGCAGCTACGTGCCGTCCGCGGTGATCGTCACCCGCCGGTCGGCGCTGCTCGGCGTGGGCGGCTTCGCCCCGCCTCCTCGTCGGCGAGGACGTCGACCTCGTGTGGCGGCTCGCCGCGGGAGGGCTGGCGGGTGCGCTACGCGCCCGAGCGCGCACGTCCAGCATGCGCCCCGTCGCTCCGTCAGGGAGTTCGCCCGCCAGCGGCACGGGTACGGAACCTCTGCGCCGCTGCTCGAGCGCAAGCACGCGGGAGCGGCTGCGCCACTGCACGTGTCACCGCACACCGTGGGCATCTGGGCGATCGGGGCGCGGTTCGGTCCACGCGCGGCCGCGATCGCGCTCGCGGCGCTCGAGCTTCGCCGCGAGCCGGGCGACGGACCGGTCGGCCATGACGCGGCTCCGCGTCGGCTGGTCGCGCACGGGCATCTCAACGCCACCCGCCACTTCGCCCGTGTCCTTGACCCGCGAGTGGCGGCCGTCGACGATCCCTGCGTGCGTCTGCTCTTCGCGCGCCCGGCGCGTCGCGGCGCTCGCGTTTCGCCGTCGACATGGCGGCGTCGGCGCGTCGCCGTCCGCGGCCGCGCGAGCTGCTCCCCGTGGTCGGGCTGCGGGTCGTCGATCACGGCGCGTACGCCGTCGGTGCTCTGGCGATCCGTGCTCCGCACGCGGTCGCTCGCGGCGGTGACGGTGCGCCGTCGGCGGTGCTCGGGCCGCTGTCCGGCGAACACCCGCGCGAAGACGACATCCGGGACACGAGTGCTCCGTCGGACCGCGCGAACGCCGTCGTCGGCGTGCGGTCTCCCGGTGTGAGACGCAGCGTCGAGACGTGACCCGGCCTCTGCCGGCGGCCGGTGCGACTCAGCCGCGTTCGATCGCGAGGGCGATCCCCTGGCCGACGCCGATGCACATACGTCGCCAGGCCCGAGTTGCGGCCGCCGCCCGAGCTCGAGCACCGCGCGCACCTCGCCGACCAGCGGGCGCCGGAGCAGCCGATCGGGTGGCCGAGGGCGATCGCGCCGCCGCGCGGGTTGACGCGCTCGTCTTCGGGGTCGATCCCCCAGCTCGCGGCAGACGGCGACGGCCTGCGAGGCGAAGGCCTCGTTCAGCTCGATCGTGGTCGAAGTCCTCGAAGCGATTCCGAGCCGCGCGGTCAGCTTCGCCGTCGCCGGCAGCGGGCCGAGGCCCATCAGCCGCGGCTCGACCCCCGCGGTGGCGGCGCCGAGCACCTTCGCCCGCGCTCGCAGCCCGCGGGCGCGGGCGAACTCGGCGGAGACGACGCCAGGGCGGCGGCGCCGTCGCTGAGCGGGCTCGAGTTGCCGGCGGTGACACTGCCGTCGGCGGCGAAGACGGGCGCAGGGGGGCGAGCCGCTCCAGCGGCGTAGTGTCGGCGCGGGCCCTCGTCGGCCTCGACCTGACCGTCTCGGCCTTGCCGGTGACGTCGACGGGGATCAGCCAGCGTCATAGCTCTCCACCCTCAGCGGCGGCGACGGCGTTGCGGTGGCTGCGCAGCGCGAAGCGGTCCTGGGCCTCGCGCTCGATCCCGCACTCGCGGCCGACGTTCTCGGCCGTCTGCCCGAGCGACTCGGTGTGGCCCATCGCCTCCAGCGCGGGTTGACGAAGCCGCCAGCCGAGCGCCGTGTCCTCGAGCTCGGTGGCCGCCGCGGGGGAAGGCGCGCTCGGCTTGGCCATACGTAGGGGCCGCGGTCATCGACTCGACGCCGCCGGCGACGAAGGCCCGGCCGGCGTCGGGCGGCGATCGCGCCGGGCGGCGACCGCGACCGCCCTCCATGCCCGACTGCCGCAGAGGCGGTTGACCGTCGACCCCGGCGACCGTCACCGGGAAGCCGGCGAGGAGCGAGGACATGCGGGCGACGTCGCGGTTGTCCTCACCCGCCTGGTTGCCGGCCCGAGGATAGACGTCCTCGAGCTCGGCCGCGGTCGACGCCGGCGCGCTCGACCACCGCTTCCAGGGTGCCGCGCCGCGAGGTCGTCGGGCCGGACGGGAGAGGGCGCCGCCGAAACGCCCGATCGGCGTCCGCACCGCCGCCGACGATGACCGCAGGCACGCTCGATGCCCCGTCACGCTGGGCCGCGGCCGTGGGCACCGCGGAAGGCTCGCATCGCGCGAGGCCGCGGAGGACGGCCAACCGGTGTGCACGGCGGTGGCGGCGCCGGTTCACGTCGAGCCTTACGGTACGCTCCCGTACGAAATGAGCCTCGAGCGCGACCTCCGTTTGGTCAAGGCGGCCTCGTTCACCAGCGGACTGGACCGGATGCTGATAGCGCCGATGCTCGTCACCATCGCCGCCGAGCTGCGGGTCGAGCCTGGAGCAGGTCGCCGTCGCGGCCAGCGCGTACCTCCTGCTCTGCACGGCGTGACCCAGCCCTTCTGGGGGGTGCTCTCCGATCATCTCGGGCGCGTCCGCACGATGCGCCTGGCGCTGACGGGCGCCGCGGTCGCCGATGCGCTGTCGTCGATCGCTCCCAACCTCGAGACCCTCGCGGTCGCACGCGGGTTGGCCGGGGCGTTCGTGGGCGCGCGTCATCCCGGCGATCGCTCGTGTTCGTCGGCGACTCGATCGCGGTCGATCGGCGCCAGCACGAGCTGGCCGGGCTCATGGCCGCCACGGCAGGCGCGACGTCGCTGAGCATCTTCGTGGGCGGCGGAATCGCTGCCGTCTCCTGGCGTGCGGGCTTCGCGGGCATGGCGGTGTTGACCCTGCTGCTCGCCGGTCTGCTGGGCCGCGTCGCCGAGCCACCCGGTCGCGCGCCGTCGCGCCCGCTCGAACAGCTGCGCCGCTTCTTCGCCCGTCCCTGGGCGCTCGTGGTCATCGCGATCGCGTTGGTCGAGGGGATCGTGGTGCTCGGCTGCCTGACATACCTCGCACCCGCCGTCCAGGCCAGCGGGCATGGGCCGGCGGTGGCCGGGCTCTCCGTCGCGGTGTTCGGCGTCGGGACGCTGGGGGCGAGCATGTTCATCAAGCTCCTGATCGGACGTGTGCGCTCCGGCATGCTCATGATCATCGGGGGTGTGAACCTGGCGACGGGCTGGATGGTGGCGGCCGTGGATCCCGGTCTCGCGGGCGCGGCGGTCTGCTCGGCCTTCGTCGGCGTCGGGTTCGCCTTCCTGCACTCGACCCTGCAGACCTGGGCGACCGACGTGGCCCCGGACGCCCGGGCGACGACGATCTCCTTCTTCGCCGCCGCCTTGTTCGTCGGCCCAGCGCCATCGCCACGCTGCTGGTCAGTCCCCTGGCGAACGCCGGTGACTACGCCACCGTGTTCACCATCGCGGGCTGCATCGCCCTGCCGCTGGCGTTCTTCGCGGGCGCTCAGCACGGGACGCGCTACGTCCGTGAGAGCTCCCCCGTGCCGCTCGGGCCCTGAGACTGTTCCGGCGTCGAGCTCTTCGACGACGGCGTCGTGGTTGAAACCGGGGAGCACGAGGTGGCCGCCGTCGACCGGCAACTCGATGCCGGTCACTTTCCGCGCCTCGTCGGACGCGAGCCAGATCATCGCGTCGGCGATCACCTGCGGTGGCATCGCGGGGAGGTTGCGCAGCCGCTGCCAGTTGCGGGTCGCGACGAGGTATTCCTCGTCGGTCGCGTCCGCGCGCCCGAAGATGAACTCGACGTTCGCGGGGTTGTGGCCCATGTGCGTGTGGACGACGCTCGGCAGCACCGCGTTGACGCGGATGCCGTGCCCGCCCAGCTCGACGCGAAGTTGCGCATCAGCCCGAGGACGCCGTGCTTCGCCGCGACGTAGTGCGCGAGCCCGGCGCGGCCTCGCGCCCGTTCACCGACGAGGTGAGGATGATGCAGCCCGCCCGCGCTCGATCATGGATGGGGCGACCGCCCGACGGTCCAGAACGCGCCGCCGAGGTTGACGTCGATCATCTCCGACCACTGGTCCTCGGTGATCTCGAGGAGCGGACCCACGCGGCGATCCCGGCGTTCGCGCAGACGACGTCGATCTTCGCCGAGCTCCTCGACGGCCCGGCGCGGCGAGCGCCTCCAGGGCCGCGTGGTCGCGGACGTCGAGGACCTCGCGCTGATGCAGCGCCGGCCGTGCGACTCGACGATCCGGCGCGTCTCGTCGAGCTCGTCGGCGGTGGAGCCCTGGTACTGCATGCCGGGCAGCTGCTCGCAGACGTCGCACACGACGAGGTCGGCGCCCTCGGCGCGAACGTCTCGCGATCGCGCGTCCCTGGCCGCGGGCGGCGCCGGTGACGAACGCGACCTTGTCCGCGAGGCCGCTGCCGGATCGCGTTCGGCTCGTCGCGGCCTGTCGTATCGCGCTCGCGTAGGCCTCGCCGGCATCGTGCCCGGCGCCGGGCCGTACTGCACTCGAGCTCGATCGAGATGTCGTCGGGGTCGCGGATGTAGCAGAGGAACCCGCCGACGAACGGGCCGCCGGCACGGGGATCGGCTCCTCGTCATGCACGTGCGCGCCCGCGCAGGCGGTCGAGCTCGGCGACGATGTCGTCGGTCGCCAGGCACAGGTGCGAGTTGCCGATGTTGTACGTCCCCATGTCCATTGCCCGGGTCGGGCTGCGGTACTGGAGCAGCTCGAGCTTCGCGCCGCCGGGCATCGCGGAAGAACGCCCCGTCGATCGCCGCGCGGGTAGCCGACGTTCCCGACACGTAGTCGACGTTGTCCCACGAGAGCCGGAGCATCGGCTCCGCGCCGAGCAGGAACCGTAGAACTCGCACGAGCGCTCCATGTCCGAGACGGTGATGCCGAAGTGATCGAGCGGGTGAAAGCCATGGCTTCCTCTCCCCGGGAAATAGATTCCGGTTCGGTGTGGTTTCGTAAATGCACACTGCCCCGCAACCACGGCACGAGCCAGAACGGGCGCCGAGTGAACGTCCAAAGGGGGAGGGAAGCATGGCGCAGCTCGACGGACAGGTGGCCTTCATCTCCGGCGGCGCGCGAGGACAGGGGCGCTCGCACGCGCGTCACGCTGGCGCGCGAAGGGGCGACATCGCGCGTTCGACATGTGCGCGGACGTCGAGTCGAACCCGTATCCGCTCGCGCGGCCAGAGGATCTCGAGGAGACGCGGCAGTGTCGAGGCCTCGACCGGCGCTGCATCACGAAGATCGCCGACGTCCGCGACGGGGCCGCGATGGAGGCCGCCGCAGCGGAGGCGCTCGAGGCGTTCGGCCAGATCGACATCGCGCTCGGCAACGCCGGGATCATGCCGATCCGCCCACCTGGGAGGCCGACCGAGCAGGAGTGGCGCGACTGCCTCGACATCAACCTGATCGGCGTCTGGCAGACGACCCGCGTGGTGATCCCGTCATGATGGAGCGGCGCTCGGGAAGATCGTCCTGACCGGCTCGATCTGCGCGTTCAAGGGCTTCCCGAACCTCGGCGCGTACGTCGCCGCCAAGCACGGCGTGAACGGCTCATGCGCACGCTCGCGATCGAGCTGGCGCCCTGGCGGATCCGCGTCTGCAGCGTCAACCCCGCTCCGGTGAAGACCGACATGATCATGAACGAGCCGCTGATGACGCTGTTCGCCGGCGACGGGCCGCCGCTGAGCGAGGAGGAGTACCTCGCGATGCAGGGCGCCCGAACCTCATCCCCGAGGTGCTCGACCCGAAAGACATCAGCAACGCGATCCTGTTCCTGGTCTCCGACGCCGCCCGCTACATCACCGGCGTCGCGCTGCCGGTCGACGCGCGGCTTCCTCGAGAAGTGGGCGGTCTCGTACGACTCCGAGGCCAACGTCCCGGACGACGCTCCAGACGCAGCTCGTTCGCGGTGGTAGAGGAAGGCTCTCGGCTCAGAGCGCCGCGGATGAGGGTCCGCGGCGCGCTCGCGATCATGGATCGCGGCGGCGCTGGGGTTGCCGCCGACGATCGCGGCATCGCGGAGGCGTCCGCGATGCGGAGCCCCTCGGCCCCGTGCACGCGCAGCTCGTCGTCGACGACCGCGCCCATCTGCGCAGGAACTCGCGTGGTGCCAGGCTCAGGCGTGCTCGCGGACGTAGCGCTCGAAGCTGTCGTCGTCGGGGCTCGGGGTGGAGGGCTCTGCTAATGCGGCGCGCTGATGCTCGCGATCGGCTCTCTGCGCGCGATCCGATGTTCATGCGGAGCGCCGTCGACGATCGCCCTGAGGTCCGTCGGCGGTCGCGAGAGTGGTTGTGCGCGATCCGCAGCTTGGCGCTGCCGTCAGGCGCGCCGCAGCCGGACCCTTCCCCGTGCTCGTGGGTCGAGCACCCACGGGCAGGATCATGTACTGGTCCTCGGGGGCGGAGCCCGATGGGGGTCATCCTGCTCGCCGAGCGCGCATGATCGTCGTCTGGATGTCGGGCGTCGGGAGGTCGGGGTTCGTGGGAAGAAGCCGCCGGCCTCCACGACGTTCGACGTCAGTCGGGCCCGGCGCCCTCGCTTCGCCAGTGGCGTCGAGGTTCGTCGGTCGTGAAGGCGGTCCCGGCGGATCGTCGTGCGTGTCCGTGCCAATATCATGCGGAACACGCCGGGTGCTCCTGCAGGCCCTCGCCGACCGGCAGGTCGACCCGCACTCGATGCCCATGCCGCGCAGGTGTCCGGCGCGGGCCGATGCCCGGACAGCATGCAGCAGCTTCGGCGTGTTGTAGGCGCCGCGCGAGACGATCACCTCCGGGTCGCTCGAAGTACGCCGCGGCTGCAGGCCATATCGCTCGGTCGCCACGCCGACGGCCCGGCCGTCGTCGATGAGGACCCGCTGCACGCGGTGCGTGCGTGACGACCTCGAAGTTCGGTCGCTGCCGCCGGACGGAGGTAGGCCGCCGCCGTCGAACACGCTCGCCGTCGCGCTGGTACGCCCGGAAATAGGCCGACGCCCTCCTGGGTCGGCGCCGTTGAAGTCCGGGTTCGGCGGGTACCCGGCCGCCTCGGCGGCTCGACCCAGGCCGCCATGAGCTCGTTGGTCCGAGACAGGCGGTCCTCGCACGTGCAAGCGGGCCCGCAGGTCGCCGTGCCATTCGAGGAGCGGGCCGCCGCTGGTTTGACGCTCCGACGGCAGGAACGCGGGGGAGGACCTCCGCCCAGCTCCAGGCCGTCGTGCCCGGCGGCCGCCCATTCGTCGTAGTCGAGCGGCACCCCGCGGACGTACAGCAAGCCGTTGATCGCCTGGGGAGGTCCCGCCAGAGGCCCCTTCCCGCGGGGCAGGTACGTCCGCCTGCCACCGAGATGCGGCTCGGGCTCCGACCAGAAGTCCCAGTCCCACTCGCTCAGTGAAGAGCTCGGGCCAGCAGGCCAGGGAGCCTCGCACGTCCGGGGCCGCGTCGGCACGCCTACCGGCTTCCAGCAGCACCACCGACACGGCGGGGTCCTCGCTAGGGCGACCCGCGGGGTCGCTCCCGGCCGAGGCCCGCGCCCGGGACGATGACGTAGTCGGCGGTCCAATTAGGTGCTCTTTGGCATAAGGTTTTGCCGTTTCGGCATTATTCCGTTTGAGATGCCGTCCACCACACCGACGAACCAGCGAGCGGGCCCCGCCAGATAAGGGGCCGACGTCCGGCGATGACGCGCGCATAGAACGGACCCGACGAGCGCGTCGATGATCATCTCCGGGGTCCGAGCCGGGCTTGTATGTCGCCGCGAGCCTGCCCGCGCTCGATGACCTGGCAGGCCGACGCCGCGGCGCGGCAGCAGGACCGTGTACGCGGAACGACATCGATCAACTCAGGGTTCCGGCCGATACTCAGAGCCAGAAGGCCGCCGATCAGGCCGAGGTAAGGGATCGCCGTCCATCGGGAGGCCGCGCGACGAGGACGGTCTCGGCTTCCGCCTTCGTGTCCCTGGAGATCGGGCACCTCGAGAGATCGGGAGCTGTTCCGCAATGGCCGCGGCGACCACGTGCGCCTTCGTCCGGAACCGCCGGTAGATCGCCGGCTTGCCGACGGAGGCCTCGTTGGGGCGACGGCTTCGATCGACATGCAGCGAACCCGCGTTCCTCGAGCAGTTGCAGCGCCGCAGCGCGTTATGGCCCGGCGAGTGATCTCCGGGTCCAGCAGCAGGCCAGCGGCGCGACGTCTGTGTCTGGGTTCTCCCTGTCATTTACGCCGAACCTCTAGAACAGATGGCGCGGAAGTACAAATAACGCGACCGTACCGTAATGTGCTAGCGTCCCGGGCGCAAAAGTCACCCCCCGTCCGAGAGAATTCATGACCAGCCAAGACAGGCGCCGTACGCATCAGATGGTTCCGTCAGATGGTGGAGATCCGGCTCTTCGAGGAGAAGGCCCAGGAGCTCTTGACGAAGGGCGCTGATCGAGGGCAGCACACACCTCGGCCAGGGCCAGGAGGCTGTCTCGTCGGCGGCGTTGCGCGATGCGCGACCGGCGACTTCCTTACCTATACCTACCGCGGTCACGCTCGAGGTACTGGCGCGCGGCATGGGCCGAGAAGGCTTCGCGGAGATGATGGGCCGCGGACCGGATCTTCGCGGCGGCGTCGGGGGGTCGATGCACCTCATCGATGTGAGCTAGGGGACTACTCGGCGCGTACGCCATCGTCGGCGCCGGGCTCCGATCGCTGTCGGCGCGGCGTGTCCTTCGAGACTGCGAGGTACGAACGCCGCGCCTCACCTTCTTCGGGGATGGGGCCACGAACATCGGGACGTTCCATGAGGCCATGAACATGGCTTCGGTCTGGAAGGCGCCCGTGGTGTTCATCATCGAGAACAACCTCTACGGCGAGTACAGCCCGTCCGAGTCACCACGCCCATCGAGGACCTCGCGCTGCGGGCCGACCGTTTGAGTTCCCGGGCCTCATCGTGGACGGCCAGGACGTCGGACGCCGTTCACGACGTGGTCGCACGAGGCGCTCGAGCGGGCGCGCGCCGGTGACGGACCGACCCTCGTCGAAGCCAAGACCTACCGCTACCGCGGCCACGCCTCCCGCAGACCCCGGCCAAGTACCGGCCCGCCGAGGAGATCGCCGCCTGGAGGGCGCGTGACCCGATCACGCTTCTGGGGCGCCCAGCTCGCGGATGAAGGG
>CAWBSJ010000023.1:0-267809 GCA_963791405.1 uncultured Solirubrobacteraceae bacterium | reverse complement strand
TCTGGCTGCTGCTGATCGCCGCCGGGCTGCTGGGGACCACCGCGGTGCTGCCGATCGGCGGCGCCGACATGCCGGTCGTCATCTCGACCCTGAACGCGTTCACCGGCCTCAGCGCCGCCGCGGCGGGCATCGCGCTCGACAACACCGCGCTGATCGTGGCCGGCATGCTCGTCGGCGCGTCCGGCTCGATCCTCACCAAGCAGATGGCCGACGCGATGAACCGCTCGGTCGCCAGCGTGTTCTTCGGCGGCTTCGGCGTGGTCGCCGGCGGCGTCGCCGCGGCCGACGACGACGTCGACCGCACCGTCCGCTCGACCAGCGCCGCGGACGTCGCGATCCAGCTCTCCTACGCGCGGCTCGTCGTCATCGTGCCGGGCTACGGCATGGCCGTCGCCCAGGCCCAGCGCGCGGTCGCCGACCTCGCCGCCGAGCTCGAGCGGCGCGGGGTCGAGGTCCTCTACGCGATCCACCCGGTCGCCGGCCGGATGCCCGGGCACATGAACGTCCTGCTCGCGGAGGCCGACGTGGCCTACGACAAGCTCAAGGAGATGGACGACATCAACGGCGAGTTCGCGCGCACCGACGTCGCGCTGATCATCGGCGCCAACGACGTCACCAACCCGGCGGCCCGCAACGTCGCCGACTCGCCGATCTACGGGATGCCGATCCTCGACGTCGACAAGGCCAGCAGCGTCGTCGTGCTCAAGCGCTCGATGGCCTCCGGATTCGCCGGGATCGACAACCCGTTGTTCTACGACGAGAAGACCTCGATGCTGTTCGGCGACGCCAAGGGATCGGTCGCCGACATCACATCCGAGGTCCAGGCCCTATAGGGAACCTCCGGTCGCTGCGGCTAGGGTCCCGCGGATGCGGAGACTCCCCCCGACCGTCGTCGCGCTCGTCGCGACGCTCATCTTCGCCGCTCCCGCCGCCGCCGCGTCGCCTGACGTGGTCATCAGCCAGCTCTACGGAGCGGGCGGCAACAGCGGTGCGCTCGCCGCCAACGACTACGTCGAGTTGTTCAACCGCGGACCGGATCCGGCCGCGGTGGACGGATGGTCGATCCAGTACGCCTCCGCGGCCGGCACGTCGTGGACGAACAAGGTCGACCTGAGCGGCACGATCCCGTCCGGCGGGCACTACCTGATCGCGCTGTCGGGGGGCACGACCGGGGCTCCGCTGCCCACGCCCGACGCCACCGGCGGGATCCTCATGAGCGCGACGAACGGCAAGGTCGCGCTCGTCACCAGCACCACGCCGCTGACCGCGTGCGGGACGGACTGCTCCGCGCTGCCGCAGGTGCGCGACTTCGCGGGCTACGGCACCGCCGACGACTTCGAGGGCACGGGCGCGATCCCCGCGCTCGACGCCCAGAACGCCGGCTTCCGCGCCGAGGGCGGCTGCCAGGACAGCGACGACAACGCCGCCGACTTCACGCGCGCCGCGCCGGCGCCGCGCAACGCGGCGTCGCCCGCCGTGCCGTGCACCGGCCCGCAGCCGCCGGTCGCCGCCTGCGGCGGCCCGCTCGCGGTGATCGCCGGCGACACCGCCACCCGCGCGGTCTCCGCCACCGACCCCGACGGCCGCGTGACCGGGCTGGCGCTGGCCGGCTCCGTGCCGGGCATCGCGCTGGGCGACGTGGTTCCCGCCGCCGCCGACGGCGAGCCCGCGACCGGCACCGTCACCGTCGGCGCCGCGGTCGCGCCCGGGACGTACGCGACCACGCTGACCGCGACCGGCGCGGACGGCGAGACCGGCAGCTGCACGCTGACGATCACCGTCGCGGCGTTCGACGCGACCCCGATCGGCGCGATCCAGGGCAGCGGCTACGCGAGCGCCGCTGACCGGTCAGACGCGCAGCATCGAGGGCGTCGTCACCGGCCACGACGACGAGATCGGCCAGTCGACCTCGGGGCTGTTCCCCGAGGATCGCGGCCTCTACGTGCAGGACGCGGGTGACGGCGACGACGCCACCTCCGACGGCATCTTCGTCGCCGAGATCCTCGACCCGGACATGATCGCGGAGCTGCCCGATCGGCACCCGCGTGCGGGTCACCGGCGTCGTGCGCGAGAAGTTCAACCAGACGATCCTCGACACGAACGGCAGCGCGGCGGCGATCGACGCCCGCGGGCCGGCGGCCGAGCCGGCGCCCGTGACGCTCGACCCGGCGCTCGCCAAGGCGCAGACCGACGGCGCGGGCGGCCGCTCGTACTACGAGCGCTTCGAGGGGATGCGCGTCCGCGTCGCCGAGGCCACCGCGAACTCCGGCGGGACGAACAAGTTCGGCGAGCTGTTCCTCACGCTCGGGCCGGAGCAGGACCGCGTGTTCCGCACCGACGCCGCGCAGGACCTGATCGCGGCCGACTCCGACGCCGGCGCGGGCAACCCGCCGATCCCGTACCTCGATCCGGACGGGTCGACGACGACGATCCACGCCGACCTGTTCGACCGCGTCAGCGACCTCGTCGGGCCGATGTCCTACGACTTCTCGAACTACCGGGTGGTCCCGCAGCCGGACGTCGTCCCCACGGTCGACCGGACGCCCGGCCCGGCGTATCCGTACGACGCGCTCTCGCCGTCCGCGCCCGACGAGCTGCGGATCGCCTCGTTCAACGTCGAGAACTTCTTCGGGCCGGGCGCCGAGCTCGACGGCGGGATCGTCACCGACGCCGACTACGCCGAGAAGCGCGACCGGATCGCCGACGCGATCGACCGGCTGCTCGAGCGGCCCGACGTCGTCGCGGTCCAGGAGGTCGACGAGCTGGCGATCCTGCAGGACGTCGCCGCGGAGCTCGGCGGCTACACCGCCTACCTGCGCGAGGGCAACGACGAGCGCGGGATCGACGTCGGGTTCCTCGTCAAGGACACCGTGACCGCCTCGAACCTGCGCCAGTGGGGCAAGGCGCAGACCGAGGACGTCGCCAGCACCTGCTCGGACATCCCCGGCCGGCTGTTCGACCGGCCGCCGCTCTCGATCGACGTCGAGCGCGGGGGCGTGAAGGTGACCGTGTTCTCGAACCACTTCGCGTCGAAGTCCGGCACGAACCAGGACTGCCGCGTCGCCCAGGCGCAGTTCGTCGCCGGCGCGGCCGCCGAGGTCGAGGCGGCCGGCGGCCAGGTGCTCGTGGCCGGCGACCTGAACGACTTCGAGGACGAGGGCGCGCCGACGACGCTGGGGGAGACGCTGAACCCGCTCTGGGGCCTCGCGCCCGCGCAGGAGCGCTACTCGTTCCAGTTCAGCGGCCGGCTCCAGACGCTCGACCACATGTTCGTCAGCGACGGGCTGCTCGAGCGCGTGCGCGCGTTCACCTACGCGCACTTCGACAACGACTACTTCGAGCGGCCCGACCCGGCCGACGGCCACCACGTCTCCGACCACGACCCGCCGGTCGTGACGCTGCGGGTGGCGCCGCCGCGCCCGCCGGCGCCGGCGGCGATCGTCGCGCCGTCGATCGCGGGCCGGCACCACTGGCTGATCGGGCTGCGCGGCGTCTGGAGCGACGCGGCGACGTTCCGCTACCGCTGGCTGCGCTGCTGGTCGGAGGCGCTGTCGTCGTGCACGCCGATCCGCGGCGCGACGGGCACGACCTACCACGTGCAGCGCGACGACAAGGGGCGCTACCTGCGCTTCGAGGTGACCGCGACGGGCGGCGGCGGGACGACGGTCGCGCCGTCGCCGCCCGTGCGGATACGGGCGCGGCGCTAGGCCGCGGCGCGGCGGCGTGCTGCCGCCGTCGACCGGCGCCATCGTGACGACGCCGACCGACGGGACGTCGTCGCCGAGCAGCTGCTGGACCTCGGCCATCGGATCGGGCGTGTTGACGGCGCGCGGGGGGAACTCGCGCCGGACGGTGAGCAGGCGCTCGGCGCCGAAGCGCAGGAACGCGACCGCGAAGCAGCTGACCTCGACGCCGTGGCGGCGGGCGAGCCACTCGACCGTGGCGAGCGTGGCGGCGTCGAAGCCGCCGGCGATCAGCACGAGCTGGGGCGAATCGCCCGGCACGGCGGCCGACAGCGACTCGTGGACGGCGGAGAGCGCGGCGGCGTCCCAGCTCGCGACGGTCGCGGCGGCGGCCAGCGCGCGGCCGACCTCGTTGAAGTCGACGTCGCTCGTCACCTGGACGACGACGGTGCGGCCGGCCTGCTCGTCGAAGGCGAGGAGGTCGACGCCGGGGGCGGGCTCGCGGGCCACCAGGCGGAGGCTGGGATGGCCGAGCTCGGAGGCGAAGGCCTCCCAGGAGCCGCCGAGCAGGGTGTGGAGCTCCTCGCGACCGGGGTTGCCCTCGGTGACGAGGCCGCCGGCCTGCGGGGCCATCAGGGTGTTGGACGTCTCGTCGATGCGCAGCACAGCTCGGTCCTCCAGTGGGGAGCGGGGAATGACCCCGGTATCGGCGCGCGCGCCGCGTTCCTCAAGCGCTCAGCGCGCGAGCCGGACGGCCTCGCCGTCCGCGATCCGCCCCGGCGTCGTCACGCGGGCGTTGATCCCGAACAGCGTGTCGTGCTCGCGCGCGAGGTGGCGCAGCAGCAGCGGCCACTTGGCCTGGGTGGCCGGGTCGCGGGTCGGGATCGCGCAGCGCTCGCACGGGTGCAGGAGGTCGGCGACCACGCCGCCCGCGAACTCCAGCCGCCCGCCCTCCCAGCCGTGCTCGGCCCACGGCGTCGCTGTCCAGCACGAGGTGGACGTTGGGCCGGAAGCGGCGCAGGTCGAGCTCGGTGCCGAGCTCCTCGCCGAGCGCGACCCGGGTCGCCTCGACGGTGATCAGCAGGCTGCGGCCGAGGTCCTGGATCCCGGCGGGGTCGCGCCGCAGCCGGACCGGCCGGCCGAGGTCCGCGCCGAGCGTCTCCGCCAGCCCGGCGTCGTCCCAGCCGGCGACGCGGCCGTCGGGCGCGGTGAGCCGCGCGAGCGGCGGCGCGGCCGGGTCGAGCGCCGCGCCGTCCTCCGCGTAGCCGGCGCGCCACGCCAGCAGCCGCGGCGACTCGCGCGCCGTCAGCGGCTTCCACTCGCCCTTGTGCTCGTGCAGCACCGCGTGCGTGCGGTCGCCGCCGGCGCCGCGGTCGTCGACGCGCAGGGCGCCGACGCGCTCGCCGGCCATCGACTTCACGGGCCAGCGCCAGAGCTCGGTGACGCGACCCTCGGGCACGGGCCGGAGGATACGGTTAACCGGGTGGACCTCCCCGACCTGATCCGCTCCCGCCGCACCCACAAGGCCTACGACCCGGCGCCCGTCGACCGGGCCACGCTGGACGAGCTGTTCGAGCTCGCGCGCTGGGCGCCGAACCACAACCTGACCAACCCGTGGCGCTTCCGCGTGCTCGGGCCGGAGGCGCTCGCGCGGCTCAAGGCGGCCGCCGGCCCCGAGGCGGCCGCGAAGCTCGACCGCGCGCCGACGCTCGTCGCCGCCTCGGCCGTCCAGGACGGCGACCCGGTCGAGAACGAGGAGAACCGCGACGCCGCGGCGGCCGCCTGCTACATCGTCCTGCTCGCCGCCCACGACCGCGGGCTCGGCGGCTACTGGCGCACGCCCGGCGTGCTGCGCACCGCGGAGGGCCGCGCCGCGTCGGGATCCCGGACGGCGAGGCGGTCCTCGGGCTGCTCCACCTCGGCGCGGCCAAGGGCGAGAAGCCGGCGCCGGAGCGCGCGCCGCTCGACGCGGTCGTCACCCACCTCGCGTGATGTGGCCCGCCCCGGACCGGATCCTGCGCGCCGGCGGCCGGCGGATGCGGCTCGGCGGCGAGCCGCTGCTGATGGGGATCGTCAACGCGTCGCCGGACTCGTTCTCCGACGCCGGCGAGCTCCCCGACACGCGCCGCGCGGATCGCCCGCGCGCACGCGCTCGCCGCCGCCGGGGCGCGGATCGTCGACGTCGGCGGCGAGACCGCGCGCGGCGGGCTCGAACCCGTCGCGATCGAGGAGGAGATCGCGCGCGTCGTGCCGGTCGTCGCGGCGGTCGCCGCCGAGCTCGACGTGCTCGTCTCCGTCGACACCTACAAGCCGGACGGTGGCCGAGGCCGCGATCGCGGCGGGCGCGCAGATCGTCAACGACGTCTCCTGCCTGCGCGACCCGCGGCTGGCGGAGGTCTGCGCGGGGACGGGCGCCGCGCTCGTCCTCATGCACACGCGCGTCCCGCCCAAGGGGACGCTGCTCGATCCCGCCCACTACGACGACGTCGTGGCCGACGTCCGCGCCGGGCTCGCCGACGCGGTCGCGCGCGCGGAGGCGGCCGGCGTCCACCCGGAGCAGCTGCTGCTCGACCCCGGGCCCGGACTTCGCCAAGACGCCGGCGCAGACGGTCGCGGTGCTGCGGCGCCTGGACGTCCTGCACGACCTCGGGCGGCCGCTGCTGCTCGCCCTGTCGCGCAAGGACTTCCTCGGCGCGATCACCGGCCGCGGCCCGCGCGAGCGCGGTCCGGCGACGCTCGCGGCGGTCGGCTGGGCGGCCGGCGCGGGCGCGCACGTGCTGCGCCTGCACGACGTCGCGGCGGCGGCCGACTTCCTCGCCGTGCGCGCCGTGCTCGGCGGCGACGCGCGAGCTCGAGCCGGACGCCGGGCTCACGCCGGAGCGCTACCCCGACGGGGTGCTGCCGCGTTCCGTGCGGCCCGGCGGCTACCCTGGATGACGTTGCCGGCCGCTGCGCACAACGCGGCCGGGCTGCCATCCGACAGACCGAAGGAGTCCCGTATGACCTCCGTCCTTGACCGCGACGCGCTCGAGCAGAGCCCGCTCGCCGACCTCCACCTGATCGCCAACGAGCTCGGCGTCGACGGCTTCCGCCGCCTGCGCAAGGCCGAGCTGATCGACGCGATCATCGCCAGCCAGTCCGACGGCGACGAGCCGCCGGCGCGCGGCCGCCGACGAGCCCGCCGAGGAGGAGGCGCCGCCGCGAGGCCGCGCCGCGCCGCCGCCGCGCCAAGCCCGACCCCGAGGTCGAGACCGAGGACGAGGCCGAGGAGGGCGCGACCGACGAGGACGCGACCGCGAGGGCGCGACCGACGAGGACGCGCGGCCGCCCGCGCCGCGGCCGCCGCGGGGGCCGCGGGCGCGGCCGCCGCGACGAGGACGCGCGAGGAGCCGCGCGCCGCCGAGCCCGAGGACCGCGTCGCCGAGGGCGTCGTCGAGCTGCTCGGCAACGGCTCGGCCTTCATCCGCCTCAACCCGCCGGAGACGACCGACGACGACGTCTACGTGTCCGCCGCGCAGGTCAAGCGCTGCGAGCTCGTCAGCGGCGACCGGATCGCCGGCCCGGTGCGCGCGCCGCGCCGCTCGGAGCGGTTCCCGTCGCTCGTCCGCGTCGACACGATCAACGGCAAGCCGGCCGACGAGGTCGCCGAGGGCACGAAGTTCGAGGACCTGCCCGGCCGCCTGGCCGGCCGAGCGGCTCGCGCTCGACTCCGAGGACGTGACGCTCAAGGCCGTCGAGTGGCTGACGCCGTTCGGCAAGGGCTCGCGCGTCGTGATCGCCGGCGCGCCCGCGCTCCGGCAAGTCGCGAGCTCGCGCGCGGCATCGCCGGCGGCGCTCGCCGGCCGCGAGGGCCTCGAGGTGCTCGTCGTGCTCGCGGGCGTCCGCCCGGAGGAGACCGGCGACTGGAGCGACGCCGGCGCCGGCCGCGCGCGCTGACCTTCGCCGCCTCGCCCGACGCGCAGGCCCAGGCCGTCGAGCAGGCGGTCGAGCAGGGCCGCCGCGTCGCGGCCCGCGGCGGCGACGCCGTCGTGGTCGATCGACACGCTCGAGTACGTCCCGCCGCACGCCGCCCGCAAGGCGCTCGCCGCGGCGCGCAACATCGCCGACGGCGGCTCGCTGACCGTGATCGCGACCGCGCCGGCGCCGTTCGGCGGCGAGTCGACGGTCGTCGCGCTCGACGGCGCAGCTGACCGCGCTGCGGCCGCTTCCCCGCCCTCGACCTGCCGGGCAGCGGCACGCTGCGCGCGGACGCGCTGGTGGGCGAGAAGGGCGCCGAGGCGATCGCCAAGGCGCGCGTCGAGGCCGCCGCGGCAGTAGGTCGCGGGCCTAGGGCCGGGTGTAGGCGACCCGGCCCCAGTTGGGCTCGGGTGAGAGCTCGATCGGCTCGTCCTCGCGCTCGGGCTGGATGTAGCCGAAGGAGTGCGTGATCTCGTCGAACGACGATCTCGAGCTCGCCCTCCTTCACGCGCTGGTCGAGCCAGGCGGAGCGGAAGACGAGCCGGCGCAGCCAGTGCACGAGCGAGCGCTCGGCGGGCCCGACGAGCTCGGGCCAGCAGTCGTTGACGTGCTCGCCGAGGCCGCGAGGCGGGGTCCTGGACCTCGCCGTTGACGGTCAGGTTGACGAGGTCCTCGAGCTCGGTGCTGTCGAGCCGCCCGCCGACGAAGCCGAGCTGCAGCGCCGCCTGCTCGACGCGCTCGGAGAAGTCGCGCTCGTTGAAGGTGAAGCGCAGGTCGCCGTACTCCAGGACGTAGTCCTGTCCGGAGTCGTAGTTGCCTCGGCGGGTGGGATGGTCCATTGCAAGCGCGGGCCGCAGCCGCGGGGCCGCCCGCGGCGTCTGCATACTTAAGCGCGGATCCTGCCTCGGCGGGTGTCGTGCAGCCGATCTTTCACGACGGGCTGTCGGCACGCGCCTCGGGGAGCGTGAGCACCTTGCCGTAGCGCTCCGCGCCGGGCTGCTGGAGCCGCCCGCCGTCGGCGAGCCCGCCCTGGTCGACGCGGCGCGAACCCGATGTCGCTCGATCAGGCCCTCGACGCGTCCGCTTGGCGTCCGCGTCGTCGCCCGCGACGAGCACGACGAGCCGGTCGTCGCCGGCCTCCGGGTCGCCCTTGTCGCGCAGGACCTCCCAGAAGACGGTGTTGAACGCCTTGACGACGCGCGCGCCGGGGAGCTTGGCCGCGAGCCATTCGGTGGAGGTCGTGCTGTCGTCGTCGAGCGCGGCGATCTGGCCGTCGCGAGCGGGGTAGTAGTTGCCGGCGTCGACGACGACGGTGCCGGCGAACGCATCGCGGGGGAGCGCGTCGTAGGCGGCCAGCGGGGTGGCGACGACGACGACCTCGCCGTAGGTCGCCGCCTCCTCGACCGTCGCCGGTCTCAGGCGCTCGCCGGCGAGCTCGCGCAGGCTCGCCGGCCCGCGCGAGTTCGCGATCTCCACGTCGTGGCCGGCGGCGGCGAGGAGCGCGGCCACCGTGCCGCCGATCTTCCCGCTGCCGATGACGCCGACGCGCATGCGGCTACGCCGCCTTCGACCGGCGCGGCGCGATCGTGGCCGGGGAGCGGCCGCGGCGCCGCCGCGTGGCGGCCGGAGATCTCGTGGATGTAGCCCGCGACGAGGCCGCGCTTCGCGCGACGCCGGGTGGCGAGGCGGTCGTTGGCCGTGCGCACTGCGGTGATCTTGCTGTCCTGCATTCGTACTCCTGGGGAGAGAGTCTTGTACGATTGATCGTCGAACCTTAGCAGAAGTTCGATGAACGTCGTACTATTGATCTACGAGATGACCACCGCGACCCCGACCACGCATTCCCCATCCCGCCCGCGAGGAGCTCGAGCTGGCGGACGTCCTGCACGCGCTGAGCGACCCGGTCCGGCTGCGGATCGTCGGCGGCCTCGCCGCCGGCGACGGCCGGTCGCTGCGGCAGCTTCGAGCTGCCGGTGACCAAGTCGACCTGCACGCATCACTTCAAGGTGCTGCGCGAGGCGGGCGTGATCGAGCAGCGCCAGCAGGGCACCTCGCGCCTCAACGCGCTGCGCCGCGCGGACCTCGACGCCCGCTTCCCCGGGCTGCTCGACACGATCCTCGCCGCGACGGCCTAGGCGGCGCAGCCTCAGCGGTCAGCCTGACTCCCGGGGCGAACTTCCCGCGCCCGGCCCTATTGCCGGGCATGAGCGAGCGCGCCGTGATCCTGGTCGTCGAGGACAGCGCCCCGACGCGCGCGTTCCTCGCCGACAACCTGACCGCCGACGGCTACGAGGTGCTCGCCGCCGGCGAGCTCGCGCGCGGCGCTGCGGACGCTCGAGCTGCACCCGGTCGACCTCGCGGTCGTCGACGTCGGCCTGCCCGACGGCTCCGGGCTCGAGCTGCTGCGCGCGCGTCCGCGAGGGCGGCGGGCCGGGCTCGCGGATCGACGCGCGGCTGCCGCTGCTCGTCGTCTCCGGCCGGGCGGGGGAGACCGACCGCGTGCGCGGCTTCGAGCGCGGCGCCGACGACTTCGTCGCCAAGCCGTTCTCCTACGGCGAGCTGCGGCTGCGGATCGCGGCGCTGCTGCGGCGCGCCCGCGAGCGCCGCGTCGGACGGGCCGCCTGCGCGTCGGCGAGCTGGCGCTCGACCCGGTCGCGCGCGAGGTGCGGCGTGCGCGGCGCGCGCGTCGACGCTGTCCGCGAAGGAGTTCGCGCTGCTGCGCCCGCTCGCCGCCGAGCCGACGCGGGTGTTCACGAAGGCGGAGCTGCTGCGCGACGTCTGGGGCTTCCGGGCGCTGGGCGCGACGCGCACGCTGGACAGCCACGCCTGCCGGCTGCGGCGCAAGCTCGCGCGTCGCCGGCGACCGCTTCGTGATCAACGTCTGGGGCGTCGGCTACCGGCTCGATCGACGGCGAGCGTCGGCGAGGCGGCGGCGGGCGCGACCGCCGCCGCGATGGGGGAGCGCGTGCCGTGACGCGCCGCGCTCGTGCGTGCCGGCGCGTCCGCGGGCTGGCGGCCGCGGCGCTGGCGCCGCGGCCGCGCGGCGCTGGCCGCGCTCGCTGCGCGTGTGCGCGCGTCGGCGCGCGCGGCTCGCGCTCGTCGCCCAGGCCGCGCACGAGCTGCGCGGCGCCGCTCGGCGCCGCGCTGCTCGGCCTCCACGGCGTCGTCGCCGACGCGCCGGCCGCGCGGCGGGTCGCCGCGGTCGAGCTCGAGCTGCGCCGCGCGGGCCTCGCGCTCGCCGACCTCGACGCCGCGCCGCGCGGGCGGCGCGCGCCCGACCGGACCGAGGCGGTCGACGTCGGCGCGCTGCTCGCCGAGGCGGTCGACGGCTGGCGGCCGCTCGCGCGCGCGCTCGCGCACCGAGCTGATCGTCGACGACCGCGCCGCGCGCGTGCTGGTCCGCGCCGACCGGCTGCGGCTCGCGCAGGCGGTCGGCAACCTCGTCCTCAACGCGCTCGAGCACGGCGCCGGACCGGTCCGGATCCGCGTCGCACCCGACGGGCGGCCGGGTGCGGATCGAGGTGCGCGACCACGGTCCCGGCCTGCCCGCGCCGATCGCCGCGCTCACCGGCGACGCGCTCCACGCCGCCGGCGCGGCCACGGCCTCGCCATCGCGGCGCGCGTCGCCGGCGCCACGGCGGGCGGCTGCTCACGGCGCCGGTCAGCTCCGGCGCTGCGTCGCGCTCGAGCTCCCGCGCGCCGACGCTCCGCGCGCGGCCGGTGAGCGGCGCTGCGTGAGCCGGCGCGCGGCCGGTCCTGCTCGGCCTCGCGCTGGTGCTCGGCGGGCTCGCGGCGTCCGACGTCGCCCGGCGCGAGTCGGCGCTGCGCGCGCAGCTCGGGCCGGTCGTCGAGGTCGTCGTCGCGCGCGCGCGACCTGGCCGCCGGCCGGCGGCTGCGCGCCGGCGACCTCGGCGCTGCGGCGGGTCCCGCGCGCGCTACGCGCCGGTCGGCGCCGCCGAGCTCCCCGCGGAGCTGGTCGGCCAGCGGCTCGCCGCGCCGGTCCCGCGCGGCGGCGACCTCGGCGTGGCGCAGCTCGCGACCGACGCCGGCGTCGCCGGCCCGCCGGTGGAAGGGCGAGCGCGCGGCGGAGATCGTCGGGCTCGGCGCGCCGGACCTGGTCGTCCCGGGCGCGCGCGTCGACGTGCTCGTCACCCGCGACGGCGAGCCCGGCGCCGCCGCCGGCACGCGAGCTCGCGCTCGAGGACGTCGAGGTGCTCGCCGCGCGCGGCGCGCGCCGGCCGGCGGCGCGACGACGGCGCGCGACCGGGTCGCCGCGACGCTGCGCGTCTCGGTCGCGCAGCGCGGTCTACCTCGCCGCCGCGCAGTCGTTCGCGCGCGAGGTGCGGCTGCTGCCGCGCGCGGTCGGCGACCGCGAACGCGCCGGCGACATCGCGGTCGGCCCGCAGCTGCGCTGAGCGTCAGTCGCGCTGATGGTGGACCTCGACGGCCTCGATCTGCTTCTGGCCGTGCGAGCCGGTGTAGACCGGGCCGGCGGCGCTGACCAGGTCGCCGAGGCGCGGGAGCCGCTCCGGGCGCAGGTCGACCCCGACGTCGATGATGCTGACCCCGGGCGCGGTCACGTCGCCGCCGGCGAGGACGTAGTGGGCGTCGCCGTCGCCGTCGGGATCGACGCCTCGACGTAGACCACGCGCCCGGTCACCGCGGCGCAGTTCGCGGCGCCCGGGGCGCAGTGGGCGCGCGCGACGGTCGCCGGGTGCGGCGTCGGCGTGGCCTCCGCGGTCGGGCGTCGGCGTGGGCGTCGCCGCGCGCGGCGGATCCGGCGACGATCCGCAGCCGGCGAGCAGCGCGGCGGCGAGCAGGGCGATGGGCACGCGGCGCACGCCGGGATGGTGGCATCCGGGCTTGACCCTCACGTCACGTGAGGGCGTAGCGTGCGGCGCGTGGAGACCTTCCGCGTCGGCGAGATCGGCGGCGGCGACCGGCGTGACCGTCCGCACGCTGCACCACTACGACGAGCTCGGGCTGCTCGTGCCGTCCGCGCGGTCCGACGCCGGCTACCGGCTCTACGGCGACGCCGACCTCCGCCGGCTCTACCGGATCCTGGCGCTCCGCGCGGATGGGGCATGCCGCTCGAGCCGAGATCGGCGCGACGCTGGACGGCGAGGGCGACGACCCGCGGCCGGCGCTGCACCGCCATCTCGCGCGGGTCGACGGAGCAGCTCGCGCCTCGGCGCGCGGCTGCGGACGCGGCTCACGCACATCCTCCGACGTCCTCGACGCCGCGGACGAGCGCGCCGGCCGACACAGTTCATCGAGGCGATCGAGGTGATGACGAGGATGTACCGACGCACTACACCCCAGAGCAGCTCGCGCAGCTGCGGGAGCGGGCCGAGGCGCTCGGCGCCGACGGGATGCGCCGCACGCAGGACGACTGGGCGCGCGCTGATCGCCGAGGTCGAGGCGGAGCGGGTCGCCGGCACCGACCCGGCCGACGCGCGGCTCGACCCGCTCGTCGCGCGCTGGCGCGACGCTGATCGCGCAGTTCACCGGCGGGGACCAGGGGATCCACGACGTCGCTGCAGTCGCGTCTACGACGGAGGAAGGCGCCGAGCGTGCGTCGCACGGCGCGATGAGCAGCGCGACGATGGCCTACGCCGGCGCGGCGATCGCGGCTCGCAGCTGACCCGGGCGAACTTCGCGCGCGGCCGCCTAGGCAGGGCATGGACCCGCCCCGCGACGCCCTCGACACGCTGGCCGGCGCGCTGCGCGACCGGCTCGTCGAGCGCGCCGGCGAGCCCGGCGAGGGCGACGATCCGGCGGCGCGGATCGCCGCGCTCGTCGAGCGCGAGGCGGCGGTGCTGGATCCGCCGACCCGCGCCGCGCTCGCCGCGCGGGTCGCCGAGCGCGCGGTCGGGCTCGGCCCGCTCGAGCCGCTCCTGCGCGATCCCGCCGTCGACGAGCTGATGGTCTGCGGCACCGGGCCGGTCTGGGTCGAGCGCGGCGGCCGGCTCGAGCCGACGAGCGTCCGCTTCGGCAGCGAGGCCGAGCTGCGCCACGTGATCGAGCGGATCCTCGCGCCGCTCGGCCGCCGCGCGGACGAGGCCGAGCCGCTCTGCGACGCGCGGCTGCCGGACGGCTCGCGCGTGAACGTCGTCCTCCCGCCGCTCGCGCTCGACGGCCCGCTGCTGACGATCCGCCGCTTCCGCCCGCGCGGGTTCGCGCCCGGCGACCTCGTCGCGCACGGGACGCTGACGCCGCCGCTGCTCGACTTCCTCGGCCGCGCCGTCGCCGCGCGCTGCACGGTGCTCGTCTGCGGCGGCACCGGGTCGGGCAAGACGACGACGCTCGGCGCGCTCGCGGCGTTCGTCGATCCCGCCGAGCGCGTGGTGACGATCGAGGACGCCGCCGAGCTGCGGATCGGGCTCCCGCACGTCGTGCGGCTCGAGGCGCGCCCGCCGAACCTCGAGGGCCGCGGCGAGGTGACGATCCGGCGGCTCGTGCGCAACGCGCTGCGGATGCGGCCCGACCGGCTGATCGTCGGCGAGGTCCGCGGGCCCGAGGCGCTCGACCTGCTCGTCGCGCTGAGCACCGGCCACGCCGGCTCGCTCTGCACGATCCACGCGGGCAGCGCGGCCGAGGCGCTGCGCCGGCTCGAGACGCTCGCGCTGATGGCCGACGTCGGGCTGCCGCTCGCCGCGATCCGCGACCAGGTCGCCGACGCCGTCGACCTCGTCGTCCGGCAGGAGCGCGCGCCCGACGGGCGGCGGCGGATCGTCGAGGTGGCGGAGGTCGTGCGCGTCGCCGGCGGCCCGGGCGTGCGCGAGCTCTACACGCTGCGCGCGGGGCGGCCGTCGTGGCGCGCCCCGCTCGGCGACACGAAGGCGGGCCGGCTCGCGGCCGCGGGCGCATGAGCCAGGCGCCGTGGCTCGCGGGCGCGGCGGCCGGCCACCGGCGTCGCGGGCGCGTGGGAGGCGCTCGCGGCGGTCGAGCGGACCCGCGTCGCCGCCGCGGCGGCGCGGGTGCTCGAGCCGCTCGCCCGCGTCGGCCGCGAGGGCCGGACGCCGACCGGGCCCGAGCAGCGCCGGCTGCGGATCGTCGCGGCGTGCGCGCTGCTCGTCGCGGGCTGGCTCGTCGCCGGCCCGGCGCTCGGGCTGCTCGCGGCGCTCGCGGGGCCGCTCGCGCTCGTGGCGGTCATCCGCGCGCGCCGCCGCCGCTGGCGCGCCGAGCTGCAGCGGGCGGCGCCGGCGTGCGCGCGGACGATGGCCGACGCCCTCGGCGCCGGCCGCTCGATCCGCGCCGCGATCGCCGACGCCGCCGCCGGCGCGGACGGCGCCGCCGGCCACGAGCTGCGCACCGCCGCCCGGGCGCTCGCGCTCGGGCGAGCCGACCGAGGCGGTGCTCGTGCGCCTGCGCGAGCGCGCCCGCTCGCACGCGTGGGACACGCTGACCGCCGCCGTGCTGCTCCAGCGCGACGCCGGCGGCGACCTCGCCGCGCTGCTGCGCGAGCTCGCGCTGTCGGGCGAGGCCGCCGAGCGCGCGGAGCGCGACGCGCGCGCGACGACCGCCCAGGCGCGCTTCACCGCCTGGCTCGTGCTCGGCCTGCCCGCCGCGGCCGCCTGCGTCGCGGAGCTCGCCGCGCCCGGGTTCCTGGCCACGCTGGCGGGGAACCCGCTCTCGGCCTGGCTCGCCGGTCTCGGCGTGCTGCTCCAGCTCGTCGCGCTCGCCTGCGTGCGCCGGCTCGCCCGGAGCGCGCCGTGAGGCGCCCGTCGTGCGGTCCGCTCGCCGCGCCGCGGCCGCCGCGCGGCGCCTGTGTGACCGGCCACGCCGCGTCGCGCTGCCACGCGACGGCGCGCCGCCCGCCCGACCAGCGTCGCGCGTCGCCGGCCGACCGCCGCGCTCGTCGCCGCGCGCGGTCGCGATCGCCGCCCGCCGGTCACGCGCGTGGCGCGCGGCCCATGACCCGCGCGGTCCTCCTCGCGGCCGCGGCCGGGCTCTGCGCCGCCGGCGGCCTCGCCGAGCTCGCGACGCTGCCGCGCCGGCGCCGCGCACGCGGCGGCGATCGCGCGGACCGCGCGCGCGCTCGTCCGCCGCGCGGCCGCCGGGCGCCACGGCGCGGGCGGGCTGGCGGCCCGCGTCGACGCCGCCGGGCTCCGCGCCGGCGTGGGGGAGGTGATGCTGGCCAAGCTGGCCGCGATCCCCGTCGGCGCGCTCGCGGCGCTCGCGCTCGCGCCCGCCGCGCCCGGGCGGCTCGGCCCGGCGCTGCTCGCCGCCGCGCCGCTCGCCGGGCTTCCTCGCGCCCGACCTCTGGCTGCGCGGGCGCGCGCGGCGGCGCGCACGCGCGATCGAGGCGGAGGCCGCCGACGTGCTCGACCTGCTGCGGGTCGCGCTCGGCGCCGGGCTCGGGCCCTGGCGCGCGCTCGCCGAGGTCGGGCGGCGCCATCCCGGCGTGCTCGCGACCGAGCTCGGCGCCGCCGCCCGCCGCGTCGCGCTCGGGGTGCCGGCCGAGCGTCGCGCTGGCGCGGCTCGAGCGCCGCTGCCCGGCGGCCGGGATCCCGGCGCTGACCGCCGCGCTGCGGCGCGCCGACCGGCTCGGCGCGCCGCCCGCCCGCGCGCTGGCGGCGCTGGCCGAGGAGGCGCGGGCGCTGCGCGCGCGCCGCGCGGCCGAGCAGGCCGCGCGCGCCGGGCCGAAGATCCAGCTCGTCGTCGCGCTCCTGCTCGTCCCGTCGGTGCTGCTGCTCGTGGCGGCCGCGCTCGTGCCGGCGCTGACCGGCGCCTCGCTCTAGCTACTTGAGCGAGACCGCGACCCGCGACTCGACGCGGTCGCCGTCGGTCTTCCCGCCCGTGGCGATCGAGCCGAGCGTCTCGAGGTAGGGCCGCGCCTCCTCGAAGTCGGGGTCGGTCTCGCCCATCGCGTCGACGAGCGTGATCACCGCCGGCATCGAGAGCAGGAACGACGGCGCCACGTCGTCGCCGAGCACGTCCTTCGCGTCGCCGTAGACCTCGGAGTCGCCGAGCCCGCCGTCGCCCTCCAGCGCCGCGGTCGTCGCCGCGTCGCCGAAGCCGACGACCACGCGGCCGTCGGCGCGCGCCATCACGACCGGCTTGTCGGCGCCGGTCGCGGGCAGGGCGAAGGCCGCGTCCGCGCCCTCGACCTTCACCGGCCGCGGTGCCGCGCCCGACTGCTTGCCGATCAGCCCGATCAGCTTGCCGAACGCGGTCTCGGCCTTGGCGTCGTCCGTCGCCTGGATCACGAGCGCGCCGTCGAGCGACGCCTCGTCGGCGCCGCGGACGAAGCCGCCGACGTCGCCGACCCAGGAGAAGATGTCCTGCGAGAGGTCCAGCCCGGTCGCCTGCTTGACCTGCGCGGCGACCGCCGCGCCCGCCGATCGCGCCCGCGAACGAGTTGATCGTCGACTGCGCCGCCTCGCCGAGGCCGGGGATCGCCAGCGCGCCCCAGGCGTCGCCCGGCAGGCCGGCCAGCAGCTCGGCCTCCGAGCCCGGACCAGAGCTTGGCGAGATCGCGGAACGGCCCCTCCGGCACGCCCGGTCAGCACGGTGTCGAGCGACATGCCCGTCCGCGTCGGCCTCGAACGCGCCGGTGACCGGCCCGAGCTGGTCGAACGGGAGGACCGACCTGAACTGCTCGAGCTGCGCCGCGGTGGCCGGGTCCTGCTTGAGCGCCGCCTCGAACACCGGCCGCAGATCCACGTAGTAGTGGCCGAGGCTGTCCTCGTCGAGGTCGCCGACCGCCTTCGTGTAGCGGTCCGAGTCGGCGAGCGCGTCGCCGTCGTCGCGCATGTCCGCGGTGCGCTTGAACGCGTCCTCGGTCCCGACCACGACGAAGTCGTCGATCACGCCGTTCGCGACCCGCTCCGCGTCGACCGCGTAGTCGACGCCGTCGTAGGAGCGCTCGGTGTAGGTCGCGTCCGGGTCGTCCGCGCGGAAGTGGCCGAGCGCCGTCTCCGCCGCCCCGGCGTCCTTGGTCGCCACGATGACCGCCCAGCTCGGCTCGGGCGCCTCGAGGTTGCTCGCCCAGACGCCCGCGTCCTCGCCGAGCCACGGCGCGAAGTCCTTCTCCCACGTCAACCCACCGCCGTTCTCGGCGAGCCCGTCGTCGATCAGCTGGCGCAGCTTCCCGGCGGGGTCGCCGGTCCGCAGGAGCTTGCCCGCGGCGCCGAGCGCGTCCTCGCGCCGCTCCCCGGTCGGCTGCACCGCGGCCTCGGCGTAGATCGGCGCGGAGGCCGGGACGAGCGAGGCCGGGTCGGCGTCGCCGCCGGAGCCGGCGGATTCGCCGCAGCCGGCGGCGGCCAGTGCCGCGGCGGCGCAGATGAGCGGCAGCGCGATGGCGCGAGTCATGCGGATCGAGTCCCTTCGAAGTCCCTTGCCGAACCCCTTCCACGTCCACCGGCGGAAGGGACGACGAAGCGTAGGGCGACCCCCGGAGGGACGCAAGACCCGCTGCAGATCGCTCGATCTGCATCCGATCGTGCGCGCGGGGCTCGCCGGCGCCCCACGTCCGCCCACCCGGAAGACCGCTGCAAACGCGCCACTTTCGCGCCGGATTTCCCGAATCGCTCAAGGAAAGTGGGACGGATGACGACAAAGGTGTTGCAGAGTGGGAGAAAGTGGAGTACAAAGCTTCTCGCACAGCCGGACCGGGGTGGCGGGGCTCCTCCCACTCCGCCACCTCGGTTCGACTCAATCCCGCCGCATCTCCTCCCGATCGGCAATGCGCCTTGGCCTTCCACGGAACGTTCGACCACACGCTCGACGCGAAGAACCGCCTCACGGTTCCGTCGAAGTTCCGTTCGGCGCTCGCGGGCAAGGTCTTCCTCGTCAAGGGCTCGGACCCCTGCCTGAGCGTCTTCCCCGAGGAGACGTACACGGCGATGACCTCGCAGGCGCTCGCCGGCCTGAACCCGCTCTCGTCCCAGGCACGCGAGCTGTCGCGCTTCTTCTACGCGAACGCGATGGAGGTCGAGCTCGACGGCGCGGGCCGGATCATGCTCCCCGCGCGCTTCCTCGACGCCGCCGGCATCAGCGGCCGCGAGGTGGTCGTCGCTGGAGCGGGCCCGTGTCTCGAGCTCTGGAACCGGACCGCCTGGGAGTCCTACGACGCCGACCTCGCGCAGCGCGCGCCTGACCTCACCGCATCACTTGGCCATCCTGCTTGACATGCCCAAGACCCACGTCCCGGTCCTCGCCGGCGAGCTGATCGAGGCGCTCGACCCGCGCCCCGGCCAGGTGGCCGTCGACTGCACGCTCGGCGCCGCCGGCCACGCGCGGCTGGTCGCGGGCCGGCTCGGGCCCGCCGGCCTGCTCGTGGGCATCGACCGCGATCCGCTCGCCGAAGCCACGTTCGCCGAGCTCGCCGCCGAGGCGCACTGCCGCACGCGGCTCGTCCGCGCGGACTTCGTCTCCGGCCTGCGCGAGCTGCTCGACGAGGGCCTGCAGGCGGACATGGTCTACCTCGACCTCGGCATGTCCTCGATGCAGGTCGACACGCGCGAGCGCGGCTTCTCCTACGCGTACGACGCGCCGCTCGACATGCGGATGGACCCGTCGCAGCCGCTCACCGCAGCCGAGATCGTCAACACGTGGGAGCCGCGCCGGCTCGGCCGCCTGCTGCGCGACTACGGCGAGGAGCGCTACGCGGACCGGATCGCGAAGGAGATCGCCCGCCGCCGCGCCCGTGCCGAGATCGCCACCACGTTCGAGCTCGTCGACGCGATCACCGCCGCGATCCCCGCGCCCGCCCGGTTCGCCGGCGGGCATCCGGCGAAGCGGACGTTCCAGGCGATCCGGATCGCCGTCAACGACGAGCTCACCCAGCTCGACGAGGCGCTCCCGCTCGCGTGGGACCTGCTGCGCGTCGGCGGCCGGCTCGCCGCGATCTCGTTCCACTCGCTCGAGGACCGGCGCGTGAAGCGCTTCCTCGCCGACCGCACGCGCGGCTGCATCTGCCCGCCGGACCTCCCGGTCTGCGGCTGCGGACGCGTCCCGCAGGCCGAGCTCGTGTTCCGCCGCTCGGTCGCGGCGACGCCGGGCGAGGTCGCCGACAACCCGCGCTCGAAGTCCGCCCGCCTGCGGGCCGCCCGCAAGCTCACGGAAGAGGAGGTGCGCGCATGACGCCCGCACCGGCACGGACACAGACACACCGCCGGATCCACGCCCGGCACGCCCCGCACGCCCCGCGGCGCGTCTCCGGGCCGGTCCAGCGCCGGCTCGTCCCGGCGCCCGCCGGCCCCGCCGGGCTCCCGCGCCGCGGCACCACCGGGTTCTTCGCCCGCGTCCGCGCGCTGCCCGACCACCGCCTGCTCGACCGGCTGCTGCGCTCGCGCCTCTGGATCTGGGCGCTCGGCATCGCGCTGCTCGGCGTCGTGACGATGCAGGTCTCGCTGCTCAAGCTGAACTCCGGCATCTCGCGCGCCGTCGAGACGACGACCACGCTCGAGCGCCAGAACGCCGCGCTCGAGGAGTCGATCACGAAGCTCACCGCGACCGACCGGATCCAGGTCGGCGCCGAGGCGCTCGGGATGCTGATGCCGGCCGCCGGCGACGTCGGCTACCTGCAGGCGGGGCCGAACGACGCCGACCGCGCCGTCTCGCGGATGCAGCCGCCGTCGGAGGAGGCCGCCGCGCTGCTCGCGAACAGCGGGATCGAGCCCGGCTCGATGATCGCGCCGCAGGTCGCGGCCGCGCCGGTCACGGCGACGCCCACGACGACCACCACGACGCCGGTCGCGCCGGTGGCGACGCCTGCGCCGACGACCGCCCCGGTCACCACGCCCGCCCCGACGGTCACGCCACCGACGACGACCTCCGCCCCCGCGGGCGGCGGCGTGGTCGCCGCGCAGGGGTAGCCGTGGGGCTGGTCGAACGCCGCATCGGCCTGCTCTTCGCGGTCTTCCTCGGCATGATCCTGCTCGCCGGCGCCCGCGCCGGCTGGCTCGGCGTCGTCAAGGCCGACTCGCTCAAGAGCGCGGCCGCGACCCAGCAGAAGTCCGACATCGTCGTCCCCGCCCGGCGCGGCACGATCACCGACGTCAACGGCACCGAGCTCGCGGTCTCGCAGCCGGCGCAGACGATCGCCGCGACCCCGTACCTGGTCAAGGACCCCGCCGCCGCGGCCGCGAAGCTCGCGAAGGTGCTGCGCAAGCCGGAGGACGCGCTGCTGAAGAAGCTCGCCCGCCGCGACACCGGCTTCGTCTACGTCGCGCACGGCGTGCCCGCCCGCCGCGCGCAGCGCGCCCAGGGCCTCGGCATCGACGGGCTCGAGTTCATCCCCGAGTACAGCCGCGACTACCCGCGCGACTGGATGGCGTCGCAGCTGCTCGGCAACGTCGGCACCGAGGGCCACGGCCTGTCCGGGCTCGAGTACAAGTTCGACCGGCAGCTGCGCGGCCAGGACGGCGAGCGGAAGCTGGTGCGCGACGCGCTCGGCGACACGATCGAGCTGCGCGAGGTCAAGCGCACCGTGCCCGGCGAGCAGGTCCGGCTGACGCTCGACGCGAACATCCAGGACCACACCGAGGAGGTCCTCGACAAGGTCGGCGAGGACTGGCAGCCCAAGGGCGCCACCGCGCTGGTCATGGACCCCAACGACGGCTCGATCCTCGCGCTCGCGAACTGGCCGCGCGTCAACGCCAACCGGCTCTACGAGGCGCCGGACTACGCGATGACGAACCGCGCGACGGGCGCGACCTACGAGCCGGGCTCGACGTTCAAGGCGTTCACCGTCGCCGGTGCGCTCGAGGACGGCAAGGTCACGCCCGAGACGCCGTTCAACCTGCCGCCGGTCCTCCAGGTCTCCGACCGCACGATCACCGACTCGCATCCGCGCGGGTGGGAGACGCTCTCGGTCGCGGGCATCCTCAAGGTCTCCTCGAACGTCGGCGCCGCGCTGATCGGGCGCACGCTCGGCGCGCGCCGCTTCGACCAGTGGGTGCGCAGGTTCGGCTTCGGGAAGCCGACCGGCGTCGACCTGCCGGGCGAGGAGGCGGGCATCCTCCTCGACTACGACGACTACTCGGGCTCGACCGCCGGCAACATGGCGATGGGCCAGGGCCTCGCGGTCACGCCGATGCAGATGGCGGCCGGCTACTCGGCGATCGCCAACGGCGGGATCCTGCGCCCGCCGCACATCGTCGACTCGGTCGGCGGCCAGAAGCAGCCGATCCCCGAGGGGCACCGCGTGATCTCCGCGAAGACGGCGTCGCAGGTGCGGACGATGCTCGAGGGCGTCCTCGGCCCGGGCGGCACCGCGACCGGCGCGGCGATCGACGGCTACGAGCTCGGCGGCAAGACCGGCACCGCGGAGAAGCCCGACCCGAACGGCGGCTACTCGAAGGACAAGTTCGTCGCCTCGTTCGTCGGCTTCGCGCCGGCGCGCAAGCCGCGGCTGCTCGTCGCGGTGATGGTCGACGAGCCGCAGGGCGACATCTACGGCGGCACCGTCGCCGGTCCGGCGTTCAAGGACATCACGTCCTTCGCGCTGACGAACCTGCGGATCGGGCCCGGCTCGCCCTGATCCGCCGCCACAGGTAGCTGATCAGCGTCAGGCCGATCGCCAGGAAGGTCATCGACACGGCCAGCGCCGCCCACGGATGGGTGACGACGAGCACGATCACCAGCCCGACGCAGAGGTCCTCGGTGAGGCTCGCGGTGGCGGTCGTCACGGGGTCCGGCGAGAGGTTGACCGCCATCCGCAGCCCGGCCTTGACGCCGTGGCTGGCCAGCGCGGTCGTGCTCGACCCGACGGCGGCGAGCGCGTCCTCCAGTCCGGTCGCGTCGCCGTTCAGGAGCACCCCGAGGGCGGCGGCGATCGTCGGCCGGATGACGGTGTGGACCGAGTCCCAGAGGTGGTCGACGTACGGGATCTTGTCGGTCACGAACTCGACCGCGTAGAGCCCGCCCGCGGCGACCATCACCCAGGTGTCCTCGAGGCCGTCCGGGACGTCGCCGAGGCCGAGCCGCCCGAACAACCCGAGCAGGAAGACGGTCATGTAGGCGTTGACGCCCGCCGACCAGCCGGCCGAGATGACGATCGGGATGGCCTCGTCCATGGTGCGTGTATCGTCGCCGAAAGGCGGAAGCGAGGAACGAGCGGACCTGAGCAACTATCCGGAAGCGAGAACGACGCGCCTTGGCAGCGAACTCTCCGGAAGCGAGAACAGCGACGCCTTGGCAGGCGAAACCCATATCGATGCGTCTGACCGACCACACCACTCACGAGGTCCTCAACCAGCCCCCGCCGTTCGAGGACGTCAACTTCTTCGACGCCGACGTCGCGCTGCAGGAGGGACTCGTCCGCGAGGGCGCCGGATGGGCGATCGACCGCGTCCGCGACACCGGCGCCGTCGCCGGGTCCGCCGAGGCGCAGGAGCACGGCCGGCGCGCCGAGCGCAACGCGCCGCGCCTGGTCACCCACGACCGCTTCGGCCACCGCGTCGACCGCGTCGACTACGACCCGAGCTGGCACTGGCTCCTGCGCGGCGCGGTCGAGCGCGAGATCCACGCGCTGCCGTGGCGCGACCCGCGCCCGGGCGCGCACGTCGCCCGCGCGGCGCTCGAGCTGCTGTGGACGCAGGCCAACGCCGGCGTGATGTGCCCGGTCTCGATGACGTACTCCGCGATCCCGGCGCTGCGCGTCGATCCGGACCTCGCCGCCGAGTGGGAGCCGCGGCTGACGCTCCCCGACTACGAGCGCGGCGCGCTCTGCGGGATGGCGATGACCGAGAAGCAGGGCGGGTCGGACGTCCGCGCCGGCACCACGCGCGCGGAGCCGGCCGGCGACGGCGCCTACGAGCTGACCGGCCACAAGTGGTTCTGCTCGCACCCGATGGGCGCCGTCTTCCTCGTCCTCGCCCAGGCGCCGGGCGGGCTCTCGTGCTTCGTCGTCGAGCGCGGGCCCGGGCTTCGAGCTGCAGCGGCTCAAGGACAAGCTGGGCACCCGCTCGCTGGCCTCGGGCGAGGTCGAGTTCCGCGGCGCGCCGGCGCGGCTCCTCGGCGAGGAGGGCCGCGGGGTCGCGACGATCATCGAGATGGTCACCCACACGCGGCTCGACTGCGTGATCGGCAGCGCGGCGGGGATGCGCCGCGGCGTCGCGGAGGCCGTCCACCACGCGCGCCATCGCAGCGCGTTCGGCGCGCTGCTGGCCGAGCAGCCGCTGATGGTCAACGTGCTCGCCGACCTGACCGTCGAGTCGGAGGCGGCGACGGCCTCCGCGCTGCGGCTCGCGCGCGCCTACGACGAGGACGACCGCGCCGTTCCGCCGCTTCGGCACCGCGGTGATGAAGTACTGGATCTGCAAGCGGGCGACGATGCACGCGGCGGAGGCGCTCGAGTGCCTCGGCGGGAACGGGTACGTCGAGGAGTCGCCGATGCCGCAGCTGCTGCGCGACGCGCCGCTCAACGGCATCTGGGAGGGCTCGGGGAACGTGATCTCGCTGGACGTCCTGCGCGCGCTCGCCCGCGAGCCCGACGGCCTGCCCGCGTTCCTGGCCGAGTGCGAGCGCGGCCGCGGCGCGGACGCCCGGCTCGACGCCCACCTGGACGCGCTCCCCGCCGCGCTCACGCCGCTCGCGAGCGACGACGCCCAGTGGAGCGCGCGCCGTGCCGTCGAGGCCCTCGCGCTCGCCTTCCAGGGCTCGCTGCTGGTGCGGAACGCCCCGCCGGCCGTGGCCGACGCGTTCTGCGCCGGCCGGCTGGGCGATGCGCGCGGGCGCGTGTTCGGGACGCTCCCGGCCGGTGTGGACGGGGCGGCGATCGTCGCCCGGGCGCTCGCGGTCTGACGCCCCGGATAGCCTGTCGCCTCGCATGACGGTGCGCGATCTGCTCGGCGACGGGCCTGCGGTCGACGTCACCGCCCTGGCGTACGACAACCGGGCGGTGCGGCCGGGGAGCCTGTTCTTCTGCGTCCCCGGGTTCACCCGGGACGGTCACGACTTCGCGCCCGACGCGGTGGCGCGCGGGGCGGCGGCGCTCGTCGTCACGCGGCCGCTCGGCCTCGGCGTGCCCGAGGTCGAGGTGGCCGACGTGCGCGCGGCCATGGCCCGCGCGGCGGCGCGCTTCCACGGCGATCCGACCGCGACGCTCCCCGTCGTCGGGATCACGGGGACGAGCGGCAAGACGACCACGACCCACCTCGTCCGCCACCTGCTCGAGTCGGCCGGCCGGCCGTGCGGGCTGCTCGGCGGCGTGACGTCGGTCGTCGGCGGGGAGGAGCGGCCGGCCGTGCGGACGACCCCGGAGGCGATCGACCTCCAGGCCACGTTCCGGTCGATGCTGGATGCGGGCGACGCGGCGTGCGCGATGGAGGTCTCCTCGCACGCGCTCGAGCTGCGGCGGGTCGACGGCGTCCGCTTCGCCGTCGCGGCCTTCACGAACCTCAGCCAGGACCACCTGGACTTCCATCCCGACATGGAGGCCTACTTCGCCGCCAAGGAGCGCCTGTTCCGGGAGTTCGACGTCGGCGTCCCGGTCGTGGTCGTCGACGACGAGTGGGGGCGCCGGCTCGCCGCGTCCGTGCCCGGCGCCGTGAGCGTCTCGATCGACGGGGCCGCGGACTGGTCCGCGGCGGATCTGCGCGCGCGGCTGGACGGGACGTCGTTCACCGTGCGCTCCCCGGGCGGGACGGCGGACGTCGAGCTGCCGCTGCGGGGCCGCTTCAACGCCGCCAACGCGCTGGTGGCGATGGCGTGCTGCGCGCCGCTCGGCCTGCCGCTCGACGGGATGGCGGCGGCGCTCGCGAGCGCGCGGCCCGTCCCGGGGCGCGTCCAGGCCGTCGACGAGGGCCAGGACTTCGCCGTGCTGGTCGACTACGCGCACAAGCCGGGCGCGCTCGAGAAGGTGCTCGCCTCGGCCCGCGACGTCGCGACCGGGCGCGTCGTCGTCGTGTTCGGGGCAGGCGGCGACCGCGATACGGCGAAACGTCCCGTCATGGGCGAGATCGCGGCACGGATGGCGGACGCGGTGATCGTCACCTCGGACAACCCGCGCTCCGAGGACCCCGAGGCGATCGTCGCCGCGATCCTGGCCGGCGTCCCGTCCGGCTCGTTTCACGTGAAACACGAGGTCGACCGGCGGGCGGCGATCGGCGCGGCGATCGCGGGCGCCGGGCCGGGCGACGTCGTCGTCATCGCCGGCAAGGGCCACGAGCAGGGTCAGGAGTTCGCCGGCGGCCGCAAGGAGCCCTTCGACGACGTCGCGGTGGCGCGCGACGCGTTGCGGGCGGTGGCGCGCGCGTGAGGGACTGGAACGCCGAGCGGGTCGCCGGCGCGGCCGGCGCCGAGCTGCTGCGCGACGGCGACGGCGGTCCGTCGCGCGTCGTCATCGACTCGCGGTCGATCGCGCCGGGCGACCTGTTCGTCGCGATCCCGGGCGAGCGCGTCGACGGCGGGCGCTTCGCGGCCGACGCGCTGGCCGCGGGCGCCTGGGGCGTGCTCGCGACGCCCGCCTGGGCGCGGGCGCTCGACGGCGGCGGCGCGGTGCTCGCCGCCGACGACCCGGTCGCGGCGCTCGGCGCGCTCGCGCGCGGCTGGCGCCGGGCGCTGGGTGCGCAGGTGATCGGCGTCACCGGCTCCGTCGGGAAGACGTCGACGAAGGACCTGATCTCGGCCCTGATCGCCCCGCAGCGGACGGTCGCCGCGTCGCGCGCCAACTTCAACACCGAGATCGGGCTCCCGCTCGAGCTGCTGGCGGCGCCGGCGGGCACCGAGGTCCTCGTGCTCGAGCTCGCGATGCGCGGATTCGGGCAGATCGCGGAGCTGACCGCGATCTGCGAGCCGGACGTCGGCGTGATCACCAACGTCGGGCCCGTCCACCTCGAGCAGATGGGCTCGCTCGAGGGGGTCGCGCGGGCCAAGGCGGAGCTGCTGGTGGGGATGCGCGACGGCGGCGTCGCCGTCGTCCCGGCGGAGGAGCGGCGGCTCGACCCGTACCTGCGCGACGCGCTCGAGGTCGTGACCTTCGGCCCGGGCGGGGACGTCCGCTTCGCCGAGGAGGGCTCGTCGGTGGTGCTCGCGGGCGGCGAGCGGATCGCGCTCGAGCTCCCGTTCGCGTCGCGCCACAACCGGACGAACACGCTCGCCGCGGTGGCCGCCGCGCGGGCCGTCGGCGTGACGCCGCAGCGGCCGCGTCGACGTCGCCTTCGGGGCGCTGCGCGGCGAGCGCGTCGTGCTCGCCCGCGGGGCCACCGTCGTCAACGACTGCTACAACGCCAACCCGCTGTCCATGCGCGCCGCCTTGGATGATCTCGCCACGCAGGAGCCCGCCGGACGACGCGTCGCGGTGCTCGGCGACATGCTCGAGCTCGGGCCGGAGGAGGCCGCGCACCACCGCGCGATCGGCGCCCACGCGCGGGATGCCGGCGTCGACGTGCTGATCGCCGTCGGGCCGCGGGCGGCGGCGATGCTGGACACCTTCGGCGCCGGCGAGGCGCACGCGGTCGCGGACGCGGCCGAGGCGGCGGAGCTGGCCGACGCGATCGTCACCGGGGGCGACGTCGTGCTCGTCAAGGGCTCGCGCGGCGTCGGGCTCGAGGTCGTGGCCGAGGCGCTCGCCGCCGCGCGGACCGGAGCGGGCGGCTGATGGGCGAGGTCCTGATCGGGGGCACCGCCTCGCTGCTCATCTGCATCTTCCTCTCGCCCAAGTTCATCGAGTTCCTCCACGCGCGCGAGTTCGGCCAGCAGATCCGCGAGGAGGGCCCGCAGGAGCACCGCGCGAAGGCGGGGACGCCGACGATGGGCGGGATCATCATCTTCACGGCGATCTCGGTGCCGTTCCTGCTGCTGACCGAGCTCGACGCGCGCTCCGTCGGCGTGATCGGCGTCGCGCTGGCGTGCGCGGCGCTGGGCTTCGTCGACGACTACATGAAGCTGGTCAAGAAGCGCTCGCTCGGGCTGCAGGGGCGCTGGAAGCTGCTGATCACGTTCGGGATCGCGGTCGGGCTGTGGCTGATCGCGACGCGCTGGGCCGACCTGCCCGACACGCTGAACCTGCGCGTGATCGACGCCACGATCGACCTCGGCTACTTCTACCCGGTCCTGATCTACCTGGTGCTGGCGGGGACGACCTCGGCGGTGAACCTGACCGACGGGCTCGACGGGCTCGCCGCGGGCTGCTGCGCGATCGTGCTGCTGGCCTACATCGGGATCACGTTCACGACCCGCCAGACGGATCTCGCGCTGGTCGCCGCGTGCCTCGTCGGCGCGTGCGTCGGGTTCCTCTGGTTCAACTCGTTCCCGGCCTCGATCTTCATGGGCGACACCGGGTCGCTCGGCCTCGGCGGGGCGGTCGCCGCGCTCGCGGTGATGACGAAGACCGAGGTGCTGCTGATCGTGATGGGCGGCATCTTCGTGATCGAGGCGCTCTCGGTCCTGATCCAGGTCTTCTCGTTCCAGCTCTTCCGCAAGCGGGTCTTCCTGATGGCGCCGATCCACCACCACTTCGAGCTCAAGGCGTGGTCGGAGACGAAGATCATCCTGCGCTTCTGGATCGTGGCCGCGGTCTGCAGCGCGATCGGCTTCACCCTGTACCAGCAGTCGCTCACCTAGCGACGACTTCGCGACGCTCTGCGCCGGATCTGCACCGATTGTGTGCCGATTCCGTGCCATCCGGTCACCCACGGGCCTCCCGCCCGTAGCGTCGGCCGCATGTCCGTCATCGCCTCCGATCACCTGTCCGACGTCCTCGCGTCGATCCCCGCCGGCTCCTGGATGAGCTACGGCGACGTCGCCGCCGCGTGCGGCGGCACCGACCGCCACGCGCGCACGCTGAACCAGCGCTTCCTGCGCGAGTCCCCGCCGGGCGCCCACCGCGTCCTGAAGTCCGACGGCACCGTCGGCGCCACCGCGCTCGGCGATCCGGCCGAGGTGCGCCGCCGGCTCGAGGCCGAGGGGCTCGAGTTCGAGGGCGGCCGCGCCGACCCGGCGCGGCGGATCCGCCCGCCGGAGGCCGAGCCCGGAGCGCCGAGGCCGAGCCGGCGTCGTCCGACGCCACCTGACGCGCGTCGCCGACCTCGCCGTGCACGGTCGCGCCGGCGTCGCGGACGGCGACGGCCCCGCCGGAGGCGACGGCCGCCCGCGCGACGGCCGCCGCGGGCGTCGCGCGGGCGGCGTCGGCCGGGGCCGCTTGAATGGTCGGCGCATGCGCCCGCCGCTCCCGCCCGGCCCGTACCTCGTCGTCGGCCTCGCCCGCTCCGGGCGGGCGGCCGCGCTCGCGCTGCACGCGCGCGGCGAGGAGGTCACCGGGACCGACGGCGGCGCGGTCGACGCGAGCGCCGCCGGGGAGCTCGAGCGCGCCGGCGTCCGGGTGCACGCCGAGACCGACGGGGTCGCCCTGCTCGAGGGCGTCGCGGACGCTGATCAAGAGCCCCGGCGTGCCGCAGGAGGCCGCCGTCGTCCGCGCGGCGCGCGAGCGCGGGATCGTCGTGCTCGGCGAGCTCGAGCTCGGGTGGCGGCTGCTGCCGAACCCGGTGATCGCGATCACGGGCTCGAACGGGAAGACGACGACGACCGAGCTGATCGGGCAGATCCACCGCGAGGCGGGCGTGCCCGTCGCGGTCGCCGGGAACGTCGGGACCGCGCTGACGACGCTGCCCGGGCACGCTCGACGCCGCCGCGGTGATCGTGCTCGAGGCCTCGTCGTTCCAGCTCGAGGACACGCTCGAGTTCGCGCCGGACGCCGCCGTGCTGCTCAACCTCGCGCCCGACCACCTCGACCGCCACGGCAGCTTCGAGGCCTACCGCGACGCCAAGCTGCGGATCTTCGCCGCGCAGTCGCCGGAGGCGATCGCCGTGGTGCCGGCCGGCTTCGAGCCGCCGGGCCGCGCCGGGCGGGTGACGTTCGCGTCGCCGATGACGGCCGGTGCGCGGGACGGCGGCGACGCCGACCTCACGCTCGACGCCGGACGGCTCGTGTGGCGCGGCGAGCCGCTGATGGACGCCGCCGCCATCCGGCTCCGCGGCACCCACAACCTCGAGAACGCGATGGCCGCCGCGGCGGTCACGCTCGCCCGCGGGATCGACCCCGCCGCGGTCCGCGCGGCGCTCGCCGGCTTCGCGGGGGTCGCGCACCGGCTCGAGGAGGTCGCGCGCGTGGGCGACGTCCTCTACGTCGACGACTCCAAGGCGACCAACGTCGCGTCGGCCGTGGTCGGCATCCGCTCGTTCGCGGGCGGCGTCCACGTGATCCTCGGCGGTCGCGGCAAGCGCGAGGACTACGCGCCGCTCGCCGCGGCGGTCGCCGAGCGCTGCCGCGCCGCGTACCTGATCGGCGAGGAGGAGGAGCGGCTGGCCGCCGCGCTGGCCGCCACCGGCGTCCCGGCGCACCGCTGCGGCGACCTCGGCCGTGCCGTGGCCGCCGCCCGGGCGGCCGCCGTGCCCGGCGACGTCGTGCTGCTCTCGCCCGCCTGCGCGTCCTACGACCAGTTCCGCTCGTTCGACGAGCGCGGCGATGCGTTCAAGGCGCTCGCGACCGCGCGCGTGACGATCCGGCGACGCGAACGGCCCGCGCGCGGCGCGCGGCACGGCCGTGGTCAGCCCGCCGGCGCCGGTCGCCCGGACCCCTCCGGGATGAGCGCCGGCGAGCGGCACGTCGGGGTCGGCGAGCCGCCGCGTCGTCGGGCGCCGTCCGCCCGCGGACGAGGGCCTGGATGTCGTCGCCGACGTCCCAGACGCCGACGTTCATGCCCGCGAGCAGCGTCGAGCCGCGCAGCCAGAAGGCGATGAATGCACGGCGCGGCGGGATCGCCGCGGAACACGACGCGGTCCCAGTCGGTGGCGTAGCCCGTGGTACTCCATCCCGACGTCGTACTGGTCGGAGAAGAAGTACGGCAGCCGGTCGTAGGGCGCGCCGTCGCCGAGCATCGACCGGGCGGCGGCGGGGCCCTGCTCGAGCGCGTTGGCCCAGTGCTCGACGCGGATCCGCGCGCCGTAGAACGGATGCGCGGCGCGCGCGACGTCGCCGGCCGCGAAGACGCCGGGCGCCGACGTCTCGAGCCGGGCGTCGGTGACGACGCCGTCGTCGACGTCGAGGCCGGCCGCGGCGGCGAGCTGCGTCCGCGGCTGCACGCCGACGCCGACGACGACGAAGTCGCAGTCGATCGCGCCGCCGCCGCTGGTGCGCACGCGCTCGACGCGACCGGCCCCCTCGAACGCCTCGACGCCGGTCCCGAGCAGCATCCGCACGCCGTGGTCGGTGTGGATGTCGCGGTAGATCGCTCCGAGCTCGTCGCCGAGCACGCGGACGAGCGGGAGCGGCGCCGGCTCCACGACGGTCACGTCCAGGCCGCGCCCGCGCGCGGACGCGGCGAACTCGGAGCCGATCCAGCCCGCGCCGACGACCACCACCGCGCCGCCGCGATCGAGCCGCGCGCGCAGCGCGTCGCAGTCGTCGACGTCGCGCAGCACGTGCACGCCGTCGAGCTCGGCGCCGGGGATCGGCAGCCGCCGCGGCTCGGCGCCCGTGGCCAGCAGCAGCCGGTCGTAGCGCAGCCGCTCGCCGTCGTCGAGCTCGACCTGACGGTCCGCGGGGTCGAGTCGCACGACGGTGCGCCCCAGCAGCAGCTCGATGTCGTGCGCGGCATAGAAGCCCTCGGGATGGACGTGGATCCGCTCGCGCTCGAGCTCGCCGCGGAGGTAGTCCTTGGAGAGCGGCGGCCGCTCGTACGGGTCGCTCCGCCTCGGCGCCGATCGAGCACGACGCGGCCCTCGAAGCCCCGCTCACGCAGCGTCTCGGCGGCCTTCGCGCCGGCGAGGCTCGCCCCCGCGATCACGATCGTCTGCTGCGGCATCACGCGTCCTCCGTCCTCAGGTAGGCCACCAGGTCCTCGTGGTCCTCATGGCAGGCGGGGCAGCCGCGCAGGTGCGGCCGCATGCCGGGAATCGCGGCGTCGCCGCCGGCGCCGAGCTCGACGTAGCGGTCGAGCTGCCGGAAGCACTCCTCGCACGTCAGCTCGGGCTCGCCGGGACCGAGCAGGGCGCCGAGCGGCAGCGGGTGACGGGCGTTCATGGTCTTCCTCCCTCCGGTCGGGGTGGGCGCCGGGTGGGCGCCGGCCCGTCGGGCGCGAGCCCATCGAGCGCGAGCCGGGCGCGCAGGCTGCGGCGCGCGTCGTGCAGCGTCTTGTAGAGCGCGCCGCGCGTGCTGGCCATTCGCTCGGCGAGCACGTCGATCGGCACGCCGTCGAGCGTGATCGCGACGAGCACGGTCCGCTGGCGCGGGGTCAGCCAGGCCGATCCCGACGGCGATCGCGGCGAGCAGCTCGGCCGTCTCCGCGTCGAGGTCCGGCTCGCCGCGCGCGTCGGCGAGCCGTGCCAGGCCCTCTTCCTCGAGCGGGACCTCCCGCTCCTGCCACGCGCGCCGCCGGACGCGGACCGCCGCCTCGAGCAGCGCGAACTTGTACGCCCACGTCGTGAAGCGGCTGTCCCCGCGGTAGTCCGGCAGCTTGCGCAGGATCGCCACCAGCGCATCGTCGGCCGCCTGCGTCGCGAGGTCGTCGAGCTCCCCGGTGTGCGCGCCGCCCCGGCGGCGCGACCTCGAACCGCGCCGCGCGCAGCAGCCGGATGTGGAGCGCCGCGATCGCCTCGTCCCGCGCGGCTCCGCTGCCGGACAGCGCCCGCACCCACGCCCTCGACTCGGCGTCGGGACCGCGCGGCTCCGGTCGAGGCGGGACGTTGGTCACGGCAGGCGCGACGGGCTGCTCGCAGATCTCGGCGGAGCGCATCACCCGGTTTGGCGCCCGCTCCGCCCGGAACCTTACGTAAGACCGCGCAAGATCCCGACGCAGAGATCGGCATGACCGCATTGCACCCGCTGTCCACCGACGACCGCGCCGGCGCGCCGGATCGACCGCGCCGCCGCCCGGCGCGCCGCCTCCGACCTCCTCCGGGCGCTCGGCGCGGACGTCCATGCCGCGGGGCTGCGCGACACGCCGCGGCGCGTCGCCGACGCCTACGCGGAGCTGCTGACGCCGCAGCCCTTCGCGCCCACGACCTTCCCGAACGACGAGGGCTACGACGGGCTGATCGTCGCGCGCGCGATCCCGTTCCACTCGCTCTGCATGCACCACCTGCTCCCGTTCCACGGCATCGCGCACGTCGGCTACCTCCCCGAGGACCGGATCATCGGCTTGAGCAAGCTCGGGCGCGTCGTCGAGCTGTTCGCCCGCGATCTGCAGATGCAAGAGCGGATGACCGTCCAGATCGCCGGCTGGCTGCAGGACGAGCTCGCCCCGCGCGGCGTCGGCGTCGTGCTGGAGGCCGAGCATCTCTGCATGTCGCTGCGCGGCGTGCAGAAGCTCGGCGCCCGCACCGTCACCTCCGCGCTGCACGGCGCGATCCGCGACGACGCGCGCACGCGCCAGGAGTTCCTCGCGCTCGCGGCGTCGCCGCACGCGGGCGCGGGTGTGTGATCCTGCGCGGATGCGACCTCCCGTCCCGCCGTTCACCGAGGAGACCGCGCGCCAGAAGGTCCAGGCGGCCGAGGACGCGTGGAACACCCGCGACCCCGAGCGCGTCGCCGCCGCCTACACCGAGGACTCCCGCTGGCGCAATCGCGACCAGTTCCTCAGCGGCCGGCCGGCGATCGTCGCCTTCCTCCGGCAGAAGTGGGAGCGCGAGCTCGACTACGCCCTGCGGAAGGACCTCTGGGCCTTCACCGCCGACCGGATCGCCGTGCGGTTCCAGTACGAGAGCCGCGATGCGTCCGGGCAATGGTGGCGCAGCTACGGCAACGAGCAGTGGGAGTTCGACGCCGAGGGGTACATGCGCCGGCGCGAGGCGAGCATCGACGACGTCCCGATCGAGGAATCCGAGCGCCGGATCCGCGGGCCGCGGACCGGGTCCGAGCCGGCGCTCCCGCTGGAGTAGCGGTCGTGGGCACGCCGCCGCCGCTCGCGACGCTCGCCGCCTGGCTCGCCGAGGCGCGAGGCGGCCGGGCTGCCCGAGCACGACGCCGTCGCGCTCGCCACCGCCGGCGCGGACGGCCGCCCATCGGCGCGGATCGTCTCGCTGCGCCGGGTGGAGGACGACGCGATCGTCTTCACCACGGCGCTGTGGACCCGCAAGGCGCGCGAGCTCGAGCAGCAGCCCTACGTCGCGCTCGTGCTGCACTGGCCGTCGCTGGGCCGCCAGGTCCAGCTCGCCGGCCGCGCCGAGGCCGCCGAGCGCGAGCTCGCCGAGACGCTGTTCGCGCGGCGCGACCGGCCGCACCAGCTCCAGGCGCTCGTCTCGCGCCAGGGCGAGCCGATCGCCGGCCTCGCCCCGCTGCGCGCGCGGCTCGCCGCGGTGCGGGAGGCGACCGGCGACGCGCCGGTGCCGTGCCCGCCCGACTGGGGCGCGATCCGCGTCCGGCCCGACGCGATCGAGTACTGGTCCGCGGCGCCCGACGCGCTGCACGAGCGGATCGTGTTCGAGCGCGCCGGCGCGGGCTGGCGGACCCTGCGACTCGCGCCCTGAGCACGGCCCGGCGGCTGGACGATCGGACGGGAGGCGTCCGATCGGTGCTGTCGAATCCCCGCTTGATGGCCAAGTCCCGGCAGCAGCCGCTCGAGCACCGCCTGCTCCTCACGGCGACGTTCTGCCTCCTGGCCGGCGGCGCGGTGATGGTCTACTCGGCGTCGTCCGCCCGCACGCTGCTCGAGGGCCAGGGCGACGGGACCGCCTACCTCGTCAAGTACCTCGCCTACGGCGCCGTCGGGCTCGCGCTGATGCAGGTGCTCGCGCGCCACGGGCTCGAGCACGTCCGCCGCATCACCCCGATGCTGCTGCTCGGCTCGTTCGTCCTGCTCGTGCTCGTCCTGCTGCCCGGCTTCGGCGTCACCGTCAACGGGGCCAAGCGCTGGCTCGGCGCCGGCCCGCTCACGTTCCAGCCGGCGGAGGTGATGAAGCTCGCGCTCGTGCTGCACGCCGCCGCCGTCCTCTCCGTCAAGCCCAAGATCCGGCCCAGCCTGCGCCGCGTCGCCGGCCCGATCTTCCTGCCCGGCGGCTGCGCGGTGCTGCTGATCGCGGCCCAGCCCGATCTCGGCACCGCGCTCGTGATCGGCTTCACGCTCGCCGCGATGCTGGTCGCCGCGGGGATCCCGCTGCGCCAGCTCGGCCTGATCGCCGGCGGCGCCGCGCTCCTGATCATGCTGTTCGCGCTGTTCGAGCCCTACCGGCGCGACCGCCTGACGGCGTTCCTGAACCCGTGGGACCACGCGGGGACGATCGGGTTCCAGTCCGTCCAGGGCCAGATCGCGATCGGGTCCGGCGGATTGTTCGGCGTCGGCCCCGGCCAGTCGGTGCAGAAGATCTTCTACCTGCCCGAGGCGCACACGGACTTCATCCTCGCCGTCATCGGGGAGGAGCTCGGGCTCGCGGGGATCTGCGGCCTGCTCGCCCTGTACGGCATGATCGGGTACGCCGGGCTGCGCACCGCGAAGGCCGCGAAGGGCGCCTACGCGAAGCTGCTCGCGACCGGTCTGACGTCGCTGATCCTGTGCCAGGCGCTGCTCAACATCTACACCGTCCTCGGGCTGGCGCCGCTGACCGGCGTCCCGCTCCCGTTCATCTCCTCGGGCTCGACCTCGCTGATCACGCTGCTGCTCGCCATGGGCCTGCTGCTCAACGTCGCGAGCGGCGGCTCCGGGCACCTGCGGGCGGTCAAGCCGCGCACGCCGAGGAGGGAGACGAGTGAGCGCACCCCGGATCGTGATCGCGGCCGGCGGGACGGCCGGCCACGTGGTACCGGCCATCGCGGTGGCCGACGCGCTGCGGGCTGAGGGCGCGGAGGTCAGCTTCGTCGGCGGCCAGCGCGCCGAGGCGGAGCTCGTGCCGGCGGCCGGCTACCCGCTCGACCCGATCCGGGTCGAGGGGATCTCGCGCAGCAACCCGCTGAAGGCCGCCCGCGCCGTCGGCAAGGCCGCGCTCGCGCTGAAGGACGCCCGCGCGATCCTGCGCCGGCGGGAGGCCGACGGCGTCCTCGGCGGCGGCGGGTACGTCGCCGGACCGGTCGGCGCCGCCGCCGTCGCGCTGCGGATCCCGCTCGTCCTCACCGAGGCCGACTCCCACCTGGGCCTCAGCAACCGCCTCCTGGCCGCGCGCGCGGCGCGCGTCTGCCTCGCCTTCCCGCTCCCCGGGCGCGAGGGTGAGCGCTACGTCGTGACCGGCCGGCCGGTCCCGCCGCGCGTCGCGGAGCGCGACGAGGCGCGCAGCGCGCTCGGCATCGACCCCGCGACCCGCTGCGTGCTGGTCTTCGGCGGCTCGCTCGGCGCCCGCAGCGTCAACCACGCCGCCGTCGCCGCGTTCAGGGATGCGCCCTATCGCGTCCTGCACATCGCCGGCCGGCGCGACTTCCCCGACCTGGCCGCGCCCGGCGCGCACTACGACCTGCGCGACTACCTGATCCCGTTCGGCCAGGCGCTCGCCGCCGCCGACCTCGCCGTGGCCCGCGCGGGCGGCTCGATCTTCGAGCTCGCGCAGTACGGCCTGCCGGCCGTCCTGATCCCGTATCCGCACGCCACCGCCGACCATCAGACCGCCAACGCGCGCTGGATGGAGCAGGGCGGCGCGGCGACCGTCATCGCCGACGCCGCGCTCACGCCCGAGGGGCTCAGGGCGGCGGTCGACGCGATCCTGCTCGACGACGCGCGGCTGCGCCGGATGGCCGACGCCGCCACGCGGCTCGCCCGCCCGGACGCCGCCCGCGACGTCGCCCGCGTCGTGCTCGAGGCGGCGCGCGGACCCGTCGCCTAGGGTCGCGACCCCATTCGTCCAGTCCGCGCGGAGGGTTCAAGTTCCGGGACGGACGCGCCGTTTACCAGTCCAGAGCTCATGCACGGACGCCTCGCTCTCTCGGACAACCGCGGCTTCACCATGGTCGAGCTGCTGGTCGTGATCCTCATCATCGCGATCCTCGCCATGATCGCGCTGCCCGCCTTCACGGGCCAGCGCACGAAGGCGCAGGACCTCGACGCGCAGACCACCCTGCGCACCGCCGCGACCGCGCTGGCGACCTACCACACCGACCACGACAGCTTCGACGCCACCGAGGCGCAGCTGCGCGCGATCGAGCCGGCGCTGGGCCAGGCCTCGGCGGGCTTCGCGGTCAGCGGGACGGACGACACCTACGAGATGACCGAGACGTCGGACTCCGGCACCGGCTTCACGCTCCGGCGCCGGTCGAACGGCCAGACCGAGCGGACCTGCACGGTCCCCGGCCGCGGCCGCTGCGACGGCTCCGGCGGCTGGTAGCTCAGGCCGCCCGCAGCAGCGAGCGCTCGAGCACGACGTCGAGCGCGAGCGTGCGGTACCCGGCCGTGTCGAACAGCACGACGAGCGCGTCCTCCTCGTAGCGCTGGACCACGCCCTCGCCCCAGTCGTCGTGCGCGACGCGCGCGCCGACCGGGAACGGGAGCTCCGCCGGCAGCACGGTCACCCGCCCGGCGAGGCAGTTGTCGCAGTTGCCGCACGGCGGCTGGAACGGCTCGCCGAAGTAGGAGAGGACGAACGACCGCCGGCAGCCCGTGGTCTCCGCGTACGCGCGCACCATGTCGACCCGCGAGCGGTCGAACTCGTGCCGCCGCTCCTCGGCCGCGGTCGCGGCCTCGATCGCGGCCTTGTGCGGCGGCGCACCCGTCCGCCGGCGCGATCTCGCCGCTCGCGCCGCTGCTCGATCGCGCCCGCCTCCTCGAGCCGCGAGAGCGCGACCGCGAGCCGCGTCTCGCCCAGCCCGGTCGCGGCCTGCAGCGCGGCCGGCTCGACGGGGGCGTCGCCGACCGCGTCCAGCACCGTCGCGATCTCGGCGAGGTCGACCTGGCCGCCGGAGAAGAAGCGGCGCAGCCCGACGTCCTCCGGGCGGTAGAACAGGGTCGCCGACGCGGGCTGCCCGTCGCGGCCGGCGCGCCCGATCTCCTGGTAGTAGCTGTCGAGCGACTCCGAGATCTCCGCGTGCACGACCCAGCGGACGTTCGGCTTGTCGACGCCCATCCCGAACGCCGTCGTCGCCACGATCGCGTCGAGGTCGTCGTCCATGAAGCGCGTCTGAGCGGACTCGCGGTCGCGCCGGCGCATCCCGGCGTGGTAGGCGGCCGCGCGCAGGCCGTCCTCGGTCAGCGCGGCGGCCAGCTCCTCGGCGCCGCGCCGCGTGGCGACGTAGACGATCCCCGGCGGCTCGGCGGCCGCCACGTGCTCGCGCAGCGCCCGCAGCTTGCGGTCCGCCTGCTCGTGGCGCTCGACGGCGAGCCGGATCTCCGGGCGGTCGAACCCGCGCGTCAGCACGAGCGGGTCGCGCAGCCCGAGCCGCGCGACGATCTCGTCGCGGACCGGCGGCGCGGCCGTCGCGGTCAGCGCGATCACCGTGGGCCGCCCGAGCGCCTCGACCACCGCGCCGAGCCGCAGGTAGTCGGGCCGGAAGTCGTGCCCCCACTCGGAGATGCAGTGCGCCTCGTCGACCACCATCAGCGACGGCCCGGCGATCGCCAGCTCGTCGAGCACGTCCGGGCGGGCGAGCTGCTCCGGGGCGAGGAAGACGAACTCCAGCGCGTCCTCGGCCAGCTCGGCGAGCGCCTCGGCGCGCTCGGACCGGCCGACGGCGGAGCTGATCGCGGCCGCGCCGCCCGCCGCGTGCGCGCGCAGCTCGTCGACCTGGTCGCGCTGGAGCGCCAGCAGCGGCGAGACCACGACCGTCGCGCCCGGGAGCAGCAGGCCCGCGATCTGGTAGATCGCCGACTTGCCCGAACCGGTCGACATGACGACGAGCGTGTCGCGGCCCGCCAGCGCCGCCTCGATCGCCTCGCGCTGCCCTGGGCGCAGCGCGTCGAAGCCGAACGCCTCGCGCGCGACGCGCTCGATCCGGTCGGCCGCCACCGCGCGGATTCTGCCCGCTTCCGAGGCGCCGTGAAACGGCGGCTAGGCTGCCGGGCGCGTGAGCGATACCTGGACAGGCCGCAAGCTGCACTTCGTGGGGATCGGCGGCGCCGGGATGAGCGGCCTGGCGCTGGTCGCGCACGCGCTCGGCGCGAGCGTCAGCGGCTCGGACCGCGCGCCCGGCTCGCCCTACGGCGCGACGCTGCGCGCCGCCGGGATCGAGCCGGCCGTCGGCCACGCGGCGGCGAACGTCCCCGCCGGGGCGGAGGTCGTGGTGTCGAGCGCGATCCCCGCCGACAACCCCGAGCGCGGCACCGGCGCGCCCGAGCTGCACCGCGCGGACCTGCTCGGCGAGCTGACCCGGCTGCGCCCGACGATCGCCGTCACCGGCACGCACGGCAAGACGACGACGTCGAGCATGCTCGTCCACGCGCTGCGCGGCTGCGGGATGGATCCCGGCTACCTCGTCGGCGGCGCCGTCCGCTCGACCGGCTTCAACGCCGGCTGGGGCGCGGGGGAGTGGCTCGTCGTGGAGGCGGACGAGTCCGACCGCTCGCTGCTCAAGCTCGCGCCCGGCATCGCGGTGCTGACCAACGCCGAGCTCGACCACCACACGACCTATGCCTCGCAGCGCGACGTCGACGACACCTTCCGCGCCTTCCTGGCGCTCGCCGAGCGCGCCGCGGTCGTCTGGGACCGCCCGGAGCTGCTCGCGCTCGCCCCGCCCGGCCTGCCGGTCGTCCCGTTCGACGCCGAGCCGGAGCTGACCGCGGGCGGCTCGCGCTTCACGCTCGACGGCGTCGACGTCGAGCTGACCGTCCCCGGCGCCCACAACGCCCGCAACGCCGCCGCCGCGCTGACCGCCGCGCGGCTCGCCGGCGCCGACCTCGCGCAGGCCGCCGCCGCGCTGCGCGACTTCGAGGGCGCCGGGCGCCGCTTCGAGCTGCTCGGGACCACTGCCGCCGGCGCGCGGATCGTCGACGACTACGCGCATCACCCGACCGAGGTCGCCGCCACGCTCGCCGCCGCCCGCACGCTCCGGCCGCGGCGGCTGATCGCCGCCTTCCAGCCGCACCTCTACAGCCGTACCGCGCATCAGGCGACGGAGTTCGGCGCCGCGCTCGCCGCGGCGGACGAGGTCGTCGTGCTCGGCATCTACGCGGCGCGGGAGCGCGCCGAGGACTGGCCCGGCGTCACCGGCCTGCTGGTCGCGGAGGCGGCCGCCGACGCCGCCGGCGGCAAGCCCGTGGTGTGGATGCCGGGCATCCCCGCCGCCGCGTCCTACCTCGGCCCGCGTCTGCGCGAGGGCGACCTCCTGCTCACGCTCGGCGCCGGCGACGTCGACGCGCTCGGCCGGGAGCTCGTCGCCGGGTAGGAGCCGCCGCCCCGGCGGCGAACATCCACAGGGATGGACCGCCTCCCACGGCTCCCTTGGCGCGTGCTCGCCGGCCTGGCCTGCGCGGTCATCGGCCTCGGGCTGGGCGGCGCTCTGGTTCCGCGACTCCTCGTTCGCCAAGGTCGAGCACGTGTCGATCACCGGCAGCACGAGCTCCGAGTCGGGCCAGGTCCGCGACGCGCTGACGTCGGTCGCCGACGGCATGAGCACGCTGCACGTGGACGACCAGGCGCTCCACGACGCGGTCAAGCCGTTCACCTCGGTGGCCGACCTGCGGGTCCGCGCCGACTTCCCGCACGACCTGCGGATCGAGGTGATCGAGCACGCGCCGGTCGCCGCGGTCGAGAACGGCGGGAGCCGTGTCCCGGCCACGGGCTCCGGGCTCGTGCTGACCGGGGTCCGCGCGGACGACCTCCCGACGATCGTCAACAAGGGGGCGCTGGCCGACGGGCGGGTGCAGGACAAGCACACGCTGGCGGCGCTCGCGGTCGCCGCCGCCGCGCCGCCCGAGCTGCGCGCCCGCGCCGAGAAGCTGTGGTGGGGAGACGACGGCGTCGCGCTCGATCTGCGCAACGGGCCCGAGCTGATCTTCGGCGGCGGCGACGCCGCCCGGACGAAGTGGACCGCGGCCGCGCGCGTGCTGGGGGAGGAGTCCTCCGCCGGCGCCACCTATCTCGACCTGCGCGTGCCGAAGCTCGTCGCCGCGGGCGGCGTCGGGCCGATCACGCCCGAGGCGACCGCCACCCCGCAGGTCGTACCATCAGAGCCTCAACCATAGGGTGAGAATGACCCTACTCTCGACCCGTGGTCGAGACTTTGGCGGACTGCACGAGATCTTGCCGGGGTCGGACCCGTTTTGACATCGGGAAGGAAATCCCCGTAACGTGCAGGAATCCGCGCCCATGTCGTGTGCGTGAAAACGCTCGACTCTAACTCGAGGTCCGGACAGAAACTCATGGAAGCAGGCAGCTATCTCGCAGTGATCAAGGTCGTCGGCGTCGGCGGCGGTGGCACCAATGCCGTGAACCGCATGATCGACGCGGGCCTCTCCGGCGTGGAGTTCATCGCCTGCAACACCGACGCCCAGGCGCTCCAGATGACGGACGCCGACATCAAGCTGAACATCGGCCACCAGCTCACCAAGGGCCTGGGCGCCGGTGCCAACCCGCAGGTCGGCCAGGGCGCCGCCGCGGAGTCGCGCGACGACATCAAGGAGGCGCTCAAGGGCGCCGACATGGTCTTCGTCACCGCGGGCGAGGGCGGCGGCACCGGCACGGGCGCCGCGCCCGTCATCGCCGAGATCGCCAAGAACGAGATCGGCGCGCTGACCGTCGGCGTCGTCACGCGGCCGTTCGGCTTCGAGGGCGCCCAGCGCGCGCGCCAGTCGCAGGAGGGCATCGAGCGCCTCCGCGAGATGGTCGACACGCTGATCGTGATCCCGAACGAGCGGCTGCTCTCGATCGTCGAGCGCCGCACGAGCATCCTCGACGCGTTCCGCGAGGCCGACAACGTCCTGCGCCAGGGCGTCCAGGGCATCACCGACCTGATCACGATCCCCGGCCTGATCAACCTCGACTTCGCCGACGTGCGCACGATCATGCACGACGCCGGCTCCGCCCTGATGGGCATCGGCACGTCGACGGGCGAGTCGCGCGCGGCCGAGGCGGCCAAGGCGGCGATCTCCTCGCCGCTGCTGGAGGAGTCGGTCGAGGGCGCCACGGGGATCCTGCTCAACATCACCGGCGGGAAGGACCTGGGGCTGTTCGAGGTCAACGAGGCGGCCGAGATCATCCACTCCGCGGCCGACTCGAACGCGAACATCATCTTCGGCGCCGTGATCGACGAGGCGATGGGCGACGAGATCCGCGTCACGCTGATCGCGACCGGGCTTCGACAAGCGCGCGGACGGCGGCGGCTTCTCGCCGTTCGGCCGCTCCGAGCGCGCCGAGCGCGGCCCGGTCGACCGCACCCCGCGGATCGACGAGCGCCGCCGGTCCTCGCTCGAGATCTCCGACGACGACATCGACATCCCGCCGTTCCTGCGCTGATGTCGTGACGGCGGTGGGCGTGGCGCGTAGTACCCGCATGCACCGCGTCCTCCTCCCGCTCGTCGTCGCCGCCGCGCTGCTCGCGCCGGCGGCATCCGCCGCCGCCCAGGACCCGACGACGCTCGTCGTGGTCGAGACCGCCGACGTCCGCGCGACGCCGGACACCGCCGAGGTGGGCGCCGCGATCCGCCGCGCCGATCGCAGCGCGGCCGCCGCACGGCGGCGCGTCGAGCGCGCGCTGTCCGCCAAGCTCCGCCGGCTCGCGGCGCTCGGCGTCCCGCGGACCGACATCCGGACCGAGTCGATCTCGAGCTTCCGCACCCGCCGGCACGGCCGGACCGTCTACCGCGCGGCGACCTCGCTGCGCATCCGCACGACCGACATCAAGCGGCTGCCCGGGATCCTGCGCGCGCTCGGCGGCGCCGACCTCGACGGGCCGGAGTTCAGCGTCTCGGACAGCACCGTCGCGCGGCAGGACGCGACGCGGCTCGCGCTCGAGCGGGCCCGCCGGCGCGCGGACGCCGCCGCCGCGGCGCTCGGCCTGCGGGTCGCGGCGATCCGCAAGGTCGACCTCAACCCGGAGTGGGCGATCGACACCGGCGGCTCGGACGACTCCGCCTCCTCGGGCGGCGGCAGCAGCGGGGACTCGGGCTCGTCGGCGCCGATCCGCGTCGAGCCGGGCCAGGAGCAGGTCACGGTCGCCGTGGCGGTGATCTTCGCGCTGGCGCCCTAGCCCACGTGCACGGTCACGCGCTTCGAGTGGCCGGTCTCGTAGGGCAGGTTCGCCTGGCGGCGGATCCGCGCCCGCACCGGGTAGCTCCCGGGCAGGCCGCTGAACCGGTAGCGCGCCGACCAGCGCCCGCCGGCGCCGGTGCGGGCGTCGGCGAACGTGCGCCAGCGACCGCGCTCCTCGCCCTGGAGGACGACGACGAGCCCGGCCCGCGGCGCGCCGCGCACACGGCCGCTGAAGCGCACCGTGCCCGGCCCGCCGAGCCGCAGCCGTGACGCGCTGAGCGTCGAGGAGGCCGGCACGCGCAGCTGCAGCCGCCGGGAGGCGGCCAGGAACCCGGCACCGCCCGGGTAGCTGATGTCGGCGGTCCGCGACGGCCCCTTGCCGAGCCGGAGGACGAAGCGCCCGTTCGCCGCCACCGTTCCCGTCGTCTCGACGCGTGGCACCGCGCCGCGCCGGCGCTCGCGCGTGATCACGCTGACGGGGACGCCCGCGACCGGCCGCCGGGCGGACAGCACGAGCTGCCCGCGGATCGTCACCGCGCGGCCGAACTTGACCCGCACGCGCCCGCCGCGCCGGACCTGCGCGCGCAGCCGCTGCGACGTCACGCTCGTGATCCGGAACCGCGCCGGCGCGCCGCGCGCCGCGTTGCCCGCGACGTCGCGCACGCCGACCTGGACCGCGACCTTCCCGGGCCGGCCGCGATCGAGCCGCGCGCGCAGCGTGCCGTTGCCGGCGCCGCGTCGGCAGCGCCCGGAACGCCTCGCGCGTGCTGTTGCGGACGAAGATCTGCCCCGCGGCGAAGCCCGACCCGGTGTCGCGCAGCGCCGACGACGAGCGTCCGCCCGCGCGGCGGGCGCAGGTCGACCGACGGCGCGCTCCCGTCCACGGCCACGGCGGCGTCGACCGCGGTCTGGTTCCCCGCCGCGTCGGCGACCGTCAGCCGCACCGGGTAGCGCCCGTCCGGGCAGCGTCCCGTCGATCTGGAGCGGTCGCCCAGCGGCGTTCGCGCACGGCACCGGCCGGGTGAAGTCGCACGGCGCGCGGGTCGGCGCCGCCGACCGCGCCGGCGGTCAGCGTCGCGGCCCGGATCCCGGAGTTGTCGGTCGCGCTGTAGGTCAGGCCGTCGCCGGGCCGGTGCCAGCCGGGCGTCACGAGCGGCCCGCCGAGCGCCGCGGTCGGCGCGCTGTCGTCGCGCAGCGTGACCTGCGTGCCGTAGACGACCATGCTCGCGAGCGGGTAGCCGCCGTAGTTCGCCGGGCAGCCGCCGACGATCTCGCCGCCGCAGCCCACCCGCCAGCTCAGCTGGTTCGTGATCAGCCGGTGGTCGGCTCGCACGCCGCCGGGCGCCCCCACGGTGCAGGCGTCGACGCCGCCGCCGTGGGCGCACGTCTCGCCGCCCAGCGGGCCGCCGACCATCTGCCCGGTCCCGTCGACGACGTCGACGCGCCAGTGGTCGCCGTCGTCCGCCGGCGTGGTCGGGTCGTCGGGCGCCTGATCGCGCGCCTCCGCGAACCGCCAGCTCGCGAAGCCGACGATCTCCGTGCCGGCGGGCGCGGTGAAGCGCCATCCCGCGCCGGTCAGCCACGCCGCGGTCGGCGTCGCCGGCGTGGCCGTCGACGCCCGGGCGATCAGGCCGTCCGCACAGCTCGCGTCGTGCTCGTACCAGCTGCCGAGCTGCGGCGCGTACTGCGGGTCATAGCTCTCCGTGAACGGCGTGAGGCTGTTGTTGCGCCCCGTCGGCCCCCGGCGCGGCGCAGCTCACGACGTCGTACGTCCCCGCCCGCGCGCCGGCGGGCGCGAGCAGCGCCACCAGCAGCCCTGCGAGCAGGATCCATCTCCCGGCCATCGACCCCTCCGTCTGACTCACCCGGACGCCACCGCGGGTACCCCGAGACCCGGCGCAGCGCACGCGCGATGCCGGCCGCGACGGCCGAGGGGGCGCGGAGGCACTCGCAGGGACCCCGCCGGCGGCCGGACCCCTTGCTAGGGTCGGCAAGTCCCGATGGCGGCGGACACGGACACCCTCAGGCGCACGCCGTTGCACGACCGGCACGTGGCGGCGGGCGCGCGCCTCGTCCCCTTCGCCGGCTGGGAGATGCCCGTCCAGTACCCGGCCGGGATCCGCGCCGAGCACACCGCCGTGCGCGAGCGCGCGGGCGTCTTCGACGTCAGCCACATGGGTCAGATCGAGACCCGCGGGCCGGGCGCCGGAGCCCTGCTCCAGCGGCTCGTCAGCAACGACGTGACCACGCTCGCCGAGGGCGGCGCGCAGTACGCGCTGCTCTGCAACGAGGACGGCGGCGTGCTCGACGACCTCTTCACCTACCGGCTCGGGCCGGATCGCTACCTGACCGTCACGAACGCCGCCAACCACGCGCGCGACCTGGCCTGGTTCGAGGCGCACGCCGCCGGCGCCGACGCCGCCGTGATCGACCGCATCGAGGACCTCGCGATGCTCGCCGTCCAGGGCCCGCGCGCCCGCGCACTCGTCGGTGCGCTGACCGACGGTGAGCTGCCCGCGCGCTTCCACACCGCCGAGCTGACGGTCGCCGGCGCGCCCGGCGTGCTGGTCTGCGGCACCGGCTACACGGGGGAGGACGGCGTCGAGCTGCTCGTCGACCCCGCCCACGCGCCCGCGGTCTGGGACGCCGTCGTCGCCGGCGGCGCCGAGCCCGCCGGCCTGGGCGCGCGCGACACGCTGCGCACCGAGGCCTGCTTCCACCTCTACGGCAACGACCTGTCCGAGGACCGCGGCCCGATCGAGGCCGGCCTCGGCTGGGCGTGCAAGGAGGCGACGGGCTTCATCGGGCACGAGCGCGTCGCGCGCGACCGCGCGCAGGGCACCGCCGAGCGGCTCGTCCCGTTCGCGATCACCGGCCCGGGCATCGCCCGCCAGGGCAACCCGGTGGTCGGCGGCGGCGTCGTCACCTCGGGCACGCTGTCGCCGACGCTCGGCTACGGCATCGGGCTCGCCTACCTGCCCGCCGACCGCACCGCACCGGGCACCCCGTTCGAGATCGACGTCCGCGGCCGGGTCCGCGGCGCCGAGGTCCGCAAGAAGCCACTAGTCCCCGAGGAGCACTGAATTGGCCGACGCCAGCTACCCGTCCGACCTCTCCTACCACGAGGAGCACGACTGGGCCCGGATCGAGGGCGACGTCGCCACGTTCGGCATCACCTGGTACGCCCAGGACCAGCTCGGCGAGGTCGTGTTCTTCGACCCGCCGGCGGTCGGCAAGACCGTGACGAAGGGGGAGCCGTACGCCGAGGTCGAGTCCGTCAAGGCCGTCTCGGACGTCATCGCGCCGCTCTCCGGCGAGATCGTCGAGGTCAACGAGGGCCTGGCCTCCGGGCCCGAGGCGATCAACGACGATCCCTACCAGGGCGGCTGGATGGTCAAGGTCCGGCTCTCGGAGCCGTCCGAGCTCGACTCGCTGATGGACGCCGCCACCTACGAGGGGTCGCTGGCGTAGGTGTCGCGCTACACCTCCGCCACCGACGACGACCGGCGGGCGATGCTCGCCGCGGTCGGCGCCGGCGTCGATCGAGGAGCTGTTCGCCGACGTGCCCGAGGGCGTGCGGCTGGGGCGCCCGATCGACCTGCCGCCGGGGCGGCCGGAGCAGGAGGTGTACGGCTACCTGCGCGACCTGGCCGCGCAGAACGTCTCCGCGGACGACGAGATCACGTTCCTCGGCGCGGGGATGTACGACCACTACGTGCCTTCGCTGATCGACTCGCTGCTCGCGCGGTCGGAGTTCCTGACGCCCTACACGCCGTACCAGCCGGAGGTCTCGCAGGGGACGCTCCAGGTGATGTTCGAGTACCAGACGGCGATGTCGGAGCTGACCGGGCCTGCCGGTCTCGAACGCGACGCTCTACGAGGCGCCGTCGGCGGTCGCCTCGGCCGGCTGGCTCGCGCGCCAGCTCAACGGCCGCCGCCGCTTCCTCGTCTCGCGCGGCGCTGCACCCGCACTCGCGCGGCGCGCTCGCGGCGACGAGCGCGGGCTGGGGCACGACGATCGAGGAGCTCCCGCTCGCGGGCGGCGTGACCGACGCCGCCGCGCTGGCCGAGGCGGTCTCGGACGACGTCTGCGCGGTCTTCCTGCAGTACCCGAACTTCCTCGGCGCCGTCGAGGACCTCGAGGCGCTGGTCGGCCCCGCGAAGGAGGCCGGCGCGCTCGTCGTCGTCCAGTGCGACGCGATCCCGCTCGGCATCCTGCGCCCGCCGGGCGACTTCGGCGTCGACATCGCGGTGGGGGAGGGCCAGCCGCTCGGCAACCGGCTCGACTACGGCGGGCCGTCGTTCGGCTTCTTCACCGCGCGCGAGGAGTACCTGCGCCGGATGCCGGGCCGGATCTCGGGCGAGACGACCGACGCCGACGGCCGCCGCGGCTTCGTGCTCACGCTGCAGACGCGCGAGCAGCACATCCGGCGCGAGAAGGCGACCCACAACATCACCACCGCGCAGACGCTCAACGCGCTCGCGGGGATCGCCTACCTGAGCTGGCTCGGCCGCGCCGGCCTGGTCGAGCTCGGCGAGCTGCTGCTCCAGCGCACCGCCTACGCGCGCGACGCGCTGTGCGCGCTCGACGGCGTCGAGCCGCTGCACGAGCAGCCCGTCGTGCGCGAGTTCGCGGTCCGGCTGGACGCGGACGTCGACGCGGTGATCGAGCACTGCGCGGCGCAGGGGATCAACCCCGGGTACGCGCTCGGCCGCGACTACCCCGAGCACGCCGACGGCCTGCTGGTCGCGATCACCGAGCAGCGCACGAAGGCCGACATCGACCGGCTGGCGGGCGCGATCGGCGCCGCCGTGCGCGAGGCGGTGCCACGCATGAAGCTCGAGACCCCGCAGCAGCGCGACGGCGCGCGGACGATCTTCGAGCGCTCGCAGTCCGGCCGGCGCGCGTTCGTCGCGCCCGCGCTCGACGTGCCGGAGCGCGACGGGCCTGCTGCCCGACCGCTTCCGCCGCACCGAGCCGCCGCGGCTGCCGGAGATCGCCGAGCCGGAGATCGTCCGCCACTTCAACCGGCTCTCGAAGCGCAACTTCGACCTCGACACCGGCTTCTACCCGCTCGGCTCGTGCACGATGAAGCACAACCCGAAGCTGCACGAGCGGGTCGCCGCGCTGCCGGGCCACGCCCGCCTGCACCCGCTCCAGCGCCCGCGCCGCGCCCAGGGCGCGCTGCGGCTGATGTGGGAGCTGCAGTCCGCGCTGGCGGAGATCGCCGGCCTCCCGCACGTCTCGCTCCAGCCGAGCGCCGGCTCCCACGGCGAGCTGGCGGGCGTCCTGCTCACCCGCGCCTACCACGCCGACCGCGGCGAGCCGCGGACCAAGGTCCTGACCCCCGACACCGCCCACGGCACCAACCCGGCGACGGTGACGATGGCCGGCTACGAGGTGGTCAAGGTCGGGACGAACGACCGGGGCGGCGTCGACGTCGACGACCTCAAGGCGAAGGCCGGCGACGACGTCGCCTGCCTGATGCTGACCAACCCGAACACGCTCGGGCTGTTCGACCCCGCGATCGAGGAGATCGCGCACGTCGTCCACGACATGGGCGCGACGCTCTACTACGACGGCGCGAACCTCAACGCGGTGATGGGCTACGCGCGGCCCGGCGACATGGGCTTCGACATCGTCCACTTCAACCTGCACAAGACGTTCACGCAGCCGCACGGCGGCGGCGGCCCGGGCGCCGGGCCGATCGCCGTGTCGGACCGGATCGAGCCCTACCTGCCCAGCCCGCAGGTCGTCCGGCGCGAGTCGGGCAACGGCGCCGGGCCGGCGTTCGACCTCGACGACGACCGCCCGAAGTCGATCGGCCGGCTGCGCGGGTTCCAGGGCAACTTCGGCGTCTTCGTGCGCTCCTACGCCTACATCCTCTCGCTCGGCTCCGACGGGCTCCAGGAGGCGTCCGAGACCGCGGTGCTGAACGCGAACTACCTGATGGCGCGGCTCGCCGAGACGGCCGGGGAGCATCTCCCGCCGGCGTTCGAGCGGACCTGCATGCACGAGTTCGTGCTGACCGGCGGCCCGATGAAGAAGGCGCTGGGGATCCGGACGCTCGACCTCGCCAAGCGGCTGCTCGACTTCGGCTTCCACCCGCCGACCGTCTACTTCCCGCTGCTGGTCGACGAGGCGCTGCTGATCGAGCCGACCGAGACGGAGACGCGCGAGACGCTCGACGCGTTCGCCGACGCGGTCGGCGAGATCCTCGCCGAGGACGCCGAGGTCGTGCGCGGCGCGCCCTACACGACGCCGGTGCGGCGGCTCGACGAGGCCGGCGCGGCGAAGCGCCCGGTCATCCGCCAGCCGCTGTAGCCAGGAACCGCGCGAGCCGGTCGCCCTCGGCCGTGATCTCCGCCTCGTGGCGCGGGTCGATCGGCGCGAACGGCCGCACCTCGACGCGGTCGCCCGCGAGCCGCCACGACGCGCACGCGAAGCCGTCGACGAGCAGCGTCGGCTCGTCGGCGATCCGCGGCGGATAGCCGTCGGCGAGGATCCGGCTGCGATCGTCGTGGGCGAGGATCGCGTTGTCGAACACGGGCAGGAACCGGACCGGCGCGGCCGTCTCCGGGTCGGGCAGCGGGGTGCCCGGGACGTCGAACAGCTCGCGGCCCTGCTCGTCGCGGAAGCGGCGCAGGCGCGGCGCGATCCGCGCGAACAGCTCGGCCGCCCCGGTCATCCCGGACCAGGCGCGGAAGTCGGCCGGCGTCGCGGGGCCGAAGGCGGCGAGGTAGCGGAACGCGAGCGGCGCGGGATCCGGGTCCGGGTCGAGCGGACGGCCGAGCCACGCCTCGGCGGTGGTGATCCGCGGCCGCCTGCGGTCGCCCCACAGCCCGCGCGGCGGGAGCTGGACCATCGGCACCAGGTAGCCCGCCGCGTAGCCGAGGATCCGCGGGTCGACGTCCGGCCAGCGCTCGGCGAGGACGCGGCCGATCGCGGCCATGCCGCTGCGGCTCGGCCTCGGCGACCTCGCGCGCGCGGGCGCCGAGCTCGTCGAGGTCGACGCCGGCCATCTCGCGCCGGAACCCGCCGAGGAACGCGCGCCGGCCGACCGGCGCGAAGAGGCCGCGGACCGCGACGTAGTCGTCGGCGGCGGCCGTGTGGAGGGTGTTGCGCATGAGCCACCCGCGCACGACGTGGCGGTCGGTGTGGAGCGCGTCGAGCTCCGCCGGGTCGAAGTCCTCGAGCCGGGTCCAGAGCCCGATGTGCGGCGACGGCGGCTCCTGCCCCTGCAGCGCGACGAGGTGCTCGATCGTCGACCACGCGCCGCGCGGCACGCGCCCCAGCAGGTGCTGGCGGGCGAGCAGCGCGCGGTTCAGCGCGCGGCGGCCGAGGATGGGGGCGTCCACGGCGTCGCATTCTGCCGCCCGGGATATCCTCGCCGTCGGCATGGTCATCTTCTCCGGCATCCAGCCCACCGGGCGCAAGCACCTCGGCAACTACATCGGGGCGATCCGCCAGTACGTGGAGGGCCAGGACCGCGCGGACCCGTCGATCTACTGCATCGTCGACCTCCACGCCACGACCGTCGAGTACGACCCGGCCACGCTGCGCGAGCGCGTCTACGACACGACCGCGATCCTGATGGCCGCCGGGCTCGATCCCGAGCGCTGCATCCTCTTCCGCCAGGGCGACGTCCAGGAGCACTCGGAGCTGTGCTGGCTGCTGACCTCGGTGACGTCGATCGGCGAGCTCAACCGGATGCACCAGTTCCGCGACAAGTCGGTCGCGCAGCGCCAGCTGGTCTCCGCGGGACTGCTGCTCTACCCGGTCCTGCAGGCCGCCGACGTGCTCGCGTACCGCGCGCACGAGGTGCCGGTGGGGGAGGACCAGCGCGAGCACCTCGAGCTGATGCGCGACGTCGCGCGCCGGTTCAACGAGCGCTTCGGCGACACCCTGGTGGTGCCCGAGCACCGGATCCCGGAGGTCGGCGCGCGCGTGCGCGACCTGCAGGAGCCCGCGCGCAAGATGTCGACGACCGGCGGCACCGAGCAGGGCACCGTGCTCGTGCTCGACGACCCCGCCGTGATCGCGAAGAAGTTCCGCCGCGCGGTCACCGACTCGGGCAGCGAGGTCGTCCGCGCGCCGGACAAGCCCGGCGTCACGAACCTGATCGAGATCCTCGCCACCGTGCGCGGCGTGCGGCCCGACGCGATCGAGGCCGACTTCGCCGGCCTGCGCTACGGCGACCTCAAGAGCGCGGTCGGCGACGAGGTCGCCGCGTGGCTCGCGCCGGTGCGCGAGCGCTACGAGGAGCTGCGCCCGGACGAGGAGGCGCTGGAGGACGCGCTCGAGGCCGGCGCCGAGAAGGCGCGCGCGATCGCCGCGGCCACCGTCGCGGACGTCCGCGCGGCGATGGGCGTCGGCCCCGTCCGGCGGCCGAGCCTGCGCTGATCCGCCGCGCAGGCCCCTACCCTGCGACGCGCGTGGCTTCCACGACGATCACCCGTCTGGAGCTGGACCTCGACGTCTTCGCGGGGCCGTTCGACCTGCTGCTGTCGCTGATCCTGCGCGAGGAGCTCGACCTGCTGGAGGTCGAGCTGGCCGAGATCGTGCTCGCCTACCTCGACCACCTCGAGGAGCGCGACGAGCTCGACCTCGAGTCGGCGACCGAGTTCCTCGTCCTGATCGCCGCCCTGCTCGAGCTGAAGTCGCGGCTGATGCTGCCGGGCGAGGAGATCGAGGAGCTCGACGAGCTGGTCCCCGCCGAGGCGGCCGAGGAGCTGCTCGAGCGGATGCTCGCCTACGCGCGCTTCCGCGGCGCGGGCGGGCACCTGACCGCGCTGCGCGAGGCCGAGCAGGCGGTGCTCTACCGCGCCGCCGCGCTCCCGCCCGAGCTGCGCCGGGCGCCGCTCGAGCACGCCGAGCAGGCCTACGACCCGGCGGTCCTGGGCCAGGCGCTCGGCGGCCTGCTGCGCACGCCGCCGCCGATCGACGTCGCCCACATCGCGTCGCCGCGCGTCGCGCTGTCCGCGCGGCTCGGCGTGCTGCGCGGCCTGCTGCGCCGCGGCAGCTTCTCGTTCGACGACGCCGTGCGCGGCGAGGACCGGATGACCGTCGCGGTCACCGTCTTCGCGCTGCTCGAGCTGTACAAGCGCGGCGAGGCCGACTGGGAGCAGGGCGAGGCGTTCGGGCCGATCACCGTCCGGCCCGGCGCGCAGCCCGCCGCCGCGGAGGCGGTCGCGTGATCGCGCTCGAGCAGCGGATCGAGGCGCTGCTGTTCCTCGCCTCCGACCCGGTCCCGGCCGACGAGCTCGCCGACGCGCTCCGGGTCGAGGAGGACGACGTGGCCGCCGGCCTGCGCGCGCTCGCCGTCGCGCTCGAGGGCCGCGGGCTGATCCTGCGCGAGCTGGCGGGCGGCTGGACGCTCGCCTCCCACCCGGACGCGGAGGAGGACGCGCGGCGGTTGCTCGCGCGCCCGCGCACGCCGGGGCTGACGCCCGCCCAGGCCGAGACGCTGTCGATCGTCGCCTACCTGCAGCCGGTCTCGCGGCCCGAGGTCGCGCGGATCCGCGGCGTGGCGTCGGAGTCGGCCGCGTCCGCGCTCGCCGAGCGCGGCCTGATCGAGGAGGCCGGCCGGTCGCAGTTCGGCGCGGTGCTGTACCGCACGACGCCGCTGTTCCTGAAGCTCTTCGGGCTCAAGACGGTCGACGACCTGCCCGACCCCGCGCAGTGGGACCCGAGCCCGGAGGACCAGTCCGCGCTGCGCGACCGGCTCCTGCGGGCCGGCGAGGATAGGGGCGGAGCCCCCAGCCGGTGACGAGCGCAGCGAGGCAGTAACGGGGCGCACCGGCGGCCTAGGCGGCGAGCGGGTCGAGCGCGAGGTCGCGCACGACCGCCCGCAGCGCGGGCAGCGCCGGGTTCTGCGCGCCCGGGCGCCAGACGAGCATCAGCGCCGCCGTGTCGCCGGGGATCGGCACGAACGTCACGCCGCCGTCGCGCAGGCTGCGCGAGGACAGCGTGAGCCGGGTCACGCCGACGCCGGCGGCGACGAGCGCGAGCAGGTGCTGCGGGGTCGTCCCGCGCGCCACGACGCGCGGCCGGTAGCCGGCGGCGGCGTAGTCGGCGTCGTACTGGCGGTGCCACGGCGGCCAGGAGGCGCGCGGCGTCAGCACCCACGGCTCGTCCGCGAGGTCGGCCAGCGCCAAGGTGCTCGCGCGACGCGAGCGGATGGCCGTCGGGCAGCACGGCCGCGACGGGCTCGTGCAGCACGACCTCGGTCGCCAGGTCGTCGACGAGCGGCGGCCGGCTGAGCGCGGCGTCGAGCCGGCCCTCGCGCAGGCCGGCGACGAGCGTCGCGATCGCGAGCTCCTCCGTCTGCAGCGCGATCCCCGGGTGGCGCTCGCGGAACGCCCGCACGAGCGGCGGCATGACGAAGTTCGCGACCGAGGAGAGGAAGCCGACGCGCAGCTCCCCCTGCTCACCGCGCGCCGCGCGGCGCACCGCCGCGACCGCCCGGTCCGCCTGCGCCAGGACGGGCCGCGCCTCGCGCAGCAGCACCTCGCCGACGCCGGTGAGCGTCGTGCCGCGGGCGCTGCGCTCGAACAGCGTGACGCCGAGCTGGAGCTCGAGCGTCCGCATCTGCTGCGACAGCGACTGCTGGGCGATGTGGAGCCCGGCGGCGGCGCGCGTGAGGCTGCCCGCCTCGGCGACGGCGACGAACGAGCGCAGCTGCCGCAGCTCCGGGGTCACGGGTCCATCGTGTCACAGGCGCCGCCTGTGGCCGCCCAGGCAACGCATCCTTGTCCGGGCCTGCGGCCCGTCCTAGCGTGGCCGGCATGACCTCCCCAGAACGCGTCTGGCTGATCACCGGCAGCTCCTCCGGCTTCGGCCGCCACCTCGCCGAGGCGGCGATCGCGCACGGCGATCGCGTCGTCGCCACCGCGCGCCGCCCCGAGTCGCTCGACGAGCTCGTCGCGATCGACCCCGAGCGCGTCCACGCGGTCGCGCTCGACGTCACCGACCCGGAGCAGATCGCGGCCGCGGTGGCGGCGGCGCTGGACCGCTTCGGGCGGATCGACGTCCTCGTCAACAACGCCGGCAACGGCTCGGTCGGCGCGGTCGAGGAGATCGAGCTCGACCACCTCCGCGGCCTGATGGAGACGATGTTCTTCGGCCCGGTCGCGCTCACGCAGGCCGTGCTGCCGCACATGCGCGAGCGCGGGTCCGGCGCGATCGTCCAGATGAGCTCGATGGGCGGCCAGACCGCGTACCCCGGCTTCGGCGCCTACTGCGCGGCGAAGTTCGCGCTCGAGGGGCTCGCCGAGGCGCTCGCCGCCGAGGTCGAGCCGCACGGCATCCGGGTGCTGATCCCCGAGCCGGGGTCGTTCCGCACCGGGTTCGCCGGCGCCGGCCTGCACCAGTCCGACGCGCTCGACGCGTACGCGGACACCGTCGGGAAGACGCGCGAGTTCATCACCTCGATGGACGGGCAGCAGCCCGGCGACCCGGCGAAGGCGGCCGCGGCGATCCTCGCGGCGCTCGACGAGCCGGAGCCGCTCCGGCTCGCCCTCGGCGCCGACGCGGTCGACGCGCTGCGCGACGAGCTCGACCGCCGCCGCAGCCGACCTCGACGGGTTCGAGTCCGTCAGCCGCGCGGCGGTGTTCGACTAGCCCGCCGCCGCCAGCGCCTTCGCGGCGAGCTGCCCGCACGCCGCGTCGATGTCCTGGCCGCGCGTGAGCCGGACCGTCGCGCGCAGCCCGTGCTCCTCCAGCGCGGCGCGGAAGGCGTCGATCGCGCCGCGCGAGGAGCCGTCGTAGGCGCCGGTCGGGTTGTACGGGATCAGGTTGACCTTGTAGCGGCGCGGGTCGAGCAGCTGCGCGAGCGCGACCGCGTGGCCGTAGTGGTCGTTGATCCCGGCGAGCATCACGTACTCGATGAAGACCTGGCGGCGCCGGCGCTCGTAGAACGCGTCGCACGCGGCGAGCACCTCGGCGATCGGGTGGCGGTCGTTGACCGGCATGATCTGCGAGCGCAGCGCGTCGTCGGGCGCGTGCAGCGAGAGCGCGAGCCGCAGCGGCATGTCGGTCTCGGTCAGCCGCCGGATCCCCGGCACCCAGCCGACGGTCGAGACGCCGGTCCGGCGGTGGGTGATGCCGACGTCGGGCAGCCGGCGCGCGGCGTCGAGGACGTGGTCGACGTTCATCAGCGGCTCGCCCATCCCCATGAACACGAGGTGGTCGACCGGCTCGATCCGGCGGAAGTGCAGGACCTGGTCGAGGATCTCGCTCGCCGTCAGGTTGCGGCCGAACTTCATCGTCCCCGTCGCGCAGAACGTGCACGTGAGCGGGCAGCCCGACTGCGAGGAGACGCAGACGGAGCGGCGCCCGTCGCGGTAGCGCATCAGCACGGCCTCGACCGGGCGGCCGTCGTGGGTGCGGAACAGCGCCTTGATCGTCCCGTCCTTCGCGTGCGCCTCGTTGACGGGCTCGAGCGTCGAGTACGGGACGCGCTCGGCCAGCGCGGTCCGCAGCGGCGCGGGGAGGTCGGTCATCGCCTCGTAGCCGGCGGCGCCGTTCGCCGTCCAGCGCCAGACCTGCCGCGCGCGGAACGCGGGCTGGTCCAGCTCGGCGAGCGTCGTGTCGAGCAGCGCGAGGTCCACGGCCCCTATGGTGGCAGCGCCATGCGGCTCGCGAAATATCTCGCCCACGCCGGCGTCGCCTCGCGGCGCGCCGCCGAGCAGCTCGTGTTCGCCGGCCGCGTCACCGTCGGCGGCGCGGTCGTGCGCGATCCGGCGCGCGACGTCGGCGAGGCGGACGCGATCGCGGTCGACGGCGACGCCGTCGCGCTCGAGCGCCGCCACGTCGTCTTCGCCCTCAACAAGCCGGCGGGCTACGTCAGCACCGCGAAGGACCCGCAGGGCCGCCCGACCGTCGTCTCGCTGATCGAGAGCCGCGAGCGGCTGTACCCCGTGGGGCGGCTCGACGCCGACACCACCGGCCTGCTCCTGCTCACCAACGACGGCGACCTCGCGCACCGGCTCACGCACCCGTCGTTCGAGGTCCCGCGCGTCTACCGCGCCCAGGTCCGCAACCCGCCCCTGCGCGAGCCGGCGCTCCGGCGGCTGCGCGAGGGCGTCCAGCTCGACGACGGCATGACGGCCCCGGCCACGGTGCGGCGGCTGACGCCCGACCGGCTCGAGCTGACGATCCACGAGGGCCGCAAGCGCCAGGTCCGGCGCATGTGCGAGGCGGTCGGCCACCGGGTCGTGCGGCTCGAGCGGGTCGCCTTCGGGCCGCTCCGGCTCGGCGACCTGCCGCTCGGCCGCCACCGCCGGCTGAGCGCGGCCGAGGTCGAGACGCTGCGGCGCGCGGCGGCGAAGCCGCGACCGGGCGGCCGCCGGGCCGCGCGCGGCTAGAGTCTCGCGCCGATGCGGCTGATCGCGTTCCGCGGGGCGAACTCGGTGGCGGCCAACGAGGCCGACGCGATCCTCGACGCCACCGAGGCCCTGATGCACGAGCTGATCGGCCGCAACGGGCTCGAGACCGGCGACATGGTGAGCTGCCTGTTCACGCTGACGCCGGACCTCGACGCCGAGTTCCCCGCCGTCGCCGCCCGGCGCATGGGGCTGAGCCGCGTGCCGCTGATGTGCGCCCAGGAGATCGGCGTCCCCGGCTCGATGCGGAGCGTGATCCGCGTGATGATCCACGCCTACGCGGACGACCGCCACGAGCCGGTCCACGTGTACCTGGGGGAGACCGCGGCGCTGCGCCAGGACCTCAACGGCGCCCAGTAGGCTGCGAACGGCCATGCCGATCGAGTTCGCCGAGCGGATCCGCCGGATCCCCGTCTACCCCGCCGCCGACGGCTACGCGCTCGCCGGCGACGTCGCCCTGCTCGCCTCCAACGAGACCCCGTTCACGCCGCTCCCGGCGGTCGTCGAGGCCGTCAACGCCGCGCTCGCGGGCGTCAACCGCTACCCCGACCCGAGCAACTCCGCGCTGCGCACCGCGCTGGCGGACCGCCACGGCGTGCCCGCGAACCGGATCGCGATCGGCAACGGCTCGTGCGACGTGCTGCTCGCGGCCGGCGAGGCGCTGCTCGAGCCCGGGGCGGAGGTCGTCTACGCGTGGCCGAGCTTCAGCGTCTACCCGCACCTCGCGGCCGCCTCCGGCGCGCGGGCGATCGAGGTCCCGGTCGACGACGACCACACCCACGACCTCGACGCGATGCTGCGCGAGATCACCGCCGCCACGCGGCTCGTGATCGTCTGCAACCCGAACAACCCGACGTCGACGGCGCTCCCGTTCGAGGAGATCGCGGCGTTCGTCCGCGCGGTCCCGCGCCACGTCGCGGTGATCCTCGACGAGGCCTACTGCGAGTTCAACCTGCTCCAGGATCCCGACGAGTCGATCGACCTGCTCGCGCGGCATCCGAACCTGGTCCTGCTGCGCACGTTCAGCAAGGTCTACGGGCTCTGCGGGCTGCGCGTCGGCTACGGGCTCTGCGGCTCGGAGGACTTCCGGACCGCCGTCGACCAGGTGCGGCAGCCGTTCTTCTGCAACGTCGCCGCACAGGCCGCCGCGGTCGAGTCGCTCAAGCACCAGGACGAGATCGCGCGCCGGGTCGAGCGCAACCTCGCCGAGCGGATGGAGCTCGAGGACGGCCTGCGCGGGCTCGGGCTGGAGCCGGCGCGGTCGATGGCCAACTTCGTCTGGTTCGACGTGCCGGAGGATCCCGGCGACCGCGAGCTCGTCGCGGCGCTGTCCGAGCGCGGCGTCCTCGTCCGCTCCGGCTCCGCGCTCGGGCGCGAGAACGCCCTGCGCGTCACCGTCGGGACCGAGGCGGAGAACCGGAAGTTCCTCGCCGCGCTCGGCGCGCTGCTCGGCTAGCGCGCCGCCACGGCGACGGCCGGCGGCGCCTCGCGCAGCAGCAGCACGACCAGGAAGCCGGCCAGCGCGAACGGCGCGGCGACCAGGAACACGGGCTGCAGCGCGTCGGCGACCGCCGCCGGGTCGAGCCCGGCGACCTGGCCGGGCTGCCGGTCGAGCCGGCCGGCGAAGATCGCGCCGAACACCGCGACGCCGACCGACCCGCCGAGCGAGCGGACGAGGTTCGCCGAGGCGGTCGCGATGCCCAGGTCGCGCCGCTCGACCGCGTTCTGCAGCGCGACGGTGAGGATCTGGGAGACCATCCCGAAGCCGAGCCCGAACACGATCAGCACCAGCGAGGCGGTCGCGCGCGAGCTGCCGGCGTCCAGCCGCGAGAGCAGCACCAGCCCGACGGTCATCAGCGCGAGCCCGGCGACGGGGAAGACCTTGTAGCGGCCGGTGGCCGACATCACGCGGCCGGCCAGCATCGTGCTCGCCGTCGAGGCGAGCAGGAGCGGGAGCAGCAGCAGGCCCGATCCGGTCGCCGAGGCGCCGGTCACCACCTGCAGGAAGACCGGCATGAAGACGATCACCGCGAAGAACGACAGCGTCGCGCAGAACAGCGTCGCGCTGACGATCGTGAACACCGGGTCGGCGAACAGCCGGAGCGGCAGGATCGGCTCCGGGGCGCGGCGCTGCTGGACCACCCAGCCGCCGAGCAGGACGAGCGCGCCGAGCCCGAGCCCGACGATCTCGGCCGAGTCCCAGGCGTACTCCTGGCCGCCCCAGGTCGTGAACAGCAGCAGGCACGTCAGCGCGCCGGCCAGGAGCGCGGCGCCGAGGTAGTCCACCTGCGCCTCGCCCTTGCGCGCGGGGACGTCGAGCGCGACGCTGACCAGCACCAGGACGGCGGCGCCGATCGGCAGGTTGACGTAGAAGATCCAGCGCCACGAGGCGTGGTCGGTGAACAGCCCGCCGAGCAGCGGCCCGGCGACGCTCGCGGCGACGAAGACCATCTGGATGTAGCCCTGGTAGCGGCCGCGCTCGCGCGGCGGGACGATCTCCGCGACCAGCGCCATCGCGAGCGTCATCAGCCCGCCCGCGCCGAGGCCCTGGAGCGCGCGGAAGGCGATCAGCTGCCCGAGCGAGCCGGCGAGCCCGCTGAGCGCGGAGCCGGCGAGGAAGACGAGGATCGCGGCGATGAAGAGCCGCTTGCGGCCGTACACGTCGCTCGCGCGCCCCCAGAGCGGCATCGACACCGTGGCGCCGAGCAGGTACGCGGTGACGACCCAGGAGAGCTGATCGAGCCCGCCGAGGTCGCGCACGACCGTCGGCAGCGCCGTCGAGACGATCGTCTGGTCGAGCGAGCCCAGCAGCATCGCGAGCAGCAGGCCCGCGAAGGCGAGGCGGAAGGTCTTCGGTTCGAGTGGGGCGGGGGCGTCCATGGGAACCTCCTGGAACGTAGTGTCCATAGAAGAATAGAGTGACCCTAAGAATTGAGCAAGTCCAGAATGTCTGATACGTTCGCGGCATGACGCCGGGGCTGCGCGAGCGCAAGAAGCAGCGGACGCGCGAGCAGATCGCCGAGTCCGCGCGCGCGCTCTTCACCGAGCACGGCTTCGACCGGGTGACGGTCGCCCAGGTCGCGCGCGCGGCCGACGTCTCCGAGCAGACGGTCTTCAACTACTTCGCCACGAAGGAGGACCTCGTCTACTGGCGGCTCGGCACGTTCGAGGAGGAGCTGCTGGCGGCGATCCGCGACCGCGCGGCCGGCGAGTCCGTCCTCGCGGCGTTCCGCCGCTTCCTGCTCGCGCAGGACGGCCTGCTCGGCCGCCACGACCCCGAGGCGCGCGAGCAGCTGACCGCCTTCACGCGGATGATCGCGTCGAGCCCGGCGCTCCAGGCGCGCGAGGCGCAGATCCTCGAGGGCTACACCGCGTCGCTCGCCGCGCTGATCGCCGACGAGACCGCCGCGCCCCCGGGCGACGTGCGGCCCGCGGTGGCCGCGAACGCCCTGATGGGCGTCCACCGGGCGCTGATCGCGCTGACCCGCGCCCGGATCGTCGCCGGCGGCCTCAAGCCGTCGCTCCAGCGCAGCGTCCGCGCCCAGGCCGAGCGCGCGTTCGGGCTGCTCGAGGACGGCTTCGGCGATTACGGCCGCCGCTGAGCGCGGCGGCCGGCGCCCGCGCCGGCCGTCTTACGAACACGGCCGACGGGGAACGGTGGGGGGATGAGCGTCCCGTCGCCGGTCGCGCTGCCGCAAGCGCTGGTGGACCTGAGCCGCGCGCTGCGTGCGACCGGCCTGCGGCTGGAGACCGCCGGCGTCGAGGACGCCCGCGGCCGGCGCGACGAGCTCGTGGCGCAGATCGACGACTACCTGCTGCCGCGCCTGCGCAGCATGGACGCGCCGCTCCTGATGGTGGTGGGCGGCTCGACGGGCGCCGGCAAGTCGACCCTCGTCAACAGCCTCGTGGGCGCATCCGTCAGCCCGGCCGGCGTCCTGCGGCCGACGACCCGTGCGCCCGTGCTCGTGTGCCATCCCGACGACCTGCCGTGGTTCGAGGACGACCGCATCCTCCCCGGCATGAGCCGCACGACCGGCGCGCCCGCCGGGCCGGGCGGGCTCGAGCTGGCGCCCACGCCGGCCCTGCGCGCCGGGCTGGCGCTCCTGGACTCCCCGGACATCGACTCCGTGGTCGAGGCCAACCGCGCGCTGTCGCGCCAGCTCCTGGCCGCGGCGGACGCCTGGCTGTTCGTCACCACCGCCGCGCGGTACGCCGACGCCGTGCCGTGGGAGCTCCTCCAGGCCGCCGCCGACCGCGGCACCGCGCTGTCCCTGGTCCTGGACCGCGTGGCGCCCGAGAGCGCCGGATGAGGTCGCCGCCCACCTCGGCGAGATGGCCCGCGAGCGGGGCCTGGGTGACGCGCAGCTGCTCGTCGTGCCCGAGACCGCGCTCGAGGACGGGCGGCTCCCGGCGGAGGCGCTGGCGCCCGTCCGCGCCTGGCTCGACGCGCTCGCGGCGGATGCCGAGGGGCGCGCCGGGCTCGTCCGGCGCACCCTGACCGGCGCGCTCGACAGCCTGCCGCGGCGCGTGGGCGCGGTGGAGCGGGCCGTCGCCGAGCAGACGAGCGTCGCCGACGCGCTGCGCGAGGCGGTCGAGCGCGCCTACGCCGACGCGCTCGAGGAGATCGACGAGGCCGTGCACAGCGGCGCGCTGCTGCGCGGAGAAGTCCTCGCGCGCTGGCACGAGGTGGTCGGCACCGGGGATCTCATGCGCGGGCTCGAGGCGCGGCTGAGCCGCGTGCGCGAGCGCGTCCGCGCGGCCGTGACCGGCGCCCCGGCGCCGCAGGCCGAGCTGCAGGCGGCGGTGCGATCGAGCGTCGACGCGGTGGTCCACGCCGCCGCCGACCGCGCCGCCGAGCGGGCGGCGGCCGCCTGGCGCGACCGGCCGGCGGGTCGCGCGCTGCTCGCCGGCGGGCGCCGGCTGGACGCCGCCTCGCCGGAGCTCCTGCCCCGCACGCGCGACGAGGTCCGCGCCTGGCAGGGCGACGTCTTCGACCTGGTCAGCCGGGAGGCGGGCGGCCGGCGGGCGACCGCGCGCCTGGCCTCGTTCGGCGTCAACGGCGCCGGCCTCGTCGTCATGCTCGCCGTCTTCGCCCAGACGGGCGGCGTGACCGGCGCGGAGGTGGTCGTCGCCGGCGGCACCTCGGTGGCGGGTCAGCGGGTGCTCGAGGCGCTGCTGGGCGACCAGGCGGTCCGCAGCCTGGCCGACCGGTCGCGCGGGCTGCTGATCCAGCGCACCCGCGGGCTCCTGGACGAGGAGTCGGCGCGCTTCTCGGCGCTGCTCGACGCGGTCGCTCCGGCGCCGGACGCCGCCACGCGCCTGCGCCACAACCTCGCGGCGATCGAGTCCGCCCGGTGAGCGCACCGCTCGAGCAGCGCCTGGAGGCCCTGGCCGAGGCCGTCGCGCTCGCCGAGGGCCGGCTCGAGCCGGCGGCGGTGGCGGACGCGGGTGCGGTCGTGCGGCGGGCCGGCGAGCGGCTCGGCCACGGGCTCGACGCGACGGTCGTGGCGCTGGCCGGCCCGACCGGCGCGGGCAAGTCGACGCTCTTCAACCTGCTCGCGGGACGCGAGCTGTCCCGCACGGGGGTCCGCCGCCCGACCACGGCGACGACGACCGCCGCCGTCGGCGCGCGGGCGGACCCAGGGCTGCTCGACTGGCTCGACGTGCGCTCGCGCCACGCGCTCGACGCCGGCGCGCCCGACGGGCTCGTGCTGCTCGACCTCCCGGACTTCGACTCGGTCGAGACGGTCCACCGCGCGGAGGTGGACCGGCTCGTGCAGCTGGTCGACCTGCTCGTCTGGGTCGTGGACCCGCAGAAGTACGCCGACGCCGCCCTGCACGAGCGCTACCTGCGCCCGCTCGCCGGGCACGCGGCGGCGATGCTCGTCGTGCTCAACCAGGTCGACCTGCTCGGCGGCGGCGCCGCCGCCGCGCGCGACGACCTGCGCGGACTGCTGCGCGGCGCGGCGCTGGGCGACGTGCCGGTCCTCGCCGTCTCGGCGCGCACCGGCGAGGGGACGGATGCGCTGCGCCGGGTGATCGACGAGCGGGTGCGCAGCCGGGCCGCGGCCCTCGCGCGGCTGGCCGCCGACGTGACGGCGAGCGCGCGCGCCCTGGACGAGCGGATCGGCGCGGGCCGCGCGGCCGGGATCGGCCGCCGCGACCGCCAGGGGCTGAGCGCCGCGCTGGCCGCGGCGGCCGGTGCGCCCGCGGTCGTCGCGGCGGTCGACGCCGCGCACCGGCACCGCGGCACGCTCGCCACCGGCCTGCCCTGGGTGGCCTGGCTGCGCCGGCTCCGACCCGACCCGCTCCGCCGGCTCGGCCTGGGCGAGGCGGCGCGCGCGGACGCCAGGACCTCCCTGCCCCGGCCGACCCCCGTCCAGCGCGCGCAGGTCGACTCCGCGATCCGCTCGCTCGCCGGCGACGCCGCCGCGGGCCTGCCGGAGCCGTGGCCGGCGCTCGTCCGGCGCGCCGCGGTCTCGCACGCCCCCGAGCTCGGCGACCGGCTCGACCGGGCGATCGCCGGGGCCGACCTGCGGCTCCGCGCCCCGCGCTGGTGGACGCCGGTGCGCTGGCTCCAGCGCCTGCTCGCGGCGGCCGCGCTCGCCGGCGCGCTGTGGCTCGTGGTGCTCGCCGGCTTCGGGTACCTGCAGGTGGACGATGCGGTGCCGACGCCCGAGGTGCTCGGGGTGGCCGTGCCCACGCTGCTGCTGGCCGGCGGGCTCGCGGCGGGGCTGCTGCTCGCCGCTGCTCGCGCGGCTCGTCAACCGGCTCGGCGGGCGCCGCCGCGCCGCGCGCGCCCGGCGCGCGCTCGACGCGCGCATCCTCGCCGTGGCGGACGAGCTCGTGATCGCCCCGCTCGCGGCGGAGCTCCAGGCGCGCGACGCGCTCGCGAAGGCGGTTCACGCAGCGCTCCGTTGACGTCCCGGGTCGCGTGTCCGCGCCCCGCCCGTCACTACCTTGGTCGGCGTGACGAAGGCCTTGGCAGGGGTGCTGAAGCTCGCCGCGGTGGCGGTGGTCGCCGTCGCCGTGCTGGCGCTCGCCGCGCCGTCGCTGCTCAGCCGGCTCAACCCGTTCGCGACCGAGACGCGCGACCACTCCCAGCCCGCCCTGCTGCACTCGCTGCAGCGCCTGCACGAGTACCGCGCGGCGCGCGCGAACCTCGAGCAGGTCGTCGACATCGAGCACGACGCGAAGTACCTCCCGTCGTTCATCTCCGGCGAGCGGACGGTGATGGTGGCCGCCGGCGACGTGGACGCGAGCGTCGACTTCCGCCGGCTGGGCCCGAAGGCGTTGCGGGTGTCCGACGACCGCACGGCGGTGACGATCACGCTGCCGCCCGCCCGGCTCGCGCCCGCGCGGCTCGACGTCGCCCGCAGCCGCGTGGTCAGCCACGACCGCGGCCTCGTGGACCGCACCGGCGACCTGCTCGGCGGCGACACGGACGAGGAGCGCCGGCTGCTGCAGGTCGCGCAGGAGAAGCTCGACGCCGCCGCCCGCGCCGACCGGGACCTCCTGCCCGCGGCCCAGCGCAACACGGCCGCGATGCTGCGCCGGCTCGCCCGCGGCCTCGGCTTCGAGCGGGTCACCGTGCGCTTCCAGGCGCCTCCCGCGGTCTAGCGGCGGCGGCGCAGCTCGCGCAGCGCCTCGCGGCGCTGCTGCTTCGTCGTCCGGTCGAGCGTCAGCACGCCGTCGAGGTGGTCGAGCTCGTGCTGGAGGACCCGCGCCTCCGGCATCTCCGCCTCGATCACGACCTCCTCGCCGTCCTCGCCGAGCCCGCGCATCGACACCCGCGCCGGCCGCTCGACCTCGATCCACACGCCGGGGATCGACAGGCAGCCCTCCTCGGCGACCTCGGTCTCCTCGCTCGACCACGTCAGCTCGGGGTTGACGAGCGCGCGCACCGGCCCCTCCGGGTCGGTGCGGAAGACGAACACGCGGTTCAGGATCCCGAGCTGCGTCGCCGCGAGCCCGGCCTCGCCGGCGTCCTCGACCAGCTTGCGCATCTCCGCGATCTGGTCGCGGATCACGGCGTCGACGGCCGCCACGGGCCGCGCGGTCTCGCGCAGCGCCGGGTCGCCGTACTTGCGCACGCGCGCCAGCGCGGCCTCGCGCCGGGCGAGCTGCTCGGGGCTGCGGTTGCTCCGCGGTGGCCACGCGCCGATTCTAGGTGGACGCGTCTGGTACAACATCACGCGAGTACGAACGCGATGGCCGCCCGAGTCCCGCACCCCAGCAGCATCCCCGCCGCGACCTCGGCCCACCCTTCGTACGGCTTCTCCTACCGCACCTGGCGATTTAGCTAGGCGCTCGGCCGGCCCCGGGATTGCTCCGCGGCCGTCCCCGACATCGGGCCTCCGGGCCGAGCGCCGCCTCAGCCGCCGTGCCCGCCGTATCGTCTGAGACCCCCTAGGAGAAACCGAACGCCATGATGATCGTGATGAAACCGACGGCCACCGAGGAGCAGGTGGCGGCCGTCATCGCCCGGATCGAGTCCTGCGGTGCTCGTGCCCATCCCTCGCGCGGGGAGGAGGTGACGGTGATCGGCGCCATCGGCGACCGCGAGCACGTCGCCCGCCTCGGCCTCGAGGGCCACGAGGGCGTCGAGCAGGTCGTCCCGATCCTCAAGCCCTTCAAGCTGTCCTCCGCGCAGCTCAAGCCGGGCGACCGCACCGTCGTCGAGGTCGAGGGCCGCCGGATCGGCGGCGAGCACTTCTCGCTGATCGCCGGGCCGTGCACGGTCGAGTCGCGCGACCAGGTCCTGAGCGCGGCGCGGTACGTGTCCGCCGGCGGCGCGAGCCTGTTCCGCGGCGGCGCCTACAAGCCGCGCTCCTCGCCGTACAGCTTCCAGGGCCTCGGGCAGGAGGGGCTGCGCCTGCTCGCCGAGGCGAAGGCCGAGACCGGGCTGCCGATCGTCACCGAGCTGATGGACGCGCGCGACGTCGAGGCCGTCTGCGAGGTCGCCGACGTGATCCAGCTCGGCGCGCGCAACATGCAGAACTACGCGCTGCTCGCCGAGGCCGGCCGCACCGGGATCCCGGTGCTGCTCAAGCGCGGGCTGTCGGCGACGCTCGAGGAGCTGCTGATGGCGGCGGAGTACATCCTCAAGGAGGGCAACCCGAACGTGCTGCTGTGCGAGCGCGGCATCCGCACGTTCGAGACCGCGTACCGCTTCACGCTCGACCTGACCGCCGTCCCGGTCCTCAAGGAGCTCTCGCACCTGCCGGTGATCGTCGACCCCAGCCACGCCGCCGGGCGCCGCTCGCTCGTCGAGCCGCTGTCGCTGGCGGCCGCCGCCGCGGGCGCCGACGGGATCATCGTCGAGGTCCATCCCGAGCCCGACGAGGCGATCTGCGACGGCCCGCAGCAGCTGCGCGCCGACGGGTTCGCCGAGTACGCGGAGAAGGTCGAGCGCGCCGCCGCCGTGGCGGGCAAGGTGCTCTCGAACCAGCCTGCGTGAGGATCGCGGTCGTCGGCGTCGGCCTGATCGGCGGGTCCGTCGGGCTCGCCGCGCGTGAGCGGCTGGGCGCGGAGGTCGTCGGGTTCGACCCGTCGCCCGCCGCGCTCGAGGCCGCGCTCGAGGTCGGGGCCGTCGACGTCGCCGCCGCGACGGCCGACGCGGCGCTCGACGGCGCCGAGGCCGCCTTCGTGGCCGCGCCGGTCGGCGCGCTGCCGGCCGCCGTCCGCGCCGCGGTCGCCGCGGCGGGCGAGGACTGCGTCGTCACCGACGTCGGCTCGACGAAGCGCACGATCGTCGAGGCGACCGGCGACCCGCGCTTCATCGGCGGCCACCCGCTCGCGGGCGCCGCGAGCGCCGGGGTCCGCAACGCCCGCGCCGGGCTGTTCGACGGGGCGACCTGGTACCTGACGCCGACCGCGCAGACGCGCGGCACGCTCTACGAGCGCCTGTACCGGCTGCTCTCCGGGCTCGGGGCGCGCCCCGCCGCGGTCGACGCCGACACGCACGACCGCATGCTGGCCACCGTGTCGCACCTCCCGCACGTGCTCGCGAACGTGCTCGTCGCCCAGGCGGCGCGCACGCGCAGCGAGGAGGACGAGCCGCTGCCGGCGACCGGGCCGAGCTTCCGCGACATCACGCGCGTCGCCGGCTCGAACACCGCGATCTGGCGCGACATCTACCTCGCCAACGCGGACGCGCTGCTCGACTCGATCGACGACGCGCTCGCGCGGCTGACCGCGTTCCGCGCGGCGCTCGCCGCCGGGGACGGCGACGGCATCGCGGCGTGGAACGACGCCGCGCGCGACGACCGCCGGCGGCTGCTCGAGGGCGACCTCGCCGGCGGCGAGGTCTGCGAGCTGCGCGTCTCGGTCCCCAACCGCCCCGGCGTGGTCGCCGAGATCGCGCTCGCGCTCGGGCGCGCGGCGATCAACATCGTCGACATGGCGCTCTATCCCACGCCGGACCAGTCGTCGGGCTCGATCATCCTCTGGATCGCGGGCGCCGAGCGCGCCGTCCAGGCCGAGGCGCTCGTCGCCGACCTCGGGCTCCCGGTGTCGCGCGCATGAACGCCCGCTTCGGGCCGGGCCCCGCGGTCCGCGGCACGCTCGAGCCGCCGCCGGACAAGTCGATCTCGCACCGCGCCGCGCTGCTCGGCGCGATGAGCGCCGCGCCGGTCCGCGTCACGAACTACCTCGCCTCCGCGGACACGCAGTCGTCGCTCGACGCGGTCCGCGCGCTCGGCGCGCGGGTGGAGGAGCGCGACGGCGCGCTGATCGTCGACGGGCCGGGGCTGCGCGGCGCCGCGGACGGCGCCGCGATCGACGTCGGCAACGCCGGCACGCTGCTGCGGCTGCTGCCCGGCTGGCTCGCCGGGCAGGACGGCGGCCGCTGGACGCTCGACGGCGACGCGAGCATCCGCCGCCGCCCGGTCGACCGCGTCGCGCGGCCGCTGGCCGCGATGGGCGCGCGGCTCGACGCGCGCGAGGAGCGCTTCACCCCGCTCGTGATCTCCGGGCGGCCGCTGCGCGGGATCGAGTACGCGCTGCCGGTCGCCTCGGCGCAGATCAAGTCGTGCGTGCTGCTCGCGGGCCTGCTCGCCGAGGGCGCGACCACCGTCGTCGAGCCCGAGCCGAGCCGCGACCACACCGAGCGGCTGCTGACCGCCGCGGGCGCCGGCCTGACGCGCGACGGCGACCGGATCACGGTCACGCCGCCGGACGCCTTCGCGCTCGAGGCGATCCACGTCCCGGGCGACCCGTCGTCGGCCGCGTTCCACGTCGCCGCCGCCGCGCTCGTGCCGGGCTCGCGGCTCACGGTGACCGGGATGGCGGCGAACTGGACCCGCGTCGGCTTCTTCCGCATCCTCGAGCGGATGGGCGCGGCGCTGACCGGCGCGCTCGAGACCCGCGCGACGGCCGCGCCGGACGCCGAGCCGCTCGCGACGCTGGAGATCGCGCACGGCCCGCTGACCGCCACGCGCGTGACCGCGGACGAGGTCCCGCTCGCGATCGACGAGCTGCCGCTGGTCGCGCTGCTCGGCTGCTTCGCCGAGGGCGAGACGGTCGTCGAGGGCGCGCAGGAGCTGCGGCTCAAGGAGTCCGACCGGATCGCGACCGTCGTCGACGGCCTGCGCGGGCTCGGCGCCGACATCGAGGCGACCGCCGACGGCTTCGCGGTGCGCGGCACCGGCGGGCTGCGGGGCGGCACGATCGCCGCCCACGGCGACCACCGGCTGGCGATGCTCGGCGCGGTCGCCGGGCTGGCGAGCCGCGGCGGCGTCGAGGTCGTGGGCATGGAGGCCGCCGCGGTCTCCTATCCGGGCTTCGCGGCCGATCTGGCCGCGCTCACCGGCTAGCCTCCCACCCACCATGGTCATCGCCATCGACGGTCCCGCCGGGGCCGGCAAGTCCACCGTGGCCCGGGCCGTGGCGGAGCGCCTGGGCTTCACCTACCTCGACTCCGGGGCGATGTACCGCTGCGTCGCGCTGCTCGTCAGCGAGGGCGCGACCGACGCCGCCGCGGCGGCGCGCGACGCCACGATCGCGCTCGGCGACCGCGTGCTGCTCGACGGGCGCGACGTCACGGACGCGATCCGCACGCCCGCGGTCTCGGCCGCCGCGTCCCAGGTCAGCACGGACCCCGCGGTCCGGACCGCGCTCGTCGCGAAGCAGCGCGAGCTGCTCGCCGACGGCGGCGACTGGGTGGCGGAGGGGCGCGACATCGGCACGGTCGTCTGCCCGGACGCGCCGGTCAAGGTCTTCCTCACCGCGTCGCCCGAGGAGCGCGCGCGGCGGCGCGCCGACGAGCTCGGCGCGGACTTCGCGGCGGTGCTCGCCGAGCAGCGCGAGCGCGACGCGCGCGACCGCGAGCGCGAGCACTCGCCGCTCGTCGCGGCCGCCGACGCGGTCCCGGTCGACACCACCGGCATGGACCTCGACGGCGTGATCGGGCAGATCGTCACGCTCGTCGTCGAGCAGCGGGAGGTCGAGGCGTGAAGATCGCGGTCGTCGGCTACCCGAACGTCGGCAAGTCCTCGCTGGTGAACCGGCTCACGCAGTCGCGCGAGGCGGTCGTGCACGAGCGGCCCGGGATCACGCGCGACCGCAAGGAGCTCGAGACGGAGTGGAACGGGCGCGCGTTCACGCTGATCGACACCGGCGGCGTGGACCTCGACGACGAGGACCCGCTCGCCGTCTCGATCCAGGACCAGGCGCGCGCCGCCCTCGCTCGACGCCGAGGTGGCGCTGTTCGTGGTCGACGCGCGCGCCGGCGTGCGCCCCGGCGACCACGAGATCGCCGACATCCTGCGCCGCGGCGACGTCCCGATCGTCCTCGCCGCGAACAAGATCGACGCGCCGAGCGACGTCGCGCTCGCGCACGAGTTCCACGCGCTCGGGCTCGGCGACCCGATGGCGGTCTCCGCCGCCCAGGGGCTCGGCACCGGCGACCTGCTCGACCGGCTCGTCGAGCTGCTGCCGCCCGAGCCGGAGCCCGACGAGGACGCGGAGGAGCCCGTCCGGCTCGCGGTCATCGGCCGCCCGAACGTCGGCAAGTCCTCGCTCGTCAACGCCTTCCTCGGCCACGAGCGGGTGATCGTCTCCGACGTGGCGGGCACCACGCGCGACGCGATCGACACGCTGCTCGACGTCGACGGCCGCCAGGTCCGGCTCGTCGACACCGCGGGGATCCGGCGCCAGGCGAAGGTCCAGGAGTCGGTCGAGTACTACACCGTGCTGCGCTCCCAGCGCGCGGCCGAGCGCGCCGACGTGGCGCTCGTCGTCTGCGACGCCAACGACGGGGTCACCTCCCAGGACATGCGGATCGCGGACCTGGCGATGAAGTCCGGCTGCGCGACCGCGCTCGTGCTCAACAAGTGGGATCTCACGAGCGGCGACGACTTCGACCTCGACCACGAGCGCGCGCGCGTGCAGCGCAAGCTGCGGCTGCGCCCGAAGGTGATGACCGCCTCCGCGCTGACGGGCCGCCACGTCCAGCGGATCCTCGTCGAGGTGATGTCGCTCGCCGACCGCTTCCACCACCGCGTCCCGACCCCGGAGCTCAACCGCTTCCTCGGCGACGTCGTCGCCACGCGGCCGCCGCCGCAGAAGCAGGGCCACCGGCTCAAGCTGCTCTACATCGCCCAGATCGGCCAGGCGCCGCCGCGCTTCTCGATCCAGGTCAACAACCGCGACAAGGTCACCCGCGACTACGCGTACTACGTCGAGAACCGGCTGCGCGAGCGCTACGGGCTCGAGGGCATCCCGGTGATCATCGACTTCGCCGAGCGCAAGCAGCGCCGCCGGGCGGCGTGAAGCTCCCGGCGCTCCCCGCCTGGGTGCGCCGCCCGCTCGTGCTCGCGGCCCTCGCGGCCGTGGCCGTGCTCGCCCTGGCCGGCGGCCTCGTCTGCGCCGGCGGCGGCGACGGCGCGCCGCCGGACAGCGCCGCGCGGCTCGTCCCGGCCTCCGCGCTCGCCTACGTCCACGTCTCCACCGATCGCGACCGGGCCGCCGACGCGCGCTTCGCGGCGCTGGCGGAGGCGCTCCCGCCGCTCACGCGGCTGCGCGACCAGCTCGTCGCGGCGGTGGCGCCGCAGTCGCTCGACGTCGGGCGCGACGTCCGCCCGTGGCTCGGCGGGGAGCTCGCCTACGCGGCCGTCTCGCCCGCCGACTCGATCGTGCTCGCCGCCGTCGCGGACCGCCCGCGCGCGGAGGCGCTCGTCGCCCGCGTCGGCAACCTCAGCAGCGCGAGCGCGTACCGCGGCGTCCAGCTGCTCGTCGCCGGCACGACCGCGATCGCCTTCGTCGGCGACTTCCTCGCGGTCGGGACGGAGCCCGCCGTGCGCGCGGCGATCGACCGCGAGCAGGGGGAGGGCGACCGCCTGGCCGACGCGGAGCCGTACCGGCGCGCGCTCGCGGGCGCGCCCGCCGCGCGCTCGCTGACGGCCTTCGCCAGCGCGGCGGGCGTGCGCGAGGTGCTCGCGCCGCGGAGCGGCGTCGCCGGGCTGCTCGGGCGGCTGCTCGACCGGCCCGGGCTCCAGGCGGCGGGCGCCGCGCTGACCGGCGAGGACGGCGGCCTGCGCGTCACGGCCCGGGTGTCGGGCGGCGCGCCGGAGGACGCGGCGTTCGAGCCGCTGCTGCTCGAGCGCGTCCCGGAGCGGGCGGCCGCGTACCTCGGCGTGCGCAGCGCGGCGCGGCTGGCCGCGCTCGCCGAGCGGCTCGGCGCGACGCGGGTCGTCGGGCAGCTCCGCCGGCTGCTGCGGCGCGAGGCCCAGATCGACCTCGACCAGGACCTGCTGGCACCGCTCGACGGCGAGGTCGCGCTGTCGGTCACCGGGCCGGCGGAGGACCCGGAGGGGACCGCCGCCGGCGCGCCCGTCGTCACGCTCAAGGCGCGCACGGCGGACGCCGGCCGCACCGGCGCCGCGCTCGCGCGGCTCCAGCAGCCGCTCGCGGCCCGGCTCGCGCTGCCGGGCACCGTGCCGGGCTTCCGCCCGGCGACGATCGGCGGGCTCGACGCCTTCTCGCTGCGCGCGACGCCCCAGCTCGCGCCCAGCTACGCGGTCAGCGGCGATGCGCTCGTGATCTCCACCGCGCCGGCCGGGCTGCTCCCGCCGCGCGGCACGCTCGCCGCCGCACCCGCCTTCGCGGCGACCATAGGCGAGGTTCCGGATCGGGCCGACTCGCTAGTCTTCCTCGACCTCAGGCAGCTCCTCGCGCTCGGCGAGGAGACCGGCCTGACGGCGATCTCCGGCCTCGCGACGGCCCGCGACGACCTGCGTCGCGTGCATGCGGCGGGCGCCGTCGTCACCCAAGACCCCGCCCATCCATCCGACACGACCGCGGAGCTGTTCCTCCAGATCCCATGAGCCAGTACGCAGACAACGAGTACCTCTTCACGTCCGAGTCCGTCACCGAGGGCCACCCGGACAAGGTCGCCGACCAGATCTCCGACGGCGTCCTGGACGCCGTGCTGAAGGACGACCCGTACGGGCGCGTGGCGTGCGAGACGCTCGTGAACACCGGCCTCGTGGTCGTGTCGGGCGAGATCTCGACCGAGACCTACGTCGACATCCAGGACGATCGCGCGCGAGACGATCCGCAAGATCGGCTACAACGACGCCGACCTGGGCTTCAGCGCGGACTCCTGCGCGGTCATCAACGCGATCGACAAGCAGTCGCCCGACATCGCGCAGGGCGTCGACAAGGCGTACGAGACGCGCGTCGAGGCGACCGACGACGATCAACTCGACATCGCCGGCGCGGGCGACCAGGGGATGATGTTCGGCTACGCGTCGAACGAGACCGACGAGCTGATGCCGCTGCCGATCTCGCTGGCGCACAAGCTGGCCCAGCGGCTGGCCGACGTACGCAAGGCCGAGGTCGTGCCGTACCTGCGCCCGGACGGCAAGACGCAGGTGTCCGTGCGCTACCGCGACGGCCGCCCGGTCGAGATCGAGAAGCTGCTGATCTCGACGCAGCACAAGGAGGGCGCGGAGTCGCTGATCCCGGAGGATCTCTGGGAGCACGTCGTCGAGCCGGTCCTGCCGAAGGACCTCTACGACGCCAAGAAGCTGCGCAAGCACTTCCTGGTCAACCCGACCGGCCGGTTCGTGATCGGCGGCCCGGTCGGCGACGCGGGCCTGACCGGCCGCAAGATCATCGTCGACACCTACGGCGGCATGGCCCGCCACGGCGGCGGCGCGTTCAGCGGCAAGGACCCGAGCAAGGTCGACCGCTCCGCGGCCTACGCGGCGCGCTACGTCGCCAAGAACGTCGTCGCGGCCGGGCTCGCCGACCGCTGCGAGGTGCAGGTCGCCTACGCGATCGGCGTCGCGCACCCGGTGTCCGTGTACGTCGAGACGTTCGGGACCGAGAAGGTCGGCCGCTGCGCAGATCGCCGAGCTGGTCGACGCGCACTTCGACCTGCGGCCGGGGGCGTTCCGCGAGTACCTCAAGCTCCACCGGCCGATCTACCAGAAGACGGCCGCGTACGGCCACTTCGGGCGCGACGACCACGACTTCACGTGGGAGCGCACCGACAAGGCCGACGCGCTCCGCAGCGCCGCCGGCCTGGGCGCCGCCGCCACCGCCTAGCACCACGGATCTCCGGCCCTCGCGTCGATTGGCGCGGGGGCCGCTTCACCCTGCCCCAAAGCGGGTAGGGACCGGCCGGAGCCGAGGGGAGAGACCGTGACCGACGTCCGCCTGGACACCAACTTCATCGACTACGCGATCCTGATCACGTACTTCGTGGTCGTGCTCGGGATCGGGTTCGCGGCGAAGCGCTACGTCCATACCTCGCTCGACTACTTCCTGTCGGGGCGCTCGCTGCCGGCGTGGATCACCGGCCTGGCGTTCATCTCGGCGAACCTGGGCGCCATCGAGGTGCTCGGCATGGCCGCCAACGGCGCCCAGTACGGCGTGGCGACGGTCAACTACTACTGGATCGGCGCGATCCCGGCGATGGTCTTCCTCGGGCTCGTGATGATGCCGTTCTACTACGGCTCCAAGGTCCGCTCGGTGCCGGAGTACCTGCGGCTGCGCTTCAACAACTCGTCGCACATCTTCAACTCGGTCACCTTCGCGCTGGCCACGATCCTGATCGCGGGCGTGAACCTCTACGCGCTCGCGCTCGTGCTCCAGCTGATGCTGGGCTGGCCGATCATCGTCGGCATCGTCGTCGCCGCCTTCATCGTGGCCGGCTACATCAGCCTGGGCGGCCTCTCGTCGGCGATCTACAACGAGGTGCTCCAGTTCTTCGTCATCGTGGCGGCGCTGCTCCCGCTGACGATCGTCGGGCTCGTCGACGTCGGCGGCTGGAACGGGCTCAAGGAGAAGATCGGCGGCTCGCCGATCGGCGACGCCGGCCTGCACGCGCTCCAGGGCACGAACCCGGGCGACGTGACCAACCCGATCGGCGCGACCTGGATCGGGATCGTCTTCGGCCTCGGCTTCGTGCTCGCCTTCGGGTACTGGACGACGAACTTCGCCGAGGTCCAGCGCGCGCTCTCGGCCAAGGACTTCTCCGCCGCCCAGCGCACGCCGCTGATCGGGGCGATCCCCAAGCTGTTCCTGCCCTTCATCCTGATCCTGCCGGGCATGATCGCGCTCGTCGTGATCCCCGGCCTCGGCGGCGAGGACGCGAACAAGCAGTACAACAACGCGATCCCGCTGCTGGTCGACCACTACCTGCCGAACGGCATGCTGGGGATCGCGCTCACGGGCCTGATGGCCTCGTTCATGGCCGGCGTGGCGGCGAACGTGTCCGCCTTCAACACGGTGGTCACCACCGACATCGTCGAGCCGTACCTCAAGCGCGACCAGCCGGACGAGTGGTACGTGCGGTTCGGCCGGATCGCGACGATCGTCGGCATCTTCGTCTCGATCGGCACCGCGCTGATCGCGTCGACGTACGACAACCTCATGAACTACCTGCAGGCGCTGTTCTCGATCTTCAACGCGCCGCTGTTCGCCACGTTCATCATCGGCATGTTCTGGAAGCGGATGACGCCCGCGGCGGGCCTGTGGGGGCTGATCGCGGGCACGATCACCGCGGCGGGCCTGTTCGTCGGCTACAAGGCGGGCTGGATCAGCTTCGGCTCCGACCTCGACGAGTCGATGTGGGGCGCCGGGTCGGCGTTCGTGGTCGACGCGATCGTGACCGTGATCGTCACGCTGGTGACCACGCCGAAGCCGATCTCCGAGCTGCAGGGACTGGTCTACGGCATGGCGAACGTCGACGAGCTCCACGAGGCGCGCGTGCTCCGCTGGTGGGAGTCGCCGAAGCTGCTGGCAGGCTTCGTGCTCACCGGAGCTGCGATCCTGACCATCCTTCTCTGGTAGGAGCGAGACGATGTCCGACGATCCACTGGTCGAGCGCACCGAGAGCACCGCCGCGAGCGAGGGTGGCGCGCGCGCCGCGCAGGCCGCCAACCTGTTCGACCTGCGCCGGATCATCGGCGGGGTGTTCGGCGTCTGGGGGGTGCTCCTGATCATCCTGGGCATCACCGACAGCGACGCGGAGATCGCCAAGGCGGCGGACGTCAACATCAACCTCTGGGCCGGGCTCGGGATGCTCGTGATCTCGGCGATCTTCGTGACCTGGGCGCTCGCGCGCCCGCTCGGCGAGGAGCTGGCCGAGTCAGAGCAGGGCGGCGGGGGGTCCGGGCCGGACGTCGCGGACGCCGACCGGGGCGACGACCCCCGGCCGCAGTAGCGCCAGCACCGAGCCGCCGAAGCCGCCGCCGACCATCCGGGCGCCCGCCGCGCCCGCGTCCTTCAGCGCCCGCACCGTGTCCTCGACCGCGGGGACGCTGGCGTCGTAGTCGTCGCGCAGGCTCGCGTGGCTCGCGTCGAGCAGGCGCCCGGCCGCGTCCAGGTCGCCGGCGCGGAGCGCGGCGACCATCGCGTCGACCCGCGCGTTCTCGGTCAGCACGTGGCGCGCGCGCCGGTCGAGCGGGTCGGGGAGCGCGGCGGCCGCGCCGGGGTCGGCGTCGCTGAGCCGCTCGATGCCGAGCGCCTCGCAGGCCGCGCGGCACTCGGCGCGGCGCTCGTTGTAGCCGCCGGCGGCGTGGACGTGCTCCGCGCCCGAGTCGAGCGTGACGAGCCGCCAGTCCCCGAGGTCGAGCGGCACGGGGCTGACGTCGAGCGTGGCGAAGTCGATCCGGATCGCCTCGCCGTCGCGGCCGCAGAGCGAGGCGAGCTGGTCGAGCAGGCCGGTCTCCGCGCCCACCCAGTCGTTCTCGACCCGCGAGCAGAGCCTGGCCAGTTCGACGCGGTCGGGCTCGGGCGCGCCGGCGACCGCGAGCAGCGCGAGGCAGAGCGCCGCCTCCAGCGCGGCCGACGACGACAGCCCCGAGCCCGCCGGGACGTCGCCGCCGAACGCGATCCGGGCTCCCTCGAGCGGGACGCCGGCGGCGCGCAGCTCGGCGACCGTGCCGCGGACGAACGCCCGCCAGCCGTCCGCGCGGCCGGGGTCGGCGGCGGCGAAGCGGTCGTCCTCGCCGAGGTCGCGGGCCTCGGCGACGATCGCGCCGTCGTCGCGCGGCTCCGCCTCGGCGGTGACGCCGCGGGCGATCGCGAACGGCAGCGCCAGGCCCCCGTTGTAGTCCGTGTGCTCGCCGATCAGGTTGACGCGGCCGGGACCGAAGGCGCGGATCACGGCGCGCAGCCTCGCAGGTTCGCGGGGTAGCCGTATGGTCGCCGGGGAGCGCCGCTCCGTACGCTCAGGAGCGATGCCAGAGCCGCGCAACCCACCCACCTCCCGGATCTCCCGCTCCGCCCGGCTCGGCGGGCTGGTCGCCGGGCAGTCGGCCCGCTGGGTCGGCACGCGCGCCGCGAACGTCGTCCGCTCGCCCGAGCGCGCCGACGAGGCGACCGGCGAGCGCGCCGCCGCGCTGGCGCGCGAGCTCGTCGAGCAGCTCGGCCAGATGCGCGGCGCGGCGATGAAGGTCGGCCAGGTGCTCTCGACGGTCGACTTCACCGCGCTGCCCGAGGACGAGCGCGAGAACTTCAAGCAGACGCTGGCGGCGCTGCGCGACGACGTCCCGCCGCTGCCGTACAAGCAGGTCGAGAAGCTGCTGCGCTCCGAGCTGGGGGAGAAGCCGTCGGCGATCTTCGCCTCGTTCGAGGAGGAGGCGTTCGCGGCCGCCTCGATCGGCCAGGTCCACCGCGCGGTGACGCGCGACGGGCAGCCGGTGGCGGTCAAGGTGCAGTACCCCGGCGTCGCGGAGGCGGTCGACACCGACCTGCGCAACCTGACGCTGCTGCTGCCCGCTGGTCAAGCGGCTGGCGCCCGGCCTCGACGTCAAGGCGGTCTACGCCGAGCTGCGCGAGCGGATCGCGGAGGAGCTCGACTACGAGCTCGAGGCCCAGAACCAGCGCGCGGTCGCCCGTGCGCACCGCGGCCATCCGTTCGCGCACGTGCCCGAGGTCCATACCGACCTCTCCAGCCGGCGCGTGCTGGTCACGGACCTGCTCGTCGGCGACCGCTTCGAGGCGGTCAAGCGGCGCGACGAGGCCACGCGCGACCGCTTCGGCGAGATCGTCTTCCGCTTCTACTTCGGGCTCGTCCACCACCTGGGCCGCGTCTGCGGCGACCCGCACCCGGGCAACTACCTGCTGCTCGAGGACGGGCGCGTGGGCTTCCTCGACTTCGGGCTCATGCGCGTGCTCGAGCGTGGCTACATCGAGCGCGAGGCGGCGGTGGCGGTCGCGGTCGAGGCCGACGACGCCGCCGGCGTCCACGCCGCGCTGGCCGACCTCGGCTACCTGCCGGATCCTGCCGCCTTCGTGCCGGAGGACCTGCTCGCGCAGGTCGCCGGGATGGGCGCGTGGTACCTCGAGCCGGGCGTGCGGCGGATGTCGCCGGCCTGGGTCGCGGCGCTGCTCGACGACACCGGCGGGCCGCGCTCGCCCTACTTCCAGCAGATGCGGCGCCAGACGATCCCGCCGCAGGCGCTGCTGCTACGCCGGATGGAGGGGCTCGTGCTCTCCACGCTCGGCGAGGTCCGCGCCGCGGCGGACTGGAACGCGATCGCCCGCGAGTACTACGGCGGCGCGCCGCCGTCGACCCCGCTCGGCGAGGCCGACCACGCGTTCTGGTCGGGCCTTCAGGCCGCGGCCTGAGCGCCCAGCCGGCGCTCCATGACCGCGATCGCCTCGGGCGCCTCGTCGATCAGCAGGTAGTGGCGGCCGAGCGCCGCCGCGACGGCGCCGAGCGTGCCCGAGCCCGCGAACGGGTCGAGGCAGAGGTCGCCGGGCCGGCTCGAGGCCTGCACGAGGCGGCGGACGAGCCCCTCCGGCTTCTGCGTCGGGTAGCCGGTCTTCTCGCGGCCGGTGGGGGAGACGATCGTGTGCCAGATCACGTCGGTCGGCCGCTTGCCGCGCTCGCGCTGCTCGGGCGTGACGAGGCCGGGCGCCATGTACGGCTCGCGGTCGACCGCGTCGGCGTCGAACAGGTAGCGCGCCGGGTCCTTGACGTAGACGAGGATCGTGTCGTGCTTCGCGGGCCAGCGGTTGCGCGGCTTGGCGCCGTAGTCGTAGGCCCAGATCAGCTCGTTGAGGAAGCAGTCGCGGCCGAACAGCTCGTCCAGCAGCAGCTTGCAGTAGTGCGCCTCGCGGTAGTCGATGTGGAAGTAGAGCGTGCCGTGCGGCGCGAGCAGCCGGTGGACCTCGGTGAGCCGCGGGGCGAGGAAGCCGAGGTAGTCGTCGAACGCGTCGCGGTACGAGCTGGTCTCCAGCAGCCGGCTCGCGTAGCGGCGGCCGCCGAAGCCGGTCCGGTCCCCGTCGGGGTCGGCGACCGTCGCGAGCGTGCGGCGGGCCTGGCGCCGGCCCGTGTTGAACGGCGGGTCGAGGTAGGCGAGCGTGACCGACGCGTCCGGCTCGGCGCGCAGCAGCGGGAGGTTGTCGCCGCGCAGGATCCGGTCCACGGGCTCAGCCGTCCTGCTGGGCGATCTGGATCAGGTTGCCGCAGGTGTCGTCGAACACCGCGGTCGTGACCGGGCCGTGCTCGACCGGCTCCTGGACGATCCGGACGCCGAGCCCGCGCAGCCGCTCGACCTCGGCGGCGACGTCCTCGACCCCGAACGACGTGAACGGGATGCCGTCGGCGACGAGCGCCGCCTTGAACGGCTTCGCCGCCGGGTGGCCGTCCGGCTCGAGCAGCAGCTCGGTCCCGTCGGGCTCGCCGGGCGCGGTGACGGTGAGCCAGCGCGCCGCGCCGACCGGGACGTCGTGCTTCGGCTCGAAGCCGAGCACCTCGGTGTAGAACCGCAGGGCCTTCGCCTGGTCGTCGACCAGGACGCTCGTGACGACGATCCGCATCGCCCGAGCCTATCCGCGTCCGCGGCGGCGGCTAGCGTCATCCGCCCGTGATCGCGCGCGTCGAACCGCTCACCACGACCCGGCGGCTCGCCGGGCCGTTCGACTACGCGCTGCCGGACGCGCCGGTCGCGGTCGGGTCGGTCGTGCGGGTCCCGTTCGGGCACCAGGCGCTCGACGGGGTGGTGGTCGGGCTGGCGGACACCACCGAGGTCCCGGCCGAGCGGCTCGTCACGCCGCGCGAGGTCCGCGCGGACTCGGTGCCCGCGGAGCTGGTCGGCCTCGCCCTCTGGATGGCGGAGGAGTACTGCTCGACGCCGGCGCGGGCGCTCTCGCTCGTGCTGCCGCCGCGCGGGCGGCCGCGGACCGAGCTGTGGGCGGACCGGACCGCCGCGCCGCTCGACGGCGAGCGGCTGACGGCGAACCAGCGCGCGCTGCTCGAGGCGCTGCCGCGCACCGCCGGCCGGGACCTCTCCGCGCTGCGGCGGCTCGAGGCGCGCGGGCTCGTCGCGATCGGTCCGCGCGACCGGCGGCGGTCGCCGCTGACCGTCGCGCACGGCGACGCCGAGGTCGAGCTGACCGACGCGCAGCGCGTCGCGGTCGCGGCGGTGGCCGAGGGCGGCACGCACCTGCTCCACGGGGTCACGGGCTCGGGCAAGACCGAGGTCTACCTGCGCGCGGCGGCGGCGGCGCTGGAGCGGGGCAAGGGCGTGATCGTCCTCGTGCCGGAGATCGCGCTCACGCCGCAGACCGTCGGGCGGTTCCGCGCGCGCTTCGGCGACACCGTCGCGCTGCTGCACTCCGCGCTGGGCGAGGGCGAGCGCTACGACGAGTGGCGGCGGCTGCGGACCGGCGAGGCGCGGATCGCGGTCGGCCCGCGGTCGGCCGTCTTCGCCCCGGTCCGCGACCTCGGGCTGATCGTCGTCGACGAGGAGCACGATCCGTCCTACAAGCACGAGGGCGACCCGCGCTACGACGCCCGCCACGTCGCGGGGGAGCGGATCCGGCGCGCCGGCGGCGCGCTTCGTGGCCGGGTCGGCGACGCCGCGGCCGGAGACCTGGGCGGCGCTGCCGCACCTGACGCTGCCGGACCGCGTCGGGAGCCGCCCGCTGCCGCCGGTCCAGGTGCTCGACATGCGCGGATCGCGGCATCCGCTGCACCCGGAGACGCGGCTCGCGCTCACGGGCGCGCGCAAGGCGATCCTGCTGCTCAACCGGCGCGGCTGGTCGAACTTCCTCACCTGCCGGACGTGCGGGAAGGTCTGGGAGTGCCCGCAGTGCGACGTCGCCCTGGTGCTGCACCGCGCCGAGGACGTCGTCGCCTGCCACCACTGCGGCCATCGCGAGCGGATCCCGGGGCGCTGCGACGCGTGCGGCTCGCCCTCGGTCGCGCGCTACGGGGCGGGGACCGAGCGGCTCGAGGCCGAGCTCGTCGAGGCGCTCGACGTGCCGGTGTTCCGGCTCGACGCCGACACGGCGTCCGCGAAGGACGCGGTGCCCGCGCTGCTGGCGCGGTTCGCCGCCGCGCCCGCCGGGCTGCTCGTGGGCACGCAGATGGTGGCCAAGGGGCACGACTTCCCGGACGTCACGCTCGGGGTCGTCGTCGACGCCGACGCGACGCTGCGGTTCCCCGACTTCCGGGCGGAGGAGCGGACGTTCGCCCTGATCGCGCAGCTCGCCGGGCGGGCGGGGCGCGGGCCGCTGGGCGGGCGCGTGCTCGTGCAGACGACGGCGCCGGACGCGCCCGCGATCGCGGCGGCGGCGCGGCACGACACGCGCGGCTTCGTGACCGGCGAGCTGGCGCGGCGGCGCGCGCTCGACTATCCGCCGTACGCGGACCTGATCCGGGTGGTCTGCTCGGCGGACGCCGCCGGCCCGCCGCGGGCGGCCGCGGGGGCGATCGCCGACGCGGCGGCGCGGCGCGCACGGCGCGACCGTGCTCGGGCCGGCGCCGCTGTTCCGGCTCCGCGGGCGGCACCGGTCCCAGGTGGTCGTCAAGGCCCACGACCGCGCGGCGGCGATCGCCGCGGTGCGGGTCGCGGTCGACCGCGCGGCGAACGCGCGCGAGCACCGCGAGGTCGCCTTTTCGGTTGACGTCGACCCGCAATAAACTGACGCCCGTGTCCGACGAGCCCACCGAGGTCGCCGAGGAGGATCCCGCCCCGACGCTGGATCCCGAGACGCGCGCGCGCCGCGACGCGGCGCTGACGCTCGTCCGCAAGCACGGCGACCCCGTCCTGCGCAGCCGGGCGCTGCCGATCGACCGCTTCGACGACGCGCTGCGCGACGAGATCCGCCGCATGGGGCAGGTCATGAACGACGCGCTGGGGATCGGCCTGGCCGCGACCCAGGTCGGCGTCATGCACCGCGTGCTGGTCTACCGCGTCGAGGCCGAGGCGGCCGTCGCGGCGCTCGTCAACCCGGTGCTCGAGTGGGCGAGCGACGAGCGCGAGCCGCTCGAGGAGGGCTGCCTGAGCCTGCCGGGCGTGCTCGTCGACGTCGAGCGGCCGGTCCACGTGCGCGTCCGCGCCCAGGACGAGCGCGGCGAGGCGATCCTGATCGAGGCCTCGGGCCTCGAGGCGCGGGTGATCCAGCACGAGATGGACCACCTCGACGGCGTCCTGATCCTCGACCGGACGTCGCGCGACCAGCGCAAGCAGGCGATGCGCGCCCTGCGCGAGGCGAACGCGCCCGCCGCCGCCTGACGCCGCCGGTGCGCACCGTCTACCTCGGCACGTCGCCGTTCGCCGCCGCGGTGCTCGAGCGGCTCGCCGCGAGCGCGCACCGCCCGTCGCTCGTCGTCACCCGCCCCGACCGGCCGAAGGGCCGCGGGCGCTCGCTGCAGGCGCCGCCGGTCGCCGACGCGGCGCGGGCGCTCGGGCTCGAGCTGATCCAGCCCGAGGACCTGCACGCGCCGGACGTGCTCGCGCGGATCGCGGCGGAGGAGCCCGGCGCGCTCGTCGTCTGCGCCTACGGCGTGCTGGTCAAGGAGCCGCTGCTGTCCGACCACGAGATCGTCAACGTGCACCCGTCGCTGCTGCCGCGCTGGCGCGGCGCGGCGCCGCTGGAGCGGGCGATCATGGCCGGCGACGCCGAGACCGGCGTCTCGATCATGCGGCTCACCGCGGGGCTGGACTCCGGCCCGGTGTGCCTCGCCGAGGCGACGCCGATCGGGCCGGACGACGACTACGGCACGCTCGCCGCGCGGCTGCAGGAGCTCGCGGGCCGGCTCCTGGTGCGGGCGCTCGACGAGCGCCCGCCGTGGGTCGAGCAGGACGCGGCCGGCGTGACCTACGCGCACAAGATCGAGGCCGCGGACCGCGCGCTCGACCCGACGCGGCGGCCCGAGACGGCGGAGCGGACGGTGCGCGCGCTGCGGCCGCACATCGGCGCGCGGATCCCGCTGCCCGACGGGAGCTTCCTCGGCGTCGTCGCCGCGGCGGTCGACGGCCCGACGCTGGCGCCGGCCGGCGGCCGCGTGCGGACGGACGGCGAGCGGCTCCTGCTCGACTGCCGCGGCGGCGCGCTCGAGCTGACCGAGATCCGGCCGCCCGGCGGGCGGCCGATGGCGGCGGGCGACTGGCTGCGCGGCCGCCCCGATCCCGCGCTGACCGACTTCTGGCTCGACCCCACGCTGCCGGGGCTCTCGGTGGAGGAGCTCGTCGGCCGCGCCCGCGCGGAGTGGGCCGGGGCGGAGGAGTGGGCGCCCGGCCTCGCCGCGCTGGGCTGGCGCGGGACGCCGGAGGTCCTCGACGCGCTGCGCGGCCTCGCGGACGACCCCGATCCGGTGGCGCGCAGCGTCGCCGCCTACGTCGCCGGGCAGCTGGGCGCGCCGCTGCGGTCGCAGCCGGCGGCCTCCGCGGCGCTGCTGGAGGGGATGGCCGCCGTCGAGGCGGATCCGGCCGTGCTCGCGGTCGTCGCCGAGGCGCTGGGCCAGCTCGGCGCGCCCTGGGGGCTCGACGTGCTGCTCGGCCTGCGCGGCCACCCGCACGCGGCGGTCCGCGACGGCGTCGTCGACGCGCTCGCGGGCCGCGCCGACCCGGCCGCGGTCGCCGCGCTCGTCGAGCTCTCGCGCGACACGGAGCCGGCGATCCGCGACTGGGCGACCTTCGCGCTCGGGACGCTCACCGACCAGGACTCGCCCGAGCTGCGCGACGCGCTCGTGGCGCGGCTCGACGACGGCGACGCGGAGGCGCGGATCGAGGCCGTCCACGGCCTGGCGCTGCGCGCGGACCCGCGCGCGGTCGAGCCCGCGCTGGCGCTGCTGGCGGACGCCGAGCGCGGCGCGACGGTCTGGTCGCGCCATGCCCTGCTGGAGGCGACGATCCTCCTCGGCGGCGCTGAGCGGCGACGCACGGTTCGCACCGCACCTGCCGCAGCTCGACGACGGCTGGCGCGGGACGACGCTGGAGCGCGACCTCACGCGCGCGCTCGAGCGCTGCGCGGCCGGCTGAGCGCTACTGCGCGGGCGCGGCGGGCGCCGGAGCGGCGGCGGGCGCCGGGGCCGGGGCGGGAGCCGCAGCGGGGGCGGGAGCCGGAGCGGGCGCCGGAGCCGCGGCGGGCGCCGGAGCGGCCGGGACGGGGGTCGGCGGCGGCGGGGGCGGCGTCGCCGGAGCCGGAGGGGCGGCCGGAGCCGGAGCGGGGGCCGCAGCAGCGGGCGCGGGATCGGCGGCCGGGGCCGGATTGGCGGGCGCCGGGTTGTCGTCGGCGGGCGCGGGGTTGGCGGGCGCCGGGTTGTCGTCGGCGCGGGGCCGGGTTCGCGGGAGCCGGGTTGTCGTCGGCGCGGGGCCGGGTTGGCGGGGGCCGGGTTGTCGTCGGCGCGGGCGCCGGGTTCGCCGGAGCCGGGTTGTCCGGGCGCGGGCGTCGGGTTCGCCGGAGCCGGGTTGTCGGGCGCGGGCGTCGGGTTCGCGGGAGCCGGGTTGTCGGGCGCGGGCGTCGGGTTCGCGGGAGCCGGGTTGTCCGGAGCCGGCGTCGGGTTCGCGGTCGGGGGCTGCGCGCCGTCGTCGCCGCCCGGGGTGCCCGGATCGCCGCTGTCGTCGTCGCCGCCATCGTCGTCGGCGTCCGGCACACGGCCGGGGTTGGTCGTGCCGTTGTCGTCGCCGCCCGGGCCCTGCGGGTTGTCCGGGTCGCCGTTGCCGGTCGGGTCGGGCGCGATCGCCGGGAACGAGCTCGCGTCGCCCGGGTTGGTGCCGGCCGCGACCTCGTCGGCGTTGGAGGTGCCGTCGCCGTCGCTGTCGACTCGCTGTCGGAGCGTGAGCGGATCGGTGCCGAGCTCGATCTCCAGCTCGTCGGTGACGCCGTCCTTGTCGGTGTCCAGCTGCGGCTGGTCGGGCGTGGAGCTCGGGTCGGTCGGGTTCGTCCCGGCCTTCACCTCGATCCCGTTGCGGACGCCGTCGCCGTCCGAGTCGATATCGAGTCCTTCGCGCCGTAGGTGTTCTGCTGGGTCGGCGTCGTGCGGAGGTTGAGCTCTTCCTTGTTCGGAGATGCCGTCGCCGTCCGCGTCGCCGTTCGGGTCGTTCGACGTCGCAGGTTGTACGCCTGCCAGCGCTGGTCCGGGACGCCGTCGCCGTCGCGTCCGGGTTGAAGTTCGGGTTCGGCGGGTCGCTGATGCCGCCGTCGCCGACCGCGCCCGCCGGAGCGCGTGGTCGTCGAGCCGCGCGTCGTCGTCGCGGTCGTCGCCGGGCGTCGCGCCGGGTGCGGTCCACCGCCGCCGGGCGAGGTCGCGCCGCCGCCGCCGCGGCGAGGTGGCGCCGCCGCCGGGCAGCGAGACGACGAGGCCGAGGTCGCCGACCGTGCTGACGCCGAGGCCGAGCTGACCGAGGCCGCGCGACGCGGCGGTGCGCGTCGGGCGCGTGGTGTCGCCGACGCGGAGCGGCGGCGGATCGGCGAGCGTGAGGGTCTGGCCCTCGTCGCTCTGGGGCGAGGAGGTGATGCCGTTCCAGTCGGCCACGGGCGCGAGCAGCGCGCCGCCGACCAGGATCGCCGAGACGAGGCCGGCCGAGATCGCACCCGCGAACTTCAGATCGCGGGCGTGCGATGTGCGCCCCTGCTTGGTGGCGCTGCTACTACCGATGGTGTGATCCGGCATTCGAGCTCATCCCCTATCCAACCAGCCCATCGGCTGAATCCTCGTCGGGCTGAAGAGCTCTGGACCCTGTCTGGACGATTGTTCGATGCCGATCGACGAGTTTCCGAGGATCTCGTCCAGACATTAAACCGGTAGATCGCGTGGAGACGCTATACGCGGAATCGAGCGGCAACGCGCCCACGGCGGCCAGGGTCTGTGCGATGACCGTCCTGCGGCGCGTGTTCGAGGATGACGCATGGGCGGATCGGGCGCTCCGCGGCGAGGCGGGGCGCATGAAGCTCGACCCGCGCGAGCGCGCGCTCGCCACCCGGCTGGCCTACGGCGCGGTCCAGCGCCGCGCCACGCTCGACCACCTGATCGAGCGCTTCGCGGACCGGCCGACCGGCCGGCTCGAGCCGATCGTCCTCGCCGCGCTCCGGCTCGGCCTCTACCAGCTGGCGTACCTGGACCGCGTCCCCGCCCACGCCGCGGTCACCGAGTCCGTCGAGCTCGTCAAGCCGGCCTCGCCGAACGGCGCGAAGCTCGTCAACGCCGTCCTCCGGCGCGGCGCGCGCGAGGCTGCCGCGGCGGTCGCGGCGCTCCCGGACGGCACGCCGGCCGAGGCGGCGCTGCGCCACTCCCACCCCGAGTGGATCGCCGCGCTCTGGTTCGACGCGCTCGGGCCCGACGCCGCCCGCGCGCTCATGGCCGCCGACAACGAGCCCGCCGAGGCCGCGCTGCGCGCCAACACCCTGCGCGGCGACGCCGCCGCGCTCGCGGCGGAGCTGCCGGTCGCCGCGCGACCCGCGCCCGGCCTCCCCGAGGGGCTCCTCCTCGACGAGGCCTTCGACGCCTTCGACTCCCCGCTCTGGCACGCCGGCCGCTTCATGCCGCAGTCGCGCGCCGCGATGACCGTCGCGCGCGTGCTCGCCCCGCGCCCGGGCGAGCGCGTGCTCGACCTGTGCGCGGCGCCCGGCGGGAAGACGACCCACCTCGCGGCGCTGATGGAGGACACCGGCGCCGTCGTCGCCGTCGAGCGCCACGCCGGCCGCGCCGAGGCGCTGCGCCGCACCGCGCGCCGGATGGGCGCGACCTGCGTCACCGTCCGGACCGCCGACGCCGCCGAGCCGCAGCAGGAGAGCGTTCGACCGCGTGCTCGTCGACCCGCCCTGCTCGGACCTCGGCACGCTCGCCTCCCGCCCCGACGCCCGCTGGCGCAAGGAGGCGGGCACGCCGGACCGGCTCGCGCGCACGCAGGCGGCGATCCTCGCGGCCGGGGCCGACGCCGTCCGCCCCGGCGGCACGCTCGTCTACAGCACCTGCACGATCTCGCCCGCCGAGAACGAGGACGTCGTGCGCGCGTTCCTCGCCGAGCGCGCGGACTTCAGCGCGGACGACCTGCGCGACGACGTCCCGCTGTGGGAGCATGGGGGCGTGCCAGCGTTCCTGCAGACGCTCCCGCACCGCGACGGGACCGAGGGGTTCTTCATCGCGCGGCTCCGCCGGGAGCCCGCGTGAGCGATGACGAGGTCGACCTCGGCGACGTCTGCCCGGCGTGCCACGAGCCCTGGCTGCGGGCGACGAACCTGCCCGGCCGCTACCGCTGCGTGAACTGCCTGCGCCGCTTCGAGCTCGCCTCCGTGTGCCCGAACTGCGGCGAGCACTCGACGATCGTGCGCATGTCGAGCACGGCGCTCTACACCTGCAACCACTGCCGGAGCTCGATGCTCCAGCCGATCTGATGGCGGCGCCGGCCGGCGTCGCACCCTCGATCCTCGCCGCCGACTTCGCCCGCCTCGGCGAGCAGGTCGCCACGGTCCTCGACGCCGGCGCGCGCACGATCCACGTCGACGTCATGGACGGCCACTTCGTCCCGCCGCTGAGCATGGGCCCGGCGGTCGTCGAGGCGCTCGCCGGGCAGGTCCACGACGCGGGCGGCTTCATCGACGTCCACCTGATGATCGAGCGCCCCGAGCAGCAGGTCGCGAACTTCGCGCAGGCGGGCGCGGACGGGATCACGATCCACGTCGAGGCGACCCCGCACGCGAACTACGCGCTCAACGCCGTCCGCGACGCCGGCTGCCGCGCCGGCCTCGCGCTGAACCCCGGCACCCCGGTGGGCGCGATCGACGAGCTCGTCGAGCACCTCGACCTCGTCCTCTGCATGACCGTGAACCCCGGCTGGGGCGGCCAGGCGTTCCTGCCCGGCTCGCTCGCGAAGATCGAGCGGCTGCGGGCCACGCTCGGCGACGGGCCGGTGCTCGAGGTCGACGGCGGGATCGACGCCGCGACCGCCGGCCCGTGCGCGCGCGCGGGCGCGACGCTGTTCGTCGCAGGATCTGCGGTGTTCGGCGCGAACGATCCCGGGCAGGCATGCCTCGAGATCGCACGCGCAATAGCGGCATAAGGGGGTGTGGCCACCCGTATGGGCGCGCTATCTGCTTGCGTCCACAATCGGAGCCGAAGCCATGGGGCCAACGATCCTGATCGTCGACGACCACCCGTCGTTCCGGGCGAGTGCGCGCGTCGTGCTCGAGTCGGACGGGTTCAGCGTGGTCGGCGAGGCGGCCGACGGCGCCTCGGCGCTCGAGGAGTGCTGCCGGCTCCGCCCCGAGGTCGTCCTGCTCGACGTCCAGCTCCCCGACATCGACGGCTTCGACGTCTGTGAGCGGATAACGTCGCACCTGGAGCACCCGACCGTGATCATGACCTCGAGCCGCGATCCCGCCGACTTCGGCCCGCTCGTCACCACGTCGGGCGCCTGCGGCTTCGTCCCCAAGGCCGAGCTCTCCGGTGAGCGCGTGCAGGAGCTCCTCTCGCCGTGAGCGGTCTGCGACGCGCGCTCGGGCTCGTCGCGATCGAAGGCGTCGTCGTCGGACTGGTCGCGCTCGCGATCGTCCTGTCGTCCGACCACATCGAGGCGCGCGCGCTTCCAGGGCGTCCTCGGGCTGTTCATCGGCTGGTCGTGGATCGGCGCCGGGCTGATCGCGTGGTGGCGGCGGCCGGACAACCGCTTCGGCGTGCTGATGACCGCGGTCGGCTTCGCGTTCTTCCTCAGCAGCCTCGCCGCCGCCGACGCCGCCTGGCTGTTCACGGTCGGCGTCCTGCTCTCGAGCGTCTACTTCGCGGTCTTCGTCCACATGCTGGTCTCCTACCCCGACGGCCGGATCGGCTCGGACCGCGCTGCGCAAGGTCGTCGCGGCCGGCTACGTGATCTCGCGTCCTGGGGCCGCTGCCGTCGCTGCTGTTCGCGACGCCCGAGCAGATCGACTGCGACAACTGCCCGCAGTCCGTGCTCTTCATCGACGACCAGGCCACGCTGTACCGCGTCCTCGACATCCTGACCTCGCTGATCGCCGTCGCGCTGGTCGGCTACGTCGTCTTCGTCACGCTGGCGCGCTTCCGGCGACGCGCCGCAGGCGAGGCGGCGCGCGATGGCGCCGGTGATCTGGTCCGGCGCGGGCCTGCTGATCGTGCTCGCCGGCGCGCTGCTCTCCGAAGCGGTCGACGGGCCCCAGCGCGGTCTCCGACGCGACCGACGCTGCTCGAGCCTCGCGCTGTTCGCGCTCGTGCCCTACGGCTTCGTCTTCGGCGTGCTGCGCTCGCGCGTCCTCCAGGCGGGCGCGGTGACCGAGTTCCTGCACCGGATCGGCGACGGCCCGGACCCGAGCGACCTCCGCGACCTGCTGTCGACCGCGCTCGGCGACCGCTCGCTGCAGGTCGTCTACTGGCTCGACCGCCCGCGCCGGTGGGTCGACGCCGCCGGCCATCCCGCCGTCCTGCCCGGCGACGACGACCCGGCGCGCGCCGTGACCCGCGTCGAGCGCGAGGGCCGCGCGGTCGGCGCGCTGATCCACGACCGCTCGCTGTGCGAGGACCCGGAGCTCGTCGGCTCCGTCGCCGCCGCCGCCGGCCTCTCGATCGAGAACGAGCGCCTGCAGGCCCAGTTGCGTGCGCGGGTCGAGGAGCTGCGCGCCTCGCGCGCCCGGATCGTCGCCGCGGGGACCGCCGAGCGCCGGCGGCTCGAGCGCAACCTGCACGACGGCGCCCAGCAGCGGCTCGTCGCGCTCTCGCTCACGCTGCGGGTCGCCCAGAGCCGGCTGCACAAGGACCCGGACGGCGCCGAGGCGATGATCGCCGGCGCCCAGGAGGAGCTGACGCTGGCGCTCGCCGAGCTGCGCGAGCTCGCCCGCGGGATCCATCCCGCCGTCCTCTCCGACCGCGGCCTCGAGCCGGCGCTCGCCGCGCTGGCGGGCCGCTCGCCGGTCCCGGTCGAGGTGGCGCGGACGCCGGACGAGCGGCTGCCGCCCGCCGTCGAGGCCGCGGCCTACTTCGTCGTCGCCGAGGCGCTCACCAACGTCGCCAAGTACGCGGCCGCCTCGCAGGCCCGGATCTCGATCTCGCGCACCAACGGCCACGCCGTCGTGGAGGTCGCCGACGACGGCGTCGGCGGGGCCGATCCGACCCGCGGATCGGGGCTGCGCGGCCTCGCCGACCGGGTCTCCGCCCTCGACGGAACGCTCGAGTTGCGGTCACCGCAGGGCGCGGGGACCGTGCTTCGTGCTTCGATCCCCGTATGAGCGATCCGATCCGCGTCGTCATCGCCGACGATTCCGTGCTCCTGCGCGAGGGTCTCGCGCGCCTGCTCGAGGAGTTCGGCTTCGAGGTCGCCGCGCAGGCCGGTGACGCCGAGGACCTGCTCCGCAAGGTGGGCTCGCACAAGCCCGACGTCGCCGTCGTCGACGTCCGCATGCCGCCGACCCACACCGACGAGGGCCTGCGGGCCGCGCACGAGATCCGCGCCACGCACCCCGACACGGGCGTGCTCGTCCTCTCCCAGTACGTCGAGGAGGCCTACGCGCTCGAGCTGCTGTCCGAGTCGACCGAGTCGACCGGCTACCTGCTCAAGGACCGCGTCGCCGACGTCGACTCGTTCACCGACGCCGTCCGCCGCGTCGCCAACGGCGGCTCGGCGCTCGATCCCGAGGTCGTCGCGCTGCTGCTCGGCCGGCGCCGGCGCGAGGACCCGCTGCAGTCGATCACCCCGCGGGAGCGCGAGGTGCTCGGGCTGATGGCCGAGGGCCGCTCGAACGCCGCGATCGCCGAGGCGCTCGTCGTGACCGAGCGCGCGGTCGAGAAGCACGTCACCTCGATCTTCTCCAAGCTCGACCTGACGCCCGCGCAGGAGGACCACCGCCGGGTCCTCGCCGTGCTGGCGTACCTGCGCGCCGCCTGACCGCGCGGGTGCGGCTGTCCGCACCGGCGCGAGGGGGAACTCCCCTTTGATCGGACCGCGGGCGGCGGGATGCTGTCGGGCATGACCGCGATTGCGACCGACACGATCGTCTCGACGACGGACCTCCATCGAACGTACGGGGAGGGCGAGGCGGCCGTGCACGCGCTGCGCGGCGTCTCGATCGGCTTCCCGGCCGGCGAGTTCACGGCGATCATGGGGCCGTCCGGCTCCGGCAAGTCGACGCTCATGCACCTGCTGGCGGGCCTCGACCGCCCGACGTCGGGCTCGGTCGTCGTCGACGGGCAGGAGCTCGCGAACCTCGACGACAAGCGCCTGACCGCGCTGCGGCGCGACAAGCTCGGGTTCGTCTTCCAGGCCTTCAACCTGATCCCGGTCCTCAGCGCCCGCGAGAACATCACGCTGCCGCTGACCCTCGCGGGGACGAAGGTCGACGACGAGTGGTTCGGCACGCTCGTCGACGCGGTCGGGCTCGGCGACCGGCTCACGCATCGCCCGTCCGAGCTCTCCGGCGGCCAGCAGCAGCGCGTGGCGATCGCCCGCGCCCTGGTCTCGCGGCCCGCGGTGGTGTTCGCGGACGAGCCGACCGGCAACCTCGACTCGCAGTCGGCGGGCGAGGTGCTCGGGCTGCTCCGGCGCGCCGTCGACGACTTCGGCCAGACCGTGATCATGGTCACCCACGACGCGGGCGCGGCCGCCACCGCCGACCGCGTCGTGATGCTGCAGGACGGCGCGATCGTGCACGACGGGCCCGCGGAGTCCGCGGACGCCCTGCTGGACCTGATGAAGCAGGTCGCGTAGATGACCCGGATGGCCCTCCGCGGGCTCTTCGCCCGCAAGCTGCGCACCGCGCTGACGGGGTTCGCCGTGGTCATCGGCGTCGCCTTCGTCGCCGGCACGTTCATCTTCACCGACACGATCAACGCCTCGTTCGACCAGCTGTTCAAGCAGGTCTCCAAGGGCGTCGACGTCGACGTCACCGCCAGGCAGCCCGTCGAGGGCGACTTCGGCGGGCGGATCCAGCCGCTCCCGCCCGGGACGCTCGAGAAGGTCCGGGCGGTGCCCGGCGTGGCCGCCGTCGACCCGCGGCTCGAGACGCAGGTCACGATCTTCGGCAAGAACGGCGACCCGATCAGCAGCAACGGCCCGCCGTCGATCGTCTTCTCGACCAACGAGGAGCGCTTCGACCCGCAGACCTACGTCGAGGGCCATCGCGCGGACAAGGTCGGCGAGGTCACGCTCGACAAGTCGACCGCCGACCACGAGGGCTTCGCGGTCGGCGACAAGATCAAGATCGCCGGCCGGGCGCCCGCGAAGGAGTACGACCTCGTCGGCATCTCCAAGCTCGGCGACCAGAGCTCGCTCGGGATCAAGAGCATGTCGATGCCGCTGTCGGAGGTGCAGCGGATCAACGCCACGCCGGGCGAGCTGTCGGAGATCGCCGTCGCCGCGCAGGACGGGACGTCGCCGGAGCAGCTCAAGGCCGCCGTCGCGCGCGAGCTGGGCGGCAGCGCGGAGGTGCGGACCGGCGAGGAGCAGGCCGACAAGGCCTCGGCCGACATCACCGACTCGCTCGGCTTCCTCAAGATCGCGCTGCTCGTGTTCGCCGGGATCGCGGTGTTCGTCGGCGGCTTCCTGATCTTCAACACGTTCGCGGTGACCGTGGCGCAGCGCTCGCGCGAGTTCGCGCTGCTGCGGACGCTCGGCGCCTCGCGCCGCCAGGTGCTCAACTCCGTCGTCGTCGAGACGCTCGTGATCGGCTTCGCCGCCTCGGTCGTCGGCATCCTCGGCGGCCTCGTGATCGCGCCCGCGCTGCGCGGGCTGCTGTCCTCGGCCGGGATCGACCTGCCCTCGACCGGGACCGTGATCGAGGCGCGGACGATCATCGTCGCGCTCGCCGTCGGCATGATCGCCACGCTCGTCTCCGGCTTCGTGCCGGCGCGCCGCGCGACGCAGGTCGAGCCGGTCGAGGCGATGCGCGAGGCGGGCACGCCGGGCGCCAAGCGCGTCAGCCGGCGCCGCCTCATCACGTCGTCCGCGGTCGTCGCGCTCGGCCTCGTCGCGCTGCTCGTCGGCCTGTTCGGCGCCAGCGGCTCGGGGGCGGCCGCGCTGCTCGGGCTCGGGGTCGTCGTGATCATGCTCGGCGTCGCGCTGCTCGCGCCGGTGCTCGTCCGCCCGCTCGCGCGCTTCATCGGCGCGCCGCTGGAGCGGTTCCAGGGCATCTCCGGGCGGCTGGCGCGCGAGAACGCCGAGCGCCAGCCGCAGCGCACCGCGATCACCGCCTCGGCGCTGATGATCGGGCTCGCGCTCGTGGTCTTCACCGCGATCTTCGCCGCCGGCCTGAGCGGCTCGGTCGACAAGGTCGTCGACGACCAGCTCAGCCGCTCGTCGCTGATCGTCACCCACGAGGACGGGTTCTCGCCGGTCTCGCCCGAGGTCGCGAAGAAGCTGGAGGGCGTGCCCGGCGTCGAGGTCGTCTCGCCGATGCGCTACGACCAGGCGAACATCAAGGGCGGGGGCGACTCGCAGAACGCCTCCGGGATCGACCCGCGGACGATCACCTCGGTCTTCACGCCCGAGATCGCCAAGGGCCCGGCCGACGCGTTCGGGACGCTGCGCGACGACCAGACGCTCGCCGACGACGCCTGGGCCAAGAGCCACGGCTTCAAGCTCGGCGACACGCATCCAGGTGACCACGCCGACCGGGAAGAAGGTCGGCTACGAGCTCGTCGGGACGTACGACAACAAGCTCGACCTGCTCGGCAAGATCGTCGTCACCAACGCGGCGATGGGCAAGGACTGGAACCAGCCCGACGACAACTTCATCCTCGTCGCCGGCAAGGGCAGCGCGAGCACGCTCGAGGCCGGGGCCAAGCAGGCGCTGGCGGACTTCCCGATCGCCAAGGCGCAGACGCTGACCCAGTTCAAGGACGAGTCCGCCGACCAGGTCAACCAGCTGCTCGGGCTCGTGTTCGGCCTGCTGGCGCTGTCGGTGATCGTGGCGCTGCTCGGGATCGTCAACACGCTCGCGCTCGCCGTCCACGAGCGGACGCGCGAGCTCGGCCTGCTGCGGGCGGTCGGCATGAGCCGGCGCCAGGTCCGCCGGATGGTCCGGGCGGAGTCGGTCATCACCGCGCTGATCGGCGCCGTCCTGGGGCTCGTGCTCGGGGTGGTGTTCGCGATCATCGTCTCGCGGCCGCTCGCCGACGACGGCTTCGTGCTCACGTTCCCGATCGTGACGCTGATCGCGGTGACGGTCCTCGCGGCGATCGCGGGCGTGCTGGCGGCGATCCCGCCGGCGCGCCGCGCCTCCAAGGTCGACGTGCTGCGCGCCGTGACGACCGAGTGAGCCGCGAGGTCGACACCCCGCACGGGCCGGCCCGGGTGCACGAGCACCCGGTCGACGGCGCGCGGGCGCTGCTGGTCCTCGGCCACGGGGCGGGCGGCGGCGTGACCGCGCCCGACCTCGTGATCGCGACGAAGGCCGCGAACGAGGCCGGGATCGGCGTCGCGCTCGTCGAGCAGCCCTACCGCGTCGCCGGCCGGAAGTCGGCCGCGCCCGCGCATCAGCTCGACGCCGCCTGGACCGCCGTCGTCGACGCGCTCCGCGGCGACGTGCCGGTGCTGTGCGGCGGGCGCTCGTCGGGCGCGCGCGTCGCGTGCCGGACCGCGGCGGCGACCGGCGCGGCCGGGGTCCTCTGCCTGGCCTTCCCCGTCCATCCGCCCGGGCGGCCGGAGAAGACCCGGCTGGCCGAGCTCGACGCCGTCGCGGTGCCGGTGCTCGTGGTGCAGGGGGAGCGCGACCCGTTCGGGATGCCGCCGGACGGCGCCGGGCCGGACGGTCGCCGTGGTCGAGGGCGACCACGGGCTGAAGAAGGACCGCGCGCGGATCGCCGCCGCGATCAGCGACTGGCTGGATCGGACGGCAGGAGCGACCAGATCTCCTGATCGATCCGCCGGCCCTGCTTGAGGTGCACCGAGCGCATGACGCCCTCGCGGACGTAGCCGCAGCGCGCGGCCACGCGTGAGGACGCCGCGTTCTCCGCGTCGATCAGCAGCGTGACGCGCAGGGCGCGGGCGTCGTCGAAGGCCCAGCGGGTGAGCGCGCGCAGCATCGCGCCCGCCACGCCGCGCCCGCGCGCCTCCGGCGCGACGATGTAGCCCAGCTCGACCTCGCGCGCCTCGGCGTCGATCGACACCGCGAGCGCGAGGCCGAGGAACGCGCCCGCCGCGTCCTCCGCGGCGAAGCCGGCGCAGCCGTCGGCCGCCTCGTAGCGCGCGAGCCAGCCCTCCGCGAAGCCGTCCGGCGCCGGGTCGGGGACGCGCGTGAAGCGGCGCAGGCCGGGATCGTCGAGCAGCGCGCGCATCGCGCCGAGGTGGCGCGGCCCGAGCGGGACCAGCCGGACGTCGGTCAGACGGCCGAGAGCGCTTCGTCGCGCGTCGGGCAGAGCTGGAAGCGGTTCGTGAGGTTCGTCAGCTCGAGCAGCCGCCGGACGGGCCCCTCGGCGCAGACCACGCGCATGACCTTGCCGGACTCCTCGACCTCCTGGCCGCCCTTGAGCAGCGTGCCGAGCGCCGTCGAGTCGATGAACTCCACCGCGCCGAGATCGAGGACCACGAGGGGGCCGGGGGAGCGGGCCGCCATGAGCAGCACCGTCGAGAGCTCGGGCGTGGCCGCGAGGTCCAGCTCGCCGGTGACGGTGATCAGGTGCCCGGCGTCGACGGGGTCGTGTTCGAGGGTGTACGCCATAGGTCAACGACCTTATCCGAACGGCGGTAGAGCGCGGTGAGGAGTGCGCAGAGCAGCGCCGCGGCCCCGAGATAGCCGAGCTCGGCCCGCAGCAGCGCGTCGTCGACCACCGGCAGGACGAGCCAGATCACGAACGCCGCGGCGCACAGCAGCCACGCCGCGGCGGCGCGGCCGGCCTCGTCGCGGGCGAGCGCGGACTGGTTGAGCGTCCCCGCGGTCAGGTGCAGCCCCATCGCGACCGCGACGAGCGCCAGGCCCCAGCGGCCGTAGCTCGCCCCGTCGTCGAACAGGACGTCCATCGCCCACGGCCCGATCGCGAGCAGCCCGATCGCCACGGCGCCCGCGAAGCCGGCGATCGCGAGCACCGTGATGCGGATCGCGCGCCGCGCGGCGGCGCGGTCCGCGCTCGCCTCGAGCCCCGCGAGGTGGGGGAGGAGCGATCCCTGGACGGCCTGGAACAGCTGCAGCGGCGCGCGCGCGATCAGCAGCACGTTGAACACGAAGCCGGCCACGGCGGCGTCCGTGCTGGTCAGGTCCGTGGTGATCACGGCGCCGTTGAGCAGCGTCTGCTCCGACAGCATGATCAGCAGCACGGCGACCGCGAAGCGGCCGCCGCGCGCCATCCCGAGGTCGTCGTCGCGCGCCCGGCGCTCCCCGGTCGCGGGCGGCCGGCGCGAGAAGGCGAGCGGGACGACGACGAGCGAGACGAACGGCGCCGCCGCCATGCCCATCGCGACCGCGTTCTGGCCGCTCGCGATCCCGACCGCGACGGCGAGCGCGAACAGCAGCCGCGACGTCGCCTCGAGGAACACGAGCCCGCCGTAGAGCCCGAACCACTGGTGCCCGGCGAGCCAGCCGCGGGCGAAGTAGCTCGCCGCGTAGGCCAGGACGGCGACGAAGAGGATCCAGTAGAGCGCCGCGGAGCCGTCGAACAGCCCGTCCTGGATCGGGCCGCGCAGCGCCAGCGCGACGATCGCGAACGCGAGCGCGAAGCCGCCCTGGATCAGCAGCGGCGTGCGGAGCGGGTGGTCGTGCTCGTGGCCGCGGGCGCGGCGCTCGGCGATCGTGCGCGAGAGCAGCTGCTCGATCGGCCGGTAGATCACCGACACGGTCACGAACAGCACCGACCAGAGCAGCGAGATCGACGTGTACTCGGCGTCGCTCAGGACGTGCGACGCGACCGAGAAGTACGCGAACGTGACGATCCCGGTCGTCGCGATGCCGACCGAGAGGATGCTCGCGCCGCGGCCGTAGCCCGACGCCCGTGGCGCGAGCGGTCCGCGCTGCGGGCGCGTCACACGCGCGTCAGGAGCATGGTCCACGGGAAACGGCGAGACGGCCTCGACGACCTCGCCGTGGCGCCCCAGCAGCTGCGAGAAGCTGCGCTTGGACCAGTGGTTCACGTGCCCGGGCGTGTTGCCGAGGTCCTTCAGGTACGCGCCGCGCGCCATGTTCAGCCCGCGCCAGAGCGGCTCGCGCGGGACCGAGACCAGCAGGTGGCCGCCGCGGGCGCAGCGCGCCATCTCGGCCACCGTGTGCTCCGGGTCGGGACGTGCTCGAGCACCTCGATCGCCGTCGCGAGCGCGAACTCGCCGTCCGCGAACGGGAACGGCTCCTGCGCGCGGAGGATCCGGTACTCGAGGTTCGGCGCCGTCCGCTGCTCCCACTCGGCCCGCAGCACCGGGTCCTCGAGGTCGAAGCCGACGACCCGGGTCGCCGGCCGCGCGACGGCCCACTGGTGGGTGAGGATCGCCTCGCCGCAGCCGACGTCGAGCACCGAGGCCGGGTCGACCCGCTCGAAGAGCTCGCCGAGCGTCCGCTGGAACGTCGCCATCAGGCGCCGGACGACCGGGTTCTCGGAGCCGTACTTGTCGTAGGTGTTGCCGGTGACCGTGCCCTCGGCGTCGCGCGTGACGGTCGCGCTCACAGCTTGACCGCCTCGCGGTCCTCGGTCTCGCCGTGGCCGCCGGCCTTCGCGCCCGTGGTCGGCTCGCGACCGCTGCCCGGCGCGCCCGGCTCGTAGTGCGACGGCGGCACGCCGAGCTCGAGCTCGACGCGCCGGACGCGCTCGAAGATCCGCTGCAGCGTGATCCGCTGGCCGGAGAGCAGGTCGCCGATCACCCCGAGCGCGACCAGCACGGTCGCGGCGTTGAACAGCACCGCGCCGAGGATCAGCGACTGGACGTGGCCCGCGCCCGAGCCCTCGATGTAGAAGTAGAGGAAGCGCCCCCACACGATCACCGCGGCGAGCCCGACGAGCAGCGCCGCGGTCATGAAGACCTTCAGCGGCTCGTAGAGCGAGTAGATCCGGAAGATCGAGATCCCGTTGCGGCGGATGTAGGTCCACATCGACGGGAACAGCCGCGACTCGCGCAGCTTGGGGTTCGTCCGCACCGGCACGGAGTCGATCGCGACGGTCATCTTGCCCGCCTGGATGATCGTCTCGAGCGTGTAGGTGAACTTCGAGACGACCTGCAGCGCGAGCGCCGCCTCGCGGTTGTAGGCGCGGAAGCCCGACGTGGTGTCGGGCACGTCGGTCTGCGACGCCTGGCGGACGACCCAGGAGCCGAGCCGCTGCAGCGCCTTCTTGGCCGGCGAGAAGTGCTCGATCGTCATCACCTGGCGGTCGCCGACGACCATGTCGGCGTCGCCGGCCACGATCGGCGCGACCAGCTTGGGGATGTCGCGCCCGTCGTACTGGTTGTCGGCGTCGGTGTTGACGATCACGTCGGCGCCGAGCTTCAGGCAGGCGTCGAGCCCGGCCTGGAACCCGTTCGCCAGCCCCTTGTTGTTGGTCAGCCGGACGATGTGGTCGACGCCCAGTCCGCGCGCGACCTCGACGGTGCGGTCGGTCGACCCGTCGTCGATGACGAGCCACTCGACGGCGTCGAAGCCGTCGACCTCGCGGGGGAGGTCGCGCACCGTGACGGGCAGCGTCTCCTCCTCGTTCAGGCAGGGGATCTGGATGATCAGCTTCATGGCTCCGGGGGGTGTCAAAGCTACCATCGCCCCCGTGATGCGCCGCCTGCGGGCCGAGGGCCCGGCCCTCGCCGTGCTCGGCCTGATGCTGGTCGTCGGCCTCGTCCTGCGCGTGCTCCACAACGACCACGGGCTGCCCTACGTCTTCTACGTCGACGAGGGCTCGCACTTCACCAAGCGCGCCGTCGAGATCTTCCGCGACGCGAACCCTGGCTACTTCCAGAACCCGTCCGCCTACACGTACCTGCTGCACCTCACCTACCGGGTGATCGCGCTGCCGTTCGGCGGCGGCGAGAAGGTGATCAGCGGCTACAACGCGAGCGCCGCGTGGATCTGGGAGATCTCGCGCGGGCTGGCCGCCCTGCTGTGCCTCGTCGGGGTCGCGGCGATCTACTGGGTCGGCCGGCAGCTGTGGGACCGGCGGACCGGCCTCGTCGCCGCCGCCGTGCTCTGCTTCGCGTTCCTGCCGGTCGCCTTCTCGCGCCTGGCGGTGACCGACGTCGGCACGCTCGCGCCGGTCGCGATCGTCCTACTCGGCGCGATCCGGATCGCCGAGGGCGCCTCGTGGCGCTGGTGCCTCGGGGCGGGGCTCGCCGCCGGGCTCGCGATCGGCTTCAAGTACACGGCCGGGCTCGTGCTGCTCGCGCCGGGGCTGGCGATCGTGCTCGCCTTCGCGGCGCGGCGCGACCTGCGCGCGGCGGCGATCGGTCTCGCCGCGCTGGTCGGCGGCACGCTGCTGACGTTCTTCGTCACCAACCCGTACTTCTTCCTCGACTTCGACACCGCCCTGCACCAGCTGCGCGGGCAGGCCGAGCTGGCCGGCAACCAGGACAAGTTCGGCCAGCAGGGCGACAGCGGGCCGCTCTACTACCTCGACAGCCTCGGCTGGGGCTTCGGCTATGTGGCGGGGGTCGCGGCGCTCGCGGGGGCGGTGCTGCTGGCGCGGCGCGACCGCACCCGCCTCGCGATCCTGCTGATCTTCCCGGTCGCGCTGTTCCTCTACCTGAGCTTCCAGTCGCGCTTCTTCGGCCGCTGGCTGCTGCCGGTCTATCCCGCGCTCGCGCTGCTCGCCGGCTACGCCTGCATGCAAGGCTTCGCCTGGGTCCGGGCGCGGATCCCGCGCTGGCGCTGGGCGATCGCTCGGCGTCGGCGCCGCCCTGCTGCTGTGGCAGCCGCTCGCCGCCGACGCCCGCTCGATGGCGGTCCTGGGGAACACCGACACGCGCGCGATCGCGCGCCAGTGGCTCGTCGAGCACTCGCGCCGCGGCCTGCGGGCGGTGATCGAGCCCGCGGTGCCCGACCGCTACCTGTTCCGGATCATCGGCGGCCGCCCGCGCAACACGCGCGACGACCAGTTCGTCAACGAGTTCATCCGCGACACGCGCGAGGAGCACGTCGAGTACGGCCGGACGCTGAGCCCCGGGCTGCTCGACCGCTACCGCCGCCGCGGCTACTGCACGGTGATGACGTTCGGGCTGATCCGCGGCCGCGCCGAGGAGTCCGGCGATTCACGGGCGCTTCGCCTACTACCGCCGGCTCGAGCGGGAGTCCGACCTGCTGTTCGCGGTCAGCCCCTACCGGGCGGACGAGTCCCCGCAGCCGTTCAGCTTCGACCTCAGCTACAGCTACTACTCGCCGGCCTACGAGCGGCCCGGGCCCGGAGACGCGGATCTACCGGCTGCGCGACTGCCGCCAGCGCTACGGGGCGGAGGCGACGTGAACGGGATCGGCCGGCGCGGCGCCGGGCTCTGGCTCGGCGCGATCCTCGTGCTCGCGCTCGCCCTGCGGCTCTGGCACCTGCGCCACGGGCTGCCGTTCGCCTACAACGCCGACGAGGCCGAGCACTTCGTCCCGAAGGCGGCCGGGATGTTCGGCGACGGGCTCGACCCGGGCTACTACGAGAACCCGTCGGCGCTCACCTACCTGCTCTACCTCGTGTTCCGGGTCCGCTACCTGGACTTCGGCCACGACCTCGCCGCGAGCGCCGAGTCGCTGTTCTTCACCGCGCGCTTCGTGGTGGCGCTGATCGGGACGCTCGTCGTCGGCCTCACCTACTGGGCCGGCGCGCGCTACGCCGACCGCCGCGCCGGCCTGGTCGCCGCGGCGCTGATGGCGGTCGCCTTCCTGCCGGTCTTCTACTCCAAGCACGCGCTCAACGACGTCGTCACGCTGGCGCCGGTCACGCTCGCGCTCGTCGCCTCGCTGTTCGCGTACCGGGCCGGCCGGATCGAGGACTGGCTGCTCGCGGGCGGCGCGATCGGCGCGGCGACGGCGACGAAGTACACGGCCGGGGCGATGCTGCTGGTCGTCCTGCTCGCGGCCGCGCTGCGCGTCCAGCAGGACCGCGCGGAGCTGCGCCGCGCGCTGATCGGCCTCGTCGCCGCCGGTGTCGCCTGCTTCGTCGTCTTCGCGATCCTCAACCCGTTCGTGATCCTCAACCCGTCGGAGGCGCGCGGGCAGATCACCGGCCAGTCCGCGCAGGCGGACACGGCCAAGCTCGGCCAGGACGACACCTACGGCTGGCTGTACTACCTCGGCACGCTCACCTGGGGGCTCGGCTGGGCGCCGCTGCTCGCCGCCGTCGCCGGGGCGGTGGTGATCCTCAAGCGCGACTGGCGGATCGGGCTGCTGCTCGTCGCCTTCCCGGTCTGCTTCTACCTCTACATGGGCGCGCAGGGCCGCTTCTTCGGCCGCTGGCTGCTCCCGATCTACCCGGCGCTGTGCGTGCTGGCGGGGATCGCGGCGGTCGCGGGCGCCGAGCTGCTGCGCCGGCATCGCGGCTGGGCGCTGGCCGGCATCACCGCGGTGCTGTGCGTCCAGGGGCTGCTCGCGAGCGTCCACGTCGACGTCGTGCTCGGGCGCGAGGACACGCGCGCGGAGGCGCTGCGCTGGGTCCGCGAGAACGTCCCGCCGGGGGCGCCGCTGGTCGTCGAGCCGTTCGTCCCCGCCTCGTGGCAGGACGCGCTGCAGCGCCCGCTGTGGCCGGTCCCGCGCCCGTTCCAGGCCTACGAGAAGCGGCTGCGCGTCCGCCAGATCGAGGCGTACCGGCGCAAGGGGTTCTGCTGGGTGATCGTCGGCTCGACGCAGAAGCAGCGCGGGCTCAAGGCGGGGCTGCGCAGCTCGCGCACCTACTACCGGGCGCTCGACGCGGCGAGCGAGGAGACGGTGCGCTTCTCGCCGTTCAAGCCCGGATCGGACGGGGCCGGCTTCTCCTACGACAGCTCCTTCAACTACCGCCCGCGCGACTTCGAGCGGCCCGGCCCGGTCGTCGAGATCCACCGGCTGCGCGACTGCACGCCGGCGGTAGGGTGATCCGCCGCCGATGTCCGTGACCGATCCCAGCACCGCGCCGGAGCCGGTCCGCGATCCCGTCACGAACCGCCGGCTGGACCACCGCCTGACCTCCGCCCTGCTCGGGCTCGCCGTCTTCGTGGTGCTCGTCGTCTACGTCGTCTGGCAGACGTATCCGAACTACGACACCTACTACACGCTGGTCTGGGGCAAGGAGCTCGCCAACGGCCACCTGCCGGACTACGACGTCTTCCGCACGCCGACGCCGCACCCGCTCTCGACGCTCGTCGCGTGGGTCATGGCGCCGTTCGGGACCGCGAGCGACCGGATCCTCGTCCTGCTCTCGCTGTTCGGGCTGATCGGCTTCTACGTCGTCACGTTCGTGTTCACCGAGCGGCTCCTCGGTCGCGTGATCGCGCTGCTCGCCGTCGCCGTGATGGTCACCCGCACGGACATGCAGCTGCTGGCGCTGCGGGCGATGTTCGACCTGCCCTTCTACCTGATGATCTTCGGCGCGGCCCTGCTCGAGCTGCGGCGGCCGCGCTGCGGCTGGCCGGTGCTGCTCGTGCTGGCGCTCGCGGGGCTGCTGCGGCCCGAGGCGTGGCTGCTCGCGGGCGTCTACTGGCTGTATCTCGTGCCGACCACCCCGCGGCCGCTGCTGATCCGCTACGCGCTGCTCGTCGCCGCCGCGCCCGTGCTGTGGATGCTGGCCGACCTGATCGTCACCGGCGAGCCGCTCTACTCGTTCACCTCGACGCGCGAGGTGTCGGGCGAGTTCGGCCGCAACCGCGGGCTGGCGGACGCGATCCGCAACATCCCGAACTTCCTCGGCGGCAACGACCGGATCGTGACGGTCGGGATCGGCGGGCTCGGGCTGCTCGTCGCGCTCTACATCCTGCGCCGCCGGGCCGCGCTGCCGCTCGCGCTCGGCGGGCTCGGGGTGCTGACCTTCCTGATCATCGCGGCCGGCGGGCTGTCGGTGATCCCCCGCTACCTGACGATCCCGTCGCTGCTGCTCAGCCTCTGCGTCGCGGTCGCGCTCGGCGGCTGGCGGCTGATCCACGAGCCCACCGCGCGCAAGGTGGCGATCGGGATCGCGGTGTTCTCCGCGCTCGTGCTGGCCTGGCGCGCGCCGTACTACGTCCGCGACTACCAGAAGCTCGCCGACCAGGCGACGTTCATCGAGGCGCAGCACAAGGGGCTGAAGGGGATCCTCAACGCCCCGGGCGCGGTCGCCGCGATCCAGGACTGCCACCCGATCACCGTCCCGACGCACTCCGCGATCCCGATCATCCGCTACGAGACCGGGCTGCCGAAGGAGGCGGTCGAGGCGTCGATCGGCCAGCGCCGGCGGCCGACGGAGGGCGTGCTGCTGATCGGCGACACGTTCAACTTCGAGCCGAGCGCGGCACGGGCGACGAACTCCAACCCGAGCACCTCCGCGCGCAAGCGCTGGTCGAACCGGGCGCTCCCCGGCTTCGAGCGGCTCGCCCGCCGCAAGCCGTGGACCGCCTATGCGCGGCTGTCTCGCTGCGCTCGCCAGCGGCTGGCGGCTACGCCACTAGCCTCGCGCTGACGCGGCGTCCCTATCGTGTAGTCGACCGCCATGACCCTGTCCGCCGAGACCGACGTCGCCCATCTCTCCCGCGCCATCACGCTCGCCGTCGAGGGGCGCGGGCGGGTCAGCCCGAACCCGCTCGTCGGCGCCGTCGTCGTCCGCGACGGGCAGGTGCTGGGGGAGGGCTTCCACGCCGCCTACGGCGGCCCGCACGCCGAGCGCGCGGCGCTCGCCGCCTGCACGGAGGACCCGCGCGGGGCGACGCTGTTCGTCTCGCTCGAGCCGTGCTGCCACCACGGGCAGACGCCGCCGTGCACCGACGCGATCGTCGAGGCCGGGATCGCGCGCGTCGTCGTCGCCTCCGACGACCCGACCGACAAGGCGTCCGGCCGCGGGCTGGGGATCCTGCGCGACGAGGGGATCGAGGTCGTCGTCGCCGACGGCGAGCCGGCCGTCCGCGCGCGGCTGCTCAACCAGGCGTTCCGCAAGCACGCCCGCACCGGTCGCCCGCACGTCCGCTTCAAGTCCGCGATGACGCTCGACGGCAAGGTCGCGACCCGGACCGGCGACTCCAAGTGGATCTCCGGCGAGGCGTCGCGGATGCTGTCGCACCACTGGCGCGCGGAGAGCGACGCCGTCGTCGTCGGCATCGGCACCGCGCTCGCCGACGACCCGCAGCTCACCGCCCGGATCGAGGGCGCGCCGCACCAGCCGCGCCGCGTCGTGTTCGACTCCGAGGGCCGGCTGCCGCTCGACTCCCAGCTCGTCCGCGGCGCCCCGGGGCTGCCGCTGACCGTGGTGGTCGGCCGCGCCGCGTCGCGGCTCGCCACCGACGCGCTCGAGGCCGCCGGCGCCGAGGTGATCGTCGCGACCGGCGAGAACGAGCCGGCGCGCGTGCGGTCCGCGCTCGACCAGCTCGGCCAGTCCGGGATCACGTCGATCCTGCTGGAGGGCGGCCCGCGGCTCGCGGGCGCCTTCCTCGACGCCGGCGAGGTCGACGAGATCCGGCTGTTCGTCGCCCCGGTCGTCGTCGGCGGCTCGAACGCGCGCGACCCGCTCGAGGGCGAGGGCGTGGAGCGGATCGCCGAGGCGACCCGCGCGCTCGAGCTCGACGTCGAGCGGATCGCCGACGACGTGCTGATCTCCGCCCGGATGCGGGAGTGGTGAGCGTGTTCACCGGGCTCGTCCAGGACCTCGGGAAGGTGACGGCCGTCGACGCCGGCGACGACGGCGTGACGCTCGGCGTGCGGACCCGGCTCGCGGGCGAGATCGCCACGGGCGACTCGGTCGCCGTCAACGGCGTCTGCCTGACCGCGACGGCGGTCGCCGGCGACGGCTTCAGCGCCGAGGTGATGCACGAGACGCTGCGCCGCTCCTCGCTCGGCGAGGTCGGCGCGGGCTCCGACGTGAACCTCGAGCTGTCGCTGCGCGCGTCCGACCGGCTCGGCGGCCACATCGTGCAGGGCCACGTCGACGGGCTCGGGTCCGTCCGCGCGGTCGAGCCCGACGGCTTCGCCCGCGTCGTGACGATCGCGGCGCCGCCGGAGCTGCTCCGCTACGTGGTCGAGAAGGGCTCGATCGCGGTCAACGGCGTGTCGCTGACGGTGGTCGCGGTCGACGCCGACGCCTTCTCCGTGTCGCTGATCCCCGAGACGCTCGAGCGCACCACGCTGGGGAATGCCGCGCCGGGCGCGCCCGTCAATCTGGAGGTGGACGTGGTCGCCAAGTACGTCGAGAAGCTGGTGGTCACGATGAGCCCGTTCTCGCCGGTCGACGAGGCGATCGCGGACATCCGCGCCGGGCGGATGGTCGTCGTCTGCGACGACGAGGACCGCGAGAACGAGGGCGACCTGACGATCGCGGCCGAGTTCGCGACGCCCGAGGCGATCAACTTCATGGCGCGCGAGGGCCGCGGGCTGATCTGCCTCGCGCTCACCCCCGACCGCTGCGACGAGCTCGGGCTGGATCTGATGGCGGCGAAGAACGAGTCGGCCTTCGAGACGGCGTTCACGGTCTCGATCGAGGCGCGCGACGGCGTCACCACCGGCATCTCGGCCGCCGACCGCGCGCGGACGATCGCCGTCGCGATCGACGGCTCGGCCTCGCCGCGCGACCTCGTCCAGCCCGGCCACGTCTTCCCGCTCAAGGCCAAGGCCGGCGGCGTGCTCGAGCGCACGGGCCAGACCGAGGCCGCCGTCGACCTCGCCCGGCTCGCCGGGCTCACGCCGGCGGGCGTGATCTGCGAGATCATGAACGACGACGGGACGATGGCCCGCGTGCGCGACCTCGAGGGCTACTGCGCGCGCCACGGGCTGAAGATGATCACCGTCGCCGACCTGATCGCCTACCGCCGCCGCCACGACCAGCTCGTCGAGCGCGTCGTCGCGACGCGGCTCCCGACCGGCTTCGGCGACTTCGAGGCGGTCGGCTACCGCTCGCTCGTCGACGACAAGCACCACGTCGCGATGGTCAAGGGCGAGGTGGCCGGCCTCGACGACGTGCTGGTCCGCGTGCACTCCGAGTGCCTCACCGGCGACGTCTTCCACTCGCTCCGCTGCGACTGCGGCGAGCAGCTCGAGTCGGCGCTCGCGATGATCGAGGAGGAGGGCCGCGGCGTCCTGCTCTACCTCGCCCAGGAGGGCCGCGGGATCGGGCTGCTGAACAAGCTGCGCGCCTACAACCTGCAGGACCAGGGCTTCGACACGGTCGACGCGAACCTCGAGCTCGGGCTCCCGGTCGACCTGCGCGACTACGGCATCGGGGCGCAGATCCTCGTCGATCTGGGGCTGTCGAGCATCCGCATCCTGACGAACAACCCGAAGAAGATCCGCGGGTTGGAGGGCTACGGCCTGTCGGTCTCCGAGCAGGTGCCGATCGTGCACGCGCCCAATCCGCACAACGAGCAGTACCTGCGCGCGAAGCGCGACCGGATGGGCCACTCGATCCACCACCAGGCGCTCCCGCTCGACGAGGAGCTGCTGCACGCCGAGGCGGAGCGCGACCGCGAGCTCGGGCGCGAGACGTGAGCGACGCCCGCTTCGCGATCGCGGTCGGGCGCTTCTACGAGGACCTGGCCGAGCGGCTCGTCGCCGGCGCCCAGCGCGCGTTCGCGGCGGCCGGCGCCGGGGTCGCCGACGTGTTCGACGTGCCGGGGGCGTTCGAGCTGCCGCTCGCCGCGTCGTACCTGGCGCAGTCGGGCCGCTACGACGGCGTGGCCTGCCTCGGCGCGGTCATCCGCGGCGAGACCTCGCACTACGACCACGTGTGCGCCGAGGCGGCGCGGGGGATCCAGGACGTCCAGCTGCGGACCGGCGTCCCGTGCGCGTTCGGCGTCCTGACCGTCGAGACGATGGAGCAGGCGCTCGCGCGCAGCGGCGGCGGGAAGCGCGACCAGGGCGAGCACGCGGCCGAGGCCGTGCTCACGCTGGCGGCGCTGCGCGAGCAGCTGGGCTGACCGCCACGACCACGGCGGTACCTGGGTGTCCGCCGTAGGGCACCGGGGTCCACTGCCGTGCGGGCCGGGCGGGGGTACGTTCGCCGTGGCGATGACGGCCCCACCGCGACCATCGATGCTCGTCAGGGGCGCGCTGCTGCTGGTCGCGGCGGCGGCCGTCTCGCCGGCGTTCCCCGCGGCGGCGCGTGCCGACGCGCGCGTCCCCGTCCTGGACTGGGCGCCGTGCCGCGGCCAGGAGCGATTCGACTGCGCGACCGCGAAGGTCCCGCTCGACCACCGCGATCCGGGCGGCGCCCGGATCCGGCTCGCGGTCATCCGGCACCGGGCGCAGCAGTCGTCGCGCCGGATCGGGACGCTGTTCTTCAGCCCGGGCGGCCCGGCGGCCGCCAAGCCCTATCTCCCCGCGGTCGTCAAGGGCCTGCCGGCGCCGTTGCGCGCGCGCTTCGACGTGATCAGCTGGGATCCGCGCGGCCTGGGGGAGAGCACCGCCGTGACGTGCTTCGCCTCCCAGGCGGCCGAGGACCGGTTCCTCGCCGGCGTCGGCAGGCCGGCGCTGTCGTTCCCCGTCGGCCCGCTCGAGACGTCCGCCTGGACCGAGCGCTACCGCGCCTTCGGCCGGCGCTGCGAGCGGCGCAGCGGCGCCCTCATGCGGCACATCACGACCGCGGACACGGCGCGCGACATGGATCTGCTGCGCCGTGCCGTCGGCGCCCGCCGCGTGACGTTCATGGGCGGCTCCTGGGGCACGTTCCTCGGCGCCACCTACGCCAACCTGTTCCCGCGCCGCTTCCGCGCCATGGCGCTCTCCTCGATCCTCGATCCCGTCGCCTGGGTGCGCCGCGGCCGCGCGCCCACCTACCTGCGCCAGCGGATCGACGTGGCCGCGAGCAGGACGCTCGGCGCCTTCCTGGACCTGTGCGGGCGCGCCCCGGTCGCCCGCTGCGCCTTCTCGGCCGGCAGCCCCGCCGCCACGCGGGCGAGGTTCGATGCCCTGCTGGCGCGACTCGGGCCGGCCCGCGCGGGCGTCACGTACGCCGACCTCGTCGGCACGGTGGTCAACGACCTCTACTCGGTCGCCGGCTGGGGCGAGCTGGCGCGGAAGCTGGAGCGCGTCCGGACGACGGGGACCACCGACGGCCTGGCCGCGGAGGCCGGGTTCGCCGATCTCGGCGGCGCGTTCGGGATCAACTGCACCGACACGCCGAACCCCGGCCCCGCCGCGTTCCCCGGGTACGACGCGGTCGCGGGCGGCCGGGCCGGCGCCGCCGGCCGCTTCTGGCTCTGGACGAGCCTGCCGTGCTCCACCTGGCCGGTCACGGCCCCCGGCCGCTACACGGGGCCGTGGGACCGCCGCACGGCGAGCCCGGTGCTGCTCATCAGCACCACGCACGACCCCGCGACCTCGTACGGCGCGGCCGTCGCGCTGTCGCGGGAGCTGTCCCGCGCCCGCCTGCTCACCGTCGACGGCTACGGCCACGGCACGCGGTCGGCCTGCACCGACCGGCACCTCGTGCGCTATCTCGTGCAGCGGGTCCTGCCGCCGCGCGGGGCGCGCTGCCGCGGCGAGCAGCCGTTCGGCTAGCGGCGGGCGAAGTACTCGACGATCAGCTGCTCCTCGACCGGCGTCGGGATCTCGCGGCGGGCCGGCTCGCGCAGGACGCGGCCGGAGCGGGCCTCGACGTCGGCCTCGAGCCAGCCGGGCATCGCGCCGGACAGGTCCAGCGCGGTCTCGACGGCCGGGATGACCGGGCTGCCGGCGCGGATCGCGATCTCCTGGCCCGGCGCGGACCGTGAAGGACGGGATGTCGACCTTGCGGCCGTCGACGAGGACGTGGCCGTGGGTGACGAACTGGCGCGCCTGGGCGCGCGTGGTGGCGAAGCCGAGCCGGTACACGACGTTGTCGAGCCGGCGCTCGAGCAGCGTCAGCAGGTGGTCGCCCATCCGGCCCTCGCGGCGCCGCGCGGCCTCGCGGACGTAGCGGCGCAGCTGGCGCTCGCGGATCCCGTAGTAGCGCTTCAGCCGCTGCTTCTGGCGCAGCTGGTCGGCGTACACCGACGGGCGCCGCCGGCGCGCGTTGCCGTGCTGGCCGGGCGGGTTCGGCCCGCGCCGCTCGAGCGCGGACTTGCCGTTCAGCGCCCGCTCGCCCTTCAGGTAGAGCTCGACGCCCTCGCGCCGCGAGAGCCGCTCGACCGGTCCTGTGTGTCGTCCCATGAACTCCTACTGCGGTAGTCGGATTTAGGGCGCTCAGGCTACCAGCGCTCAGCCCGCGTCGGCGCGGGCGCGGGCGAGCTCCTCGGCGACGGCGCCGGGCTGGTTGTCCGGGAAGCGCTGCTGGCGCTCCTCGAGCGCCGCGATCGCGCCCTGCGGATCGCCGGTCAGCCGCAGCGCCCGGGCGTACTCGAACAGCGCGTACGCGCACGGGTCGACCGCGGTGGAGCCCTCGCAGAGCTGCACCGCCCTGCGCGCGACGGTGAGCGCGCGGCCCGCGTCGCCGCCGTTGTTGAGCTCGAACGCGCGCAGCTGGAGCGCGGACGGATCGGCGCCGCCGGCGGACGGCTCCTCCGTGGGCTCGGGCGTCGCGGTCGCGGTCGGCGTCGGGGTCGGCGTGGGCGTGGCGGGTCGGGGTCGGCTCCGGGGTCTTCGTGGCGTCGGGCGTGCGCGTCGCGTCCGGCGTCGCGGTCCGGGCCGGCTCGCGCTGCGCCCGGTCGCGCCCGCCGCTCGCCGTCGTCGCCGCCGCCGCCGCCGAGCAGCAGCGCGGCCGCGCCGCCGCACAGCGCGACCGCGACGAGCGCGACGACGAGGACGGCGCCGCGGCGCGGGCCGGAGCCCTGGGCCGGCGGCCGCTCGCCGGACGGCGGCGCTCCGCCGCGGCGGCCGCGCGCCGGCACGTCCGCCGCCGTGTCGGGCGCCCGGGTCGCCGCGCGGCGCGTGAGCGGCGCGGCCGCGGCCGCGGCCCGGCGCGCCGCGGCGTCGTCGGGCGGCAGCGCGCGGGTGGCGGCCGTGCGGCCCGCGTCCGGCGCGGCGAGCGCCTCGCGCAGCGCGCCGACCATCGCCTCCGCGCTCGGCCAGCGATCCTCCGGCGCCTTCGCGAGCCCGCGGTCGAGCACCGCGTCGACGGCGTCCGGCAGATCCGGCGCCCGCACGGTCGCCGGCGGCGGCGGCTCGTCGACGTGGGCCCTGGCCTGGGCCGCGAAGCTCTCGGCCCGGAACGGCTTGGTCCCGGTCAGCAGCTCGAAGGCGACGACGGCGAGCGAGTAGCGGTCCGAGGCCGGGGTCGCCGCCGCGCCGGTCGCCTGCTCCGGCGCGATGTACGCGGCCGTGCCGAGCACCTGGCCGGTCTGGGTGATCTGGTCCTCGAGCCCGGGGCGCGCGATCCCGAAGTCCGCGATCGCCAGCCGCCCCTGGTCGTCGAGCAGCAGGTTGGCCGGCTTGACGTCGCGGTGGACGATGCCCGCCGCGTGCGCGGCGTCGAGCGCGTCGGCCGCGTCGGCGAGCCAGGCGAGCGCCTGCGCGTGGTCGATCGGGCGGCCGGAGGCGATCCGGTCGGCGACCGTCCCGCCGCGCAGCAGCTCCATCACGATGAACGCGCGGCCCTCGTACTCCGAGACGTCGTAGACGGTGACCACGTGGGGGTGGCCGGAGAGCCCGCCGGCGGTGCGCGCCTCGCGGGCGAAGCGGCGGCGCGCGCGCTCGTCCTCGCCCAGATGCGCCGCGAGCACCTTGACCGCCACGGGGCGGTCGAGCAGCTCGTCGCGCGCCTCCCAGACGCTCGCCATGCCGCCGTTCGCGACGTGACGGACGAGCCGGTAGCGCGCAGGGAGCGTGATGCGGGCGGTCGCCTGCGGCACGCATCCACCGTACCCACCCGCCCTGCCCGCTATCCTTTCGCGCCGCAATGGCCCGTGTCTGTCATTCCTGCGGAAAGCGCCCGGCCTTCGGCCAGAGCCGCTCCCACTCCATGGTCGCCACCAAGCGGCGTTTCGACGCGAACCTGCAGAAGGTGCGCATCTCCGAGGCAGGCGCGCCCAAGCGCGTCTACGTCTGCACGCGCTGCCTGAAGGCGGGCAAGGTCACCAAGGCCTAGGCGGACGGCCACTCTTGGCCGACCCGTCCCTCGTCCGGTTCCGGGCCGTCGTCCAGCGATCGCTGGCGGAGCTCGAAGCACGCCGCGACGAGGTCAACGACCTCAACGTCTTCCCGGTCGCCGACGGCGACACCGGGGACAACATGGCGCTGACGCTGCGCGCCGTGCTCGACGAGCTCGACCGCCTCTCCGAGAAGGGCGAGCTCGACACGATCGACCGGGACGAGATCGTCGAGGGCGTCGCCCGCGCCGCGCTGCTCGGCGCCCGCGGCAACAGCGGCGTGATCCTCTCCCAGCTGATCCGCGGCGCGGCCGAGGAGCTCGCCTCGCGCCCCGGCGAGCTCGTCGACCCGGTCCTGATCGGGGCCGCGATGGCGCGCGCCGCCGACCGCGCCTACGACTCGGTCCGCGAGCCGGCCGAGGGGACGATCCTCACCGTCGTGCGCGAGATGGCCCACCGCGTCGCCTTCGAGCTGCCGCACATGGACCAGCCGCGGCTGAGCCAGGAGGAGGTCGGCCGCCAGGACCTGCTGATCGCCGAGGTGCTCGAGCGCGCGCTCGACGCCGGCCAGCAGTCGGTGCGGCGCGGCCCCGACCTGCTGCCGGTGCTGCGCGAGGCCGGCGTCGTCGACGCCGGCGGCTTCGGCCTCACCGTGATCTTCGCCGGCGTGATCGCCGCCCTGCGCGGCGCCGAGGCGCCCGAGCTCGACCACCACGCGCCGGCCCGGGTGACGCACCCGCAGCACGCGTCCTCGACCTACCGCTACTGCACGAACTTCGCCGTCACCGGCGAGGACCTCGACCCGGACGCCTGGATCGCCCGGCTGGAGGCGATCGGCGACTCGGTGCTCGTCGTCGGCGACCCGCGGACGCTCAAGGTCCACGTCCACACGGACCACCCGGGCCACGCCACGGGGCTGTTCGACGGCGCCGGCAGCGTGTCGCGGCTCGACGTCGCCGACATGCACGAGCAGGTCCAGCAGCGCACCGAGCGCCTGAGCGAGCCGACCGCGGTCTGCGGCGTCGTGGCGGTCGTGGCCGGCCGCGGGATGGAGGAGCTGTTCACGTCGCTCGGCGCCACGCCGCTGCCGGGCGGCCCGACCCTGAACCCGTCGACCTACGAGCTGCTCGCCGGCATCCACGACGTGCCCGCCGAGGAGGTCGTCGTGCTGCCGAACTCGCCGAACGTGGTGATGGCGGCCGAGCGCGCCGCCGAGCTGTCGGACAAGAAGGTCGTCGTGGTGCCGACGCGCTCCCAGCAGGCGGGGCTCGCGGCCGCGGTGGCGCTCGACGCCGGCCGCGGCGCCGACGCGAACGGCGCGGCGATGCTCACGGCGCTGGAGCCCGTCCGCACCGGCGCGGTCACCGAGGCGGCCCGCGACGACGCCGAGGGCCGGCCCGCGCGCTTCCACCGCGGCGACGCCGTCGGCTTCATCGACGAGCGGATCGTCGCCTGGGGCGAGCCGGCCGAGACGCTCGAGGCGGTGCTCGGCGAGCTCGGGCGCGAGGCGGAGCTGCTCACGCTGATCGCGGGCGCGGAGGCGCCGCTGGCCGACGACGTCGTCAGCGCGCTCGTCCCGGCCGGCGTCGAGCTCGAGCTCTCCTGGGGCGGCCAGCCGGCGTACTGGTACCTGATCGCCGCCGAGTAGGCCGCCTCCGGCGGCAGCCCGCCCCCTGGACCTGATCGCCGCCGAGTAGCCCGCCATCATGGGGCGGGTGCCGACGCCGCCGCTCGCCTTCGCCTCGTCCGCGCCGCTCGGCGACGACGAGCTGCGCGCGGAGGAGGGCCCGCGGCCCCCGCGCCCGAGCCGCCTCGCCGCGCCGCTCGAGCTCAAGCCGGCGCCCGCCGCCAAGGGCGCCGAGCGGCTCGGGCTCGACACGGTCGGCGACCTGCTCGAGCACCTCCCGCGCGACCGCTCCGAGGCGCGCACGATCGCCGAGCTGGGGATGGACGAGGTCGCCACCGTCGCCGTCGAGGTGCGCTCGATCACGTCGCGCCCGGTCCGCCGCCGCGGGATGAAGCCGCTGGTCGAGGCCACGGTCGCCGACCAGACCGGGATCATGAAGGTCACGTTCTTCAACCAGCCGTGGCTCGAGCGCCGCTACCGCCCGGGCACGCGGCTGATGCTGCAGGGCAAGTACCAGGGCCGCAACCGCTTCCGCGTCCAGTTCCACGCCGAGACCGGGGAGCTCGTCGGGGCGACCGGCGACGTCGCCACCTACCCGGCCACCGAGGGCCTCTCGACCACCCAGATCGCCGCCCTCGTGCACGACCACCGCGCGGCGCTGCGCGACGTCGTCGAGCCGCTGCCGTCCCGGATCCGCGCGGCCGGCGGCTGGCCCGACCGCGCCGCCGCGCTCGGCGCCGCGCACTTCGGCGGCGGCGAGCTGGGGCGCGCCCGGCTCGCCTTCGAGGAGCTGCTGCTGCTCCAGCTCGCGATGCTCCGGCGCCGCGCCCTGCGGCGCGAGGCCGCGCGCGCCGACGCGCTCGAGGAGCCCCCGTCGCTGACGGAGCGCTGGCTCGGCGCGTCGCTCCCGTTCACGCCGACCGACGACCAGCGGAAGGCGATGGCGGCGATCGACGAGGACCTCGCGACCGGGCGCCCGATGCAGCGGCTGCTGATGGGGGAGGTGGGGTCGGGCAAGACGGTCGTCGCGCTCTACGCGATGCTGCGGGCGGTCGAGCACGGCGCCCAGGCGGCGCTGATGGCGCCGACCGAGACGCTCGCCGAGCAGCACTTCGCGACGCTCCAGGCGCTGATGCCGGGCGAGCTGGTCCAGGCCGCGCTGCTCACCGGCTCGACGCCCGCCGCGCGCCGCGCGGACCTGCTCGGCAAGCTCGCGGCCGGCGAGCTGAAGCTGCTGGTCGGCACGCACGCGCTGATCGAGGGCAGCGTCGCCTTCGACCGGCTCGCGGTCGCGGTCGTCGACGAGCAGCACCGGTTCGGCGTCAACCAGCGCCGCGCGCTCGACCGCAAGGCGCCGGACGGGCTCTCCCCGCACGTGCTGCACATGACCGCGACGCCGATCCCGCGCACGCTCGCGCTGACCGCCTACGGCGACCTCGACGTCACCGTGCTGCGCCACCTCCCGGCCGGCCGGCGGCCGATCCAGACCCACGTCGCCTCGACCGAGCGCGAGCGCGAGCGCGCCTACGAGCGGATCCGCGAGGAGCTGGGCAAGGGGCGGCAGGCGTTCGTCGTCTGCCCGCTCGTGGAGGAGTCCGAGGCGCTCCAGGCGCGCGCCGCGACCGCCGAGTACGAGCGCCTGCGCACGACCGAGCTGCGCGACTTCCGGGTCGTCCTCCTGCACGGCCAGATGAAGCCGCGCGAGAAGCAGGAGGCGATGGCGGCGTTCGCGGCCGGCGGCGCCGACGTGCTCGTCGCCACGACGGTGATCGAGGTCGGGATCGACGTCCCGAACGCGACGGTGATGCTGGTCGAGGGCGCCGAGCGCTACGGGATCTCGCAGCTGCACCAGCTGCGCGGCCGGATCGGGCGCGGCGAGCACGAGTCCGTCTGCGTGCTGTTCGGCCCGAAGGAGTCGCCGCGGCTGCGCGCCCTCGAGGCGCACCGCGACGGCTTCGAGCTCGCCGAGATCGACCTCGAGCTGCGCGGCGAGGGGGAGATGCTGGGCACGCGCCAGTCCGGGCTGGCCCAGTTCCGCGTCGCGCGGCTGCCGGAGGACGCCGAGCTGCTCGACGGCGCGCGCCGGATCGCGACCGCGCTGCTGGAGGCCGACCCCGAGCTGGCCGAGCCCGAGCACGCGCTGCTGGACTGGGCGGTCCGGGCCGCCTACGGCGCGGACGCGCTCGACCCGATCCCGGCGTGAGGGTGATCGCCGGCCGCTACGGCGGCCGCCGCCTCCAGGCCCCGCCGGGCGGAGCGACGCGCCCGACCGCCGACCGCGTGCGCGAGGCGCTGTTCTCGATCCTCGGCGCCCGCGTCGAGGGCGCCGCCGTGCTCGACCTCTACGCCGGGTCGGGCGCGCTCGGCCTCGAGGCGCTCTCGCGCGGCGCCGTGCGCGCCACGTTCGTGGAGTCCGCGCCGGCCGCCCAGCGGGCGCTGCGCGCCAACGTCGAGGCGCTCGGCGCGGACGCCGAGCTGGTCCGCGCGGACGTCCTGCGCTGGCTCAGGGGCGCACGCGCGGCGGCGCGCCAATACGATCTCGTCTTCCTCGACCCGCCCTACCGGGCGGCGGCCGCGCTGGGAGCCCCGCTCTCGGAGCTGCTCCCGCCGGTGCTGGCGGGCGGGGCGCTCGTCGTGTCGGAGTCCGACCGCCGGGCGCCGCTCGACCTGACCTTGACCACGACCGACGAACGTCGTTACGGGGACACACTGATCCGCATCCATGGCACCTGACCCGAAGCAGAAGCACATCGCCGTCTGTCCCGGGTCCTACGACCCGATCACCTACGGCCACGTCGACGTCATCTCGCGCGCCGCCGAGATCTTCGACGAGCTGATCGTCTCCGTCGTCAACGCGTCCGTGCGCAAGGACCGGGTGCTGTTCCAGGCCGAGGAGCGCGTCCGCTTCATCGAGCACGCGACCGCCCATCTGCCCAACGTCCGCGTGGAGACGTTCGACGTCCTGATCGTCGACTACGCTCGGCGTGTGGGAGCGACGGCGATCGTCAAAGGGCTGCGTGCGATCTCGGACTTCGAGTACGAGCTGGAGATGAACCAGCTCAACCGCCATCTGGCCGATGACATCGAATCCGTCTACCTCATGGCCTCCCCGCAGTACAGTTTCCTGTCCTCTAGCGGAGTCAAGGAGATCGCGACCTTCGGCGGCGACGTCTCGGACCTGGTCCCCGACGAAGTCGCGGAGCGCTTGAAGGAAGCGCTCGCCCGCTGACGAAACCAGCGCCAGGAGTCACATGGACGTCCTCGTTCTCATCGACAAGCTGGACGATCTCGTCCACAACGCCAAGGGTGTCCCGATGACGGACCAGGTGCGTGTGGACAAGGAGGAGATCTACGACATCCTCGACCAGATGCGCGCCACGATCCCCGAGGAGATCAAGCAGGCGCGCTGGATCGTCAAGGAGCGTCAGGAGATGCTCGCCGAGGCCAAGCGCGAGGCGGAGCGGATCGTCAAGGAGGCGCGCGACCGGCAGTCCCAGCTCGTGAGCGAGCAGGAGGTCACCAAGCAGGCCGAGCGCGCCGCCGAGGACATCATCGAGGACGCCCGCGCCCGCGAGCGTGAGATCCGGCTCGGCGCGGAGGACTACGCCGACGAGATCCTCAACACCCTCGAGGTCAACCTCTCGAAGTTCATCGCCGCCGTCCAGCGGGGCCGCGAGCGGCTCCAGGGCAAGGACGAGCCGGCGGAGGTCGGCTAGCGGGGAGTAGTTGCCGGCCGCCCCCCCGGACGGCCGGCACTCATCAGAACGGCTCGGCGGGGCCGGAATTGCCGCCGGCTCGACGAACGATCGAGCGACCCGGGGGTTAGGGAACCCTTCCGAGCGGTGACCCTAGGGGTGGATGCTCGAGCTGGACGGTCTGACACGCCGCTTCGGTGACGTGATCGCGCTCGACGATCTCTCGTTCACCGTGCAACCGGGGCGGAAGCTCGGCTTCGTCGGGCCGAACGGCGCGGGGAAGACGACCGCGATGCGGATCGTGCTCGGCGTGCTCGAGCCCGATTCCGGGAGCGTGCGCTGGCGCGGGCAGCCGGTCACGACGGCGACGCGCGCGCGCTTCGGCTACATGCCGGAGGAGCGCGGGCTGTACCCGAAGATGCGCGTCCGCGAGCAGCTCGTCTACTTCGCCCGGCTCCACGGGATGCCCGCGGCCGAGGCGGGCAGCGCGGCGGACCGCTGGATCGACCGGCTGGGGCTCAGCGAGCGCGCGGCCGACAAGGTCGAGACGCTCTCGCTCGGCAACCAGCAGCGGGTCCAGCTCGGCGTGGCGCTCGTCCACGACCCCGACGTGCTCGTGCTCGACGAGCCGTTCTCCGGCCTCGACCCCACGGGCGTCGACGTCATGAGCGGCGTGCTGGAAGAGCGCGCGGAGGCCGGCGTGCCCGTCGTGTTCTCCTCGCACCAGCTCGAGCTCGTCGAGCGGCTGTGCGAGGACGTGGCGATCGTGAACGGCGGGCGGCTGGTGGCGTCCGGCTCGGTCGACGAGCTGCGCGAGCGTGGCCGCAGCGACGTCGAGTCGGTCCGCGTGATCGTCGAGGGCGACGGCGACGGCCGCTGGCTCGCCGGCGTGCCCGGCGCGGAGGTCGCCGAGGTCGGCGCCCGCGGGGTGCTCGTCCGGCTCGAGGGCGGGGATCCCGACGCGGTGCTCGACGCCGCCCGCTCCGCCGGCACCGTGACCCACTTCAGCGTCGAGCGCCCGTCGCTCGCCGACCTCTTCCGCCAGGCGGTGGCGGCGTGAGCGGGCGCGAGGCGATCGGGCTGGTCGCGCGCCGCGAGGTCGTCGGTGCGGATCCGCGAGAAGTCGTTCCTGTACTCGACGCTGATCTCGCTCGCGGTGATCGCGTGCGTGGCGCTGCTGCCGAACCTGCTCGGCTTCGGCGGGCAGGACAGCTACAAGATCGCGGTCGGCGATCCGGGGTCGCGCGCGGTCGCCGACGCCGCGGTCCGCGGCGCGGACGCGTTCGACGCGAAGGTGACGATCGTCACCGCGGGCGAGGACGCGACGCTGCGCGACGGCACCATCTCCGCGCAGGACGAGCCCGACGACAAGCTCGTGAACATCCTCCAGGCCGCGAACGCCGACGTCCGCAGCGCCGCCGCGCTGCGCGACGCCGGGCTCGACGCGCAGCAGGCGCAGTCGGCGCTGCGACCGCCGCCGCTGCAGGTGGTGACGGTCGAACCCGTCGACGCCGACGCCGACGAGCGCGGCGGCTTCGCCTTCTTCGCGGTGCTGCTGCTCTACGGCCAGCTGATCGGGATCGGCTACTTCGTGGCCATGGGCGTGGTCGAGGAGAAGAGCTCGCGCGTCGTCGAGCTGCTGCTCTCCACGCTGAAGCCGAAGCACCTGCTGGCGGGGAAGATCCTCGGCCTCGGCCTGCTCGGCCTCGGCCAGCTGCTGCTGCTCGCGGTGCTCGGGCTGGGGGTGGCGGCCGCCGGCGGCGCGCTCGACGTCGACGGCGACATCCTGATCGCCGCCGGGCTCGCGCTCGTCTGGTTCGTCGTCGGCTACGCGTTCTACGCGGCGGCGTTCGCGACCGCGGCGTCGCTCGTCTCGCGCCAGGAGGACCTGCAGTCCGTGATCACGCCGCTCACGCTCGTGCTGCTGGTCGGCTTCTTCATGTCGTTCGGCGTCGTCGGCGACCCCGACGGGACGCTGGCCAAGGTCTCGTCCTACATCCCGCCGGTCGCGCCGCTGACGATGCCGCCGCGGATCGCGCTCGGCGAGGCCACCGCGGTCGAGATCGTCGGCGCCTTCGCGGTGACGATCGGCGCGACGCTGCTGCTGATCCCGCTCGCGGCGCGGATCTACAGCGGCGCCGTGCTGCGCATGGGCGCGACGATCAAGCTGCGCGACGCCTGGCGCGCCGCCCGTACCTGACGCGGTCAACGCCGCGCGGCCACCGCGGTCGCGGGTCGCGCGTTGCGTCGGCCGCGTCTGGCGAGGTCAACGCCGCCGGCAACCCCGGTCCTGGGGTCGTGCTGCGTCGACCTCGTCCGGTGAGGTCAACGCCGCCGGCAACCCCGGTCCTGGGGTCGTGCTGCGTTGACCGCGTCCGGTGAGGTCAACGCCGCCCGCCGCGCGGGTCCCGGGGGTCGTGCTGCGTCGACGCGTCCTCAGACCAGCGTGCCCTGCGGGGGCCGGTCGTCGCCGGTCCCGGCGACCACCAGCTCGTCGACGCGCACGAGGTGCGCGCGGACGCGCTCGGCCATCTCCTCGAGGATCCGCCGCGCGCCGTCGATCCCCGACGTCGCCGAGGTGAGCTGCGACTTGATCCGGCGCACGTCGTCCATCGCGGCCAGCGCGCGCTCGACCTCGATCCGCAGGCCGCCGGCGTCCAGCCCGTCGCCGGACGCGTCGGCCATCAGCGTGCGCGCGCGGGCCAGCGAGTAGGCGACCTCGAGCGCGAGCCGCGAGCCGTCCTCCGGGTCGAAGACGACGAACAGCTTGTTCCCGTTGACCTCGCGCAGCTGCGCGCCGTGGCCGGGCAGCAGGTCCTCGCCGGGCACGACCCAGACGCCGTAGTCGGCGTCGCGCTGCTCCATCGCGGCGTCGAGCTCGGCGATCGCCTTGTTCTTCGGGACGTACGCGTTCTTGGCCTCGAACACGATCCGCGCGCGCGGCGGGCCGGCGCAGCCGTCGATCCCGACGACGACGTCGCCCTTGCGGCCGCCGGTGCCGGGCACGTCGCCGACCGCGTCGCAGTCGTCGCCGCGACCGCGCGCGAGCCCGTCGACCGCCTCGAACACCGCCTCCTCGTACGGACGGCCCTTGGCGGTCGAGCGCGCGTGCTCGGCGGCCACCTCGGCCTGCTTCTCGCGCTCGGCCTGGAGCTTGACGACCTCGCCGGTGAGCGTCGCGATCCGCTCGTTGAGCGCCTTGAGGTTCGTGTCCTGCTGCTCGGCCGAGCGCCGCATCGCGGCCATCGTGCCCGCCTTGAAGTCGGCCAGCGGGTTGTGCGCGTCGGCGGACGAGAACTGCTTGAGCAGGTCCTCGCGCATCCGCGCGGACTGCTCGGCCATGATCTCGCGCAGCTGGTGCTGGACGGCGCCCGCGGACTCCGGCCCGAACAAGCCGCTCGAGCTCCTTGCCGAGCTTGCCGTCCTCCGGCCCGAAGACGTCGTCGACGTGCTTGCCGAGCACCTCGGCGACGAGCTTGGCCTTCTCGGTGAACGCGCCCTCGACCTCGCGCGAGACCTTCTCGAACTCGGTCCGCACGAAGTCGGCGTTGACCTCGGCCTGCTCGCGCGAGAGCACGCGGGCGCCGATCTCGATCGCGTCGGTCAGCAGCTCGGCGGGATCGCCGCCCGCGGCGATCCGCTCGCGGACGAGCTCGACCGCGACGCGGTCGCGCACGGCGAGCGCGTCGGCGACGACGGTGTCGCCGAGCAGGCTGACGCGCGGGGTTCGGAGTGGGGTGGCGGCCTCCATGGCGTCGAGGGACGCTACGCAGGGGCCCCGACGGAACGGGCGCGGTCAGCCGACGTCGAAGCCCGGCAGCCCCTCGGGCGGCTCGTCCTCGACCTCGAGCTCGGTCACCTCGGCGTGCCCCGGGCCGGCGCGGCAGAGCGCGACGAGCTGCTCGACGGCGTCCTCGGAGCCCTCGAAGACGGCCTCGACGGTCCCGTCGCCGAGGTTGCGCGCCCAGCCCGCCACGCCGGCCTCCCCGGCCGCCCGCCGGACCGAGTCGCGGAAGAAGACGCCCTGCACGCGCCCGTGGGCGCGCACCCGCTTGCGCACGGTCATGGCGGGTACCGTAGACGCCATGGCCGCCCTCGAGGCGCTCGACGCCGACATCACCGCGCTCGAGGTCGACGCGATCGCCAACGCCGCCAACACGCGGCTGCTGCACGGGGGCGGGGTGGCGGCCGCGATCGCCCGCGCGGGCGGCCCGGCGGTCGACGAGGAGTCGCGCGCCGCGGCCCCGATCGGGCTCGGCGAGGCGGTCGAGACGTCGGCCGGGGACATGCCGGCGCGCTGGGTCATCCACGCGGCCACGATGGAGCTCGGCGGCCCGACCTCGGCGGAGATCGTCCGCCGCGCGACCGCCGCGACGCTCGCGCGCGCCGACGCGCTCGGCGCGCGCAGCCTCGCGCTCGTCGCGTTCGGGACCGGCGTCGGCGGCTTCCCGCTCGACGAGGCGGCGCGGATCGAGGTCGAGGAGGCGCGCCGCCACCTCGGCGCCGGCTCGGCGCTGGAGCGCATCGTCTTCGCCGTCCGCGGCGAGCCCGCCCGCGCGGCGTTCCAGGCCGCGATCGACGCGACCGGATGAGCGACCTCTCCGTCGCGCTCGCGGACGCCGGCGGGGCCGGCGCGCCGCCCGCGGCGACCGCCCAGCTGCGCGCGCTGCTGCTCGCCGCGCTCCGCCACGGACGGGCGGAGCTGGGGCACAAGCGCTCGGGCTACGGCGCGCCCGTGGAGCTCGCGGTCGGCCACGACGGCGCGCGCCTGGTCGCCGCCACGCCGGCGCGCGCCGCGCTGCGCGCCGACCCCGAGCAGGCCGCGGAGCGCGAGTGGCTGGTGGTCGCGGCGGCGCTGGGCGCCATGTGCGACCTCGCCGAGCCCGGCCCGCCGGCGGACGCGGCCGCGATCGGCGTCACCGCGGGCGGGCTCGACGGCTTCCTCGTCGTCGCGCTGCCCGCGCCGCGGATCGACCCCGCGACGCTGGACGAGCTCGTCCCGCTCGCCTTCGACGACCACGTGGGCGGGATCGACCGGCTGCGCGCCACGGCGTCCGCGGTCCCCGGCGCGGTGCTCGCCGACGTCGCGCTGCGGGCGCCGATCGGCGCGGGCCACCCGCTGCGGATCGCCGAGGCCGTCGCGCGGCTCGGCGGCCGGCCCGCCGACGAGCGCTCGGTCGAGGACCACGAGGACGCCGTGCTCGCGCTGCTCGAGCCGGACGCGGGCCGCCGCGTGGCCCCGCACGCCGACCCGGACCCGGCGCTGCGCGTGGCCCGGCGGATCCTCCAGCGGCTCAACGGGATGGGGAAGTGGGGCGGCTACCACACGGACTTCACGCATCTCGCGCGCGGCTTCGCGGGCAACGACCGCGCGCTCGCGCAGGCCGTCGGGGAGGCGCTGCTCGACGCGGGGCTGCTGGCCGAGAAACCCTCGGTCGGCCAGCGCCACGTGTTCCTCAACCCGCGCCGCGCGGCCGACATCCACCGGCTGATCGAGACGGGCGCGGTCCCGACCGGGCTCGCGCTGCCACACTCTCGCCCGTGAAGCTCCCGAGCACCGCCCTCATCGCCGGCAAGGCCCAGACCGTCGCGACCCTCGCGAGCGCGGGGATCCTGCGCCCCCAGCGGCCCGACCGGCTGTTCCACGCGCTGCGGGCGCTGATCCGCTGGGGCGCGACGCCGGCCGCCGGCTACAAGGCCGCCGCGTCGCGTCATCCCGACCGGCTGGCGCTGATCGACGAGTCCGGGACGCTGACCTTCGCGCAGGTCCACGAGCGCTCGAACGCGCTCGCCCACGCGCTGCGCGCGGAGGGCGTCGGCCCGGGCGACCGCGTGGCGATCATGTGCCGCAACCACCGCGGCTGGGTCGAGTCGTACGTCGCGGTCAACAAGCTCGGGGCGCACGCGCTGTTCCTCAACACCGCGTTCTCCGGCCCGCAGCTGACCGACGTCGCCGAGCGCGAGGACCCCGTCGCGGTGATCTTCGACGAGGAGTTCGCGGAGCTGATCGAGGGCGCGACCGCGGGCCGCAAGCGGTTCGTCGCCTGGCACGAGCCGGACGCCGACCGGACCGACCGCACGCTCGACGACCTCGTCGCAGGCGGCGACACGTCCGACCTCGATCCGCCGGCCGAGCAGGGCAAGGCGCTGATCCTGACCTCCGGCACGACCGGCAAGCCCAAGGGCGCGAGCCGGCGCCAGCCGCAGTCGCTCGACCCGGTCGCCGCGCTGCTCGAGCAGATCCCGCTGAAGGCGGGCGAGCGGACGATGATCGCGGCGCCGCTGTTCCACTCGTGGGGCTTCGCGCACTTCACGCTCGCGATGGGCCTGACGACGACGATCGTGCTGAAGCGGAAGTTCGACCCCGAGGGCACGCTGTCGCTGACCGCGCGGCATCGCTGCACGGGCCTGATCGTCGTGCCGGTGATGCTGCAGCGGATCCTCGAGCTCGACGACGAGATCCTCGGCCGCTACGACCTCTCGGCGCTCAAGGCGGTCCCGGTCTCCGGCTCCGCGCTCCCGCCGGCGATCTCGAACGGCTGGATGGACCGCTTCGGCGACAACCTCTACAACCTCTACGGGTCGACCGAGGTCGCCTGGGCGACGATCGCGACCCCGGAGGACCTGCGCGCCGCGCCCGGCACCGCCGGCCGCCCGCCGCGCGGCACCGTGGTGAAGCTGTTCGACGCCGAGGGCGAGCTCGTCCCCGAGGGCGCGACGGGCCGGATCTTCGTCGGCAACGAGCTCGCCTTCGAGGGCTACACCGGCGGCGGCAACAAGGACGCGATCGGCGGCCTGCTGTCCTCCGGCGACGTCGGGCACTTCGACGCCGGCGGCCGGCTGTTCGTCGACGGCCGCGACGACGACATGATCGTCTCGGGCGGCGAGAACGTCTTCCCGGGCGAGGTCGAGGACCTGCTCGCGGGCCACGAGGCGATCGTCGAGGCGGCCGTGTTCGGCGTCGAGGACGACCAGTTCGGGCAGCGGCTCCGGGCCGTGGTCGTGCTGCGCGAGGGCCGCGAGGTGAGCGTCGACGAGGTCAAGCGCTACGTGAAGGAGAACCTCGCCGGATACAAGGTCCCGCGCGACGTGCAGTTCCTCGACGAGCTGCCTCGCACGTCGACCGGCAAGGTGCTCAAGCGGGAGCTCAGGGACGCCTGACGCGGTCGTATGCTGGAGGCATGCCTCAGCGTACGGATGTCTTCGATCTCGCGCGCCTGGGGCTCACCTCGGGCGAGGGCCGCAGGCTCGAGCTGCACGTCGGCATCGATCCGTTCTCGTTCGGCGGCCAGGAGTACGCCGCCGGCGCGGATCTGATCCCCGTCCGGCTCGACGTCTCGCGCACCACCGGCAGCGGCTGGGCGCTGCGGCTCCGCTTCGCGGTCGAGCTCGAGGGGCCCTGCATGCGCTGCCTCGATCCCGCGTCGCCGGAGATCGAGGTCGACGCGTTCGAGGTGCAGCAGCCCGGGAGCCGCGACGACGAGCTGACCTCGCCCTACGTGGACGACGACGGCGAGCTCGACCTCGCGGCGTGGGCGCGCGACGCGCTCGCGCTGGCGCTGCCGGCGCAGATCACGTGCCGGGCCGACTGCGCGGGGCTCTGCCCGCGCTGCGGCGCGAACCTCAACGACGAGCCCGACCACGGCCACGAGGCCGAGCCCGACCCGCGCTGGTCGAAGCTGTCCGAGATCCGGTTCGACTGAGCCCGGGCTGAGTTCGCTACCCTTCTCCGCCGCCATGGCCGTCCCCAAGCAGAAGCAGTCGCACTCGCGCACGAACAAGCGCCGCTCGACGCACAAGATCTCCGCGCCGGCGATCAACCTGTGCCCGACGTGCCACCAGCCGCGCCGCCCGCACCGGGTCTGCGGCAACTGCGGGTCGTACGCCGGTCGCGAGGTCGTGCACGTGCACGACCACGACCACGATCACGACCACTAGGCCGCGCCGGCCACTGGCCGGTCTCCCGTAGCGTCGGCCGCTGGGCGACCGACTAGCCTGCGCGGGCGATGGACGCCGACGCGCAGCCGCTCACGATCGCCCTCGACGCCCTCGGCGCCGACGCCGGTCCCGCCGAGGTCGCACGCGGCGCCGCGCTCGCGGCCGCGGGCGGCGACGTGCGCGTGCTCGTGTTCGGCCCGGCGGCGGAGATCGAGCCCGCGCCCGGGGTCGAGGTCGTCGACGCGCCGGTGTCGATCGCCAAGGCGGCGGATCCCGCGCGCGCGGTGCGCGCCACGCGGGACGCGTCGATCGTGCAGGCCGTGCGGGCGGTGGCCGACGGGCGCGCCGACGCGCTCGTCTCCGGCGGATCGACCGGCGCCGCGCTCGCCGCCGGCCTGTTCCACGTCAAGCGCGGCCGCGGCATCCACCGGCCCGCGCTGGCCGTGCTCGTCCCCGTCCCGGGCAAGCCGTTCCTGCTGCTGGACTGCGGCGCCAACGTCGAGGTCCGGCCCGAGCACCTCGTCCAGTTCGCGCACATGGGCGCGGCGTTCATGGAGACGGTGATGGGGATCGAGCGCCCGCGCGTGGCGCTGCTCTCCAACGGGACCGAGCCGACGAAGGGGACCGAGGACGTCCAGGCCGCGCACGCGCTGCTGGCCGAGGCGCACGACCTCGCCTTCGCCGGCAACGTCGAGGGCTTCGCGGTCGGCACCGGCGAGGCCGACGTGATCGTCGCCGACGGCTTCACCGGCAACGTCTTCCTGAAGGTGATGGAGGGGACCGCCGACACGCTGCTGCGCGCGGTCCGCGACGCCGCCACCGCGAGCCTGCGGGCCAAGACGGGCGGCTTCCTGCTGCGGCCGTCGCTGCGCGGGCTGCGCGACGCGATCGACCCCGAGGCGCAGGGCGGCGCGTTCCTGCTCGGCCTGCGGCGGCTGGGCGTCGTCCCGCACGGCTCGTTCGGGGCCGACGGGATCGCCCGCGCGATCGAGCTCGCGGCGCGCGGCGTCCGCGCCGACGTGGTCGGCCAGACCTACGACCGGCTCGCGGCCGCGGGCGCGCTGCGGCGCCCCGGCGAGACGCTGACCGGCATGCCGGGGCCGTCCGCCCCACCGGCTACGGTGCCCGATCCATGACGCGAGACGAGGTCCTGTCGTACGTCCGTGCCCATCTCGCCGACGAGCTCGAGCTCGATCCGGCGCGGGTGGAGGAGGGGACGCGCTTCAAGGAGGACCTCGAGGCGGACTCGCTCGACCTCTACAGCCTGGTGCAGGAGCTCGAGGACACCTACGGCGTCCGCATGTCCGACGACGAGGCGGCGCGGATCACGACCGTCGGGCAGGCCGTGGACTTCGTGCTCGCGAACGTGGCGACCCGCGAGCCGAGGCCCTGACCCCTGCGGGCGCTCCACGACCTGCTGGAGGGGCTGCCGGACGATCTCGCCCGGCAGGCGGTGACGCACGCCTCGTGGACGGAGCGCCGCGCCGACAGCTACGAGCGGCTCGCGCTGCTCGGCGACTCCGTGCTCGGCCTGTCGGTCACCACGCACCTGTTCCCGCTGCTCGACGCGGACACCTACGGCGCCGGGCGGCTGACGAAGATCCGCGCCCAGGCGGTCTCCGGCCGCTCGTGCCGGGACGTGGCCGAGCGGCTCGGGCTGCCGGAGCGGCTCCGGGCGGCGGCGCCGCCGGAGGTCGCGCCGCAGACGCTCGAGGCGCTCGTCACGACCGAGCGCGTGCTCGCGTCGGTGATCGAGGCGGTGATCGGCGCCTGCTACCTCGCCTACGGCTTCGAGCCGACGGCGACCGCGGTGCGCGAGGCGTTCGCGCCCGAGATCGAGCAGGCGCTCGAGCGCCCGGCCGACTTCAAGTCCGCGCTGCAGGAGAAGCTCGCGCGCCGCGGGGCGATCGTGGCCTACGAGGTCACCGAGGAGACGGGCCCGCCGCACGAGCGGGTCTTCGAGGTCGCGGCGGTGGTGGCGGGGATCAGCGTCGCGCGCGGGTCCGGCCGCTCGAAGAAGGAGGCCGAGCAGGCGGCGGCCGCCGCCGCGCTCGCGGCCGACGTGGAGGCCTGACGTGCACCTGAGGTCGATCAGCCTGAAGGGCTTCAAGTCGTTCCCGGACCGCACGCGGCTCGACTTCGCCCCGGGCGTCTCGGTGATCGTCGGGCCGAACGGGTCGGGCAAGTCGAACGTCACCGACGCGGTGCTGTGGGCGCTCGGCGAGCAGTCGCCGGTCGCGGTCCGCGGCCAGTCGATGCAGGACGTGATCTTCGCGGGCGCGCACGGCGTCCAGGCGCGCGCCGAGGCCGAGGTCGAGGTGGTGCTCGACAACGGCGACGGCGCGGTCGACCTGCCGCTGTCCGAGCTGTCGATCGTGCGCCGGCTCAACCGGGCGGGGGAGGGCGAGTACCGGATCAACGGCGCCCGCTGCCGCCTCACCGACGTGATCGAGCTGCTGAGCGACACCGGCCTCGGCAAGGAGATGCACTCGGTCGTGTCCCAGGGCCGCGTGGCGGAGATCGTCACCTCGAAGCCGCGCGACCGGCGGCTGCTGATCGAGGAGGCGGCCGGGCTCGGCAAGCACCGCAAGCGCCGGCGCCGCGCGCAGCTCAAGCTCGAGCGCACGCAGGACAACCTCGACCGCGCGCTCGACGTCGAGCGCGAGGCGCGCACGCGGCTGCGGCCGCTCAAGCGCCAGGCCGAGGCGGCCGAGCTGCACGAGCGGCTCGCGCGCCAGTCCGACGAGGCGCGCTGGACGCTCGCGCGCGACGCCGCCCGCTCCGCCGCCGCGGCGCTCGCCGACGCCGAGGCGCGGGTCGCGGCGGCGCGCGCGACGGCCGGCGCCACCGAGGCGGAGCTGCGCGCCGTCGCGCAGCGCCGCGAGGCGGCCGAGCGCGCGCTCGCCGCGCGCAGCGACGAGCGCGAGGCGCTCGGCAACCGCTTCCACGCCGCGCGCTCCGCCCAGGAGCGGGTCGGGATGCGGCTCGAGGCCGCCCGCCAGGCGGTGACCACGCTCACGCGAGCGCAGCGACCGCCGCCGCGCGCTGCTCGCGGCGCTCACCGCCGAGGCGGACGAGGATCCCGGCGACGAGGGTGCCGCCGAGCGGGTCGCCGCGCTCGAGGCGGAGCTCGAGCAGCTCGCCCAGGATCGCGCCGAGCGGCTCGCGCAGGAGCTCGCGGAGCTGGAGGAGCGGCGCGACGCGGCCGCGGCCGAGGTCGCGCGGCTGGCCGGCGACGCCGACCGCACCGCCGCCGCCCGCCGCGACGCCGACGCCGCGGCCGAGGCGGCCCGCGGCGCCCGCCGCGAGCTCGAGCGCGCCGCCGAGGCGGCCCGCCGCGAGGCCGCGCGCGTCGGCGCCGAGCTCGCCAAGGTCAACCAGTTCCTGCGCGCCCAGGCCGGCGCGCCCGGCGGCGCGCCCGCGCTGGCCGACGCGCTCGGCGCCGAGCCCGGCTTCGAGCTCGCGCTGGCCGCGGCGCTCGGCCCGCGCCTGCGTGCCGCGGTGGCCGCCGACCGCGACGAGGCCGCGCGGCTGCTCGACGCCGCCGGCCGCGACGGCGGCGCTGCGCTCGTCGCGCCGTCCGGCGAGGATCCGCGCGACGCGGGCGCGGCGCCCGCCCCGGGCGCGCTGCGGCTCGCCGACCACGTGCGCACCGGCGACGGCCCGGCCGCCCGGCTGGCCGGCGCCCTGCTCGCCGGCGTCTGGGTCGTCGACGACCTCGGCGCGGTCGCGGAGGGGTTCGCGCGGCGTCGCGGTCACCCGCGACGGCCGCGTCTGGTCGCCCGGGGCGCGCGAGCTGCGCCAGGTGCCCGCCGGCGGCGAGGACCGCGTGCTCGCCGAGCGCAACCGGCGCGACGCGCTCGTCGCCGAGGTCGAGACGGCGGCGCAGGCCGAGCAGTCGGCGCTGGCGGCCGTCGAGGCGGGCAGCGCGGACGTCCAGGCCGCCGACGCCGCCCGCGACGAGGCCGACCGCGCCGCGCGCACGGCCGGCCGGGCGCGCGACGAGGCGCGCGAGGCCGAGCGCCATGCCGTCCACCTGATCGAGCAGCGCCGCCGCGCGCCCGACGAGGGCCCGCTGGCCACGCGCCGCGCCCAGATCGGCGCGGCGCTCGCGGCCGAGCGCCGGCTCGCCGAGCGCGCGGAGCGCGAGCGCGAGGAGCGCGGCCGCCGGGTCGCGCACGAGCGCGAGCGGCTCGCGCGCGACGCGGCCCTGCTCCCCGTCGCGGAGCGGCTCGCCGCCGCGCTGACCGAGGCGCAGGGCGCGGTCCGCGCCCGCGTCGAGGTGCTCGACGCCGAGCTCGTCGCCGACCGCCATGCGGGCGAGCAGCTCGCCGGCGAGCTGCGCGCCTGCGCGCAGCGGGAGGCCGAGGTCCAGGCGAAGCTCAAGGCCGCCGGCGAGGACGTCACGCGCGAGGAGGTCCGCGCGCAGCAGGCCCGCGACGCCGGCGCCGAGGCGCGCGCCGAGCTGGGCCGGCTCGCGGAGCGGCTGGGCCTCGAGCCCGAGCCGGCCGAGACGGCGCTGCCCGAGGCGGAGCAGGCCGACCTGACCGCCCGGATCGAGCGGCTGGCGCGCCGGCGCGAGCAGCTCGGCCCGGTCAACCCGCTCGCCCAGCAGGAGTACGCCGAGGCGATCGAGCACGTCGAGGAGCTCGAGCAGCGGCGCGAGGACCTCGAGGCCGCGCTGCGCGAGCTCCAGGGCCTGATCCGCGACACCGACCAGCGGATCCGCGAGGCGTTCGAGGAGACGTTCACGGCCGCCGCCAAGAACTTCGAGGAGGTCGCCGCGCAGCTGTTCCCCGGCGGCCGCGGCCGGCTCCGGCTCGTGCGCGAGGACGCCGGCCCGCGCCCCGTCCTCGGCGGCGCGGAGAGCGACGAGGACGGCCCCGCGGCCGAGGAGCGGATGGACGAGGCGCTCGCCGAGGCCGAGGAGGACGCCGCGCCCGAGGACGGGATGGGCGTCGAGATCGAGATCACCCCGGCCGGGAAGGCGACGAAGCGGCTGACGCTGCTGTCCGGCGGCGAGAAGTCGATGACCGCGCTCGCGTTCCTGTTCGCGGTCTTCCTGGCGCGGCCGTGCCCGTTCTACATCCTCGACGAGGTCGAGGCCGCGCTCGACGACCTCAACATCGATCGCTTCCTGACGCTGCTGCGCCGCTTCTCGGACCGCGCGCAGTTCATCGTCGTGACCCACCAGAAGCGCACGATGGAGGCCGCCGACTGCCTCTACGGCGTCTCGATGGCGGGCAACGGCGTCTCGAAGGTCGTCTCGCGCCGGCTGCCGCCGCCGCGCGCCGCGGCCTGAGCCGCAAGGTAGCCTGCGCCCATGGAGCCTGACGAGCTGAGCTTCGGCCCCCTGCAGCTGCTGGTGGTCGGCTTCCCCGATCTCGATCACTTCACCGGGCGGATCGCCCGCGAGATGGCCGCCCTGCGCGGTCGCGGGATGATCCGCGTGATGGACGCGCGGATGCTCTCCCGCCACCCGGACGGGACGATGACCGAGACCGATCTCAACGCGGTGATCGGGGAGGAGGCCGGCTCGCAGTACCGCCCGGTCGCCCACCTGTTCGGGCTCAACGGCCACGCCGAGGTCAACGGCGACGGCAACGGCATGACGCCCGAGACGTTCGCGCGCACGGCCGGCTTCGCGGTCGACGACCTGCGGCGCCTGACCGACGAGATCCCGGCGGGCGAGCACGCCGCGGTGGTGCTGATCGAGCACGTCTGGGCCGGCGCGCTGCAGGCGGGCATCCGCGCCGCGAACGGCCTGCTGATCTCCCAGGGGATGCTGACGCCCGAGGTGATGATGATCGTCGGCGCCGAGCTGCAGGCGAAGGCCGACGCCGAGACCGCGATCGAGCTCGCCGAGGCGGCGCGCGGCGCGGCGCTGCTGGACGCGATCCGCACCCTGCACGGCGACTCGCTGAGCGACGCCCCGCAGCCGCGCACCGCGGCCGCCGCCGCGGTCGTCCGCGCGCTCGTCGACGAGGGGCTGCTCGGCGAGCACGAGGCCGCCGAGGCGATCGACGCGCTGGCGAACCGGGGGATCGTCGAGCAGGCGATCCTGCACGGCGCCACCGCCGAGGCCGAGGACCTGCTCGCGCGCCTCGAGGACGATCCGCCGCCCGCATGAGCGACGCGGCCGAGCGCCACGCCGCGTTCGTCGCGCAGCTGCGACGCACGACGGCCGCGCCGGCCCCGGTCCTCGACGCGTTCGCGCGCGTCCCGCGCCACGTCTTCCTGCCCGGCGTCCCGCTCGACGTCGTCTACGACGACGACGCGATCGTCACCCACGACGAGGGCGGCGTCCCGACGAGCTCGTCGACCCAGCCGAGCCTGATGGCGCGGATGGTCGAGCAGCTCGACGTGCGGCCGGGCGACCACGTGCTCGAGGTCGGCGCGGGCACCGGCTACAACGCGGCCGTGCTCGCGGAGCTGGGCGCGGCCGTGACCACGGTCGAGCTGCAGCCCGAGGTCGCCGCCGCCGCGCGCGCGAACCTGCGCGACGCGGGGATCGAGACCGCCGACGCGGCCGCGCCCGGCGTCGTCCACGTGCTGGCGGGCGACGGCGCCGCCCCGCCGCCCGGCCCGTACGACCGCGTGATCTTCACCGCCGGCTGCTGGGCGCTGCCGGCCGCGGTCGTCGACGGGCTCGCCGACGGCGGCGTGCTCGTGGCGCCGCTGCGGCTCAACGGCGTCGAGCTGCTGATGGCGCTGCGCCGCGACGGCGCCGCCCTGCACGGCGCCGGCGGGATCCCGTGCGGCTTCCTGCCGATGCGCGACGCGAGCGCCGAGCGCCCGTGGCGCTGGCCGCTCGGCACCGGCGGCACGGCGATCGCCGACGCCGATCTCGGCGTCGAGGGCCGCGGCGGCCTCGACCGGCTGCTCGCCGCGCCCGGCCGCGACGCCGGCGATCCGCTCGGCCTCGCCGAGGACGAGTCGGCGCTCGACGCGCTGCTCTGGCTCGGGCTCGACGGCGACCCGCTGATCACGCTGCTGCGCCCGGGCGAGCGCCGCGCCGGCTGGACGGTCGCGCTCGAGGTCATGCCCGCCTCGCTGCTGGTGTTCTCGTTCGCCTCCCGCTTCCACCACATCGACGCGACGACGCTGCACGGCGGGGAGGGCGCGCTGCGCGCCTGCCGGGCGAGCGCCGCGGCCTGGCGCGCGGCCGGCTCACCCGGGCCGGACCGGCTGGCGCTGCGCGTCGAGCCCGCCGCCGACCGCGTCAGCTGGAGCCTGCCCGCCCGCCACGGCGGGGGCGGCGCGAGCGCGCTGCGCGGCGCGCACCGCTGGACGCTGGCCTACGCCGCCTAGAGCGGCTTCTCGCCCCAGTAGGCGGCGAGCGGGTTGTCGTTGTAGTCGTCGATCGGCCGGTAGCCGGCGCGCTCGTAGATCCGCTGCGCCCGCGGCTGCTTGGCGCCGGTGTCGAGCCGCGCCCGCCGTGTACCCGCGCTCCCGGCCGAGCGCCTCGAGGGCCTCGAGCAGCTCGCGCCCGGCGCCGCCGCCGCGCGCCTCCGGCACCACGTACATCCGCTTGATCTCGCACGTGTCGTCGTCGAGCCGCAGCAGCCCGCCGCCGGCGACCGCGCGGCCGTCCTCCCACAGCGTCACGTAGGCGCCGGACGGGGGAGAGAGGTCCTCGGGCCGGGCGGCGACCGCGCTGCCGTACATCGCCTCGACCTCGGCCACCATCGCGCCGATCAGCTCGCCCGCGACCGGGTCGGTCCCCGCGCCGACGCGCACCTCGCGGCTCACAGCGGCTTGGCGAGCTCGATCCAGGTCGAGCGGGCGATCGCGAGGCGCTCGCCGCCCGGCGTCCACAGCTCGACCGCCGTCTGGTACTTGCGCCCCTCGATCCCCTCGAGCCAGCTCTGGATCACGTGCGGCGCGCCGACCTCGACCGGCCCCTCGATCGCGACCGTGAAGCGGCCGAGCACGATCGGCGCGGAGATCGTCGGGTGCACGGGCGCGGAGCTCGGGCAGTCCAGCGCCGCCCACACGAAGAGCGGGTCGACCGTCGCGTCGCCGCTCCAGGCGGGCGGCGTCCACGGCACCGCGAAGCGCCCGTCGCCGACCGGCCCGGTGTAGAGGCAGAGCGCGTCGGACGGGTCGCGGTCGGGCCCGCAGCCGAAGCAGGTCGGGAAGGGATGGTCGTCCTGCCACTCGAAGCGCGCCGACGCGGCGGCCGCCACCCCCGGGTCGACCGGCGGCGGGCCGGCCACCGCCAGCTCGACCGGGCGCGCCTCGGCGATCAGCTCGTGGCCGTCGTAGAGCGAGGCGGTCTCGCCGTCGCGGCCGACGGAGAGCGGGACGCCGAGCGGCGGCGGCTTGCGCAGCGTGACCTCGACGGCGGCCGCGTCGAGCTGCGCGGCGGCGCATCCGGCGGAGTACCCGCCGTGGCCCGACGACGGCGGACCGTTGAAGCGTGGGGCGATGACGACGGCCATGGGCCACCATCGTGCCCTATCCTGCCCGCCCCGTGGCGCGCGACTGGGACGATCTCTTCCTCACGGGCCGGCCGGCGCCGGTCGCGACCGAGCCCGAGCCGGAGCGCGAGGAGCGCCGCCGCGGCTTCTTCCGGCGCATGCGCGAGAACATGCGCAAGACGCGCGAGGCGCTCAGCGCGGAGGTCCAGGCGACGCTGTTCGAGGGCGACCTGGACGAGGCGACGTGGGAGCGGCTCGAGGAGGCGCTGATCTACGCGGACGTCGGCGCCCGCACGACCGCGCAGGTCGTCGCCCAGCTCGAGCAGGAGGCCGAGGAGGGCGACCTGGTCGGCGGCGAGGCGCTCACCGGCCGGCTGGCCGAGCTGCTCGCCAAGCTCGCCCGCACGGGCGACGAGACGATCGACCTGCGCCACGAGCCGGCGGTGATCCTCGTCGTCGGCGTCAACGGGACCGGCAAGACGACGAGCATCGGCAAGCTGGCCTGGCACCTGCGCAACACGCTCGGCCTGACCGTCGTGATCGGCGCGGCGGACACGTTCCGCGCCGCCGCCGTCGAGCAGCTCGAGCGCTGGGGCGAGCGCGCCGGCGTCGACGTCGTCAAGGGGCCCGAGGGCTCCGACCCCGGCGCGGTGGCCTTCGACGCCGTCGCCCGCGGCCGCGAGCGCGGCGCCGACGTGGTGATCGTCGACACCGCCGGCCGGCTCCACACCCAGCGCGAGCTGATGGCCGAGCTGGAGAAGGTCCGCCGGGTGATCACGAAGCAGATGCCCGACGCGCCGCACGAGACGCTGATGACCGTCGACGCCACCACCGGCCAGAACGGGGTCCGGCAGGCGAAGCTGTTCGGCGAGGCCGTCGGCGTCACCGGGATCGTGCTGACCAAGCTCGACGGGACCGCGAAGGGCGGGATCGCGCTGGCGATCGCCAACGAGCTCGGCATCCCCGTCAAGCTGATCGGCATCGGCGAGCAGCTCGAGGACCTGCGGCCGTTCGACGCCGACGAGTTCGCCCGCGCGCTCCTGACGTGACCACGCTGCAGGCGCTGGCGGACGGGGCCGCGGCGCAGCCGCCCGCGGGCCTGGTGCTCGCGCGCGCCGGCGCGGACGGCGAGGTCGAGACGGTGACCGCCGGCCCGGTCGAGGCCGGCGCCGTGTTCGAGCTCGGCTCGATCACCAAGGCCGTCACCGGGCCTGCTGCTCGCCGACGCGGCGGTCCGCGGCGAGGTCGCGCTCGACGAGCCGCTCGCGGCCTGCCTGCCCGGCGCGCGCCCGCGCGCCCCGATCACCCTGCAGGAGCTGGCGACCCACACCGCCGGGCTGCCGCGGATGCCGCTCGGGTACCTGCGCCGCCACGCGATCCGCCACCGCGCCGACCCCTACGCGCGCTCGACGCTGCCCGAGCTGCTGCACGACCTCGAGCGGGTGCGCCCGCGCGGCCGCCGGCGGCGCTACTCCACCTTCGGCTCGGCGCTGCTCGGCCAGGCGCTCGCGGCCCGGCTCGGCGCGCCCTACGAGGACCTCGTCCACGACCGCGTGCTCGGCCCGCTCGGGGTCGGCGAGGTGTGGGCGCGCGGCGCGCCGCCGGTCGCCACCCCGCACGACCGCCGCGGCCGCCCCGTCGCGCCGTGGACGATGGGCGCCTACGCGCCGGCGGGCTGCCTGCGCGGCACGGCGGCCGGGGCGCTGGCGCTCGCGCTGGCCTGCCTCGCGCCGCCGGAGCCGATGGCCGCGACGGTCGCGCTCGCGCTCACCCCGCACAAGCGCCGCGGCCCGCTGCAGATGGGGCTGGGCTGGATGCGCAGCCCGGCCGGCCGCGCGGGCCGGATGTGGTGGCACAACGGCGGCACCGGCGGCTCGCGCGCGTTCACGGGCTTCCTCGCGGAGGGCGGCGTCGCGGTGGCGGCGGTGACCAACGCGGTGAAGAGCCCGGACCGCGCCGCGGTCCGGGCGCTCGCCGGGCGCTAGCCCAGCTCGTACTCGAGCGTGTAGCGCTCGTGCTCCATCCGCACCGTGCCGCGCAGCCCGGCCAGCGCGCCGGTGCCCGGAGCCGGGCACCACGGTGCCGAACACGAACGGCGACCCGTCGGGCGCGCCGGTGGCGCCGTGCTGGAGCACGAACGTCCCCGCGCGCCCGTCGAGCGTGCCGCGCACCCGCTCGCTGGCGAGGTAGCCCGCCTCCGCGCAGACGAGCAGCTGCGCCTCGCTCTCGCCCTCCAGCGGGCCGCTGAACGCCTTGCGGACGGTGATCCGCGCGAGCGGCGGGCCCTCGGCGGGCGCGTCGTACGGCGGCTCGGCGTCCCAGGCCGTGATCGCGAACGTGCCCGCCGCCGCCGTCATGACGACTCCGCGAAGCGCCGCTCGATCTCCGCGGGGGAGACGTCCTCGATGTGCGTCGCGGTCGCCCAGCGGTGGCCGAACGGGTCGCGCAGCGAGCCCGCGCGGTCGCCGTGCACATGGTCGGCGACCGGGTTGATCTCGGTCGCGCCGGCGTCCAGCGCCCGCTGATGCCAGGCGTCGGCGTCCTCGACGTAGAGCGTGAGGAAGACCGGCACGCCCGCGTCGGCGTCCGGCGCCACGAGCCCGTGCGGCGGCATCGCGTCGCTGAGCGTGATCACGGCGTCGCCGATCCGCAGCGTCGCGTGCATCAGCATGCCGCCGGCCTCGAGCCGCGCGAGCACCTCCGCGCCGAACGCGCGCTCGTAGAAGTCGATCGCCTCGGCGCCGCCCTCGACGACGAGGTTGGGGGTCACGGTCGAGAACCCCTCGGGAATCGGATTCACGTTGGTCATGGCCCCGAAGCTACGCGGCCGCCGGCCGCGCGTATTGTCAAAATGCGACACGCGGATGGAGCGGCGAGACGGCGAGCACGAAGGGGATCCTCAACCCGCAGGAGGGGCGCCGCCACTACCGGCTATCGCGGGAGTGGCCGTCCGCGGATCTCGCGACCTGGGTGGAGCGGCTGTGGATGGTCGAGTGGGAGCTCGACGCGCCGTTCACCCAGGAGCTGCTCAACCACCCGACGGTCAACCTGGCCGTCGAGGCCGAGCACGCCGCCGTGTTCGGGATCCGCACCGCGCGCGACCGGCGGACGATCGACGGCGCCGGCCGGGTGGTCGGCGTCAAGTTCCGGCCCGGCGGCTTCCAGCCGTGGCTCGGGCGCTCCGTCCACACGCTCACGAACCGCGTGCTCCCGCTCACCGCCGTGTTCGGCCCGGCCGGCGACGAGCTCGCGGCCGCGGTCCGCGCCGAGGCGGACGCGCCGTTCGCGGTCGTGGAGGCGTTCCTGCGCGCCCGCACGCCGCCGCCCGATCCGAACCTCGACGTGCTCGCGGCGATCGTCCGCACGATGCTCGACGACCCGGCGGTCGTGCGGGTCGACGAGCTCGCGGCGCGCCACGGCATGTCGGTCCGCACGCTCCAGCGGCTGTTCCGCCGCTACGTCGGCGTGAGCCCGAAGTGGGTGCTCCAGCGCTACCGGCTGCACGAGGCCGCCGAGCGGATCGCGGAGGGCCGCGACGGCGGACTGGGCGGCGACCGCGCTCGAGCTCGGCTACTTCGACCAGGCGCACTTCATCCGCGACTTCAAGGCGCTGATCGGCGCCTCGCCCGCGCAGTACGCCGCGAGCTAGTCCTCGGTCCCGAAGATCCGGTCGCCGGCGTCGCCGAGGCCGGGCCGGATGTAGCCGCGCTCGTCGAGCTGGCGATCGACCGCCGCGCACCAGATCGGGACCTCGGGATGCGCCTCGGCCATCGCGGCGAGCCCCTCCGGCGCGGCGACGAGGCAGACGAAGCGCAGCCGCCCGCTGACGTCCTTCTTGATCCGCTCGAGCGCGCTGACCGCGGAGCCGCCGGTGGCGAGCATCGGGTCGGCGACGACGATCTCGGCGTCCTCGGCGTGGCGCGGGATCGACTCGTAGTAGCCGACCGGCTGGAGCGACTCCTCGTCGCGGTAGAGCCCGAGGTGGCCGACGCGCGCCTCCGGGATCAGCCGCAGCGCGCCGTCGGTCATGCCGAGGCCGGCGCGCAGGATCGCCACGACGACGATCTCGTCGGCCAGGCGCATCCCGCCGGTGGTCTCGAGCGGCGTCTCGATGCTGTCCTCGCGCACGCGCAGGTCGCGCAGCGCCTCGTAGAGCAGCAGCATCGAGATGTCGGACAGCCGGCGGCGGAAGTCGCTCGACGGCGTCGCCCGGTCGCGGAGGACGGACAGGTGGCGGGCGACCAGCGGGTGGTCGACGACGGTGACCTCGCTCATCGCGCGGGACGCTATAGCCTGGGCGCCCGTGACGGAGCCGAGCCGCAACGTCGAGCTCAAGGCGATCGACCCCGATCCCGCCCGGACGCTCGAGCGCGCGCTCGCCGCGGGGGCGGAGGATCGCGGCGTCCTGCGCCAGCGCGACACCTACTTCGCGGTCCGGCACGGCCGTCTGAAGCTGCGCGAGGAGGAGCCCGGCGGGGCGACGCTGATCGCCTACGAGCGCCCGGACGCCGCCGCCGAGCGCGTCTCGGACTACCGGCTCGTCCCGGTCGCCGACCCGGACGCGCTGCGCGCCGCGCTGACCGCGACCGACGGGGTGCGGGCCGTGGTCGTCAAGGAGCGCCGGCTGCTGCTGTGGGAGGGGAGCGTCCGGATCCACCTCGACGCCGTCGCGGACCTGGGGACGTTCGTCGAGCTGGAGGCGGTCGCCGCGCCCGGCTCGGACCTGTCGCGCGAGCGCGACCAGGTCGCGCGGCTCCGCGACGCGCTCGGGATCGGCGACGCGGCGCTGGTCGAGGGCTCCTACGCCGACGCCGTGCTGACCGGCGCGCCCGGACCCCGAGCTCGTGGCGCTGGCGCGCGACGCCGCCGGCCGCGCCTACGCGCCGTACTCGAACTTCCCCGTCGGCGCGGCCGTCCGCACCGCCGACGGCCGCCGCTACGCCGGCGCCAACGTCGAGAACGCCGCCTATCCGCAGGGCCAGTGCGCGGAGGCGTCGGCGATCGGCGCGCTCGTGGCCGGCGGCGGCGGGCAGATCGCCGAGGTCGTCGTCGCGGCGCCGAGCGCGGAGCTGTGCACGCCGTGCGGCGGCTGCCGCCAGCGGCTGCGCGAGTTCGCCCCGCTCGACGCCCCGATCCACCTCGTCGACCTCGACCGCGTCCGCCGCACGACCTCGCTCGACGAGCTGCTGCCGCTCTCGTTCGGGCCGGAGCACCTCGCCGGATGACCGCGGCCGCGCGCGAGATCGCCGAGCGCGCGCCGGGCGTCCGCCCGCGGCTCGGCCTGATGCTCGGCTCCGGCCTCGGCGCGCTGGCCGACGGGCTCGAGGATCGCGTCGAGATCCCCTACGCCGAGCTCGGCGGCTTCCGCCGCGGCAGCGTCGCCGGTCACGCCGGCGCGCTCGTGCTGGGCCGGCTCGGCGGGCAGGACGTGGCGATCTTCGCCGGCCGCTCGCACGTCTACGAGCAGATCGAGGCGAGCGCGATCACCACGCCGGTGCGGACGCTCAAGGCGCTCGGCGCCGAGCTGCTCGTGCTGACCAACGCCGCCGGGTCGCTGCGCGCCGAGGTCGGGCCGGGCAGCCTCGTCGCGCTGTCCGACCACATCAACCTGCTCGGCTTCAACCCGCTCATCGGCCCGAACGACGACGCCGTCGGCCCGCGCTTCCCCAGCCTCGCGCAGGCCTACGACCCGGAGCTGCGCGACCGGCTCCACGCCGCCGCGGACGCGCTCGGCACCGAGCTGCACGACGGCGTCTACCTCGCCGTCTCCGGCCCGAGCTTCGAGACGCCGGCCGAGATCCGCGCCTTCCGCACGCTCGGCGCCGACCTGGTCGGGATGAGCACGGTCCCGGAGGTGATCGCGGCGCGCCACGCGGGCCTGCGCGTCGCGGCGGTCTCCGCCGTCACCAACCTCGCCGAGGGGATGGGCGGCGAGGCGCTCAGCCACGACCAGACGCTGCGCGTCGCCAAGGAGGGGGCGGAGCGGCTCGGGCCGCTGCTCGAGCGCTTCGTCGGGGACCTGCCGTGATCCCGCAGGAGCTGATCCGGCGCAAGCGCGACGGCGGCACGCTCACGGCCGAGGAGATCGGCTTCCTCGTCGCGGGGATCGCCGACGGCGGGCTCTCCGACGGCCAGGTCGCGGCGCTGGCCATGGCGATCTTCTTCCGCGACCTCGGCGACGACGAGCGCGTCGCGCTGACGCTCGGCATGCGCGACTCCGGCACCGTGCTGCGGTGGGACACCGGCCCCGTGCTCGACAAGCACTCGACCGGCGGCGTCGGCGACAAGGTGTCGCTGATCCTCGCCCCGGTCGTCGCCGCGTGCGGCGGCGTGGTGCCGATGATCTCCGGCCGCGGCCTCGGGCACACCGGCGGGACGCTCGACAAGCTCGACAGCATCCCCGGCTACCGGACGGCGCCCGACGTGCCCGAGCTGCGCTCCGCGGTCGCGGCGGCGGGCTGCGCGATCATCGGCCAGACGCCCGACCTGGCGCCCGCCGACCGGCGGCTGTACGCGCTGCGCGACGCCACCGCGACGGTCGAGTCGATCCCGCTGATCGTCGCCTCGATCCTGTCGAAGAAGCTCGCCGCCGGGCTCGACGCGCTGGTCATGGACGTCAAGGCCGGCTCCGGCGCGTTCATGCCCGACCGCGCCGCGAGCGTCGAGCTGGCGCGCGCGATCACCGGCGTGGCGCGCGGCGCCGGGCTGGCCTGCGAGGCGCTGATCACCGACATGGACCAGGTCCTCGGCCGCACGGCCGGGAACGCGGTCGAGGTGGGGGAGGCGCTCGGCGTGCTGACCCACCCGCGCGCCGCCGAGCCGCGGCTCGTCGAGGTCACGCTCGCGCTCGCGGCCACGCTGCTCCGGCTCGGCGGCCTGGCCGCGGACGGGACGCCGCCCGCGCGGCGGCCGGCGCGGCGCTCGCCTCCGGCGCGGCGGCGGAGCGGTTCGCGCGCATGTGCGCCGCGCTCGGCGGCCCGGCCGACCTGCTCGACGACCCCGCCCGCCACCTCCCGCGCGCGCCGCACGCGCTCGCGGTCGCCCCGGCGAGCGCCGGCCGCGTGCGGTCGATCGCGGTCCGCGACCTCGGCATCGCCGTGCTCGAGCTGGGCGGCGGACGGCGGCGCGAGGACGATCCGATCGACCACGCCGTCGGCCTGGTCGACGTCGCGGGGCTCGGCGAGGAGGTCGGCCCCGGCGGCCGCCCGCTCGCCGTCGTGCACGCGCGCGACGCGGCCGCCGCCGAGCGCGCCGCCGCGCAGATCCGTGCCGCCTTCGTCGTCGGCGAGGTCCCGGCCGCCCCGCCGCCGCTCACCGAGGCGCTGGCGTGAGCGTCGCGCTCGCCGAGCTGCACGTCCACCTCGAGGCGACCGCGACGCCGGACCTCGTCCGCCGGCTCGGCGAGCGCAACGGCATCGCGATCCCGCCGGGCACGCTCGACGGCGACCGCTACGTGTGGCACGACTTCCTCGACTTCCTGCGCACGTTCGACCGCGCGGTGACGGTCATCCGCACCGCCGAGGACTACCGCGACATCACGTTCGAGTACCTGCAGGCGTGCGCCGGCGAGGGCGCGATCTACGTCGAGGTCACCGTCTCGCCCGACCATGCCGACCAGGCCGGGCTCGGGTACGCGGACATGCTCGCGGGCGTCGCCCAGGGGATCGACGACGCGCGCGCCGCGAGCGGGATCGAGAGCCGGATGATCGTCACCGCCGTGCGCAACTTCGGCGTCGAGCGCGCGGAGTGGGTCGCGCGCACGGCGGCGGCGCAGCCGCATCCGTACGTGACCGGCTTCGGCCTCGCCGGCGACGAGGCGGGCTTCCCGCCCGGCCCGTTCGGGCGCGCCTTCGCGATCGCCCACGAGGCCGGCCTGGGGATCACCTGCCACGCGGGCGAGTGGGCCGGGCCGGAGTCGGTGCGCGGCGCGCTCGCGCTGCCCGTCCCGGTGACGCGGCTCGGCCACGGCGTGCGCGCGATCGAGGACCCCGCGCTCGTCGCGGAGCTGGCCGAGCGCGGGACCGTGCTGGAGGTCTGCCCGACCTCGAACGTCGTCCTCGGCGCCTATCCCGACTACGCGGCGCACCCGTTCCCCAGGCTGCGCGACGCGGGGGTGCGGGTGACGCTCGGCTCCGACGACCCGCCCTACTGGGGAGCGACGATCGGGGGCGAGTACGAGGTCGCCCGGCGCGCGTGGGGCCTGCCCGACGCGGCGCTGCGCGAGGTGACCGCGACGGCCGTCCGCGCGGCCTTCGTCCCCGCCGATCTCCGAAACGCGCTCTTAGCGCGAATTCAGCAATGAGGTGCCGGGCGTTGCACTAGTCTGGCGCGCATCTGGAGTGGGGTGGAACACCATGACCAATGGAGGGTTGCGTTCCGTGAATACGAAGTGGATGCGGCTCCTGCTGATCGCCGTCCTGGCGCTCTGCATGGGCACGGTCGCCGCGTGTGGCGACGACGACAGCGAGAGCTCGAGCTCTGACAACCAGCCCGCCGCCACGGCGGACGCGGGCGAGAAGATCAAGGTCGGGATGGTCACCGACATCGGCGGCCTCAACGACCGCTCGTTCAACGAGTCGGCGTACAACGGCCTCAAGCGCGCCCAGTCCGAGCTGGGCGTCGACATCCGCGCGGTGACGTCGAAGTCGAACGCGGACTACGTGCCGAACCTGACCTCGCTGGCGCGGCAGAAGTACGACCTCGTCATCGGCGTCGGCTTCCTGATGGCCGAGGCGATGGAGAAGGTGGCCAACGCCTTCCCGGAGACGAACTTCGCGATCATCGACTCCTCGCAGCAGGCGATGAAGACGCAGCCGAAGAACCTCGAGGGGCTGCTGTTCAAGGAGAACGAGGCGGGGTACCTCGTCGGCTACATGGCCGGCCTGTACACGAAGGACCAGGGCGGCGACCAGGTGATCTCCTCGGTCGGCGGCCAGAAGATCCCGCCGGTCGACGGCTACATCGCGGGCTTCCAGGCCGGCGCCAAGGCGGCGAACCCGGACATCAAGACGCTGAACGCCTACTCGCAGGACTTCGTCGACCAGGCGAAGTGCAAGGAGCTGGCGCTCAACCAGATCGCGGAGGGCTCGCAGGTCGTCTTCCAGGTCGCCGGCGCCTGCGGCCTCGGCGCGCTCGACGCGGCGAAGGAGAAGGGCGTCCAGGGGATCGGCGTCGACGCCGACCAGGCCTATCTGGGCGACCAGATCATGACCTCGGCGCTGAAGAAGATCGACGAGGCCGTCTTCACGACCGTCAAGGAGGTCCAGGACGGGTCGTTCAAGGCCGGCACCGACACGATCTTCGACGCGAAGTCCGGCGGCGTCGGGTACGGCAAGACCAACGCCGAGGGCGCGAAGTACAAGGAGCAGGTCGACGAGCAGCTCGAGAAGATCAAGGCCGGAGAGATCGAGATCCCGACCGAGGTCAAGGGCACCTGACCGGGCAGCCCACCCCGCTCGCCCTCGAGCTGAAGGGCGTCACCAAGCGCTTCGGCGCCCTCACCGCGAACGACAGCGTCGACTTCGACCTGCGTCGCGGTGAGGTGCACGCCCTGCTCGGGGAGAACGGGGCTGGGAAGTCCACGCTCATGAACGTCCTCTACGGGCTGCTGCAGCCCGACGAGGGCGAGGTCCATCTCCGCGGCGAGCCGGTGCACATCGGCTCGCCGCGCGAGGCGATCGGCCTGCGGATCGGCATGGTGCACCAGCACTTCATGCTGATCCCGGTCATGACGGTCGCCGAGAACGTCGTGCTGGCGTCCGAGCCGCGCAAGGGCGCGATGCTCGACCGGTCCGCGGCCGAGCAGCGCGTGCGCGAGCTGTCCGAGCGCTTCGGGCTGTCCGTCGACCCGCGCGCCTACGTCGAGGACATCGGCGTCGGCCAGCAGCAGCGGGTGGAGATCCTGCGCGTGCTGCACCGCGGCGCCGACATCCTGATCCTCGACGAGCCGACCGCGGTCCTGACCGCGCAGGAGATCGAGGAGCTGTTCGGCGTGCTGCGCGCGCTGACGGCCGAGGGCGTGTCGGTGATCTTCATCTCGCACAAGCTGCGCGAGGTGCTGGAGATCGCCGACCGCGTGACCGTGCTGCGGCGCGGCAAGAAGATCGACACGGTGCCGACCGAGGGCGCGACCGAGGCGAGCCTCGCCAAGCTGATGGTCGGCCGCGACGTGCTCTTCCGGGTCGAGAAGGACGCCCGCGCGGCGGGCGACGCGCTGCTCGAGGTCGACGGCCTCGAGGCGCTCGACGACCGCGAGCTGCCCGCGCTGCGCGGGCTCTCGCTCCAGGTCCGCGCCGGCGAGATCGTCGGCATCGCCGGCGTCGACGGCAACGGCCAGTCCGAGCTGGTCGAGGTGATCACCGGGCTGCGGCGCCGCGCAGGCCGGCAGCGTCCGCGTCGGCGGGCGCGACATCACCGGCAGCGGCGTGCGCGGGGCGCTCGCGGCGGGCGTCGGGCACATCGCCGAGGACCGCCACCGGCGCGGGCTCGTGCTGCCGTTCTCGCTCGCCGAGAACCTCGCGCTGCGCGAGTACCGGCGGGCGCCGCTGAGCCGCTTCGGCCTGCTGTCGCCCAAGCGGATGGAGCAGCAGGCCGAGCCGCTGCTCGAGCAGTACGACGTCCGCGGCGGCGAGCCCGGGACGCTGGCCAGCTCGCTCTCGGGCGGCAACCAGCAGAAGGTCGTGATCGCGCGCGAGCTCGCCGAGGAGCCGCAGGTCACGATCGCCGCCCAGCCGACCCGCGGCCTCGACGTCGGGGCGATCGAGTTCGTCCACCGGCGGCTGCTCGAGCAGCGCGACGCCGGCCGCGGCGTGCTGCTCGTGTCGCTCGAGCTGGAGGAGATCCGCTCGCTCAGCGACCGCGTCCTGGTCATCTACGAGGGCCGGATCGTGGCCGAGCTGTCGCCCGACGCCTCGGACGAGGAGCTGGGCGTCGCGATGCTCGGCGGGCAGGTGTCGTCGTGACGCTGATGGGGTCCGGCGACGAGGGGCAGGCCCCGGTCACCGTCGCGTCGCGGCTCTCGGGCTACCTGCGCGGCGGCGGGATCATCGTCCCGATCGTCACCGCGCTGTTCGCGTTCATCGTCGGCGGGATCGTCGTCGCGCTCGCGGGCGCGAACCCGATCGACACCTACAAGGCGATCTTCGACGGCTCCGGGCTGAACTGGCTGTTCCCGTGGGTGACCGGCGACGACCGCACGATCGCGGCGCTGAACCTGCAGCAGACGCTGATCCTGACGACGCCGCTGATCCTCACCGGCCTCGCCGTCGCGTTCGCCTTCCGCGCCGGCCTGTTCAACATCGGCGGCCAGGGCCAGTACCTCGTCGGCAGCATGGGCGCGGTCTGGGTCGGCTCGTCGTTCGAGGGCATGCCGAGCCTCGCTGCACATCGTCCTGGCGATCGCCGCCGGCATGAGTCGTCGGCGGCCTGTGGGCGGGCATCGCCGGCCTGCTGAAGGCGACGACCGGGGCCAACGAGGTGATCTCGACGATCATGCTCAACTGGACCGCGATCTACCTCGGCTCGTACCTGTTCGGGCTCGGCGGCCCGCTGCAGACCAGCGACCCGACGCAGCAGTCGATCCCGGTCTCCAACGACGTCGTCGCCGGCGCGCGGCTGCCGGTCTTCTGGGGCGACCCGGAGCTGCAGGGCCTGCACATCGGGATCTTCATCGCGCTCGTTCGCCGACGATCCTGTTCTGGGTCCTGCTCAACCGCTCGGTCACCGGCTACGAGGTCCGCGCGGTCGGCTTCAACCCCGACGCGGCCGAGTACGGCGGCATCAGTGCGGGCCGCAACTACGTCAAGGTGATGCTCGTCTGCGGCGCGCTCGCCGGGCTGGCGGGAGCGCTCGACGTGCTCGGCTGGCAGTTCCGGCTGGCCACGAACGACATCCAGATCTCCCAGATCGGCTTCTTCGGGATCGCGGTCGCGCTGCTCGGCCGCAACACGGCGGGCGGGACGGTGATCGCCGCGCTGCTGTTCGGCGCCCTGCTCAACGGCACGTCCGTGCGCAACCTCGACCCGACGATCTTCGCGCCCGAGCTGGCGACGAACCTGACCTACATCATCCAGGGCCTGATCGTCCTGTTCGTGTCGGCGCCGGTGCTGGTCACCGTGATCACGCGCGGGCGCTTCTTCCGGCGAAGGGCCAAGCCGATGCCGACGCCCGAGGTCATGAGCGGCCCCGCCGGCGGTCCGCCCGCATGAGCGCGGCGACCGACACCGCGGCGCCGCCGGCCGGCTCCCGCCTGAAGGCGCGGCTGGCCCGCGTGTCGCGCGCCGCGTGGCTCGGCTGGGCGGGCGTCGCGCTGGGCGTGATCGCCTTCTACATCACGCTGCCGCCGCTGCTCGTGCGGTCGGTCGTCCCGTCGCTGGTGCTCGCGGTGGCGGCGGTCGCGCTCGGCGCGAGCGCGGTGCGCGCGGGGGAGAAGCGCGTCGGCTGGGGCGCGATCGTCGCCGGCGTCGTCGGGGCGTTCGGCGCCTACGGCGCGGTCAAGTCCGGCGTCGACGAACCTCGAGCGCGTCGTCGTCTGGTCGGCGCTGCTGGCCGCGGCGCTGCGCTACGCGACGCCGCTGACGTTCGCGGCGCTCGGCGGCGTCACGTCCGAGCGCTCCGGCGTGGTCAACATCGGCCTCGAGGGGATGATGCTGATCGGCGCCTTCTTCGGCGCCTGGGGCGCGGACGTGACCTCGAGCTGGGTCGGCGGGATCCTGATCGGCATCGCCGCGGGCGGCGTGATCGGCCTGCTGCACGCCGTCTTCGCGGTCAGCCTGCGCGCCGACCAGATCGTCTCGGGCACGGCGATCAACTTCCTCGCCGTCGGGATCACCGGCTTCCTGTTCGTGAAGATCTACGGCACGCAGGGCACGCCCGGACGACCTGCCCGAGATCCCCGACGTGCACCTGCCGATCGGCTGGATCCCGTTCCTCGGCGACGCGCTCGAGCAGCTCAACCTGCTGATCTGGGTCGGGCTGATCTGCGTCGCGGCGCTCTCGCTGTTCCTGTTCCGGACGCCGCGCGGGCTGCGCCTGCGCTCCGTCGGGGAGAACCCGCTCGCCGCGGACACGGCGGGCATCTCGCCGATCCGCGTCCGCTACCTCGCGGTCATCGCCTCCGGCGCGTTCGCGGCGCTCGGCGGCGTGTTCCTCTCGATCGGCTTCGTCCACTCGTTCAGCGAGAACATGACGGCGGGCAAGGGCTTCATCGGCCTGGCCGCGGTGATCTTCGGCAAGTGGAAGCCCGGGCGGCGCGCTCGCCGCGGCGCTGCTGTTCGGCTTCGGCAGCGCGCTCGCGCAGCGGCTCCCGGTGTTCTCGCCGACGACCGCGACGCTGTTCCAGGCGCTGCCGTACGTGCTCACGCTGATCGCGGTCGCCGGCCTCGTCGGGCGCTCGCGCCCGCCCGCCGCCGACGGCATCCCGTACGAGCGCCACTAGAGGCTCACCTCATGGCCGTTCCCCGCTTGCGCGTCCCCAACGCTCCGCCCGGCGGCGCGCTCGCGCGCTCCGCCCAGCAGGTCTCGGACGAGGTCGAGCTCTACCACCGCACGTACACGACGCTGCTGCGCTCCAGCGGCGAGACGCTGCTGCGGGTGCTCGAGCCGTCGCACCGCTCGATGAGCTCGAGCCTGCACGCGCTGGCCGGCTCGCAGGAGCTCGACCTCGGCGCGTTCCTGTACGCGATCCGGCGCCTCCCCGACGCGGTGTCGAACGCGCGCGTGATCGTGATGGGGCAGGAGGTCGAGGTCTTCTCGCGCAACGGGATCGGCCCGCTCGACGAGTGGCAGCCGCTCGAGGCGCTCGCCCGGCGCCGGCGCTGGTACGACGACGGCCAGGGCACGATGGCGGTCCTGCTCGCGAGCGCGTCCGACCTCGACGACCTGATCCCGACGCTCGTCGCCTACCAGATCGAGTGGAACAAGCTGCGGATGCGCCTGCGCGCGGCCGACTGGCCGCCGGAGGACCGCCATCCCGACCCGTCCGAGTTCGCCGCCACCCTCGGCGGCTCCGAGGACGACTGGATCCAGCTCTCCGAGGCCTGGGGCGACGCGGCGGAGGAGCGGCTCGCGGAGGTCGCGCGGCGGCGGCTGAACCTGCGCGTCCGGATGCTCGGCGGCTCCTCGGTCGGCTACGCGCGGATGACGCGCCACTGGTGGGGCCCGGTCCGCGGCGACGCTCGCCGAGCGCGCGCTGCTCGACCGGCCGATGTACTTCGTCTCCTCCAACCCGCATTCGCTCGCCAACCTCGTCTCGGGCACCGCCCGGCGGCGCGAGGGCGAGGTGACCGACTGGGTCGAGTCCGGCGGGCCGCAGGACCTGCGCGACGAGCTCAGCCTGTTCCGCGACGGCCGGACCGACGGCTCGTGGGAGAACTTCCTCTACTTCTCGGCGCGCGACTTCTTCGAGGCGCAGCCGTCCGAGCTGCGCGAGGCGCGCGCGGACGAGGAGCGCGAGGCCGGCATCAGCCACATCTCGTCGCGGACGGCGCTGCGGGTCTCCGCCCAGGTGATCGCGCTCGACGGGCTCAACCCGGCCTGGCTCGACCCGCGGCTCGGCGACGTCGACGCGGAGAAGCTCGCCCGCTCCCCGGCCGTCGTGGTCAACATCGAGTATCCGCTCGGGCTCGCCGCCTACAACATCCTGCGCGAGATCACCGAGGCGCACGACACGCTGAAGGGCGTCTACGTGCTCGGCAAGGCCGCGACGCTCAACGCGGACGTCGGCGACGTGATGATCTCGTCGGTCATCCACGACGAGCACTCGGGCTCCACGTACTGGCTCGACAACGCGTTCTCCGTCGACGACATCGCGCCGTACCTGATGTTCGGCTCGGGCCTCGACAACCAGCGCGCGGTGACGGTCAAGTCGACCTTCCTCCAGAACCGCGAATACCTCGACTTCTACTACCGCGAGGCGTTCACGGTGGTCGAGATGGAGGCCGGCCCGTACTGCAACGCGGTCTACGAGGTGGCCGACGTCGACCGCTACCCGGTCGGCGAGGCGGTCAACTTCTCCAAGCTCCCGATCGACTTCGGGATCATCCACTACGCGTCCGACACGCCGTACACCCAGGCGCGCACGCTCGGGGCCCGCGGGCTCAGCTACTACGGCATGGACTCGACCTATGCCTCGTCGCTCGCCATCCTGCGGCGGATCCTCACGCTGGAGGGCGTGCTGGGCTGACGCGCCGGGACGCCGGGCCGAGCCCGGCGGAGGGGTAGAATCAGGGGCATGGAAGAGTGGCTCCTCTGGCTGATCCTGGCCGTCGTGTTCGGCGTCGGCGAGATCCTCACGCTCGGGTTCTTCCTCGCGCCGTTCGCCGCGGGCGCCGCCGTGGCCGCCGTGCTGTCCGCCGCGGGCGCCGGCACCGTCGTCGCGCTCGCCGTCTTCCTCGTCATCGCGATCGCGCTCCTGCTCGCGCTGCGGCCGCTCGCGCGGTCGCACCGGCGGATGCCGCCGTCGATCCGGACCGGCACCGCCGCGCTGGTCGGCGAGCAGGCGACCGTGCTCGAGCGGATCGCGAACGGCGAGGGCGTCGGCTGCGTGCGGCTCGGCGGCGAGGTGTGGACCGCGCGCGCGTACGACGAGGACGAGACCTTCGAGGCCGGCACCCGGGTGCAGGTGATCGAGATCCGGGGCGCAACGGCGCTCGTTTCCGAATGAGAGGGAAGCTGCCATGACCGCCGGAGCCATCGCCTTGATCGTCGTGGCGCTGTTCGTCCTCTTCATCGCGTTCTCGGGGATCAAGATCGTCCCCCAGGCGCGCGCGGGGATCGTCGAGCGCCTGGGCCGCTACTCCCGCACGCTCGACGCCGGGCTGGCGCTGATCGTCCCGTTCATGGACCGCGTCAAGCCGCTGATCGACCTGCGCGAGCAGGTCGTGGCGTTCCCGCCCCAGCCCGTCATCACCGAGGACAACCTCGTCGTCGGGATCGACACCGTCATCTACTTCACGGTCACCGACCCGAAGGCCGCGACCTACGAGATCGCGAACCCGCTGCAGGCGATCGAGCAGCTCACGGTCACCACGCTGCGCAACGTGATCGGCGGGCTCACGCTGGAGGAGACGCTGACCTCGCGCGACAACATCAACTCGCAGCTGCGCGTCGTGCTCGACGAGGCGACCGGCAAGTGGGGGATCCGCGTGAACCGCGTCGAGCTCAAGTCGGTCGAGCCGCCGCGGACCGTCCAGGAGGCGATGGAGAAGCAGATGCGCGCCGAGCGCGACCGCCGCGCGGCGATCCTCACCGCCGAGGGCACCAAGCAGTCCCAGATCCTCACCGCCGAGGGCGAGAAGCAGGCCGCCGTGCTCAAGGCCGAGGGCGCCCGGACGGCCGCGATCCTGCGCGCCGAGGGCGAGTCCAAGGCGATCGACACGGTGTTCCAGGCGATCCACGAGGGCCAGCCGGACCAGATGCTGCTCTCGTACCAGTACCTGCAGATGCTGCCGTCGCTCGCCCAGGGCTCGGCCAACAAGGTCTTCGTGATCCCGTCGGACTTCTCGCAGGCGCTGGGGCACATCAGCGGAGCGCTGGCGCCGCCGCCGCCCGCCGTCCGACGACGGGCCGCCGCGCAAGCCGCGGGTCAAGGAGGGCGACAGCCCGGCCGACGAGGCGGCGCGCGCCGCCGCGGCCGACACCGAGGCCGCCGCGCGCGCCGCGCGCGAGGCCGAGCAGGCCGCGAAGAGCGCGACGCGGCCCGGCGAGCTGGGGCTGGCCGCGCCGCCGGCGCCGGCCGTCCCGCCGCCGCCGCCGGAGCCGGACACGCCGGCGCCCGGCACGTCCGTGCACGAGTAGCCCGTCTATCGTCTCCGGCGTGTTCGACTCGCTCGCCGAGAAGCTCCAGGGCACGCTCGCCGGCGTCCGCCAGCGCGGCGCGCTGACCGACGACGACATCAAGGCCGCGATGCGCGAGATCCGCCTCGCGCTGCTCGAGGCCGACGTGAACTTCAAGGTCGTCAAGCAGTTCACGGCGAGCGTGCGCGAGCGGGCCGAGGGCGTCGAGGTCACGCGCCAGCTCAACCCCGGCCAGCAGGTCGTCAAGATCGTCAACGACGAGCTGACCGACCTGATGGGCGGGCAGTCGGCGGGGCTGACGTTCTCGCCGCGCCCGCCGACGATCATCCTCATGGCCGGCCTCCAGGGCTCGGGCAAGACGACCGCCACCGCCAAGCTCGCGCGCTGGCTGCGCGAGGAGCGCGGCTCGTCGGTCGCCGTCGCCGCCTGCGACGTCTACCGCCCGGCGGCGGTCGAGCAGCTCGTCAAGGTCGCCGGCCAGGCCGGCGCGACCGTCTACGAGCAGGGCACCGACCGCGACCCCGTCGACATCGCCGCCTGGGCGGTCGACCAGGCCAAGCGCGACGGCAAGGACGTCCTGATCATCGACACCTCGGGCCGGCTGCACGTCGACCAGGCGCTGATGGAGGAGCTCGCCCGGATCCGCAAGGTCACCCGCCCGCACGTCGTGCTGCTGGTCGTCGACGCGATGACCGGCCAGGACGCCGTCAACGTCGCGGAGCAGTTCGCGGAGGTCGCGCAGTTCGACGGCGTCGTCCTCTCCAAGCTCGACGGCGACGCCCGCGGCGGCGCCGCGCTGTCGGTCAAGGCGGTCACCGGCAAGCCGATCATGTTCGCCTCCACCGGGGAGAAGCTCGGCGACTTCGAGCGCTTCCACCCCGACCGGATGGCGCAGCGGATCCTCGGCATGGGCGACGTCCTCTCGTTCATCGAGAAGGCCGAGCGCTCGATCGAGGAGGACGACGCCAAGGCGCTCGAGCAGAAGCTGCGCAAGAACCAGTTCGGCCTCGACGACTTCCTCGAGCAGCTCACGCGGATCCGCAAGATGGGCCCGCTCACCTCGCTGCTCGGGATGATCCCGGGGCTCGCCGGCCACCAGCTCTCCAAGCTCCAGGTCGACGAGAAGGAGTTCGACCGGATCGAGGCGATCATCCACTCGATGACGCCCTACGAGCGGCGCCACCCCGAGCTGATCAAGGGCTCGCGCCGGCTGCGGATCGCCAAGGGCTCCGGCACCTCGGTCCAGCAGGTCAACCAGCTCGTCAAGCAGTTCGGCGAGATGCGCAAGGTCATGAAGGGCATGCAGTCGGGGAAGATGCCCGATCTCGGCCAGCTGATGCGCAATCGCTAGTCGCTAGACTGCTCGGCCGAATGTCCGTCAGCATGAGACTCACCCGCGTCGGCGGGAAGAAGGACCCGGTGTGGCGCGTCGTCGTCGCCGACCGCCGGTCCCCGCGTGACGGCCGCGTCATCGAGACGATCGGCCGCTACAACGCCCAGACCGACCCCTCCACCATCGTCCTGGACGAGGAGCGCGTCCGGCACTGGCTCGATCGCGGCGCACAGCCGTCCGAGACCGTGTCGAAGCTCCTCAAGACCCAGGGCATCCAGCGCCCCGGCCGCTAGGCCGACTCCCGTGCGGGAGCTGCTCGAATATCTCGTGCGCTCGCTCGTGGACGAGCCCGCGCAGGTGCGCGTCGAGGAGTTCGAGGAGGACGACGGCACGCTCGTGCTCGAGCTGTCCGTCGCCGACGACGACTACGGGCAGGTCATCGGCCGCGGCGGCCGCACCGCCCAGGCGCTGCGCACCGTGATCAAGGCCGCGGCGGTCAAGGACAACCGCCGCGTGCTCGTCGACATCGTGGAATGACCGACCCGGTGGGCGACAGCCCACTGGATGCCGGGCGGGTCGGGCGCCCGCACGGGCTCGACGGGTCGTTCCACGTCACGCGGCCCGACGCGCGGCTGCTCGCGGGCCTGGACGAGGTGCTGGTCGACGGCGTGCCGCGGCGGATCGAGCGCCGCGCCGGCACCGCCGACCGGCCGATCTTCCGGCTCGAGGGCTTCGCCGGGCGCGAGGCCGCGGAGGGGCTGCGCGGCGCGCAGCTCGCCGTGCCGGCCGACCGCGCCCCGGCGCTCGAGGAGGGCGAGTTCTGGGCGCACGAGCTCGCGGGCTGCACCGTCGTGGACGGCGACCGGCGGGTGGGGGAGGTGCGGCGGATGCTGCCGCTGCCGTCCTGCGAGGCGCTCGAGGTCGCGCTCGACGACGGGGGCGAGCTGCTCGTCCCGATGGTCCGCGACGCGGTCCGGTCGGTCGACGTCGCGGCGCGCCGGATCGACGTGGACCTGGCGTTCGTGCAAGGTTGAGCCGCGTGCAGATCGACGTCTTCACGCTGTTCCCGTCGTGGTTCGACTGGTTCCGCGCGCAGCGCCACGTGGCGAACGCGCTCGCGCTCGGCTCCTCGCTCGACTGCGTGGACTACCGCGCCTCGACGCCGCTCAAGGCGGGCCAGGTCGACGACACGCCGTTCGGCGGCGGCGCCGGGATGGTGCTCCGGGTCGACGTCGTCGAGGCCGCGCTTGCGCGCGCACTACGGCGAGGACCCGGTCGACGTGCGCGCGCGGCGCCGCGTGATCGCGCTCACGCCCGGCGGCCGCGTCCTCGACGACGGCGTCGTCTCCGAGCTGGCCGGGGAGGAGTCCCTCACGCTGCTGTGCGGCCGCTACGAGGGCTTCGACGAGCGGATCGTCGAGCACTTCTGCAGCGAGTCGCTGTCGATCGGCCGCTACGTCGTCGCCGGCGGCGAGCTCGCCGCGATGGTCGTCTGCGACGCGGTCCTGCGCAAGCTCCCGGGCGCGCTCGGGCACGCGTCCTCGGCGTACGAGGAGTCGTTCAGCGAGGCGCTCGGCGGGGCGCCCGAGTACCCGCACTACACCCGCCCGGCCAGCTGGCGCGGCTGGGAGGTGCCCGAGGTGCTGCTGAGCGGGCACCACGCCAGGATCGCCGAGTGGCGGGCGGCGCAGTCACGCGCCCGCGGCGAGTCGCTATCCTGATCCGCCGTCGTCGCAAGAACCAACCTCCTGCGACGTCCCCTTCACCATGAGCACCGTCATCGACAGCCTCGAGCGCGCGCAACTCCGCCGCGTCCCGGCCTTCCAGGCCGGCGATCGCGTCCGCGTGCACTTCCAGGTCATCGAGGGCACGCGCCGCCGGACCCAGGTGTTCGAGGGCGTGGTCATCAAGCGCCAGGGTGAGGGCGTGCGCGAGACCTTCACGGTCCGCAAGCAGTCGTTCGGCGTCGGCGTGGAGCGCACGTTCCCCGTGCACTCGCCGAAGATCGAGAAGATCGAGGTGGCCGCCCGCGGCGACGTCCGGCGCGCGAAGCTGTACTACCTGCGCGGCCGGGTCGGCAAGCGCGCCCGCGTCCGCGAGCGCCGCTACACCGGGCCCGAGCAGGTGGTCGAGGCCGGTCTGCTGCACGACGAGGCGGCCGAGGCCGCCGCAGCGGCCGACGCCGAGGTTCCGGGCGAGGCGATCGACGAGCAGGCGCTCGCCGAGGCCGAGACCGCCGACGTCGCCACCGGCGACGACGAGGCGGTCGCGGTCGCAGAGGACGCTCCGGCCCCCGAGGCCGATGAGTCCTCAGACACCGCCAAGTAGCGTGAAGAAGAAGTCGTCAGCGTCCAGCTCGCTGCTGGAGCTGATCCTGATCGTCGCCGTGGCCCTCGGGCTCGCGCTCGGCATCCAGGCCTTCCTCGTCAAGCCGTACCGGATCCCGTCGCCGTCGATGGTCCCGACGCTCGTCGAGGGCCAGCGGATCCTCGTCAACCGGATCGGCAACCGCTTCGGCGATCCCTCGGTCGGCGACATCATCGTCTTCCACCCGCCCGCGGGCGCCGAGAACGGCGACCAGTGCGGGGAGCAGCCGGCCGCGGGCGCGGCCTGCGACATGCCGACCCCCGAGCGCGCCGACGTCAACTTCGTCAAGCGCGTCGTCGCGGTCCCGGGCGACAAGCTCTCGATCGAGGACGGCCACGTCATCCTCAACGGCAAGCGCCAGTCCGAGCCGTTCATCCGGCCGTGCGGCCAGGGCTCCGACTGCGACTTCCCCAAGACGATCACGGTTCCCGCCGATCACTACTTCATGATGGGCGACAATCGTGGGGCCTCCGACGACAGCCGCTTCTGGGGACCGGTCCCACGGGACTGGATCATCGGCAACGCCTTCGCCACCTACTGGCCTCCGAAGCGCATCGGGCTCCTCTAGCGCGGGGAGTGTCACGGCACTGGCCCCGGCCGTGCCAAGCTCTGAGGCCGTGCCCGTCTCCCCGGTCAGCGGTGGCGACGCGGCGGTCGCGGCCGGTGCGGTCGTGGCGGCCGCCGCCGCCGCTCGCCCGCGCGCGGCTCGGGCGCCCGCGCGGCGCGCCGTGCGCGGCGGCGCAAGCGGTCCTCGGGGTCGCGGCTCTTCCGCTACGACCGCGCGCTGGGCGTGCGCTTCGTGGCGGGCGCGGACGAGGCGGGCCGCGGCTGCCTCGCCGGCCCGCTGGTCGCCGCCGCGGTGCGGTTCGACTACGAGAAGCTGACGCTGTCCGACCTGCGGTCGCTGTCCGCGCTCAACGACTCCAAGCAGCACACGATCGAGGCGCGCGAGGAGCTGTACCCGCGGATCCTGCGGGCGGCGACCGCGGTCGCGGTGACCTCGCGCTGCGTGCGCGGGATCGACGAGCGCGGGCTGCACAAGACGAACCTCGCGGCGCTCAGCGACATGCTGCGCCGGGTCGGCGTCGAGGGCTGCCTCTGCCTGTCGGACGGGTTCCCGGTCCCGCCGACGGGATTCGACCAGCGGCCGGTCGTCGGCGGCGACGCGACGAGCGCGGCGATCGCGGCGGCGTCGGTGGTCGCGAAGGTCACGCGCGACCGGTTCATGGTGCGGATGGAGGAGCGCTACCCGGGCTGGGAGTTCGCCGCGCACGTCGGCTACTCGACGCCGGAGCACCGGGCGGCGATCGAGCGGCTCGGCGTCTCGCCGCTGCACCGCATGAGCTTCGCGTCGATCGCGTACCAGCAGCTCGCGCTCTAGCGCGGGCGTGTTCAACGCCACCCGGGCGGCCACTCGGCCGGCCCGTGCAGCGTTGACCGCGCATCACGAGGTCAACGCCGCCCGACTGCCGCTCCGGCGCCGAGCGTGCTGCGTTGACCCGGCACTGGCGCAGCACACCTCGCCTTCCGTACCTGCGCCGTTGCCGTTCGGCCCCTCGCCGCGCGAATCCGGCACACATCCGGCACGAAGTCGTCACCACCGCCTGCTGATCCGTTCCGCGGCCGCACCTAGCGTCCGCGGCCATGACCTCCGACCCGCGCAGAACGCTCGGCCGGCTGGGCGAGGACCTCGCCGCGGCGCACGTCGAGCGGCTGGGCTGGCGGATCGTCGCGCGCAACCACCGCACGCGGCTGGGGGAGATCGACCTGATCGCGCTCGACGACCGCGCGCTCGTCTTCGCCGAGGTCAAGACGTGCCGGGTCGGGCGCTACCGGCCGTGGGACAACCTGCACGGGCACAAGCGCACCCAGGTCCGCCGCCTCGCGGGCGCCTACCTCCACGACACGCAGGGAGCGGCCGTTCTTCGAGGTCCTGCGCTTCGACGCGATCGGCGTCGTGATCGACGCGCGCGGCGCGCTCGTCCGGCTCGACCACCTCGAGGGCGCGTTCTGATGGGCCTCGCGCGTGTCGACACGTTCACGCTCGACGGCGTCCAGGCGCGGCGCGTCTGGGTCGAGGCCGACGTCCGCGGCAGCGGGCTGCCGAGCTTCACGGTGGTCGGGCTCGCCGACAAGGCGGTGCGCGAGGCGCGCGAGCGCGTCCGCGCGGCGATCACGAACTCCGGCTTCGTGTTCCCGGACGGCCGCATCACGGTCAACCTCGCGCCGGCGTACCTGCGCAAGATCGGCCCGGCCTTCGACCTGCCGCTCGCGATCGCGCTGCTGGCGGCGAGCAGCCAGCTCGCGACCGAGTCGCTCGCCCGCTGCGCGATCGCCGGCGAGCTCTCGCTGACCGGCGACGTGCGGGCGATCCGCGGCGCGCTCGCGATGGCGGAGGGCGCCCGCCGCCACGGGCTGGCGCGGCTGCTGGTCCCGCGCAGCCGCGCGCGCGAGGCGGCGCTCGTCGGCGGCCTCCAGGTCACGGGCGTCGCGCACCTGCAGGAGACCGTCGAGCTGCTGCGCGGCGACCGCGAGCCCGCGCCGCTCCCCGAGCACGTGCCGGAGCCCGACGCCGAGCCGGAGCCGGAGCAGCCGGACCTCGCCGACGTCCGCGGCCAGAACGGGCTGATCCCGGCGCTCGAGATCGCCGCGGCCGGCGGCCACAACCTGTTCCTCCACGGGCCGCCGGGCACGGGCAAGACGATGCTCGCGCGGCGCCTGCCGGGGCTGCTGCCGCCGCTGAGCGGCCCGGAGGCGATCGAGGTCACCCGGCTGCACTCGATCGCCGGCCTCCACGACGGCGGCGGCCTCGTCGGGCACCGCCCGTTCCGTGCGCCGCACCACACGATCTCGGCGTCCGGCCTCGTCGGCGGCGGCTCGCTGCCGTCGCCCGGCGAGGCGACGCTCGCGCACCACGGCGTGCTCTTCCTCGACGAGCTGTCCGAGTTCGCGCGCCCGGCGATCGAGGCGCTGCGCCAGCCGCTGGAGGACGGCCACGTGACGATCGTCCGCGCGCAGCGCGTGCTCGTGTTCCCGACGCGCGTGACGCTCGTGGCCGCGTCGAACCCCTGCCCGTGCGGGATGGGCGAGCCGCGCTGCCGCTGCAGCGGCGCCGACCTCGTCCGCCACCGGCGCCGGCTCAGCGGACCGCTGCTCGACCGGATCGACGTCTCCGTCAGCGTCGCCCGCCCGTCGGCGGAGGCGCTGCGCACGCAGGGGGCGCCGCCCTCGGCCGCCGTGCGCGAGCGGATCCTCGCCGCGCGCGAGCGCCAGGTCGCCCGGCTCGCGGGCACCGGGCTGTCCTGCAACGCGGAGCTGACGCCGCGGCTCCTGCGCCAGGCGGGCGCCGCGACGCCGGAGGCGCAGCGCCTGCTCTACGAGCTCCACGACCGCAACCGCCTGTCCGCGCGCGGCCACGGCCGCATCCTCCGCGTGGCGCGGACGATCGCCGACCTCGACGGCGACGACGACGGTCGGCCCCGACCACATCCTCCGCGCGGCGTCCCTCCGGATCGATGACCCGGCCCACAGCCTCGCCGCCTGACCGGGCACGCCGATGAGCGCCTGCGACGCATGTCTGCGCCGGACCGAGCTGATCGCCGCCGTCGCGCCGCGGCTCGACGTCGAGTGGCGCCGGCGCTCGGCGCCCGCCGGCGTGCTCGCGCTGCCCGACGACGCGCTGCTCGCGCTCGATCCGACCGGCTGCGCCGCGCGCGGGTACGCCGCGTTCGCGGCCGCCGGCGCCCGCGACCGCGCGCAGCGGGCCGGACTCGCGCTGGTCTGCCGCTGCGACGCCGCGTATCCCGCCGGGCCTGCACGAGCTCGCCGACGCCCCGGCGGTCCTGCACGTGGCCGGCCGGCCCGAGGCGCTCGCGGCGGCCGGCGCCGTGGCGATCGTCGGCGCGCGCCGCGGGACGCCGTACGGGATCGAGATCGCGCGGGCGCTGGGGCGGAGCCTCGCCGGGGCCGGCGTCCCGGTCGTCTCGGGCATGGCGCTCGGGATCGACTCGGCGGCGCACGTCGGCGCGCTCGACCCGCCGGACGCACCGGCGCCGGTCGCGGTCCTGGCCGGCGGGGCGGACGTGCCGTACCCCGCGTCGCGCCGGCGCCTGTACGAGCGGCTCGTCGAGCGGGGCTGCGTCGTCTCCGAGCTGCCGCCGGGGTTCTCCGCGTTCCGCTGGTGCTTCGTCGCCCGCAACCGGATCATCGCGGCGCTCGCGGCGCTGACCGTGGTCGTCGAGGCCGCCGAGCGGTCGGGCTCGCTGACGACCGCCGACTTCGCCGCGCAGGTGGGGCGGCCGGTCCTCGCCGTGCCCGGCCCGATCACGTCGCGGTTCTCCGCCGGCACGAACGGGCTGATCGCGTCGGGCGCGGGCGTCGTCCGCGGCGCGCGCGACGTGCTCGACCAGCTGCGCGGCCCGGCGCCGCCCGGCGCGGCGCCCGCGCCGCCGCCCGCGGTCCCGATCGAGCCGCGCCTGCGGCGGCTGCTCGACGCGGTCGAGCGCGGCCTCGGCAGCCTCGCCGAGCTGGTCACGGCCGACGCGGGCGGCGCGGAGGTGCTGCGCGACCTCACCGACCTGGAGCTCCGCGGCCTGGTGCGGCGGGACTTCGGCGGGCGCTACGTCCGGGCGCTCGGGGACGACGGGGCGGGACTACCCTGATGCCCATGCCGAACCGCGTTCCCGCCGTGCTCTCGATCGCCGGCTCCGACTCCGGCGGCGGCGCCGGGATCCAGGCGGATCTGAAGGCGTTCGCGCGCTGCGGCGTCCACGGGATGACGGCGATCACCGCGCTGACCGCGCAGAACACCGTCGGCGTCACGGGCGTCCATCCCGTGCCCGGCGCGTTCATCGTCGAGCAGGTCCGCGCGGTCGCGGACGACATCGGCGTCGACGCGGTCAAGATCGGCATGCTCGGGACGGCGGAGATCGTCGCCGCGGTCGACGACGCGCTCGACCTGCTCGCGCCGGGGACCCCCGTGGTGATCGACCCGGTGATGGTCTCCGAGTCCGGGGCCGTGCTGCTCGACGACGCCGCCCGCGCCGCGCTGATCGAGCGGCTGCTGCCGCGCGCGACCGTGATCACCCCGAACCTGCCCGAGGCGCGGGTCCTGGCCGGCCCCGGCGCGCCCGCGGACGCCGAGGAGCTGGCGCGGGCGCTCCACGCGCTCGGTCCCGAGGTCGTGGTCGTCACCGGCGGCCACCGCGAGGAGGCCACCGACGTGCTGTTCGACGGCGACGCGATCCACCTGATCGCCGGCGAGCGCCATCCCGACGGCGCGGCGCACGGATCGGGCTGCACCCACAGCTCGGCGCTCGCCGCCCACCTGGCGCTCGGGTACACCCCGCTGGAGGCCGCGCGGGCGGCCCGTGCGCTCGCGGCGGACGCCGTCCGCGACGGCCTGCGCGGCATCGGCGCAGGCCCCGGTCCCGTCGACGTCCTGGGGCTGACAGTGTCCGACACGCCAGCCTCCCATGAGGCCCGGACGGCTCGGGTATAGTCGCCCGCGATGAAGTTCCTGCGCATGCGTCCCGGGTTCGGTGAGCAGCTGATCGCCGAGGGCGACCCCGAGGTCGCCGAGGACGAGCAGGCGCTGATCGAGGAGTTCCGCCGTCAGCTCGACCAGGGCATGTGGGCGGCGGTGCCCACCACGTCGACCGGCGGTCGCCGCGAGGCCGAGATGGTGCGCGGCTTCGACGAGATCCCGCGCGACACCGACCGGGTGATCTTCTTCCCGCGGGCGGCCGGGGGCGCGCGATGATCGTCGCGCTGGCGGCCACCGCGATCGTGGTCCTGGCGCTGCTGTGGGAGATCTCGATGCCGTACCTCGAGCGCCGCTCCGAGGAGCGCCGGCTGCGCAAGGAGCGCCGTGCGCGCGCCGCGGTCGACACGCCCGGCTACGACCCCGGCCGCGAGCGCCGCGCCGAGCAGCGGGCCCGCGAGCTGCTCAAGTCGTGCGTGAACGAGGAGGAGTGGGCGATGTACCGCGACCTCGGCTTCCTGCGCGTCTGGGGCGGCCAGTCGCAGGCGGACGGCCCGAGCGAGCTGCGCGGCATCGACTACGCCTACCTCGTCTATCCGCACAAGCCGATCCTCGCCTACCTGCCGCAGACCGGCCGGCTGCTGAACGAGTACTGCGTCGAGTTCCCGGACGAGACGCGGCCCTACGGCTCCAAGCGGCTGCCCGACTCCGACGACGTGCTCGCGAAGTGGATGGCGCTGAAGGGCGACGAGCGCCGGATCATCGCCGAGGCCAACCTGCACCTGCCCGGCCGCCAGCACGACCCGCGCCAGATCGAGCGCGACCTCTGGCGGCTCGGCCGCTGGGAGCGCGAGCGGCTCGCCCGCGCGACCCGCTCCGGCTCGACCCGCCAGGCCGAGCCGGCCGACGGCTGACCCGCGCCGCGCGGCGCGCGAGGCGCGCGGCCGCGAGGCGCGCGGCGGCGTGGCCGTGGCGCGCGGCGGCTAATGTCCCCGCGGCAATGGACGGCCAGAACACGCACGACCTCAAGGAACGCTCCCGCCCGCTGACCGAGGGCGCCGAGCGCGCGCCCGCACGCGCCTACCTCCACGGCATCGGCTTCGACGCCGAGGCGCTCTCGAAGCCGATCATCGGCGTCGCCTCGACCTGGACCGAGACGATGCCCTGCAACTTCGGCCTGCGCGCGCTCGCCGCGAAGGTCAAGGAGGGCATCCGCGCCGCCGGCGGCACGCCGATGGAGTTCAACACCATCGCGATCTCCGACGGCATCACGATGGGCACGAGCGGGATGAAGACCTCGCTCGTCAGCCGCGAGGTCGTGGCCGACTCGATCGAGCTCGTCGCCCGCGGCCACCTGTTCGACGGGATCGTCGCGCTGGCCGCGTGCGACAAGACGATCCCCGGCGCCGCGATGGCGCTGGCGCGGCTCAACGTCCCCGGGATCCTGCTCTACGGCGGCTCGATCCTGCCCGGCCACTACAAGGGCGCGGACGTGTCGATCCTCGAGGTCTTCGAGGCCGTCGGCGCGCACTCGGCGGGCAAGATCACCGACGCGGAGCTCGAGGAGCTCGTCGAGGTCGCCTCGCCGGGCGTCGGCGCCTGCGGCGGGCAGTTCACCGCCAACACGATGGCGATGGCGTTCGAGGTGCTCGGCCTCTCGCCGATGGGCAGCGCGATGGTCCCCGCCGCCTACGAGGAGAAGAACCGCGTCGCGACCGAGGCCGGCGCGCTGATGATGGACGTGCTCGCGCGGGGTCTCAAGCCGCGCGACATCATCACCCGCGAGGGGCTCGAGAACGCGATCGCGGCCGTCGCCACGAGCGGCGGCTCGACCAACGGCGTCCTGCACCTGCTCGCGCTCGCGCGCGAGGCCGGCGTCCCGCTCGAGATCGACGACTTCGACCGCATCGCCGCCGAGGTCCCGACGACCTGCGACCTCAAGCCCGGCGGCCGCTTCCTCGCCAAGGACCTCTACGACGCCGGCGGCATCGGCGTGGTGGCCAAGCGCCTGCTCGAGGCCGGCCGGCTGCACGAGGACGTCCCGACGGTGACCGGCAAGACGATCGGCCAGCACGCCCGCGAGGCGCAGGAGACCCCGGGCCAGGAGGTCGTGCGCCCCGTCGACGACCCGGTCAAGAAGACCGGCGGCCTCGCGATCCTGCGCGGCAACCTCGCCCCGGAGGGCTCGGTCGTGAAGCTCTCCGGCCACGAGCGCGTCCACCACAGCGGCCCCGCGCGCGTGTTCGAGTGCGAGGAGGACGCGATGGCGGCCGTGACCGCCGGCGGGATCAAGGCCGGCGACGTCGTCGTGATCCGCAACGAGGGCCCGGCCGGCGGCCCCGGCATGCGCGAGATGCTCGCCGTGACCGCGGCGCTCGTCGGCCAGGGGCTGGGGGAGGAGGTCGCGCTGCTGACCGACGGCCGCTTCTCCGGCGCCACCCGCGGCTTCATGGCCGGCCACGTCGCGCCCGAGGCGCTCTCCGGCGGCCCGATCGCGGCGGTGCGGGACGGCGACACGATCACGATCGACGTGGCCAGCCGGAGGATGGACGTCGCGCTCGACGACGACGAGATCGCGCGCCGCGTGGCCGCCTACGAGAGCCCGCCGCCGGCGTTCGAGCACGGCGTGCTGGCGAAGTACGCCAAGCTCGTCTCGAGCGCCTCGGAGGGCGCGGTCACGAAGCCGTAGCGCGGGCGACCCCGGGCACGCCCGCCTCCGGCACGTCCTCGCCGGCCAGGAACCCGCGCAGCAGCTCGTTGAAGCGCGACGGGCGCTCGAGCATCGGCACGTGGCCGGTGTCCTCGAACACGACGATGCGGGCGTTCGCGCCGATCAGCTCCGCGTAGGCGTCCGCGTCCGAGACCGGCACGAGCAGGTCCTGGCGGCCCCAGACGATCAGCACCGGGATCTCGATCTCCGGCAGCCGGTCGCGGTAGTCGTAGTCCATGATCGCCCGCAGGGCGTCGACGAACCCCGGCTTGGCGAAGCTGAGCACGAGCTCCTCCGACAGCGGGACCGAGAGCTTCTCCGGGTAGCGGACCACCCACTGCATCGCGGCCCGGCGCAGCCGCGGCCGGCGCACGACCGGGCCCTGCAGGAACGTCGCGCGCCGGCTGCCCGTCCCGACGAGCTGCGCGGCGGTCAGGATCGGGCGCCGCGGCAGCGCGCCGGTCGAGAGACCCGCGGCCGAGATCAGCACGAGCCGGTCGACGCGCGTCCCGAACGACAGCGCCAGCTCGGCGCCGATGAAGCCGCCCATCGAGTTGCCGACCACCACCACGCGCTCGACGCCGAGCGCGTCGCAGACCGCGTCGACCGTCCGCGCGTAGCGCCGGATCGAGATCGGCTCCGCCGGCATGTCGGACGCGCCGAACCCGGGCAGGTCGAGCGACAGCACCCGGTGGGTGCCCATGAACGCGGCGATGTTGAGCAGGAAGATCTGCCAGTTCGAGCTCCAGCCGTGGATGAACAGGAGCGCGGGGCCCGGCCCGCCCGCGCCGTCCGGCGGCCCGGTGTCGAGCACGTTGACGTCGCGGCCGTCGATCTCGAGCGTCCGCTGGAGCGAGCGCCAGTCGACGCCGACCCAGGCCGCGTCGTCGCCGTCGGCGTAGGTCGGATCGGCGCCGGCGCGCAACAGCGCGGAGCGGAAGGCGCCGGCCAGTCGGACCGGTGCGGAGGCCACGTCGCGAGCTACCGTATCAACGGGTTTCGCCATGCGGATCGCGATCGACATCGACTCCACGCTGCACCACTACTGGGACCAGCTCTCCGACGCCAGCCGGCGCCGGTTCGGCATCGCGCTCCCGTACGACGAGCAGGTCACCTGGACGATCACGCTGCTCCGGCCCGAGCAGGTGAAGGCGGTGGTCGCGGAGACCCACCGGGACGACCGCGTCCTGGCCGCCGAGCCGTATCCGGGCGCGGTCGAGACCGTCCGGCGCTGGCACGAGGCCGGCCACTACATCCAGATCACCTCGCACCGCGCCGCCACCTGCCAGGAGGCGACGCGGCGGTGGCTGGACCGGATCGGGCTGCCCTACGACGAGCTCTACTGCTCCGACGACAAGGTCGCCCGCTGCCGCGAGACCGGGATCGACCTGCTGATCGACGACTCGCCCGAGAACCTCGAGGCGGCGATCGACGCCGGCATCGGCGCCGCCACGCTCGTCCACCCGTGGAACCGCGAGCTGTGCGAGACCGAGGACGTGATCTGCGGCGACGACTGGGACGAGCTCGCCGCGCGGCTCGACCGCGTGCTGACCTAGCGCCGGGTGCGGGCGCCGCCGCCGCGCGAGCGCCCGGCCCGCTTCGCCCCGCGCGGGACGTTGCGCACCGGCTCGCCCTCCTCCTCCGGCGGCGTGGCCGACTCGGAGCTCGCCGCCGACCCGTAGTGGGTCACGTCGAGGACGCCGATCTCGCCGAGCGGGATCGCCCCCGACCGCACGAGCTCGACCATCAGGTTCGCGACCGCCGGGTCGAACTGCTTGCCGGCGGACCGCTCCAGCTCGCTCAGGGCCTTCTCGACCGCCATCCCGCGGCGGTACAGGCGCGAGGAGGTCATCGCCTCGAACGCGTCCGCGACGCCGAGGATCCGGCTCGCGAGCGGGATGTCCTCGCCCTCGAGCTTGTCGGGGTAGCCGCGGCCGTCCCAGCGCTCGTGGAGCGAGAGGACCCAGTCGGCGATCTCGGGCATCCCGGCGCCGGCGACGATGTCGCGGCCGAGCGCCGAGTGGCGCTGCATCTCGAGGAACTCGTCGTCGGTGAGGCGCGCCGGCTTCAGGAGCACGGCGTCGGCCACGCCGACCTTGCCGACGTCGTGGAGGATCCCGGCGGTCCGGATCTGGTCGATCTCCTCCTCGGACATCCCGAGCTCGCGGGCGAGGACCGCCGCGTACTGGGCGACGCGGGCGGAGTGCTGGTGCGTGTAGCCGTCCTTGAGGTCGACCGCCCGGGCCAGCGCGTACACCGTGTTGGCGAGGCCGGCGGTGCGCGCGCGCTCGGCCTCCTCCTGCAGCGAGAGCGGGGCGTCGACGAACGAGGAGTACACGACGCAGCGGTTGCGCCCGGAGCGCTTGGCCCGGTACAGCGCGCCCTCGGCGAGCCGCATCAGGCCCGGTCTGGTCGCGCGCGTCGCGCGGGAACTCCGCGATCCCCGCGCTGAAGGTCAGCGCGTCGCGCCCGACCGCGCCCGCCGCCGCGTAGGCGACGGCGCTCCGCAGCCGCTCCACCACGCGCTCGGCGCCCCAGGCGTCGGTGTCGGCGAGCGCGAGCAGGAACTCGTCGCCGCCGATCCGGCCGCAGACGTCGCCGGGCCGCAGCTCGCCCTGGAGGACGCGCGCGCCGATCCGCAGCGCCTCGTCGCCGGCGGCGTGGCCGACGGAGTCGTTCAGGCGCTCGAAGCCGTCGATGTCGAGCACGACGACGGCGACCTTCTCGCCGCGCCGCGCAGCTCCCTCGAGCGTCTCGTGGAGCGCGTCGTGGATCCCGCGGTGGTTGAGGACGCCGGTCAGCGGGTCCGAGAGCGCGAGGTCGTCGAGCTTGGCCCGGAGTGCGCGCTGGGTGCCGCCGAGGGCGTCGACGGCGCCGGCGAGCGCGCCGACCGCGTCGTGCCGCTGCGGGACCGGGGGAGCGGCGGGCGGCGGCTCCCCGGCGGCGATCGCGAGCGCCGCGGCGGACAGCCGGTCGACCGGGCGCACGAGCGTCCGCCGCACCAGCGCGACGATCCCGATCAGCAGCAGCAGCGCGGCCCCGGCCGCGGCGAGCAGCACCTCGCGGCGGCCCGCGGCGAGCGCGCTCTCGCGCTCGTCGAGCGAGAAGCCCAGGCGCAGCACGGCGCGCGCGCGCCCGCGACCGTCGACGAGCGGGAACGCGAGCTCGCCCTGGCCGCCGCGCTGGACGTAGCGCGCCGCGTGCGCCTCCCCGCCGGGCTCGATCCCGACGGCGGTCAGATCCGGGTGCACGCCGGCCAGCCGCGCCGCGCGCGCCTCGATCCGCGCCGGGTCGCGCAGGTCGCGCGCGGACAGCGAGCGGGCGAAGCCGCGCGCGACGGTCACGGCCTCGGACTCGCCCGTCCAGCGGTAGGCGTCGCCGACCGCGCTCACCGCGCGGTACGCCGCGAATCCGCAGCACGCGAGCACGAGCGCGGCGGTGCCGGCGAGCAGCTGCAGCGGCAGCCTGCCGCCTCCGGCGGGCCGGGCGCCCGGCGACGAGCGACGCAAGGGGGACATGCCCGGCCTTCATCGGCGCGGACGGCCCGGCACCTGAAGCCATCGGCCGCCAGCCCGATTGCAGGGGTTCTCAACCGCCGCGCGACCTCCTACCATCTACGCGGCTCCCCATGCGTACCCGGATCGCTGTCATCACAGGCATCGTGGCCGTCGCCGTGCTCGCCCTCGCGGGCGCCGTGTACGCGTTCGACTCCGCCCACAAGGACAAGATCGCCGACGGCGTGACCGTCGACGGGATCGACGTGGGGGGCATGACGCCCGCGCAGGCGTCGGCGAAGCTGAAGTCCGAGCTGGTCGACCCGCTCAACGAGCCGGTGGTCGTGAAGACGGGCGACGGGCGCTTCAAGCTGACGCCGAAGCAGGCGAGGATCGCCGTCAACATCGACAGCACGGTGGACGCGGCGCTGGAGCGCTCGCGCGACGGCAACCTGCTCGAGCGCACGTGGCGCGAGCTGCGCGGCGCGGAGGTCAACGCGGCCCTGACCGCCGACGTGACCTACTCGAAGCGCGCGGTGAACAAGCTCGTCAAGCGCGTCGCCGCCTCGGTCGACGAGGACGCCGTCGACGCCTCGGTCGATCTCGAGGCCGGCGACCTCACGCCGCAGACGTCGGAGGACGGCAAGCGCCTCCAGGCGGGCAAGCTGCGCCGCCAGGTGCGCAAGACGCTGCTCGCGGTCAACGCGGACAAGACCGTCCAGGCGCACACCGCGGTCGTCAAGCCCAAGGTCACGACCGACGAGCTCGCGAAGGAGTATCCGGTCGTCCTGATGGTCAACCGGTCGGCCTTCCAGCTCTCGATCTACAAGGACCTCAAGCTCGTCAAGACCTACGGGATCGCCGTCGGGCAGGTCGGGCTCGAGACGCCCGCCGGGCTCTACCACATCCAGAACAAGGCCGTGAACCCGGCCTGGACGGTGCCGAACTCGGCCTGGGCCGGCGACCTCGCCGGCACCGTGGTGCCCGGCGGCACGGCCGCGAACCCGCTCAAGGCGCGCTGGCTCGGCATCTTCGACGGCGCCGGGATCCACGGCACCGACGCGAGCGGCTCGATCGGCTCGGCCGCCTCGCACGGCTGCGTCCGGATGCTGATCCCGGACGTGATCGAGCTCTACGACCAGGTCCCGGTCGGCGCTCCGATCTACATCGCCTAGACCCCGATCTCCGCGATCGGGACCTCCTGCCAGCCCGATTGCAGGAGGGAGGCATGGTGGTCGGTGTGGCGAAGCACCAGCGTGCCGATGAACACCCCGCGCTCCCGCTTCCGCATCACCGCGTACCACATCGTCGTGGCGTCACGTGTGCCCTGGATCGGGTGCCACGGGCGCGGCGGCGGGTCGATCGTGCCCGCGACGCCGGCCTCCGTGAGCTGGCGCAGGGTGGCGACCTGACCCGTGTCGGTGTCGATGAAGAACGAGGCCATCGCGGGCGAGGGTAGCGGCGCCGCGACGCCGCCGGCCTGGCGCGACGCGCTCGGCCTGCTCGACCAGGACCTGCGCCGCCGCGGCGCGGCCGAGGCGACCCGCGCCGTCTACGGCAAGGACGCCGGCGAGTTCGGCGCCTGGGCCGCGACCTACGCGCTCGACCCCGCCGACGTCGACTACCCGTGGCTGCGCCGCTACGCCGCGAAGCTGGCCGAGCGCGGGCTCGCCCCGCGCACCGTCTCGCGCAAGCTCGCCGCGCTGCGCGCGCTGTTCCGCGTGCTGGTCGAGCACGGCGTGGCCGCCGCCAACCCCGCCGAGCTGCTCGCGTCCCCGAAGCTCCCGCAGCGGCTCCCGCGCGCGCTCAAGCCGGCCGACGTCTCGATGCTGCTCGACCGGATCCCGGCCTCGACGCCGCTCGAGCTGCGCGACCGCGCGCTGTTCGAGCTGGCGTACGCGTGCGGCCTGCGCGCGGAGGAGCTCGTCGACCTCGACGTCGGCTCGGTCGAGTTCGACGCCGAGCAGGTGCGCGTCGAGGGCAAGGGCGGCAAGACCCGCTTCGTGCCCGTGGGCGAGCACGCGCTGGCCGCGCTGGGCCACTGGCTCGAGCGCGGGCGCGGCGCGCTGGAGGCCGGCACGGGGGAGCCCGCGCTGTTCCTGTCCAAGAGCGGCCGGCGGCTCTCGACGTCCGACGTCCGCCGCCGCCTGCGGACCTGGGCGCGCCACGCCGCGACCCAGGGCGCGATCCACCCGCACGCGCTGCGGCACTCGTTCGCGACCCATCTGCTCGAGGGCGGCGCCGATCTGCGGGCGATCCAGGCGCTGCTGGGGCACGCCTCGATATCGACCACCCAGGTCTACACTCGGGTAGAGTCCGCCCGCCTGCGCGCGGCGTACGAACGCAGCCATCCCCGGGCCTGAGCTTCACGGTGGAGACCAACGTCAAAGCAATCGAGCTGAAGGACCTGTGGCGGACCTACAAGGGCTCCGGGTCCGACCGTGCGCGCGAGCAGCTGGTCGTCGCGTACTCGCCGCTGGTCAAGTACGTGGCCGGCCGGATGTCCTCCGGGCTGCCGGCGCACGTCGAGGAGGCCGACCTCATCTCGTACGGCCTGATCGGCCTGATCAACGCGATCGAGCGCTTCGACATCGAGCGCGAGATCAAGTTCGAGACCTACGCGATCACGCGGATCAAGGGCGCGATCATCGACGAGCTGCGCGCGCTCGACTGGGTCCCGCGCTCCGTCCGCGCCCGCGCACGTGAGATCGAGCGCGCGCACGGCAAGCTCGAGCACCGGCTGCACCGGACGCCGACCGACGAGGAGATGGCGAGCGAGCTCAACCTCTCGCTCGAGGAGTTCCAGGAGTCGCTGGTCAAGATCTCCAACTCGACCGTGGTCGCGCTGGACGAGCTGTGGGCGGTGTCGGACTCCTCCGGCGACCAGGTCTCGCTGCTCGACACGCTGCACGATCCCGACGCGCCGGACCCGCAGCAGCTGCTCGCCGCGTCGGAGCTCAAGGACCGGCTCGCGGACGCGATCGCGGCCCTGCCCGAGCGCGAGAAGCTGGTGATCGCCCTCTACTACTACGAGAACCTGACCCTGCGCGAGATCGGCGAGGTCCTGGGCGTCACGGAGTCGCGGATCTCGCAGCTCCACACGAAGGCCGTCCTCCGGCTCAAGAGCCGTCTGCAGGGCGACAACCTGCGCGACTGACGCGGCGCGCGCGGCGCGCTAGTGTCCCGCGGCACAAGCCTGCCGCGAGGGAGGCGGGCTGCGAGCGAAGGAGGCGCAGGCATGCCCCATGCCGCCAGCAGGATCCGCAACGTGGCGCTCGTCGGTCATCGCGGGAGCGGCAAGACCTCGCTGCACGAGGCGCTCCTGTTCGAGGCGGGCGCCACCACCCGGCTGGGCACGGTCGCCGACGGCACGACCGTCTCGGACGCCGACGAGGACGAGAAGTCGCGCGGGATGTCGATCTCCGCGTCGCTGGCCTCCTTCGAGTGGCGCGACGTCAAGGTCAACCTGATCGACACGCCCGGCGAGCCTTCCTTCGTCGCCGACGCCCTGGGCGCGCTGCGCGTGTGCGAGTCGGCCGTGTTCGTCGTCAACGGCGTGATGGGCGTCGAGGTCTCCGCCCAGCGGCTGTGGCAGCGGGCCGCCGAGCTGGGCGTCGCCCGGCTCGTCTACGTGAACATGCTCGACCGCGAGCGGGCCGACTTCTTCCGCGCGCTCGACTCGCTCAAGGCCGCCTTCGGCCCCCACGTGGTGGCGACCGAGATCCCGATCGGCGCGGAGCACGAGCTCCGCGGCGTGATCGACCTCGTCGACATGAAGGCCTACGAGTACGACGGCGGGGAGCACGGGCGCGAGATCCCGATCCCCGACGAGCTCGCCGACCTCGCGCAGGAGTACCGCGAGAAGCTGATGGACGAGGTCGCCGAGAACTCCGAGGCGCTCATGGAGCGCTACCTCGAGGGCGAGGAGATCTCGCACGAGGAGATCGTCCAGGCGCTCGAGGACGGCACCGACCACGGCCAGATCTTCCCGGTCACCTGCGGCGTCGCCACGACGCGGCTGGGCGCCGACCGGCTGCTCGACGCGATCGTCGACGACCTGCCCTCGCCGGTCCAGCACGGTGCGCTCGAGGTCGAGGAGATGACGCTCGAGCCGACCGAGGACGGCGAGATGTTCGCCTACGTCTTCAAGACCCGCGCCGACCCGTTCGCCGGCCGGATCAACCTCTTCCGCGTGTACCAGGGCACGATGACCCACGACACGCAGGTGCTGAACACCCGCACCCACAACAAGGAGCGGATCGGGCAGCTGCTCGAGCCGCGCGGCAAGGACGTCGAGCAGGCCGACGCGTTCGGCCCGGGCGACATCGGCGCGGTCGCGAAGCTGAAGGAGACGCGCGCGGGCGACTGGCTCGCGGCGCGCGACCAGCCGATCCACATGCCCGCGATCAAGCTCCCGGCCCCGGTGATGGCCTTCCACATCGAGCCGAAGGCCAAGGGCGACGAGGACAAGGTCTTCACCGCGCTGCGGCGGCTGCAGGAGGAGGACCCGACGATCGACCTGCATCGCGACGACCAGACGGGCGAGCAGATCGTCGCCGGGCTGTCGCAGATCCACGTCGAGGTGATCGTCGACCGGCTGCGGACCCGCTTCGGCGCCGAGGTCGAGCTGATGCCGCCGCGCGTCCCCTACCAGGAGACGATCCGCGGCTCCGCCAAGGCGCACGGCCGCCACAAGAAGCAGTCGGGCGGCCGCGGGCAGTTCGGCGACTGCCACATCCGGGTCGAGCCGCTCCCCGACGGCGACTTCGAGTTCGTCAACGCGATCAAGGGCGGCGTGATCCCCGGCGGCTTCATCCCCGCGGTCGAGAAGGGCGTCCGCGAGGCGATGCAGCAGGGCGCGGTGGCCGGCTTCCCCGTCAAGGGCGTGCGCGTCACGGTCTACGACGGGTCGTACCACACGGTCGACTCGTCGGAGATGGCGTTCAAGCTGGCCGGCTCGATCGCGATGCGGGAGGCGATGTCGCAGTGCTCGCCGGTGCTGCTCGAGCCGATCATGCACGTCACCGCCAGCGTCCCGGACGAGAGCGTCGGCGACGTCATGGGCGACCTGTCGTCGCGCCGCGGCCGGCCGATGGGCACCGAGGCCGTCGGCGGCATGACCGAGGTCCAGGCCGAGGTGCCGATGGCGGAGATGCTCGCCTACGCGCCCGACCTGCGCTCGATCACCGGCGGCCAGGGCGAGTTCACGATGGAGTTCGCCCGCTACGAGGAGATCCCGGCGCACCTCGCCCAGAAGGTCGCCGACGCCGCGTCGGAGGAGCCGGCGCACGCCTGACGCGCCGCGCGGCGGGCCGGCGCCTCGCGGCGTCGGCCCCGCGGGCCGTTGTTACCCTGCGTGGCCCGGTGGCCCGCACCCGCGACATCCGCACGAACCAGCAGGACATCTCCTGCGACGTCTGCGGGCGGACCCTGCTGCGCGGCGAGCGCGCGGAGCCGTTCCTGGCCGGCGGCGCGCGCCGCCAGGTCTGCGAGCTGTGCACCGCGCGGGCGCAGCACGAGGGCTGGATCCGCGAGGGCGGCGCCGACGAGCTGTCGCTGCGCGGGTCGCGCCACGAGGGCCGGACGCGCCTCGTCGACCGGATCCGCGCCCGCCGCGAGCGCGCCCGCGAGGTGGCCGACGCCCAGGCCGCCCAGGACGCCGCCGAGCACGGCATGCACTTCGACAGCCCGCCGCCGCGCCCGGTCGAGCCCGAGGCGGCGCCCGAGCCGCCGCGCCAGCCGCGCAGCGTCCGCGCCGTGCCGACGAACGCCGAGCTCAAGATGGAGCGGGCGCTCGACGTCTTCAACGCGTCCGACCACGTCCGCACCGTCGGCGGCGTGGCGCGCTCGCTCGGGCCTCCGGCGGTCGCCGTCCGCCCGCTCCCCGACCGCCAGAGCGTGGTCGTGATCACCGTGATGTGGGAGCTCAGCTGGTACCGCTTCGAGGTCGACCTGTCCGACGAGGGCAGCGGCGTCCGGCGCGAGGGCCAGGGCACCGAGCTGAGCGAGCTGGAGGCCGGCGAGCAGGCGGTCAACGCGGCCGCCGACGAGCGCGGCGCGCTGCATCTCGCGGCGGGCCAGGCCGCGTCCGACTAGACGGATGATCGAGATTCAGCGCCGCCGGGCTGGGGTACCATCGGCGGCGTGATCTACTGCGTCGTCCCCGAGCCCCTCGCCGACGAGCTGTACCCGCGGCTGAGCAGCTATTACGAGGACGACCCGAACGTCACCGTGATCGTCGACCGGCGCAAGTCCGAGCGGCGCGAGACCGGTTCGACGGGCGGCGGGCTGCGCGAGGTCCGCGACCGGCGCCGCCCGCGCGTGGCGGGCGAGTTCCCGCCGATCGCCCCAGCCGCCAACGGCAACTAGACTCGCCGCCGTGCAGGTCGTCGTCCATGTGGACGGCGGTGCCCGCGGCAATCCCGGACCAGCCGCGGCCGCCGCGGTCGTCTCCGCCCCCGACGGGCAGGTGCTCGACGAGGCCGCCGAGCGCATCGGCAAGGCGACGAACAACGTGGCCGAGTACCGCGGGCTGCTGCTCGGGCTCGAGCGCGCCGCGGCGCTGGGGGCGACCGAGGTCGACGTCGTCAACGACTCCGAGCTGATCGCGCGCCAGGTCGACGGCGCCTACAAGGTCAAGCACGCCGACCTCAAGCCGCTGCACGCCCAGGCGCTCGCGGCGCTGGGGCGCTTCGACCGCTGGTCGATCCGGCCGGTGCCGCGCGCCGAGAACGCGGCGGCGGACGCGCTCGTGAACCGCGCGCTCGACGGCGAGGACGTCGCCGCGCCGGTCGCCGCCGACGTCCGGCGGGACCGACTACGCCTCCTACCTGCTGATCGACGACCTGCTGGAGCTCCAGCGGCCGCTCACGCCCGGCGCCCACGACGAGCTGCTGTTCATCGTCGTCCACCAGGCCTACGAGCTCTGGTTCAAGCTGATCCTGCACGAGCTGGCGGCGGCGCGCGACGCGCTCGAGCAGGGGCGGCCGCACGCCGCGGCGCCGTGCCTGCGGCGCACCGTCGCGGTCGAGCGGCTGCTGCTCGACCAGCTCGAGGTGCTCGAGACGATGAGCCCGGAGGGCTTCCTCGAGTTCCGCGACCCGCTGACGCCCGCCTCCGGCTTCCAGTCGCGCCAGTTCCGCGAGATCGAGTGGCTGTCGGGCGCGCGCGACACGTGGCCCGGCGGCGGGGACGAGCGGGGCCGCCGGCGGGCGCGTCGCTCTACGAGGCGTTCAGCGCCGGGCTGGAGCTGCCGGCGGAGCGCGAGGCGCGCGTCGCGGCGCTGGCCGCGCTCTACCGCGAGCACGACGACCCGCTGCGCGCGGCCTGGCACGAGGTCGCGGAGCTGCTGATGGACCACGACGAGGGGATCGGCCGCTGGCGCCATCACCACGCGCTGATGGCGGCGCGCGAGATCGGCACGCGCGAGGGGACGGGCGGCTCGCCCGGCGTCGCCTACCTGCAGTCGACGGTCGGGCGGCGCTTCTTCCCCGACCTCTGGGACGTGCGCATCGCGCTCTGAGCGCCACGGCGCCGGCGCGGATCCCGTAGGGTCAGCTTCATGACATCGTCGCGGGGGAGCGCCCCGATCACGTGGTTGATCGGGCGCGGCGCTCGGGGCGCTGCTCGGTTCGTCGCCGCGCCCGCGAGCGCCGCGAAGAAGTCCGAGCTGGTCGTCAGATCGGTCAGCGCGCCCGCCTCGGTGAACGCCGGCGCGGGATTCTCGGCCACGGACGTCATCAGGAACGTCGGCGGCAAGCGGGCCAAGCGGCGGTCGAGGGTCGCCTACCGGCTCTCGACGAGCTCCGGGGCCCGCTCCGGCGGCATCGCGCTCCGCGGCGGCCGCTCGGTCCCGAGGCTGAAGCCCGGGAAGCGGTCGCGGGGCAGGTCGACGCTGACCGTGCCCGCGGCGACCAGGCGGGCTCCTACTTCCTGATCGCCTGCACCGCCCGCCGGAGCCACTGCAGAGCGGCTGCGCGCAAGCTCACGGTCGTCGCGCCGGTCGCGCCCGTCGCGCCTGTGACGCCCGTCGCGCCGCCCGCCTCACCGGCCAGGCCCGCCACGCCCGCCACGCCCGCCACGTTGACGCTGACGCCGGCCACGCGCACGTTCGCCCCGCTGGTCGTAGGCCAGGTCTCGGCGCCGGCCACGTTCACGGCCACGAACACCGGCGGCACGGCGACGGGCGCGCTCACCAGCGTGCTCGATTCCGGCCCGTTCCAGAGCGTCCCCGCCGCCGACGGGTGCACCGGCACCTCGCTGGCGGCCGGCGCGAGCTGCACGTTCGCGATCGTCTTCGCGCCGACGGCGCGGGGCGCCGCCGCGGGCAGCGTCTCGCTGACGGGCGCTCCCGGCGGCACGGTGACGGCGCCGGTCTCCGGCACCGGCCTGGCGCAAGCGAGCCTCTCGATCAGTCCGACGACCTTCGCCTTCGGCGGCGTGACGGTCGGCGGCACGCCGCCGAGCCAGACGTTCACGGTCACCAACGCGGGCGACATCCCGTCCGGCGGTCTCACGGTCTCCGGCACCACCGCCGACTTCACGGTCACCGGCGGCACCTGCGGCGCCGGTGCGCTCGCCGGGGGCGCGACGTGCACGCTGGTGGCGGAGTTCGATCCGCAGACCACCGGCCCGAAGCAGACCACCCTGCAGGTCTCCGGCACGCCCGGCGGCAGTGCCTCGACGACCCTGACCGGGAAGCGGCGTGGCTCCCGCCGTCCTCTTGTTCGACTCGTTCGTCGTGAACTTCGGGGGCGTCCCGTTTCAGCAGCAGCGCCGACCGGACCCTGACCCTCAGGAACACCGGTGGGTCGAGCTCGTCCGCGATCACGCTGGCGCTGAGCGGCGACGACGTGAGCCGGTTCGCGATCGTGGCCGCCAGCGACACCTGCTCGGGACAGATCCTGGCCAGCGGTGCGACGTGTTCGTTCACCGTCCGCTTCACCCCGGTCAACATCGGTGCGAGGACGGCGTTCGTGACCGCCTCGGCGGCCAGGGCGGCGCGAGCGGCGCTCAGCCTCACCGGCACCGGGACCTGAGCGCCGCTAGAGCCGCGGCAGCGCCTTCGCGGCGCGGCCGATGTCGCGCCCACGGGCAGCCGCGCTCCTCGAGCCGGCCGGGGACGTTCGCGAGCGTCCAGCGCCGCGGATGCAGCTCCGGGTCCTCCAGCTCCTCCCAGGCGAGCGGCGTCGCGACCGGCGCGCCCGGGATCGCGCGCACGGCGTACGGGGCGACCGTCGTCTGCGCGTAGGTGTTGCGGGCCACGTCGACCAGCACGCGGCCGCCGCGCTTCTCCTTGCGCCAGGCGGTGGTGAGCTCGTCCGCCCGCCGCTCCGCGACGCGCTCGGCGATCGTGCCCGCGGTGGCGCGCGCCTCGTCGGCCTGGGCGCGCCGGCGCAGCGGCGCGACGACGTGGATCCCGCGCGAGCCCGAGGTCATCGCGAACGGCTCCAGCCCGAGCTCGCGCAGCACGTCGCCGAGCGCGAGCGCGCCGGCGCGGATGGCGGCGAAGTGCGACCGCTCGTCCGCGTCGGGCGGATCGAGGTCGAAGACCAGCCGGTCGGGCACGCCGGGGCGGTCGGCGCGGCCCGTCCAGCAGTGCGGCGTGACGCAGTTGAACTGGGCGAGCGCGACGATCACCTGGGCGCCGCCGACGGCGTGGGTGACGGTGCCGCCCTTCCCGCGGCGCGCGACCTCCACGCGCCGGACCCAGTCCGGCACGCCCTTGGGGATCTCCTGCTGGACGACGACGGGCTTGTCGATCCCGGCGTTCCAGCGCCAGACGTTGAGCGGGCGGTCGGCGACCAGCGGGCGCATCGCCGCCTCGACCGCGACGTAGTACTCCGCGAGGTCGAGCTTCGTGATCCCGTCGGCGGGGAACAGCAGCTTGCCGGGGCTGGAGATGCGGATCCGCCGCCGCCCGGCCTCGACCGTGGTCTCGCTCGCCGCCACCCGGCGAACCATACGGACCGTGCCGCTGGACCCGTCGCCCGCCGCATGGAACAATTTGTCCAATCGTGCCCGGGACCCCGAGCCCTCCGAACGAATTCGACCTGCCGCTGAGCGGGAACGCCGTCTGGGCGGGTCCCGACGGGATGGGCGACTCGAGCTTCGACGACGTGCCCGCGCCGAAGTCGGTCGAGCTGCCGCCGGAGCTCGGCGACGACCCGCGGATCGCGCTGCGGCGCACGCTCGGGATGTTCGCGACCGGCGTGACGATCATCACCACGCGCGAGCAGGACCAGGTCCACGGGATGACCGCGAACGCGTTCATGTCGGTCTCGCTCGAGCCGCCGCTCGTGCTGATCTCGGTCGACCGCCGGACGAAGATGTGCAGCCTGCTGCACGAGGGCCGCACGTACGGCGTGAGCGTCCTGTGCGAGACCCAGAGCGACCTCTCCGACCGGTTCGCCGGGCGCGCGGGCGACGGGACCGCGGAGCCGCGCTTCGACGTCGTCCACGACACGCCGCTCGTCGGCGGCGCGCTCGCGCACTTCGTCGCCGGCGTCACCCGCTCCTACTGGGGCGGCGACCACTCGCTGTTCCTCGGCCGCGTCGAGTACGCGCGCTACTCGGAGGGCACGCCGCTGCTCTTCCACGGCGGGCGCTACGAGCGCCTCGGCCAGACCTCCTGAACGAACCGTTTCAGAGGACGCCTACGCGCCAGAACCTGGGCGTTCGAGCTTGCGGAAACCGGTGCGTCGTGCGAGGTTCCCGGCCTTGCGGCGGGGCCTACGGATCGCATCGACGGTGGCAGGGATGCTGGTCGCGTTCGTCGCGCTGGCCGCCCCTGCCTTCGCGCTGCCCAACATCACGCTGTCGAAGCAGGCGCCCGCGCAGCTCCTGTACGGCACCGAGTCGCCGGTCGCGCTGACCGCGGCGACGCCCGCCGGCGAGACCCAGACGGGCTACAACCTGAGCTTCCGCGACGTCCTGCCCGCCGGGGTCAGCTTCGTCGCCGGGTCCGGCTCGATCGCGCCCTCGCGGGTGATCCAGAACGCGCCGCTGCCGGGCCAGACGACGCTGATCTGGTCCAACGTGGCGGACATCCCGCCGGGGACGAACTACGCGATCACCTACCGCGTCGCGCATGCGACCGCGGCGTTCGACGTGGGGGACACCTACACGAACACCGCCGGCGCCTACGTCAACTCGAACCCGCGCTTCATCCCGCGCTTCCTCGCCGGGTCGGGCCTCCCGAACGGCCTCTCCTACACCGGCAGCGCGACCGACGACGCACAGACCACGCTGACCGCGCTCGAGATCGCGAAGTCCGAGCCGAGCCCCGAGGGCGAGATCCTCCGCGGCGTCCACGACCACCCGACCGTCTACACGCTCACGGTCACGAACAACGACGTGCAGCCGACCGCCGGCCTCGCGGTCGACGACTGGCTGCCGGCCGGGCTCGAGTTCCTCGGCTGCAGCGGGGCGGACAACACGACCGACGCGCCCACGAACCCCGGCAGCACGCTCGAGTACCCCGGCTCCGGCCCGCTCGGCACCGCGCCCGCGCCGCCCGACTGCGTCGCGCCGGCGCTCGTGGAGACGATGCAGACCGACCCCGACGGCGCCGGCCCGCTCCCCGCGGGCGTCTACACGCACGTGCGCTGGACCGGGCTCGGGACGCTCGCGCCGGGCGCCGAGCGCGTGATCCGCTACGCGGCGGGGATCCCGCTGCGCGCCAACACGCCGACCTTCACCGGCCCGACGCCGACGCCCGCGAGCGGCGACCAGGGCTCGAACCTCGACAACAACAGCGGTCCGGAGACCACCGACGAGCAGGCGCTGACCAACTACGCCACCGCGGGCGGGAACTACGGGACCGGCGCCGTGCCCGTCACGGCGGACGACTCGATCACCCGCACGGCGGAGGACCTCCGCGTGCTCAAGTCGGTCGACCAGCCGACGATCGCGATCGGGCAGGTGTCGACCTGGTCGCTCCAGATCAACACGTCGGAGTACCGCAGCGCCGACGACATCGTCGTCACCGACACGGTCCCCGACGGCCTGTGCCCGCTCGGCGACGCGAACTTCGAGACGACGCCGCCGCCCGCGCAGGCCGAGTGCGACCCGTCGGGCGACGACCCGTCGATCCCGTACACGAGCGTCACCGAGAACGCGAACGGCAGCTGGACGCTGGTCTGGGACGCGAGCTCGGACCCGGCGCTGGCGGATCTCGCCGAGAACGGGCAGACGACGATCACGTTCCCGACGCGCACCCGGGCCGACTACCAGCAGAACTTCGCCCCCGGCGCGCCGGTCCTCGCCGAGGACGAGTGGACGAACACGGTCGACATCACCGGCGACACGTTCACGGCGCCGGACGTGCCGTCGACGCGCCCCGAGGGCCAGCCGGCGGTCGACGCGTCCTCCGCGCGCCAGGAGGCGGGCACGGTGACGATCGACAAGACCGTGCGCGAGGCCGGCGGCGCGGTGCCGGTCGACTGCTCCACCGGCACGTACGGCGACACGCGGCCGACCTATCACCCGGGCGACCGGGTGTGCTGGCGGATCCGGGTCAACTTCCCGCCCAGCCTCGCCACCGGCTCTCCGCGGATCCAGGACTTCCTGCCCGACGAGGTCCGCTACGAGGCGGGCTCGATGCAGTACACGACCGACAACCAGATCCCCGGGGCCAACCTCGTCTTCGACCCGGGCCCGGCCGACGGCAGCGGACCGCTGAACTGGTCGCTGACGGGCACCGACGCGACCGACGCGTCGATCTTCGAGGCGCAGTTCGCCACGATCGTGACGCCGACGATCGACACCGCCGGCGGCGACATCCCCGGCAACCTGCTCAAGGTCTCCTACGTCAACACGCTGGGCCAGCGGTTCGCGCTCCGCGACCAGGCGGAGTTCGCCTACACGGAGGCCGTGCTCGACCTCGTCAAGGGCGTCCAGTCGGTCAACGGCGACGCGACCCGCCCGCCGAACACCGACGGCGTGACCATCCCGGGCAACGCCCTCGTCACCTACCGGCTCGACGTGAGCAACAGCGGCGCGGTCGCGGCCGGCGGCGCCGAGGTCTGGGACCCGCTGCCCGCCGGCATCACCTGCGCCGACGTGACGGCCACGCCCGGCGGCACCTGCAACGCGGGCGCCAACCGCGTCGAGTACACCGGCGTCGCGGTCGCTCCCGGCGCCACGACGACGCTGACCTTCACCGTGCGCGTGCCGGAGACGTTCGGCGCCGGCGCCACGATCGTCAACACCGCCGGCGTGCGCCAGTACACGTCGGAGACGAACACCGGCACGCCGTACACCTACATCCCGCAGACGAACATCGACCCGGCGCAGAACGCCAACGCGAACGCGCCCGCCGCGGACGATCCCTCGAACGTGGTGCTGCGCAGCGCGACGCTCGCCAAGACGCGCACGACCGAGCTGACCGAGCCCGGCAACACCGACGCCCAGGCCACGATCGGCGAGGAGATCCGCTACGTCGTCACCGCGACGATCCCGGCCGGGACGACGCTCTACGGCGCGCCGACGCTGACCGACACGTTCGGCCCGCGCCACACACTGCTGCCGCTCAGCGTCCAGGCCGAGCTCAACGGCGCGCCGGTCGTCGCGACGGTCAACCCGAACAACACGATCACGATCGGGCTCGCGACGCCGTACGTCAACGCCGCCGGGTCAGGCGACGACACGCTCGTGCTCCGCTTCAGCGCCAAGGCGGCCGACGTCGCCGCGAACGTCCGCGGCCAGAACCTGCCGAACAACGCGACGTTCGCGTGGAGCGATGCCGCCACCGGCGGCACGCCCCGCACCGCGACCGCGAGCACGAACACCACGATCGTCGAGCCGCAGCTCCGGCTGGCGAAGGACGAGAACGACGCCGACGACCGCGTCGCGCCGGGGCAGGTCGTGCGCTACACGGTCACGCCCTCGAACCTCGCGACCGGCGGCAACGTCTCGACCGCGCACGACCTCACACTCGTCGACACCCTGCCGGCCGGCCTGATCCCGCTCGACGGGACCACGCCGGTCGCCGACGGCGGCACCGTCGCCCCGGACGGGGGAATCTGGAACGCCGGCGCCCGCACGATCACGTGGCAGATCGCGAGCCTCGCGCCCGGGGCGACCGCGCCGCGGCGCTACGACGTCCGGATCGCGGATCCCGCGGCGGCCGCGTCGGTCTTCACCAACACCGCGCGGCTGACCGGCACGAGCCTGCCCGACGGGCTCGACGACGACGGCGGCGAGCGCGGCCCCACCTCGACGCCGAACACCGGGTACGTCGCGACCGCGACCGACACCGTCCGGCTGCAGGAGGCGACGCTGACCAAGTCGGCGACGCCCGAGACGGCGACGATCGGCGACCGCCTGACCTTCACCCTCGACCTCACGCTGCGGGGCGACACGAACTACTTCGACACGACGGTGCTCGACCTCCTGCCCGACGGGCTCGACTACGACGGCACCACGTCGATCACGTGCATCTCGGGCTGCCCGCCCGGCATCACCGGGAACGCGATCGCGCCGGCCGCGCAGTCGGACGGCTCGACGCGGCTCGGGTGGTTCCTCGGCGACGTGACCGCCGCGCCGACCGACCGGGTCGTGCGGATCGTCTACCGCGCGCACGTCGACGACCGGCTCGAGCCCGAGGGCACGCCGGTCCAGGCGGGCCAGACGTACGCGAACACCGCCTCCGGCCACTACAACGGCACGAACCAGCTCGGCCCGGGCACCCCGGCCACGCCGCCGCTCCCGAGCGCGTTCACCGGCACCACCGGCACCGTGAGCGACAGCGTGCGGATCGTCGAGCCCGCGCTCACGCTGGACAAGAACGTCTCCGGCGACCCCGACGGCGACGACCAGCGCCCGACGCAGCCGGGCGACGCCTACACGTACTCGATCGTCGTCCGCAACACGGGCAACGCGCCCGCGTACGACGTCGTCGTCGACGACCAGCCGGACGCGGCGCTCACGAACGTGGTGACGCCGGGCGGCGCCGGCTTCACGGTCACCGACGGCTGGACCGCCGGCGACCCCGACGTCCGCTGGACGATCCCCGGCCCGCTCGCGCCCGGCGCCGCGGTGACGCTGACCTACACGGCCGACCTCGGGCCGTCGTCCGGCCTGACCGACGGCCAGACGATCCCCAACAGCGCGGAGATCGCCGAGGGCTGGGGGGTCCCGGCCGCCCAGCGGATCGCCGACGGGTTCGACTACCGCGACTACGGCGGCGCGCAGGACACCGTGACGCTCACCGTCGACCTCCCGCAGCTGCTGGTCGAGAAGTCCGGCGCGCCGGGCAACGCGGAGATCGAGCAGCCCTACGCGTGGACGATCCGCGTCACGAACCAGGCGACCCTCGCGGTCGCGGACGACGTCGACGTGCACGACGTGCTGCCGCCGAACTGGGTCTACGTCCCCGGCTCCGCGACCGTGAGCGGCGGGATCGGCGCGGTCGAGCCGACCACCGGGCCGGGCGCGGGCGAGCTGACGTGGAGCGACCTGACCGACCTGGCGCCCGGCGCCGCGGTCACGATCACCTTCCAGGCGCGCCCGCTCGAGGCGGCCGCGCCCGGCAACCCGCAGGTCAACGCCGTCGACGTGACCGCGGTCGACGCCTCCGGCGCGTCCGGCAGCCAGACGGGGCCGTACCGCGACGACGACACCGCGAGCACCACGCTGGTCGCGCCGGTGCTGGAGATCGACAAGCTGCCCGACGGCGGCGCCGCCACGGCGGGCGAGGACGCGAGCTGGACGATCGAGGTCAGCAACACCGGCAACGCGGTCGCGCGCGACGTGACCGTGACCGACACGCTCCCGGCGGGCGTGACGTACACGCCCGGCAGCGCGACGACCGCACCGGCGACCGGCTTCTCGGAGGTCTCGGCGAGCGCGACCACGGTCGTCTGGCGGATCGCGACGCTGGCCGCCGGCGCATCGGTGACGATCACGCTGCCGGTCGCGGTGGCGGCGGACGTCCCGGACGGCACCACGCTGACGAACAACGCGAGCGCCGTGAGCCGCGAGCGGCAGACGCCGGTCGACGACGACGGCTCGCTCGACGTGTCCGCGTCGGCCGACGTGAGCATCGTCAAGAGCTCGAGCGCCGTCGGCGGGGTGCCGGCCGGCACGCCGCTCGACTACACGCTCGCGGTGGCGAACGCCGGGCCCTCGGACGCCCAGGACGTCGTCGTGACCGACACCCTCCCCGCCCAGCTGACGTTCGTCAGCGTCGATCCGCGCTGCACCTACACCGTCGCCACCCGCCTCATCCGCTGTGCCCTCGGCACGGTGGAGCCCGGCGCCGTCGCGCCGATCACCGTCGAGACGACGGTGCTCGCGAGCGCGACGGGCTCGATCGCCAACACGGCCGACGTCGCCACGACGACCACCGACCCGGAGCCCGCGAACAACACCGACACCGAGACCACCCCGGTCGGCACGCTGGCCGACCTCGTGACGACCAAGACGGCGGCGGCGCCGCGGGTGCTGCAGGGCGGGACGGTCGCCTACACCGTCGGCGTCGTCAACAACGGCCCGTCCGACGCGGTCGGCGTCGACATCATCGACACGCTCCCGCCGGGCGCCACGTTCGTGCCCGACGGGTCGAGCGCGGGCTGCACCGAGGCGGGCGGGACGGTGACCTGCCCGGTCGGCGAGCTGCCGTTCCGGGCGACGGCCGAGCGGACGATCGTGCTGCGCCACGACGTCGTCGGCCCGAGCCAGAACCTGGCGCGGGTCAACATCGACGCGCCGATCGATCCGAACCCGGGGAACAACAGCGCGACCGCCGACATCACCGTCGACCCGGCCGCCGACCTGCGGATCGACAAGTCCGGCCCCGCCACGGTCGTCGCGGGCGGTGAGCTCGAGTACACGCTCGTGGCGGGCAACGACGGCCCGAGCGACGCGACCGGCGTGACCGTGACCGACACCCTCCCGCCCGGCACGACCTTCGTCTCCGGCGCCGGGTGCACGGCCGCAGGGGTCACGGTCACCTGCGCGGTCGGCGACCTCGCCGCCGGCGCGGAGCGCACGTTCACGCTGCGCGTCGCGGTCCCGGTCGCGCTCGGCGGCCGGGCGCTCGAGAACCGCGCGAGCGTCGCCGGGAACGAGGGCGACCCCGACCCGGGCGACAACACCGACGCCGCCGCCACGCAGGTCGGCCCGTCCGTCGACCTGAAGGTCGTCAAGACCGCCGGCACGGCGATCGCCGGCGCCGGCGTGACCTGGACGCTCGCGGTGTCCAACGGCGGCCCGTCGACCGCGACCGACGTGCGCGTGGAGGACCAGCTCCCCGCCGGCGTGACGCTGACCGCCGCGACGCCCGAGCAGGGCTCCTGCACGCCCGCGGGCACGGTCGTGCGCTGCGCGCTCGGCTCGCTCGCGGCCGGCGCGACGGTGCGGATCACGATCACGGCGTCCGTCCCGGCCACGCTGGAGGGCACCGAGCTCGTCAACACGGCGACCGTCACCGGCGCCGAGCCCGAGGTCGACCCGGCGGACAACACGAGCACCGTGCGGGTCACGGTGGGCCCGGAGACGCAGGTCGAGGGCGGCGGACGGCGGCGCACCACGCTCACGTTGCGCAAGACCGCCGACCGCAAGGTCGTCGCCGCCGGCCAGCAGGTCCGCTACACGCTCACCGTGCGGGCCGGCCGCAACGCGGCGCGCAACGTGCGACTCTGCGACAGGCTCCCGGGCGGCCTGCGCCTCGTCCGGGCGAAGGGCGCCGTCACGGTCGCCGGCGGCGCGTGCTGGCGCTGGTCGCGGATCAAGGCCCGCAGCCGCAAGACGGTGACGCTCGTCGCGCAGGTCCGGCCGGGCGCGAAGCCGACGCTCCGCAACCGCGCGGCTGTGCGTGCGAGCAACGCCGCGAAGCGCCGCGCGACCGCCACGGTCCGGACCGTCCCGGTCGGCCCGCCGCAGTTCACGGGCTGACCGGCCGGCGCCCTACATCCGCGGGCGCTTCTTCTCCGGGTCGTAGAACGGGACGCGGACGACGGTCGCCGGGATCCGCTTCTGGTGCCCGTCGAGCTTGCCGACCTCGACCTGCGTGCCCTGCTCGGCGTACTGGACCGCCATCCGGCACAGCGCGATGTTCTTGCGCAGCGTGGGGCTGCGCGTGCCGGAGGTGATCACGCCGACCTGCGAGCGCGAGCCGTGGACGTGGACGCAGTCGCCGTGGCCCGCCGTCTCGTTGCCCTCGAGCTCGAGGCCGACGAGCGTGCGCTGCGGGCGCTCCTTGCGCGCGATCAGCGCCTCCTTGCCGACGAAGTCGTCCTCGCCGTCGAGCACGACCGTGAAGCTGATCCCGGCCTCGAACGGGTCGACCTGGTCGTCGAACTCGTACCCGGCGAAGATCAGCCCGGACTCGATCCGCAGCATGTCGAGCGCGTCGAGGCCGAGCGGCTTCAGGCCGTGCGGCGCGCCCGCGGTCCATGATCGCGTCCCAGACCGCCTCGCCGTCGGACGGGTGGCAGAAGACCTCGTAGCCGAGCTCGCCGCTGTAGCCCGTCCGCGACACGACGACCGGGACGCCGTCGTAGGTGTGCAGGCGCCCGATCAGGAAGCGGAACCAGCTTCAGCTCCTCGAGCTGCGGCTGGGCCGGCGCCGACCAGATGATCTCCTTGAGGATGTCGCGGCTGAGCGGACCCTGGACCGCCAGGTTGTGCAGCTCGTCGGTCGTCGGCTTGATCCACACGCGCATGTCCTCGCGCTCGGCGATCTGGCGCAGGTGGACGCCGTCGTACTCGTCGCCGCCGACGAAGCGGAAGTTGTCCTGCCCGAGCCGGAACACGGTCGCGTCGTCGACCATGCCGCCGGTCTCGTTGCACATCGCCGTGTAGACGACCTGCCCGTCGGCGAGCCGGCGGATGTCGCGGGTGACCGCGGTCTGCATGAGCCGCTCGGCGTCCGGGCCGAGGATCTCCCACTTGCGCAGGGGGGAGAGGTCCATCACGGCCGCCTTCTCGCGGCAGGCCCAGTACTCGCTGACGGCGCCCTCGTTCGTGAAGCAGGTCGGCAGCCAGTAGCCGCGGTACTCGGTCAGGTTGCGGGTCAGCGCCGACCAGCGGGAGTGGAACGCCGTCTCCTTGGTCAGCACGGGCTCGGCCTCCGGGGTGACGCGGTGGGCGATGGCCATCGAGAAGCGGTTCTCCGGTGAGTAGACGCGGACGTGGACGTCGGTGACCTCCCAGCCGTTGGCCGGGTCGACGTCGTCGGGGCACGCCGACGAGGCGCACACCAGGTCGGACAGCGCCCGCAGCAGGACGAAGTCGCCGGGCCGCGACCACGGCTCGTCGGCGAGCAGCACGAGGTCCGGGTCGAACGAGGTGTTGTAGAAGAAGTTGAGCGCCGCCCAGCCCTTCTTCTCCGCCACGCCGTAGGGCGCCACCTGGCGGTTGAAGTTCTCCGTGCAGTTGACGTGGCCCGGGTAGCCGAGGTCCTCGTAGTAGCGCGCCGTGCACGCCAGCGCGAACGAGTCGTGGCGCCCGACCGTGTCCTGCACGACCTGGCAGAGCGGGTCCATGTCGGCGTCGTAGTACTTCGAGTGCAGCCCGACCGTCGGGTAGGCGGTGCCCATCAGCGTCCGCGTGACCTGCGGGTCCAGGCCGCGCTCGACGCCCGCGTCGAGCTTGTGCGCGTGGAAGGCGAGGAAGTCCGAGCACTGGCGCCCGGCGACGTCGATGATCTGGATGTACTCGCCCTCGCGGACCTCGTAGGCGAGCGCCGAGGCCTTGTCGACGCGGAAGTCGAGCCGCGGCTCGGCGAGCGGCGCCGGCAGCTCGGCCTCCTCGCGCGGCCGCGGCACCGCGCGCTGCAGCTCGACGACGAGCGCGGACGCCGGCCAGTCGCCGTCGACCACGCGCCCGCCGGGGGCGGCGACGATCACGTCGGCCTCCGAGCGGGCGACGAGCTCCTGGCGCGCGCCGGGCGGCCCGCCCGGCCCGAACAGCCGGATCGCGCGCGCGTCCTCGGGGACGAGCCCGCGGTCGGACAGGACGGAGGCCGGCGCGTCGGCCGGCGTCCCGAGCGCGAGCGGGTCGTCGCCCAGCACGGTCAGCTCCGCGGGCTGCCCGCCGTCGGGGTCGATGATCGTCAGCCGGTCGTCCGGGCGGACCCGGACGCGGGTCGCCCCGCCCGGCCGCACCCACCACGACTCGAACGACAGGTCGACGGGCTTGAAGCCGGGCGTGAGCAACATGGTCAGCGCGCGGTCGCCGGCTCTTTGGCCGCGTCCTTCTCGGCCTGCGCGAGCAGCTGCTCCGCGAGCTCCTTCTTGCCGGCGGCGTCGAGCTTCTTGACCTCGTTCTCGACGACGCGGCGGTTGTAGCTCTGGTTCCAGTAGTCGAGCGCCTCGAAGCCCAGCAGCACCGCCTTGCCGACGAACTGGCGCAGGACCTCGTTGGTCGGGCCCATCACCCAGCCGGCCTTCGCGTCGCGGACGTAGCGCTCCAGCTCCATGTCGCGCTTGTAGCCCGAGCCGCCGCAGGCGTGGAGCATCTTGTCGACGTGGTGCGCGACGTTCTTCGCCGCCTCGAACTTGATCTGCCAGGCCCAGTGCAGGAAGTCGGCGCGCGCCGTCTCGCCCGGCTCCAGCTTGCGGGTGTTGTCGTCGGTGACCTTGTCGAAGGCCTGGGCGACGGAGAGGACGAACAGCCGGCAGGCGTTCGTGTCCATCACGGCCTCGCCGACGTAGTCCTGGATCGTCGGGTAGTCGGCGACGCGCATGCCGACGTCCACGTGGCGCTTGCGCGTCGTGTGGCGCGCGGCGATGTCGATCGCGCCGAGCGCGATGCCGTTCCAGACCGACGAGGAGCCGATCAGGAACCACGGGTCGACGGCCTCGTCGTTCGAGGTCGCGCCGTCGCCCTCGGGGCCGACGATCTGGTCGCCGGGGATCTCGACGTCCTCGACCTGGATCGGGCCGGACTGGTTGCCGCGGAGGCCGAGCGCGTCCCACAGCGACGGCTGGGCCTTGACCTCCTCGCCGTCGATGACGAAGACGGAGAGGTCGTCGTAGCCGGAGAAGTCCGGGCTCGTGGTCTGGACGACGTAGAAGTCCGCGAAGCCGCCGGACGTGGTCCAGGACGCCTTCTTGTTGACCTTGTAGCCGCCGTTCGACTTCTCCGCCTTGGACGAGAACGGGTACCAGAAGTGCGAGCCGGTCTCCGGGTCGGAGTAGGAGAGGGTGCCGAGCTTGCCGCTGTTGAGCGGGCGGATGTACTTGTCGACCAGCTCCGGGGTCGGGCGCAGCATCAGCGTCTGCACCGCCGCCATGTGCATCACGTAACACATGGCGGTCGAGGCGCACCCGTACCGCGCGACCGTCTCGCACACCATCGAGAACGCGACGTGGTTCTCGCCCAGGCCGCCGTACTCCTCGGGGACGGTGAGCGCGAGGAACCCGTGCTCGCCCATCAGCTCCAGGTTGCGCCGCGGGTACAGCAGCTCGTCGTCGGAGCGCTTCGCGTTCGCGCGCATCTCCTGCTCACACAGGCCGATGAGGGTCTCACGCAGCTCCTTCTGGCGGTCCGTGAGGACCCAGTCGGGGTCCCAGTCATAGCTCAGACCCCAGAAGGGCTCGGCGCCCCACATCTTCTCCGGCATCGCAGGCACCTCTCGGTCGTAGACGAATTGGTACAGACGCGCGCCCCCCGTTCTACCGCAGCGCGCGTCGCGTGTCCACACATGGCGGATTGACCACGTCCGTGGCGAATGGTACAAAGCGCGCGGCCCAGAGCCTTGGTCCAATTTGTCCACGGCACCCCGTCGTAGGGGCGCGACCGCAAGAGGAGGCGGTATGGCATCGGCGCAGGTCGAGGAGCAATCACTACTCAAGGCGATGACGTGGTGGGACGGCTTCGTCGTGGCGCTGGCGAACCCGGCCTTCCTCATCGCGGGGCTCGGGGGATCGATCGGGGCGCTGGGGACGGGCGGGGCGTTCCTGCTCTGGTCGATCTCGATCTGCCTCGGGGCGCTGCAGAACAACATCCACGCCGAGCTGGCGTCGATGTTCCCGAACAAGTCCGGCGGCGTGGCGCTCTACGCGCATGAGGCGTGGCGCAAGTACTCGACGCTCGTGGGCCCGCTCGCGACGTTCGGCTACTGGATCGGCTGGTCGGTGGTGCTCGCCGTCAACGGGCTGGTCGCGGGCACGCTGATCCAGGCCGAGTGGTTCTCCGACTCGACGTGGTCCGCGTCGGGCGGCGGCTTCGACCTGAATCTCGCGGTCGTGCTCGGGATGGTCCTGATCCTGATGGTCTGGCTCTTCAACATCTACGGGGTCCGGCCGGCCGTCTGGTTCGGCTACGTGACCGGTGGGCTGCTCTGCATCCCGGCCTTCGTGCTCATGTTCCTGCCGTACATCACCGGCGACTGGTCGAGCTCGAACATCAACTTCGAGATCGGGGCCAACGGAGGGCTCGCGCTCGCGCTCGTCTGGCTCTACTTCATGTGCTGGTCGTCGTACGGGATAGAGGTGGTCGCGACGTTCGCCCCGGAGTACCACGACTCCCAGCGCGACACGCGGATGGCGCTGCGCAGCGCGGCGCTGTTCTCGGCGCTCGTCTACGTCCTGCTCCCGCTCGGCGCGGGCGGGACGCTCGGCACCGAGGCGATCGCCGCCGACCCGACGCTGATCGCCTGGTACACGGAGGCGTTCGACGCGCTCGTCGGCAGCTTCCTCGGGGGGGTGATGATCTTCTGCGTCGTCGCGGGCCTCGCGTTGTCGATGAACACCGCCACGATGGACGGCTCGAGAGCCCTCTACGGGATCGCGAAGGACGGCATGACGATCAAGCAGTTCGGGAAGCTGAACCGCTTCCGGGTGCCGGCGCTCGCCATGACCGTGGACGCGGTGCTCAACCTGATCCTGATCTCGTTCTTCAACAACCCGATCGAGATCATCGCGGTGTCGAACATCGGCTACGTGTTCGCGACCTGCACCGCCCTGTCGGGCTTCCTGCTGCTGCGCAAGGACCGGCCGAACTGGCCGCGCCCGGTGCATCTCTCGAGCCTCTGGGTGCCGCTCGGCGCGGTCCTGCTGACCGCGAACGTCGTGTTCCTGATCGCCGGCGGATTCATCTACTCCGGCGGCTTCCTCGGCATCGAGGGCTACGGCTACGGCTGGGACAAGACCCGCTGGGGCCTCCTGGTCCTGCTGCTGGCCTTCGTGCTCTACGTCGTGCGCCACGTGGTGCAGGACAAGGAGCCGATCAAGTGGCGCGAGGAGGTGCCCGCGACGCCCGAGGAGGAGCAGAAGAACCCCGAGCTCGCGGTCGCCCCGACGCCCGTCTGAGCCTGCCCGGCGGCGGGGCCTGCACCGGCCCCGCCGCCGTCTAGGCTCTCGGCGTGCGCGTCCTCGCCCTGGCGGACAAGCCGCCGCCGCTCGACCCCGCGCTGATGGCGGAGCAGATGCACGTCGACGCCGTCGTCTGCCTCGGCGACCTCGACCGGGCGTGGATCGGGTCGCTGGCCGGGCTGTTCTCGATCCCGCGGATCGGCGTCCACGGCAACCACGACCCCGAGGACCTGCTGCTCGAGCTCGACGTGCAGGATCTGCACATGCGGCGCACGGCGCTGTGCGGGACGACGTTCGCGGGCTTCGAGGGCTGCGTGAAGTACGGCAAGGGCGGGCCGCACCACTACACGCAGAAGGAGGCGTCGAAGCTGGCCAGGCGGCTGCCGGCCGCCGACGTGCTGATCTGCCACTGCCCGCCGCTCGGGATCAACGACGACCCCGACGATCCGGCCCACGTCGGCTTCGCGGGCCTGCTCGACTGGGTCGAGCGCCACCAGCCGCGCCACATCCTGCACGGCCATACGCACCCGCTCGGCGGCCACGTCATGACCCGCTTCGGCACCAGCCACGTGCACTGGGTCAGCGGCGCGCGCGTGATCACGCTGGGCTGAAGCGCCCGTTTCTCCAAGTCCGGCGGCGCGAGCGCCGCATAGGGTGGGCGAAACGACCAGAGGAGGCGGGATGACCGGCGAGCCGGCGTTCTTCGAGATCGGCGTCGAGGATCCAGCGAAGGGGCGCGCGTTCTACGGCGCGCTGTTCGGGTGGGACCTCACGTCCACGGGCGGGGGCCACCAGATCGGCACCGCGGGGATCCCCGGCGGGCTCCACGGCGGCGACAAGGGCGCGGTCCCCTGGCTGTTCTTCCGCGTCGACGACATGGACGCGGCGCTCGCGCGCCTGCACGAGCTCGGCGGCAGCGTCGAGGTCATGCACGAGGGCGAGCAGGAGACCGCGGAGTCGATCGCCCGCTACGGCCGCTTCAAGTGGTGCCGGGACGATCAGGGCTCGGCGTTCGGCCTGCACCAGCCGCCGGCGTGAGCTCGTCGTCCGCGCGCAGGTCCCACTGCGGCAGGTTGCGGATCGCCTCCGCATAGCGGCGCCGGTGCGTCGGGCGGATGAAGACGAACCAGACGATGATCGACAGCGGCATCAGGAAGAAGATCGCCGACGATGTTGCTCGTCAGGATGAACAGGAGCGCGAGCGTCGCGACGACCACGCCGAGCGCGATCGGCACCGCGCGGTAGCGCCGCTGCAGGTTGCGGATCCCGGCGTACTCGTGCTCCGGGATGTTGTGGGTGTCGTAGGCGCGCCCGCAGGACGGGCAGGTCCAGCGCTCCCCGTAGAAGAGGTCGTGGCGCTCGCCGCACTCGCAGGTCACGGTGATCGGCGGGCCCTTGACCACGGAGCCGGGCTTCTCCGAGCCCATCCGCAGCCGCGCCGTCTTCTCGGGCGCGGCGGTCGTCTCCGGTCGGTTGCGGCCGCGTCGTCCCACGGCCGCGATCGTAGCCCACCCCTCAACCGGCCGCCGCGATCCGCCGATGACCGGTGGGATGAGTCCGGCGCTGCGCATGCTCGCCATCGTGGTGGCGGGAGCCGTCGCGCTCGCCGTCGTCGTCCCGGGCGTCAAGCGCCACCAGACCGCGCAGGCCGGCGTGCTGACCACGTCGGACGGCGACACCGTCGACGTGAGCGCGGCGGCCCGCGCCGCCGGGCCGGTGTTCGCGCCCGGCGTCCCGGCCGCGGACCGCGCGTGGGTCCGCGCCGCGCTCGCCTCGGCGCGGCCCGAGGCGGCGCGCCTGATCGCCGAGGTCGACGGGCTCGTGCGGTTCTCCGTCTTCAGCGGCGGCCCCGAGGCGCCGCTCGGCGTCACCCGCAGCCACGCGCGCGGCTTCGACGTGAGCCTCAACGTCGCCCAGCTCGACGGGCGCCACGCCGACGACCGGCCGATGGTGGTCCTGCACGAGCTCGGCCACGTCGTCGACTTCGCGCTCGTCCCGCGTGCGCTGAACCAGCGGCTCGACGGCGGGATCCCGCGCGGCGGCCCGTGCGGCGCGGCGATCGACTGCGACCGGATCGAGGAGCGCTTCGCCGACACGTTCGCCAAGTGGGCGCTGCTCGGCGCCGTCTCGGCCGCCGGCGCCGGCTACGGGATCGCGGCCCCGGCCTCGCTGGAGGACTGGGGCGCGCCGCTCGGGCAGCTCGCGGTCAGCCTGCCAGCCTGAACGTCGCCGCCACGGCGCCGTCCGCGCCGGTGATCCAGCGCATCGCGCCGTCGTGGTGGACGGCGCCCTCGCCGGTCCCGGCCGCCGCGCGGTGCTCGACCTCGGCCGCCAGCCCGCCTGTGGGCTCGTCCGCCACCAGCTCCTCCTCCAGCGCCGCCCAGTAGACGGCATTGTTCACGTGGCCCGCGGGGTCGAGGTCGGCGCCACGGAAGCGCCACGGCCGGGCGGGGGCCTCCGGCGGCGGCGTCGCCGGGTGATGCAGGCGGGCGCGCACGCGGCGGCCGCCCGCCGACGGGCCGTAGACCGCGTCGAAGCCCGTCGGGCAGCGGCCGCGGGCGCGAGCCGTCCGGCTCGAGGTGCACCCACAGCGCGACGGCGTGCGCGATCGGCTCGCCGCCGCTGCGCACGACGCTCGATCGCTCCGCCCACAGCGCGGCGGTGCCGCTGCAGAACGTGTCGACCTCGATCGGGTCGAGCAGCCGGGGGAAGCGCAGGACGCGCAGCGCCAGCCGGCGCACGATCCACGCGCCCGCCTGGTCGATGCCCGAGTCGAGCGCGTCGTCGTAGGCCGCGTCCTGCAGCCAGCGGGCGAGCGCGTCGAGCCGCGCCCGCCCGCTGGGGGAGACGTCGCCGAGCATCACGCGGTCGCGATGCGTGAAGACGCGCCCCTCCGCCGGCAGGGTGACCATGCCGGTCAGCGTACGGCTAGAACAGGTACGGCGACTCCTGCTGCTGGCCGTACGGATCGGCCTGCTGATAGGGGTCGACCTGCTGGCCGTAGGGGTCGGCCTGCTGGCCGTACGGGTCGGCCTGCTGGCCGTACGGATCGGCCTGCTGGCCGTACGGATCCGGCTGCTCCTGGCCGTAGGGATCCTGCTGCTGCTGGCCATACGGATCGGCCTGCTGGGAGGGATCCTGCTGCTGGCCGTACGGATCGGCCTGCTGCTGCTGGTCGGGGGTGAACTCGCCGTCCTTGGCCTGGCTGACGAACTGCTTGACGGTGCTCGTCGGGATCGCGAAGCCGATGCCGACGTTGCCGCCGCCCTCGGTCCCGCCGGTCGCGATCTGCGCGTTGACGCCGATCACCTGGCCGTCCTCGTCGAGCAGCGGACCGCCGGAGTTGCCGGGGTTGAGCGCCGCGTCGGTCTGGATCGCGCCGCCCAGCTCGGAGCCGTCGGGCGCCTGCAGCGTGCGGTTCAGCGCCGAGACCACGCCGGTGGTCAGCGTGTGGTCGAGGCCGTAGGGGTTGCCGATCGCGTACGTGTTGTCGCCGACCTCGACCTTGCTCGAATCACCGAGCGGCAGGGCCTTGAGGCCGTCGGCGTCGACCTTCAGCAGCGCGAGGTCGTGGGAGGCGTCCGCGCCGACGATCTCGGCCGGGAGCTCCTTGCCCTCGCGTGCCGATCTTGACGGTCACCTGCTGGGCGCCGTCGATGACGTGCTCGTTCGTGACGATCAGGCCGCTCTCGTCGACGACGAAGCCCGAGCCGGTGGCCTGGCCCTGGGCGGTCGCGGAGGAGATGTAGGCGACCGAGTCCTTGGCGCCCTCGTAGACGTTCTTGGCGGTGCTGTCGTCGGAGACGAGCTGCGTGGAGGTGCCGCCGGGAGATCGGAGCTGTGCAGGGCTTCCGTCGTCCGCGACTGCACCGATCACGGCCACGCCGCCGCCGAAGGCGAAGGCGGAGGCGACCGTGATGCCGATCAGTTTCGTGGAATTCATGACGGGCGAGGATGGGGACGCTCCCCGGCGCGCCCGCTAAGCGGCGGCGAAGGGTTTCCTAAACGCCCCGGCCCTTCGGCCGGAGCGGCCGGAGCGGCTTGATCCGCTCGCCCGCGGCGCTGTCGGAGATCAGCTGCGCCAGCCGGCGGGCGCGCGTCTCCGGCTTCTTCGCGCTGATCACCCACCAGCTCGCCTGGCGCCGGTAGGACGGCGGCTGGGCCTGGAAGAACGCCCACGCGTCCGGCTCGGCCTCGAACCGCGCCCGCTGCTCGGGCGCGAGCTCGGGGTCGGCGGACTGCTCGAACGAGTAGACGCCGGTGCGGTCCGCACGGCGCCGCGCGAACGCCGCCTCGCCCGCCGGCCGCATGCGGCCGGCGTCGCGCAGCGCCGCGACCTTGCCCACGTTGACCGCGCTCCAGTTGCTCGACGGCTTGCGCGGCGTGAAGCGCTGGATGTGGCGGTCGTCGTCGACGCGCCGCAGCAGGCCGTCGATCCAGCCGAAGCAGAGCGCCTCGTCGACGGCGTCGGACCAGACCAGGCTCGGCTTGCCCGTGTGCTTCTTCCAGTAGCCGACCCAGACCTCGGTCGCGGTCGCGTGGTGCTCCGCCAGCCACGCCCCGAACTCCGCCGCGGAGGCGAAGTAGATCGGCTCGCTCACGCGATCGCCTCCGCGAGCGCCTCCGCCGCCGCCGCGCAGTCCGCGCGGGTCACGTCCAGGTGGGTGACCGCGCGGATCGTCCGCGGGCCGAAGGCCATGACCTGCACGCCGCGCTCGCCCGCGCGGGCGACGACGGCCGGCGCGTCGGGCGCACCCGCGCCGAGCTGGAAGACGACGATGTTCGTCTCCAGCGCGTCGAGGTCGAGCTCGACGCCGTCGAGCGCGGCGAGCCGCTCGCCGATCACGCGCGCGTTCGCGTGGTCCTCCGCGAGCCGGTCGACGTGATGGTCGAGCGCGTACAGCCCGGCGGCGGCGAGCACGCCGGCCTGGCGCATCGCGCCGCCGAGCATCCGGCGGTAGCGCACGAGCGCGGCGACGTCGTCGCGGGTCCCGGCCAGCACGGAGCCGACGGGGCAGCCGAGGCCCTTGGAGAGCGCCAGCGAGACGAGGTCGAACGGCGCGGCGAGCGCCGCCGGGTCGTCGCCGCGGGCGGCGGCCGCGTTGAGCAGCCGCGCGCCGTCGAGGTAGGAGGCGACGCCGTGCTCGCGCGCGGCCGTGCCGATCCGCTCGAGCTCGGCCGGGTCCCACACGAGGCCGCCCTTGCGGTTCTGCGTGTCCTCGACCTCGACGAGCGTGGTCGGCGGGTAGAGCAGGTGACCGCGCGGGTTGCGCGCGGCGAGGAACTCGGCGGCGGTGAAGCGCCCGTCGGTCCCGACCTCGGTGAACTGGATCCCGCCGATCGCCGCCGCCGCGCCGGTCTCGTGCCACACCGCGTGGCTCTCGGCGCCGACGATCACGTCGTCGCCCGGGCGGCAGTACAGCTTGAGCGCGAGCTGGTTGGCCATCGTCCCGGTGGGGACGAGCAGCGCCGCCTCCTTGCCGAGCAGGGCGGCGATCCGCTCCTGCAGCGCGATCACGCTCGGGTCCTCGCCGTACTGGTCGTCGCCGACCTCCGCGGCGGCGATCGCGGCGCGCATCGCGGCGGTCGGCCGGGTGACGGTGTCGGAGCGGAGGTCGATCACGGTCTCAGCCCGCCGTGACGAGCGGCTCGGCGTGCTCGAGCGCCCGCGGCACGAGCGTGTAGCTGATCGCGCCGATCGCCAGCCGCTCGGCGCTGCCGGGGCGCAGATCGCCGCGCCCGGCCTGCGGGTCGCGCACGGGCACCGGCAGCCCGAACAGCCGGTGGCCGAACTCCGACGCGTGGACGCGCAGCGCGCGGCCGGCGTCCGGGCGCGCGAGCCGCCAGCCCGCCGCGACGAGGTTCGCGCCGTGCCACAGCTCCCAGCGCCAGCGCCTGAACGGCAGCCGCCCGGGCGGCAGCGGGTACAGCGCGTAGGCGAAGACGAGGCCCTCGACGGTCGGCATGGACTAACAACCTAGCCGCCTGCGCAGGGGACCGCCGCACGTCCGCGCGCGGGCCACTAGCGTGCCGCCGCATGTCCTCTCCGCTCTCCGGCCGCGTCGTCGTGATGTCCGGCGGCAGCCGCGGCATCGGCCTCGCCATCGCCGTCGCCTGCGCCCGTGCGGGGGCGCGGATCGCGCTGCTCGCCAAGACCGACACCGCGCACCCGCGCCTGCCCGGCACGATCCACACGGCCGCCGAGGCGATCGAGGCGGCGGGCGGGGAGGCGCTGCCGATGGTCGGCGACGTCCGCGACGACGCGCAGGTCGACGCGTTCGTGGCCGCCGCCGCCGAGCGCTGGGGCGGCGTCGACATCGTGGTCAACAACGCCTCGGCGATCAACCTCGCGCCGATCGCCGACCTCGCGCCGAAGCGCTACGACCTCATGCTCGACATCAACGCGCGCGGCACGTTCCTGCTCACCCGCGCGGCGCTGCCGCACCTGCGCGCCTCCGATCACGCGCACGTGCTGACGCTCAGCCCGCCGCTGAGCACCGACCGGCGCTGGCTCAAGGGCCACGCCGCCTACACCGTCTCGAAGATGGCGATGACGATGCTCACGCTCGGCGTGGCCGAGGACGAGCGCGAGCACGGCGTCTCCGCCAACTGCCTCTGGCCGCGGACGCTGATCGCCACGGCGGCGGTCCAGAACCTGCTCGGCGGCGACCGCGCGATGGCGATGAGCCGCACCCCCGAGATCGTCGCCGACGCCGCGCGGATCCTGCTCGAGCGCGATCCCGCGGCGGGCTCCGGCGGGACCTACATCGACGACGAGCTGCTGGCCGAGGCGGGCGTCACGGACCTCGCGCCCTACCGCGCCGGCGAGGGCGAGCTGGCCCTCGATCTGTTCGTAGAGGATTGGCCCGACGCCTGAGGGGTACGACAGGTCTTGACGATGACACCGTTGACGGAAGCCGCTCCGTATCGCGGCACCGCGCGCCCGGTCCGCGACCGGCGCCGCGAATCACTCCTGTTCCGCCGGTTCTGCAGCACGCGCGACCCGTCGTTGCGCGAGCAGCTGGTCCGCAACTACCTGCCGCTGGCGCGCACGATCGCCCGCCGCTACGAGTCGCCGCGCGTCCCGCTCGAGGATCTCGTGCAGGTCGCCGCGATCGGGCTGATGAAGGCGATCGACCGCTACGAGCCCGAGCGCGGGATCGCGTTCAGCTCCTACGCCGTGCCGACGATGACCGGCGAGGTCCAGCGCCATTTCCGCGACCACACGTGGGGCGTGCGCCCGCCGCGCGAGCTGCAGGAGCGCGCCCAGCGGGTGATGACCGCGAACCGCGAGCTCGGCTCGGAGCTCGGCCGCCCGCCGACCGCCGGCGAGCTGGCCACGCGGCTGCAGCTGACGCTCGAGCAGGTCGTCGACGCGCTCCAGGCGTCCGACGCGCGCGACATCACCTCGCTCGACCGCCCGCGCACGATCGGCGACGGCTCCGACGGCACGTTCGGCGACACGATGGGCGGCATCGACCCGGGCTTCGAGCGGGTCGAGAAGAAGGTCGTCGCGCAGTCGCTGATGGACCGGCTCGACGATCGCGAGCGCGAGATCCTCCGGCTGCGCTTCCAGGAGGACCTGACGCAGTCCGAGATCGGCGAGCGCATCGGCTGCAGCCAGATGCACGTGTCGCGGCTGGTCCGCGGCGCGCTGGCGAAGCTGTCCGCCGCCGCCGGCGTCTGAGCACGGGCCGCGCGCGGCCGTCACACTCCGGGCATGCCCGGGTACGAGCTGCGCGCGATCGAGCCCGCCGAGACGCGCGCCTTCATCGACGCCATCTACGAGGCGTTCCAGGGCGAGCCGCAGGACGAGGAGATCGAGCTCTGGTCGGCGCGGATCGAGCCTGAGCGCACGCGCGTCGCGACCTACGAGGGCGCGATCGTCGGGACGTCGGGCCTGTTCACGCTGCGGCTCGCGGTGCCGGGCGCGGTGGTCCCGATGGCCGGCGTCACCGCGGTCGGCGTCGACCCGGTCCACCGCCGCCGCGGGCTGCTCGACGGGATGATGCGCGGGCTGTTCGAGGAGGTGCGCGAGCGCGGCGAGGAGGCGATCAGCGCGCTCTGGGCGTCGGAGGCCGGGATCTACGGCCGCTGGGGCTTCGGCGCCGCGACCCGCTGCGGCCGAGGTGACGGTCCGCTCGCGCGACGCGACGCTGCGGCGCCCGCCGGAGGACCGGCCGCGCGGCGGCGAGCCGAAGGCGCTGCTGCCCGAGCTGCGGGCGGTCTACGACGCGCTGCCGCGCCGACCCGGGATGCTCGAGCGCGACGAGTCACGGCTGGGGCGAGGTGCTGCTGGACGTCGAGGCCCACCGCGAGGGCGCCGGCCGGCTGCGGGCCGTGGTCTGCGACGGCGGCTACGCGACCTACGCCATCCGCAAGCACGACATCGACGGGAACGCCGACGACATCGTCGAGCTGCGCGAGCTGCACGCGGACGGGCCGGACGCCGCCGCCGTGCTCTGGGACCACCTCCTGAAGCTGTCGCTCACCCGCAGCATCAAGTGGTGGGTCGGTGCGGAGGACCTCGAGCTGCCGCACATGCTGTTCGACGCGCGGGCCGTGACCATGCGGGTCGACGACGGCCTCTACGTGCGGCTCGTCGACCTCCCGCGGGCGCTGGCACAGCGGACCTACGGCGCGCCGCTCGACGTCGTGCTCGACGTCGCGGACGACGTCTGCCCCTGGAACGCGGGCCGCTGGCGGCTGGCGGCCGGCCCGGACGGCGCGACCTGCGAGCCCACCACCGCGCCCGCGGATCTCGCGCTCGGCGTGCTGGAGCTCGGCGCCGCGTACCTGGGCGGGACGGCGCTCGCCACGCTCGGCGCCGCCGGCCGCGTCGCGGAGGCGACGCCCGGCGCGCTCGCCGCGACCAGCCACGCGTTCCTCGGCGAGCGCCCGCCGTGGGCGTTCGAGGTCTTCTAGCCCGCGTCGACGATCGCGTCGATGGTCAGCGCGCCCTGCGCGCGGGCCACGGAGACGCGATGGTGCCCGTCGCGCAGCGCGTAGCCGTCGTCGATCGCGACGACCGACACCGGCGGCAGCACCGCGCCGCGCTGGCGCGCGAGCCACAGCCGCTGCCAGCGCGTCCGCGTGACGCCGTCCGCCGGGCGGAACTCGCTGTCGAACTGCGCCGCGCGGCTGGGCTCCAGCGTCCCGCGGATCTCGTCGAGCGGGATCTCGCTCGCGCCGCGCGGCACGCCGGCGGCGCGGCACGCCGCGTCGACGACGCGGAGCCGCCCGCACGATCCGGGGCGGCGGCGCAGCAGCGTGCGCGCCAGCGCGGCGCGCCGGCGGGCGCGGGTCGCGCGGGTGAACGCGTGCTCCGCATCCATCTGGCCGTACCCCGTGATCAGCATGGCTCCATGATCGGGTACGCCGGGCCGCCGCACATCGGGCGTCCGCCGGTACTTCGGCCTTAGTCGGCGGGGGTGATGCCTTACGAGCGGATCCTCGTGGGCTCGGACCGCCAATCGCCGCGCGGAGCGAGACCGAGGCAGTCATCGAGCTGGCGTTCCAGGGCGGCGGCGGAGAGCCCGTTGCGCAGGTAGATGTAGACGATCCCGGCCGAGCCCCTGGGGAAGCCATGGCATGCGCGCATCGCGTGCGGGTGGGCGTCCATGGTGGCGAGGCTCTCCGTGAGGTCGGGCAACTCGGAGAACACCCAGACTCGCCAGCGCTCGCCCTGCCCGCGCTGCCTCAGGATCGCCTTCAGGTCCTCCAGCGGCGATCAGGTACGCGCCGACCAGGATCGTGAGGGCGAGGACGGTCACGGACGGGGCAGGTCGAGCGGCAGCTTGCGCGCCATCCGCCTGCGGCGCTCGTCTTCGTCGGCGCGCTCGAAGTCCTTCGGCGCGTTGAGCTGGACGTCGCCGCCGCTCGTCCCGCCGCTCCAGCCGCCTCCTCCGCGTGAGATGCGGCCGCTGACCTCGGTCGAGATCATGTTGTTCATGCAGTGCCCGCAGGTCACCCGAGCGTGGCCGAGTGGCTTCCACTCGGATTCGCCCGGGACCACCTTGACGTTGCGCAGCATGCACATCGGCTTGCCGTCGATGTGCATGACGTGAATCGCTCCAGGGTGGGTGCCGTCGAGGTTCTGGATCCGCACCGTCTGGGCGGCGAAGCCGTGGCTGTCGATGTCGGGGTGGTGGGAGATCATCGCCGTCGTACGGATCCTCGGTCCTCGGAAGGTGTTCAGTCAACGTTTCAGACCGATTCGGATTTCCGCCTATGCCACCGGTCGAGATCGGGTTGCCGACTGGAACCGCTTCCAGAGCAGCCGGACCATCGTGTCGCGGCCGGGCCCGCCCGGGCTGCCCGATTCCGTGATGCCCGTCGTTCTCCGGCCCCGCCGCGCCGCCGCGCTGGATCAGGACACGCGCGGCAGCTCGTCGCACGTGGCCGCGTACGCCGACTCGAGCGCAGCGACCGTCGCGACCCCGCCGTCGACGCCGGCCTCGAGCTGCTTGAGCAGCGTCGCCATCCGCAGCGCGCCGACCGTCTCGCTGCTGCCCTTGAGCTTGTGCGCGAGCCGCCGCCGGGTCTCGTCGTCGCCGCGCTCGACCGCGGTGCGCAGCTCGTCGAGCAGCGGCGGCGTCGTGCGGCTGAACACCCGCAGGAGCTCGTCGGCCATGTCCGGGAACTCGCTGCGCAGCCCGCGCACGCGGCCCACGTCGAGCAGCGGGCCGCCGTCGTCCGCGGGCTCGTCCGGCTCGACCCAGCGCTCGAGCACCGCGTCGAGGTCCTCGGAGCGCAGCGGCTTGGCCAGGTAGTCGTCCATGCCCGCGCGCATGCAGCGCTCGCGATCGCCCTCCATCGCGTGCGCGGTCATCGCGACGATCGGGACGTGGCGGTCGCCGGTCTCCTCGGCGCGGATCCGGCCCGGTCGCCTCGTAGCCGTCGAGCACCGGCATCTGGCAGTCCATGAACACCGCGAGGTGCTCGGGCGCGAGGAGCTCGAGCGCCTGCGCCCCGTCCTCGGCGAGGTCGACGCGCAGCCCGCGCTGGCGCAGCATCGTCTCGATCACGAGCCGGTTGACCGCGTTGTCGTCGGCGACGAGCACGCGGCCGCCGGGGGCGGGCGCGACGTGCGCGACCGCGGCGGGGACCGGCGCGATGTCGGGGCGCGGCTCGCTCGCGAGGACCTCGGCGACCGCCTCGAGCAGCTGCGCGCGGCGGACCGGCTTGGTCAGGCAGCGGTCGACGTCGGGCCCGGCGTCGCCGGTGTCGGGCCCGCGCCCGCCCGTGGAGGTGAGCATCACGACGCGCGAGCCGCGCAGCTGCTCGCTCGCGCGGATCGCCCGGGCCACCTCGCGGCCGTCCATCTCGGGCATCTGGCCGTCGAGGACGACCAGCTCGTAGGGCGCGCCGTCGCGCGCGGCGGCGTCCAGCCTGGCGAGCGCGGCCGGCCCGCTCTCGACGAGGTCGCAGACGGCGACGCGCGGGCCGAGGTAGGCGTCGAGGATGGCGCGGTTCGTCGCGTTGTCGTCGACGACCAGGACCCGCGTCTCCGGCGGCAGCGTGACCCGCGCGCGGCGGCTCGTGCGCCCGCCGGAGGTGACGCCGAGCCGGGCGGTGAAGCGGAACGTGCTGCCCATGCCGGGATGCGACTCGGCGGTCAGCTCGCCGCCCATCATCTCGACGAGCCGCAGCGAGATCGCGAGCCCGAGCCCGGTCCCGCCGAAGCGCCGCGTGGTCGACGTGTCGGCCTGGGTGAACGGCTCGAACAGCCGCTCCAGCGCGTCGGGCTCGATCCCGATCCCGGTGTCGCGCACCTCGATGTGGAGGAGGGTGTGCGCGCCGTCCGGGTCGGGCGTGGCGCCGGCGCGGACGGCGACCTCGCCGTGCGAGGTGAACTTGACCGCGTTGGCGAGCAGGTTGGTCAGCACCTGGCGGATCCGGTTGCCGTCGCCCTGCAGCTCGACCGGCAGGCCGTCCTCGATCCAGGTCGTCAGCTCGACGCCCTTGCCGTGCGCCTGCGGGGCGACCATCTCCGACGTGTCCTCGATGATCTTGCGGACGTCGATGAACTGCTCGTCGAGCTCGAGCCGGCCGGCCTCGATCTTCGAGAAGTCGAGCACGTCGTTGATCACGCCGAGCAGCGCGTCGCCCGACAGCGTCGCGGTCGCCACGTAGGAGCGCTGTGCGGCGTCCAGCTCGGTGTCGGAGAGGATCTCGAGCATCCCGATCACGCCGTTGAGCGGCGTGCGGATCTCGTGGCTCATGTTGGCCAGGAACTCCGACTTGGCGCGCGAGGCGGCGATCGCCTCGGCCAGCGCGCGGCGGCGCTCGGAGATGTCGGTCGCGACCGAGCCGATCGCGTAGAGCTCGCCGCCCTCGTCGCGCAGCGGGAACGACGTCACCGCGAGCGTGAGGTCGCCGGCCTCGCGCTCCCACTCGACGACGGCGCCCGTCCGCACCACCTCGCGGTCGCCGTACAGGCGCGCCTCGGCCTGCTCGGCCGGGAACAGCTCGCGGTCGGTCCTGCCCTCGACGCCGCTGACCCCCGCGACCCGCTCCCAGGCGCGGCTCACGACGAGGTAGCGGCCCTCGAGGTCCTTGACCGCGATGCTCGCCGCCGTGTGCTCGAGGATGCCCTGCAGCCGGTCGTTGGAGATCCGCAGCCGCTCCTCGGCGCGGCGCTGTTCGGTGATGTCGGTGCCGGTGCCGATCACGTACGAGATCGCGCCGTCCGCGTCCACGAGCCGCGTGCCCGCCCACGCGATCAGCCGCCGCTCGCCGCTGTGCGTCATCCAGTCGATCTCGAAGCGGACCGGGAAGTCGTCCGGCCGCAGCCCCTGGAACGCGGCCCGTGCCGGCTCCGAGACCTCGGGCGGCAGCAGCGCCTCCCAGGCGGGCCGGCCGATCACGTCGGCCGCCGCGTACCCGGTGAGCCGCTCGCAGGCCTGGTTGAAGCGGGCGATCCGGCCGTCCGGGCCGAGGACGATCACGAGCGCGCCCGCCGTGTCGATCCCCGCGGCCGTCTCGTCGCGCTCGGCCTGCAGCGCGGCGCGCGCCGCGACGAGCTCGGTGATGTCGGAGGCGACCCCGACGAACGCGGTGACCTTCCCGTCGTCGTCGTGCTCGATCGTGATCGTGAGCGAGACGCGCAGCCGCTCGCCGTCCTTGCGCCGGTAGGTCCACTCGCGCGTCTCGGACCCGTCGCGCTCCGGGATCGTCGAGAACACCTCCAGCCCGGGCGGGACGCCGAGCTCGGCCGCCCGCTCCGCGATCTCGTCGATGTCGTGGATCAGCAGCGGCGAGGCGCCGACCAGCTCGTCGGCGCTGTAGCCGAGCATCCGCTCGGCGCCGGCGCTGACCAGCGTGATCTTCCGCTCCTCGGCGTCGGCGACGATGATCGCGGTCTCGGTCGCGGTGGAGAGGATCCGGCGCAGCCGGTCGCGCGCGTCCCGCGCCGTGCCGAGCAGCGTCTGCGTCGTCGCGCCCGCGAGCCCCGCGACCATCAGCGTGAGGAGCGAGGAGCGCCAGGCGCTCGGCGGGTACTGCGGCTCGCCGACGGCGAGGAACGGCACGAACAGCGTGAGCGCGAGCACGACGAGGCCCGCGATCAGCTCGCGCCGCGTCCCGAACACCCCGAGCCAGACGATCGGCAGCAGCGTGAGCGGGAGGAACCCGCTCGCCGGCCCCTCGCTCGAATGCCGCAGCAGCGCGACGACGAGCAGGTAGCCGATCCCGGCCACGCTCACGAACTCGCGCTCGCGGTGGGCGGCGAGCAGGCCGGCGCCGAGCGCGAGCAGCAGCAGCGTCAGCCCGACGGCGGCGAGCAGCCAGCCGGAGTCCATCTCCGGCCCGGGCAGCAGCACCGAGGCCAGCCCGGCGATCGCCGCGAGCGCGAAGACCGTCACCGCCCGGCCGCGCAGCTCGGCGGCGGGCGTCACCAGAGCACCCCGCGCAGGACGATCAGGCCCGCGATCACCACGACGATCACCAGCTCGAGCCAGAACAGCCGGCGCTCGTAGCGCTGGTCGGCCCGGCGGTCGTCGTCGAGCTCGCTCACGCGAAGTCCCCCAGCCGGCCGGTCTTCTCCGTCTTCTCCCAGGTCATCTCGGTGCCGCGCGCCTCCTTGACGTAGGCGGTGGCGGTGATCGCGCACAGCAGCGGCCCGTACCCGGCGACGTAGAGCAGCGGCCGGGCGAGCGGCTTCAACCGCGTCACCGCGACGCGCTTGACGAGCCAGGCCGCGAGCATCGCGGCCGACTGCCAGACGTAGGTGAAGAGCAGCAGCCCGGTCGCGAGCCCCGCGGCGGGGTCGATCCCCAGGTCGCGCGCGACGTCGGCGCCGAGGTCGTCGACCCACGGCGGGTACGCCGCGTAGGCGATGATCAGCAGGCTGATCAGCCCGGGGAAGGTGAAGCCCTGGAACCACGTCCGGCGCGCGGTCGGCGGGTCGAGCGCGAACGTCGAGAGCGTGATGAACAGGTAGGTCACGAGGTTGATGAGCCAGAGCGCGCGGAACACGTCGACCGACACGCCGCGGTCGAGCAGGAACAGCACGACCAGCGCGAACGACGAGACCACCATCAGCACCGGCATCAGCAGCACCGAGAACCAGATCAGCGCGAAGCTCAGGCCGCCGAGCCGGCCCTTGCCGCGGTGCAGCCAGACGTTGCGGTAGCGGCGCGACACCTGCACGTTGCCGCGGCCCCAGCGCAGCCGCTGCTTCCACAGCCCGGCGATGTCGCGCGGCTCCTCGGCCCAGACGATCGCGTGCGGCTCGAACACCACGCGCTTGCCGGCGAGCTGCACGTTGAAGGTCGTGAACGTGTCCTCGGCGAGCGAGGAGGTGTCGATCTCGCCGCCGATCGCCTCGAGCGCCTCGCGCCGCAGGAGCTGCGCGCCGCCGGCGAGGCAGGCCTGGGCGCCGAGCACGTTCTGGGCGCGGCGGGCGCCGGCCTGGGCGTTGACGTACTCGTAGGCGACGAACTTGTTGAGGTAGTTCGCCGGCCGGCTGCCCTCCTTGATGTAGGCGGTGACGGCGCCGACGTCGGGGTCGCCGAGGTGGCGGACCATCCGCGCGAGCGAGCGGCCGGTGAAGATCACGTCGGCGTCGATGATCAGCACGGCCTCGTACCAGCCCTCCGCGCGGATCCGGCGCAGCCCGTGGTTGAGCGTGTGCGCCTTGCCCTCGCCGCCGCGTTCGCGGCGCAGGTGGAACACGCGGCCCGGGTACTCGGCGGCCTTCGCGCCGACGACCTCGGGCGTCGCGTCGGTGCTGGCGTCGTCGACGACGTAGACGCGCAGCCGCTCGGGCGGGTACTCGAGCGCGACGAGCGTGTCGATCGTGCGGCCGATGACCGCGGCCTCGTTCCAGGCGGGCACCACCACGGCGACGTTCGGCGGGGTCGCCGGCGGGTCGCTGTCGGCGTAGCGGAAGCGGTGCAGCGCGGCGAGCGCGGACTGGTAGCAGCCGGCCGCCAGCGGGAGCGCCCCGGCGATCACGAACGCCGAGAGGATCAGCTCGATGACGGTCACGGCGGCATGCCGTCGAGCTCGCGCAGGACCGCGAGGCAGTGGTCGTAGCGACCGATCGTCGTGCGCGAGTGGCTGTCGGTGCTGAGCAGGATCGGCACGCCGTGGCGCCGGAACGGCGCGAGCGTCGCGGCGCCCGGGCAGCGCCAGCGCTCGGAGACCTCGATCGCCTGCCCGGTCCGGGCGGTCTCGGCGGCGAGGTCGTCGAGCAGGCCGGGCGGGACGTCGTCCTCGGCCAGGCCGAGCTTCGGGAGGATGCTGAGGAAGTGGGCGATCACGACGCGCTCGGGCCGGTCGAGCGCCCGCGCGGTCGACTCGACGAGCGCCTCCAGCACCGCATCGGCCGCCAGCTCGCCCGACTCCAGCCGCGCACGCACCTCGCGCGGGTGGTTGGGCCCGTCGGCGAGCGGGACCTGGTGGTCGGCCGCGTAGATCGCGTCGACGCCGTCGTACGCCTCGGGCAGGTCGAGCGCGCCGGTCGTGTCGAGCAGCTTCGCCTCGATCCCGCAGCGCAGCTCGACGTCCGTCGTCCCCCGGATCCGCCGGACCGCGGCGACGTAGTCCGGCACCCAGTCGGTGCCCGCCCGCACGTGGTCGACGCAGGTCAGCTCGGTCAGCCCGAGCGCCTCGGCCTCCTCGACGTTGCCCTCGATCGGGTCGCGCCCGTCGGAGAACGTCGAGTGCACGTGCATGTCCTGGCGCGCGTTCACGAGGCGATCTCGGCCGCGTGGCGCTGCAGGTCGGCGATGTCGTCGAAGCCGAAGAAGCGCTCCTCGAAGTAGCGCACCATCGCGAGGTCGCGGAACGGGAGCGGGCCGTCGGGGACCGGCGTCCCGAGCGCCTCGCCGATCGCCAGCTTCGGCATGTCGATGCCGGCGGCGACGGTCAGCGGCATCGTGCCCGGGAAGCGCGGGTTGACCTCGAGCAGCGCGGGCTCGCCCTCGGCGTCGACCTTGACCTGCACGTTCGCGACGGTGGTGAGCCCGATCGCCTCGGCCACGGCCCGGGCGAACGCCTCGAGCCGGTCGTCGTGGAGCGTGCGGCCGGTCACCGCGATCCCCGAGTCGACCTTGAGCCGCTCGCGCGGGACGACGCCCGCGACGTGCCCGTCGGCGCGCGCGATCACGTCGAGCGAGTACTCGGGCCCCGGCAGGTGCTCCTGGACGAGCAGCGACCCGTCGCGCTCGAGCACCTCGAGCTCCGTCCGCCGCTCGACCAGCCGGATCCCGCGCGAGCCGCTGCCCGAGCGCGGCTTGACGATCACCGGCAGCCCGACCGGCGCCGCGTCGAACGTGGCGTCGGCGACGCGCGTCTCGGGCACGCGGACGCGCCCGGCGCAGCGCTCCGCCAGCTTCCACTTGTCGAGGCAGACCTCGAGCGTCGCGACCGAGGCGACGACGAGCTCGATCCCGGCCGCCGCGTAGCGCTCGCGCTCGCGGGCGAGCGGCAGCAGCTCGGTGTCGACCGTCGGGACCACGACCCGGGCGCCGAGCCGCGCGCAGGTGTCCAGCAGCACCGCGGAGAAGCGCGGGTCGTCGCCGCGCGGGAGGATCGCCCGGTGCTCGGGCGGAACGAGGTAGAGCCCCGCCGCGAACGGGTCGATGTCGGCGGCGAGCATCGTCACCGGCTCGCCCTCCAGCGCGCGCAGGATCGAGATCCCGGACGGGCCGCCGACGCCGGTGACGAGGACACGGGGCTGGTCAGGCGACATCGATCTCGGCTCCCGCGTGGAGGTCGGTCCCCGTGCGCTCGGCGGGCGGGGCGGTGGGTGCGTCGCTGTCGCGCACGATCTCGAGCGGCTCGACGTAGCGCGCCTGGGTGAAGCGGCTCCAGTAGCGCGCGGTCGAGCGCAGCAGCTCCTCGTCGAGGTAGCGGCGGACCGCGACCTGCGACGCGTACGCCTGGATGACCTCGATCTTGCGGTCGAGGTACTCGTCGATCGCCACGAACCGCGTGGGGTGGAAGTCGACGGTCGACGACGGCGCCTGGTAGCAGAACACGCGCGAGACGCCGCGCGCGGCGACGAGCGTCGCGTGGTGGACGTTGCGGTGGTCCTGGTGGACGTCGCGGATCGTGTGCGTGTAGACGGTCGTCGGCCTGATCTCCTCGATCACGCGCCGGATCGTCTCGATCGTGCTCCCGCCCTCGCTCACGCTCGTGTCCTCGAGGTCGGCGTGGACCAGCCGGGCGGACAGCAGGTCCGCGGCGCGGCGCGACTCCTGCGCGCGGTCGGCCGCGACGCCGCCCTGCTCGCCGCCGGTCAACGTCAGGATCGTGACGCGATGACCCTGTGCCGCGTGGCGCAGCAGCACGCCGCCGACGCCGATCTCGACGTCGTCGGGGTGCGCGCCGACCGCGAGCACGACCTCCTGCCCCTTCGCGCGGCGCTCGCGGGTCACCGCGATCAGCGCGCGCGCCTTCTCGAGCAGCGCGACCGGGTCGACCGGCTTGGTCAGGTAGTCGTCGGCGCCGGCGCGGAGCGCCGCGACCGCGTGGTCGAAGCTGCTGTGGCCGGAGAGCACGAGCGCCGCCACCAGCGGTTGCCCGGCGCGGAGCCCGCCGAGGAACTCGAGCCCGTTCATGCCCGGGAGGTCGATGTCGCTGATGACCAGGTCCCAGTCGCGGGACGCCGTGACGGTGAGCGCCTGCTCGGCGGTCGTCGTCCAGTGGACCGAGCCGAGCCGGCCGAGGAGCTCGACGAGGAAGGTCGCGACGACCTCGTCGTCCTCCACGACGAGGAGCTGAGCGTCGGGGGCCGCCATCAGGGGATCATCACCCATCGCGGCGTGCGCATGCCCCACGGCGTAGCCATATGACACCGGTTCCGGCCCTCGACCTCGTTCCCTCCTTCGGACCGCCCGCGCCCGCGGGGCTGCTCGGGCGGGGCTGGACGTACGACACCGCGGCCACGGCGGCGGCGCTGGCCGCCGGCGGCGAACCGGGGCGTGCGGGCGCGCTGCTGGCGCAGCTCGCCGCGCTCCAGGCGCCCGACGGCGGGCTCGCGCAGTCCTACGACCTGGCGACCGGAGCCGGCGACGGCCCGCCGCGCAGCGGCGTGATGGCGTGGGTCGGGCTCGCCGCCGTCGCGGCCGGCCGCCACGACGCGCTGCTCGACGGCGTGCTGCGCTGGCTCGCCGCGCGGCGCGAGGACTGGCACGGGCTCTTCCGCGGCGGCGCCGACGTGCGCTGGGCGTCCGCCGAGCACAACCTCGAGGTCCGCGCGCTGCTGGCCGCGCTCGGCGAGCCGGTCGCGGCGCTCGACGCCGCGATCGACCGGCACCTGCTCGTGCGCGACGGCCCGGCGGCGGTGCGCCAGGGCTTCGAGGACGACGTCCGGCCGTCGGACGCGCAGGCGCTCGGGATCCTCTGGCTGTGCGCGCTGGGCCGCGACGCGGAGGCGCGCGCGGTCGCGGCGACCGCCGAGGCGACCCTGCGCGTGCGCGACCGCCGCGTCGCCTGGCCGGGCGCGGAGTCGCTCGCGTTCACCGGCTACCGGCCGTTCGCGGGCGGCTGGGCGCCCGACGTGCTGTGGATGGAGGGCACGCTGCAGCTGCGGCTCGCCCGCGCGCGCCTCGGCGAGGCCGACGACGAGCTCGACGCCGCGATCGCGGCGTGGGCCGCGCTGACGCCGGGGGCGATGCTCCTGCAGGCCGACCGCGAGGCCGGCGACCTCCACGTCTGGCCGGCCGCGGCGCCGGCCGCGTGGCTGCGGCTCGTGCGCAGCGGGTTCCCGCTGCTCTAGCCGTGCTCGCGCAGCGCGCGCTCGACGAGCTTGGCGTAGACCTCCTGCCCGTCCGGGTTGGGGTGCGTCCCGTCGTCGTAGAGCAGGCCGGGCTTGGCGACGCTCGCGTCGTGCCAGTCGACGATGTGCGCCTCCGGCCAGTTGGCGACGGTCTCCTCGAGGATCCCGTTGACCTCGTCCTCCCAGCTGCGCGGCACCCGGACGTTGAGGATCAGCACCTCGGGGACGCCGTCGAGGACCTCGCGCAGCCGCTTGACGTCGGACCCCCAGACCGGGCCGTTCTCGCCCATCTGCACGATCACCCGGTCCGGGAGCTGCCCGGACGCCTTGTAGGCCTCGAGCCGGCCGATGATGTCCGCGGTCTGGCGGCCGACGGCGGCGTCGACGGTCGCGTGCCGGCCGAGCGCGGTCTGGGCGGCGAGCATCACCGACGCGCCGACCGCGAGCGGCGTCTCGGTCTTGTCGATCGTCGCCTGCTGCTGCTCGTCCTGGGTGGCGCCGCCCGGCTGGCCGGTCGGCTCGCTGCCCGGCTGCGCACCGGTCGCGTTCCCGGCCGGCGCCGCGGCGGCGGCGCTGGAGCGGACCTTGGTCAGCGCGCGGTCCTGCGCCGGCGCGTCCAGGCTCCCGATCCAGGCGACCGGCAGCGCGACGGCGAGGACCGTCGCGGCGGCGATCGCGAGCCGGCGGCGCGGCGGGCGCCGGCGCATCCACGCGGCGATCCGCTTGCGGCCCTCGCCGGAGCGGATCGGCATCTCGAGGTACGTGTACGACAGCGCGGCGATCCCCACGGCGGCGCCGATCTGCAGCGGCACCAGCACCCAGCGGGTCCACTCGAGGTCGAGCCCGGGGCGGGTCAGGGCCATGATCGGCCAGTGCCACAGGTAGATCCCGTAGCTGCGCCGCCCGATCCACACGAACGGGGCGAGCCCGAGCACGCGGCGGATCCGCCCGGCCGGATGGACGACCGCGGCGATCAGCAGCGCGCAGGCGACGCAGAAGACGAAGATGCCGCCGCGGTAGACCCAGGGCTCGTAGTCCTCCCAGCCGGTGATCGCGGCGACGACGAGCACGAGGCCCGCGAGCGCGCCGACGTCGAGCACGATCGCGGCGTTCTTGTTCGGCGTGCCGCGCAGCGGCCCGAGCGGCCAGACGAAGGCGAGCAGCGCGCCGATCAGCAGCCCGGACGCGTGCGTGTCGGTGCCGAAGTAGACGCGCGAGGGGTCCTGGCCCGCGTTGAAGAGGATCCCCATCGCGATCGCCGACACGACCGCGAGCGCGAGCGTCAGCTGGGCCGTCCGCGTGCGGCCGAGCTTGCTCATGCAGAAGCCGAGGGCGAGCGGCCACAGGAGGTAGAACTGCTCCTCGACGGCGAGCGACCACAGGTGCTGGAGCAGCGACGGGCGCTGGAAGGTCTCGAAGTAGGACTGCTGCGCCAGGACCTGGTGCCAGTTGTTGACGTAGAAGAACGACGCGATCGCGTCGCCGCGCGTCCGCACGGCGTCCGCGGGCAGGAAGATCGCCGCGACCAGCGCGGTGACCGCGATGACGAGGAACGCGGCCGGCAGCAGCCGGCGCGCGCGCCGGAGCCAGAACTGGAACAGGTCGATCCGGCCGGTGGCCGCGCGCTCGGTGATCAGCAGCGAGGTGATCAGGAAGCCGGAGAGGACGAAGAACATGTCGACGCCGAGGAAGCCGCCCGGTGCGATCGACACGCCGCCGTGGTAGAGCAGCACCGCGCCGACCGCGATCGCGCGGACACCATCGAGGGCGGCGACGTACGGCAGCCCGCGGTGCTCCTGCTTGCGGGGTCTGCCGGCGGCGGCCGTGGCGGTCTGGGAGGAGTACACGGTGGGGTGGCCCGGCGCGGGCGAAACGCATTCAGGGTAGTGCGGGACGAGGACGCCTCACGCGCGCGACGCTTCACACAGACCCTGCAAACGACGGCCGTTCCGGAGCTAAGGTGGCGCCGGACCGGTGCGGACGCTCAGGGAGGACACCCGCTTGCTCGCGTTCGCGCTCTGCCTGGCCGGCGCGCTCCTCGCCGTGGGCGTCCCGCGGGCGCACGCGCAGGCTCCGCTCGCGCTCCACGCCGACGCGCGTGAGCGCGGCTGGATCGGCGCGACGCTGCAGGCGCCGCCCGGCACGGTCGTCACCGTCTCCGAGGACGGGGCGCCGCTCACCGCCGTGACCGCGGCGGGGGCGGCGACGCGGCTGCCGAGATTGGCGCGCTGGCGCTGCGACCGGCGCGCGCCGCGAGCTCGTCGCGACCGCCGCGGACGGCACGACCGCGGCCGCGACGATCCGCACGCCGTCGTGCCGTGGGCGGCTCGCCGTCGCCGCGCCGCGGCCGCGCGCGGCCCGGGCGCCGCGTGGCGCTGGAGGTCCGCGACCGCTGGGGGCTCGGCGACCTGCGCGCGTCGGTCTGCGTGCTCCCGCCCGGCGGGCCGCCGCGCTGCCGCGAGCGCGCGCCCGGCACCGTGCGGCCGCGGCTCGGGCGCCCGGGGGAGTGGCGGCTGCGCGTGCGCACGCCGTGGCAGCGGGTGACGCGCAGCGTCCGCGTCGCGCGGCCCGGCGGGCGGCAGCGGCTGCTGGTCACGGGCGACTCGATGATCCAGCCGCTCGACGACTATCTCCGCGCCGCGCTGCGCGGCGCCGGCGTCCGCGTGACGAGCGACCCGCGGATCAGCACCGGCATCTCCAAGCCGTCGCTGCTCGACTGGCCCGCGCACGCGCGGCGCCAGGCGGCGCGCGTGCGCCCGGACGTGACCGTCGTCTTCCTCGGCGCCAACGACGGCTTCCCGTTCGGCGCCGCCGCGCCGTGCTGCGGCGCGCCGTGGGTCGCCGAGTACGCGCGCCGCGCGGCCGGGATGATGCGGACGTACGCGCGCGGCGGCCGCGGGCGGGTCCTCTGGCTCGCGCTGCCCGCGCCGCGCGGGAGCGTCTTCCGGCAGACGTTCCCGGCGGTCAACGCGGCGCTGCGCCGCGCCGCGGCCGACGCGCCCGCGGCGGCCCGGCTCGTGCGCCTCGACCGCTACTTCACGCCCGGCTGGCGCTACCGCGACGCGATGACGATCGGCGGCCGCAGCGTCCGGGTGCGCCAGCGCGACGGCGTCCACCTGTCGGCGGCCGGGGCGGCCGCGGCCGCGCGGATCGTCGTTCGTGACCCTCCGCCGCGAGCGGATCGTGCGCTGAGCCGCCGTGGTCTTCCCGTCGCTCGAGTTCGCGTTCTTCTTCCCGGTCGTGCTCGTCCTGTCGTGGCTGCTGATGCCGTGGCCGCGGATCTGGAAGCCGTTCATCCTCGCCGCGAGCTACCTGTTCTACGGCGCGGCGAGCGCGGGCTGGGCGGTGCTGCTCGGCGCGGTCACGCTCGCGAACCAGCTCGGCGCCGTGCTGATCGCGCGGGCGCCGACGCCGCGCGCGCAGACCTGGGTGATGCGCGGGATCGTCGCGGTCGACCTGGTCGTGCTGGGGCTGTTCAAGTACTACGGCTTCTTCGCGGAGGAGATCGGCCGCTCGCTCGACGCGGTCGGGCTGGGGATGCCGCTGCCGCTGCTCGAGCTGGCGCTGCCGATCGGGCTCAGCTTCATCACCTTCCAGGCGATCTCCTACGTCGTCGACGTCCGGCGCGGCCACCTCGCCCCGGCCGCGACGATCGACTTCGCGCTCTACCTGTCGTTCTTCCCGCACGTCGTGGCGGGGCCGATCGTGCGGGCGCGCGAGTTCATCCCGCAGCTCGCCGTCCCGCGCGACCCGCGGCGGGTCGCGGTCGGCGCCGGCGTCGTGCTGATCGCGCTCGGGCTGGTCAAGAAGGTGGCGATCGCCGACTTCCTCGCGCGCAACGTCGTCGACGACGTGTTCGCCGTGCCGCAGGCGTACGCGGCGCCCGACGTCGCGCTCGCCGCCTACGCCTACGCCGCGCAGATCTACTGCGACTTCTCCGGCTACACGGACATCGCGATCGGGGTCGCGCTGCTGCTCGGGTTCGTCTTCCCGCAGAACTTCGACAGCCCGTACCGCGCGCTGAGCTTCTCGGACTTCTGGCGCCGCTGGCACATGACGCTCAGCCGCTTCCTGCGCGACTTCCTCTACATCCCGCTCGGCGGCAACCGCGGCGGGCGGCTGCAGACCGCGCGCAACCTGATGATCACGATGGTGCTCGGCGGGCTGTGGCACGGGGCCGCGTGGGGCTTCGTGCTGTGGGGCGCGCTGCACGGCACCTGCCTCGTGGTCGAGCACCAGCTGCGCGGCCGGAACCTGCGCGCGCCCGCCTGGCTGCGCTGGCTGATCGTGTTCAACGTCGTCACGTTCGGCTGGATCCTGTTCCGCGCCGGCACGCTCGAGCTGGCCGGCCAGTACATCGGGCAGCTCGCCGAGCCCGGCCCGGTGACGGTCGCGACGCCCGCGGTCCTCGCCGCGGTGATCGGCGTGATCGGCTTCCAGCTGCTGCCGCCCGCGCCGCTCGAGCGCGTCCGGCTGTGGTTCGCCCAGCTTCCCGCGCCCGCCCTGGGCGCCGGCCTCGCGGCGGTGATCGCCGTCGTCGGCGCCACCGTGCCGGGCGGCGCCGTGCCACCGTTCATCTACTTCCAGTTCTGATGCCCGAGCCCCCTCTCGACCCGCCCGCCGGCCGCCGGCTGCCCGCCCGCGACGCGGTGATCGTCGTGCTGCTCGCCGTGCTGCTGCTCGTGCTGTTCGAGGGGCCGTCGATCCGGCACGCCGGCCAGGACCAGCAGCCGGGGGCCGAGCGCGACGTGCTGCGCGCGGTCGGCGCGCCCGCCGGCTGGGTCGCCGACCGGCTGCCGTTCGACGAGGCGTCCGACGACGCGCTCGCCTTCCTGGAGGACGACCAGGGCGGCGCCGCGGGCGCGTTCGGCCGCGCCGGCGCGGCGGGCGGCGGGGTGCCCGCGGTGCCGTCGTCCTCGTTCGACCCCGCGCAGCTCGGCGAGGACCCGCCGGCGCGGCGCCCGCTCGGGCGGCTGCTCGTCACCGGCGACTCGCTGTCGATGCCGCTCGACGCCGAGCTCGCCCGGCGGCTCGTGGGGGAGGGGGTCGAGGTCGAGCGCGACCCGCACGTCGGCACCGGCCTGTCGAAGGAGGGCCTCGCCGACTGGGGCGAGCTGGCCGCCCGCCAGACCCGCCGCGACGCGCCGGACGCCGTCGTCATGTTCGTCGGCGCCAACGAGGGCTTCGACCTGCCGGGCGCGGGCGGGCGCGATCCGCTGCTGCGGCGCGGACTGGGCGGCCGCGTGGGCCTTCCGGGCGCGGAGCATGATCGAGACCTACCGCCAGGGCGGCCGCGCGCGGGTGTACTGGCTCACCGTGCCGGCGCCGCGCGACGCCGGGCGCGCGCGGATCAGCCGGGCCGTCAACGCGGCGATCGGCGTCGCCGCCGAGCCCTACCGCGCGCAGGCGCGGGTGCTCGACATGGCCGCCCTGTTCACCCCCGGCTTCCGCTATCGCGACGCGATGGACGTCGGCGGCCGGCGGGCGCTCGTCCGCGAGCCCGACGGCATCCACCTCAACGCCCGCGGCGCGGCGGTCGCCGCCGACGCGGTCCTCGACGCCCTGCGCCGGGACTTCGACGTCAGGTGAACTGCGTGTAGCGGTGCGTGACCTGCTTCGACCCCTTGCTGCACGTCACGTCGGAGTCGTACGAGGTCGGGATCGCGTTGAAGCGCCGCTCCGTGCAGCTGTAGCCGGAGACGCGGGCGCAGCGCCCCTGCTTGCCCGGGCGGCAGTCGTGGAAGGCGCGGATCAGCGCCTTGCCGGACCGGCACGACACGCCCTTCACGCCGATCTTCAAGACGTACGTGGTGCCGTAGGAGCGGTCGTTGCCGACCTTGCACGACCTGGCCTGCGCGGCCTGGGGGATGGCGAGCAGGAGGCAGGCGGCGGCGAGCGCAACGACCCCTGCAGCGAGACGGGACGACATGGCGGCACGGTATACCGATGGGCCATGAAGCGCATATCTGACCCTGACCCTGATCCTGATCGCGCTGCCCGCGGCCCCCGCCGCGGCGAGCGCCTCGCACTCCCTGTTCGTCAACGGGGACTCGCTCGCCGTCGGCACGCAGCCGTACTTCCCGGGCGCGCTGCCCGGCTGGTCGATCCGCACGTCGGCGACCATCAGCCGGCACGCCTTCGAGGGCGCCTCGGTGCTCCGCGCCCAGGGCAGCTCGCTCGCCCGGGTGGTGTTCGTCAGCCTCGGCACGAACGACGACCCGCGCAACACGGGCTCGTTCCGCAGCTCCGTCCGCTCGATCATGAGCGTGGTCGGCCCGAGCCGCTGCGTCGTCTGGTCGACGATCGTCCGGCCCGCGGTCGCCGGCGCGTCGTACGCGGGCTACAACCGGATCCTCAAGGCCGAGGCGAAGGCGCGGCCGAACCTGCGGGTCTTCCGCTGGCGCGCGCTGCTCTCGCGGCACCCGGAGTGGCTCGGGCCCGACGGCGTCCACGTGACCGGCGTCGGCTACAACGTGCGGGCGCGGGAGATCGCCAAGAAGATCGCGGACTGCCCGAAGGGCACCGCGGGCTGAGCGCGGGGCGCGGCGGCTCAGCCGCCGCAGGCGCTGACCGCCTGCGCGTAGAGCGAGGCGCGCGTCTGGTAGCCGACCTGCGTCGCGTGGACCCCGTCCGAGCCGACCAGGCCGGGGTTCGCCGCGACGGTCTCCGCCCACGGGACCACGAGCAGGCGGCCGCCGATCGACGGGTCGCGCTCGAGCTTGCGGAGGTCCTGGTTGGCCGCCTTGTAGCTGACGCCGCCCTGCGGCGGGCGCACGATCGTGGCCCAGATCGCGCAGCCGGAGCCCGCGCGCTTGACGCTCGCGCGCACGGCGGCGTCCAGCGCGGGCACGTTGCGCGGCGAGTCGTTCGTGAACAGGCTGAAGGCGAGCACCACCGGGCCGCCGGGCAGCTTCGTCTGGCCGAGGATGCTCATGCCCTCGGCGAGCGGGCGCCCGACGCGGGCGTTCGTGGTCACGTCCCAGCCGTTGAGCAGGCCGCCGAGGTACGGCTCGGTGCCCTCGGCGAGCGAGTCGCCGATCATCACCAGCGTGCCGGTGCCGCCGCCCTTGGGGGCGGGGATCGGCGCGGGCACGGGGAGCGTCTCGGGCGCGGCGGGCAGCGGATCGGAGGACCGCGCCTCGGCGTCGGTCGCGGGCTCGGACTCGGTCGGGAGCGACGCGCTGGGCTCGGAGTGCGAGCGCTTCGGCTTGCTCTGCTTGCCGGGGAGCGAGGTCGACGCCTGCGGCAGCGAGGCGGACTTCGGGCGCTTGAGCAGGACGAGCACGCGCGCGCGATCGGCGGGCGCGGAGCCCTGGGCGCCGGCGATCACGTAGCCGCTGTTCGCGCCCTCGGTCGACCAGATCGGGACCTTCGAGCCGAAGCTGCCGTCGGCGCCGACGGTCACCTGCTTGCGGCACTCCGCCTCCTGGCAGGAGCTCTGGAGGATCAGCTCGGCGCCCGGCTTCGCGGTCCCCTCGACGTCGACGGTCGCGATCATGCGCGCGCCCGCCGTCTCGGAGGCCTTCACCTCGTCGCCGTTCGCCGGCGCGCGGATGCCGACGTCGACCTCGGCGGGCCCGCCGGTGGCGGCGACCGTCGCGGCGTCGCCGCCGCCGGAGCCGCCGCACGAGGCGAGGACGAGGGCGCCCAGCAGCGCCGGCAGCCAGCGGCCCTGCCGTGCCAGCCGCCGACCGGTGGCCGCGGCGCCGTCCGTGATGCTCGTCTCGTGGCCCACCTTGGTCTCAGTCGCCTGCCGCGACCTCCATCTCATCGTACCGGCGGCGCGCAAGCTTGAGCCCGGGCGTCAGCGTCCGGGCAGGCCGAGCTGGAGCGCGCGCAGGAGGTCGGCGAGACGGTCGCGCTCGGCCGTCCGACAGGCCCGCCAGCAGCGCGCGCTCGTTCTCGAGGTGCGCGGCGGTCACCGCGTCGATCCGCTCGCGCCCGGCGGCGGTGAGCGTGATGACGACGCCGCGCCGGTCCTCCGGATCGGGCGAGCGCGCGATCAGCCCGGCGCGCTCCAGCCGGTCGAGCCGCTTCGTCGTCCCGCTCGAGGTGAGCATGAGCGTGCCGGCGAAGTCGCTCGGCCGGAGCTGGAACGGCGGTCCGATGCGGCGCAGGGTGGCGAGCACGTCGTGCCAGCCCGGCTCGAGCCCGTGCTCGCGGTAGACCGGCTCCAGGCGCGCCTCGAGCTCGCGCGCGAGCCGCGAGATCCGTCCCACCACGCCGATCGGGGAGGGGTCGAGGTCGGGCCGCTCGCGCTCCCACTGCTCGATGATCTCGTCGACGCCGTCGCGCACGGCCCGCACTCTATCCGAAGATCGCGTCCCGGTAACTTGCTTCCTAGGACGATATGTCCTAGGATGAAGCACATGCACACCATCCGCATCCTCCGCCACCGGGCCCGTCGCGTCGCGGCGGGCGTCACCGATCGCCGTGCCGGCGCCCCGATCCGCCGCGAGGACCCGCAGCCGCGCCTGCGCTGGTACTAGGCCGCTCAGTCGTAGCGCTCGATCACGCGCACGTTGAGCACCAGCATCAGCACGCCGAGGACCGCGACCACCGCGTAGCCGAGCGCGATCGTGTCCCAGTCGAGGTCGACGAGGATCAGCGATCGCATCGCCTCCATCACGTAGGTGACCGGGTTGCAGGTCGCGGCGATCTCCATCGGCCGCGTGAGCAGGTCGCGCGGCACGAAGTTCGGCGTCAGGAACAGCAGCGGGAAGAAGATCAGCCCCGCGGAGTTCGTCGCCGCCGCGCTGCGGGTCTTGAGCGCGACGAGCTGCATGAAGCCGACGAACACCACGGCCCACAGCGCCGTCAGCAGCACGAGCAGCACGAAGCCGACGATCCCGCTCGCGATCGAGATGCCGAACACGAGCCCGAGCAGCACGATCGCGACGGCGATCAGCACGGCCTTCACGCCCTCGGCGATCAGCCGCCCGAGGACCAGCGCGGTGCGCGAGATCGGCGTCGCGCGGAGCTTGTCGAAGTAGCCGCCCTCGATGTCCTCGACGAGGAACAGCGCGGCGGTGCCGAACGACGACGCCAGCAGCAGCGAGGCCGGCAGCTGGAACGCGCCGTAGCCCTGGCCGTGGAGGAACGCGGTCGACGACGCGGGGAAGATCTCCGCCGCCTGGCCGACGTTGACGACGAGGAAGAACAGCGGGATGAAGAGCGTGGGGAGGAGGGCCTCCGGCGTCCGCCAGCCCTCCCGCAGCGCGCGCTGCCCGAGCACCCAGGCCTGGCTCATGCCCGCACCTCCTGCACGTCGCCCTCGACGCGGTCGCGCGTGCGGCCCGTCGCGTCGAGGAACACGTCGTCGAGCGTCGGCTCGGCGTCGAGCCCGCGGCGCTCGCGCAGGTCGGCCTTGAGCTGCGCCGGCGTGCCCGCGCGCACGATCGTCCCGTCGTCGATGATCGCCAGCCGGTCGCAGAGGCGGTCGGCCTCCTCGAGGTACTGCGTGGTGAGGAAGACCGTCGTCCCGCGCTCGTTGATCCGCCGGACCTCGTCCCAGACCGTCAGCCGGCTGGCCGGGTCGAGCCCGGTCGTCGGCTCGTCGAGGAACAGCACGTCGGGCTCGTGGACCAGCGCCGAGGCCAGGTCCAGCCGCCGCTTCATGCCGCCCGAGTAGCCCTTGATGCGGCGGTCGGCCGCGTCCTCGAGCTCGACCAGCGCGAGCAGCGCCGCGGCGCGCTCCGTGGCCGCCGGCGTGTCCATCCCGAACAGCCGGCCCTGGAGCACGAGCAGCTCGCGCCCGGTCTGGCGCGGGTCCAGCCCGGCCTCCTGCAGGGCCACGCCGATCCGCTCGCGGACCGCGTCGGGCTCCGCGGCGACGTCGATCCCGGCGACCCAGGCCCGGCCGCCCGTGATCGTCAGCAGCGTCGTCAGCATCTTCACCGTCGTGCTCTTGCCGGCGCCGTTGGGGCCGAGGAAGCCGAAGACCTCGCCCCGCTCGACGCTGAGGTCGACGCCGCGCACCGCCTCGACGTCGCCCGACCGTCCCGGGTACGTCTTCACCAGCCCTTCCGCCCGTACGGCGGCTCCGTTTCCTGCGTCCACGTCCGCGCTCCTGTCTCTTTGGCCGTCGGACGCGGACGGTACGTCCTGGGGACGGGCCCTGTCTTCTCGAAACGTGCGCTCAGGCCCGGCGGCCGCGCGGCGTGGTCGTCGGCCGGCCGGCCGGGGCGGAGCCGCAGCGCATGACCGTGATCGCGCCCTCCGGGTCGGCGAACAGCACCTCGTCGGCGAGGCCGGTGAAGAGGCCGTTCTCGACCACCCCGGGGATCCAGTTGAGCTCGCGGTCGAGCACGAGCGGGTCGGTGATCGCCCCGAGGTGGGCGTCGACGAGGAAGTTGCCGCTGTCGGTGATCACGGGCGCGCCGGCGGCGTCGGCGCGCCGCACGAGCGGCACGTCCGCCGGGTAGCCGTGCAGGGCGAGCAGCCGGCGGATCGACCTGGTCGTCGACTCCCAGCCGTGCGGGATCACCTCGATCGGCAGCGGGAAGGCGCCGAGGCGGTCCTTCAGCTTCGAGGTGTCGGCGACGACGACGTAGAAGTCCGCCGCGTCGGCGACGATCCGCTCCCACAGCAGGCACGCGCCGCCGCCCTTGATCATGTGGCCGTCGCGGTCGACCTCGTCCGGCCCGTCGACGATCAGCTCGAGCCGGTCGATCTCGTCGAAGCCCGCGAGCGGGATCCGCAGCGACTCGGCGAGCTCGCGCGTCGACGTCGAGGTCGGGACGCCGCGGACCTCGAGCCCGCCGGCGACCGCCGCGCCGAGCGCCCGCACGAACCAGTGGCTGGTGGTGCCCGACCCGAGCCCGAGCAGCATGCCGGGCTTCACGTAGCGCTCGACGGCGGCGATCCCGACCGCGCGCTTCGCCCGGTCCTGGGGCGTCAGCGCGCTCATGCCGGCGCCAGGTCCGCGAACCGCTGCAGGCGCACCACGTCGTCGCGCACCGGCTCGCCCCAGGCGACGTGGCGGTACGTCACGCCGGCGGCGTCGGCGACCGCCAGGTCGACCGGGTTGTCGCCGACGTAGACCACGTCGTCCGCGGCGACCCCGAGGTCGGCGATCGTCTCCAGGAGATGCCGCGGGTCGGGCTTCGGATGCCGCGTGGCGTCGTAGCCGCGCAGCGCGTCGATCACGCCCTCGAGCCCGACCGCGCGCAGCACGAGCCGGGAGACGTCCGTCGTCTTGTTCGTGCAGATCCCGAGCGCGACGCCGGCGGCGTGGAGCGCGGGGAGCGCGTCGCCGGCGTCCGCGTAGAGGCGCGTGCTCGGCGCGGGGTCCGCGGCGTAGGCCGCCTGGTAGCGGTCGTGGACGGCGCGCACGAGCGCGTCGTCGTCGGCCCGCTCCCCGGCGACGGCGCGCACGCAGCGGCGCACGAGCTCGTGCGACCCGAGCCCGAGCGCCGCCCGCACCTGGTCCGCGGAGACCGCCGGCAGCGACCGCTCCGCGAACGCGACGTTCATCGCCTGGGCGATGTCGGCCACCGAGTCCACGAGCGTGCCGTCGAGGTCGAAGACGACGCCGCGGGTCACGCTGTCGGCGGCGACGAGCGAGTAGACCTCGCCGAGCGCGTCGTGCAGCCGGCGGTGCGCCGCGAACACGGTGTCGTAGCGCTCGACCGACTCGGGGTCCGGGGTGAACGTCCGCTCGACCTGGACGGCGCCGAGCGCGCCGGACAGGTCCGGCCAGACGCCGGCGCCGACGCCGGCCGCCAGCGCCGCGCCGTACGCGCCGCCCTCCGACGCGCCGGTCACGGTGACGACCTCGCGGCCGAGCACGTCGGCCAGCAGCTGCAGCCACAGGCGCTCCTTGGTCGCCCCGCCCGAGGCGATGATCTGGTCCGTCTGGAGCCCGGCGTCGACGCAGACCTCGAGGATCTCCCGGAGGTTCATCAGCACGCCCTCGAGCACGGCGCGGGAGATGTGCCCGACGTTGTGCATCTGCGAGAGCCCGACCAGGCTCGCGCTGGCGTCCGGGGCGACGTACGGCGAGCGCTCGCCCAGCAGGTAGGGGACGAACATCACGCCGCCCGCGCCGGGCTCGACGCCCTTGGCCAGCGAGATCAGCCGCTCGAACGTCACCTTCTGGGAGTCGTTGAGCGGCGTCAGCGCGTCGCGCAGCCACTGGAACGCGCCGCCCGCGCTGAGCGACACGCCCATGATGTGCCAGCGCCCCGGCTCGTTGCCCGCGCCGACCTGCACGCGGCCCTCCGGGTTGTCGGGGCAGCGCGACAGCCCGCCCGCGACGATCCCCGCGGTGCCGATCGTGAAGCCGGCCGACCCCTCCTCGATCAGCCCCATCGCCGTGGTCTGGATGACCGCGTCGCCGCCGCCGCCGAACACCGGCGTGCCCGCCGGCAGGCCCCACGCCGCGCACAGGTCGTCGGCGAGCGTGCCGGTCTGCTCGATCGACTCGACCACGTCGGGCAGCAGCGCCGGGTCGACGTCGATCTTCCCGAGCAGCTCCGTCGACCACGTGCGGTGCTCGACGTCGAACAGGCCGGTGCCGGAGGCGTCGGAGACCTCGGTCGCGTAGACGCCGGTCATGCGGTACCGGATGTAGTCCTTCGGGTTCAGCAGCCGGACCATCCGGGCGTAGTTGTCCGGCTCGTGGTCGCGCAGCCAGATGATCTTGCCGCCGGTGAACCCGGGCAGCATCCGGTTGCGGGTCATCCGCAGCAGCTCGTCGAGCCCGCCCGCCCGCTCGGTGATCCAGTCGCACTCGGCGGCCGCGCGCTGGTCGTTCCAGAGGATCGCGGGGCGGATCACCTCGCCGTCGCCGTCGAGCGGCGTCAGGCCGTGCATCTGGCCGCACATGCCGATGCCGGCGACCTCGGCGCCGCCCTGCGGGAGCTGCGCCGTGAGGTCGGTCATCGCCTCCCCGGCCGCGCGCCACCACGCCTCCGGCTCCTGCTCGGCCCAGCCCGGGCGCAGGTTGATCATCGGGTAGTCGCGGCTGGCGACCGCCACGACCTTCCCGTCAGGATCGACGGCGATGATCTTGCACGTCGAGGTGCCGAGGTCGATGCCGATGAGCATGGGGCGGTCTCCTCCTCCTGGATGGCCTGACGGTCAGTGCGTGTGGCGGATGCGGACGTGCTTGAGCTGCAGGTAGCCCTCGAGCCCCTCGCGGCCGTGCTCCGAGCCGAACCCGGACTCGCGGCGGCCGCCGTACGGGGCGTTGATGATCCCGGCGTCGACGTTGTTGACGGCGACGTTGCCGAAGTCGAGCGCGGCGCTGACCCGCATGGTCTCGCCGAGCTCCTCGGTGAAGAGGTACGCGGCGAGCCCGCCGGGCACGCCGTTGGCGTGCTCGACCGCCTCGTCGAGCGAGCCGACCGGCGTGACGCCGACGGCGGGCCCGAACGTCTCCTGGGTCATGATCCGCGCGTCGTGCGGGGCGTCGACGACGACCGCCGGGTTCACGAACAGCCCGCCCGCCGGGTGCGGGTCGGCGCCGGTGGCGATCGTCGCGCCGCGGTCGCGCGCGTCGGCGACGTGCGCCGCGGTGCGCGCGCGGATCTCCTCCATCGTCACCGGCCCGACGTCGGCGTCCGGGTGCGCGTAGCCGTCGGCGACCGTGAGCCCGGCGGCGAGCTCGGCGACGCGGTCGGCGAAGTCGCGCAGCACCGGGCGCTCGACGTAGATCCGGTTGATCGCGATGCAGATCTGCCCGGCGTTGCGGAACGAGCGCCGGACGGCGCCGGCCGCCGCGAGGTCGAGGTCGGCGTGGCGCGAGACCAGCATCGGGCAGCTGCCGCCGAGCTCGAGCGTCAGCCGCGTCACGCCCTCGACGGTCCGGTACAGCCGCTGGCCCGTGGCGTTCGAGCCGGTGAAGGCGATCTTGGCGATGTCGCGATGGCCGGCGAGCATCGCGCCGACCTCGCCCGCGCCGTGCACGACGTTGACGACGCCGGGCGGGAAGCCCGCCGCTTCGACGCACTCGGCGAGGATCTGCGCGGCGCCCGGGGTGTACTCCGACGGCTTGACGACCATCGTGCAGCCGGCGCCCAGCGCGCCGCCGAGCTTCCAGCCGACGAGCTCGACCGGGTAGTTCCAGGGCGTGATCGCGGCGACCGGGCCGACCGGCTCCTTGCGCACGACGGAGAGGAAGTCGTCGCTCTCGTTGGGGATCGTCTCGCCGCCGATCCGCTCCGCCTCCTCGGCGTAGAAGCGCATCGCCTGGGCGAACTTGCGCACCTCGCCGCGGGCCTCGTCGAGCGGCTTGCCCATCTCGAGCGTCATCGACGTCGCGAGGTCGTCGAGCCGGCCGAGCGCGACCTGCGCGAGCTCGCGCAGCAGCGCGCCGCGCTCGAACCCGGTCGTCCGGCCCCAGGTCCGGAAGGCCGTCCACCGCGGCGGCCACCGCGGCGTCGACGGCGCCGGCGTCGGCCAGGTCCGCGACCGCGACGACCTCGCCGGTGGCCGGGTTGCGGCGCTCGAAGGTCTCCGTCCCGGAGCGGAACTCGCCGCCGGCGAAGGTGCGGCAGCGCAGCGGCGCGGTCACGGCGTCACCTCGCAGCGCAGCGGCTCGCCGGCGAGCGCGCGCCGGGCCTCGTCGACCGCCAGCCGCTGCAGCCGGTCCATCGACTCGGCCGAGTAGAACGCGACGTGCGGCGTGAGGATCACCTCGGGACGGGAGCGCAGCGGCGCGTCCGCGGGCAGCGGCTCGGGATCGGTGACGTCGAGCGCCGCGCCGGCGACGATGCCGGCGTCCAGCGCCCGGACGAGCGCGCCGGAGTCGACGAGCGCGCCGCGGGCCGTGTTCACGACGTGCACGCCGCGGCGCATCGAGGCGAACGCGGCGTCGTCGAGCAGGTGGTGGGTGTCGTCGGTGAGCGGGGCGTGGAGCGAGATGATGTCGCTGCCGGCGAGCAGCCGCTCCCAGGGGACCAGCTCGATCTCCTGCCCGGCCAGGCCGGCGGCGTCGGCGAACGGGTCGAAGGCGAGCGTGCGGCAGCCGAAGGCGTGGAAGCGGGCGGCGGTCAGCTGGGCGATCCGCCCGGCGCCGACGAGCCCGACGGTCCGGCTCTCGAGGCTCGGGATCGGCCCGAAGTCGCCCGGGCCGGGCTCCTCGCCGCGGTGCAGCGCGGCGTCGAAGTCGCGCACCCGCCGCACGAGCATCGCGGCGAGCATCACCGCGTGGTCGGCGACGACGTTCGCGCCGTAGTCGGGCACGTTGCAGACGCGCACGCCCGCGCCGGCCGCGGCGGCGAGGTCGACGTTGTCGACGCCGACCCCGTAGCGGATGACGACCGCGCCGGCGGCGAGCCGGCCGAGCTCGCCGGGCCCGAGCGGCGCGAAGTTCGTGAAGACCACGTCCGCGCCGTCGAGCGCCGCGCCGAGCTCGCCGGCCGCGCGGAACTCGGCGCCGGTCTCCTCCGCCAGCGCGCGCTCGAGCCCGTCGTCCCCGACGGCGGTGTCGGTGACCGCGATGACCGGGCTCATGCGGCCGCCCCGAGATCGCGGAGGAGGTCGCGCACCCCGTAGTCCCACACGGGGGCCTGCTCGCTCGGCGTGACGCGGTTGACGAGCGTGCCGAGCTCGGGCGCGCCGATCGAGACGAGGTCGCCGTCGTGGTGGGTGAAGCCCATGCCGGGGGCGTCGCGGTCCTCGATCGGGGCGAACGGGGTCCCGCACAGCAGCACGAGGCCGTCGGGGTACTGGTGGCGGCGGCCGACCGTGTGCTCGATCAGCTCGCCGACGGGCCGCGAGATCTCGCTCTGCGGCGCCGTGGCCTCGAGCACGAAGCCGTCGGTCCCCTCGATCCGCATCGTGATCGTCGTGGCCGCGGCGTCGGCGAGCCCGAACGCGTCGTCGAACAGCCGGATGAACGGCCCGAGCGCCGCCGCGGCGTTGTTGTCCTTGGCCAGCGGCAGCAGGAGCGCGCTCGAGCCCTCGATGTCGCGCAGGTTGGCGTCGTTGCCGAGCGTGGCGCCCTTCGGCGTGCCGTCGCGGTCGACGATCAGCGCGAGCTCGGGCTCGGGGTTGTTCCAGGTCGAGATGCCGGCGATGCCGACGTCCGAGCCGTGGCCGACGCTGCTCAGCAGCGGGCCCTTGGTGAAGACCTCGGGATGGACGCCCAGGCCGACCTGGAGGTACTGGGACCAGAGCCCGTTCGCGCGCAGCGCCTCGAGCACGGCCAGCGCCTCGTCCGAGCCGGGGCGGACGTCCTGGATCGAGCTGCCGATGCCCGCGGCGAGCTGCTCGCGCAGCTCGGCGGCGCGCCCCATGTCGCCGCCGACCCGCTCCTCGATCACGCGCTCGACCATGCTGCGCACGAACGTCACGCCGGCGGCCTTGATGACGTGGAGGTCGACGGGGGAGAGCAGCGCGGGCTGCTCGCGCGCGACCGGCCCGGCGGCGCCGCGCCGGCGGTCGGCCTCCGCCGCCGTGGCGGCGAGCACCGCGGCGAGGTCGTGGTCGCCCTCCGGCGCGCGCTCGAGTGCGTCGCGGACGGCGCCGGCCGGATCCGGGCGCTCGGTCAGGTCCGCCATCGTCGGGCCGAGCGCGGTGACGTCGGCCAGGCGGTCGCCCGCGACCGCGACGAGGCGCGGGCCGCGGCCGGGCACCCACAGCCGGCCGACGAGCGTCGCGCGCCCGGCGTCGGCGGGCACCACGCGGTCGGCGCGGGTGCGCGGGTCGGTGTCGGCGGATGGCATGCGGTGTGCGGGTGGAGGGGTGCGGTGCGAACTTGCCGGTGGAGTGCCCGAAACATATGATGATCCACATGAACGGTCAATCCCGCGTCGGACCCATGACCGGCGCGGCCCGGCCGGCGCGGCTCCCGCTCTGGCTGGCCGACGCGATCGAGGAGCACATGCTCGAGGGCGAGTTCCTCGTCGACCACCAGCTGCCGACGGAGACCGCGCTGTCGGAGAGCTACGGCGTGAGCCGGCAGGTCGTGCGCGAGGCGGCGCGGCTGCTCGAGGACCGCGGGCTGGTCAACATCCGCCCCGGCCGCGGCATGACGGTCGCGGCGCCGGACGTCGAGACGATCGTGCGGCGCTACCGCAGCCTGCTGCGGCGCGACCGGGCGAGCTTCGTGCACCTGATGCAGCTGCGCCAGATGATCGAGGTCGACATGACGGCCCTGGCGGCGCTGAACCGGACCGAGGCGGACGTCGCGCGGATGCGCGAGGTGCTGGCGCAGGCGGGCGAGCGCCTCGACGACTACGCCGCGTGCCTGGAGGCCGACCTGGCCTTCCACCTCGCCGTCGCGCACGCCACGCAGAACCCGTTCGTCCTGACGTTCGTGCAGCCGATCAACATGGTGCTGCGCGACGTCTACCGCGAGCCGATCGGCTACCTGGCCACGCAGGAGAACACGCTGCGCGAGCACGGCGCGATCGCCGACGCGATCGCCGGCGGGGACGCGGACGCCGCTCGTGCGGCGGCCGCGCTCCACCTGTCGCGGGTCGTCGAGGACGCCGCGAAGCTCGTCGGCTGAGCGCCGCCTAGCGGCGCATGAAGTAGACGGCGAGCGACTCGAGCGCGCTGGCGCGCGTCGCGAGGAACTCGGAGCGCTCGGCGCGCTCGGCGGCCTGCGCCTCGTCGACGAGGCGGTCGCCCGCCTCGGGGGAGTTGGCCGTCCGTGACCTGTTCAGTGCTTTCCACATGGTGTTCTCCTGGCGCCGGCCCACGCGGGCCCGAGGGGGAACCACGGCAACGGCCGCGGAACCGGCAATTCGTCTCTGGTCGTGCTGCGGTGGACGCGCGCGTGCGGGGAGCGCCGCGCGTCGCACGGATCGCCACCCGTGGGGACGGGTGGTTCCGTGAGAGCGGCTGAAGGGACTCGAACCCTCGACCTTCTGCATGGCAAGCAGACGCTCTAGCCAACTGAGCTACAGCCGCACGGAGGCAGCAGTATAGCCCGGCCCTCCGCCACAATGGTCCGTGTGAGCATGGCGAGGAGCATCGTGACGGCGGCCAAGGCCGCCTCCCGCAACAAGACCGTGCGGCGCGTCGGGGCGACGGCGGCGATCGCCGCGGCGCGGCGCGTCGAGCCGATCGCGCGCGATCGCTACGACACCTGGCGCGACCGCCGGATCGACCGCGACCGGGCGCGCAAGCTCGCGCGCCAGATCGGCGGGCGCTACTCGGAGGACACGATCATCGGCGGGCAGCCGCACGTCGTCGTGTGGAGCGCGGACGGCACGCCGGTCGACGCCTTCCCGCCCGTCGAGGACCTCGCCGCGCGCCCCGAGCTGCAGGCGTTCGACCAGGCGCTCACGCTCGATCCGGCTGCGCCGCCGCCGCGGCGGCGGCTGCCGGGCCGCTAGCAGCGCTGCGGCCGCGCCGCCCCGGGCGGCAGGCACAGCACGGTCCGCCGCGGGTCCTTGCGCCGGCGGACGACGAGCCGCTCGACCCGGCCGATCCGGCCCGGCGCGGTGATCCGCAGCTCGACGACGGTGCCGGGGCGCAGCCTGCGGCCGGCGAAGCGCGCGGTCAGCCGTGCGGCGCCGTCCTCCAGCCGCACCCGCTCGCGGGCCCGCCGGCAGCCCCGCCCGTCGCAGCGCAGCTCCAGCTCCGCACCCGCCGGCGCGCCGCGGACGCGCAGCCGCGTGAGCACGGTCGCGCGCCGCTTCACCTTCCAGCGCGCCCCGACCGTCGCCTCGACGCGGGTCGGCCGCGCGGCCGGCGGCGCCGGCGCGGGGGGCACCGGCGCGGGGGCGGGAGCCGTGGCGGCGGTGGCGCCGGCGGTGCGGAAGGGCAGCCCGTGAGCACGTCCGCGGGGTCGGCGTCGACGACGTCGCCCGCGTCGCCGCCGCAGTCCACCCGGTCGGCGTCGCCGTCGCGCACGCGGATCGTGTCCGCGCCCGGCCCGCCGTGCACGGTGTCGGCGCCCGCGCCGGGGTCGAGCGTGTCGGCCCCGCCGCCGCCGGAGAGCGTCTGCGCCCCGGCGCCCGCGGTCAGCGCGTCGGCGCCGTCGCCGCCCTCGACGCGCTCCACGTCGGCGTGGACGTTCGCGGTCCCGTCCGGCCCGTCGTCCGCGACGTCGTCGAGCGAGACCGCCGCGCCGCCCGGGCCGAGCACGACGAGGTCGTCGCCGTCGCCGCCCGCGACGTCGTCCGCGCCCGCCAGGCCGTCGAGCCGGTCGTCGCCCGGCCCGCCCGCGAACCGCTCGGGCCCGGGCGTGCCGACCACGCGGTCGTCGCCCGCGCCCCCGTCGATCAGCACCGGCACGGAGACCGCCGCGTCCTGGCGCAGATCGGTCAGCGTGAAGCTGTCGGACAGCTCGGCGCCGATCAGGTCGACGCGCCCGATCGCCGCGTCCCACGGGCACGACGTCCCCGCGCAGTCGGCGCCGGCGGCGATCGCCCCGCCGTCGCGCGCGAAGAAGACGCCGCCGAGCACGAAGCTCACGCCGACGGTGTGCGCCGCCGCCGCCTCGCCCGTGTAGGAGATGCGCGGCGGGGACGCCGCCAGGTCGCGCGCGATCACCGCCTGCGCCGACGCGCCCGCGGGCAGCGCGAGCAGCGCGATCGCCGCCCCCAGGAACGTCCGGCCCATCCCCCTCACGTGGCGCGCAAAGGTATCGGAAGGGGAACGCTGCTACACCCTGTACATGGCGGACGATCCCAAGCCGAGCGAACGGCAGGCCCGCACGCCCCTCCCGCAGAAGGACGGAGAGGGCAAGCGACCGGGCTTCCGGGCGCCGCGGATGCGGATCCTGCTCGTCATCGTCGCGCTGCTCGCGGCCAACTACGTCTTCGTCGCGCTGTTCGCCCCCGGCAAGGTCGAGTCGGTCCGCGTGCCCTACAGCCCGACCTTCCTCGAGCAGGTCCGCGACGGCAACGTCGACCGCGTCTCGACCACCGGCGCGACGGTCGACGGCATGTTCAAGAAGGACTTCAAGTACCAGGACCACGAGCCGACGAAGGCGTTCGAGACCGAGATCCCGGTCTTCGCCAACAGCGACGAGCTGTCCAAGCTGCTCGAGGACCAGAAGGTCACGATCGAGGCCGAGCCGGTCAACCAGAGCCGCGGGTTCCTGGCGAGCCTGATCCTCGGCTTCGGCCCCGTGATCCTGCTGATCGGCCTGTTCGTCTACTTCGCGCGCCGCGCCGGCGGCGGCGGGATGAGCGCGCTCGGCAACTTCGGCCGCAGCCGCGCGCGCCGCGTCGAGGGCGGCCAGCAGAAGATCACCTTCGCCGACGTGGCCGGCATCGACGAGGCCAAGGCCGAGCTGAGCGAGATCGTCGACTTCCTCAAGAGCCCCGAGCGCTACCAGAAGCTCGGCGGCCGGATCCCGAAGGGCGTCCTGCTCTCCGGCCGCCCGGGCACCGGCAAGACGCTGCTCGCGCGCGCCGTCGCGGGGGAGGCCGACGCGCCGTTCTTCAGCATCTCCGCGTCGGAGTTCATCGAGGCGATCGTCGGCATCGGCGCCAGCCGCGTCCGCGACCTGTTCAAGCAGGCGAAGGAGGCCGCACCGGCGATCATCTTCATCGACGAGCTCGACGCGATCGGGCGCTCGCGCAGCGCCGGCACCGGCTTCGGCGGCGGCAACGACGAGCGCGAGCAGACGCTCAACCAGATCCTCACCGAGATGGACGGCTTCGAGGCCAACGTCGCGGTGATCGTCCTCGGCGCCACGAACCGGCCCGAGATCCTCGACGCCGCCCTGCTGCGCCCCGGGCGCTTCGACCGCCGCGTCGCCGTCCCGGCGCCGGACCGCGAGGGCCGCGCGAAGATCCTCGCCGTCCACACGCGCTCGCTGCCGCTGGCGCCCGACGTCAACCTCGACCGGCTCGCCGCGACCACGCCGGGCATGGTCGGCGCCGACCTCGCCAACCTGGCGAACGAGGCGGCGCTGCAGGCCGCCCGCCGGCACCACGAGCAGGTCGAGATGGCCGACTTCACCGACGCGCTGGAGAAGATCGTCCTCGGCGCCCCGCGCGGGACGATCCTGTCCGACGAGGACCGCCGCCGCGTCGCCTACCACGAGGCCGGCCACGCGCTCGTCGGCATGCTCACGCCCGGCGCCGACCCGGTCCGCAAGGTCTCGATCATCCCGCGCGGCCAGGCGCTCGGCGTCACCTTCGCCGCGCCCGACGACGACCGCGCGAACTACGAGGAGTCCTGGCTGACCGCCAAGATCAAGGTCGCGCTCGGCGGGCGCGTCGCCGAGGAGGTCGTGTTCGGCACGATCACGACCGGCGCCGAGTCCGACATCCAGCAGCTCACCCAGATCGCCCGCGGGATGGTCGGGCGCTGGGGGATGAGCCGGGCGATCGGCCCGATCGCCGTGCTCCCGCAGGACGAGAACGGCCCGCTGCTGCCCGGCTCCCAGTCCGCCTCGGAGCTGACCCAGCGGCTCGTCGACGAGGAGGTCCGCCGGATCGTCGAGGAGTCCTACGCCGAGGTGAAGCAGCTGCTCGACGAGCACCGCGGCCAGCTCGACTCCCTGACCGACGCGCTGCTCCGCGCGGAGACGCTGGACGAGGACGCCGCGTACGAGGCGGCTCAAGTCCCGCACGGGCCCGCCGATATCTCGCTCGACGGATCCACCGCAACTTCCGCACCTGCCGGTAGTTGAATCCGTCGTCATACCGCTGAACCGCACTGGCTCCGTGCCAGGGCGGCCGGGGGACCCAGGCAGTTGGGGCGAATCACCGGAAGTCCGGTGTAGCGCAGCGTCTTTCCAGCGCGAGCCCGTCAGCTCACCTCGGAAGCGGACTGGAAAGCGAACCCGGAGTCCGACCTACCGTGAAGTCCACCCTGCCCGTTCGCGGGCTCGCCGCAGCCGCGGCCTGTGCCGCCATGCTGGGCGGCGCGTCCACCGCGCATGCCACCTCCGGCGGCTTCTCCTCGGAGCCGCCGCCACCGCCGGCCCAGATCGCCATGAACCCGGACGGCCGCACCGCGCTCGCGCCTGCGGGCGCCCCGCCGCAGGTGGTCAAGGCCGTCGCCGCCGCCAACCGGATCACCCGCAAGCCGTACAAGTGGGGCGGGGGGCACGGGCGCTGGCGCGACACGCGGCTACGACTGCTCCGGCACCGTGTCCTACGTCCTCCACGCCGCGGGCCTGCTCAAGACCTCGCGCGACTCGACGGGCTTCATGTCCTACGGCGGGCGCGGCAAGGGCGCGTGGATCACGGTCTACGCGCACGGCGGCCACGCCTACATGACGATCGCCGGCCTGCGCTTCGACACGTCGGGGCGGGGCGAGGACGGCCCGCGCTGGCGGCTCGAGCCACGCAGCGGCGCCGGCTTCGTCAAGCGCCACCCGCTGGGCCTGTAGCGCCGGTCATCCGGCGCCCCCGCTGGACGCCGGTCGCGCCCTGCTCGAGCCGTTCGCGGACGGCGGGGCGCAGCCGGCCGTCGTCGTCGAGGTAGTCGCGCCAGGAGCGCTGCGGGTCGTAGCCGATCAGCGCCGCGCGCCTTGGCGATCGAGATCCCGTTGGGGCGCTCCTCGTCCGACGGCCGGAGCTCCGGCGCGGCGTCGCCGTGGAAGCGCGCCGCCAGCGTCGCGAGCGTCTCGTGCGAGGCGATGTCGGGGGAGGCGATGTAGATCACCTCGTGCGCCGGCGTCGGCGCCTCGGCGGCGAGCCGGATCGCGTCGGCCAGGTCGTAGACGTCGATGTAGGCCCAGAACCCCTCCGAGGCGACGGGCTCGCGCAGCCACGGGCCGAGGTTGTCCTCGATGTTCCCCTCCCACTGCACCCACGACGGCCGGATCGAGATCCCGGTCAGGTCGGAGCGGCGGGTGGCCGCGTCCATCAGCTGCTCGCCGAAGTGCTTCGCGGTGGCGTACGGGTCCTGCGGGCGGATCGGGTGCTGCTCGTCGACCGGGACGTAGTCGGGCAGGAACGGCCGCTCGGGGAAGAAGAAGCCGGGCACCGTCTCGCTCGACAGGTTCACCACCCGCGGGACGCCGAACCGCACCGCCGCCTCGATCACGTTGAACGTCGCCGTCAGGTTGTTGGCGAAGACGACGTGCGGCGGGTTGTGCATCGGGTCCGGGATCGCGGCCGTGTGGACCACGGCGTCGTGCCCGCGGACGAGCGCGAACGCGTCGCCGGCGTCGGTCAGGTCGCCCTGCTGGTAGGGCACGCCGCCGGCGTCGGCCTCGAACCGCGGGCGCGACAGGTCGGTGGCGCTGACGTCGTGGCCGGCGTCGGCCAGCGCGGCGACGGTGGCGGAGCCGACCTTCCCGCGGGCACCGGTGACGAGAATGCGCATATGGGGATCCGTCCTACCCCGTCAGTCGGTCGGGATGCGCGCGAGCGCGATCCGCCCCTCGCCCTGCGCGGACGCCACCGCGCGGATCGCGACCACGAGGTAGGCGAAGGCCGCGAGGTCCGGGAACGCGAGCAGGCCGAGCACGATCGCGAGCGGATAGACGACGACGCTGAGGAAGCCGCGCTTGCGCGCGCCCGCCGGGCGCAGCTCCGCGGGGTTCTCGGCCAGGTCGGGCTGCGCCGCGGCGTGGCGCGCCATCGTGGCGAGCAGCAGCTCGATCGTGAGCGCGACCGCGCCGTAGACCACCACCGCCGCGCGCTCGGCCGTCTCGGACTGCGTAGGGCGTCCGCCATCAGCCGGGTCGGGAAGGGGAGGAACGAGATGACCATGAGCAGGGCGATGTTGAGCCGCATCAGCGTCGCGTCGACCTCGCGCAGGCGCGAGAACAGGCTGTGGTGCGCGAGCCAGACGCTCCCGACGGTCAGGAAGCTCGTCACGTAGGCGAGGTAGGACGGCCACTGGTCCGCCAGCGCGCGCCACGGATCGGCGAGCGCGCCGGGATCGACGCCGATCTCGAGCACGAGCAGCGTGATCGCGATGGCGATCACGCCGTCGCTGAACGCCTCGACCCTGCTCGTCGACCATCGCATCGCGAGGTGGAATTCGACGCGCGACGGCGAACTCCGTCCCCATGATCCGGTTCGCGGTCGCCTGGGCGCTGGTCGCGGTCCACGCCGCATGGCTCGTCGTGCGGCTGTTCGGGTTCGAGCTCGGCTACCCGCTGATGCCGCTGCTGGCCTACACGCCGTACGTCGCGATCACGGCGCTGGTCGCGGCCGTCGTCGCGCTGGTCGCTGCGCGTGCGGCGGGCCGCGCTGATCGCCGCGGTGGTCTGCGCGGGGCTGGTCGCGCTCGTCGCGCCGCGGGCGCTCGGCGGCCCGACCGAGGCGGAGGGCGGCGGGGGCCGAGCCGCTGCGCGTGATGACCTTCAACCTGGAGCGCGGCGGCGCCGACCCGGAGGCGATCGCGCGGCTCGTCGCGCGCGAGGACGTCGACGTGCTGAGCCTGCAGGAGGTCGACGCGGGCGCGGTCGCGCGGCTCGACGCGGCGCTGCGCGGCACGCTGCCGTCGCGGGTGCAGGCGCTGGGCGCGGGGACGCACGGCACCGCGCTGTACGCGCGCGGGACGATCCGCCCGCTCGACGCGGCGCGCGGGACGCTGAACGACCAGGCGCGCGCGCTGGTGGCGGTGCCCGGCGCGCAGGCGGTCGAGGTCATGGCGGTCCACCCGCTCGCGCCGGCCTCGCCCGGTCGGGTGGCGCGCTGGCGCGCGGACATGCGCGCGCTCCCCGCCGCCACCCCGGACGCCGGCGTGCGGGTCCTCGCCGGCGACTTCAACGCGACGCTGGACCACGCCGAGCTGCGGCGCCTGATCGCGACCGGCTACGTCGACGCCGCGAGCATCGTGGGGGAGGGGCTGCGGCCGAGCTGGCCGGTCGGCCGGCTGCTCCCGCCGGTCACGATCGACCACGTGCTGGCGGACCGCCGCTGCGGGATCCGCGGGGTCGAGGTCCACCGGCTGCCGGGCAGCGACCACCGCGCGGTGATCGCGGAGCTGCAGGTCCCGCGCTAGGAGGATCGGCGCCACCGGCGAACTCCACGGCCGTGAGCCTCTCGCTCGCGGTCATCGCCGCCGCCGCCGTCTTCGCCTGCCCGGTCGCGCCGGAGGGCGGCCGCAGCTACGCGCTGCCGACCGTGCCGAAGCCGACCGTCTGCATGGACGCCCACCCGCTGCGCGGCGACCTCGAGCACGAGCTCGGGCACGTGGTCGACTACACGCGGATGACCGATCCGCTGCGCGCGCGGTTCATGCGGATCATGGGGTTGCGGGGCGCGTGGCGGCAGGAGCCGAACAGCCCGCACGAGCAGTTCGCCGAGGGTTTCCGGATGTGCGCCCGCGACCCGCGCAGGCCCGACCGGCGCTCGTGGGGCTACGCCTACCGGCCGACCCGGGCGCAGCATCGCGCGGTCTGCCGGCTGATCGAGCAGGCGGAAGAGGCGCCGACCGGAATCGAACCGGTGTACACGGCTTTGCAGGCCGCTGCGTAGCCACTCCGCCACGGCGCCGGGGGCGTCGCACATCCTAGGACGGCGACGTTTCACACATTCCCGGTCGGGTTTGTGGCAGATTACGGATCGTCCCCTGACGCGGAGGGCCGTGATGGCACGCTTCACCCCGGATCCGAGCTTCTACGCCTCGCCTGGCGCGGCCACGGCGGCGCCGCCCGAGGAGGTCGCGTACGTCGCGACGCTGAACACGGGCACGAACGGCGACCGCGCGCCGGACGCGATCACCGTGCTCGACGTCGAGGAGGGCTCGCCGACGTACGGGCAGCTCGTCGGCCGGCTCGACATGCCGAACACCGGCGACGAGCTGCACCACTTCGGCTGGAACGCGTGCTCGTCCGCGCTCTGCCCGTGGGCGCCGCACCCGCACGTCGAGCGCCGCTACCTGCTCGTGCCCGGGCTGCGCTCGTCCCGCATCCACGTGATCGACGTCAAGGACGATCCCCGGTCGCCGAAGATCGTCAAGGTCATCGAGGCGGAGGAGATCGCGCGCAAGGCGGGCTACAGCCGCCCGCACACGGTCCACTGCGGGCCGGACGGGATCTACGTCTCCGCGCTCGGCGACCCGGGCGGCGACGGGCCCGGCGGGATCTTCCTGCTCGACCACGACGACTTCACGGTCAAGGGGCAGTGGGAGGCCGACCGCGGGCCGCAGGAGCTCGCCTACGACTTCTGGTGGCACCTGAACCTCGGCACGCTCATCACGTCCGAGTGGGGGACGCCGAAGATGGTCGAGGACGGCCTGATCGGCGAGCTGCTGCTCGGCAACAAGTACGGCCACAAGCTCCACGTGTTCGACCTCGAGTCGCGCCGGCACGTGCAGGAGATCGACCTGGGCGCGGAGCACCAGATGGTGCTCGAGCTGCGCCCGGCGCACGACCCGGCGAAGGGCTACGGGTTCGTCGGCGTCGTCACGTCGACCGCCGACCTGTCGGCGTCCGTGTGGCTGTGGCGGCGCGCGGAGGACGGCACCGTGAGCGCCCAGAAGGTGATCACGATCCCGGCCGAGCCGGCGCCGGCCGAGGAGCTCCCGCCGATCCTGCAGCCGTTCGGCGCGGTGCCGCCGCTCGTGACCGACATCGCCCTCTCCGTCGACGACCAGTCGCTCTACGTCTCCTGCTGGGGGACGGGCGAGCTCAAGCGCTTCGACGTGAGCGACCCCGCGGCGCCGCGCGAGACGGCGTCGGTGCGGCTGGGCGGCATCCACGCGCGCGCCCCGCACCCGGCCGCGGGCGTCGTCAACGGCGGCCCGCAGATGGTCGAGGTCTCGCGCGACGGGCGCCGCGTCTTCCTGACGAACTCGCTCTACGCCGCGTGGGACGAGCAGTTCTACCCCGCGGGGATCGACGGCTGGCTCGTCAAGCTCGACGCGGGCGCGGACGGCTCGCTCACGCTGGATCCGGACGTCTTCGTCGAGTACCACGGCGAGCGCCCGCACCAGGTGCGCCTGCAGGGCGGTGACGCCTCCTCCGACTCGTACTGCTTCCCGGACCGCTGATGGACTCGCTGTGGCCGTGGGTCCTGGTCGCGCTGCTCGGCGCGTACCACGGCCTCAACCCGGCGATGGGCTGGCTGTTCGCCGTCGCCCTCGGGATGCAGGAGGGCGACCGCCGCGCCGTGCTGCGCGCGCTGCCGCCGATCGCGGTCGGCCACGAGGCCTCGATCGTGCTGGCGGCCGCGCTCGTGCTCGGGCTCGGCCTGCTCGCCGACACGGCGGTGCTGCACATGGGCGCCGGGATCGCGCTGTTCGCGTTCGGCATCTTCCGCTTCGTCAAGCCGCGCGCGCACTTCCGCTGGGTCAAGGCGCGGGTCTCGCGCGGCGAGCTCGCGTGGTGGTCGTTCCTGATGTCGACCGCCCACGGCGCGGGGCTCATGGTCGCGCCGGTGCTGATCGGCGCCGGCGCGGGGACGGCCGAGGCCCAGGACCACGCGATCGCCGCCGTCCAGGACCAGGGGCTGTCGCTGGTCGGGAGCGGCATCGCGGTGGTGCTCCACGTCGGGGCGATGCTCGTCGTGATGGGTCTGCTGGCCGTGCTCGTCTACGACCGCTGGGGGCTCAGCGTGCTGCGCAAGGGGTGGGTCAACCTCGACGCGGTGTGGGCCGGCGCGTTCGTCCTGGCGGGCGCGATCACCTTCTTCACCTAGCCCGCGGCGTTGCTACGCTTGCCGCCTCCCAGGGCGATTAGCTCAGCTGGGAGAGCGCCTGCTCGACAAGCAGGAGGTCACTGGTTCGAGCCCAGTATCGCCCATGCGAAAAGCCCCCAGTTTGCAGGCTTTTCTCGTTCAAGGGTGCGATGTGCCCTCCTTTTCCGCGCCGAGCCCGGATCTCCCACGCTCGTGGAACACGGGCCATGCGACACGCCAGCAACGCTGAGGCCGGCGAGCGTCCTCGCCGGCGCCGGCACGAGTCCCGCCATCGAGACCTAGCAAGGACTAGACTGTCCTGCACAGCTGCGATTTTCACGCTCCTGCGAAGCACTTCGCGTCGAGCACCGCCCGGGCCGTACGCCGCGCGGCGATCTTCACGACAGCTTCGTCCTCTGCGACGAAAGCGCTCTGAACCGGAAGGTCGTCACGATGGATGACAGTCCCACCGCCGCGCCGGGCCCGCTTGCAAGGGTGCGCAGCGACAGGTCCCTGGCCGACTCGCGCCCGCCGAACCCGGTCGTAGAGCGGGCTGCGGTAGCCGCGCCCGTCACGACCGCGCACGTCTCGTCGAAGGAGCGCTCAGCGATGCGCAACCGCCATCTCCCGCGCATCTGCAAGCACTGCCAGGCCCCAACGGCGAGCGGCGCCGCAACATGTTGGCGCTGCGGCGTCGCTTGGGCGACGGAGGAGCAGCCGCCGACGACGCTCCGGCTCGTGCCCTCCGGGCCGCCCGCGAGCGACCCGCCTCCCGCAGAAGTGGCCACGCTCCAGGCGGCGGCCGCCGGGGCGACCTCATGATGGTGGAGCATGGCTGGCACAGACCGCAGAACGTGTCCAGCGCGCGCCCGACGGCGACGGCGGCGGCGACGCACCCGGTCGCCGGTCATCAGTTCAGCGAGGAAGCGCTCGCCGGCCTCCTGAGCGCGCTCCGTGCGCGAGCGCAAGCTCACCCTGACAATCCGGGGCTGGTCGCGTGCTGGCCGGCGGTGCCGGCGGAGCGGATGGCCGACGCATGCGGCCTGCTGGCCCGTCGCGGTCACTCCGTCCAACCGGTGACCGTCGCCCTCTGGGATCGTGAGAGGACCCGCGACGGCTGGGCCCTCGGCACGCCGCTCCCAGACGTGGCGCCGGCGCCCGACCAGGCGGAGATGGTGGCGCGCTCTGACACCGATCGCTGGACCAGCGAAGGCGGCGGCCTGGTCACCGCACGTCGCCCCGCCGTGAGGAGCTAGTCGTACAGACCGAGGTCTCCGCCGGGTTCCCTCGTGCGACGCGCGAGACCAGCGTGACCGGAGCTTGCGTAGCGCGTCGGCGCGACCGCTGAGCGCGGGGGCCGCGCTCGACGACAGCTTCGAGAACAGGACCAGCCCCGCGGTCGAATCCCGTTTGCCTCAAGGGTGCGTTGCCTCGCCGCGCTAGGCGCGTGTCGGCGTAGAACCGCTCTCGGGCCAGGATTGTTGGCCGCAGGGCCAGCCTCGCACTCGACTCTACTCTCAATCGTGTCGGCGCGAGCGAGTTCCGTGATCATCTCCCGGATCCGCCTGCCCTAGTCGACGCACCACCGCAGACCGACTCGGCCTGACCGTGCGCGAGAGCGTGCGGCCAGCGTCATCGAGGAGAGGCCGGACTCGCGTGAGAGCAGTTTCTGCGCCTTCATGCCGTCCGCGCAGCGGCTCGCGCGCTTGCAGCCAAGCTCGGGGTGCGCACACGGCCGGAGACGCCGTCGCCCGGGCGCTCCGCGAGCGCTGTAGATCTGGTCGAGCGGGCGAGAGTACGCTCAGCCGGAGGAATCCTTCCGCCCATCGACGTGAAGAACGGTGCGCTGTGCCCGAATTCGAGAATCCCTCCGAGACGACGCCCGTCGCCGAGATCGGGCCCACGATCACCGCGACGTTCGAGGACGGCCCTCTGGAAGGCAGTCGCCTCGAAGTGAAGGTCGTAGAAGGTCGTCCACCGAAGACGATCGATGCTCCTGCCGAGGACGCGAGCACCTGTCGCTACTGCCTCGCGGGCTGGGTCCAGAGCGGGCGTTCCGCGGTGTACTCGTACCTGTACCGCGTCTAGCTCGCGTGCTCATGGGCCGCAACGCGCAGTCCGCGGCCAGCTCCGCCGGCCAAGGAGAGACTCGGCGGGGCGGCCCTTCCGCGCACGACGCCGACCCTCCTCGGGGCGATCCTCCTCGCCAAGGACCTGAGAAGAGCGACGCATGGCGCCAGTCCCGCCGGCTGGCGCTTCACTGCTCCAGCGCCGGACGCCAGGCCCGCTCGCGGTCCAGGCGGCGCGGCGTACGAGACCGATCGAGTTCTGGGCGGTGTGCGAGACTCGGGGGACGCTTCGGGTTCTTCGCTTCTCCTGCCCCCCGCGCACCATCGTGAGAGAAGCGAGAGAGAGGGACCTGTGTCCTCAGCGCAACCCGATGGATCGCTCGCGGAGCAGCTCGCCGCAGATCAGCTCGCCGTCGAGGCTCGCACGCACCGTCGCACGGCCCTTGTCGCGCTTCGCGGCGAGCTCGACCTGGTCACAGTGTCGAAGGTCGCCGAGGTCCTCGACGACCTCAAACCGGACGCCGACGGGGTGCGCCACGTCGTGCTCGACTTGCGCGGCCTGACGTTCATGGACTCGAGCGGGCTGCACGAGCTCATCAAGCAGAACGAGTTCGCGCGCAGCAACCGCCACAACCTCGCCGTTGTGCGCGGCAGTCCCGCCATCGAGCGGCTGCTGGAGATGACCGGCGTGAAGGACCATCTCGTCCTCGTGGACGATCCCGACGACCTGGTACCGCCGCCGCGCACAGACTGAGGCGCCCCAACCGCGTGCGAGTCGGGCCCCCGGTCGACCGCCGACCTCAACGCGAACCCGCTACCGCGACGGGGTCTACGGCGAAGTGGTTGACCAAGGCGCCGCCCAGCGACGGGCGGTCCGCCGCCCGCGCGGGCGAGCGTCGCTGCCGTACGTGCACGGATCCAGCCTCGCGCGTGCGCGCCCTTGAACCGACCGCTGGATCTGGCGCGCATGCCGAGGGTCGGCCGTGACCTCCGTGGCGCCGCTCCCTGACGCCGCTCGCCTGCGCACAGGGTGGAACGCGGGCGGCCGCGAGAACTTGCGGCGGCTAGGGTGCGCGCGATGCGCGTCTTCATCAGCACCACCGCCAAGAACTGGATCACCGAGTTCCCCGGCGAGGACCCCGCGACGGCCGTCCAGACGGTGTGGCAGACGATCACCAACCGCAACGGCGTGCTCGAGGCGGGCATCGTCCAGGAGGGCGGCGACACGAGCGACCTCTGCCTCGTCCACTTCAACGACGCGCACGTGCTCTCGGTCCACGTGCTCGCCTAGGAGCTGCGCTAGGTCAGGCGGCGCTCGCCGTCGCGCAGCAGCCGGAACCAGCGCGTGCCGTAGGGCTCGAGCGCGATCGTCACCGCCCCGCCGGACCCGAGCGACAGCTCGCCGGCCGGGTCGAAGAGGTCGATCAGCCGCGCGCCGGCCGGCTCGCCCGCGAGCGTGAGCGGGACCTCCGCCGGCGCGTCGCCGAGATTGTGCGTCTGCACGATCGTCCCGCCCTCCCAGTCGCTGCGGAGCGCGAGCACCGGCGCGACGTCGTGCTCGAGCACGCTCGCCTCGCCCCAGGCGAGCTCCGGGCACTCGCGGTAGCGACGGATCCGCTCGCGCATCCAGACGAGCAGCGAGTCGGCGTCGTGCCGCTGGGCCTGCACGCTGACCGTGTCCGGGCCGTAGGCGCCGTCCGGGAACGGCCGGCACGGCTCGTCGGCGTGGCTGAAGCCGCCGCCCGGACCGGGCTGCCACTGCATCGGCGTGCGCACGGCCATCCGGCCGTCGAGCGCGAGCTGCTCGCCCATGCCGATCTCCTCGCCGTAGAACAGCGCCGGGGTCCCCGGGAGGCCGAACATCAGGCTGTAGGCGAGGCGGATGCGGCGCTGGTCGCCGTCCAGCATCGGCGGCAGCCGCCGGCGCAGCCCGCGGCCGTAGAGCTGCATGTCCGGCTCCGGCCCGAAGGCCGCGAACACCTCCGCCCGCTCGGCGCCGCTCAGCTTGTCGAGCGTGAGCTCGTCGTGGTTGCGGAGGAACACGGCCCACTGCGAGTCCGCCGGCGCGGGCAGGCGCGCGCCGAGCGCGCTGCGGATCGGCCCGGCGTCCGCACGCGCGAGCGCCAGCCAGCACGCCTGCATGGTCGGGAAGTCGAACAGCAGCGTGACCTCGTCGCCGTCCTCGTCGCCGAAGAACGCGCGCGCGTCCTGGTGGCTCAGGTTGACCTCGCCGAGCAGGACGCCGTCACCGCGGCGGCGGTTCAGGAAGGCGCGCAGGTCGCGCAGGTAGGCGTGCGGGTCGGGCAGCGCCTCGGCGCCCCCGTCGATCCCGGCCGTGTCGATCAGGAACGGGACGGCGTCGACCCGGAAGCCGGAGAGGCCGAGCTGCATCCAGAAGCCCATGATCTTCGCGATCTCGTCGCGGACCCGCGGGTTCGCGACGTTGAGGTCGGGCTGGCTGCGGTAGAAGCGATGCAGGAAGAACTGCTTCGCCGTCCGGTCGTACGACCAGATGCTCGTCTCCTTGTCGGGGAAGACGACGTCGCCCGGCTGCTCGGGCGGCCGCTCGTCGCGCCAGACGTAGAAGTCGCGGTACGGCGACGCCGGATCGGATCGCGCCGCCTGGAACCACGGGTGCTCCGCGCTCGTGTGGTTGCAGACCAGGTCGGCGATCACGCGGAGCCCGCGGTCCTGCGCCGTCCGCACGAACTCGGTGAAGTCGCCGAAGCTCCCAGCCGCGGGTCGACGGCGTAGAAGTCGGTGATGTCGTAGCCGTCGTCGACGTCGGCGGTCGGGTAGAACGGCATCAGCCAGATCACGTCGACGCCGAGGTCGGCGAGGTGGTCGACGCGCTGCGACAGGCCCGCGAAGTCGCCGACGCCGTCGCCGTCCGAGTCGAAGAAGGTCTGCACGTCGAGGCAGTAGACGACCGCCTGCTTCCACCACAGGTCGCTCGTCCGGGTCAGCCTCATGCCCGCAGCTCCGGCAGCACGCCCGCCCCGAACGCGTCGATGAACGCCGCCTGCTCCTGCCCGACGTGGTGCAGGTAGAGCTCGTCGAACCCGAGCTCGAGGTCCTCGCGGAGCCACGCCGCATGACGGCCGAGGTCGGCGGAGACGCGGACGTTCTCCGCGACCGCCTCGCGCGGCACGTGGCGCGTCGCGGCCTCGAACTGGGCGGGGAGCTCGAGGTCCCAGGCGAGCACCGTCGGCACGCAGTTCGAGCGCCACTGCTCGAAGGCGACGTCGAGCGCCGCGGCATCGTCGGCGCCGTGGGCGAGGTGGACCTGCAGGTGCAGCTCCCCGCGGCCGCCGGCGTCGCGGTAGGCGGCCACGATGCGGCGCAGCGTGTCCGGCGGCTGGTTGACCGTGATGAGGCCGTCGGCCCAGCCGGCCGCCCAGCGCGCCGTCGCCTCGCTGATCGCGCCGGCCACCAGCCGCGGGGGCTCGTCCGGCAGCGACCACAGCCGCGCGCGGTCGACCACGACGTGGCCGCGATGCGTGACCTCCTCGCCCGCCCAGAGCGCGCGCATCACGTCGACGCACTCGCGCAGCCGCGCCATCCGGTCCGCCTTGACCGGCCAGGCCGCCGCCCGTCACGTGCTCGTTGAGCGCCTGGCCGCTGCCGAGCGCCACCCACGGGAAGCGCCCGGGGAACATCGCGGCCACCGTCGCCATCGCCTGCGCGGAGATGACGGGGTGGTAGCGCTGGCCGGGCGCGTGGAACGAGCCCATCGGGACGTGGTCGGTCGCCTGGAGCGCGGCGCCCAGCCACGTCCACGTGAAGCCCGAGTGGCCCTGGGCCTCGCTCCACGGCGCCAGGTGATCCGAGCACATGACCGCGTCGAAGCCGGCCGCCTCGGCGCGCACGGCCGCGTCGCGGAGCACCGCGGGGTGGACCTGCTCGTGGGACGCGTGGAAGCCGATCCGGATGCGTCGTGCGCTACCCGCACCGCGTCGCGGTGAACCCGGCGTCCGCCGCCGCGGTGACGCCGGCGACCGCCGGACGTGGTGAACTGCGCCGCACCGTGAGCTTCGAGGCGCTGGTCCTGGGGGTGTTCAGCGGCCTGCGCCCGGGCACGAGCCTTGCCGCCGTGCTGGTCCTGCTGCGCGCTCCCGAGCCGCGCCGCCCGCTGCTGTTCTTCACCGTCGCCGGCCTCGCCTCGAGCTGGCTCTTGGGCATCCTGATCGTCGCCGTCTTCCACGGCGCCGACGTCGGCCTTCGGCGGCGGCACGCTCACCGCGATGCTCGACATCGCGTTCGGCGGCGCGGCGCTCGGCTTCGCGGTCGGGCTGCAGTACGGCTGGGTCGCAGCCGCCGACGCGCCGGGCCGGCACCTCGCCGTCGCCGCGCTTCCGGCCGGCTGCGCGACCCCTCGCCGCGCGTCGCCGCGGTCGCCGGCGTCGCCACCCACGTCCCCGGGCTGATCTACCTCGTCGCGCTGAACGCGATCGCGGAGGAGCAGCCCGGCGCTCATCGACGCCGGGGTGCAGGTCGCGATCTACGTCGTCCTCTGGTTCATGGTCCCGATCGCCTCGCTCGTGCTGGTGATCGTGCGCCCGGGCGCGGCGCTCGGCTGGCTCGAGGCGGCGACCGCCTGGGTGCGGCGCCACGAGCACGGCGTGCTCGTCATCAGCTCGCTCCTGCTCGGCCTGTACCTGCTCGCCAAGGGCGCCGCGAACCTCCTCGACTGACGGTCCGGCACCCCCCTGCTTTGATCGCCGGCGGGCCGATGGACCTCGAAGCCTTCAACCGGGCGGCGGCACCCGATCTCGCGGAGGCGCTGGCCGCCTGCGCGGACGTCCCCGCCTGGGTGGCCGCGCTGATCGAGGGCCGTCCGTACGCGGGCGTCGCGGTGCTGCTGGCGCGTGCGGACGCGCTCGCCCGCGGCTGGAGCGACGCGGAGGTCGACCGCGCGCTCGCGCGGCATCCGCGGATCGGCGAGCGGGCGGCCGGCGGCGAGGCCGAGGCCGCGGCCTCGGCGCGCGAGCAGTCCGGCGTCGCCTCGCGACGAGCGGACGCGGGCGCGCCTGCGGGCCGGCAACGAGGCCTACGAGGCGCGCTTCGACCGCGTGTTCCTGATCCGCGCCGCCGGGCGCTCCGAGGCGGAGATCCTCGGCGCGCTCGAGGCGCGCCTCGCCAACGATCCCGAGACGGAGCGCGGCGTCGTCGCCTCCGAGCTGCGCGAGATCGCGGTCCTGCGCCTCGAGCGCCTGGTCACGTCACCACCAACCGAGGGAGCCCACCGATGAGCGGAGCCGCCCGGCTCGGGCCGAACCAGTACGGCAAGGCCGAGGTCCGCATCGTGAAGATCACGCGCGACAGCGCGAGGCACGAGATCGAGGACCTCAACGTCACCTCGCAGCTGCGCGGCGACTTCACCGCCTCCCACCTGACCGGCGACAACAGCCTCGTCGTCGCCACCGACACGCAGAAGAACACGGTCTACGGGCTCGCGCGCGAGCACGGGATCGGGTCGCCGGAGGCGTTTCTGCTGCGGCTCGGCGAGCACTTCACCGGCGCGTTCGACTGGGTGACCGGCGGGCGCTGGGAGGCGGAGTCCTACGCGTGGGGGCGGATCGCGGTCGACGGCGAGCCGCACGACCACGCGTTCGTCCGCGAGGGCCAGGAGACGCGCACCGCGGTCGTCACGAAGGACGGGGAGGACACCTGGGTCGTCGCGGGCCTGACCGGCCTCGTCGTGCTCAAGTCGACGGGGTCGGAGTTCCACGGCTTCCCGCGCGACCGCTTCACCACGCTGGCGGAGACCGACGACCGGATCCTCGCCACCGCGGTCACCGCGCGCTGGCGCTACGCGGAGCTCGACGTCGACTTCAACGCGGCGTACGCGGCGATCCGGCGGCAGCTGCTCGAGGTCTTCGCGACGACGCACTCGCTCGCGCTGCAGCAGACGCTCTACGCGATGGGCGCCGCCGTCCTCGAGGCCCGGCCCGAGGTCGCGGAGATCCGCTTCTCGATGCCGAACAAGCACCACTTCCTCGTCGATCTCAGCCCGTTCGGGCTCGACAACCCGAACGAGATCTTCTTCGCCGCCGACCGTCCCTACGGGCTCATCGAGGCCACCGTCGAGCGCGAGGGCGCGCCGGCGGCGCCCGCGGCGTGGGACGGCGAGAGGTTCAGGCCTTGACGGCGAGCACCGAGGCCGCGCTGCGCGTCAGCAGCGCATGGGTGACGCTGCGGCCGAACAGGCGCCGGAGCCGGCCGGCGGGCCGCGGGCCGGCGACGACGAGGTCGTAGCCGCCGGACTCGGCGAGCGCGGCGAGCACGGAGGCCGCGCGCCCGTGCAGCACCCGCGTGTCGACCGACACCGTGGCGGGCACCTCGTCGCGCGCCATCGCCAGGTGCTGCTCCATCTCGCGCTCGAGGTCGTGGCGGAGCATCTCGCGCGTGAACGGCAGCACGCCGGGGCCGAAGCCGGTCCAGACCGTGGGCTCGCCGACCACGCCGGCGATCGTCAGCCGCGCGTGCTGGCCGACCGCGACGTCGATCGCCCGCTCCAGCGCCTTCCAGGCGCCGGGCGACCCGTCGAAGGCCAGCAGCACCCGCTGGATCGAGCGAGGCTCGAGAGCCTCCGGGACCTGGACACGCACCACATCGGCGAGCATTTGGATCACCTGTCTGGCGAGGGAACGACGCTGTTACCTCCATTCTGCTACCCCGAGCCGTCTCTTTTCAAGACGTTCTCGGAGCGGTACGGTCTGAGGCCCGAGTATGACGTCCGCCACGATCTCCCTCACGCTCCCGCCCGCGCTCACGCACTGGCCCGGCTACCTGCTCACGTTCATCGCCGAGCACGCGACCGAGCGCTTCGAGGGCGCGGTCGCGGCGCACGGCATCCGCAGCCGCCACGCCTCGGTGCTCGTCGTGATCGACGCCGAGGGGCCGATGTCGCAGCGCGCGCTCGGGCGCCGGCTGCGGATCGACAAGAGCCCGATGGTCGGCGTGCTCGACGACCTCGAGCGGCTCGGCCTGGCCGAGCGCCGGCGCAGCGACAGCGACCGCCGCATCCAGGCCGTCCACCTGACCGCGCAGGGCCGGCGCGTGCTCGGCGAGGTGACCGCGATCGCGGACGCCGAGAACGCGCGCACGTTCGCCGTCCTCGACGACGCCGACCGCGAGCGGCTCCAGGAGCTGCTGCTGCGCGTCGCCGAGGCGACGCCCTAGGGCGCCGGCGTGCCGCCGCCCGGCGGCGCCGGGGTCGGCGTGGCCGCCGGCGGCGGCGTGGGGGTGGGCGTCGGGACCGGGCTGGGCGCCGGCTCGGCGTCGGGGTCGGGGCGGGCGCGAGCGGCGACGGGCTGATGTTCATCTTGATCACCGTGCGGTAGCTGCGGAAGCTCGAGGCCGAGCCCGACACGTAGACCACGACGAGCTGGCCCGGGTCGGTCAGCCCGCGCGGGAAGACCGGGCGGAAGTTGAGCACCTTCGAGTTCCGCGTCAGCTGCCACGACTGCCAGGTCCGGCCCTGGTCGGCCGTGTGCCGCAGCTCGATCTCCTGCGCGCCGTCGATCAGCCGCGTCAGCACGACCCAGTTCGGGTCCGCGTGGTTGAACGTGATCCCGCCGTTGCGGTAGCCGAACAGGCTGCCGCCCGCGTCGGAGATGAAGCGCGTGACCCACTTGGTGCCGTTGAAGCGCGCGTAGCGGAAGACGTCGTCGTCCCCGACGCGGCTGGAGTAGACGATCGACGGGACGCCGTCCGAGCCGAACGCGATGTCCATCGGCCACGGCCGGCCCTTCCTGGCCGAGTAGGACTGGACCTTGTCGAGCTGCTGGAGCCGGAACGGCAGGTCGCTGCTGCGGCCGATCGCGGTGCCGTCCGCCTTGAAGAAGCGCCCGTTCTTGAACCGCATGTACCAGAGGCTGTTCTTGTACGAGCCCGGGTGCCCGTCGGAGAACGTCATCAGGATCGACCCGTCCGGCGCCGCGACGTACTTCGCGTACGGCCGGACGTTGCGGCCCGCGGCGGGCGGGCCGAGCACCATCGTCTTCGGCGACGTCCAGTGCTTCCCGTCCTTCGTGGACGTGTAGTACGGGTACCAGCAGGGGCCGCGCATGAACAGGTAGAGCCGGCCGTTGGAGACGACCGGGTTGGGATACGTGTAGCCCAGGCCGCAGCCGGAGCCGAGCGAGATCGTCCTCGTCGGCCCCCAGGCCGTGCCGGCGCCGTAGTTCTGCTTGGACACGCGGTACTGCATCCGCGGGTTGCGGTCGAGCGGGTAGACGTAGCCCGAGTGCTCGGACGCGAACGCGTAGAGCTTCTTCTTGAAGAAGACGAGGCTCGGGTTGTTGTGGTCGTCGGACTCGAGCCCGCGGAACAGCGTCAGCAGCCGCTTCTGCCCGGTGCCGAGGTTGTACTCGTCGAGCTTGACCCGCCCGTCCGGGCTGATGCAGCCGGTGAAGATCCAGTCGCGATGGGCGACCGAGCGCGGGTCGCCGAAGTACGACCACGTGCACGGGGTGAGCGTGCGCTGGGCGCTCGCCCGGGCCGTCGCGGCGCCGCCGCCGTCGAGCAGCGTCGTGTCGCGCGACTCCACCTGCACGCGCACGTCGCCGGGCGCGGCGGACGCCGCGGCGGGGACGACGAGGGCCAGCGCCGCGAGGGCGACGGCGAACGGCAGGCAGAGGGCTTTCACGGACGATTCTCCTTCGACACGGCTGGGGGAGCGGCTCTGGCCATAACCGTCCGGAGCCCGCGGAGTTGCTCAAGGGTAGGAGGCGACCCGGCTAGCCTGGACGGTCCGATGCGCCGTGCCGCCCTCCCCGCCGTGCTCGTCCTCGCCGCGCTCCCGCTCGGCTGCGGCGACGCGCCGAAGCCCCCGCGCAACGAGCCCGGGGTCACGCTCTCGCTCAGCGGGCCGGCCGACGCCGCCACCGTCCGGACGGCGCTCCGCGACGATCACCGGCACCGTCCGGCCCGCCGCCGCGCACGTCCGCGTGCTCGGGCGCGAGGTGTCGGTCGACGGGGGCAGCTTCAGCACCGACGTCGAGCTGCAGCCGGGGGCCAACCTGATCGACGTCGACGCCAGCGCCGCGAGCCGGCGCCCCGACTTCGCGGTCCTGCGCGTGGTCTACGAGCAGCGCGTGGCGCTGCCCGACGTGAGCGGCTCGGACGCGGACTCGGCCAAGGAGCAGCTCGAGGGGCTCGGGCTGAAGGTCTCGATGGACGACGCGGGCGGGTTCTTCGACTCGATCCTGCCGGGCGACCCGAAGGTCTGCTCGATGCAGCCGCGCGCCGGCGCGCAGGTCCTGCCGGGCAGCGACGTCACGCTGTCCGTCGCGCGCGACTGCTGAGCTAGCCGTCCTGGCGGGCCGAGATCAGCGCGATCCGCGGGGTGCCGCGGTCGCGCAGGATCCCGAAGGTGATCGTCCCGGTGACGTCGGGATCGCCCTTGTAGGTCGCGACGTAGCGCCCGGTCGCGCGGCCGGTGGCGCCGCCCGCCGCCTGCAGGTCCTCGACCTTGAAGCTGCGGGTGTCCGACTCGGCGAACTGGTCGCGGTAGGCCTTGACGACGTCGGCGCGGCCCTCCTGGCGCGCGCCGGGCACGACGCGCTCGGCGTCGCGGGTCAGCAGCCGGCCGAGCGCGGCGGTGTCCTCGGCCGCGTAGGCGTCGGAGAAGCGGCGGACGAGCGACTGCACCTCGCCGTCGGCGACCGGTGCGCCGGGCAGCGTCTCCGGGTCCGGCGCGTTCGTGCCGGTCAGCTCGACGGCCGCATAGCCGGCGCCCGCGGCGACGGCGGCGAGCGCGAGCAGGGCGAGGACGCGGCGGCCGCGGCGGCGCTTGCGCGGCTGGTCGCCGAGCGGCAGCGTCTCGCGGGGCTGCCGGCGGGTGCGGTCCTCATCGGGCGCGGCCGCCGGCGCGGGCCGGGCGTGCGCGGCGGTGCGCGGCGCGGCGACGGTGACCGCGGTCGGCGCGCTCCCGTTGCGCGTCTCGGAGTGCATGACCTGCGTGACCGCGGCGAGCCCCTCGTCCTCCGGCCGGCTCGGGGCGCTGGGGCGCCGCCGCGCCGCGCGCGACGGTGCGCTCGCTGCCGGTCACCGGCCGGCCCTCGGCGGCCGCGAGCGCGGCGCGGCCGAGGTCGCCCGCGGACGGGTAGCGGTCGCCGGGCGCCTTCGCGAGCGCGCGCTCGATCACGCGGTCGAAGCCCTCGGGCACGCCGGGCGTGACCGCGGTCGGCCGCGGCGGCGCGTCGTGCAGGTGGGCGAGCATCGTCGCCGGGACGGTCCCGCGCGGGTACGGCGTCTCGCCGGTCAGCGCGTTGTAGAGGACGCAGCCCAGCGCGTAGACGTCGGCGCGCGCGTCGACCACGTCGCCGGAGAACTGCTCGGGCGCCATGAAGTCGGCGGTCCCGATCCAGTGGCCGGTGGTGGTCAGGCGGGTGTCGGTCCCCATCGTCTGCGAGAGGCCGAAGTCGGCGAGGTAGGCGTGCTCGCCGTTGAGCAGGACGTTGGCCGGCTTGACGTCGCGGTGCACGAGCCCGACGGCGTGCGCGGCGTCGAGGGCGGCGCCGATCTGGAGGCCGATCGACGCGACCCGCTCGGGCGGGATCCGGCGCTCGCGGGCCAGCAGGCCCTGCAGGTCGGTCCCGTTCACGTAGCGCATGACGAGGTAGAGGTGCCCGCCCTCCTCGCCCGCCGCGTAGACCGGGATCACGTTCGGGTGGTCGATCGCCGCGGCGACGCGCGACTCGCGCTCGAAGCGCTCGCGGAAGCCGGGATCGCCCGCCCGCTCGGGGGCGATCAGCTTGACGGCGACAGGCCTGCCGAGCGACAGCTGGGTCGCGCGGTAGACGATGCCCATGCCGCCGCGGCCGGCGACCGCCTCGATGCGGCAGCCGGCGATCTGGGCGCCTGGGAGCAGGTCGGGCACCCCCAGATTGTGACGCAGCGCGCACACGCCTCCGGGGCGGGGCCGGTGAACGGCCCCGCCCCCGGTGGACGCTATGGCGTCACGGTGACCGGCGCCGGTCATGAACGGGTGGATCAGGCAGAGGTAGTTGTACGTGCCCGGTGCGCCGAACGTGACCTGCGTCTTCGTCGCGAGCGGGATCGGCGGCCCGCCGGCGAGGAGGCCGGTGTTGTAGAAGCCGTTTCCGTGGCTCGCCGGCGTCAGCGTGCCGGCCCGCCGGCGGCGGATCGCTCACGTAGAACCCGCGCGGGTCGATCGTCGCCCCGATCAGGTTCGTTCGCGAGCTGGTCGACGTAGGCGTCCTTGCCGTTGATCGGCCCGAACGTGAACGTGTGCACCTCGGTCGTGCTCGGCGGCATCTGGAGCGTGACGGTCGTCCCGGTCTTCACGGTGAGGTTCGCCGGGAAGAACTTGTAGATCGTCGCGCCCGACCGGAGGTCGTTGCCGGCCTGGATGGTCGAGTTGTTCAGCGACAGGTTCGTCCCGGTGACGAGGACCCGGACCTGGTTGAGCTGCTTCTGGATCGCCTTGGCGGCGGCCCGCTTGTCGGCGCGCGCCGAGGGGATCGACTTGCCCTTCTTGACCACCTTGACCGTGCCGCCCATGCCCGCGTGCACCGAGCACACGTAGCTGAAGCTGCCGGTCTTCTTGAACTTCAGCTTGTACGGCGCGGGCGGCCCGTCGTCCGCCGGGCAGACCGGAGTTGATGACTCCGGTTGGCCTTGAACGTCCTGCCGCCGCTCGGCGCCGCGACGAGCGGGTTGAACGCGAGGTTGGGATTGCCGTTGAACCAGAACGGCTGCCCGGCCGCGTCGACCGCGCCGCTGACGCTGGCTGCCCGGGACGGGCATGATCAGCCCGGGCGCCTCGACGCCGCCCTGCGGGAACAGCACGTTGTGGAAGCCGTTGATCTTCCACTTCACGCTGTCGCCCTTGTGGATCGTGGTCGTCTTGCGGAAGAAGTCGTTCCCGTCGGCGTCGGGGAACGGATTGTTCGCGCCCGAGGCGTTCGCGAACTTCGCCGCCTGCGACGCCGGGGGCCCCGCCTGGACGGTCTTCGTCGCCGCCGAGGCGACGGCCGGCACCGCGAGCAGCACGACCAGGGCGATCGCCGCTCCCACTACACGTCCGTGCATCACTTCCCCCCTCGTTGGGTCCGTTGAGCCGACCCTACGCCCGCTTCGCGGTGCATTGCAACCGACCGCGGGTAGTCGACGGGGATGGAGACGACGACCCTCGGCCCGCTCACGGTCAGCCGGATGTGCCTCGGCACGATGCTCATGGGCGCGGCGACGCCGCCCGACGAGTCCCTGCGCATGCTCGACCGCTTCCGGGAGGCGGGCGGCACGTTCCTCGACACCGCCGACACGTACTCGGACGGCGGCTCGGAGGAGACCCTCGCGCCGTGGCTCGCGCGCCACCGCGACGAGGTCGTGCTCGCGACCAAGGTGCGCTTCGGCACCGCCGACCCGCCCGGCGAGGGCCTCGCGCCGGAGCGGATCGCCGCCGCCTGCGACGCGAGCCTGCGCCGGCTCGGCATCGACGTGATCGACCTCTACCAGGTCCACGCGCCCGATCCGTCCGTCCCGCTGGAGGCGACGCTGGAGGCGCTCGACGCGCTCGTCCGCGCCGGCAAGGTGCGCGCGCTCGGCGCGTCGAACTTCCCCGCCTGGCTGCTCGCCTGGGCCGTCGCGATCCAGGACCGCGAGGGCTGGTCGCCGTTCGTCTCGCTGCAGCCCCAGTACTCGCTCGTCGAGCGCTCGGTCGAGCTCGACCTGCTGCCGTTCTGCCGCGCCGCCGGGCTCGGCGTGCTGCCGTGGGGCCCGCTCGGCGCCGGGCTTCCTGTCCGGCCGCTACCGGCGCGACGAGGCGCCGCCGGAGGGCAGCCGGATCGACATCGCGGGCGACGACTGGGAGGAGGCGTGGGACCGCCGCGCGACCGAGCGCAACTTCCGCGTCGTCGAGGCCGCCGAGGCGATCGCCGCCGACCACGGCGCCACGGTCCCGCAGGTCGCGATCGCGTGGCTGATGGGCGTCGACGGCGTCACCGCGCCGATCCTGGGCGCGCGCACCCTCGACCAGCTCGAGGACGTCCTCGGCGCCGCGGCGCTCGACCTGTCCGCCGACGAGCGCGCCCGGCTGGAGGCGCCCGCGCCGCCGCCGCCGCTCTACCCGCAGCGGATGCTGCGCGAGCAGGTCGGGCTCACCGACTACGGGACGCTGGCGCGGCCGACCGCCTGACGACGAGCCGCGCGCCGGCGCCCGCGCCGGCCACGATCGCGAGCGGGATCGCGAGCGCCTCGCCGGCGCCGCCCGCGCCGAGCGAGCACCGTCACGGCGACGCACATGGCGAGCGCGCCGCCGGTCGCGACGAGGAACGCGTCGCGGCCGCGCACCCCGCGGGCGAGCGCCGCGCGCGCCCCGGCGGCGCCGCCGGCCGCGCCCGCGAGCGCCATCGGCACGAACCCGGCCGCGACCAGGTCGCCGCCCGTCAGGTCGCCGGCGAGGACGGCGAGCGCGAGCCCGGCGACGAACACCGCGGCCAGGCTGGCCAGCGCCGCGACCGCGAGCCCCTGCACGTGCCCGGCGGTCATCCGGCGCGGAACGAGTCGACGGCCTCGGCGAGCCGCAGCCGCGCGAAGTCGGCCTCGGGCGCCCGTGCGAAGACGTCGTAGCGGACGCCGCGCCGGCTGTGGACGATCAGGTCGACGGTGCGCACCGGCGTCCCGTCGGGCTGGACGTAGGTCGCCTCGACGCGGCGCGCCAGCCGGGCGCCCGGCACGTCGGGGTCGTGCTCGTCGACGAGCCGGTAGTCCGAGCGCTCCAGCCGGTTCTCCGCCTTCATCGCCTCGACGCTCGCCGTGAAGTCGCCCGGCGACGTGGCGCTGCGCGCGACGGCGAGCTGGGCGGGCAGGCCGGCGGTCAGCTCCGGCGTGGCCAGCAGCGTCAGCTCGCGCCGCTCGGCGGGCGTGACCGGGGCGCGGTCGAAGCCGCCGGGGACGGCGATCGCCCAGTCGGCGCCGCGCAGCGGCGCGAACCCGGTCGGCACGCTGACGGCGGGCGGCCGCGGCGGCCCCGCGGCGGGCTCCGCCTCGCGCTCGTCCCCGCCGCAGCCGGCCAGGACGGCGACCGCGCAGAGCGCCGCGATCAGGTGGGGCAGCCGTTGGACCACGTGAAGGCTCCTGTCTCCGGGTCGTAGGTTCCGAAACCGGTCGTCCGCTGGCTCGAGCTCGTCGCCTCGCCCGCGCCGCCGACGACCACGAGGTCGACGTCGTGGCGGTCCGAGGTCTTGTCGAAGTCGTAGGTGCGGACGGTGAAGTTGCTCGCGTCGCGCGCCGCCGCGCCCAGCTCCAGCGCGGCGTCGCTGCGGTCGGCCGGCTCGCCCGTGACCGGGTCGCGGCCGGTCCACGCCTTGCGCGCGGCGGCGGCCAGGCGCGGGTCGGTGAGGTCGATCGTGGTCGTCACCTCGAGTCCCTTGCCGGCGCTGCCCCGGGTGTCGCGCGAGTAGAACGGGATCTCCTTCGCGATGTCGCCGAACGTCGTCGAGCGGCTGTTCTTGATGCCGCCGTTGACCTCGCCCTCGACCGTGTTGACGATCGAGAGCGAGAGCGGCCGGCCGCTCTTGTCGACGGTGATCGCGACCTTCGCCTTGCCGGTGAGCTTGCCGCCGAGCGCCGCGTTGACGAGCGGGCCGATGACGAGGTCGCCCGTCAGCTCGCCCGAGCCGCTGACCTCGTAGTACACGGTCGTCTGGCCCTGCTTCGGGCCGCTGGCGAAGTACGTCGCTCCGAGCGAGCGCGCCATCGTCAGCTCCGCCTTGCCGGTGGCGACCGTGTCGTCGACGCCCTTGTCGTCCGGGGACTTCGGCTTCTGCGCGTACGGGCCCTGGACCGACGCCGACCCGCTCACGTTGACCGTCGTGTCGCCGTTGACGGTGAACGACTCGACGGGCGGGAAGTCGACCTTCGGGCGGTCGCGCAGCAGCCGGCAGGCGAGGCACAGGAGCCCGACCGGGTCGGGCGCGGCGGCCTTCTTGAGCTGGCCGAGGAACGTGTCGACCTGGCCCTGGCTGTCGGCGCGGTAGGTGACCGCGACGTCCCCGCCCTTGCGCACGGACGCGTCGATGTCGATGCCCTTGGCCTTCAGGTCGGCCTTGAGCCCCGGCCCGACCTTGGCCCCGGCCTTGATCTTGAGCGTGACGAGGTACTTGCCGTCGTTGCGCCGGGCGACGGTCGCCTCGACGCCGCCGTCGACGGTGATCTTGACCCAGCGCGCGTTGACGTAGACCTCGCCGGAGGCGGTCCGCGTGCCGCTCGCGATGATGCACGCCGGCGGGGGCTTGGCCTCCCCGCACGCCGCGCCGCCGTGGGCGATCCGGCAGATGAGGTCGCTGGTGTGCCTGCCCGATCGAGGCCGGCGCGTCCGACGCGATGAGCGCGCCGACCACGAGCAGGACGAGCAGCAGCATCCCGACGAGCTCCGCCGAGGTCTGCCCGCGCTGTCCCGCACACCGCCGCATCCCCGCCGATGGTGCTGCGCGGTGGTGCGCCTGTCATGAGGCCCCGGTCCCAACCTGGACCTGGGCCGGGGCCCTACGCGGCGATGCCGTCGAGCAGGCGCTCCAGGTCGGACTCGTCGTTCCACGCGCCGACCGACGCGCGCAGCAGCGAGCGGCCGGGCAGGTTGCGGACGATGACGCCGGACTCCGCGAGCCGGTCGCGGACCTCCTCGGCGAACGGGTCCTCCCAGCTCACCAGCGTGGTCGCCCCGCGCGGCATCACGGTCCGGCCGCGCTCGCGCAGCGCGTCGGCGAGCCGGCGCGCGAGCCCGGCCGCGCGCTCCTGGACCGCGTCCCAGCCGTGGCTCTCGAGCAGCTCGATCGCGCCGAGCGACAGCGCGACGGCCTCGCGCGGGAGCGAGGGCGTGTCGTAGCGGGCGATCGTCTCGCGGAAGCCGCCCTCGAGCCCGGCGGAGGCGTCGGCGAACGACATGTAGCCGGCGCTGACCAGCTCGACCTGCTCGGCGAACGCGGGGTCGAGCCAGAGGAAGCCGGTGCCGTCCGCACCGCACAGCCACTTCTGGCCCGAGGCCGCGTAGGCGACGCAGCCGAGCCCGCGCGGGTCGACGTGGACCGCGCCGGCGCCCTGGGCGCCGTCGAGGATCACGGGGACGTCGAGGTCCTGCAGGGCGGCGGGGACGACCTCGCCGCCGACCCAGCTCACGTGCGACAGCGCGACGAGCGTCGTGTCCGGGCCGACCGCCTCGGCCACGTGGGCGAACGGGACCTCGCGCACGGTGACGCCGCGCCGCCGCGCCGCCAGCAGCGGGCCGAGCACGCCGGGGTGCTCCTGGTCGGAGGTGACGATCTCGTCGCCCTCGCCGAGCCCGAGCCCGGCGAGCACGCGGCCGATGCCGTCGGTCGTCGACGTCGTCAGCGCGATCTCCTCGACCGGCGCGCCGACGAGCCGCGCGTAGGCGCCGCGCAGCCGGTCCTGGAGCTCGAAGCGGCGCTCGAAGTGGGCGTGGACGCGGCCGGTCGCCGCCTGCTCGGCCAGCTCGGCGCGGGCCGACTCGACGGCGGGCGCGGCGAGCGGCCCGTCGGTCCCGCTGTTGAGGTACGCGACCTCCTCGAGCACCGGGAACTGCGCGCGCAGGGCTTCGGCATCCATGCCCGGCAGACTAAGGATCAGGCGCCGCAGACGGGCCACGGCGCGGCGCCGGCGCGCCGGTACAGCCGGGCGGCGCGCGCGTCCTGCTCCGCCTCAGGCGCGGCGGCCGGGTCGCCCGCTCCGCCGACCGACCGCCAGGTGTGGCGGTCGAACTGGTACTTGCCGCGGTACAGCCCGCCGCCGCCCACGGCCTCCGGATCGCCGCCCGACTCGCAGGCCGCGATCGCGTCGAGCCCGTCGGGGACGGGCACGCGCTCGAAGGCGCGCAGGCTCCGGACCGCCGCGCGGGCGCTCTGGCGGGCGCGCGTCAGCGCCCGCCGCGCGGCGTCCCGGAGCCGCAGCTCGCGCGCCGCGGCGCGCATCTGCGCGCCGACCGTCACGTGGCCGGCGACCGGGGCGCGCAGCGCCGGCGCGGGCGCGTCCGCGGCCGCGGGCAGCGGGGCCACGAGCAGGGCCGCGGCGAGCGGGACGGCACGGAGACGGGACACGGTGGGGACCACCCGGGTCCGGCACGGTATCGCCTAGCATCCGGCGGCCGTGCGCCAGCTCGACGACCTGCTCGCCAACAACGCCGCCTACGCGGCCGGGTTCGAAGCCGGTCACCTGTCGAAGCTGCCGGCGCGCAGGCTCGCGATCGTCGCGTGCATGGACGCCCGGCTGGACCCCCATGCCGCGCTCGGCCTGCGCGAGGGGGAGGCGCACGTCATCCGCAACGCCGGCGGGGTCGTGACCGACGCGGAGCTCCGCGCGCTCGCGATCTCCCAGCTCCTGCTGGGCACCGAGGAGATCCTCGTGATCCAGCACACGGACTGCGGGATGCGGACGTTCGACGAGGCCGCGCTGCTCGACCGGCTCGAGGCCGAGAGCGGCACCCGGCCGCCGTGGGCGCCGGGCCGGATGGGCGAGCTCGAGGCCGACGTGCACGCCGCCGTCGAGCGGATCCGCGCGAGCCCGTTCATCCCGCGCACCGACGCGGTCGGCGGCCTCGTCTTCGACGTGGCCACCGGCCGCCTGCGCCGCGTCGCCTAGGTGGCCGCTCCGGCGCGTCCCCACGCGCCCGGACGGCGCACCGGAGCGACCACTAGCATCCTCGCCGCCATGCACGTGAAGCTGCCCGACGGATCGGAGAAGGAGCTCGACGACGGCGCCAGCGGCGCCGACCTCGCCGCGGCGATCGGTCCGGGCCTCGCGCGCGCCGCGCTCGCGGTCAAGGTCGGCGGTCATCTGCGCGACCTCGCCCGCCCGCTCGCGGACGGCGACGAGGTCGAGATCGTCACCGACCGCTCGCCCGAGTCGCTCGAGCTGATCCGCCACGACACCGCGCACGTGCTCGCCGCGGCGGTGCTCGACCTCTACCCGGGCACGAAGATCTCGATCGGCCCGCCGATCGAGGACGGCTTCTACTACGACTTCGAGTTCCCCGAGGGCGTGACGGTGTCCGACCACGACCTGCCCGCGCTCGAGGACAAGATGCGCGAGCACGTCAAGGCGCGCGAGCCGTTCACCCGCGAGGACGTGACCGTCGAGCAGGCGCTCGACCGCTTCCACGCGGAGCACCAGCCGTACAAGGTCGAGCTGATCGAGGACCTCGTCCGCGACGAGGACGTCGACACCGTCTCGCTCTACACGAACGGCCCGTTCACCGACCTCTGCCGCGGGCCGCACGCGCCCGACACGGGCCGCATAATCGAAGGCCTTCAAGCTGCTCTCGCTGGCCGGCGCGTACTGGCGCGGCGACGCGAGCCGCCAGATGCTCACGCGGATCTACGGCACCGCGTTCCACAGCGCCAAGGACCTCGACGCGCACCTCGAGCGGCTCGAGCAGGCGCGCGCCCGCGATCACCGCAAGCTCGGCCGCGAGCTCAACCTGTTCCTGTTCTCCGAGCTGTCGCCGGGGTCGCCGTTCTGGCAGCCGGACGGGATGATCATCCTCAACGCGCTGACCGACCTGTGGCGGCGCGAGAACGCGGCGCGCGGCTACCGCGAGGTCAAGACGCCGATCCTCTACGACACCGAGCTGTTCCGCACCTCGGGCCACTGGCACGTCTACCGCGACCACATGTACTTCACCGAGGTGGAGGGCCGCGGCATGGGCCTGAAGCCGATGAACTGCCCGGCGCACATCCAGATCTACAAGGACGCGCGCCACTCCTACCGCGACCTGCCGATCCGCTACTCGGAGGCCGGGCTCGTCCATCGCCACGAGCCGAGCGGGACGCTGCACGGCCTGCTGCGCGTCCGCCACATCACCCAGGACGACGCCCACATCTTCTGCGCCGAGGACCAGATCGCCGACGAGGTCAACCGCTGCCTGGACTTCGGCTACGCGATCTACGACACGTTCGGGTTCGAGCCGCGGCTCGAGCTCTCGACGCGGCCGGAGAAGCGCATCGGGACGGAGGAGATGTGGGACCGCGCGGAGTCGGCGCTCGAGGACGCGCTCGTCCAGCGCGGGGTCGAGTTCGAGCTCAACGCCGGCGACGGCGCCTTCTACGGGCCGAAGATCGACCTGCACATGACCGACTCGATCGGGCGCTCGTGGCAGCTCGGCACCGTCCAGCTCGACTACGTGATGCCCGAGCGCTTCGAGCTCACGTACACGGGCGCCGACAACGCCGAGCACCGCCCGGTGATGATCCACCGGGCCCTGATGGGCTCGTTCGAGCGCTTCATGGGGATCCTGATCGAGCACTACGCGGGCGAGTTCCCGCTCTGGCTCGCGCCGCTCCAGGCGCTCGTCCTGCCCGTCGCGGACCGCCATCTCGACTACGCGGCGTCGGTGGCGGAGCGGCTCGGGGCCGCCGGCCTGCGGGCGCGCGTCGACGACCGCGGCGAGTCGATCGGGCGCAAGATCCGCGAGGCCGAGCTCGCGAAGGTGCCGTACATGCTGGTGGTCGGCGACCGCGAGGCCGAGTCGGGCACCGCCAGCCTGCGCCGGCACAAGGAGGGCGACGTCGGCACGCTCGGCCTCGACGAGATCGCCGGAAAGCTCACGGAAGAGGCCGCCTCCGGCTATACTGGGAACCATTGATCAACACGCGTTCCCATACCGTGTGGCGCTCCGCTTGACGGCCCGCCGCACCATCATCAGCTAAGTGCCGGTCCCGAGAAGGTTCGACCGGCAGCCGCCGGAGCGCGACACCACCCGCATCAACGAGCGCATCCGCGTTCCTGAGGTGCGCCTCATCGACGAGAACGGCCAGCAGGTCGGGATCATGAAGACGAACGAGGCGCTCCGCTACGCGCAGAGCCGCGAGCTCGATCTGGTGGAAGTCGCCGCCGACGCCAAGCCGCCCGTCTGCCGGGTGCTCGACTACTCGAAGTACAAGTACGAGCAGACCCAGAAGCAGAAGGCCGCGCGCAAGCACCAGCAGCAGATCAACATCCGGGAGATCAAGTTCCGGCCGAAGATCGCGCAGCACGACTACGACACCAAGAAGGGCCATGTCGAGCGCTTCCTCAAGGCGCGCGACAAGGTCAAGGTGACGATCATGTTCCGCGGCCGCGAGATGGCCCATCCGGAGCGGGGGGAGATGATCCTCAACCGCCTCGCGGAGGAGCTCGAAGAGCTGGCCGTGGTGGAGCAGCGCCCCCAGCAGGACGGCCGCAACATGACCATGATGCTCGCGCCCCAGCGCGCGGGCACGGCGGAGAAGTAGGCCGCCGCACGGAGAGGGCCCGCCACGCGCGGGCCCGCTCCGTCTCCACCCGCTAGCGGCTCGCCGCCCTGGCCTGCGCGACGAGGCTGTCCCGCAGCTCCTCCACCGAGGCTCCGGCCGATGCCGCCGGCGCGCCGCCGATGGTGCCGGGCACGCAGTGCGCCACCGCGTAGAAGTCGGCGGCGACGGCGGCGTTGTTCACCATCGCGACGATCCAGCCGGTGCCGTCGAGATTGGACGAGTCGTACGACTCCGTCGCATCCACCGGTGGCGCATCGACCCACTCATGGCCACCGCCCGTGGCGACCATGCCCGCGGGGCAGATCGCCTCGGAGAAGCCGACGGTGCACGCCGGATCGGCGCCGCCCGTCGCACAGAGCGCGATGTCGTCGCCGACCGCGTACTGCAGGCGGTTGACGCCGGGCGCCCCCGGAGCGCCTGCTGCGCCCGGCGGTCCGGCCGGCCCCTGCGGACCCGCTGCGCCGCGCGCACCCGTGGCACCGGTTGCGCCGCGGTCGCCTTCCATGCCGCTCTTGGCCTTCTTGGAGAGGTCCTTCAAGCCGATCGAGCCGTCCTTGATGTCCTTGCCGGTCAGCTTCTTGGCCGCGATGGCGGTTCCGCCACCGAGCGCTGCGAACAGCGCGACGAACGCGATGACGGTCGTCGCTGTCGGCCGATGCCCACGGGACATGGCGCCTCCTCCTCCTCGGGGGTGAGTGAGTGACGCGAACCTAGAACGGTGAGGAAATTTAAGCAACCGCCGGAGCGCCCGCGCGACCGCCTCAGCCCGCCAGCCGCAGGCCGAAGGTCGCGGCGAGCTCGCGGCCCGGCGCGGCGTCCGCGTCGGTGACGCGGAGCTCGCCGCGCGGCGTGGCGAACAGCCACTCGCGCGTGTGCTGGTCGCCGACGATGTCGCGCTGCGCGACCTCGACGTCCGCGGCCGGATGCGCGGTCGTCGCGTAGGCGCGCTCGTCCTCGGGATCGCGCGCGCAGATGTAGAGGTGCTCGTGGGCCAGCCCCATCAGCGCGGGCAGGTCGTCGCCGTAGATCGCGATCACCCACGGGACGAGGGCCGGCAGGCCCCGCAGGACGCCGGCGAGCTGCTCGGTCCGCGCGTCGCGCTCCCGGTCGGCCGTCTCCGGGTCGCGCTCGATCCAGCGGGTCGCGAGCGCCCGGGCGTCCGCCTCCGTCACCTGCGCGCCTTGATCGTCCGCCGCACCTTGCGGACATTGCCCGCTGCGTCCTTCGCCGTAACCCGGATGCGGACACGCAGCTTGCGGCGCGGGCCGAGGAGGGCGATCCGCGGGCGCAGCGTGACGCGCCGCGGGCGGGACGTGCGCTTGAGCGTCTTGCGCACGAGGACCAGGTTGTACGGCGCCGCCGAGATGTGCGCGCTGCGCGCCACGCCGAGCAGCTCGATCACGTAGGACACCGGCTCGTCGGCGCTGACGCGCGGCCGCAGCCCGCGGCGCACGTTCTCGTAGCGCGGCCGGCGCGGCAGGCTGTCGATCCTGACCTTCGGCCTCCGGCGGTCCGCGCCGCGCGGCGCGGCGGTCAGCGTCGTCCGCTCGCAGCGCACCGGCAGGTCGTCGAAGTCGCCGCCCATCGTGTCGCGCCCGTCGCCGCAGAGCACCCATTCCGCGGTGCCGTCCAGCGCGCGGACCGTGTCGTCGCCCGGGCCGGCGCGGACGTCGTCGAGCCCGCGCCCGGCGTCGATGACGTCCCCGCCCGGGCCGCCGTCGATCCGCTGCGGGCCGTCGCGGCCGGAGAGCACGTCTGCGCCCGCGCCGCCCTCGATCCCCTCGACGTCGCCGCCGATGTCGTCGCGCTCGCCGGCCTCGCCGTCGTCGCCGATCCCGTCCAGCGTCACGCGCACGGACGCGGAGCGTGCGGCGTAGCTGATCGTGTCGATGCCCGCGCCGCCGCCGAAGCGGTCCGCGCCGGCGTCCGCGGCGCTGCCGACGCCCTCGCCGGGGTCAGGGCCGTCGTCGGGCACGGCGACCGGATCGCTCGGCGCGGCGAGGTCGTCCCCCTGCCCGCCGGACAGCTGGTCGTCCCCGTCGCCGCCCGACAGCAGGTCGGCGCCGTTGCCGCCGGTCAGCACGTCGGCGCCGGGCCCGCCGGTCAGCTCCGCGTCGCCCAGCAGGAACGCGGCGACCAGCACGTCCGCGCCGGCGCCGCCCTCGAGCCGCTCGACGCCGGTGCCGATGTCGTCGCCCTCGCCCGCCTCGCCGTCGCCGGCGACGCCGTCGGCGCTCAGCCGCAGCGGCGCGGTCCGGAGCGAGTAGCCGGCGACGTCCAGCCCCGCGCCGCCGATCAGCCGGTCCGGGCCGTCGGCCGCGGGACCCATGAGGAAATGCGCGACCGCGTTCTCCGGCCCGCCGGTCAGCGTGTCGGCGCCCGGCCCGCCGGTGAGATCGGTCTCGCCGGCGCCGGCGAGCAGCGTGTCGTCGCCCGCCCCGCCCGCGAGCGCCACGAAGCCGATCGCGGGGGAGGCGTCCAGCCGGTCGGCGCCGTCCCCGCCGTCGGCGACCGCGCGGATCGTCCCGCCGAGCGAGCCGAGCGCGAGCGCGTCGTCGCCGTCGCCGAGCGCGATGTCGACGGAGGCCGGCGCGGGCGACGCCGCGCAGCTGACGACGGGGGTCCCGCCGCCGTCGCACGACGCGGCGGCCTCGCCGATCGGGATCCCGCCCGCCTCGGTGAAGACGATCCGGTCCGCGGTGCGCCCGACGATCAGCCGGTTGGGCTCGCCCGGACCCGCCGCGTACCCGAGCGAGAGCCCCGCGGTGACCGTCCCCGCGCGCGCCGGGGCCGCGACCAGGACGAACGCCACGCCGCACAGCACCGCGGCACGCAGGGGGCGCATGATGTCCAAGCGTGCCAGATCCCGCGGCCGCTATCCTGTGCGGCCGCTCATGCCCAAGATGAAGTCCCACTCCGGCGCGAAGAAGCGCTTCAAGAAGACGGCCACCGGCAAGCTCAAGTCGCGGCCGGCGTTCTCGAGCCACATCCTCGAGAAGAAGTCGCCGAAGAAGAAGCGCGCGCTGGGGCTGGAGAAGACCGTCGCCAAGGCTGATCGCAAGACCGTGAACAAGCTGCTCGGAGGCAACGGGCGATGACCCGCGTCAAGCGTTCCGTCCACGCGCGCAAGAAGCGCCGCGCGACCCTCGAGCGCGCGAAGGGCTACCGCGGCGAGGCGCACAGCTCGTACCGCCGGGCGAAGGAAGCCGTCATGAAGGCGGACTCCTACGCGTACCGCGACCGGCGCAACCGCAAGCGCGACTTCCGCCGCCTGTGGATCACCCGCATCAACGCCGCCGCGCGCCAGAACGGCATGACCTACGGCACCTTCATGCACGGCCTCAAGCTGGCCGGGATCGAGGTCGACCGCAAGGTCCTCGCCGACATCGCCGTGCGCGATGCCGACACGTTCCGCCGATTTGCCGACGCCGCCCGCGAGGCGTTGCCGGCCTGACGGCCGACGACACCAGAAGCTTCCGGGCGCCCCTCCTCTCAGGACGGGCGCCCTTTTTGTTTGCGCACCCATGCCGATCACCAGCCCCAACAACGACACCCTCAAGGAGGTCCGCAAGCTCGCCGGCCGGCGCTGGCGTGACAAGACGCGGACGTTCGTGGCCGAGGGCGAGGATCTCGTCGCCGCGGCGGGCGCGGCGGGCTGGCTGCCGGAGGCGCTGCTGAGCGAGGCCGGCTCCGGGCTCGGCGGCGAGGAGGTCGTCCCGCACCTGCTCAAGGAGGTCTCCCAGCTCGGCTCGGGCACGCGCGTGCTCGGGATCTACTCGCAGCGCTGGGCGCCCGCGCCCTCCGGACCGGTCTGCGTCGCGCTCTGGGGCGTCAACGACCCGGGCAACGTCGGCACCGTGCTGCGCGCCGCGCTCGCGTTCGGGGCGGGTAGCGTCGCGCTCGGCCCGGGCACCGCCGACCCCTACGGGTCCAAGGCGGTCCGCGCCTCGATGGGCGCGATCTTCGAGGTGCCGATCGTGCGCGTGACCAACATCGGCGAGCTGCCCGGCCACAAGGTCGCGCTCGCCGCCCGCGCCGGCCGCACGCTGGCCGAGGTGGACGCGCGCGACGTCACGCTCGTGGTCGGCGCCGAGCGCGAGGGGCTCACGCAGGGCGTGCTCGACAGCTGCAACGAGACCGTCCACATCCCGATCCGCTCCGAGTCGCTCAACGCGGCCATGGCCGCGGCGATCGGCCTCTACGAAGTCACTAGGGTGGCGCGCGCATGAAGGACCGGATCGAGGAGCTCCAGGCGCAGGGGACCGCGGCGATCGCCGCCGCGGCCGGCACCGCTGAGCTCGAGGACGCGCGGGTCGCCTACCTCGGCCGCAAGGCGGAGCTGCCGAACCTGCTGCGCGGCGTCGCCCAGCTCGCGCCGGAGGAGCGCGGCCCGGTCGGGCGCGCGGCCAACGAGGCCCGCAAGGCGCTCGAGGCCGCCGTCGAGGCACGCCGCGCCGAGCTCGAGCGGGCGGAGCTCGGCACCCGGCTTGCCGCCGACGCGGTCGACGTCACGCTGCCCGGCACGCCGGTCACCGCGGTCGGGCGGCTGCACATCATCACCGCGATGCGGCGCGAGATCGAGGACATCTTCCTCGGGCTCGGCTTCCGCGTCGCCGAGGGGCCCGAGATCGACACGGTGTATTACAGCTTCGACGCGCTCAACCACCTCCCGACGCACCCCGCGCGGCTGCGCTCGGACACGTTCTACGTCTCCGACGACGTCGTCCTGCGCCCGCACACCTCGCCGATGCAGGTGCGCGCGATGGAGCTCGCGCCGCCGCCGCTCTACATCATCGTCCCCGGCCGCACCTACCGGCGCGACAACGACGCGACCCACACGCCGCAGTTCCACCAGGTCGAGGGCCTGGCGGTCGACGAGGACGTCACGCTCGCCGACCTGCAGGGCACGCTGCTCGCGTTCGCCCGCGCGGTGTTCGGCGACGACCGCGAGGTCCGCCTGCGCCCGCACTTCTTCCCCTTCACCGAGCCGAGCGTCGAGGTCGACGTCTCGTGCTTCAACTGCGAGTCCGGCTTCCTGCGCGACGGCAGTCGCTGCCATCTCTGCAAGGGCACGGGCTGGATCGAGATCCTCGGCTCGGGCATGGTCGACCCGAACGTGTTCGGGTACGTGCGCGAGCACGGCTACGACCCCGACCGGGTCCAGGGCTTCGCGTTCGGGATGGGGATCGAGCGGATCGCCTTCCTCAAGCACGGGGTCAGCGACCTGCGGCTGATGTACGAGAACGACCTCCGCTTCCTGGAGCAGTTCGGATGAGGCTGCCGCTGCTCTGGCTCCACGACTACTGCGACCCCGGGCTCGAGCCGTTCGAGCTCGCGACGCGGCTCGCCATGACCGGGACCGAGGTGGACCGGGTCCACACCCACGGCGTGACCGCGCTCGAGCACTTCGTGGTCGGCAAGGTGCTGGAATCGGGACGCCACCCGGACGCCGACCGGCTCAGCGTCTGCCTCGTCGACACGGGCGCGGGCGAGCCGTCGCAGATCGTCTGCGGCGCGCCGAACGTCGCCGCCGGCCAGACCGTCGCGGTCGCCCGGCCCGGCGCGGTCATGCCCGACGGTACGAAGCTCAAGAAGGCCAAGCTGCGCGGGCAGGAGTCCCACGGGATGATCCTGGCCGAGGACGAGGTCGCGATCGGCACCGACCACGACGGGATCATGGTGCTCGACGACGCGCTCGCCGCGGGCACGCCGCTGGCCGACGTGCTGCCGATCGCCACCGACGTGCTCGAGCTCGAGATCACGCCGAACCGGCCCGACTGCCTCGCCGTCTACGGCGTCGCGCGGGAGACGCACGCCGCGACCGGCGCGCCGCTCGCGCCCGCGCCGTGGAGCGAGGACGCGCATCCGGCCGGCGACGCGATCCCCGGCTTCGCGATCGACGTCCGGGTGCCGGACCTGTGCCCGCGGTTCACCGCGCGGCTGTTCGAGGACGTGGCGATCGGCCCGTCGCCCGCCTGGCTCAAGGCCCGCCTGATGGCCGCCGGGCAGCGCCCGATCAACAACGTGGTCGACATCACGAACTACGTGATGCTGCTGACCGGCCAGCCGCTGCACGCGTTCGACGCCGACCTCGTCGCCGGCGGGACGCTGGTCGTCCGGCGCGCGCGCGACGGCGAGACGATGACCACGCTCGACGACGCCGAGCGCACGCTCGACGCCCAGATGGTCGTGATCGACGACGCCGACGGCCCGACCTCGATCGCCGGCGTGATGGGCGGCGCGCGATCCGAGGTCCACGCCGGGACGACCCGGGTGCTGATGGAGGCGGCGACCTGGAACGGGCCGAACATCCAGCGCACGTCGACCCGGCTTGCGCTGCGCACGGAGGCGTCGGGCCGCAACGAGAAGCAGCTCCAGCCCGAGCAGGCGCTGGAGGGGCAGGCGGTCGCGACCGCGCTGATGCTCGAGCTGTGCGGCGCGCGGCCCGTCGGCGGGACGATCGACGTTGGCGGTCCGGGGCCGGCGTCGGTCACGCTGCGGCTGCCGGACGCGCGGACCGAGCGGCTGCTCGGCGCGGCGGTCCCGCGCGCGGACGCGGCCGGGATCCTCGACCGCGCTCGGGTTCGGCGTGGCCGAAGCGGACGACGGGCTCGACGTGACCGTGCCGACGTGGCGCCGCGACGACGTGACGCGCACGGCCGACCTGATCGAGGAGGTCGCGCGGATCTGGGGGCTCGACCGGCTCCCGTCGACGCTGCCCTCGCGCCGCGGCGCGGTCGGCCGGCTCGCGCCCGAGCAGCGGATCCGCCGCCGGGCGGAGGACGCGCTCGTCGGCGCCGGGCTCTCCGAGGCGGTCGGCTGGAGCTTCACCAGCCCCGCCGTGCTCGCGCGGCTCGGCCTCCCCGACGACGTCGTCGCGCTCGAGAACCCGATGTCCGAGGACCAGTCGGTCATGCGCACGACGCTGCTCGGCTCGCTGCTCGACGCGCTGCGCCGCAACCGCTCGCGCGGCTTCGAGGACGTGCGGCTGTTCGAGGCCGGCTCCGTCTACCTGCCGCGCGCCGCCGCCGGCGAGCTGGCGACCGCCGCGACCGGCAACCCCTGGTACCCGGCGAACGACCCGGACCTCCCGGTCGAGCGCACGCGGATCGCCGCGCTGCTGACCGGGCACGTCCGGCCGCCGAGCTGGGGCGACCCCGAGCCGCCGCGCGCCGACCTGTTCGCCGCGAAGGGCGTGCTCGAGGCGATGCTGGGCGCGCTGCGCGCGGACTGGAGCGCCGAGCCGGGCGCCGGCGAGCCGTATCTGCACCCGACGCGGTCGGCCTCCGTGCTGCTCGGGGGCACCCGCGCGGGCTGGCTCGGCGAGCTGCACCCGTCCGTGGCCGGCGCCTGGGACCTCGACGGCGTCGCCGGCTTCGAGCTGGACTTCGGCGTGCTCGCCGCCGCGGCCTCCGGCGTCCCGCGCTACGAGGACCTCACCTCGTTCCCCGCCATCCGCCAGGACATCGCCGTCGTGGTCGCCGCGGACGTCCCGGCCGCGCAGGTCCTCGAGGTCGTCCGCGCCGCCGGCGGCGCGCTGCTGCGCGACGCCCGCGTCTTCGACGTCTACCGCGGCGCGCAGGTGGGGGAGGGCCGCGCCTCGCTCGCGCTCCGGCTCGAGTTCCGCGCGCCCGACCGCACCCTGACCGACGAGGAGGTCGGCCAGCGCCGCGCGAAGATCGTCGCCGCCCTGCGCGACCGGGTCGGGGGCGAGCTGCGTGGCTAGGGTCAGCGTCCTCGGCGCCAGCGGGTACGCGGGCGCGATCGCGGCGATGCTGATCGACCGGCACCCGTATTTCGAGCTCGCCCACGTGACCGCGCGCAGCGAGGCCGGCGCGCGGCTGGACGACCTCCACCCGCGCACGCGGGTGCCGATGGAGCTCGAGCCCTGGGACCCGGACCGCCAGTCCGACGTCGACGCCGCGCTCGTCTGCTGGCCGCACCGCGCCGCCGCGCCGGCGGTCGCCGCCCTGCGCGAGCGCGGGGTGCGGGTCGTCGACCTGTCGGCCGACTTCCGGCTCACCGACCGCGCGATCTACGAGGACTGGTACGGCGCGCACGGCGCGCCCGAGCACTTCGGCAGCGCCGTCTACGGCCTGCCCGAGCTGCACCGCGACGCGATCGCCGGCGCCGACCTCGTCGCCAACCCCGGCTGTTACCCGACGGCCGCGCTGCTCGCGCTCGCCCCGCTCGCCCGTGCCGGGCTGATCGGCGACGTCGTGATCGACGCGAAGTCCGGCATCTCGGGCGCGGGCCGCGAGCCCAGCGCCGCCACGCACTTCATCACCGCCGACGAGAACATGACGCCGTACAAGGTCGAGCGCCACCGCCACACGCCCGAGATCGAGCAGGAGCTCGCGGTCCAGGGCGCGGCGCTCGCGGTCACGTTCACGCCGCACCTCGTCCCGCTCGCCCAGGGCGAGCTGGTCTCCTGCTACGTGACCCCCGCGCGCGACCACGACGAGGAGGAGCTGATGGGGCTCTTCGACGCCGCGTACGCGCGCGAGCCGTGGGTCGAGCTGCGGCTCGGGCCGCCCGGCGTGCTCGAGGTCCGCGACACGAACTTCTGCCGCCTGTCGGTCCACAGCGACGGCCGCACCGGGCGGATCATGGTCTTCGCCTCGATCGACAACCTGTGGAAGGGCGCCGCGTCCCAGGCGGTCCAGAACCTCGACCTGATGTTCGGCCGCGACGAGCGCGAGGGGCTGACATGAGCTGGTCCTCGCGCTGGGTGCAGCCGCCCACGGGCGTGACCGAGCGCGAGGGGCTCGCCGCGGGGTTCCGCGCGGCGGGCGTGCGGGCAGGGATCAAGCCGTCGGGCGATCCCGACCTCGCGCTGCTGGTCTCCGACGAGCCGGACACCGTCTCCGCGGCGCGCTTCACCCGCTCCGGGGTGCTCGCCGCCCCGGTCGTCCTCTGCCAGGAGCGCTGCCGCCTGGACGCTCTGCGCGCGGTCGTCGCCAACTCCGGCAACGCGAACGCGGCCACCGGCCGGCGCGGGTTCGAGGACGCCGCCCGGATGCAGGGCGCCGCCGCGATGGCGGCCGGGGTGCACGAGGACCGGGTCGCGGTCGCCTCGACCGGCGTGATCGGGGTGCCGCTGCCGATGGACGGCATGATCGGCGCGATCCTGGAGGCACGCGGCGCGCTCGCCGCGGACGGCGACGGGGACCTCTGGCGCGCGATCGCCACCACCGACGCGTTCGAGAAGCGGCTCGCGCTCGACGTCGCGCTGCCGGCCGGCACCGTCCGCATCAGCGCCCAGGCCAAGGGCGCGGGGATGATCCAGCCCGGCTTCGCGACGATGCTCTGCTTCGTCCAGACCGACGCGGTGCTCCAGCCGGAGACCGCGGACCTGCTGCTCGGCGTCTGCGTCAAGCGCTCGTTCGACCGGATCAGCGTCGACGGCCAGCTCTCCACCAACGACACCGCGATCCTGATGGCGAGCGGCGCGAGCGGCGTGATCGTCGACCCCGAGAGCGACGACGAGCTGCGGCTGGGGGAGGCGCTCGACTACGCGCTGCGGCGGCTGGCGCTGCAGATGGTGCGCGACGGCGAGGGCGCGGCGCGGACGGCCCGCGTGCACGTCCACGGCGGCGACGGCGGGACCGCCGAGCGCGTGGCCCGCGCGGTCGCGAACTCCCCGCTCGTGAAGGCGGCGCTCAACGGCGGCGACCCGAACTGGGGCCGCGTCGCGCAGGCGGTCGGCGCCGCGCTGCCCGGCACCGCCCCGCTGCCCTACGACATCTGGATCGACGGCGTCCAGGTGTGCGGCGGCGGCATCGCGCTCCCGCACGACCCGCCGGCGCTCGGCGACGAGGTGGAGTACGTCGTCGGCCTGCCCGGCGAGGGCGCCGAGACCGAGGTCTTCTTCTCCGACCTCTCCCACGACTACGTCCGGATCAACGCGGAGTACACGACGTGAATCCCGAGCGAAGCGGTGACGAGGCCTCCGGCCGAGGCAGAGTATCGACGCTCCTCGAGGCGCTCCCGTACATCCGCGAGTTCCACGGCAAGACCGTGGTGATCAAGTACGGCGGCGCGGCGATGGAGGACCCGCAGCTGCGCGAGGAGTTCGCGCGCGACGTCGTCCTGCTCAAGTACGTCGGGATGAACCCGATCGTCGTCCACGGCGGCGGCCCGGACATCACCCGCTACATGCAGCGGCTGAACATGCCGGTCGAGTTCGTCGGCGGCCTGCGCGTCTCCGACGAGGACACGGTCGAGATCGCGAAGATGGTCCTCGTCGGCAAGGTCAACAAGGACATCGTGCTGCGGCTCGGCCGCCACGGGCAGCCGGCCGTCGGGCTGTGCGGCGACGACGGGATGCTGTTCCGCGTCGACACGATGGAGGGCCCCGCGGGCGAGGACATCGGGCTCGTCGGCCGGATCGAGCGCGTCGACGCGGGCGTCATCCGCCACGTCGCCGAGGACTACATCCCCGTGATCGCGTCGGTCGGCGCCGACCGCGACGGCCGCTCGCACAACGTCAACGCCGACGAGGCGGCCGGCGCCGTCGCCCGCGCGCTCGGCGCGTACAAGGTGATGTTCCTCACCGACGTCGCCGGCTGGCTCTCCGATCCCGCGGACCCGGGCTCGGTGATCTCCGAGACGACGGCCGACGACGTCGAGGCGGCGCTGCGGACCGCCCAGGGCGGGATGCGTCCGAAGCTCGAGGCGTGCCTGAACGCGATCCACGGCGGCGTCGGCTTCGCGCACATCATCGACGGGCGGCTGCCGCACTCGCTGCTGCTCGAGCTGTTCACCGACGCGGGGATCGGGACGAAGGTGCGGCCCGCGCGATGAGCGCGCTGATGGAGAACTACGCGCGGTTCCCCGTCGAGTTCGTGCGCGGGGAGGGCGCGCGGCTGTGGGACGCCGACGGCGCGGAGTACCTCGACTTCCTGGCCGGGATCTCGGTCTGCAACACCGGCCACTGCCATCCGGGCGTCGTCGCGGCGATCCGCGCGCAGGCCGGCGAGCTGATCCACGTCTCGAACCTGTTCATGACCCGCGCCGATGGCGGATCTGGCCGAGCGGCTGTCGGCGTCCTCGCTCGGCGGCAAGGTGCTGTTCGGGAACTCCGGCGCGGAGGCGAACGAGGCGGCGCTCAAGCTCGTCCGCAAGGCGAAGCCGGGCGGCGACATCGTGGTCGTCCACGGCGCCTTCCACGGCCGCACCTACGGCGCGCTGTCCGCGACGCCGCAGGAGTCCAAGCAGGCGCCGTTCGCCCCGCTCGTGCCCGGCTTCATCCCCGTCGCGCCCGACCCGGAGGCGCTCGCCGCCGCGGTCACCGACCGCACCGCCGCGGTCCTGCTCGAGCCGATCCAGGGCGAGACCGGCGTCCACGAGCTCCCGGCCGAACTGCTGCAGGCGGCGCGCGCCGCATGCGACCGCACCGGCGCGGCGCTGGTCTTCGACGAGGTCCAGACCGGCCTCGGGCCGCACCGGCACGCTGTGGGCCTATGAGTGGGCCGGCGTCGTGCCCGATGCGCTGACGACCGCGAAGGCGCTCGCGGGCGGGCTGCCGATGGGCGCGCTGATCACCGGTGAGCGGCTGTCCGGCGTGCTCGTCCCCGGGGACCACGGCTCGACCTTCGCCGGCGGCCCCGTGGTGGCCGCCGCCGCGCACGCGGCGCTCGACGTCCTGGAGGCGCCGGCGCTGCTCGCGCGGGTGACCGCGCTCGGCGAGCGGCTGCGCGAGGCGCTGCGTGAGCTGCCGGGCGTCACCGCCGTCCGCGGCCGCGGGCTGATGGTCGCGGCCGACATCGTGTCGTCGGCGCCCGACGTCGCACGCCGCGCGCTGCTCGAGCAGCGACTGGTCATCAACGCGACCGGCCCGGAGACGCTCCGGTTCCTCCCTCCGCTGATCGTGGGGCAATCGGACGTGGACGACGCTGTGGGGCGGCTCGCGGTCATCCTCGCTCC